>CAVPTU010000031.1:0-461848 GCA_963708565.1 uncultured Alphaproteobacteria bacterium
AACCTAGCCCGATCCGATGCCAGGCGACAAAGGTTGGCTGCGCATTGCTCCGTTGTTACGGTGAACGCCGCGTAATGACTCCAGGAGGACAGCATCGTGCTCCCCCGGAACCGTCGAGCCATATTGGCGGTGGCTTTGTGCGTCGTCACGCTGACCCTCCCGCAAGGCGCCTCGGCGCAGACGACGCCCCCTGTCGCCTCGCCATCCGCCATGGGACCCAACGGCATGTCCATGTCGGAATGGCAGGGCGTGAGCTGCCTGTGGGCAGGGGTTCTCGGCAGCGCGGCCGTGTTCTACTACAGCGATGTGCTGACCGTCGCGGCGACCGGCGTGACCAACCCACTGCTCCTGGTTCCATTGGTGGCAACCGGATTCCTCGGTGGCTGCAGCGTCGGCGCCAACGGATCGCCAGGTCTTACCTGGCTCTATCGTCATATGTGACAATGCGAGGCAAACCATGCGACCGCACGCCGAAGCAAAGATCGCCCGCCTGTCGGAGTCCGAAACGGTATCGTTCGGCCCGCTCGCGCACTACAACAAGCTGACCGGCGACGACGGTCTGCCGATCTTCACCGGCGTGCAGACCTGCAAGCCCGGTTACCAGACGCCGCTGCACTGGCACCCCTACGTCGAGTGCCTGTTCATCATCGAAGGCACGATGGAGGCGTGGCTGGAAGGTCAGGAGCACAGCCCGGCGCGGCTGGAGGTCGGCGACATGATCGCCCTGCCCGCCTGCGTGCCGCACGTGTTCCGCAATGCCGGCGAGGGTCAGTTGCGGCTACTCGGCATCCACGGCTCGCCGACGCGGATCGTGCATCGCATCGAGGAGTGACCGGTCAGGCGTCCAGTGCGATCCCGAACGTATCGCGTAGGCCGTCGCGCCCGGCTGCAGTGATCTTCACCGCGCGCGTGTCGCGCTGCCGTGCGATCCAGCCCAGCTCGAAGCAGCGGCAGGCCAGCGCGGCGCCGACGCGTCCCGCCAGATGCGGCCGGCGCTCGCTCCAATCCAGGCAAGGCCGGCAGAACACCCGCCGTCCTGGTGCCGGCGACGCACCGAAATCGTCGAGGAAGCGCTGCCCCGGCTCGGTCACCTCGCCGCCATCCGTGCCCAGCGCGACATGGCCGCGATCGCTCAGCGCATCGGCCAGCGCGACGCCGAGCCGCCCGGCCAGGTGGTCGTAGCAGGTGCGGGCGGTTCGCAGCGCCTCGCCGCCGCGCCAGGTGGTCGGGCGCGCAGGCTCCGGTCCGGTCACCGCCATCACGCCCTCCAGCATGGATCCCACCAGCGGCGAGGCCAGCCGGAAGTAGCGGTGGCGGCCCTGTTTCTCCGCCGCCAGCAGGCCGCCATCGGCGAGCTTTGCCAGATGGCCGCTGGCGGTCTGCGGCGTCACGTGGGCCGCATAGGCCAGCTCCTTCGCGGTCAGCGCGCGGCCGTCCATCAATGCCGCCAGCATGTTGGCGCGCGCCGGATCGCCCAGCAGCGCGGCGGTCGCGGCGATGCGAGTGGAGTCACTCATGGCGTTCTCCTCGGCCTCGGCTCAACATAGGCGCCGGCGGGCGCCGGTGCATGCGGCGACAGTTCGGCCGACGCCGAAGTGAATTGGGCAGAGGGTCGTTGCGATGCTGTCAGTCGAGCACGTCGCGTTCCTGGCGTCACAGCGCGTCGGCCGCCTGGCGACCGCCGATGCGCGCGGCAATCCGCATGTCGTGCCGGTGTGTTTCGCGATCGAGCAATGCCACGCTGTACATCACGATCGACGAGAAGCCGAAGCGCGCGTCCGCCCGTCCACTGAAGCGGCTGCGCAACATGATGGACAATCCCTCGGTCGCCTTCGTCGCCGACCGCTACGACGAGGACTGGCGCCAGCTCGGCTGGGTCATGCTGCGCGGACACGCCGAGATTCTGGCGGACGGGCCGGAGCACGACCGCGCACAAGTGCTGCTGCGCGAGCGCTATGCGCAATACCGTGCCATGCAGTTAGCCGAGCTGCCGGTGATCGCGCTTGCGCATCGAGCGCGTGACCAGCTGGGGAAATCTCGGCGTTTGCCCGCCGAAGTGATTGCCTGCATCATTCCTGCCGACCGGCGGGAGTGAAACGAAAATGGAACCTCAATCTCAGCGGCAAGACCGCATTGGTGACTGGGGCGAGCCGCGGGATCGGCGCCGCGATCGCACTGGAACTCGCGCGCGAAGGCGTGCATGTCTGCCTCGCCGCGCGCGACAGCGCGAAGCTCGATGAAGTCGCCGCCGGCATCGCCGCTATCTCCGGCAGCAATCGCACCACAGTCATCGCCGGCGACCTGCGTCGAGCCCGCAACGGTGAAGGCCGCGGTCGATGCGGCGGTCGCGGCGTTCGGCCGGCTCGACATCCTGGTGAACAATGCCGGCGCCACCAAGCGCGCCGACTTCTTCACGCTCACCGAGGAGGACTGGCAGGACGGCTTCGCGCTGAAGTTCCACGGCTATGTCCGCGCCACGCGCGCCGCATGGCCGCATCTGCGCGAATCCCGCGGCTGCATCGTCAACATCGTCGGCATCGGCTCGCGCGCCGGCTCGGCTGAATTCACCATCGGCGGTTCGGTCAACGTCGCGCTGCTGAACTTCACCAAGGCGATGGCGGATATCGGCGTCAAGGACGGCGTGCGGGTGAACGCGATCAACCCGGGCCTGGTCGAGACCGAACGCTTCGGCCGCAATATCGCACGCGTATCGCGCTTGCATGGCTTCAACCGTGAGCAGGCCATCGAATTCCTGCTGTCGTCGCACGGCACGACGCGCGTCGGCCGACCGGAGGAGATCGGCTGGCTGACCGCCTATCTCGCCTCGGCAAGATCCGACTTCATCCAGGGCTGCGTCATCGACATCGACGGCGGCGCTACGCGTTCGTTGTGACGAGGAGTTTCTCATGGCCAACGCATTCATCAACATGCCGGGCGAGGTTACCGCACGGCTGACCGATTACATTGTATCCGCGCGCTGGACCGATCTGCCGGCGGACGTGCGGCGCGAAGCCCTGCGTTCGTTCGTCAACATCGTTGGCTGCACGGTCGGCGGCGCGCGGCACGAGGTGGTTGAGCTGGCCGACGCGACGCTGAGCGAATACAGCGGCGACCCACATGCCACGGTGATCGGCCGCGGCCACAAGGCCGACGCGCTGCACGCCTGCCTGATCAATTGCCTGGCATCCAGTATCTACTCGTACGACGACACGCACGCGGAGGCGGTGGTGCATCCTGCGGGTCCGGTCGCCACCGCGGCGCTGGCGCTGGCCGAGCGACGGCGGGTCAGCGGCTCGGACCTGCTGCTTGCCGTCGCGCTAGGCATCGAGATGACGTGCCGGCTGTCGAAGGCGATCTCGGTGCCGCCAGCGCGCGGGACGGTGGCGTGGTCGCAGACCGGCATCACTGCCGGCATCGGTGCCGCGGTCGCCGCGGCGAAATTGCTGAACCTGGATGCGCAACGGCTGCAATACGCCATCGGCATCGCCTTGTCGCAGGCAGCCGGGTTCCGCGTGATGCATGCCACGATGGTGTCATCGCTGATGCCGGCGCAAGGTGCGCAGACCGGATTGCGGGCGGCCGTGCTGGCCGAACGCGGCTTCACAGCCTCGCCCGCGGCGCTGGAAGGCCGCTACGGGTTCCTCGAGGTGTTCGCTGACACGCCGCACGTGCCGACGCTGGTCGACGGGCTCGGCGAGCGCTTCGAGATCCTGCGCAATACCTACAAGCCGTATCCGTGCGGCATCGTGATCCATCCGATCATCGATGCATGCCTGCAACTGCGGCAGGAGCATGCGATCGACCCGGATCAGGTGAACACCGTGCGCATCCAGGCCTCGCCCGGAGCGATGGCATTGTGCGATCGGCGCAACCCGCAGAACGAGTTGCAGGCCCATGTCAGTCTGTACCACTGGACGGCGGCGGCCCTGATCCGCGGTGTGGCACGCATCGAGGAATTGCAGGATCCGACGGTGCAGGATCCGGCGATCATGGCGTTTCAGGACAAGGTGGAGGCCGCTGGCGATCCCGCCGTTGCGGCGGATGCGGCGGTCGTGACCATCACGTTGAAGGATGGTCGCAGCCACACCTGCCGCATCGATCACTGCATCGGCAGCGCGAGCAATCCGATGACCGACGCGCAATTGACGGTCAAGTTCACCGACCTCGCGCGGCCGATCATCGGCGCGGCACGAACGCGGCAGCTCATGGATCGATGCTGGTCGGTCGAAGGGATGGCCGATGCCGGCGACGTGGCACGCGCGGCGGCGTAGAGACGCTATTTCCCCATCGCCTGCCGCTTCCACAGTTCCCACGGCCTGTCCACCAGCGCGTCGTTCGTCTTTGTCGCCGCCGCGGCCTCGGCGTCGTTGAGATAGGTCGGCTCGCCAAGGCGCAGCGCCTCGCTTTGCACACGCGCGTTCACTTCGGTGTAGACCGCGCGGAACACCACGTGCCGTATCGACTGCGCCGCGGCCACCGAGCCATGCCCGCGCATCAGCGCCACCGAATGCGGCCCCAGCACCACCGCGAGCGCATGCCCGAGCGCAGGATTGCTCACCAGCATGTTCGATGCCGGACCCGCCGTGTCGCGGATTTCGAACACCGGCACGCCGCCGCCGAGAAAGCTGGCGATGTGGTTCATCGGCCGAAGCTGCACCTTGGTGTCGGCGAAAGGGATCACCGCGGACGAGTGGCTGTGCACGACGGCGCGCACGTCCGGGCGCAGCTTGTAGATCTCGCCGTGGATGAACCGCTCGAGATAGACCGCGCGCCCGCGCTGATCGACCGGCGTGCTGTCGAGATCGAACTCCATGATGTCGTCGGCCGTCACCAGGGCCGGCGCCATGCTGCGCGCGAGAAGATAGCGGTTGGGGTCCTTGTCATGGCGCGTACTGACATGGCCGAAGCCATCGACCACGTTCTGGTTGTACAGAATGCGATTGGCGGCCACCAGGTCGTCGATCAACGCCGCATCGGCCGGGCCGGCCGAGGATGGCGCGCGGGGCCTGCGCCTCCACGGCGGCCGCCATCAGCGCGCCCAGAAAGCCGCGCCGGCCAAGATCGTGCACCATGCCGCAGAAACACTGGACCATGACGATCCTCCCTTGCTCGGTTGTGCACACCGTACCCGAGCTTGCCATCGCCTGCCACGCCCGGCACGCTTTCGGCGACATCAGCCGGAAGGAGACAAGCGATGAGCGATGCAGTGCGTCAATCGCTGTGCGAGGCCGTGGATGGCTCGATCCTCATGGGACACATGCGGGAACTCGCCCGCTGGGTGAAGCTGTCCGGCACGCCGGATGAACTGCAAAGCCTCCGCTACTTTCAGGCGAAGCTGGACGAGTACGGCTACCGGACCAGGCTGATCATGCACGACGCCTATATCAGCCTGCCCGGCAAGGCGCGCGTCGATGTGGACAACCATACGCTGACCGCCATCACGCATTCCTTCTCGCGCAGTTCCCCGGCCAATGGCGTGACGGGACGGCTGGTCTATGTCGGCGACGGCGACGCAGCCGACTTCACCGGGCGCGACCTGCGCGGCGCGATCGTGTTGATGGAGGGCATCGCCAGTCCGGGCCAGGCGGCGCACGCCTCGCACGCCGGCGCCGTGGGTCAGGTGCAGATCAGTCCGCACGAGCATCTGCACGAGATGTGCGTCTCGCCGGTCTGGGGCAGCCCTTCCGGCCAGACGCAGACCGACCTGCCGACGACCGTCGTGTGCACGGTGTCGAACGCGGATGGCAGCGCCTTGCGCGAGCGTCTGACGCGCGGCGAGCAGCCGAAGGTGACGCTGCACGCCGAGGTCGATACCGGCTGGCGGCAGACGCCGATTCTGGAGGCGGAGATCGACGGGCCGGATGCGGACGGTCCGTTCATCCTGTACTCGGGCCATCACGACACCTGGTATTACGGCGTGATGGACAACGGCGCGGCGAACGCCACGATGCTGGAGGTGGCGCGCCTCACCGCACGCGAGCGCGCGAAGTGGCGGCGCGGGTTGCGCCTCTGCTTCTGGTCGGGGCACTCGCATGGCCGCTATTCCGGGTCCACCTGGTATGCCGATCAGAACTGGGACGAACTGGAAAGACGCTGCGCGGTTCACGTGAATGTCGATTCCACCGGCGGCGCGGTGCGACGGTGCTGAAGAACGCCGCCGCCGCGCCGGAACTGATCGCGTTGGCCGGCGATGCGATCGGCGAGCAGGCCGGTTCCGAATACGCCGGCAAGCGCATGTCGCGTTCCTCCGATCAATCGTTCTGGGGCATCGGCATTCCCGCGATGTTCGGCGCGCTCAGCGAACAGCCGCCGGCGCCCGTGAAGATGCGCAACGCGCTCGGCTGGTGGTGGCATACGCCGCACGACCTGCTGGACAAGATCGACGAGAAGAACCTGGTGCGCGACACGCGCGTCTACGTGCACACGCTGTGGCGCCTGCTGACCGATCCGGTGCTGCCGCTCGACTTCGCCACCCATGCGCGCGTGCTGCTGGATGAGCTGGCCACGCTGCGTTCGTCGCTCGGCGAGCGCTGTTCAGTGGATGGGCTGCTCGCCGCGGCGAAGACGCTGCGCGACAAGGCGGCGGCAGGCGGGCATTCGGACGCCGCGCTGATGCGAGCGTCGCGTGCGCTGGCGCCGGTCTACTACACGAGCGGCGACCGGTTCGCGCATGATCCGGCGCTGCCGCTGCCGGCCTGGCCGGTGCTCGATCCATTGCGCAAGCTGGCGAAGGTGGCGCCGGGCACCGACAGTGCGCACTTCCTCGCGGTCAGTGCGACGCGCGGACGCAACCGGCTGGCTTACGCGCTGCGCGAGGCAATCGCGGCGTTAGGGAGCTGAGGCGCTGCGGCAACGCATCAGGTTCATCGGCCGCAGGCTCATCACCACTTCGCCGTCCTGGTTCAGCACCTCGACCAGGCCGCGCACGAGGCCGCGATCCGGCTTCGTGCGTGAGCGCTTCGTCTCGGTCACCGTGACACGCACGCGTAGCCTGTCGCCCGCCCGCACCGGACGCAGCCAGCGCAACTCGTCGACGCCCGGCGAAGGCAGCGTCGCGACCTTCGACAGATAGTGCTCAACGAACAGGCGCATCATCATCCCGGCGGTGTGCCAGCCGCTGGCGATCAATCCGCCCATCGGCCCCCGCGCCGCAGCCGCCGGATCGACATGCATCGTCTGCGGATCGTAGCGGCTGGCGAATGCGACGATCTCCTCGGCTGTCACCACGACCTCGCCGAATTCGTCCACGAGGCCGACGTGATAGTCCTCGAAGTAGCGTTCGGCAGGCGGCACGGGCATCGGCGTTGACCCTTGTCATTGCGAGGAGCGAATGCGACGAAGCAATCTCCATCGTGAGAGCGTCCCATGAAGGGCATTGCTTCGTCGCGCCGCTCCTCGCAATGACATTATGCTTCCAGCTTCACGTATTCGAAGTCGCCCGGCTTGCTGTCGATGCCGATGCGCGGCGGCGCGATCCAGGAGGCGTAGGAACCCGGCGCATGCGCCGGCCGCATGAGGCTTTCGACGAACCGGTTGTCATCGTCCGTCGGCAGCATCGTCGCCTTGCGCGCCTGCCACTGATCGCCGCGACAGCAGGTTGCCGTCGGTGTCGGCATGGATCGCGGCGAACTCGCCGATGCGGCGGTTGAACGCGACGTGCGGCAGACGCAGGCGGAATTCCAGACCGGCCCGCTCCAGCACGCGGTTCCAGCGCGTCACCCCGGCGCTGGCGTCCTCGACGAAATCGTCGCGCAGCCGCATGTTCAGCGCCGACAGCGCCGGCACATCCTCTCGCACGATCGCGCCGTCCTTCAGCCGCAGCACCGGATAGGTCGCGTCGGTCAGCACGTGATCGTCGGTCAGCCTGTCCTCGCGATAGCGTCCCTTCAGGCCGGCGTTGAAGGCATTCGCCGCGTTGGTGCTGATCTCGTTGCCGAACAGATCGAGCGTCAGCGAGAAATGCAGGTTCGCCTTCTTCTGCAACGTCGGCAGGTCGATCACGCCCAGCGCGCGCACGCGTTCGATGTCGGTCGGATCGTCGATGCCGGCCTCCTGCATCGCCTGGCAGGTGCGCTGCACGATGCGCTGCACGCCGGTCTCGCCCACGAACATGTGGTGCGCTTCCTCGGTCAGCATGAACCGGCAGGTGCGCGACAGCGGATCGAAGCCCGACTGCGCCAGCGCGTGCCAACTGCATCTTGCCGTCGCGGTCGGTGAAGAAGGTGAACATGAAGAACGACAGCCAGTCCGGCGTCGCCTCGTTGAACGCGCCCAGCATGCGCGGGCTGTCCTGATCGCCGGAGCGGCGGCGCAGCAGTTCCTCGGCTTCCTCGCGTCCGTCGCGGCCGAAATATTTCTGCAGCAGATAGACCATCGCCCAGAGATGGCGGCCTTCCTCGACGTTCACCTGGAACAGGTTGCGCAGGTCGTAGTTGCGACGGCGCCGTGGCGCCGAGATGGCGCTGCTGCTCCACCGAGGCCGGCTCGGTGTCGCCCTGGATCACCAGCAGGCGGCGCAGCATGGCGCGATACTCGCCCGGCACCTCCTGCCACGCCTGCTCGCCCTTGTGCGCGCCGAACGGAATTGTGCGGCCCTCCACCGCGGGCGCCAGCAATACGCCCCAGCGGTACTCCGGCATCCGCACGTAGCCGAACTTGGCCCAGCCCTCCGAGCCGACGCCGACCGCGGTGCGCAGATACACCAGTTTGTCCTGGAACCCCTCGGGCCCCATCTGCTGCCACCAGTCGATGTAGCCGGGATGCCAGGTCTCCAGCGCCTTGCGCACGCGCTGGTCGTCGTTCAGGCCGACGTTGTTCGGGATCAGCCCATCGTAATCGACCGCTGTTCCATCGGGCATCACACTCGCTCCGTGTCAAAGTTCGGTCGCAGCCCGCTGCCGTAGCGCTTCAACGAACCTTCCTCGCCGACCGCGTTCGGCCGCTGGAACACCCAGTTCTGCCATGCGGTCAGCCGGCCGAAGATGCGCGTCTCCATCGTCTCGGGTCCGGCGAACCGCAGATTGGCTTCCATCGCGGTCAGCGCATCGGGCGAGAACGACGCGCGCTCCTCCAGCATCAGCCGCACCTCATCGTCCCAGTCGGCTTCGTCGAAGGCGACGGTGACAAGCCCGAGCGTCTCGGCGTCCTCCGCCTGCAATGCCTCGCCCATGCGCTGCGCGCACCGCTGCGAAGCTGTCGGGCTCGCCGAGGAAACGCGTCGCCAGGCGCGTCAGGCCATTGCCCATGGGATACGCGCCGAAATTCAGCGGCGACAGATGCACACGCGCCGGCCCGCGATTGTCGCCATCGCGCGTGCCGGCGAACATCACCGAGCGATCGGCGGCGAACAGCAGTTCCGCGAGCGTGCCGGCGAAGCAACTGCCCGGCTCGATCAGCGCGATCAGGCTGCGCGACGTCATGTCGATGCGCTTCAGCACGCGCTTCCAATAGAGCCGGATCTCGCGCACCAGCCAGTCGTCCTTGTGCGCCTCGAGCAGATCGTCCGCTGCCATGACCGCTGCCGCGATCGCCATCGGAGCGCAGCACGATCAGCCCCAGCGCCGGCTCGTTCAGCCGCAGATGCAGGATCGCATCGTCCAGTTCGCGCGCCACCACAAGCGGCCAGAACGACGCACCGGCGGCATGGATCGCCGCCGCGTCACGCGGCAGCGACCCGGTGGGGCCAAGCACGGTGATCTCGGCCCGTCGCCCGGCGCGATCGCAGGTCACGCGCACATGCGAATACGACACGCCGCTCATCGGAGAAAGCGCGCTGCAGCGGCGTCAGCGCGATACCCTCGCGCTCGCTCCGGCCGATCCGACAGCGCGGTCATGGCCGCCGCGCGTTCGCTCAGTTTCGCTTCCCAGGCCGACGGCGGCACCACTTCATCCACCAGCCGCCATTCGACGGCGCGACGGCCGCGCACGCCCTCCTCGGTCGAGCAGAACACGTCGGCGCGGTCGCGCCGGACCATGCGCTTGTCGGTCAGCCGCGTCAGGCCGCCGGTGGCGGGCAGCACCGCCAGCAGCGGCAACTCCGGCAACGACACACCGGAGCGGCGGTCGTCGATCAGCATGATGTGCTCGGCGGCCATCGCCAGCTCATAGCCGCCCCCGGCGGCACTGCCGCTCACCGCCGCCAGCCAGGCCTGGCCGGAATTCGCGCTGGCATCCTCGATCGCGAGGCGCGTCTCGTTGGTGAACTTGCAGAAGTTCACCTTGTGGCCGTGCGAGGCCTTGGCGAGCATGCGGATATTGGCGCCGGCGCAGAACACGCCCTCCTTGCCGGAGCGCAGGACAACGCAGCGCACCTCGGGATGTTCGAAGCGCAGACGCTGCACCGCGTCCGCCAGCTCGATATCGACGCCGAGATCGTAGGAGTTCAGCTTCAGCTCGCAGCCCTCGAACAGGCCGGCATCGGGGTCGACATCCATGGTCAGCGTCGCCACCGGTCCGGCGAACGACAGGCGCCAGTGGCGATAGCGGCTGGGGTCGGTCTGGAAATCGATCATGCCGTCGCTTCCATCAGGACACTCCGCACGAACGGCACGATCGCTTCCAGTGTCGGCTGCCTCGCTTCCAGGTGTGGCGCATGGCGGGCGCCCGCGATCAGCCGCGTCTGCACGGGACATGTGGCCGTGCGTTCCAGCACGCGCAGCTGCTCCTCGGTGCCATAGGGGTCGTCGGCGCCCTGCAAGGCCAGCACCGGCACCTCGATGCGCGCGACCTGCTGCGGTGATGTCGAATGCGCGAAACCGCGGATCGAGCCAGGCGTCGTTCCAGCCGCGGAAGGCCACGTCCACGTCGCGATGATACCGCGCCAGCCGAGAACGCAGGTCACCCTGATCATAGTTGGCCTTGATTGCCCGGATGGCGGCGATGTTGATGTCCTCCACGAAGAAATGCGCCGCGATCAGCACCGCGCCGGCGACGCGCGGATCGCGTACATCGCCGGCATGGATCGCGGCGATCGAGCCGCCATCGGAATGCCCGATCAGCACCGCGCGCCGCACCTCCGCCGCATCGAGCACGCGCGGCAGCACGGCCAGGGCCTCATCGTGCATGTAGTGCATCGGCCGCGGCAGCGGCACGGGATCCGATCCGCCGTAGCCGAAGCGCGAATAGGCGAACACGCCGCAGCCGGTCGCCTCCGCCAGCGCGGCGGGAAAGTCGCGCCACAACGCGACACAGCCGAGCCCCTCGTGCAGCAGCACGAGAGTCGGCGCCGCGTCCGCGCGCGGGCCCCACCACTGCGTTTCCAGGAACCTATGGCCGATGATCATGGCGCAGCCGGAAGCGCTGGATCTTGCCGGTCGCGGTCTTCGGCAGGCCATCGACGAACTCGATCCAGCGCGGGTATTTCCACACGCCGATGCGCTCCTTCACGTGCGTCTTCAGCAGTTCCTTCACGCGTCTCGGCGTCCTGCTGCCTCGCCGCGTCCTGAAGCACGACGAACGCCTTGGGCTTGGTCAGCCCGTCGCGATCCGCCGCGCCGACCACCGCGGACTCCAGCACCGCGGGATGCGATACCAGCGCCTCCTCCACCTCGAACGGCGATACCCAGACGCCGCTGACCTTCAGCATCTCGTCGGTGCGGCCGCAGAAGCGGAAATAGCCGTCCTGATCGCGGATATAGGTATCGCCGGTGTGCGTCCACTCGCCGCGGAAGGTGCGCCGCGTCCTGTCGCGCTGGTTCCAGTAGCCTTCGGCCGACGACGGACCGCGCACCACCAGTTCGCCCGGCTCGCCATTGGGCACGCGGGCGCCGTGCTCGTCCAGGATCATCGCCTCATAGCCAGGCACCGGCTTGCCCGACGTGCCGTAGCGGACGTCGTCGGCGCGGTTCGAGACGAAGATGTGCAGCATTTCGGTCGAGCCGATGCCGTCGAGGATGTCCACGCCGACCATCTCGGACCAGCGTTGGCCGATATCGGCGGGCAGTGCCTCTCCGGCCGAGATGCAGCGGCGCAGGCGCGCCGATCCGGCGCCCGGCCCGATGCGCGGATTTGCCAGCATCGAAGCGAACAGCGTCGGCACCCCGGCGAAGATCGTCGGCTGATCGCGCTCCAGCGTGTCGATCACCGCATCGGGCGTCGGCCGGTCGGGCAGCAGCACGGTACCGGCACCGACCGACATCGGGAAGGTCATGGCATTGCCGAGCCCGTAGGCATGGAACGCCTTCGCGGCGGAGAAGATCAGGTCGTCCGCGCGGATCTGCAGCACCTGCGCGCCATAGGTGTCGGCCGTGGCGCGCAGGCTGCCGTGCACGTGCCGCACGCCCTTCGGTGCCCCGGTGGAGCCGGACGAATACAGCCAGAATGCCACCTCGTCCGCCGGGCTGACTGCGGTCGGCGTCGCCGCATCGCCGCCGCCGACGAATTCGGCAAACCCCATCGCGCGCGGATCGTCGAGGCCCGCGAACGCGCCGCCATCCGGCTGGGCCACGATGATGTGGCGCAGTTCCGCCAGGCTGTGCAGCACCGGCAACAATGGGGCGACCAGGGGCGCCGAGATTACCAGCGCATCGGCGCGGCTGTCGGCCAGGATGTAGCCGACCACCTCGTGCGTCAGCAGCGTGTTGACGGGCACCGGCACGACGCCGGCGCGGATCGCCCCCCAGAAGGCGATCGGAAAATCCACCGTATCGAGCAGCAGCATCGCGACACGACGCTCGCGTGCCACACCGGCCGCGCGCAGGGCGCCGGCGAAGCGGTGCGTGGCCACGGCGAGTTCGCCATAGCTCAGCGAGCGCCAGGGATCGCGGAACGCGACCGCGGCACCCCGCGCCTCACGCTCATGCCGATCGACGAACCAATCGACCGCGTTGCCCTTGCCGGACATCGGTTACCTCCTGCGCGCGGATCATAGCGCGCCGGGCCGCGGGGTGGCGATGGCGGACGATCTCTCAGCCGGTCAGCGCCCGCGCCACCGCGACCAGCATCGCGTCGCTGCCGCGGGCGCCAACGATGGAGAGCCCGATTGGCAGACCATCGATCTCGGCGCCGGGCAGGCTCACCTGCGGCACACCGGTCAGGCCACCATGCGAACAGAGGCACGAGATGCGGTCGCGCAGCGGGCCCAGCACCGGCAGCGGCAGACCCTTCGGCGGCGCGGGAAACGGCGTGGTCGGCAGGCATAGGATCGTCCCCGGCGGCAGCAGATAGGCCATCCGGCCGCGCGCCTCCTGCCGCATCAGTTCGGCCCAGCCGCGCTCCGCCTCGCCGATCGCCGCACCAGCGACAAGGCCACGCGCGACGTTGAACGCCATGCGCGGATTGTCACGCTCCACCCAGGGACGAAAGGTCTGCCACGCCTCGACCGGCTGCAACGTGCGCTGTGCGCGCGACCAGACGGAAAGACCCTGCGGCGCCATCACCTCGTCGCGCACACGGCCGATCAGCGCCGCCAGCCGATCCACCATCGGCCGCAGCGTCAAGGCCACGTCCGGATCGGCGAAACCAAACGCGTCGACGGCGACGACCAGGCTGGTGGGCAGCTCCGGCGGGATCGCCTCGCCCAGCAGCACGCCGGAGACGCGCGCGAACGTCGCGGCATCGCGGGCGAACCAGCCGGTGGTGTCGGAACTCGGCGCCTGGGGCAGCATACCGGTGAGGTCGAGGCGCCCATGCGTCGGCCGGATGCCAAAGAGGCCGCAGAAGCTCGCCGGCACGCGCACCGAACCGCCGGTGTCAGTGCCAAGTGCCGTGTCGCACAGGCCCGCGGCGACCGCGGCGGCGGAGCCGGACGACGAGCCGCCGGGCACCCGGTCGGGCGCGCGGGTGTTGAGCGGCGTGCCGTCGAATGCATTCTCGCCCAGAATGCCCAGTGACACTTCGTCGGTGATGGTCTTGCCGATCAGCGTCGCGCCGGCGTCGAGCAGCGTCTGCACCGCCCAGGCGTGCCGCGTCGGCACCGGAAACGCGCGCGCCCAATCGTGATTGCCGCCGCCGGTGGGATGGCCTGCGACATCGAACAGGTCCTTCGCGGCGAAGCTGAGGCCGCGCAACGGGCCGTGCGGCGCACCCTCGATGGTGACGCGCGGACCGGGGACGAAGGCATTCGCATCGGACATCGGCAATTCTCGCTTGCGGTGGCAGGTGTGACGGACGCGTCCGTGTGCCTTACAATGCCCCCGGACCGAACGGAGCAAAACACATGGCCGACAACGCACAGATGATCATCGATCTCGACCGCAAGCGCATGCAGGCGATGGCGGACTCGGACATCGCAACGCTCAACGCGGTGTTGGCCGACGATCTGATCTACACCCACTCATCGGCGCGGCTCGACACCAAGCAAAGCCTGATCAGCAACATGCAGTCCGGCGCCACGGTCTACAACGCGGTCGAGCCGTCCGACGTGAAGGCGCAGGACCTCGACAACGCCGTCGTGCTGACCGGTGTGGCACACATCCGTGTCACCTCGGGCGGCAAGCCCAATGCGTTCGCCGTGCGCTTCACGGACGTCTATGCCAACAAGAGCGGCACGTGGCAGATGGTGACCTGGCAATCCACGCGTCTTGCGGAGTGACCGCGCGATCACGCCTTCTGCGGACGGCGCTGTCTGCCTCTTTGTTTTGCCTCGCGGCGGTCGCCGATGCGTCCGCCGCTGAGCTGCGTGTGGGATTGTCCGCCGAGACGACGTCGCTTTATCCCAACTGGTTCGTCACCACCGGCAACCAGCAGATCGCCAGCCACATCTTCGACAACCTCGTCGAGATGGATGCCAACAGCATTCCGCAGCCGGGCCTCGCGGAAAGCTGGTCGCCGGTCGATGATCACACCTGGGAATTCCGACTGCGGCACAATGTGAAGTTCCACGACGGCACGCCGTTCACCGCCGATCAGGTCCTCGCCACGTTCGACCAGTCGAAAACGATCGAGGGCGTCGGCGCGTCCGCTGGCGCCTATCTGCGCGGCAAGACCTACACCAAGGTGGACGACTACACGATCCGCATCGCGACCGCGCAGCCTTCGCCGCTGCTGCCGAACGAGATGACTGTGCTGTACATCTATCCTCGCGCCGCACAGGTCGAGCAGTTCAATTCCGGCCAGGCGGCGATCGGCACCGGGCCGTACCGGCTGCGCGAGTGGGTCAAGGGCGGCCAGATCGTGCTGGACCGCAACCCCGATTACTGGGGCAAGGCGCCGGACTGGGATCGGGTGGTCTTCCGGGTGATCGGCGCCGGCCCGACGCGCATCGCATCACTGCTCAACGACGAAGTGGATATGATCAACGATGTGCCGCCAGCCGATATCAGCCGGTTGAAGACGAACCCCAAGGTGACTGTCATCACGCGACCGGGCGAGCGCATCATGCTGCTCACACTGGACAGCAGCCGCGACATTTCGCCATTCGTGACGGACAATGACGGCAAGCCGGCGTTTCCCAATCCGCTGCGCGATTGGGCGCGTGCGCAAGGCGATCACCAAGGCGATCAATCGGGACGCGCTGGCCGAGCGCCTCATGGATGGCGTCGCTGTCGCCGCCGGCCAGATCGCCAGCCCGGGCATGTTCGGCCACGACCCGGACATCAAGCCCGAACCGTTCGATCCGGATGGTGCCAAGCGGTTGCTGGCCGAGGCGGGGTATGCCGAGGGCTTCCATTTGACGCTGCATTCGCCGAACGATCGCTACGTCAACGATGCGGAGACGGCGCAGGCGATCGGCGCGATGCTGTCGCGCATCGGCATCAAGACCGAGGTGGTGGCGCTGCCATGGCAGGTGTTCGCCGGCCAGCAGATGGGCGGCGGCGAGCGCGGCGCGCCGGCCTACAGCGCGACGTTGTATGGATTCGGCACCGCCACCGGCGAGACGATGTCACAGCACTGGATGCTGCTGCACACCCCGAACAAGCAGCTCGCGCTCGGCCACGCCAATGTGGGTGGCTATTCGAACCTGCGGCTCGATGCGTATCTGGACGAGGCGATGCGCACGATGGATGCGGACAGGCGCGAGAAGATGCTGTGGGACATCGATCGCGGCTACATGAACGACGTCGCGGTGGTGCCGCTGTTCTGGCAGGTCAACGCCTGGGCCACCCGCAAGGGCCTGACCTATGAGCCACGCATCATGAACGTGACCCAGGCGATGTCGGTCCACGCCGCGAAGTAGCGGTGGAAGAGCACTCCTCGAGCGAGGGGGCGTCCACATTGGATGCGCTCGTGCGCGTGGTAACGCCTAATCTTTAGCACGGAGAAGAGAAGGCGAGAACCACGGAGGGCACGGAGACAGTGAGAATGGCGCTTCGCGCGAAGCGCATGGATTGCCTTCTCCGTGTCCTCAGTGGCCCTCGCCCTTGCCTTCTCCGTGGTAAATTTTAGTCAGGCCACGTGGCACAGGCCGTGGGGTGTCTACTGCAGCGCGACCCCCATAGCCTGGCCGAACCGCCGCGCCGGCTCGAGCGGATCGCCATACTTCCGGTGCATCGCCGTGTGGTACGCCGCCGCCAGCAGCAGCTTGTCGCGTTCCGGATGCCGGTTGGTGCCGTAATCCATCAGCATGCACTGGGCGATTTCCTGATTGTGCGGATCGTTGCCCAACTTGGTCGCTGCCAATGCGATGCGCTCCACCAGCGGGGCGCGATCGCCGACGTTATCGAGATACGCCTGCGTCCAGGCGAGGCTCTCCGGCCCGCTCAGCGCGCATACAGCGCTGTCCACACGCTCCAGCAACTGCCCCGCCGTCAGCCCTTCCGCACCACTCGGCGCCTTGATCGACGCAGGATTGGAGTCACCGATGCCCCGCTGATGCCCTGCGACGCGGTTCAGATACGACGCCAGCAGGTAGATCAGCCGCAGCCGCCGCGGATGGTCGAAGTTGTCGTAGAACCAGGCCAGCGTGTTGCAGTACTCGTAGCAGTGGTGCGGCATGGAGAAGTTGTTCGGCTCGTTCGTCTCCAGCACCACCTGTGCGGCGGCGACCTGCATCACGTCGAGGATGCGCCGCGGATCCTTACCCGCCTTCAGCAGCTTCGTCACATGATGCAGGTTGTCGGGCTCGTTGCCGCGGATGATCGCCTCTATCAGCCCGGTGGCCTCCTCCTGGTTCAGCGCCTCCTTGTTGTTGCGCAGCACCGCGAGTTCGGCCTCGCTGACGCCGCCATACGGCACCGCGTGCAGCGTCTCGCCCTCGATGTTCATCTTCACCAGGTTGCAGGCCATCTCATACGTCGAGTACCAGCGCGGCCCGACGGCGATATCCAGCGCCCCGGCGTACAGCACATGATGCGCCGCCGGATCGTCCCAGCCGATCGCGTTGCCGATCTCCACCGTCGAGCGCGCGCGATACGCCTTGTGGCCCGTCGTGTAGGAGCGGTTGAACAGCATGCGGTCCTGCATGTCGATCAGCCCGGCGAACACCAGTTCGGCCAGCACCGCCTTGCGGTTCGGCACGTCCTCCATCAGACCGAGGAAGGTGCGGTAGGCATCGAGCACCTGGCCGCGATGGACCAGCGTCAGCCAGTTGGACAGGCGCTCCTTCAGCGGTCCGTCCTGACGCAGCGGCTCCTGATCCGGCCAGTAGACCACCGGCTCCGGCGGCTTATCGATGGCACCGAGGTTGCCGCGCGCACGCGTGTAATGGCCGGGCGCCTTGTCGATCTTCTGGTTCCATATATCGAGGCCGCTCGGGATGTACCAGATCGTCTGCGCCATCGGCAGCATCGCGAGCCGCTCCGGCACCATCTTCGCCAGATTGACCGTCGCGCGCGCGCTCAGCAGGCAATGGTCGTTGTTGACGAAGTTCGGATAGCCGTCGTCAATGCGCTCATGGTATGGCACATGCGTGTAGGGCGCATGGATACGCACACCCTCGGCGATGATTTCCTTCAGTGGACGTCCGGCACGCACGAGATCGTAATAGACCTGGCTTGCCCCCACCTGGTCGCGCGCCATGACCCGATCTTCCAGCCTGGCGTAGAGAGTATTCGTGGCGCGGTCGACCTGCACGTCCATCGTCGGTTACCTCCGTAACTTGCTGGCTTATCCTAAGCTTGACAGACCGGTTCCGACAACCATGGTGGCCTCAGCGGGAGGGATACGAAGATGCCAGACACGCAATGGATCGTCAGCACTGTCGCGGGAACGGGTGTGCAGGGCTATGCCGGCGATGGTGGTCCGGCGACGCAGGCGCTGCTGAACAATCCGTTCGATCTCGCGTTCGATCCCGGCGGCAATCTGTGTTTTTCCGATACCTACAATCACTGCATTCGCCGTATCGACGCGCGCACCGGCATCATCACCACGATCGCAGGCACAGGTGAAAGCGGCTTTGCGGGCGACGGCGGCCCGGCGACGCGCGCGCAAATGAACCAGCCGTACGGCATCGTCATCGATCGCCCAGGCAACATCTACGTGGCGGATCGGCTGAACGGACGCGTGCGACGGATCGATGGCGGCAGCGGCGTGATCACCACGCTGGCAGGCGATGGCTCTGGCAAGTTCAGCGGCGACGGCGGACCATCGCATCGCGCGGGTCTGGCCGAACCGAACGGACTCGCACTGGATCGCGATCACCGACGGCTGTTCATCGCCGATGTCGCCGATCATCGCGTGCGAGTCATCGACCTTGCGTCCGGCGTCATCACCACGTTCGCCGGCACCGGCAACGGACGTCACGCGGGCGACGGTGGCCCCGCGACTTCGGCCGACGTCTTCGGCGCGCGCGCGGTCGCGCTGGCACCGGATGATTCGCTCTATCTGATGGAACGCCAGGGCAGCAGCGTGCGCCGTATCCACAATGGTATCATCGAGACCATCGCCGGTACCGGTGCGCGGGGTTATGCGGGCGACGGACAGGATGCGCGACAGGCGGTGTTCGATGCGCCAAAGGAGATGGCGGTCGATCCCGCCGGCAACATTTTCATCGTCGATACCGAGAACCACGTGATACGCCTGATCGACGCGAAGACCTGGATCGTCACCACGATCGCAGGGAATGGCAAACCCGGCCCCGATGCACTGGCGCGACCGCACGGCGCCGTCGTTGGACCGGATGGCGCGGTCTATATCGGTGATTCAGAGAACCATCGCGTGCGCAAGCTGGTGCGGCCTCGCTGACGCGGAGGGAACAATGCGTCGGCTCCGTTTCGCCATCGTCTTCGCGACCTTGCTCACCGGCACCTTCGCGGCGAGCGCGTGCGACAACCCGCGGCAGATGGAAGGCTTCAAGACCTGTGCCGACGTCGCCAAAGCCGAAAGCGAAGGCACGCTGGTGGTGTACTCCACCGATCCCGAGGCAGCAGCCGAGCAGGAGCTGGCAAAGTTCCACGCGCTGTTTCCGAAGATCAAGCCGAACTATCTGCGGCTCCAGGCCGGCGCGCTCTACGCCAGGCTGCTGGCCGAACGTCAGGGCAATGTCTACCTCCCCGACGTCGCGCAACTTTCCGATATGAGCTTCGCGCTCGATTTCCAGAAACGCGGCGGCTACATGCAGTACGTGTCGCCGGAGATGGCAGCATACAAGCCCGAATACAAAAGCTCGCCCGAGGGCTATTGGACCTGGGGCGCGCTGGTGATGGCGGCAATCGCCTACAACCCCAATCTCGTGTCGCGCGAAGAGGCGCCGAAGACCTGGAGGGACATGCTTGATCCGAAGTGGACAGACGCGATCTCGGTCAAGGTGACGATATCAGGATTGCAGCACGTCGAGTGGTACATGCTGCGCCAGCTCTACGGCAACGACTTCTGGACACAACTGGCGCCGCTGAAGCCGCACGCGTTCAACTCCTATGTCCAGCAGTTCGACCGCCTGGTGAACGGCCAGGATAAGGTCGCGCTGACCGCGCAGTATTCCGGCTACCTGATGATGAAGGCGAAGGGTGCACCGGTGGAATTCGTCATTCCGCCCGACGGCGTCGTCGCTGCGCCGCAGCCCTGGGGGATCGTGAAGGAAGCACCGCATCCGGCTGCCGCGCAACTATTCATGGACTGGTTCCTCAGCGTGCCGGGACAGACCGGCAATGCCGAAGTCCTGCTGACGCACTCGGCCCGCGGCGACGTGCCCCCGCCGCCGGGTGGCGTCAGCATCAATGAGTTCAAGGTGCTGACCCCGACGGACTGGCACGAATTCGAGCAGACCCACGCGCAGTTCGTGCGCGAGTGGAACAAGATCACCGGGCTGCGCTGATGCGTATCCCATCAATTGCCCCGCGACAGATCGTCATGCCGCTCGTCGTGTTGCTGTGCGGCGCGCTGGTGATCTATCCGATAGCCTTCCTGATCAACGAATCGCTCAACGTCGGAGACCCGTCGACGTTCCCGCCCGAGCAGTACGGGTTCGACAATTACACGAACCTCACCGACGACTATCGCGCCCTGGCCAACACGCTGCTGGTCTCCTGCGTCGCGACCGTGCTTGCGGTGATCTTCGGCTTTCTCCAGGCCTGGATACTGACGCGGACCAATATTCCCGGCCGGCAGCGGCTGGAACGGCTGATGGAGCTGCCTTATTACATGACTCCGCTGATCGGCGCGCTCGCATGGGGCGTGCTGCTCGGGCCGAAGACCGGCCTGGTCAATCAGGCCTGGCGCTCGTTAGGCGCGCCAGGCGATCTGTTCAACATCTACTCGGCTTACGGCATCGCCTGGGTGATGGCGCTGTTCGAGGGCACCGTCGCGTTCGTCATGATCTCGGCGGCGATGAAATCGATGGACCCATCGCTCGAGGAAAGCTCGCGCGTACTCGGCGCCGGCAAGTTGCGCACCGCGCTGCGCATCACACTGCCGCTGGTCGCGCCCGGCGTGCTCAGCGCCACGATCTTCGTATTCGCCGAGATGCTGGGTTCGTTTGCCGCCGCGTTCGTGCTGGGAATTCCCGGCCGCTTCTACGTGGTGACCACGGAGATCTGGCAGGCCACGCTGTCATTCCCGCCTGACTATGGCCGCGCCGCGGCAATGGGCCTGTCGCTGTTCGGCGTCATGCTGATCACGCTGACGATCGCGCGCTTCGTGTTGAAGCACGGCACCTACACCACCATCACCGGCAAGGGGTTCCGCCCGCGCGAGATGGATGTCGGCGCCATGCGCTGGCCGCTGCTCGCCATCGCCTGGGGCTACATCGTCGTTGCCGTGATCCTGCCGCTGGGCGCGCTGCTGCTCACCTCGTTCGAGCGCTTCGCCACGGTGATCCTGCCGCAGATGCACTTCACGCTGGCGAACTACGAGACAGCGCTGCAGATGGGCTCGGTCGGACCGGCGTTCGTCAACAGCCTGATCCTGGGTGTTTCCGTATCGACGATCGGCGTGATTGTCATCGGCGTGCTGGCCTGGATCATCTACCGCTCGCGCATGCCCGGCCGCGGCGCGGCGGAGTACGTCATCATGTTCCCGCAGGCGGTGCCGCGCCTGGTGTTCGGTCTCGGCCTGCTCTGGGCGTGGATCAACATGCCGATCCCGATCTACGGCACGCTGTGGTTGCTGGGACTCGCCTACTTCACGGTCTTCCTGCCGCTCGGGCTTGCGCACCATCGCCAGTGTCGTGCTTCAGGTTGACCCCAGCCTCGAGGAATGCGCGCGCGTCTGCGGCGCCGGGTGGGTCTATCAGATGCGCACCGTCACCATGCCGCTGCTGCGCCCGGGCCTGGTCGCCGCTTGGCTGCTGATCTTCATCGCCTCGGTGCGCGAGCTGGGCGTATCGATCTTCCTGATGGGGCCGAACTCCAAGGTGATCGCGCCGGCGATCGTCAATTCCTGGCTGAGCTCCAGTTCCGAGTTGTCCGCGGCCATGGCGCTCATCCAGACCGCCACCGTCTTCATCGCCGTCGCCGTCATGTTCAGCCTCGCGCGCCGCGTCTCCGGCGTGACCCAATGAACCGCCCGCGCATCGAGGTTGCCAATCTCGCCGTGCGCTACGGCGATGTCACCGCGGTCGACGACATCGGCTTCGACATAGCGCCCGGCGAGATGGTGACGCTGCTCGGCCCCTCCGGCTGCGGCAAGACCACGACGCTGCGCGCGGTCGCCGGACTGGAGACACCGAGTGGCGGCAGCATCCGGCTGAACGGCGAAACCGTGTATTCGGCCGCGCGAACGCCGCAACGTGCCGGCCGAGAAGCGCGGCGTGTCGATGGTGTTCCAGTCCTACGCGATCTGGCCGCACATGTCGGTGTTCGACAACGTCGCCTACGGCCTGCGCGTGCGCAAGCTGCCGGCAGCCGAGGTGCGGCAGAACGTGGAACGCGTGCTGGCCCTGGTGCAGATGCAGGCTTTCGCCGATCGTCCCGCGTCCAAACTGTCGGGCGGTCAGCAGCAGCGCGTCGCAGTGGCGCGGGCGATCGCGTTCTCGCCGAGCGTGCTGCTGTTCGATGAGCCGCTGTCGAACCTGGACGCCAGGCTGCGCGCCGAGATGCGGGTGGAACTGCGCGAATTGCAGCGGCGGCTGGACATCACGTCGCTCTACGTGACGCACGACCAGGAGGAGGCGCTGGCGATCTCCGACCGGGTCATCGTGATGAACGGCGGCAAGATCGAGCAGATCGGCACCCCGGAGGACATCTACAATCGTCCGCGCACGCGCTTCGTCGCGGACTTTGTCGGGTCGGCCAACCTTATCGCCGGCAAGGTGCGCGGACCTGGCTCGAATGGCACGCTGCTGTTCGAAGTGGAGGGGGGCGTACAACTCGAGGTCGTCGCGTCGGACGCATCGAGGGAACGGGACACCGTGGCGCTGCGCACGTCTTATATCCATCTTGGGCACACGCCGGGATCGCACAATACTGTACCAGGCCGCATCCATCGCCGCATGTTCCACGGCGAGTTCATCCAGTATGTCGTGGACTGGCCCGCCGGCCAGTTGATCGTGCGCCGTCCGCCGACCGAGCTGTTCGAGGAGGGCAGCGAGGTCACGGTGTCGTTCGCGCCAGTACACTGCGTGCTGCTATGAAGCTGTCACAGGAACTACGCCGCCTTGGCGCGCTTCGGCCAACGGGCCGCCACCATAGGCAACACTTGCTCGATGAGCCTGCGCGTCTGATCCAGCATGCCCTCGTCGCCGCGCGCCGCCGGCCGCAGGATGAACTTCGATGCGCCGGCCTCCACATACTCGGCTATCCGCGCCACCATCATGCCCGCATCGCCAATCGCGAAATGCCGCTCCGGATCGCGTCCTGTGCGCTTGCGGTACGCCTCCATCACCTGCGCCACGCCCGGATCGTCCACCTTGCCGAAGTGATACGCGAATGCCGCGCCGTAGTGATCCTCGTCTATACTACGGCCGCTCTCCACCAGCGCCGCCTTGATCTCCGCGATCACCCGCCCGACATCCGCCGGCGTTTCCGCTCCGGCCTGCCAGCCGGTGCCGTACCGCGCCGTCCGCCGCACCGCCGCGGCCGACGAACCGCCGATCCACATCGGCAAATCCGGTTGCACCGGCTTGGGCGCAATCGACGCGCCCGTCAGATGATTGTGCCGGCCCTCGAAATCGACGCTGTCCTGCGACCACAGCCGATGGATGATCTCCAGCGCCTCATCGGTCTTGCGGCCACGCGTCGCGGTGTCGATGTGCAGCGTCTGCCACTCCGGCCCCTGCGGGCTGCCGATGCCGAAGCCTGGCAGCAGCCGTCCCTGCGACAGCACGTCGATCGTGGCGCACTGCTTCGCCAGCAGCACCGGATCGCGCAACGCCAGCGACACCACGTTCACCCCGAACTTGATCCGCCGCGTGCGCCCGGCGATCGCCGCGAGTGCCGTCATGCATTCGAGGATCGGCTGACGGCTGACGATGCGATCGGTCTGCCAGATCGAATCGATACCGCCCGCCTCGCACAGATCGACCCAGCGCCAGAACCCGTCGGTGCTGGTGAACGGAAACTCCATCAGCCCAACGCCGACGGCGATGTTGCGTGCCACTGTCGTCTCCTGTCAGTTGTTGCCGACCGCCTCGCCCAGCGTCGCGCCGATCTCCCGGTGCAGCACCAGATCGGCGTACGGATCGAGCCCGGTCGGCTCGCGGTTCAGGATCACCAGCCGTGACCCGTTGCGCGCCGCAATCTCCGGAAAGCCCGCCGCCGGATACACCACCAACGACGAACCGATCGCGATGAACAGATCCGACGCCAGCGTCTCCTCCTCGGCCCGGATCATTGCCGCCGGCGGCATCGCCTGGCCGAATGAGATCGTCGCAGTCTTGACGTGGCCGCCGCACGACACGCAGTTCGGCGCCTCGCCGGTGCGCTCGAACTCCACCCTGATGTGCTCGATCTCGTAGCGCTGCGCGCAGTCGAGGCAGTGCGCGTACGTCGTGTTGCCGTGCAGCTCGATCACCCGGTTGGCCGGCACGCCTGACGCCTGGTGCAGGCCGTCGATGTTCTGCGTGATCACCGCCGATGCCTTGCCGCGGCTCACCAGCGACGCCACGGCGCGATGCCCACGGTTCGGCTCGGCCTTGCGCATCGTTTCATCGGTCGCGAACCGCCGCCGCCATGTCTCGCGCCGCGCCTCGTCCGAGGCGAGGAAGTCGGAAAAATCGATCGGCCGCATCTTCGTCCAGATGCCGCCGGGGCTGCGAAAATCGGGAATGCCCGACTCGGTGCTGATCCCGGCGCCGGTGAAGAACACAATCCGCCGCGCCTCGTCGATCATCCGTCGCAGTTCGGCAACATCAGGTTCCATCGCACGTCTCCGCTCCCCGGCCATGGTCCACCAGCCGCATGGTGGCGGCAATAGTGTTGCCGCACCTCACCATCCGAGGCACAGTCGCAACGAGAAACGCCCGAGGAACGCCCTTCCGTGCAGGAAACCACTGCGGCCCGGCCGGCCAGCCGCGCGGCCTGGCTGATCGACAGCGCGGATTTCTGGCGCCTTTGGTTCGTCGGTCTCGTCGTGTTCGTCGTCCGCTGGGTGGAAACCGTCGCGGTCGGCGTGTTCGTCTACCAGCACACCGGCTCGCCGTTCATCGTCGCCATGATGACCATGCTGCGGCTGCTGCCGATGGGGCTGTTCGGCGCCTTTCTCGGCGCGATCGCCGAACGCATGGAGCGGCGCACCACGCTGATCATCGTCGTCGCCAGCATGGTGATCACTTCGCTGACACTGGCGACCCTGGCGCATCTGCATCTGCTCGCCGTCTGGCACCTCGCGGTCGCGAGCTTCATCAACGGCATCGGCTGGGCGACCGACAATCCGGTGCGGCGGGTGATGATCGGCGAGGCGGTGGGCGCCGCGCAGATGGGCACCGCGATGTCGATCGATGTCGGCGCCAACAACGCCAGCCGCATGGTCGGCCCCACGATCGGCGGCCTGCTGCTCGCCGGCGTCGGCATCGACGGCGTGTTCACGTTGAGCGTGGCGCTCTACGCCGTCGCGGTCGTCGCGGCGTGCCGCGTGCGCTATCGCAACAGCTACCCGCCGAGCACAGCGGAATCGGTAATTGCGCGCATCGCCGAGGGATTGCGGCTGGTGCGCAGCGACCGGCGGCTGATCGGCACGCTGACCGTGACGGTGATCTACAACGTGTTCGGCTGGCCGTTCACCAGCATGGTGCCGGTGATCGGTCAGGACCGACTGCTGCTGGGACCCGAGGGCATCGGCATCCTTGCCAGCATGGACGGCGTCGGCGCCTTCGTCGGCGCGGTGCTGATGGCGATGCTCTGCCGGCCGCGCCTCTACCGGCATGTCTATGTCGGCGGCGTCATGCTTTACATGGTGATGCTGACCGTGTTCGCGCTGGTGCCCGTGCCGTCGATCGCGAGCTTCGCGCTGCTGTTCACCGGCCTCGGCGGCGCGGGCTTCAGCATCATGCAGGCGACGCTGGTCTATCTGTCGGCGCCGCCCGAGATGCGCAGCCGCGTGCTGGGCGTGCTGTCGGTGTGCATCGGCGTCGGCCCGGTCGGCTTCGTGGCACTCGGATGGCTGGCGGATGCGATCGGCGCGCCCTGGGCCACCGCCGCAACCGGGATCACCGGGCTGCTGATGATGCTGCTGACGCGGCCGTTGTGGCGGGCTATCTGACTCGTCGGTTTGATCCAGGTCAAAGGCAGACCGCGCCGGATTTCGTAAGGAACGCCATGGCAAACTTCACGCCGTGGGCCTCCTTGTCAGGAGGCTTGCTGATCGGCCTCGCGGTCGCATTGCTCTGGCTGGGTAATGGCCGGGTGGCCGGCATCAGCGGCATCGTCGGCAATCTGGCGTCTGCCGGCACCGGCGATGTTGCCTGGCGCGTCGCCTTCCTGGCAGGTCTGATCGTTGCGCCATGGTGCTACGCCGCGCTCGCCGGGGCGCCGGTCATTCGCCTCGATGCCTCCGTGCCGGTTGTTATTGCCGGCGGGTTGCTGGTCGGGTTCGGCACACGGCTCGGCGGCGGCTGCACCAGCGGTCATGGGGTCTGCGGTCTGGCGCGCTTCTCCCCTCGCTCAATCGTCGCCACCTGCCTGTTCATCGCAGCCGGTTTCCTCACGGAGTTCTTCATGCGCCACATCGCAGGAGCCTGACTGGATGCCACGGCTCATCATCGCACTTACAGGCGGCGTGCTGTTCGGTCTCGGGCTGACCGTTTCGAGCATGATCAATCCAGCCAAGGTACTCGGCTTTCTCGACGTCGCCGGCGACTGGGACCCGAGCCTCGCCTTCGTCATGCTGGGCGCTCTGATCGTGGCGACACCGGCCTACGTCGTGTCGAGACGACTGCGCACTCCACTATGCGCCGAGGAGTTCGCGCGTCCTCCTGCAACGCGGATCGACTGCCGCCTGGTCGTCGGCGCCTTCCTGTTCGGCGTCGGATGGGGGCTGGTCGGCTATTGCCCGGGTCCCGCGCTTGCCTCGATCGGGCTTGGCGGCGGCCGGACGCTTCTGTTCGTCGTGGCCATGCTGGCCGGCATGGCCGTCTATGCCGTCATCAATCGAGATCGAGCACCATCAGCTCTTCGTCGAGAAACCGTCCATTCACCTTGAGTGAGCGTCGCTCGACGCCATAGACCGTGAACCCCATGCGGCGATAAAGCCGTTGCGCGGGTGCATTGCCCACCGTCACCGAAAGGTGCAGCACCACCGCGCCCGCCTCGCTCGCACCGGCAATCACCGCATTGACCAGTTGTTCTGCCAGCCCGCTGCCTCGATGAGCCGCATCGACATACATGCTGAAAAGATGGGCCTTGTGCCTTTCCTTGGCACCCGAGCGGATTTGCAGCCCCGCAAGCCCGACCAGACGATGCCCGTCGAACGCGCCGAACCGGGTAAGGCCAGGTGTGGCCAGACGCTCGGCAAACTGCGCGCGATCCAGCGCAGCCGTTTCATCATGGTCGGCACCGAACGCGTCGGAATGCAGCCGCAACAATTCAAGACGAACGCGGCGATACTCGTCGGCATCCACGACCCCGAGCACGCGGACCTGGTAGCTCACCCCAGCGCCGTTGCGATACGCGCGGCCAGCCGGCGTGCCACGTCCTGCTTCGCCAGCCGCGGCCAATCCTCGACGCCATCGGCGGTGATCAGATGCACCGCGTTCTCCTCGCCGCCCATGATGCCGGTGGCCGGTGACACGTCGTTGGCGACGATCCAGTCGGCGTTCTTACGCTCGCGCTTGGCCTGCGCATTCGCCATCAGATCATCGGTCTCCGCGGCAAATCCGATGACGAGGCGCGGTCGTCGCGGACCGCGCTGGGCGATGGTAGCAAGGATGTCGGGATTGGCCACGAGTTCCAGCGCCGGCGGCGCGGCGCCCGGCACCTTCTTGATCTTCCCGGAAGCGGCGCCGGCCACCCGCCAGTCGGCCACGGCGGCCGCGAAGATCGCCACGTCCGCCGGCAGCGCCGACTGACAGGCGTCAAGCATCTGCTGCGCGCTCTCCACATGGGTGATGGCGACGCCGGCGGGATCGGGCACCGACACCGGCCCGCTGACCAAAGTCACGCGCGCGCCCAGCTCCGCGAGGGCCGATGCGATCGCATGACCCTGCCGTCCGCTCGAGCGGTTGGCGATGTAGCGCACCGGATCGATCGGCTCATGCGTCGGGCCGCTGGTCACCAAGGCATGCTTCCCGGCAAGCAGGCCCGACGGAGCGAGCAGCGCCTCGATGGCCGCCAGGATCGCCGGTGGTTCGGCGAGCCGCCCGGGTCCGAATTCATTGCACGCCATCGCGCCCTCGTCCGGGCCGACCACGTGGATACCGCGCGCGGCAAGCTGTGCCATGTTCGCCTGCGTCGCCGCGTGGAGCCACATGCGCACATTCATCGCCGGCGCGACCAGCACCGGCTTGTCGGTGGCCAGCAGCAAAGTCGAGGCCAGATCACCCGCGAGACCCGCCGCCATCTTCGCCAGCAGATCGGCGGAAGCAGGCGCCACCACGACGAGGTCGGCGCTGCGCGAAAGCTGGATGTGCCCCATCTCGCTTTCGTCGGTCAGCGAGAACAGGTCGGTGAACACCTTGCTTTCGCTGAGCGCCTGGAGCGACAGCGGCGTCACGAACTGCGCGCCCGCCTCGGTCAGCACACAGCTAACCCCGCAGCCGCGCCCGCGCAGCAGACGGACCAGCTCCAGCGCCTTGTACGCGGCGATGCCGCCCGACACGATCAGCAGCACACGCCTGGACGAGAGGTCGGTCACCGCACCCATCCTCCCCCTCCGCTTGCGGGAGGGGGGTGGGGGAGAATTCGTGGGCGCTCCGTCATAGCCGCCACCCCGAATGAAGTGCCGCGATCCCGCCCGACAGATTGCGCACCGTGACCCGCGCAAATCCCGCATCGCTCAGCATCCCGGCCAGTTCGTCCTGATCGGGGAACGTCCGGATGCTTTCCGCGAGATACCGATAGCTCGCCTCATCCCGCGCGACCCAGCGTCCGAGCGCCGGCAGCACGCGGAACGACCACGCGTCGTACAGCGGCTGCAACGCCGCCACCTGAAGGTGAGAGAACTCGAGGCAGAAGAAGCGCCCGCCCGGCCGCAGCACGCGCCGTGCCTCGGCCAGCACCGCCGCCTTGTCGGTGCAGTTGCGCAGCCCGAATGCGATCGACACGCGATCCACCGCACGATCGGGCAACGGCAGCCTCTCGGCATCGGCAACCAGCAGCGACGCACCGCCGATCAGCGCGCGCGACAGCGCCCGATCGCGCGCCACATCGAGCATCGACGCATTGACGTCGCTCAGCAGCACCGGGCCGCCGCCTTTCTCGAGCCACGCCAGCCCGACATCGCCGGTGCCCGCGGCAAGGTCCAGCAGCATGCGCCGCGGGCCAGGGTCGAGCGCCGTCACCAGCACGTCCTTCCAGGCACGGTGCACGCCGAGAGACATCAGGTCGTTCATCAGGTCGTAGCGTGGCGCCACGCTGTCGAACACCGCGCGCACCATGCCGCGCTTGGTCGCGCGCGGCACACGGCGGAAGCCGAAGTCGGTGGTCTCGCTTGATCCCGGGTTGTCGCTCATCCGCGCCATCTATAGCGTGCCGGACCCCAATGCCGGAACTCCCCGAGGTCGAGACCGTGATGCGTGGCCTCCAGCAGCGCCTGGAGGGCCGCATCATCGTCCGCGCGACCGCCCATCGCCCCGACCTCCGCTGGCCCTTGCCGGAAGGGCTCCAGGAGCGCCTGACCGGCGCGCGCGTCACCGGCTTTCGCCGCCGCGGCAAGTACATCCTGATGCGCCTCTCCGACGGCGATTCCGTCCTGCTGCATCTCGGCATGTCGGGCCGCATGCTGCTGACCCCGCTGCGGCCCAATCAGCCGACCCTGCACGAACATCTCGTGCTGGAGACTGATGACGGCTGGCGGCTGGGCTTCGTCGACCCGCGCCGCTTCGGCTCGGTGGACCTGGTGCCCACGCCCCAGGAGGACGCCCACAAGCTGTTGGCGGAACTCGGCCCCGAGCCGCTCGACCCGGCGTTCTCCCCGGCCCGCCTCGGGGCCTCGCTCGCAGGCAAGCGCACGCCGATCAAGGCGGCGCTGCTGGACCAGAAGGTGGTCGCCGGTCTCGGCAACATCTATGTCTGCGAGGCGCTGTTCCGCGCCAGGATCAGCCCCCAGCGCTCCGCCCATACCATCCCGGGCATCCGCGCCACCCGGCTGGTGCCCGCCATCAAGGACACGCTGCGCGAGGCGATCGCCGCGGGTGGGTCGTCGTTGCGCGACTACGTCCAGCCGGGCGGGGAACTTGGCTATTTCCAGCACGCATGGAAGGTCTATGGCCGCGAAGGCGAGGCGTGCGAGCGTTGCCCCGGCCGTCCCGCCTGCCCCGGCATCCGCCGCATCACCCAGTCGGCGCGCAGCACGTTCTATTGCCCGCGTAGCCAGCGATAGCTACAAGCCGCCACCTCCAACGGGAGAGCGCAGATGGCCGACTTCCAGAACATCATCGTCGAGACGCACGGCCGTGTCGGACTGATCCGCCTCAACCGCCCGGCGGCGCTGAACGCCCTGTGTGACGCGCTGATGGACGAACTGGGCACGCAGCTCCTGGCGTTCGACGCCGACGCGTCCATTGGCGCGATCGTGCTGACCGGCAACGAGCGCGCCTTCGCAGCCGGCGCCGACATCAAGGAGATGAAGGACCGCACGCATCCCGAGGCGATGCTGGAGGACTTCATCGGCAAGCGCTGGGAGACGGTGCTGCGCGTGCAGAAGCCGGTGATCGCCGCGGTCGCGGGCTTCGCCCTGGGCGGCGGCTGCGAGCTGGCGATGATGTGCGACTTCATCCTGGCCGCCGACACCGCGAAGTTCGGCCAGCCGGAGATCAATCTGGGTGTGCTGCCCGGCGCCGGCGGCACCCAGCGCCTGACCCGCGCGGTGGGCAAGGCGAAGGCGATGGACATGATCCTGACCGCGCGGATGATGGACGCCGCCGAGGCCGAACGCGCCAGCCTGGTGTCGCGCGTGTTCCCGGCCGACCAGCTGCTGCCCGAGGCGCTGAAGATCGCCGGGCGCATCGCCGAGTTGTCGCCGGTCGCGGTCGCCTTCGCCAAGCAGGCGGTGAACCGCGCGTTCGAGACCACCCTGGTGGAGGGCGTCCGTCATGAGCGGGCGCTGTTCATGTCGCTGTTCGGCACCCATGATCAGCGCGAGGGCATGGCGGCGTTCGCCGAGAAGCGGAAGCCGGCGTTCCGGCTGGGTTAGCGCGACTTCGGCGCCTCCGGAGGCGCGGTGCCGGCATCCGCGGTGGCGTCGGGGACGACGTCGTAGGAGAAACCCCAGATCACCGGGACTACCGGCACGAGATATTCGTTCAGGAACTTGTCGACCTCCGCGAGACCGTTGCGCGGCACGTACACCACGTCATACGGCGCAAGTCTGACATCGGCATCCGGATCCTGATCGCGCATCGCGTCCTGAAGACGTGCCGAGAAGATCTGCGGGACATCCTTGGATCCGCGGCGGATGATGAACACCCTGTCGTTGTCGGCCCGCTTCAGTCCTCCGGCGCGGGCGATCGCCTGCGACAGCGTGGGAGCGAGACCCACGGTGACGGATTCACCTGGCTTGTTGACCTCGCCGCCGACATAGATCCGCGTTGGCGAGAATGTCTTCAGCTCAACGGTGAGGCGCGGGTTGCGTATGATCGACGTGTAGTCGTGCGACAGCGCCTCGGTCAGCTCCGCCACGGTGCGGCCACCAGCGCGCTCGTCCTTCACGACCGTCGTCGACACATGGCCGTCGGGGCGAACCACGACATCCTCGTCCAGGTCGGGGTTCAGCAGCAGCCGGACGCCCAACACGTCGCCAGCCTGGATACGATACGGTCCGGAAGCGGCGATCGGACCCGCGCCGGCGGCTGGTGGCGGCGGTGGGGGCGGCGGCATTTGGGTGCACGCGGACAGGCCCACAATCGCCCAGACGGGGGCTACGGTCAGGACAGCGGTCGGGAGCCGGGCGGGGATACGCAAGTGTAAGCCTCACTGCCGCCGGATTTTAGCGTATGTTTTGCTCCCCGCCATAGGCTTCCCGTCCCATCGCAACCCATCGAAGGCAGGCGCGCCTACTCGGCCGGCACCTCGACGCTGCCCCGCACCGGCACCCGGCGGGGAATGTGCAATGCGAACGCCGCGATCAGGGCGGCGACGCCGGTGAACACCGCGAGCCCGTACAGGCCGCCGGCGTAGCTGCCGGTAAAGTCCTTGATCCAGCCGACCAGCGCCGGTCCGACAGCACCGCCGACATTGCCGATCGAGTTGATCCAGGCGATCCCTGCCGCGGCGGCAGCGCCGGTCAGCATCATCGACGGCATCGACCAGAACGGGCCCTTGGTGCCGTAGAAGCCCGCGGTCGCGATGCACATGCCGGCGAGCGACCACCAGCTTCCCATCGTCACGCCGGCAACCACCAGACCGACTGTCGCGAGCGTGCAGGCCCAGAACAGGTTCCAGCGGCGCTCGCCCATGCGATCGGAAATCCAGCCCCACACCAGCATGCTGATCGCGCCGCAGGTGTAGGCGAGCGTCGTCGCATAACCGGTGCCCATGTTGGTCGCGCCGAGCGACTTGATGATCTGCGGCACGAACAGCAACAGGCCGAGACTCGCCGTGACGATCCCGAGGTAGTTGAGCGACAGCAGCAGGATCTTCGGGTTCACCATCGCCTGCCACAGGCTGTACTTGCCCGCCGCCTCAACCGCGCGCCGCTCACTCTCCAGTGTCGTGATGAGCCAGTTCTTCTCGGCGACGTTCAACCACTTCGCCTGTGCCGGTTTGTCGGTCAGCATGAACAGCACGAAAATGCCGATGAGAATGGTCGGCACGGCCTCCATGATGTAGATCCACCTCCATCCGGCGTAACCCAGGAAGCCGTCCAAGCCGAGGATGGCCGTCGAGATCGGCGCCCCGAGCGCGACCGAGACCGGCAACGCCAGCGTGAAGCTGGACACGATGCGGCCGCGGTGGTGGTCAGGGAACCAGTAGGTGAACAGCAGCACGATGCCCGGGAACAGCCCGGCCTCGGCGAGACCTAGCAGGAAGCGGATGACCAGGAAGCTCGTTGGCCCGGTGGCAAACGCCGTCGCGCCGGAGCAGAGCCCCCAGGTGATCATGATGCGCGCGATCCAGATGCGCGCGCCGACCTTGTCGAGAATGACGTTGCTCGGGACCTCGAACAGGCAGTAGCCGAGATAGAATGCCGTCGAGCTGAGGCCATAGGCGGCCGCGGTCAGCCCGATCGCATGATTCATCTGCAACGCGGCAAAGCTGACATTGATTCGGTCGAGATAGCAGAAGAAATAGACAACCATGGCGAGCGGCAATATCCGCAAATACACCTTCCTCATGGTTGCCTGTTCGATCGTCGGATTCATTTGTCCTCCCGCAAGGGTCGTGTCGTTGCGCAAATCTTACCAAATAGTATCACACGAAAGCAAACCGGCGACTCAGGCGTTGCGCGGGGCGCCGGCCCACACCTCGCGATACAATGTGACGATCTCCGCCTTGTCGGGCACGCGTGGATTGTTGGCCGGGCTGCCCGAGGCGAGCGCCTGTTCGGCCATCAGTTCCATCTTGCCGTTCCAGACGGCTTCGTCGATGCCGTACTCGGCGGGGCCTGGCACGGACAGCTCCTTGTTCAACGCCTCCAACCCGGTGACGAGCTTCGCCGCGGCCGTCGCATCGGCGTCGCGTTCGTCGGCAAACCCGATGCGCCGCGCTGCCTCTGCGTAACGCCCCTCCGCCGCACCGACCGAGTACCGCGTGATCGCCGGCAGCAGCATGGCGTTCGACAGGCCGTGCGGCACATGGAAATGCGCCCCGATCGGTCGCGACATGCCGTGCACCAGCGCGACCGAGGCATTGGAGAACGCCAGCCCCGCCTGCGTGGCGCCAAGCATCATGCCCTCGCGCGCCTCGGCGTTACGCGGCTCGGCATAGGCCGTGCGGATGTGCCGCCCGATCAGCGCCATCGCGGCAACGGCGAGCGCATCGGAAAATGGATTGGCCCGCTTCGATACGAACGCCTCCAGGGCATGCGTCAGGCTGTCCACGCCGGTATCGGCGGTGGTGCGCGGCGGCACCGAGTAGGTAAGCTCGTAATCCACGATGGCCGCGAGCGGCAGCGCACCGAGACCCGCGATCAGCATCTTCTCGTCGCGCTCGGTATCGGTGATGACGGTGAAGCGGGTGCACTCGCTGCCGGTGCCGGCGGTGGTGGGAATGGCGATCACCGGCAGCGCACCCTTGTCGGCGGCGAATGGCGCCTTGTAGTCGCGCATCTTGCCGCCCCCGGCCGCGAGGATCGCCATCGCCTTGGCGGTGTCGATCGGCGAGCCGCCACCGAAGCCGATCAGGCAGTCGAAGTCGCCGCGCTTCAGTTCGCCGACGCCAGCCTCGACCACCGTGTCGGTCGGGTCGGGCACCGTGTCGCTGAACACCGTGGCGGTGACGCCGGCGGCGGCAAGCGGATCGAGGCAATGCCGCACATGGCCGGACGACACCATGAAGGGATCGGCCACCACCAACGGACGCGACAGGCCGAACTTCGCCAGCACCTCGGCGATCTGGCGCACGGCGCCTCCGCCCACCTGGAGCATACGAGGGGCGGCGATGTTGGCGTTCACTGCTGTCATGGCACGATCCTCTCAAAAGGGGATGGTTCACCACAAAGCAGGAAAGACTGGAAGTGGCGCGGTCGCCGCTTCGTGTTTCGTTCGAATTTTCGGATTTCGGCACACGCTCCCGGCAATTCGGCATGCTGAGCTTTTCCCACCGAGGGGCCCCCAATCGCGACCTGAGAACGGTTAGGCCTTCAGCTTCAGCAGCAGATCAGCTTCACGCTCGGGGATGAGGCCAGCGCGGCACTTGGCCTGACGCTCTGGCGGCAGAGTGCGGAGCCAGGCCAGGGTGTCGGAGGCGGTGAGCGGCAGAGGGCGGAAGGTGAGGCCCGCGGCAATGGCGCGGCGCGTGGCGCGACGGTGGAAGCCGAAGGTTTCGCCCTGACCGGGAATCCACACCGGCAGGTCGCTCCAGGGCGAGACTTTGTTCTCCTTCAAGAACGCCGTGGGTGCCCAGACGAGCTTGGGATGGACTTGTACGCCCTGGGCGATCCCCGCCAGCATCTGGTCCATGGTGATAGGGTGGTCGGGGCCAGCGGCGTTGAACACGCCGGTGGTGCGCTCTTCGCCCACGCGGATGGTCCATTCGGCCAGGTCGCGGACGTCGATGAACTGCACTGGATCGTTCCCGTCGCCGGGCGCCAGTATTTCGCCGCCGCGGGCCAGTCGCGCGGGCCAATAGGTGAAGCGGTCGGTCTCGTCGCCCGGCCCCACGATCAGGCTCGGGCGGATGACAGTGGTGGCGGCCTCGCCGTACTGGGCCTGCGCCTCCTTTTCGCCCTGGGCCTTGAGCGGTCCATAGAGTCGCCGCCGGTCGGCGCTCAGTGATTCGCTTGTCTCGGCCATCGGATCGGCGCCCTCGTAGACCGCGAGTGGGGCGGTTTCGTCGGCAGGCCTGTCGTTGGCGGCATAGGCCGAGATGGTCGAAATGAAGACGTACTGGCCGACGTGACCCTTCAGCACACGAGAGGCGTCGCGCACCCAGATCGGCAATGAGGCCGGATTGTCGATGCAGACGTCCCAATCGCGGCCCTCCAGTGCTTTGAGGCCTCCGTCGCGGTCGCCGATCACCTCCTCCACCGGGCCGGGCCAGGCCTCCTTCTGCCGTCCGCGGTTGAATATGGTGACGCGGTGCCCACGGGCGAGCGCGTAGCGGACCTGGTGCGGGCCGATGAAACCCGTGCCACCCAGGATCAGCAGGCGCATCGGTTCGAAGGAGCGCGGTGTCTGCATGGCGCGATCCCTTCCGGAAAGGGCGAGCTTCACCACAAAGGGCCGGGAACCGGAAGTGGCGGCGCGGCCGGCAGGTTGAGGCATTGATTTGGACATCACTTGATGCCAAATCTGACACCCTATGGCGGGCGGAGCATCACCGTGCGGACCACGATTACGCTCGACGACGACCTGGTCAAAGCGGCTCAGGAGTATACCGGGATACAGGAGAAATCCGCCCTGGTGCGCGCCGCTCTCAAGGCACTGGTCGAGCGCGAGGCGGCACGGCGGCTGGCGCGAATGGGTGGAAGCGCCCCTGATCTGAAACTCGCGCCGCGGCGTCGGTTCAGGACAGCGTGATCCTGGTCGATACCTCGGTATGGGTGGACCACTTGCGCGTCGGCGACGAGTTGCTGCAAGACCTGCTCGATAGGGATCGAGTATTGGCGCACCCGTTCGTCATCGGTGAGTTGGGACTGGGCGACATTCCCCGACGTGCGGCTACATTGCAGCAACTGAACCGACTGCCTTCAGCGAACGTTGCACGTCATGACGAGGTCATGCGATTTGTGGATCAGCAACGCTTATATGGCGTGGGCCTCAGCTACGCGGATGTGCATCTGCTCGCCGCAACACGGATGACCCCTGGCGCGACACTCTGGACGCGGGACAAAGGCCTTTCGACAGCAGCAGCCAGGCTGGCGCTCGCCGCACGCGTGACGCAGTGAACGCGCGGCCCGGAGTCAGCCGGCCGCCGCGCTGATCTCCGCCCGCCGCTTCGCGTACAGCGCCAGCCGCTTTGCCGCCATCGGCGCGACATGGCCGGGCTCGATCACCTCGCCCGCCGGCGGCAGTTCCTCGGCGCGATGGCAGGCAGTGAAGTGGCCTTCGCTCCACTTCCGCAGCAGCGGCATCTCCGCGCGGCAGCGATCGACGACGAACGGGCAGCGCGTGTGGAAGCGGCAGCCAGCAGGCGGGTTCATCGGGCTCGGCACATCGCCGCCTGGCAATTGCCGCGCGCCATGACGATGCGGATCAGGCCGCGGGATCGCCGTCATCAGCGTGCGCGTGTAGGGATGGCGCGGCTCCGAGAACAGCACGTCCTTCGGTGCGATCTCGACGATCTGCCCGAGATACATCACCGCCACGCGGTCGGCCATGTGCTTCACCACCGCGAGGTCGTGCGCGATGAACAGATACGACAGGCCAAGCCGCGCCTGGAGGTCCTTCAGCAGGTTTACCACCTGCGCCTGGATCGACACGTCGAGCGCGGACACGGGTTCATCGCACACCACCAGCGACGGCTCGACGGCGAGCGCGCGCGCGATGCCGATGCGCTGGCGTTGCCCGCCGGAGAACTCGTGCGGATAGCGCTGCGCATGATACGGCGCGAGCCCGACCAGCCCCAGCAACTGGTTCACCCGCGCGCGTCGCGCCACGCGGTCGCCGATGCCGTGCACGATCAGCGGCTCCACCAGAATCTCGCCCACCGTCATGCGAGGGTTCAGCGAGGCGAACGGGTCCTGGAACACGATCTGCATCCGGCGGCGCAGCCGGCGCAGCGGATCGCCACGCATCTCGGTGATGTCGGTGCCCTCGAAGTAGATCGCACCCGCGGTCGGATCGATCAGCCGCAGCACAAGCCGCGCCGTGGTGGACTTGCCGCAGCCGGATTCTCCCACCAGCGCCAGCGTCTCACCGCGATCGATCGTGAAAGAGATGCCGTCGACCGCGCGCACCACGCCGACCATCTTGCCCAGCACCAGGCCACGCTTGACATCGAAGTGCCTGGTCAGCCCTTCGACCTCCAGCAGCGCGGTCATGCCACCACTGCCTCCACCGGTGCGCGAATACAGGCGGCGCGATGGTTGTCGGCGAGCAGGCGCAGTTCGGGGTCCCGCAAGGCGCACGCCGCGTCGGCGAAGACGCAGCGCGGATGGAAGCGGCAGCCCTGCGGCAGATCGAACGGCGCAGGCACGGTGCCCTCGATCGCCAGCAGGCGATCGCGGTTCTCCTCGATCTTGGGAATGCTGCCGAGCAGGCCCAACGTGTAGGGATGCTGCGGGTCGTCGAAGATCGCGGCGCCTGGCGCGCGTTCCACCACGCGCCCGGCGTACATCACCGCGACCTCATCGGCCATTTCGGCGACGACCCCGAGATCGTGGGTGATCAGGATGATCGCCATGCCGGTCTGCTGCTGCAATTCCCGCAGCAGGTCCAGGATCTGCGCCTGCACCGTGACGTCGAGCGCTGTGGTCGGTTCGTCGGCGATCAGCAGATCAGGCTCGCAGGCGAGCGCCATCGCGATCATCACGCGCTGGCGCATGCCGCCGGACATCTGGTGCGGGTATTCGTCGAACCGGCGTTCCGGCGCGGGGATGCGCACGCGCCGCAAGGCGGCGATGGCGCGGCTGCGCAGCGCGGCGCCGGAGGCGGTGCGGTCATGCGCGCGCATCGCCTCGGTGATCTGGTCGCCGACAGTGAACACCGGATTGAGGCTGGTCATCGGCTCCTGGAAGATCATCGCGATGCGGTTGCCGCGGATGTCGCGCATCTGTGCCGGCGGCAGGTCGAGCAGGTTCCGGCCATCGAACATGATCTGCCCCGCGGCGATGCGGCCCGGTGGCGGCACCAGCCGCATCACCGACAGCGACAGCACCGACTTGCCGCAGCCCGAACTCACCGACGATGCCCAGGGTGCGGCCACGGCCGACCGAGATGTCGACGCCATCCACCGCCGCCACATCGCCGCCGGCGGTACGGAACACGGTGCGCAGGGAGGAGATCGCCAGCAGAGCAGAGCCTGCCCCCTCCCCCCTCGCGAGGGAGGGTTGGGGAGCGGGAAAATCAGCGTGCGGTTCGCTCAATAAATCTCGGCCGAGCGCTTCAGCACCTCACGCAGTTTCGCCGACGAGAAGTCAGGCGAGCGGCAGAAGTCCAGGATGACCTTCTCGCGCCGCGAGATCAGTTCGATCGCCGCCGGCAGCTTCTTCACGGCGTCCGCCGGTACCACGACCGCACCGTGGTAGTCGGCATGGATCACATCGTCATGCCCTGCCTGCATCCCGAAGATGTTCACCGGCCTGCCGAACTCCACCATGTGCACCCAGGCATGACTGGGGCCGATCCGGCCGCCGATCATCTGATAGCCTTTCGCCCACATATCGAGGTCCCGGAACGAGCCGTTCGTCACACAGCCAATGGAGCCGAGTGCCTTGTGGATGGTGGACTGCACCTCGCCCCAATAGGCGCCGTAGCCGATGCGGCCATCGATGTCCTGGATCGCCGCGATCGTGGGGAAGTCGGTGGCGGCGACGTACTGGTACCAGTCCGCCCGGTCCGTGACCTTGCCGCGCGGCGGCTCGGTGGAGCGGATCATCCCGACGCGCGCCAGCCCGACGATAGGCTTTGCCTTCGGATCGAGGCAGACCATCGGCTCCACGGTGTAGCCGAAGGCGCGCCGCTCCGGCGACGTGATCTCGCAACCGTTGCAGATCGTCGGCGTGTCCCACTGGGCGAGCACGTCAAGGTCAGCCTGAGTAAACGGCCGTTCAGCCATTACTTCCTCCTATCGTCCGGTTGGGGCATGCTGGGCACAATGAAGGTCATCGCCAGGGGCGGCAAGGCGCTGTACGGCGCGCCGCTCGGAATCCTCATGCTGGAGGCGAAGTTCCCCCGCATCCCGGGCGACATGGGCAACGCGACCACCTGGCCGTTCCCGGTGCTCTACCGCGTGGTGCGGGGCGCGACGCCGGAGCGCGTGGTGCTGAACGCCGCCTCCGGCCTGCTGGACGACTTCCTCGCGGCCGCCGCCGAACTGGTGGCGCACGGCGCGGAGGCAATCACCACCAACTGCGGGTTCCTGTCGCTGTTCCAGGCCGAGCTGGCGACGCATGTGCGCGTTCCGGTCGCCACCAGCGCGCTGATCCAGGTGCCTTGGGTACAGGCGATGCTGCCGCCCGGCCGGCGCGTCGGCATCATTACCGTGTCGGCCGGATCGCTGACCCCTCGCCATCTGGCGGCGGCCGGTGTTCCGCCCGACACCCCGTTCGTCGGCACCGAGGACGGGCACGAATTCTTCCGCGTGCTGATCCGCGGCGAGAAGCAGGACATGGATGTGGCGCTGGCGGCCGCCGACATCCTGGACGCCGGACGCAGGCTCGTCTCGCGTCCCCCCGAGGTCGGCGCGATCGTCCTGGAATGCACCAACATGCCGCCATACGCGTTTGCACTTCGTGATGTGCTTGGCCTGCCGGTTTATGACATATATACAATGATCACCTGGCTGCACGCCGGGCTTCGCCCCCGCGAGTTCGGCCCGCCCGCCGACCGCACGACCTGTCTTGGAGGTAGTTTTTGATGTCTCTGACGCGCAAACGGGTAATGGTGACCGGCGGCGCCGGCTTTCTGGGATCGCACCTGTGTGAACGCCTGGTGCGCGACGGCCACGATGTGTTGTGCATCGACAACTATTTCACTGGCCGAAAGGACAACATCGCTCACCTGATCGGCGACCCGCATTTCGAGGCTATGCGGCACGACATCACCTTCCCGCTCTATGTCGAGGTCGACGAGATCTACAACCTCGCCTGCCCCGCCTCTCCGGTGCACTACCAATACGATCCGGTGCAGACCACCAAGACCAGCGTGATCGGGGCGATCACCATGCTGGGCCTGGCAAAGCGGGTCGGCGCGAAGATCATGCAGGCGTCCACCAGCGAGGTGTACGGCGATCCCACGGTGCATCCGCAGACCGAGGAATACCGCGGCAACGTCAACCCTCTCGGCCCGCGCGCCTGCTACGACGAGGGCAAGCGCTGCGCCGAGACCCTGTTCTTCGACTACTACCGGCAGCACGGCACCCGCATCAAGGTGGCGCGGATCTTCAACACCTACGGCCCCCGCATGCACCCGAACGACGGCAGGGTGGTGTCCAACTTCGTCGTGCAGGCCCTGCGCAACGAGGACATCACGCTTTATGGCGACGGCAGCCAGACGCGCGCCTTCTGTTATGTCGATGACCTGATCGATGGGTTCATACGTCTGGTCGCCACCGGCGAGGACTTCACCGGCCCGGTCAATCTGGGCAATCCCCACGAGATCGCCGTGCGTGAACTGGCAGAGCGCGTGATCAGGCTGACCGGTTCGCGGTCGCGCATCGTGTACCGCAAACTGCCACAGGACGACCCGACTCAGCGCTGCCCGGACATCTCGCTCGCCCGCCGCACGCTCGACTGGGAGCCGCATGTCGATCTCGACGACGGCCTGACCCGCACGATCGCCTATTTCGATCGCATGCTGGTGGAGCGGGGCGAGAAGCAGACTGTGTCGGCGGACTGATCAGAAGCGCTGCGCGGCGAAGGGCGCCGGGTCGATCCCCGGCGGCCTGCCGCTGATCAGGTCCGCCACGAGCTTTGCGGTCGCCGCTCCGGCCGTCAGACCGACATGGCCGTGCCCGAATGCATACACGACGTCCGGGCATCCGCTCGCAGGGCCGATGCATGGCAGCCCGTCCGGCGTGGAGGGCCGGTGCCCCATCCAGACCTTCACCTTTGCGGCCGGAAGATCCGCCGGCACTTCGGGAAACACCCGGCGGGCAAAATCGCGCAGCACCTCGGCCCGCCGCCAGTTCGGCGCCGCATCGAGCCCGGCCAGCTCGACCTGCCCCGCCAGCCGCAGCCCTTGCGGCGTCATGACGCAGGCCATCTTGCCGTCGCTCGGCATCACCGGATACCGCGGCGCGATACCGGGGTCCGCGATCACCGCATGATATCCGCGCTCGGTCTCCAGCGGCACACGATCGCCTGTCGCGGCCGCCAGCACATACGACCGTGCCCCAGCCGCGATCACCGCGCGATCCGCCGCGATCTCGCCCGCGTCGGTCAGCACCGCGAGCAGGCGTGACCCCTCGATGCGAAAGCCCAGAGCCCTGGCGTGCCGCAGCTCCGCGCCCTGGGCCACCGCGTGACGCGCCAGGGCGGCGACATAGGCGCCAGGATCGCGGCACTGGCCGTTTTCCTCCACCAGCACGCCGAAGGTGTAGCGCCGGTCAAGCGCCGGCTCGTGCTGCCGCAGTTCATCGGCCGACAGTTCCAGCCAGCGCACGCCGTTCTCGCGCCGCAGCCGCCACTCCATCTCCTCGGCGGCAAACTCCGCGCGGCTCGGGAACACGCTGAGCATCCCCTGCCGCGAGATCAGCTCGCCGACGCCGGCCTCCTCCGCCAGGCGCCGATGAAGCTCGGGCGCGTTCAGCAGCAAGGGGCGCAGCGCCCGCGCCGTCGCCGCGACCCGCGCCTCGGTGGCCCCGGCACGCAGGAACCGCACGAGCCACGGCAACAGCCGCGGCAGATAGCGCCAGCGGATCGCCAGCGGCCCCAGCGGATCGGCGAGCCAGCCGGGCACCTTCCGCCAGATGCCGGGCGACGACATCGGGATAATGGAACTCGGGTTGAGCAGCGTGCCGTTTCCGTAGCTCGCCGCCTGCTCGCCGCCGGGTTCGCCCGGCTCCAGGATCGTCACCCGATGGCCGTCGCGCAGCAGCTCCACCGCGGTTGCCGCGCCGACCACGCCGGCGCCGATCACGACCACATGCGGCATCAGGCGGCGCGCCGCACGCGATAGAATTGCGGGATGCCCTCGGGAATGTCGTGCAGGTCCGAACGGAACGTCGTCGGCTGATAGAACAATCCCAGTGGCGCATAGGACGGGTTGTCGAACAGCTCCGCCTGCATCTGCGCGCACAGCCTCTGCTGCATAGCGAGGTCGGGCGCGTCGTACCAGGCCAGCCGCAGCGCCTCCATCTTCGGATCGTTTGGCCAGCCGAACCACGCCGTGGCCGGATCGGAGCGGATCACCGTCAGCGACGCGGGCGAGACGTTGCCAGTTCCGCCGCCATAGGTGAAGAAGACGTTCCAGCCGCCCTTGTCGATCGGCTCGCGGCTGGCGCGACGCTGCACCACGGTGCCCCAGTCGAGCGACTGGTAGTCGACGTTGAGGCCAATCTTTTTCAGCAGGTCGCCACCCACCTGCGCGAGAGCGCTGATCACCGGGAAGTCCGACGCCGCCAGCAGCACCACCGTCTCTCCCTTGTAGCCCGCGGCGGCCAGCGCCGACTGGAGCTTCGCCGGATCCTTCGGTCCCTGCATCATCGACACGCCGACATCGCTCGCCAGCGGCGTGCCTGGCACGAACAGGCCGATGCCGGTCCTGATCAGCTCGGGGTCCGCGCCCGCCACCGCCTCCATGAACGCCCGCTGGTCGATTGCCGACAGCACGATGCGGCGGATCGCGGGGTTGTCGAACGGTGGATACAGGCAGTTGAACCGCATGACGCCGATCGAACCCGCATGATCCTTCACCACGGTCGTCAGATCGGTCCGCCCCTTCAGCGTGCTCAGCAGATCGATCGTCGGGTTCTCCCACCAATCGAACTCGCCGGCGCGCATCGCGGCCGCCTTGGTGGCGGAATCGGGCACGACATCCCACTCGACGCGATCGAAATGCACCGTCTTCGGCCCCGCCGTCATTTCGGCCGGCCCGTCCGAGCGCGGCACATAGCCGGCGAACCTCTCATACACCACGCGCGATCCGGCGACGCGCTCCGCGGCAATGAAGCGATACGGACCGGAGCCCACCATCTCGCTCACCTGCTTCATCGGATCGGTCAGCGCCAGGCGCTCCGGCATGATGCAGCACATGCTGGTGGTGACCGCGAGCGCATCGGCGAGCAGCGGGAACGGCTTCTTCAACCGGAACCTGATCTGCTTGTCGGACGGCGCCGACACCTCATCGGTCGCCGCGCGCAGCACACCGCCGAAGCCGTCGCGCTGCCACCAGCGCTGGATGCTGGCCACGCAGTCGCGCGCCAGCACCGGACTGCCGTCATGGAACATGAGCCCGTCGCGCAGCGTGATGTCCCACTGCAAGCGGTCGGCGCCGACCGTGTGTCCCGCTGCCATCTGCGGGTGCGGCTGGAAGTTGTTGTCCTGCCCGTACAGCGTGTCGAACACCAGATGCGCGTGGTTGCGGGTGACATCGGCGGTGGTCCAGACGGGATCGAGCGTCGCGAGATCCGCCTGAGGCAGGAACTTCAGTCGGCGCTGCAACTCCGAGCGGGCGATGTTCGGCGCCGCGAGCGCAGTCGCGCCGATCAGCGCAGAGCGGAGAACATCGCGCCGCCGCATATCAGCGCCTCCGCGCTATGCGTTCTTCTTCACCCCGTAGAACTGCGGCCAGCCGTCGCGAATGTCCGTCAGATAGTTGTGGAACGCGGTCGGCTGCACATACATGCCGAGCGGCGCATAAGGCGGGCTCTGCCAGAACTCTACCTGCATCTCCTCGCAGAGCTTCTTCTGCGCCGCGATATCGGGCGCATCGAACCAGGCAGCGCGCAATTCCTCCATCTTCGGATCGGTCGGCCAGCCGAACCAGCTTCCGTTCACGCCGCTGCTCTGGATCGGAATCGCCGGCGCCGGTGAGATGTTTCCGAAGCCGCCAAGATAGGTGTAGAAAACGTTCCATCCACCCTTGTCGATCGGCTCCTTGCTGGCGCGGCGGCTCACCACCGTGACCCAGTCCAGTGCCACTAAATCGGTGTTCATGCCGATCTTCTTCAGCGTATCGGACGCCACCTGCGCCTCGGCCCAGATCGTCGGAATCGTCGTTGCGGCGAGGATCACCACCTTCTCGCCCTTGTAGCCGGCAGCGATGAGGTCCTGTTTGAGCTTGTTGTAGTCCTTCGGACCGCGGGTGACCTCGACGCCCGCCGTGCTCGCCATCGGTGTGCCTGGAACGAAGATGCCGACATCGGTCTTGAGCAGGCTCGGATCAGCGCCTGCGACCGCCTCCATGATCTCCTTCTGATCCATCGCCGCCACGACCACGCGACGGATCGCGGCGTTGTCGAACGGCGGGAACAGATGATTGAAGCGCAGACAGCCGATTTCGCCGGTGCGATCCTTCACCGCCAGCGTCAAATCGCTGTCGCGACGGAGCTGCGGCACGAGATCGATGGCGGGGTTCTCCCACCAGTCGATCTCCTTCTGGGTCAGCGCTGCCGCCTTGGTGGCGTCATCGGGTATGAAGTTCCACACCACGCGATCGACATAGACGATTTTCGGACCGGCGTTGAAACTCGGCTTGCCGTCCTTGCGCGGAACATATTTGTCATTCCTCACATAGACGACGCGCTGGCCGGGAATGCGCTCCGACGCGACGAACTTGAACGGGCCGCTGCCCATCGCCTCGGAGACCTGCTGCATCGCATCGGTCTTCGCCAGCCGCTCCGGCATAATGGCGCAATACACCTGTCCGAGCGCATTCGGCAGCAGCGCGAACGGCTTTTTCAGCCGGAAGCGGATCACCTTGTCCGAGGGCGCCGAAATCTCGTCGGTGCGTGCCATCAAGGCGCCGCCGAACGGATCGCGCCTGGCAAAGCGCTGGATCGTGGCGACGCAATCGCGCGCCAGCACCGGCGTGCCATCGTGGAACGCGAGGCCATCGCGCAGTGTCAGGTCCCACTGCCTGCCGTCATCGCTGACGACATGACCGTCCACCATCTGCGGCTGCACGTTGAACTCGGCGTCGTAGCCATACAGCGTGTCGTACACGGCAAGCGAGAAGTTCCGTGTAATGTCCGCCGTGGTCCACACCGGATCGAGCGATGCGAGGTCCGCATGGGGGGTAAAGACGATCGTCTTGGCGTTATCGGCCTGGACGATCCGCGGCGCAGCCATGGCGGTTGCGCCGGCCAGCGCGGTCTTCAGGACATCACGACGTTTCATAGAATAAGGCGCCCCCAACCGATCGACGTCATGCTAGCGCAGGTTCACGGCGGTGGAAAACCGCGGCCGAGTCATCAGGAGCCTTCCGGTATGTGCAGCGCGGCGGCCACCACCGGCGCCGCCGCGATCGACATGCGCTCGCCATCGTGTCCGACGTCGGGCACATTGATCACCGTCCATGCGCAGCGCGTCCCCAACGCTTCCGCCGCCGCGTGCCCGGCACGAACATAGTTGTGCGCGCGCTCGTGCCGCGTGGCACCTTGACGCATGGAGCGCGGCCCCTTCGGAAAGTACCGGCCCGTCGTCTTGGTGTCGCGAGTTCCAGTCATCACGGTGATCGGAAATTCCAGCAGCGGGCGCAGCGTCTCGGCGTCGAGTTCGGTCTCGCCCAGCCCGAACGGCCAGGCAGTCTCCAGGTCGGGCATCGCGTAGGTGCCGGCATTCGCGCTCACCGCGACGGCGACGCGATCGCGGAAGCCGAATGACAGCATTCGGTGCACGAACTGCCCGCCGGCGGAATGGCCGAACAGCCCATAGCGCTGCCGCCGCGTCAGACCCTGATCCTGTAATGCTGCAAAAAGCCGTTCATCGATGCCATAGGTCCATTGCTCGCGTGGGTTCCGCGTGCCCTTCTCATCATGCAGGTTGCCGAAATGGTACCAGAGGTATTCGGGGAACGCCGTTTCGGTGAACTCGATCGCGATGGCCAGGATGCCGGCCTCTTCGACCAGACCCAGCCAATAGTCCCGATAGTCACGGCCGTTACGTCCGACGCCGTGATGCACGATCAGCACCGGTGTTGCGGTGTCATAGCGCCGCGGCCGCGCGCTGTGCAGCAGCAGCGGCCGGTCCGGAAACGCCGGGTCGGCATAAACCAACGTATGGCCGCCGGGTGAAGCGACCAAGGACGAGAGGTCGGTCATCGCAGGTATTCCGCTTCCTTTCCCCGGCCAAATGACCGATGCCATTTGCACGTGCAAAGCACCACACTCCCCCCATTGACGGAGGTGGAGAGGCAACATGCAACTCGGAATCATCGGCGCCGGCAATGTCGGCAACGCGCTGGCCACCGGATGGCTCAGGGCGGGCCACGTCATCACGTTCGGCGTGCGCGACCCGGCCGCGCCGCAACCGGGACCTGCGGGCGCGCGCTATGCCACCGTGGCCGAGGCAGCGCGGAGCACCGAAGTGGTCGTTCTCGCTACGCCGTGGCAGGCTGTGGCCGATGCACTCGGCGCGATTGGCAATCTCAGCGGCAAGGTGCTGATCGATTGCACCAACCCGCTGCGGATGAGCGCAGAAGGGCTGGAACTCGACATCGGTCATACCACCTCCGGCGGCGAGTACGTCGCCTCGCTTGCGCCAGGCGCGTTCGTGTTCAAGACGCTGAACCAGACCGGCTTCGCCAATATGGAACGCGCCCACGAATTCACGCCCCTGCCGGCGGCAATGTACGTGGCCGGTGACGATGCGGCGCGCAAGCCTCTGGTGCTTTCTCTGGTGTCGGACCTGGGTTTCCAGGCCATCGACGCGGGGCCACTACGAATTGCGCGCCTGCTGGAGCCGATGGCGATGCTGTGGATCCACATGACGCTGAACCGCGGCGAACCAATGTCGCGTGCATTCGCTTTGACACAGCGGCCATAACCGCCCCATGACACCGTTACAGATACGCGCCACGCTCCATGATCTCGAGCGTATAGGCACGATAGCTGATCCCCCGCGCCTCCGCCCGTGCCAGCCGTCGCAGCGCGATCTCGCGCCCCGGCGTCTTCCATGCGCGTTTGACCGCGCGCTTCCAGCACCAATGCCGCCAAGACTCGTTGGGGTCGATCTCCGGATCAAGCGGGGGACCGCCGTTGTCGCCGATCCCCCGCACGTGTCGCCTCAGTACGCCCTGGCGACGGCGCGCTTCGCCATCACGCCCACCAGGTGCGCGCGGTATTCGGCGCTGGCGTGGATGTCGCTGTTCAATCCGTCCGCCGGCGTCGTGATGTTGGCAATCGCGGCTGGCGAGAAATTGGCGCTCAGTGCCTGCTCCATCGCGGTGTGGCGGAACACGCCGTTCTGCCCCGCGCCGGTGACCGCGACGCGCACGCCGCCTGCGGTCTTCGCCACATACACGCCGACGATGGCATAGCGCGAAGCCGGGTTGCGGAACTTCTCGTATGCTCCCTTTTCCGGTGCCGGGAACTCGACTGACGTGATCAGCTCGCCCTGTTCGAGCACCGTCGTGAACATCCCCTGAAAGAAGTCGTCCGCCTTGATCGAGCGCTTGTCGGTCTTGATGGTCGCCCCCAGCGCCAGCGCGGCAGCCGGATAGTCGGCGGCCGGATCGTTGTTCGCCAGACTGCCGCCAATCGTGCCCCGATGGCGCACCGCGTCGTCGCCGATATGCGAGGCAAGCTCCGCCAGCGACGGGATCTTCGCCTTCACCTCCGCGCTCGCGGCAACCGTGCCGTGCGTCGTCATGCCACCGATGATAATGATGGCATTGTTGCTCGACACGCCGGTCAGCCCAAGCTTCGCCAGGTCCACCAGCAGCGACGGCTTGTTCAGCCGCTGCTTCAGGACCGGGATCAGCGTCATGCCGCCCGCAAGCGCCTTCGCCTCGGGATCGGCGCTCAGCGCCTTCACCGCATCGGCGAGGCTCGATGGCTTCTGATATGCAAAATCATACATCGTCCTGTTCCTCGTCCCGATTACTTCGCAGCCATGATGGACCATAGTTTCTGCGGGGTCGCAGGCATGTCGATATGCCGCACATTGTACGTCTTCAACGCGTCGATGATGGCGTTGATGACCGCCGGCGGCGAGCCGATCGCGCCGACCTCGCCGCACCCCTTCACGCCAAGTGGATTGTGCGTGCACAGGGTGACCTCGGTGCCCACGGTGATGTTCGGCAGGTCATCGGCGCGCGGCATCGTGTAGTCCATCATCGAGCCGGAGATCAGTTGCCCGCTCTCGTCGTACACCGCGTGCTCCAGCAGCGCCTGGCCGATGCCCTGCGCCACGCCGCCCTGAACCTGACCCTCGACGATCATCGGATTGATCACCCGTCCCACGTCGTCCACCGCGACGAAATTCACCACCGCGACCACGCCGGTATCCTTGTCGATCTCCACCTCCGCGACATGGCAGCCACCGGGGAAGGTGAAGTTCTTCGGGTCATAGAACGAGGTTTCGTCAAGACCCGGCTCCAGTTCCTCGATCGGATAGTTGTGCGGCACGTAGGCGGCAAGCGAGATGTCGGTCAGCGTCTTCGTCTTGTCGGTGCCGGCGACGCTGAACGTCCCATCCTTGAACTCGATGTCGTCGACCGAGGCTTCCATCAGGTGAGCGGCGATCTTCTTGCCCTTGACGATGATCTTGTCCATCGCCTTCACCATGGCGCTGCCGCCGACGGCGAGACTGCGGCTGCCATAGGTGCCCATGCCGAACGGGATCTTCGCGGTATCGCCGTGCACGATGTCAACCTGGTCCAGCGGCACGCCGAGCTGCGAGCACACGAGTTGCGCCAGCGTGGTCTCGTGTCCCTGACCGTGGCTGTGCGTGCCGGTATAGACGGTAACGCTGCCGGTCGGATGCACCCTGATGTTCGCCACCTCATAGAGGCCGGCGCGCGCACCGAGCGATCCCACCACGGCCGACGGCGCGATGCCGCAGGCCTCGAGGTAGGTGGAGACGCCCATGCCGCGCAGCTTGCCCTTCGCCGCGGCGGCGGCGCGGCGCGCTTCGAAGCCGGCATGATCCGCCGCCTTCAGGCAGGCATCCAGCGTCGCCTGGTAGTTGCCGCTGTCGTACTGGAGCGCGACCGGAGTCTGATAGGGAAACGCGTCGGCCGGGATGAAGTTCTTCCGCCTGATCGCGACACGATCCGTCTTGGTGTCATAGGCGCAGGCATCGACCAGACGCTCGAGCAGGAATGTCGCCTCCGGCCGTCCGGCACCGCGATAAGCGTCGACCGGCACGGTGTTGGTGAACACCGCCTTCACCTCGCAGTAGATCAACGGCGTCTTGTAAACGCCGGCGAGCAGCGTCGCATACAGATAGGTCGGGACGCAGGGGGCAAACGTGGACAGATAGGCGCCCATGTTCGCCAGCGTCGAAACACGCAGCGCCAGGAAGTTGCCCTCCGCGTCCAGCGCCATCTCGGCCGCCGTGTCATGGTCGCGGCCATGCGCATCGGACATGAAGCTCTCGGTGCGCTCCGCCGTCCACTTCACCGGCCGCCGCACCTTCCCCGCCGCCCAGGTGACGATCGCCTCCTCGGCGTAGTGGTAGATCTTCGAGCCGAACCCGCCGCCCACATCGGGCGCCACGACGCGCAGCTTGTTCTCGGGGATGTGCAGCACGAACGCGCCCATCAGCAGCCGGATCACGTGCGGGTTCTGGCTGGTGGTGTACAGCGTATAGTCGCCGCTGTTGCCGTCGAACTCGCCGATCGCGGCGCGCGGCTCCATCGCGTTGGGGATCAGCCGATTGTTGGTGAGATCGAGCTTCACCACCTTGGCGGCCTTGGCGAACGCGGCATCGACCATCGCCTTGTCGCCGATATGCCAGTCGTAGCAGATGTTGCCCGGCGCATCGTCGTGCACCAGCGCGGCACCCGGCGCGATCGCATCGCGCAGCGACGCCACCGCCGCCATGTCCTCGTAGTCGATCACGATCTGCTCGGCCGCGTCCTTCGCCGCCTGCTTCGTCTCGGCGACCACCACCGCGACCGGATCGCCGACATGGCGCACCTTGTCCAACGCGAGCACCGGATGCGGCGGCTCCTTCATCGGCGAGCCGTCCTTGCTGTGGATCTGCCAACCGCATGGCAGACCGCCGATGTTCTCGGCCGCCATGTCAGCGCCGGTGTAGACCGCCACCACGCCCGGCGCCTTCGCCGCGGCCGCGGTGTCGATACGCCCGATCTTCGCATGCGGCCGGTCCGAGCGTCGGATGAATGCGCAAAGCTGGCCAGGCCGGTTGATGTCGTCGGTGTAGTTGCCGCGACCGCTGAGAAAGCGCGCGTCCTCCTTGCGGCGGACAGCAACTCCTATTCCCTCGAAAGGCATCGACGCCACTCCCTGTTGATTTGGCTTATTCCGCAGCCGCCGCCTTGCCGTGCATCAGTGGCCAGGCAGCCGCGATCGCCTTTACGATGTTATGGTAGCCGGTGCAGCGGCAGAGATTGCCTTCCAGACCCTCGCGGATCTGCTTCTCGGTCAGCCCACCAGGGTGCGAGTTCACCAGGTCGATGGCACTCATCACCATGCCGGGCGTGCAGAAGCCGCATTGCAGTGCGTGATGCTCGCGGAACATCTCCTGCATCGGGTGCAGCGTGCCATCCGCCGCCGCCAGGCCCTCGATCGTCAGGACCGACGTGCCGTCCGCCTGTAGCGCCAGCATGGTGCACGACTTCGCCGAAACGCCGTCGACATGCACGACGCAGGCACCGCACTGGCTCGTGTCGCAGCCGACATGGGTGCCGGTCAGTCCCAGCTTCTCGCGCAACAGTTCCACCAGCAGCGTACGGCCTTCGACCTCGACCGTATGCCGCTTGCCGTTCACCGTCAGGGTCACCTGAGGCATGCGCAGTCCCTCCCTTGTCGCGTGGGCGGAGTGTGGTCATCGGGGTGGCGCCTGGTCAAGCCGGTGCGGGCAGGGCCGGAACGATGTCTGTCTTGGCGAAGTCGGCGCCCTTGAAGAGCAGTGGGATGTTGAGTGATTTCGCCAGCGCGTAGGAGGCGCAATCGCCACAATTGAGCCGCGCCGGGTGACGACCCTTGCCGAAGCGACGGAAGGCATCGCGGGCAATCAACGCGAGTTCCTGCGTGTAGGGAACGGTCGCCATCGAATAGGTCATGATGAGAGCATCGAGGTCCTGCCACGCCTGGGCGTCGGCCATGCGACCGGCCACGACCATCGAGGCTTCCTGGAGGCTGACGGCGGACAGACAGGCTACATCCACGTCGCTGATGCAGCGCAGAAAAGCTGTAGCCTCAGGCTCAAATTGGAGGATCGCGATGATCGCCGATGCGTCGACGGCGATCACGCCGGGAGGCCATGCTCATCGTAGAGATCGTCCTCGGTAAACGGCGGCATACCCTTGAGGCGGGCCGCGCTGCGTTTCGCTATTGCCAGGCCGGCCTGATAGCGGGCCTCGACCTCTTCCGGAGACCAGGCGCGACGACGTACGCCGCGCTCGACGAACTCCGCGCCGGCGGCCTCCAGCGCGCGCCGGACTTCATCGACGGTGCCTGGCGCGACCTTGCATAGCCCGTCAGATGCCTCCAATCGGCGGACTGTCACAACGGATACGTTGGCGCGCCTGGCCAATTCATCCTGCTCCAGGCGCAGGAGAGCACGGGCGGCGCGGATCTGGTCAGGCGTGATCAGCATGATTAGTAATTATCATCCATCGCTGCCCGCCTTCAAGGCAGCGAAGCGAATATCCTTGCCTTCTGCGCCGGCCGTTGGGTAGAGGATCGCGTACGGACGGAGCTATCCCGACTGCTTGCCGTCTCGCCGACAAACACCCGGAAACCGGGGGACGACTGGTCCGGCCATTCCGACACGCCGTCACAGGGGGGAAGCGATGTCCAACACGACAGGCGCCATGCCGGCGCCGACCGTCCGGCCGTTACGGATAAGGTATCTGGTGTTCGCCGCGATCGCGGCAATGGCTGCCTATGTGCTCTACCACAACGAACGTTTCCTGATCGATGCGACGGCTCCGGTCTGGAAGCATTATGATCCGTTCAAGTGGTGGCTGCTAGCACATGGTCTCGCCGGTGCCTGCGCCCTGGTGCTGGCGCCGATGCAGTTCGCCGAGGGCTTCCGCCGCCGCCATACGGCGGTGCATCGGACCATGGGCACGTTGTATCTCACCGCCTGCTTCATCCTCGGGCCGGTGGGGGCATACATTCAGTATCTCGACGAAGCCCAGGGCGCGGCGCGGTCGTTTACCGTCGAGACCACGATTGCGGCGTCAATGCTGATGATCACGACGGGGTTCGGGCTTTACTTCGCCCTGACGCGGCAATTCACCTATCATCGGCAGTGGATGATCCGCAGCTACGCGGTCGCACTGACGTTCCTTGAGATACGGGTCATCATGGGGGTCTTCGGCCTGGATCAACCGTTTGACTGGCACGTCACCGAGACCGTTGTTTGGGGTTGCATCGCCTCGTCCATTTTGATCGGCGACATCGCCAACCAGTTCTACGAAAGCCATCTGCGCGGCGCCGAGCTGCCGTGGGCCCGGTCGGGAGAAGCGCCGCGGTCGCGGGCGCATAATCCTACCGAAGGCCACTCACATCAGCGCGGTGCGCGCTCGTTCGCGAGCCGCCAGGATGCCGATGGCGGCGGCGATCGACGTCGCCATCACATACCAGGACGGCGCCGTGGGAACGCCGCTGACCGCGATCAGATACACGACGATCATCGGTCCAGTGCCGCCCAGCAGGGTCATCGCCGCGTTGTAGCTGATGGACGTGGCCGTGCAGCGCACTGCGGCGGGGAAGCGTTCCGCGAGCATCGCCGGCATCGGCCCGCTCACCATCGACTGCGCGATTGCGAACAGGATTTCCCAGCCACGCAATTGCCAGGGTCGATGATCGGTGGCGATGGCGAACAGAGGCCACGCCAGCAGCAATTGGCCGATGACGCCCGCCAACATCACCGGCTTGCGGCCAACGCGGTCCGACAATGCCGCGGCCAGCGGCACACCGAACAGCAGTGTCACCAGGCCACCGGTCACCACCAGGTTGGCCTGTGCCGCAGGCATCGCATCGTACTGGTGCGCGAAGGCCACCAGATAGATGAACCCGACATAATAGGCCGCACCCGACGGAATACTGATCAGAAAAGCCAGCAGCATGGCGCGCCATTCCGTGGTGAAGGCAACGACCACCGGCGCGCGACTGACGTGGGAAGCCGGTTCCGCTGTCTTCTCCAGCCGGGCCACGCGCAACGCCAGACCGAGTGCACCCAGCACGGCGCTTCCCAGGAATGGGATGCGCCAGCCCCAGGCGCGCATGGCCTCCCCGCCCAGGGCGGCATCCAGGGCGGAGATGAGCAGCGATCCGATCAACGTGCCCACCACGGCACCCACGAAGCTGAGGCTGGCGCTTACGCCGCGATGGCGGTCGGTGCTGCGTTCGCCGAGATAGACGATGGAGACCGTGAGTTCGCCACCGATCGATACGCCCTGGATCATGCGCAGCAGGATCAGCAGCACGGGCGCGAGCACGCCGATGCCGGCATAGGTGGGCAGCAGCCCGATAGCGAAGGACGGCACCGCCATCGCCAGCACCGAGATCACCAATGCCAGGCGCCGGCCAACGCGATCGCCGATATGGCCGAACAGCAACCCGCCCAGCGGGCGCATGACGAAGGCAGCGGCAAACACTCCGTACGATGCCAGCAGCGACAGCATATGGTTTTCGAGCGGAAAGAAGTTTGTCGCGAAGGTCGCGGCCAGGAAGCCGTAGGCGGCGAAGTCGTACCATTCCAGCACGTTGCCGATCATGCCCGCGACCTGCGGCAGCATCGAGCGCGTCGGCGCCATTCCTATCGCCTGCGACATTTCACTCCCCTGTCAAAGCCACGACGGACCGTAACAAGGGAACGATATGCGCGTCTTCAGGCCGCCATCGGCACTACCTGGCCGCCCGGAACGTGATCCAGGTGGCACGCCGACACGTGCCCATCGCCCACCGGGCGCAGCAAAGGCTCCTCCACCCGGCAGCGATCGAATACGAACGGACACCGGGTATGAAATCGGCAGCCACTCGGTGGATTGATCGGCGAAGGCACGTCGCCGGTCAGGATGATGCGCTGCCGCCTCGCCGTCGGGTCGGGCACCGGCACCGCCGACAGCAGTGCCCGCGTGTAGGGATGGTGCGACTTCGCGAACAGCGTCCGGCGGTCCGCCAGTTCGACGATCTTCCCCAGATACATCACCGCCACGCGGTGCGTCAGATGCTCGACGATAGCGAGGTCGTGGCTGATGAACAGCAGCGCCATGCCGAACTCGTCCTGGAGATCGACCAGCAGGTTGATGATCTGCGCCTTCACCGACACATCGAGCGCGGACACGGCCTCGTCGCAGATGATCAGGTCCGCACCCGGCGCCAGCGCGCGCGCGATGCCGATGCGCTGGCGCTGACCACCGGAGAATTCGTGCGGATAGCGGCCGATCGCGTCGCGCGGAAGCTGCACCTTGTCCATCAGCAGCTCGACGCGTTTGGTCAGCTCGCGGCTGCCGCGCACGATGCCGAAATTGATCAGCGGCTCGGCCAGGATGTCGCGCACCTTCATGCGCGGATTAAGCGATGAGAACGGATCCTGGAACACCACCTGCACGCGCCGCCGCAGCGGACGCAGCCTGCCCGCCGGCAGATTGTCGATACGATCGCCGGCAAGGTACACCTCGCCGTCGGTGATCGAATACAGCCGCAGGATCGCCTTGCCGACGGTGGACTTGCCGCAACCTGACTCCCCAACCAGCGACAGCGTCTCGCCGCGATCGATGGTGAACGACACGCCATCGACCGCATAGACCTTGGCGGTCTCCTGGCCCAGCATGCCGCCGTAGATCGGGAAGTGCTTCTTCAGGCCGTTGACCTCGAGGAGGGGACGCGCCGCGCTCACGCTGCCGCCATCCGCCGTTCGGCATAGTGGCACGCGACCAGGTGACCCAGCGCCTTGGTCTCGATCGCCGGCGCCACACGCGAGCACAGTTCGGTTGCCATCGGACAGCGCCCGGCGAACGGGCAGCCGACGATCTTCTGTCGCAAACTCGGCACCAGGCCGGCGATCTCGGCCAGCTTGCTGCGTCCACCATCCACCAGCGACGAGCCGAGTTTGGGCACGGAGCCCAACAACCCGCGCGTGTAGGGATGCATCGGGCGCGCGAAGATCTCCTCGACCGCTCCTTCCTCTACCTTGCGCCCGGCGTACATCACCACCACGCGCTGGCACATCTCCGCCACCACGCCGAGATCGTGGGTGATCAGCATGATCGCCGACCCCATCCGGCGCTTGAGATCGCGCATCAGGTCGAGAATCTGCGCCTGGATCGTCACGTCGAGCGCCGTCGTCGGTTCGTCCGCGATCAGCAGCCTCGGATTGCACGCCAGCGCCATCGCGATCATCACCCGCTGGCGCATGCCGCCGGAGAGCTGGTGCGGATACTCCCGCACCCGTCGCTCCGGCGCCGGAATGCCCACCAGCACCAGCATCTCGACCGCCCGCTTCTCGGCGTCCCGCGCCGACAGACCCTGGTGAAGCTGGAGCGTCTCGCCGATCTGCCGCCCCACGGTCAGCACCGGGTTCAGGCTCGTCATCGGCTCCTGGAAGATCATCGAGATCGCGTTGCCGCGGATATCGCGCATCTCGGGCTCGGGAACCTCGAGCAGGTTGCGGCCTTCGAAGCGGATCGCGCCGGCGATCTTGCCGGGCGGCTCCTGGATCAGCCGCAGGATCGACATCGCGGTGACCGACTTGCCGCAGCCTGACTCGCCAACGATGCCCAGCGTCTCGCCGGCATCGACGTGAAACGAAACCCCCTCCACCGCGCGCACTACACCATCAGGTGTGCCGAAATGCGTCTGGAGGTTCTCGACTTCCAGCAGCGCCATGTCAGAGACGCTTGGCGAGCCGCGGGTCGAGCGCGTCGCGCAGCCCGTCGCCCAGCAGATTGACCGACAGCACGGTAATGCACAGGAACACCGCCGGGAAGAACACGATATACGGCTTCACCTGCCAGAGCGCGCGGCCTTCGGCCATGATGTTGCCCCAGCTCGGGATGATCGGCGGCGTGCCGGCGCCGATGAATGACAGCGCCGCCTCGGTGATCATCGCAGAGGCGCAGATGAACGTTGCGTTCACCATGAGCGGAGCCAGAGTGTTCGGCAGGATGTGCTTGACGATGATCATCGGCAGCCGGGTGCCGGACGCGACCGCGGCCTCGACATACGGCTGCTCGCGCAGGCTGAGCACCACGCCGCGGATCAGACGCGACACGCGCGGGAATTCCGCCACGCTGATCGCGACGATCACGTTCTGCACCGACGCCCGCGTCAGCGCCATCAGCGCGATCGCCAGCAGGATCGACGGGATCGACATCAACCCGTCCATCACCCGCATCAGGATCGCATCCAGCGCGCGCATGAAACCGGAGATCAGACCGATGAAAGTGCCGGTCGCCGACGCGATCGCGGCGACCGCGAAGCCGACCAGAAGCGAGATGCGGGAGCCGTAGATCACGCGGGAATAGACGTCGCGCCCCAGCATGTCGGTGCCGAACCAGAATTGCGCCGACGGTTCCCGCGTGCGTTTCGCCGGCGCCAGGGCGGTCGGATCCACCGTGCCGAGATAGGGTGCCAGAATGGCGATCATGATCATGATCAGCAGCAGCGTCCCACCGATCACGATGGTGGGGTTGCGCCGAACGAACGTCATGACCTTGCCGCGCTGCCTGGTCGGCGGCAGGACGTCGGCCAGCGCCGGCGCCGCCGTGTAGCCCGATTGTGTCGTGGTTGCGGAGCTCATGACAGGAAGTTCATCCTCTTGCCATCAATAGCGGATCCTCGGGTCGAACAGCGTGTACAGCAGATCGACCAGCAGGTTCACCAACACGTAGGTGAAGCTGAACAGCAGCACGACGCCCTGGATCACCGGATAATCACGGCGCAGGATCGCATCGACCGTCAGGCGCCCGAGACCTGGGATGGCGAAAACACTCTCGGTCACCACCGCGCCGCCGATCAGCAGCGCGATGCCGTTGCCGATCACCGTGATGATGGGCACCGCGGCGTTCTTCAGCGCATGCACGAACAGCACCGCGCGCTGGCCGACACCCTTTGCCTTCGCGGTGCGCACATAGTCCTGGCTCAGCACGTCCAGCATCGTGGCGCGCGTGATACGCGCCAGTAGCGCGATGAAGATCAGCCCGAGCGCGATGGTCGGCAATGTCAGGGTCCGCAGGAACGGCCACAGACCGTCGCTGAGCGAGCGGAAGCCCTGCACGGGCAACCAATCGAGCTGCAATGCGAACACATACGCGAGCACATAGCCCAGCACGAACACCGGCGTAGAGAAGCCAAGCACCGCCAGCACCATCACGCCGCTGTCGATCCAGGAGCCGTGCTTCCATGCCGCGAGCACACCCAGCGGGATTGCCACCACGATGGAAAACACGATGGTCAGCACCATCAGCGACAAGGTCGGTTCGATGCGCTGCGCGATCATGTGGCTGACCGGCAGGTTGGTGAAGATCGAGGTACCGAGATCGCCATGCAGGATCTGCCAGAGCCACTCGCCGAAGCGCACCAGGAACGGCCGGTCGAGACCGAGCGAGGCACGGATGCGCTCGACATCGGCGGGCGTGGCCTGATCGCCGGCGATAATCGCGGCGGGATCGCCCGGCGCCAGATAGAGCAGGCTGAACACGAAGAAGGCGACCACCAGCATGACCGGAATGGTGGCCAGGATACGCCGCGCGGCGTAGGCAAGCATGCGGTTGCGGCCGGCTCAGCGTGCGGTTCGACCAGGCGCACGCAGCGCGTCGCCGCTGCGGGAACCAACCCTGAAAATTCCAAGCCGGTGCATTGCCTGCTCGAGCCTCCGCCTTGCCGTTTTTATCGCTAGCGCGCCGGTCCCAGCCCCGGCGGCTCCCAGCCTGCCTCAGCCGGGCGGGAAAGGCCAGAGGTCGAGCGGCGCGGTATGCTCTAGGCGGCTTTCACGTCGGCAATGAAATCGCGGACCTCGCCGCTGAGCCCCTCCGCCTGCTCCGACAGCTCCTTCGCGGTGTCGAGGACCTTGATAGCCGATGCGCCCGCCTCGCCGGCAGCCTGCCTCACGCCCGCGATGTTACTCGACACATCCCGCGTGCCCTGTGCAGCTTCATGCACGTTGCGGGCGATTTCACGTGTCGCCGCCTCCTGCTCCTCGACCGCCGCAGCAATACCGGCCGTGATTCCGTCGATCTCGCCGATTGTGCCGGCAATTCGCTGAATAGCCGCGACGGCCCGCGTTGTGACGTCCTGGATACGCGTGACCTGGCCACCGATCTCCTCGGTCGCCTTGCTGGTCTGGTTGGCCAATGCCTTCACCTCCGAGGCGACGACGGCAAAGCCCTTACCGGCGTCACCGGCGCGCGCCGCCTCGATCGTTGCATTCAGCGCCAGGAGGTTGGTCTGGGTCGCGATACCCTGGATCAGCGTGACAACGTCGCCGATCTTCTGAGCGCCAACTGCCAGGGCCTGCACGGTCGCATCGGTCTGCTGCGCGTCAGCGACCGCCCGGCCCGCGATCTGCGCCGATTCCGCCACGCGCCGGCCGATCTCCTGCACCGAGCTCGCGAGCTCCTCGGTCGCGGTCGCGACTGTCTGAACGTTGACCGAGGTCTGCTCCGACGCCGCCGCCACGGTCGCCGACTGCATGTTGGTCAGCTCCGCCGCCACCGACATGGCATGGGCCGTCGCCTCCATCCCGGTCGCCGCCGTCGCGAGCGTGGCGACCCGTTGGCCGACCCGGGTCTCGAACCGCTGCGTCAGGGCGTCGAGTTGCAGGCCGCGCCGCATCTTGGCCTCGGTCGCTGCCGCCTGCTCGCCTGCGAGGCGGTCGGCGGTGATCATGTTCTCCTTGAAAACCTGGATCGCCGCTGCCATCGCGCCGATCTCATCCTTGCGATCACGGCCGATGACTTGCAGCGTGACGTCGTGCGCCGCCAGACGTTGCATCGCCGTGGTCATGGCGGCGATTGGCCGCGAAACGCTGGCAACGATGACGAGAGCCGCACCGCCGCTCAACAGGCCGGCAAGTACCACGGCGCCGATCGTCCAAAGCTTCGCGGCGGCATAGACGACAGCGCCCTGGTCCGCCGCCTGCGCGCCGCCGGCGGCTTCGAAATCCTGGTTCGCCTGCACGGCATCCCGCAGGCTGTTGAACAGCGTCCGCAACTCGCCCTTGAAGAGATCGGTTGCCGCCGCCTGGGACCTCTCCATCAACGGGCCGAGCTCCAGGCTGCGCTCGCGGTAGGCTTGCCACCTCGCATCAACTTGCCCGGCCAGCCGCTGTTCCTCGCCCGCGGCTATCAGTGGCGCATAATCGCGCCGCGCCGTTTCGAGCATGTCGAGCGTCCCCTGTATGAGCGCCTGCTGTGCCACGATGCTCGCGGGGGCCGGGTCGAGCACCAGCGTCGCCTGCCGCTGGCGGAACTGCTCGACCAGGGTGGAGATCCTGCCGACGATGCGCACGCCCGGCAGCCAATTATCGCGCAGGTCGGCCGCCTGCGCGTTCACACGGCCCATTCGTTCGATGGCAAAGCAGCCCATCCCGACGGTGATCAGAAGGACACCGAGGAACGCACCGATCACCTTCACGCGGATGCTGATATTGCCGAGTGCGTGCAGCATGCCAAATCTCCTCGCATACGAACACGATCAATGCGTCAGTTCGGTTAAGGGAGGATTGAGCGCGTTCGGGCAGGCTTGGTCGTGGCAACAGAAGCCTGTAGTGACACGCCCATGCGTTTGCTTCGCCTCGCAAGCCGGCTTCCGCCGCCGGCGCGACATTTCGCCACGCCGGCGCGGATCGCCACCCTCGTGCAGTTCCTGATGTTCGGCACGGTCGGCGCCGTGGGCTTCGTGTTCGATACGGCGACGGTATACGCGCTGCGCCACTCGCTTGGCCTGTATGGCGCAGGCATGGCGGCGTATCTGGTGGGAGCCACGGTCACCTGGAGCCTCAACCGCCTATGGACCTTCCGCGGCCTGGGGGCCGGCCCGATGCATCGCCAGTGGGCGCGCTTTCTCGCCGTCAACCTCGGCGGCTTCGTCCTGAACCGTGGCGCCTATGCGTTGCTGGTCACCTTCGTGGCGCTCTGCGCCGAGCAGCCGGTGTTTGCCGTCGCTGCCGGCGCGCTCGCCGGCATGTTCCTCAACTTCTCTCTCTCGCGCGCCATCGTCTTCCGCTGAGCCGCACGTGGAGTGCCGGCGGTAACCCTTTCGTCAGATATTTGCGCGCTTAATTACAATCAAAAGTTGTAACCCAGGCTGCACCACAACTAAAAGAGATTGCGACAGCCTCGCTCTCGAGGCGTGTCGCGATCATGTATCAGTTCGCCGGCAATTCAATCGGCAAGGCCTCGCTGAGCGCCGCCGATCTTCGCATCTCCCCCTTTTCTTACGCAGCGGCGGCAAGCCGTCCGATCGGCGGGTGGCGCGGCGCGACAAAGCGCATCATCGACGTCGTCGTCTCGCTGCTGGGACTCGCCTGTCTCGCGATACCCATGCTGGCGATCGGCCTGGCCATCCGGCTGGAAACCCCGGGCGACGCACTGTTCCGCCAGCGCCGGATCGGCTTCTCGAACGCCGGCTTCGAGATGTGGAAGTTCCGCACGATGCATCAGCACCCGTCGGAACCAGGCCGGCTGATCCAGGCCACGCGTCACGACAAACGGGTCACGCGGCTCGGCATCGTCCTGCGGCGACTCTCCGTTGACGAATGGCCGCAATTGCTGAACGTGCTGCGCGGCGACATGTCGCTGGTCGGTCCGCGGCCTCACGCGCCGGACACGTGCGCCGGCGGCAAGCCGTTCGACTTGGTCACACCGCATTACGCTGCTCGGCATCGGGTACGGCCGGGCATGACCGGGCTGGCGCAAATCCGCGGCTGGCGGGGTGAGACCGAAACCGAGGAGAAGCTGCTCCGCCGCATCGAGTCGGACCTGGAATACATCGATAACTGGTCGCTTTGGCTCGACTTCGTCATCCTCGCGCGCACGGTCATGCCGGTTTTCGCCGCGCGCAACGCCTATTGAGCGGTGAGGGCACGACCATGCTGCACACACTGCCCGTCCGAGATGCCGAAAAGCTGAGCCGCCCGACCAGCCTCAACGTCGCCGTGCTGATCCCCTGCTACAACGAGGAGCTTGCGGTCGCGGAGGTGGTCGCCGGGTTTCGTGCCAGCCTGCCGGACGCAACCATGCTGGTGTACGACAACAACTCGTCCGACCGCACGCGCCAGATAGCCAGCACCGCCGGCGCTGTGGTTCGCAATGAGACCCTACAGGGGAAGGGCCACGTGGTGCGGCGGATGTTCGCCGACGTAGAGGCGGATATCTACGTGCTGGTTGATGGCGACAACACTTACGATCCCGCCGCCGCGCCCGTCATGATACGGCAACTTGTGGAAAATCGGCTCGATATGGTCACCGCGGTGCGCCTGCCCGACGGACAGGGCGCCTATCGGCCCGGCCACCGCATCGGCAACCGTGCTCTGAGCTTTCTCGTGTGCCGCGTGTTCGGCAACCGCGTCAGCGACGTGCTGTCGGGCTACCGCGTTTTCAGCCGGCGCTTCGTCAAGTCGTTCCCGGCGCTCGCCACCGGCTTTGAGACCGAGACTGAATTCACCATCCACGCCCTCGAGCTCAGGATGCCGATCGGTGAACTGGTGACGCAATATCGTGGCCGCGTCACTGGATCGCGCTCCAAGCTGCACACGATCTCCGACGGGATCCGCATCCTTCGCACGATCATGAAACTGGTAAAGCAGGAACGCCCGTTGCAGTCGTTCGGGCTGACGGGAGCCGCGTTGCTCATCATTGGTCTCGCTCTCGGCCTACCGGTCGTGTTGCAGTTTCTGCACAGCGGCATGGTGCCACGGCTTCCCACGGCACTGTTGGCAACCGGACTGGTACTGGCTTCGTCGCTGTCCTTCGTATGCGGCTTCGTGCTGGAACAGGTGGCGCGCGGGCGGCAGGAGCTGAAGCGGCTGGCCTACCTGTCGATCCCAGCGATTGGCAGCGGCCGATGACAGCACGTCACATAGCCGGCGCCGCCCTTCCACCGCATGGCGAGTACGATGCCGATGTGGTGATCCTGTCGTTCGACCGACCCGAAGAGACCCTGGCGGCAATCAACTCGGCGCTCGAGCAGACCGGCGTGTCGCGTCATGTCTTCATTGTCGATCAGGGTTCGCGACCCGAGAACCTCGCGCGGCTTGCCGCCCTCGTCGCCGGAAGACGGGATGCAACGTTGGTGGCGCTTGACCACAACCATGGCGTTGCCGGTGGCCGCAATCGCGGGTCGGCACTAGGCCACGGCCGGGTGATCTTCGGCCTCGACAACGACGCCGAGTTCGCCGACGCCACCACGCTGGCACGCACCGTGGCGGCACTGGATGGAGATCCGACCCTGGCCGCGATCGGTTGCCGCATCCTGTTGGGCATGTCCGACGCTGACGACATGTCGTCGTGGGGCTATCCGAGCAGCCTTCTGCCGCGTGCGGGCGAGTCATTCGACACGGTCACCTTCGTCGGCGCCGGACATGCGATCCGCCGCGCCGCATGGGACGGCTATGACGAGGCGCTGTTCTTCTGCTGGGAGGAATTCGATTTCTGCCTGAGCGCCATCGAGCGAGGGTGGCGCATCCGCTACCGCGGCGACATCGCGGTACACCATAAGGTCAGCCTGGAGCACCGCTTTGCATGGTCCGGCACTCGCTGGTTCCACTTCGTGCGCAATCGGCTCTACATCGAACTCAAGTGGGGTGCCGGGTGGTTCGGCCTGCTGCCGCGCCTCGCGTTCTATCTGCTCAAGGGTGCGCGAAATGGCGTGCTGACGCAGACCGTGCGCGCCGTGCCTGGGGCGATCCGTCTGTCATCCCGCGTGACCGCACGGCACCATTCACCGGCAGCGCTCAGCTACCTCCGGATGAATGACACAGCGCATCGCACTCGTTGGCCAACCATCGCCTGGCTTTCCCCTCCCCTCGCGGGAGGCGGGTAGGGGGAGGGGCCACGGCCGGCACTATGCTGCCGCCACTGCTAGCGCCAGCACCTCGGCCGCCTGCCGGCACTGCGCCGCATCGACATTCAGATGCGTCACCGCGCGCACCGTCCGCGCGGCGAACGCTGATACCAGAACGCCGCTCTCCTGCGCGATCCGCACCACCGTCGCGGCATCCGGCAACGGCTCGGGCACACGAAAGATAACGATGTTGCTCTGCACCGTCGCAAGATCGATCTCCACCCGCGTGTCCGCCAACCGCTCGGCCAGGATCCGCGCATTCGCGTGGTCTTCGGCCAGCCGCGCAATGTTGTTGTCGAGCGCATACAGCCCGGCCGCAGCGAGAATGCCGGACTGACGCATCGCGCCACCGAACATGCGCCGCGCGCGCACCGCACGCTGCATCTCGGCCGCACCGCCGGCGATCACGCTGCCGACCGGACAGCCAAGTCCCTTAGACAACGCCACCGACACCACATCGAACGGTGCGGCGAGCTCCGCGAGCGACAATCCGGTCGCCACCGCCGTGTTGAACAGCCGCGCGCCGTCCAGATAGCTTGCGACACCCAGTTCGCGCGCCGCGGCGCAGATCGCCACGGCGTCCGCCTGCGGGAACACGACGCCCCCGCCGCGGTTGTGGGTGTTCTCGACCGCGACCAGCGTGGTCGGAGGAAAGATGATATGGCCCTGCGGCTTGAACGCAGCCCGCAGGTCCGCCGCGGTGAACAGGCCGCCACGTCCGACCACGCTGAACTGTACGCCCGAATTTGCCGCCGCCGCACCCAACTCGTGCCAGACGATATGGGCCTCATCGCCCACCACCACATCGTCGCCCGGGTGCGTCAGCAGCTTCAGGCCGATCTGGTTGGCCATCGTGCCACTCGGCACGAAGATCGCCGCCTCCTTGCCGAGCAGTGCGGCGATCTTGTCCTGGAGCGCGCGCACCGTGGGGTCCTCGCCATACTGGTCGTCGCCGACCGGCGCGTTCGCCATCGCGGCACGCATGGGATAGGACGGCAGCGTCACCGTATCAGAGCGCAGATCGATCCGTTGCATGAGCCGCTCCCTCACCTCGCCTGTTCGGTGGCAACCACGCCGCTGTGATGCCAGCCGCGTGCCGCGCGGCCGAGCCCGAAGGCAAATGCCGCGCTAAACAGTAGCGGGATCGCCGCCACGTAGAACAGCTGATGGCCCGGCAGGTGCATGCGCAACAGCACACCGCCGATCACCGGGCCGGCGATCGAGCCGATCTTGGCCACCGCCAGCGCCCAGCCTTCGGCGTTCGCACGATAGGCGGTCGGATAGAACACCGGCGCGATCGCGGTGCACGCGAACTGCGCGCCCACCACGAAAAAGCCCTGCGCGAACACGACCGCCTCCAGCACTGTCGTCGGCATCGGCAATCCGACGCACACACTGACCGCCGCACCCGCCAGCGGCAACAACGCCACCGCGGTGAGGCCGATCCGGTCGATGATCTGTCCGGTCACCAGCCCGCCGATCGTGCCGCCCAGCGAGTATACCGATGTGGTCAAAGCAGCCTGCGGCGCGGTCAGTCCGATGCCCTGGATCAGCACCGGCATCCAGCTCTGCATGAAGAACACGGCGACCGAATTGAAGATGTAGAACAGCCACAACAGCGGCGTGATGAACAACAGGCTGCCGACGAACAACAGCTCGGGAGTGAAATGCTGCACCCGCGCGTCCTCGTGAATCACGAAGGCCGCATCCGCCGGGATATCGGTCTGCGGCGACATGCCGCGGATCACGCGCGCCAGTTCGCCCCAGCGCTTCTCGTGCAGTGTCAGGAAACGCACCGATTCCGGCAGCACGTACCCCAGGCAGACCGACACCGCGAACGGTGCGATGCCGCCCACCACGAACATTGCCTGCCACCCGAACACCGGGATCAGACTGGCCGCGGCCAGTCCCGCCACCACCGCGCCGATGGTGAAGCCGGTGAACATCAGCACGACCCAGGTCGCGCGCAGCCTGCTCGGCGCGAATTCACTGACCAGAACGATGGCATTCGGGACCGCTGCGTAAAGCCCGACGCCCGCCAGGAAGCGCAGCGCCATCAGCGCCGTCACCGACGGTGCCCAGATCGAGGCGAAGGTAAAGCCGCCGAACAGCCAGCATCCCAGGATGATGGTCTTCTTGCGACCTATGCGATCGCCGACCCAGCCGAAGATGATGGACCCCACCATCAGCCCAAACACGCCGATGCCGAGTACCGAACCGAAGCTGCCGACCTCCACGTGCCATTGGCGCGCCACGGCGGGGACCACGAACGAGATTGCGGCGAAGTCGAACCCGTCCAGCAGCATGCACACGAACATCCAGCCGAGCAGGCTCCAGGCGAAACGCCCGATCCGCTGCGTCTCGATCAGCGCCGATACGTCGACGATTTGTCGCTGCATGCCCGAGTGTCTCCCGTAACAACCTCGCTGTCGCCCGAATTCCCCCGCTGTTCACCGCCATGCGAGCAGCAGCCATTCCGCCCGGCCGATCAGCCAGGATACCGCAAGCCCGAGCAGCGACAACACGACGATCCCCGCCGGCAGGTTGTCGGCATCGTACAGATTGCCCACGCAGGCGCCGATGCCGCGCTCCGCAAGGTCCGTCACCTCACGCATGGATCAGGCAATATCGCCCAGGCGATAGAACCGCGCTGCCGTGCCGTGGAACAGCGCCGCCTTCTCCGCGTCCGAACATCCGGAAGCCAGGCGCTTGAACGCGTTCCACACCACGGTATAGCTGCACATTCCCTTGTCCACCGGGAAGTTGCTCTCGAACATGCAGCGCTGCGCGCCGAACGCCTCGATGCATCTCTCCATGAAGGGACGCCACGCCGCGGCCAGTTCGCCCGATGACGGCGGCAGTACCTCCTCGTGGAATGCAAAGCCACGGATGGTCATCGCGAGGCCGCCGAGCTTCAGATACACGTTGGGGCACCGCGCCAGCTCGCGCAGATCGCGACGCCAGGCAGCGAATGCCTCATCTGGCCGTTCGCGATAAGGACCGACACGGATCGGACCGCCGCAATGATTGGCGCAAATCGGCAGATCGGGAAACGCGCGCGCCAGATCGATCAGTTCCGGCAATTGCGGATGATACAGCGAGCATTCGTACGACAGCCCGAACCTGCCGAGTCGCGCCAGCCCGACGCGGAAGGCGGGATCCATCAGCAGATGCTGCACCGCCGGCGTGGCCGTGGTGAGGATGATCGCCGCGTCCCAGCCGGCGCTTTGACGAATGCCCTTGAAGCGGTCCCCGCCGGCCGCAATGTGTGCCTCCAGTACAGCGTCGATCTTCTCGCCCAGGCGGAAGTCGCAATGACCGACAATGCCGGTGCAGGCCCGCAGACCGGCGGCCTCCGCGCGCGCGGCGGTGGCGGCGACATATTCTGTCTCGCCCACCGGCCGCAGCTCGGCTGGCCCATCGCTGCGATAGGCGAAGCCGCACTGGATGAACACCGTGGCCTGAACATTGTGCCCCGATGCGAGGTCGGCGCGCAGCTCATCGAGCAGGTAGCGTCCATTGCGCTCCCACAGATGATGGTGCGCATCGACGACCGGCAGCGCCGGATCGATAATGTCCTCACGCAGCTTTGCCAGCCACGCTTCGTTCACATGCGGATGCGGATAGGCCTGGCGTTCCCCGGTTGCCGCGCTCATGCCGGTCTCCTTGATTCGGACCGTCACGAGGCTACACCCGAACCGGGTGCCGCGGAACTCAGGCCGGTGCGAGCTCCATCTCGCGGGCACGCTGCGTCGGCGTATCCACCAGCACGCGAACGAAGCGCTTCATCATTTCGGCGGACAGATCCTTCGCGGCATCCCACTGCGGCCCCTCGTTCGCCATCACGAACCGATGCAGCGCGGGAATCTCCTGCCGATACGACACATCGCGTGCCGCCAGCCGGCGCTCGCGAAGATCGCCCCTGAACTGTTCGCGCAGGAAGCCATAGGCCAGCAGCTCGCTCAGCAGGATCGGTGATCATGTCCTCGGCCTGGGTCGGCTCGAACTCGACCAGGTCCTTGATCGCCTTGCGCGCGCTCTCCAGCGCGAGAAACTGCATGTAGACGACGTTGCAGATCGCACGGTGCCAATCATCGTCGCACCGGCTGCCCTGCTCCGGCGCCTTGATCTCCGCCAGCCTGCGCAGCGAATCGCGCATCACCTTCATGTAGGTGTAGAACGCAGTGACGTGCTTGACGACATCGGCCTCGAGCGCCTGGAGGTCCTTCACCGATGACTCGAACACCGGGAAGTAGCTCTCCTGCGAGGTGAAGCGGCTGGTATCGGCCGGCAACTCGCCGTCGATCACATGCGGCGTGCCCTGCGGGCCGCGCTGGAAGAGTTCGATGTAGCGCTGCACCATCTCCACCACGGCGCCGACGCGGCAAAGGGTTGCGATCTCGCACGCGAACAGATCCACCACGCCCAGCCGTGCGCTGCCGGTCTGATAGGTCCATGCCAGCACGCCGCCGCCCAGTGCGCCGATCGCGCCAATGAAAGGCCCGCTCGCGGCAATCGCCGCGAAGCCGTGTCGCACCCAGGGCCAGACGCTGTTGCTTTCGTGCAGCTCCTTCCAGTTGCTCACGACCTCATACTCGAAGCAGAACGCCAGCGCGGCGATCACGCCGACGACCATCAGGATGACGGCGACCGAGAAGATCAGCCGCAGGTCGGCGACGTGCCGCGAACAGCCAAGCCGCTCGAATGTGGAGGAATCCTTGCCGCGGCGAAGCTGGCGGATGATGGCGAATGGCGACAGCACGGACATGGCACTAATGACCCTCCCCCGAGGCTGCTTCATGACAGCACACTGCCGCCGGGACAGGCTGTGACCGGGATCACGTCTGACGACGATTTCGGGGGTCCTCGATCGTCTCGCTCGGCCGCCGCGGCGTCGTCGCGGATGAGCCGCCACAACTCCGCCTCGATCGCCATCAGATCCGCGCCGTGAGCCGTCCCAGTGCAGCCAGGGTAGCTCAATCCAGAAGCGATCGCCGGTTGCACTGGAAACGAGCTGTCTCAGAACCTCTTGCGCATGCATATGTGCGCCGAGGCGCAGCCGCGGCCACGCGCAAGCAACGCCCGCCGTGCCCGGGGCTATTGGTATTCGCAACCAAAACGCGTGAGGAGACGTCTATGTACTTCTACCTGATCTCAGCGGTAGCCGCGCTCGGCGGCCTGCTGTTCGGCTACGACACCGGCGTCATCTCCGGCGCGTTGCTCTTCATCCGCCACGTGATGGCCCTCTCTCCCACCCTCCAAGGCATTGTCGTCGCGATCGCGCTCGCGGGCGCCGCGATCGGGGCCGCGATGGCCGGCTACCTCTCGGACCGCATGGGCCGCCGCCGCGTCATCCTGACCGCCGGCTTGCTGTTCATCGTGGGCGCCATCATCTCCGCCATCGCCCAGGAAGTGACCACCTTGCTGATCGGCCGATTCCTCGTTGGGCTGGCCATCGGCGTCGCATCGATGCTCACGCCGCTCTACCTCGCCGAGATCTCGCCCGCGAGCGACCGCGGCGCGATCGTCTCGCTGAACCAACTTTGCATCACCGCCGGCATCCTGGTGTCCTACCTGGTCGGTTTCGCGCTCGCCGGCGTATCCGACGGGTGGCGCTGGATGGTCGCACTCGGCGCAGTGCCCGGCATCATCCTGTCGCTCGGCATGCTGGTCCTGCCGGAAAGCCCGCGTTGGCTCGCCGGCCACAATCGGATCCGCGACGCCGAATCCGTCCTACAGCGCCTGCGCGGTACCGCCAACATATCCGATGAGCTGAGCACGTTGCGCACCGACATCGCGCGCGAAGGCCGCCGGATCGCAAGCGCGTCGGAACTGCTGGCGCCGCGCCTCCGCCGCCCCCTGATCATCGGCGTCGGCCTCGCGATGTTCCAGCAGATCACCGGCATCAACACGGTCATCTATTTCGCGCCCACGATCTTCCAATCCGCGGGCCTGTCCTCCGCGGCGACCTCCATCCTGGCCACCGCTGGCGTCGGCGCGGTCAACGTGATCATGACGATCGTATCTATCCGCCTGATCGATCGGCTGGGCCGGCGGCAACTGCTGTTCTGGAGCCTCGGCGGCATGGCGGTGACGTTGCTCGTGCTGTCCGGCGCCTTCTATGTCGGCACGTCGGGCCAGCTCGCCTGGATCGCGGTCGCTGTCGGTTGCCGCATATGTCGGCTTCTTCGCAATCGGACTCGGCCCGGTGTTCTGGTTGCTGATCGCGGAAATCTTCCCGCTCGCTCTCCGCGGCAGGGCAATGAGCCTGGCCACGGTCGCCAACTGGAGCTTCAACCTGATCGTCTCCGCCACCTTCCTCAATCTGGTCGGCGCCGTCGGCAGCGCTGGTGCTTTCCTGGTCTACGCCTGCTGAGCATGGTGGCGCTGGCTTTCGTCGCCCGGATGGTGCCGGAGACAAAGGGGCGCAGCCTCGAACAGATCGAGGCGTCGCTGGACGCGGGCCACGCCCCCATGCCGGCTTCGGCAAAGCGAGCACGCTATGAGACGTGCTATCGCTCTGGCGATCTGTCCCGCCGCGGCGCTGCCAGCCGCGGCCCAGACCCCCAGCAACAGCGGCACCGGCTCGCAGCTCGTCATGTTCGACGCGAGCACTCCGGCCTATGTCGCGCCACAGGTCGAGCACCTGCTCGGCGATCTCGGCGGCGTTCGCACCGATCTGGAGAACCACGGCATCTACCTGCGGTTCAACGCGATCGCCGAATTCGCCGGCAACACCGGCGGCGTGCAAGCAGGGCGCGACCTCGGCGAACCAGCTGGCGTTCTCGGCCGACATCGATTGGCAGCGCCTGGCCGAGATCACCGGCCTGTCCACCCATGTCATCTTCGTCAACCGCTCGGGCGCCAACGACAGCCACCTGTTCGGCGACAATGTCAGCCCGGTCCAGGAGATTTACGGTGCCGGCGGAGACGTGGCGGTGCACCTCGTCTCGGCCTACGCCGAGGAGACAATGTTCAGCAACCGGCTGGACATCGCGGCAGGCTGGATGAACGTGGAGAACGACTTCGCCAGTTCGCCGCTCTACTGCAACTACATGAACAACGCCTTGTGCGGCGACCCGAAAGCGTTGCCTGGTGGCGATATCGGCCACAGTGCCTTCCCCGACGCCGTATGGGCGGGCCGGATGCGCGTGCGCCCGACGTCGGATACCTACATCACGACCGGCGTCTATGAAGTGAACCAGGATCTCTACAGCCAGGCGGACAGCAGCGGCTTCGAATTCGAAGTGCCGCGCGACAGCGGCGTGTATATACCGGTCCAACTCGGCTATGAACCGAAGCTGGGCCAGGATTCGATACCCGGCCACTACGTGGTTGGCTTCGGCTACGACACCTCGCGCTTCAAGAGCTTTTCCAGCGCCCTGCCCACCAGCGCCGGAATGCCCGCGTCGACCCACAACGGCAACGAGCAGTACTGGGTGCTCGCGGATCAAATGCTGGTGCGGAATGGCCCCGGCGACCAGGACGGCCTCATCGCGCTCGGCGGCTTCGTCAACAACAATGCCAACAACTCAAGCTACGCGCAGCAATACTTCGTGGGTCTGCTCGACTATGGCTTTTGGCACGCGCGGCCGAAGGATGGCGCCGGGCTTCTGTTCACCTACTTTGCGGAGAGCGGCGCCCTCGGCAAGGTTCAGGCCGAGCAATTGGAACTTGGCATCCCCATCAGCAATTCCGCGACCGGGATTCAGACCAACGAAATGATCGTTGAGGTCAACTACAACATCCATGTCTATCGCGGCGTGGATTTCCGTCCGGAGTTCCAATACATCGTTCGGCCGAACGCGCAATCAACCATCCGCAACGCGGCTGCCTTCGGCTTCAAGGCCGGTGTGGAATTCTGAGACGCGAGAGCGACAGGAAGGGGCTGTCATCGCATTTCCGGAGCGTCGCAGCCGCCGAGACGACCACCGAGCATAAGCCTGTTCGCCTGAAGCTGCGTCAGGTCACCAAAAGCGGAATCGCCGGAGGTCTGAATCACGCGATCATGCAAAGAGATAGCGCGGGATGCGCGCGCCTATGAGCGTTCATCCCGCGCCATGCCCTACCGGCTCCTGAAATTGGCTGAAGTTTATGCGTAATCGGGTTCGGCATTGACGGTGCTGGGCGGATGGTGTGTCTTACAAACGCTGCGTGTGTGGCCCCTACCCGTGAGGATGGGGAACGTTGCGACCACACAATAGAGCTACGCGGTCGCAAGTGCTCAAACACCGCGCAGCAGCCTCTGCGCATTGGAAGAGCCTACCTGCGCAGCGGCAATGTGCCGAGCAGGCCGACCACGCCGCCGGCCATCACGTAATAGGCCGGCACCATGTTGCTGCCGGTCAGCGCGATCAGCCAGGTGATCATGAACGCCGCCGTGCCGCCGAACACCGACACGGCGATGTTGTCGGACAGGCCGAGACCGGTCGCCAGCGCGCGATTGGGAAACATGTCGCCGATCCCCGTCAGGATCGGTCCCTGGTAGATCGCGATCACCACGCCGAACACCAGTTGATAGATCAGCAGCGTCGTCAAACTCGGCGCCGCGTTGATCAGGGCGAACATCGGATAGGCCAGCAGGATCAGCAGCACCGGCGCCGTGCGCAGCAGCACCTTCGCACCGATGCGATCGACGAGATGGCCGACCACCGGGATCAGCACACCGGCGGTGATCGTGCCCACCATGGTCGCGGTGAAGCCAGCCGACTGCGGCAAATGCAGCGTGCGCACCGAATATATCGGCGTATAGATCAGCAGCGTGTAGGTGCAGATCGTCGAAAGGGTGATCAGCGCGCCTGACGCCAGCGCCTCCTTGGGATGTTTGGTGATCACGTCGCGGAACGGCGTGCCGGTGCGTTCGTGGGTGCGCCGATGCTCCGGTGGGTCGGCGATCCGCGTGCGCAAGAAGTAGCCCACCGGCCCGATCAGCAGACCCAGCAGGAACGGCACCCGCCAGCCCCAGGACTCCAGCGCCTCAGGACTGAACCCGTGCGATACGATCGTGCCGACAGCGGAGCCCAGGGCGATGAACAGGCTGCTGCTGGCATACACCCAGCTCACGTAATAGCCGGTGCGTCCCTCGGGCGCGTATTCGCGCATGAAGGCGGTTGCGTTGCCCATCTCACCGCCGGTCGAGAAGCCCTGCATCAACCGCGCCAGCAACAGCAGCAGTGGTGCGGCAATGCCGATCTGCGCATAGGTCGGCATCAGCGCGATCATCGCGGTGCCGATGCACATCAGCATGATGGTCAGCGACAGCGCCGCCTTGCGGCCCATCTTGTCGGAGTACATGCCAAGCAGCGTACCGCCGAGCGGACGCATGAAGAAACCGACGCTGAACGTGCCGAGCGACAGCAACAGCGAGGTCAGCGGGTTGGCGGCAGGGAAAAAGAGCTTCGCGATGATGGCGGCGAACACGCCATACAGCATGAAGTTGTACCATTCGAGCCCGTTGCCGATCACCGCCGCTGCGACGGCACGCGGTCCCGTTATCGCGATCGGCCGGCCGCCGATCGCAACCTGCTGCTGCATGCTGTTTCTCCCCAGTCGGGCGGACAGCCTGAATCTAGACCGTCACCTGCATCTCGCCCAGATACGCCTCGCGGATCAGCGGGTTCTGCCGCAGTTCGGACGCGCTGCCGGACAGCACCACCTGGCCGGTCTGCAGCACATAGGCCCGATGCGCGATGGACAGCGCCATGTTGGCGTTCTGCTCCACCATGAAGATCGTCGTGCCCTGCTTGTTGATCTCCTGGATGATGTCGAACACCTGCTCGACAAAGATCGGCGCCAGGCCCATCGACGGCTCGTCCATGCACAGCAGCTTCGGCCGCGCCATCAGCGCGCGCCCCATCGCCACCATCTGCTGCTCGCCGCCCGACAGCGTGCCGGCGATCTGCGTTGCGCCGCTCCTTCACGCGCGGGAACAGCGAATAGACCCGCTCCAGGTCCTGGTCGAACTCCGCGCCGCGCTTGCGCAGATAGGCGCCCATCTCCAGGTTCTCGAACACCGTCATGCGCGGGAACAGCCGGCGCGCCTCCAGCACCGGCGCGATGCCGCGACGCACTCGTTCGGCCGTCGCCATCCGCTCGATCGCCTCGCCCTGATAGACCACGCTGCCGCGCGTCGGCCGCACCACGCCCATGATGGTCTTCATCGTGGTGGACTTGCCGCGACGCATTGCCGCCGAGCAGCGACACGATCTCGCCCTCGCCGATCGTGTAGTTCACCTGCTTCAGGACGTGCAGATCGCCGTAGTAGGTGTCGATGTCCTTGAATTCAAGCAGCATCAGACCGAAGCCCCCGCCAGCGACGCCTGCGCGTTGCGCCCGAGATACGCGCGCAGCACCTCCTCGTTGCGCCGCACCTCGTCCGGCTTGCCGCGCGCGATCACCTCGCCGTGGTCGAGCACATAGACCGTATCGGCAAGTGTCGTGACGACATCCAGCTTGTGCTCGATCAGCAGCACGGTCAGCCCAAGCCCGTTCAGGCTCTTGATCTGCTCCGCCAGTTCCAGCGTCTCGGCCGGGTTCATCCCCGCCGTCGGCTCGTCCAGCAGCAGAATGCGCGGCCGCGACGCCAGCGCCCGCGCGATCTCGATGCGGCGGCGATTGGCGTACGACAGTCCCGCGACCATCTGCCCGGCGCGCGGCGTCAGCCGGTTGCCGAAGATCGAGAAGATCTCCATCGCCCATTCGCGCGCCTGCGCCTCCTCGGCGTTGGTGCCGGGCGGGCGCAGGATCGCCGCCAGCGTGCCGGTCTTCAGCCGCGCGTGCTGCCCGATCAGCGCGTTCTCCATCACCGTCAGGTTGGGAAACAGCCGCAGGTTCTGGAACGTGCGCGCGATGCCCTTTTCCAGGATCTGGTAGTCCGGCAGGCCCATGATCTCCTCGCCGTGGAAGCGGATCGAGCCTTCCTCCGCCTCCACCAGTCCGGTGATGACGTTGAACAGCGTGGACTTGCCCGATCCGTTCGGACCGATCACCGCGACCACGCCGCCCTTCGGCACCATCAGTTCCACCTGGTTCAGCGCGGTCAGACCGCCGAACCGCACGGTGACATCCTGGATATCCAGCGCCGCCTCACCGGTGCGCACATCGCCGCCCAGCCCGTGCAGCTTCAGATCGGTGAACCCGCCGCGCCGGACCTCGGCATGCTGCTGATCGATGCTCAGCGCCGCCTGCTGGTCGTGTCGCCGGGATCAGCCCCTGTCGCCGGAACAGCATCATGCCGACCAGGATGAGGCCGAAGATCAGCTCGATCGACGGCACCAGGTCGACGTGCTGCAGCCAGTCGTTGTCGACCAGCCGGCCGAGCGCGTGCAGCCATTCCGTCAGGTCCTGCAGCCACCACGATTGCAGAAGCTGCAGGATGAAGGCGCCCAGCACCACGCCCCAGACGCTGCCGATGCCGCCGAACACGATCATCACCAGGATCATCACCGAGACCGGGAAGCCGAACATCTCCGGCGTCGCGGTCTGCAGCTTGGCGACATAGAACACGCCGGTCATGCCGCCGAACGCGGCGCCGATGGCGAACGCCAGCAGCTTGAACTTGGTGCGGTTGACGCCCATCGCGCCGGCGGCGATCTCGTCCTCGCGGATCGCCATCCAGGCGCGGCCTATTCGCGAATCCCGCAATCGGATGCTGATGAAGATCAGCAGCGCCACCATGGCGATCGCGACGTAATAGTACGGCAGCGCGTCGACGCCGAAACTCCAGCCGAACAGTCGCGGTGCGGCGACGCCATTCAGGCCGGCGGCGCCGTTGGTCAGATCCGACCAGTTGCGCACCACGATCGGCACGATCTCGCCGAAGCCCAGGGTGACGATGGCGAGGTAGTCGCCGCGCAGCCGCAGCGTCGGCGCGCCGAACAGGATGCCGAAGAACGCGGCCAGCGCCGCCGCCAGCGGCAGTCCGAGCCAGAACGACAGCGTGAAATGAACCACGCTGCCGCCGCCGGTCTCGGCCGGCATCTTGGCGACGAGGCCCAGCGTATTGGAACGGCTCCCAGAAGCTGCTCCACTCCGGCTGCAGCTGGAACGCCGTCAGGATGCCGTAGGTATAGGCACCGATGGCGAAGAACGCGGCATAGCCAAGGTCGAGCAGCCCGGCGAAGCCCACCACGATGTTCAGCCCGAGCGCCAGCGTCGCATAGGCCGCCGCGTTGGCCATGCTGTCCACGTCGGCGTCGTTGTTGTGCAGCAGCGGGAACGCGATCGCCGCGGCGATCAGCAGCACCAGGCCGATGCGGCGGCGCTGCACCTCGGGGATGCGCGCGAACGGCCGCGTCAGGACCGAGACAGCGGCGGCAGCGGTGCCATTCATGCGAAGCGCCCTCTCATGACTTGTTGGGCGCGAGCCGCCCGAACAGGCCGGCCGGCTTGAACACCAGCACCAGCACCAGGATCGAGAAGATGATCACGTCGGTCCAGGCGGTGGCGATGAACTGCCCGCCCATCGCCTCGATCAGCCCGATCAGCACGCCGCCCACCATCGCACCCGGCACGTTGCCGATGCCGCCCAGCACCGCGGCGGTGAACGCGCGCAGGCCGGCGGTGAAGCCGATGATGAAGCTGGTGAAGTTGTAGTAGAGCCCGAAGATCAGCCCGCCGGCACCGGCCAGCGCCGAGCCGAGGAAGAAGGCCATGATGATGACCTTGTCCACCTCGACGCCCATCATGCGCGCCGCCTCGGCGTCCTGCGCCGTGGCGCGCATCGCCTTGCCGATCCGGCTGCGCTGCACGAACATGTACAAGCCCGCCATCAGCAGCAGCGCGATCGCCCAGATCAGCACGACGCGAAAGTCCAGCACCGCGCCGCCGATCTGCCAGCGGATCGACGGCAGCGGGTTGGGGAAGTTCTTGGAGTCCGCGCCGACCGTCAGCAGGATGACGTTGAACAGGATGTAGGACACGCCGATCGTGGTGATCATCGCCGCCGGCCCCTTCACGTTGCGCAAGGGACGCAGGCACAGCCGCTCGATCGCCACGCCAAGCGCGCCGGAGAACACCATGGTGACCACGAAGGCCGCCAGCAGCACGCCGACCAGCGGCAGGCCGGTCAGGATCACCTCCTGACCGGACAGCCCGAACGATTGCAACACGCACAGTGCGATGAACGAGCCGACCATGAACACGTTGAAGTGGGAGAAGTTGATCAGCTCCAGGATGCCGTAGACCAGGGTGAACCCGAGCGCGAGCAGCGCATACATCGCGCCCAGGCTCAGCCCGTTGATCGTCTGCTGCAGCAGCAGATCGAACGTCGTCATCGCGTCGCGGCCTCAGGCCTGCGGCGCCACGCCGATGTAGTGATACTGCCGCGACACGTCGTCCGGCCGCGCCGTCTTGTCCTGCTTGATCTGGAACACGCTGACGGTGCGGTCCTTCAGGTCGCCGTTCTCGTCGAACGACACGACGCCCTGGATGGTCGGCACCTTCGCGGTCTGGATCGCGTCGCGCACCGCGTCGCGCGTCACCGGCTTGCCGGACGCGGCGACGCGCTTGATCGCGTCGATGATCACCAGCGTCGCGTCGTAGGCGGTGATCGTGTAGTCGTCCGGCGGCATGTTGTACTTGCGGAAATAGGCATCGACGAACTGCTGCGGCCTTGTCGTCGCCCACCACGTGCGGCGACGGCGATGGTGGCATACCAGCCTTCCGCGGCGGGGAAGCCGACGGCGGTCAGCATGGTCGGGCCATACACGCCATCGCCGCCGCCCTTGATCATCTTCGGAACGATGTCATAGGCCTGCTTGGCAAGCTTCACGCCGGCCTGGCCGACGCCGCCATAGTAGATCGCGTCCGGGTTGAGCGACTTGATCTTGGTGAGGACCGCCGAGTAGTCGGCCGCCTTCGGGTCCAGCCGGTCGCGGCCGAGCGACCTTGATGCCCTTCTTCTCCGCCTGCTTCTCGAACGCATCGGCCATGCCCACGCCGTAGGCACCGCTGTCGTCCAGGATGTAGACCGACTTCACCTTCAGCACCTCGGCGTAGAAGTTCGCCATGTTCGGGCCCTGGAAGGCGTCGGTCGTCACGGTGCGGAAGTAGATCGGCTTGCCGGCCGGACGGATACTGCTCGGCGAACTTCGGATCGGTGATGTCCGGATTGGTCGACGACGGCGTGATGGTCGCCAGATCGCCCTGGCTCAGGATCGGCGCCATCGCCTTGCCGGCGCCGCTCATCTGCGGACCGAGCGCGGCCACCACCTCCTTGTCCGATACCATCTTGCGGGCGTTGGTCGCCGCCTGCGCCGGGTCGTACTGGCCGGCGGTCGCCGTGCCGTCATCGAGGACCAGCGGTCTCGAACTTGTAGCCCGGAATGCGCGCCGCCCTCGTTGGCGCCGTCGATCGCCATCATGATGCCGTTCTTGACCCTGATCGGCACTTTCGGAATCGGCGCCGGTGAGCGACAGGTCCATGCCGATCTTGACGACCTTGTCGGCCGCCAGGGCCGGGGCGCCGAGAGCCGCCGTCGCGGCAGCGGCAATAAAAGCCTGAGCGGCTTCGCGTCGGGTCAGCATGTGAGGTCTCCCTGCTGGTAGCGTTGGTCCGCTTGGTATTGGCTTCGGACGCAGAAAGCAAACTCCGTGCCTGCCGCGCCGATCGGGGTCCAGGGCCGGACCGCCCTGGACCCGATTTCGTGTTCAGGACTGCGGTGCGGCACCGATGTAGCGGTACTGGTGCACCATGTCGTCGGCCGAGTAGTTGGGGTCCTTCCTGATCTGGAACACGCTGATCGTGCGGTCCAGCAGGTCGCCGTCGGCATCGAACGAGACCAGGCCCTGCAGCGTCTTCACCTTGGCGGTCTGGATGTAGTCCCGGACATTGTCCCGGGTCACATCCTTCCCGTCGGCGACCAGCCGCCTGATCGCGTCCGCGATCACCATGCGCCGCGTCATAGGCGGTGATGGCGTAGTCGGACGGCTCCATGTTGTACTTGGCCTCGTACTGCTTCATCCAGGCGTCGGCCACCTTGTCCTCAGTGGTGTGCGGCACGGCGATGGTGACGTACCAGCCGTCAGCGGCGGGAAACCCGGCGGCGGACAGCATCTCGGCCGAGTACATGCCGTCGCCGCCGCCTTTGATCACCTTCGGAATGATGTCATAGGACTGCTTCGCCAGCTTCACTCCCGCCTGGCTGACGCCGCCGTAATACAGCGCATCCGGATTGAGCGACCTGATCTTGGTGAGGATCGCCGTGTAGTCGGCCGCCCTCGGATCCAGCCGGTCACGCCCGAGTATCTTGATCCCCTTCGCCGCGGCCTGCTTCTGGAAGGCATTGGCGATGCCGATGCCGTAGGCGCCGGAATCGTCGAGCACATAGACCGACTTCACGCCCGAGCCGGTCAGCGAAGAAGTTGGCGAGGTTCGGTCCCTGGTAGGCGTCCGTCGTCACGGTGCGGAAATAGATCGGCTTGCCCGCCGGCCGGTACTGCGTCGGCGAACTTCGGATTGGTGATATCCGGATTGGTGGAACTCGGCGTGATGGTCGCCAGATCGCCCTGGCTGAGGATCGGCGCCATCGCCTTGCCGGCGCCGCTCATCATCGGGCCGATCGCCGCCACCACATCCTTGTCGGTCACCATCTTCCGCGCGTTGGTCGCGGCCTGCGCCGGGTCGTACTGGCCTGCCGTCGCGGTGCCGTCGTCCAGGATCAGAGGTTCGATCCGGTATCCTGGGATCGCATGCTTGGTGTTGATCTCCTCGAACGCCATCATCGCGCCGTTCTTGATCCGTGCCGCGGATTCCGCATCGGCCCCGGTCAGCGACAGGTCGAGACCGACCTTCACCACCTGCTCGGCCCGCGCCGAGGTCGCGGTCAGCGCGACGGCGAGTGCGGCGAGGAGCCGCGCGGCAGTCCGGCGGGTCAGCAAGCGCCCGTCTCCCTCCTGACCAATTCGCGCGCCATTGCGATCGGCTTGGGCACGCAACATTAATCTGCCAGAGCGCTGCGTGGCCGGCTAGCGCCGGAACCGCAGATCGAGGCCGCGGAGCATCCAGCCGGCCTCGATCGCGTCCAGATCGATGAAGCCCGCCGGATTGGCCCGCGACGGCTGGGCGGCCAGGCCAGGCGCGCGCTCGACCCGCCAGATGCCGAGCAGCCGGCGCAGTTCCGCGCAGCGGCGCGGGGCTGTCGTCCACCCGCAGGTTGAGGTCCGGAAAATCCTCGGTCGTGGTCAGCACCATGGCCGCGGACTGCCTGCCGCGCCGATCGCCGCCGGCCGCCTCGCCCGCCTCCATCGCCACCATCAGCCGCTCGGGCACATCCAGCGCCGGGTTGGCCTGCCAGGCGGCCAGCGTCGCGGCGACCGTCGGTTCGCCCGCCAGCATGTTGCCGGCGACGCTGATCCCGGGCGCCGCAACGCTGCCGCACCATTCGACGCAGTTCTGTCCGGTCCAGGCCGCGGTGCGGCCATGGCGATCGACCGCATGTACCTGCCGGAGGCCGCGCCCGGCATCGCCGGCCAGCGCGCCCTCGATCGCGGCGTCAGGCGGCAGGCCACGCGCCAGCGCGTCCAGGATGGCGGGCCCCAGATAGCGGTTGGTGAACGACTGGGTGGATACCGCGCCGACGCCCGAGCGGACGAACGGGCAGGACGCGCCCACGGCGAACGCCTTGGTGGCGACCGCGACGGCGAACGCGCCGGTGGCAGGATCGTGGGTGACGATGGACCAGGTCATGCCGGCCTCCCTCTCGTCGCGGACGATCGCTCCGTCGCAGCGCTCCGCGCAATGACGATGTATCCAAGCTCATCGATCCGCGCCTGCCATCCCGGCGGCACGACCGTGGTGGAGTCCATCGCCTCGATGATCGCCGGCCCAGGAATTTGCATGCCGGCCGTCAGCCCGTCGCGCCAATGCACCGGCGTCGACGTGAAGCCGCTTTCGGCAAACCATGCGTCGCGCGTTCGCGTCCGTGCGCTGGCGGGATCGGCACGCTGCGCCAATACAAGATCGGGCAACCGACCCAGCGCCGTCAGTCGCAAATTCACCAGTTGCACCCGTTCCGAGCGGTTCGCGTGCCCATAGGTCTGTTCGTGCCGCGCGTGGAAAGCGGCAGCGAGTTCATCCAGCGTGCCACGGGTGATCTCGCCCTCGGCAATCGGCACCGTCAGCTCATACGCCTGCCGCCGATAGCGCACATCCGCCTGGCGCAGCAGCATTTGCCGTTCCGGCGGAACGCGAGCCGCCCGCAGCATCTCGCGTCCCGCATGCTCCATGCCGGCAAACACCTCCGCGACGCGCGCCGCGTCGATGCTGCCGAGATCGGCGTACAACGTGCGCGAATAATCGCGCTTGAGATCGCTCGCCACCAATCCGAGCGCGGAGAATGCACCAGGTGCCGGTGGCACGATCACCTCAGGTATCTGCAATTCCTCGGCCAGCGACACCGCATGCACCGGTCCTGCCCCACCAAACGCGATCAGGCCGAACTCCTGCGGATCGTGGCCGCGTTCGATCGACACGATGCGCAACGCCTGCGCCATGTTGCTGTTGACGACCTCGACGATGCGCGCCGCGGCCTCCGGTACCGTCATGCCGAGTGGCCGTGCGATCGCGGTATCGATCGCGCGTTCCGCCGCCGCGAGATCGATGCGCAACGCGCCCCCAAGCAGCGACTTCGCGATCCAGCAGACCAAGCACCACATCGGCGTCAGTCACCGTCGGCGCGATGCCGCCAGCGCCATAGCACGCAGGGCCAGGGGACGCGCCCGCACTGTGCGGTCCCACCTTCAGCGCGCCGCCCGGATCGACCCAGGCGATCGAGCCGCCTCCGGCACTGACTTCCGCAAGGTCGATCACCGGCACGCGGATCGGATGACCGGTGCCGTGCATCCAGCGATTGGCGTGGCCGGAACCGCCGACCTCGTACTCGGCGGTGACCGACACCTCGCCGTCGGCGATCACACTGGCCTTCGCCGTGGTGCCGCCCATGTCGAACGAGATCAGGTTGCGCCGCCCCAACTGCCGCCCTGCCAGCGAGGCGGCGATCACGCCGGCGGCGGGACCGGACTCGACCGCCATCGCCGGCATGCGCAGCCCTTCCGCGATGTCGAACACACCGCCGGACGAGCCCATCACATGCAGTTGCGGCAAACCAAGGCGCGATATCGCGTCTTGCAGCCGGTCGAGATACGAAGCCAGCACCGGTCCCACCACCGCACACACCGCGGTCGTGCTGGCGCGTTCGAATTCGCGGATCTCGGGCAGCACCTCGGATGACAGATACACCGCGACGCCGGGCAGCGCGGCGCGCAATGCCTCGCCCACGCGTCGCTCGTGCGCATCGTTCAGGAACGAAAACAGCAACGACACCGCGACCGTCTGCAATCCCGCGTCGCGGATCGCCTCGATCAGCGCGGGCAACTCATCCTCCGCGAGGGGCGTGACCACCTCGCCCTGTGCATCGATCCGTTCGGTGATCTCGAACCGCCAGCGTCGCGGCACCAGCACCGCCGGCGGGTCCTGCAGCAGATCATACAGATCGGCGCGCGACGAACGCCGCAACTCCAGGATGTCGCGCATGCCGCGCGTCGTGACGAACCCGGCACGCGCGCCCTTGTTCTCCAGCAGCGCATTGGTCACCACCGTCGTGGCATGCGACAGCAGCGAGACATCGCCGGGATCGATGCGGTTCGTGTCGAGGCCCTGGCGAATGCCGTCGATCACCGCCTGACCGAAATCCCGCGGCGTGGTCAGCAGCTTGACGATGGCCATGCGGCCGGTCTCCTCCTCCACCAGAGCGACGTCGGTGAAGGTGCCGCCGATATCGATGCCGATCCGCCACGCCATGCCGTCAGTTCCCGCACTGTATCGGCCAGCATAGGTGGCATGGGGATTGAGGCAAGCATCGTCGCCGCGCACACTGCACGGCATGCGCCGATCCCGTGACAGCGATTCGACCGCCGACGGGATCTCCCGACTGATGCTGTTCTTCGCCATCGTCTATACGGTGGAAGGCCTGGGGCAGGCCAAGGCAGGCGTGGTCTGGCAGCCGCTCACACACTATCTGAAGGAGACCCAGAACTGGGATCCGGTGCAGATCGCCGCGTCGCTGGCGGTGCTCGACGTGCCATGGGTGATCAAGCCGCTTTACGGCGTCATTTCCGATTTCCTGCCGTTATTCGGCTACCGGCGACGCAGCTATCTGCTGCTCGCCAATGTCGGCGCGGTTGCCGCCTTCCTGTGGACCACCCAGGTGCTGGCGCCGGCGGCGATCGTGTTCGCGCTGATGCTGACGGCGATCGCCATGGCCGTGTCCAGCACGGTGTGCGGCGCACTACTGGTGGAGAACGGCCAGAAGCATCAGGCGAGTGCAGACTTCATCAACCAGCAATGGCTGTGGTTCAACATCGCGGTCATGGTGGGATCGCTGGCCGGCGGCGGGCTCATCGAAGTCCTGTCGGCACCCGGCGCCTTGCACGCCGCCGCCGCGATCGCCGCGATGGCGCCCCTCGCGGTCATCGCCAGCAGCGTCACACTGCTCGACGAACAGCACGCCGGCATCAATCTCGCCGAACTGCGCAGTGCGCTGCGTGGCTTCATCGATACGCTCCGTTCGCGCACGCTGTGGCTGATCGCCGCCTTCCTCTTCTGCTATTATTTCAGCCCCGGCTTCGGCACGCCGCTCTACTTCCACATGTCCGATAACCTGCGTTTTTCGCAGGGCACGATCGGCATGCTGTCATCGGTGAGCGCCGGTGGTTGGATCGCAGGCGGGCTGCTCTACCGCAGGCTGCTCACCGGCCTGACGACGCGCGCGCTCCTCAACCTCAGCATACTGGCGGGCACGCTGGTGACCCTGGCATTCCTCGGCCTGGTCGACGAGGTCAGCGCGATCGCCATTTACTTTGTCAATGGCATCGCCGGCATGATCGCCAACATCGCGACGCTGACGCTTGCCGCCGATCACTGTCCCGAGCGATCCGAGGGCTTCGCATTCGCGGCGCTGATGTCGGTGATCAACCTGGCCAACCCGCTCGCCGATACGACCGGTGCGTTCCTTTACCAGCATCTGTTCCACCAGCAACTGGCGCCGTTGATCGTTGTGTCGGCGGCTTTCACCGCCTTCATATTCGTGCTTGTGCCGTTGCTGGACAGGTTCGCCACGGCGCCGCAGCGGACCTGACAGCGGAAAACAACATCGGAAAAAAGAAGAGCAGGCATGCGCTTGGTCGGGGTAACCCGCATGCCTGCTCACCCGGACGCCATGCCGACCAGCGGGGGACCGATGATACGCTTTCGGGGAGGACGTATCACGGATCTGGTCAGCACTGGTGGCGCCGGCAGTAATGCCACCAGCCGTAGTGGCGATTGCGGCCGAAACTTTCTCGTGCCGCGGCTGGCGATCTATGCCCGCGGTTGCGCTCGCTCAACAGGAACGATGCCCTGCCAGTTGCCGGGGAAAATTCGCCGGGAACCCGTTTCTCTGTGTCCGTGATTCCCCAGGGAAATTGCCGAACGATTTGTCCGGAGTTTTCTGATTTGTTCCTACGACGACCGGCTGCGGCGGGGGCGCAGCACGGTCACCCCGGCAAACGACCCCCTCCGCGTGCTGTCGGCCTCCGCCGATTGCAACACGCTTTGGTATTCGCAGGTCAGCATATAGTTGCCAACTCGCAACATGGCGCCATGAGGCAGCGGCGCGGTGCCGGCCAGGCGCATGCTGTCCACGTATGTGCCATTGGTGGAATTAAGGTCGGTGACACTGACCTCATCGCCCGCGACATCGACGCGGCAATGGGCGCGTGACACTTCCGGCCCCTCCAGCAGCAGCGCACTTGGCAGCGCGCGGCCAATCGTGAGCGATCCCGCCGGCAGCGCCACCCGACGCACCGCCGATTCCGGCTGTAGGATGACCAGGTGATGCCGCGGTTCCGCCTGGGCGAGGAGCTGCATGGCGTCCGCCGCGCGCATGTTCAGCGTCGCTTCGGCCGAGGGATCGGCGTCCTGATCAGGCGAAGCCGCGGCAAGGCTGCGCGCGACCCCCGGCAAGGCCGTCGCAGCCACCCCCAGCGCCTGATGGAACTCCACGGCCGCGGAAGCCGACAGCGCCACACGCAGTGACTTGCCTGGCTGGCGTTCGATCAGTCCGAGCCCAATCAGATAGGCGATGTGATCGCGCGTCGTCTGGAAGTTCTGCCCTGTCAAATTCAGCAGGCTCGCCGCCATCTGGTCGGCCAGAATGCCCGGCTCGCTGCTGGCGAAACTTGAAACGCCATAATGCAGCTCGACCGCCATGTGCAGCAGGGTCCAGTGCGACAGCGAGTTGAGGTGCCGGATCGCCTCGACGCGGCGCGCGCGCGACAGATTGCTGGCGTCGAAGATGCGATCCAGCGCCTGCCGCCACGGCTCGCGGCACCGCGTTAGCGATTGCAGGACGATCGCCCGCTGCTCGGCATCGAGCCGGCGCGGCGGCGCGGTGCGCGTCGCGGCATCGAGCGTGGCGGCGGTGGCACATAACTCCTTCGCCAGCGCCAGCAGATGACGATCGAACAGATCAAGCAGCGCCGCCGTCGGGGCAATGACCGAACGCGCCGACAGCGCCGCGTTCGGCGGGTCCACCGCGCAGAGCTGCCGCTCCTTGATCTCGAGGATGCGCTCCTTGACCGTTGAATCGTCGAGCAGAAACACTTGCTTGACCAGGCCATAGAGCTCGCCCACGGCGGCACCCTGGCGCCCAGTGGTGCAAAGATGCGTCACGATGTGCCACTGCGCTCGCCGGAACAGGCTCGGGAAGTGCGCGTGCCAGATCGTCTGATAGGTGGACAGGAAACGAACGACTTCGCGCTCTGCCTGCATCGAGCTCTCCGCGGCACTCCCATGGTTCCCCGGCAGGCTAGACTAACAGGCCAGTCAAGGCAAAATCTGTGAAGTGCGTCAACGATTTACGCATTTGTGACCGGGCCTCGCGGACCGCAGGAAATCCCTCTAGGCTCGCGGCACATCGTCAACCACACCAGGAGCACGGACATGGATTTCGGCGCGTCGATGTTCTTCACCGACTACTCGATGACATCAGCGGAACTCGCCCAGGCGCTGGAGGCACGCGGCTTCGAATCGGTCTGGGCGCCCGAGCATTCGCACATCCCCACCTCCCGGCGCTCGCCCTATCCCGGCGGCGGGGACCTGCCGAAGCCGTACTACGACGCGATGGACCCGTTCGTGACACTGACCGCCGCGGCGATGGCGACCAGGAACCTGAAGGTCGGCACCGGCGTCTGCCTGGTGAACCAGCGCGATCCGATCCAGACCGCCAAGCTGGTGGCCTCGATCGATCAGGTGTCCGGCGGGCGGTTCCTGTTCGGCATCGGCGTCGGCTGGAACGCCGAGGAGATGGAGGATCATGGCACGGCGTTCACCACGCGCGCCAAGCTGGTGCGCGAGCGCGTCGAGGCGATGAAGGCGATCTGGACCAAGAGCAAGGCCGAGTACCATGGCGAGTTCGTCGATTTCCCGGAGATGATGGCCTGGCCGAAATGCGTGCAGAAGCCGCATGCTCCGGTGATCGTCGGCGGCGCCTTCCCGCAGGCGGCGCGGCGCGCGGTGCGCTATGGCGACGGCTGGATTCCGCTGGCCGGCCGCGGCGACATCCTCTCCTCCATGACGAAATTCCGCGAAATGCTGAAGGCGGCCGGGCGCGACGAAGCGTCGTGTCCGATCACGCTGTTCGGCTGCGCCGACGATGCGGACACGCTGAAGCGCTACCGCGACCTGGGCGTCGTGCGCGCCTGCGTCAGCCTGCCGGCGGAGAAGGGCGACACTGTGCTGCCGATCCTCGACAAATGGGCTGGACTGATCCGTCAGGTCAACGGCTGAACCGCCACCACGCATACAGGAAGGAAAGACGATGCATTTCGGCGCGTCGATGTTCTTCACCGACTATTCGATGACGGCAGCCGAGTTGGCCCAGGCGCTCGAAGCCCGCGGCTTCGAATCGGTCTGGGCAGCCGAGCACTCGCACATCCCGACCTCACGGCGCTCGCCGTGGGGCGGGGGCGGCGAACTGCCGAAGCAGTACTACGATGTGATGGACCCGTTCGTGACCCTGACGGCCGCCGCGGTGGCGACCAAGACACTGAAGGTCGGCACCGGCGTCTGCCTGGTGAACCAGCGCGACACGATCCAGACCGCGAAGCTGGTGGCCTCGATCGATCAGGTGTCCGGCGGCCGCTTTCTGTTCGGCATCGGCATCGGCTGGAACGCCGAGGAGATGGAGGACCACGGCACGGTGTTCGCCACACGCGCCAAGCTGGTGCGCGAGCGCGTCGAGGCGATGAAGGCGATCTGGACCAAGAGCAAGGCGGAGTACCGCGGCGAGCTGGTCAACTTCCCCGAGATGATGGCCTGGCCGAAGCCGGTGCAGAAGCCGTATCCGCCGGTGATCGTCGGCGGTGCCTATCCGCAGGCGGCGCGCCGCGCGGTCCGCTATGGCGACGGCTGGATCCCGCTGGCTGGCCGGCCGGATCAGTACGGCGACGTGTTCGACTTCGTGCCGAAGTTCCGGGCAATGCTGAAGGAGGCCGGTCGCGACGAGGCGTCATGCCCGGTGACGCTGTTCAACGTGCGCGAGGACGCAGATCTGCTGAAGCGTTATCGTGACCTCGGCGCGGCTCGCGTCAGCATAAGCCTGCCAGCCGAAAAGGCGGACAAGACACTGCCCGTGCTGGACCGCTGGGCCAAACTGATCAGCCAGATCAATGGCTGAGCTGCGAGAAGACCAGATGTCAGAAACAGTGGATGCACTGCTGAGCGACCTGCTCGACTGGCTGGCGCGGGAGGCGCGGCCTTACCATGAGGTGATGGAAGCCTGGCGCACGTCGTGCCCTCGCCTGCCGGTGTGGGAAGACGCGAACGAGCGCGGTCTCATCGAGCACACACGGATGGAGGGCTGTGCGATGGTCCGTATCACCCCGGCGGGCCGCGAGTTCCTGGCGCGGCGGCACTGATCGTCGCCATAATGCGCAATCATTTGATTGCGCATTTCCGGAATCGGGCTATATAGACTGGCAACCAGGAGGTTGCCGATGGACGATCGCATCGAGAAGCGAATCGAGCTGAAGGCGCCGGTTTCGCGCGTATGGCGGGCGCTGACCGATCACCGCGAGTTCGGCACGTGGTTTCACGTGGCGCTCGAAGGGCCGTTCGTGCCGGGACAGCAGGCTCGCGGCCAGATCACGTGGCCGGGCGCCGAGCACCTGACCATGACCGCAACCGTGCAGCGCATGGAGCCCGAACGGCTGTTCTCATTCACCTGGCACCCCTACGCCATCGATCCCGCCGTCGATTATTCCTCGGAGCCGCACGACGCTGGTGGAGTTCACGCTCGAGGCCATACCTGGCGGGACTGCGCTGACCGTGGTCGAATCGGGTTTTGCCGCGCTTCCGGCGCACCGGCGCGACGAGGCTTTCCGCATGAACGAGCGGGGTTGGTCGATCCAGGTGCAGAATGTCGCGCAATACCTTGGCGACGCGACATAGATCGCGCGCCGCCCGCATCGATCCGGTGGCGGTGTTCTGCCGCGCTCGGCGATGCCACGCGGCTCTCCCTGGTCCGCAAACTCAGCGACGGCACGCCGCTGTCCATCTCGCGGCTTGCGGAAGGATCGGCGCTCACGCGGCAGGCAGTCACCAAGCATCTGCACGTGCTGGAGAGCGCCGGCGTGGTAGGGCGCGAGCAGTCCGGGCGCGAAAGCCTCTATCACCTGGAGCCCGCGCGCATCGAGGCAATGCGCACCTATCTCGACGGCATCTCGCGGCACTGGGACGAGGCGCTCGCGCGCCTCAAGGCGCTGGTCGAGGGGTAGTCGAACGAGGCGATCATGGCACTGCGGCGTGTTCCTCGCGGGCCGCCGTCCACACCTCGCGGGCTGCGTCCGCGTTTAGCACCATGATGCCGAGACCGACGATCAGGTCCGGCCAGACCGAGTGCCAAACAGAGCGGTCACCAGCCGGCAGCGATGATCGCGACGTTCGCGAGTGCGTCGTTGCGGGCCGACAGGAAGGCTGCCCGCGTCAGGCTGCCGCGGTGGTGGCGATAGCTCGGCGAGGATGAACGCGCAGAACAGGTTGATCGCCAGAGCGCCGAGGCCGGTCACTGACAGCGGCAGTGGCGCGGGCACCGACGGTGCCATGAGCTTCGTCCATGCGGTCCAGATCGTGGCCAGCCCCGGCACCAGCAGGATGCCCGCCAGCGCCATGCCGAGCCGCGCGCGACCGCGTGGCGTCCAGCCCAGCGCGACCGCAATCAGCAGATTGACCGAGGCATCTTCCAGAAAGTCGATGCTGTCGGCGAACAGCGACACCGAGCCGATCGCGACGGCGACCGCGAACTCGATGCCGAAATAGCCGAGGTTCAGTAGCGCGACGAGCCGAACCGCGCCGCGCAACCCCGCATCTTGTGTGGATGGCTGTGCCACTGGACCTCCTGGTTTGCGCACGAGCACTCTTCCGACGAGCGACCGGAATGCTGCCATGCCGAAGACATACGCGACATTACAGGCATCGGAGCCACAGCCGAACACGCTGCTGGTCACGCTGAGCCGCCCCGAGGTCGCCAACGCGATGAACACGCAGATGGGCCTCGACCTGCTCGATCTGTTCCACACCATCGCCGGCGCACCCAACGAACAGCGCTGCATCGTGCTCACTGGCGCCGGTTCGCGCGCGTTCTGTGCCGGCGGCGACCTGAAAGAGCGCAACGGCATGACCGATCAGCAGTGGCAGGACCAGCACCTGATCTTCGAGCGCGCCATCCGTGCCATCATCCATTGCCCAGTGCCGATCATCGCCGCGGTGAACGGCGCCGCCTATGCCGGCGGCATGGAGATCTCGCTCTGCGCCGACTTCATCTATGCCGCCGAGCACGCGCGCTTCGCGTTGACCGAGGTGACGCTCGGCATCATGCCAGGCGCAGGCGGCACGCAGACCCTGCCACGTGCGGTGGGTGCGCGACGGGCGAAAGAGATCCTGCTCACCGGCCGGCCCTTCACCGCGCAGCAGGCGTTCGAGTGGGGCATGGTGAACCGCATCTGCAAGGCCGAAACGCTGCTGGCCGAGGCGCTGGAGACTGCGGCGATCATCGCCAACAACGCGCCGATCTCGACGCGGCAGATCAAGCAGTCGGTGAATTACGGGCTGAACATGGACCTCGCCAGCGGCATGATGTTCGAGATCGAGGCGTATAACCGCATGGTGCCCACCGAGGATCGCCGCGAGGGCATCCGCGCCTTCAACGAGAAGCGCAAGCCGGAATTCCGGGGACGTTGAGAGGAAACGACATGAACGTCATCACCGACATCACTTCCCAGGGGGCGTCACAGGGCCTCACCCGCGCGCTGGCGGAACAGGCGCGCACGCTGAGCTACGCCGACCTGCCGGACGATGTGCGCATGTTGGCGCGGCAATGCGTGCTGGATTACGTCGCGTGCACGCTCGCCGGGGCGAAGGAGGAACTGACCGACATCCTGCTGGCGGAGACGCAGGAACAGGGCGGCGCTCCGGTCGCGACGGTGATCGGCCATGCGGCACGCCTGCCCGTGCTGTCCGCCGCGCTGGTGAACGGCGCCGCGTCGCATGCACTCGACTTCGATGACGTGAACATGGCGATGACCGGTCATCCGTCGGTGGTGCTGCTGTCGGCACTGCTGCCGCTGGCGGAAGAGCGCGGCAGCGCGGGCCGCGATGTGCTGACCGCTTTCGTCGCGGGCTACGAACTGCAATGCCGGCTGGGCCTGCTGCTCGCGCCGGGCCATTACAACGTACTCGGATTCCACGCCACCGGCACACTCGGCAGCTTCGGCGCGGCCGCGGCGTGTGCGCATCTGCTCGGACTGGACGCGGAGAAATTCGCAACCGCCCTCGGCATCGCGGGAACCCAGGCGGCGGGCCTGAAGTCGATGTTCGGCACCATGTGCAAGCCACTGCACGCCGGCAAGGCAGCGTATCACGGACTGCTCGCCGCGCGGCTGGCACAGCGCGGCTTCACCAGCCGCGCCGATGTGCTGGAATGCCCGCAAGGTTTTTCTCGCACGCATAGCCCCGACTTCAACCCGGCCGACGCGTTGGCCGAGCCGCCTGGCGGTTTCCACATCCGCAACAACCTCTTCAAGTATCATGCCGCCTGCTACATGACGCACGCGCCAATCGAGGCGGCACGCAAGTTGCGCGAGCAGCACGGCCTGACGCCCGACAGCATCGCGCGCATCAGACTGAGCCTGGATGAAACCTGTGACCGCGTCTGCAACATACCCGCGCCCCGCACCGGGCTGGAGGCGAAGTTCAGCCTGCGCCTGACCACGGCGATGGCGCTCGCTGGCGTGGATACAGGTGGTCTGGCCAGCTACTCCGAGGCGACGGCTGCCGATCCCACCCTGGTCGCGTTGCGCGACAAGGTGGAATTCGATTTCCAGAATGGCCGGCCGAATACGATCGCCGATCTGGAACTGGTGCTGACCGACGGTCGGCGTGTCACGGCAACGCATGACGCCGGCATTCCCGCGACCGATATCGCTGAACAGGGCAGACGGCTCGAGGAGAAATTCACCTCGCTCGCCGAACCGATCCTCGGCGGCGCGACGGCACGCGACCTGATGGGCGAGATCCGCCGTTTCGATGCACTGAGCGATCTGCGGTCCACGATGCGAATGTGCGGAACCTGAAACCCGGGGTCCGCGTTCCACTGGCTCAATAACGCCAGAGGGTCGCACCCAAAGGGTCCTGGGACATGCCGTAACGAACACCAACTGCGGCCTTCGGGCCGCCGTTTCTCTGTCAGTCGAACGTCGCGAAGATCTCTTCCAGCGCCTTGAGCTGACCGCCCGACGTGGATGACGGCACAATCACCGGCGTGTGCACCCCCGACGCCTGCCATGCCTCCACGCCTTCGCGCACGCGCGACGCCGGTCCGAACAACGACACGTCCGCCAGCCACCGGTCGGTCAGATAGCGCGGCACATCGTCGCGGCGCCCCTCTGCGATGGCACGTTCGATCTCTGTCATCTCCTCGACGTAACCCGCCTCCTTCCAATAGTTGCGGTAGTTCGGCAGGAACGCATAGTGGATCAGGTTCTTGCGGCACAGGGATCTGGCCGCCTCGACATCGTCGCTGACGCAGGTCGGCAGCATGTTGCCGATGAAGAAGCCCGCGTCGTTCCGCTTGTCCGCCGGCAGCGCCGCCAGCGATGCCGCCATGTGCGAACGCGCGGCGTTGGCGAACACCACGCCCTGAGAGATCTCGCCCGCCAGCGCAACCATCTTCTGCCGCAGCGCCGCGATGATGATCGGCGGGAACTCGCCCAGGCCTTCCACCGCGCGCAGCCTCTCGACGAAGGCACGGGTGTCGCCGAGTGGCTTGCCGGCGGTGACGCCCATGCGCTGATGGCCCGGCGCGTGCGCCACGCCAATACCGAGACGGAAGCGACCGCCGGAGACCTCGTGCATGAACGCGGCGCTCTGCGCGAAATCCAGGATGGTGCGCGCATAGATCGGCGCGATGGCGGTGCCGAACGGTATCCGCTCGGTGTTCCACGCCATCGCCTCGCACTGCGACATGTTGCCGTACATGCTGGGTGTGTAGATGCCGGCGAAACCACGCCGCTCGATGTCGCGCGCGATGTCGAGCGTCTGGCGGCGACGGCCGGGCACGGCGACGAGGGAGATGGCCGGGAGGGACATGGCGGTTCACTCGGACGGTGGGACTGCCAGCTTATCGGGTCGTCCGCAGCCAGGCCACCGTGACGCATGCCGCGTGGCGCCGCTGCGACTGCCGCGCCCCTACCTCCTGGGTCCGAACAGTCGCGGATCCCGGTCCAACGGCGCAGGATCGGTCGGTCGAATGCGAGTAGCTTGGGGGTGGGCTGGATTGATCATGAAGTTCGCTTCGCGCGGCACCAGCGCGGACGGAACACGGAGGACCGCCGTACGTCTCGCCACCAGCCAGTCGCGACCGGCACGCAACGCAGTCGGGCTGTCGAGTTCACGCCAGTTCGGTGGCGGACGGTCCGTCAGATCGTCGATCGCCACGTCGTCCGGAATAACGGCCTCCACCAGGAATGTCCGATCGAAGTCCTTGCCTTGCGCGAGGAATTCCAGCATCGCCAGCGACAGCGAGCCGGCGGCATAGATCACCGGAAAGCCCGAGGGATTCCAGCGCCCCCCACGAACGGCGGCACCGCCTCCATCCCAGATGGGATGGGCGTCCGTTCCCAATCGCACGACGCGCATCGGGAAATCAGACCGGCAAGCTGAACTCGATGTTGGTCAGAACGCGCTCGACCATCCGGGCGCCAAGGTCAGTCGCCGCGACTTCGATAGGGGTGCGGTTGGCCAAAAGCAGATGCGGCGCATTCAGCCACTCTCTGGCCTTATCGTGATCTCGGAATGCCTGCTGTGCCAGAGCGGTGATGCGGGCCAGGCGCTCGGCGCGTTCGCTGGCAGCCGGCGATAGGATGCGGCTGCGCTTGTAGGTGGCCGGCGAGACCACGAGCGCCGCGACCCGACGCCGCAACCCGTCCCGATTCGGCGCGGCCTGAGCGGCCAATGCCGGGACGACGGCACGCGGCAGGCCCTGAGCAATTGCATCGGACAATTCGCCCACGGAATGGGGATCGCGCCCAAGCGCCCGAGCGCCGCCGAGCGCAGCGGAAACCTTGGCAATTTCGATGGGATACATCGCGCCTCAGGTATCAAACGATGCCAGGAAGTAGGCTCATATGGGCCAGGCTTCAAGCTGAGCCAAACCGACAGGACGGCGCCGCCCGCTCGCACAACCGTCCTTCCACTGCTAATCCGCCGATGTAATGCGCATCCTGTTCGTCACCTCCAACCGCCTCGGCGATGCGGTACTGTCCACCGGCCTGCTGGACCACCTGATTCGCACCCACCCCGACGCACGGATCACCGTCGCCTGCGGTCCCGTGGCCGAGGGCGTGTTCGCGCGCATGCCGAACCGCGAGCGGACCATCGTGCTCGACAAGCAGCCGTACCGCCTGCACTGGCTGCCGCTTTGGGCCGGCGCCGTCAGCACGCTGTGGGACCTGGTGGTGGACATCCGCGGCTCGACGATCGCCTGGATGGTTCCGACGCGCCGCCGCGCCGTGATGCGACGGCGCCCCGGCCATAAGATCGCCCAGCTTGCCGCGGTGCTCGGGCTGGATCCGCCGCCGCTGCCGGTGGCCTGGACCGCGCCCGAGGATCGCGCCCGAGCGGCCGTCCTGCTGCCGGCTGGCCGCCCCGCCGTCGGGTTGGGACCAACCGCGAACTGGCAGCAAAAGATCTGGCCGGCGGAACGCTTTGCGGCGCTGTTCCGTGCGCTGTCGAACGGCCCGCTGACCGGTGCGCTGCCCGTCGTGTTCGCAGGACCCGGCGAGGCGGAACGCGCTATGGCCGCCCCGCTGCTGGCCGCGCTGCCCGACGCGATCGATCTGGTCGGCCGGCTCAGTGTGCCCGAGGCCGCCGCGTGCCTCGCGCGCTGCGCTCTCTTCATCGGCAACAACTCTGGCCTGATGCACCTCGCCGCCTCCTCTGGCACCGCGACACTCGGCCTGTTCGGCCCAACGCCGGTGCAGGAATACGCGCCAACGGGACCGCGAGCCGCCTCGGTCGTCGCAGGCAGCGGGCGCATGACGGACCTGACCGTCGAGGCGGCGATGGCGGCAGCATCTCCGCTGACCGCCGCGGTCGAGGTGGCCTAGCCACACCCAGCCGACGCACGCGATTGCGATTGGGGCCGCCCTTTTGCCGCCGGATGCGCCATGGCAGCCTCTGCCAAGGCCGCACAGACGCCCTGGAGTTTGCACTGATGAACTCTCATAAGAAGTTCGGAGGACTGCCCTCGCTCATCCCCGCCGCCGCTTTCACCGCCACGCTATTGCTCGCCGCTGCGGTGCCGGCGCGCGCCCAGACCGCGGCCTGTCCCGGCGACAATGGCGGCATCACGCTCTCTCCCGGGTTCTGCGCCACCGTGGTCGCCGACAAGCTCGGTCATACGCGTCACCTCGCTGTGGCTCCGAACGGCGTGGTCTATGTCAACACCTGGAGCGGCCGGTACTATCACAACGACACGCCACCGCCCGGCGGCTTCCTGATCGCGCTCCAGAGCACCAAGGGCGACGGGCACGCGGACAACATCGTCCGCTTCGGCCCCACGCATGCGGAAGGCAACGCGGGCGGCACCGGCATCGCGGTCTACAAGAACTACGTCTACGCCGAGACCAACGACCGCATCGTGCGATACGCGCTGCCGCCGAATGGCATCGCCCCGACCGCGGCACCCGAAACGGTGGTATCGGGGCTACCGCTCACCGGCGACCACCCGATGCATCCCTTCCAGATCGACAAACAGGGCAACCTCTACGTGGATCTCGGATCGGCCACGAACTCCTGCCAGAGCCAGAACCGCATGCCGAACGTACTCGGCAACAAGCCGTGTACGGAACTGGAGACCCGCGGCGGCACCTGGCGCTACGACGCCAACAAGCTGGATCAGCACTTCTCGCCGGCGGAACGCTTCTCCACCGGTCTGCGCAACGGCGAGGGCTTCTCGTTCAATTCCACCGGCCGGATATTCGCGACCCAGCACGGTCGCGACCAGTTGGCGGAGAATTTCCCCAGCCTCTACAAGCCCATCCAGGGTGCCAACGAGCCAGCGGAGGAACTGGTTCAGTTGCGGCGCGGGGCGGATTTCGGTTGGCCGGAGTGCTATTACGACTACGACCAGAAGAAGCTGGTGCTGGCGCCGGAATATGGCGGCGACGGCGGCAAGACGGTAGGCATCTGCGCGCAGAAGCAGGCACCGGCCGCCGCCTTCCCGGCCCACTGGGCGCCGAACGACATGCTGATCTATGAGGGCAGCCAGTTCCCGTCCGCCTACAAGGACGGCGCCTTCCTCGCGTTCCACGGCTCGTGGAACCGCGCGCCGTCGCCGCAGGGCGGATACAATGTCGTGTTCCAGCGACTGGTCGGCGGCAAGGCAGCCGGTCCGTTCGTCGTGTTCGCCGACGGATTTGCCGGGGCCGTGAAGGAGCCTGGCCGCGCGGCACACCGGCCGACCGGGCTCGCGGTCGGGCCTGACGGATCCCTGTACATCGCGGACGATATCGGCGGCCGCATCTGGCGGGTCACCTACACGGGCAGCAAGTCCAGCGGGATAGCGGCCGCGGCCCCGACGCCTGCCGCCGCACAGGCTTCGGCGCGCAATGCCTCGCCGCCGGAAGGCGTCCACCCGGATGCCGGCCTGCCCATTCCGCCCGGCGGCTCACCCGACCAGGTCGCGTTGGGCGATCGTATCTTCCACGGCCAAGTCGCCGAGGGAACCTGCTCGGGCTGTCACAGCAGCGACGGCAAGGGCTCGGCGGTCGGCTCCGATCTGACCAGCGGCAAGTGGCTATGGGGCGATGGCACCGTCGCGGCGATCACCCAGACGATCGACAGCGGTGTGCCGAAGGGAAAGGAGCACTCCGGCGCGATGCCGCCGAAGGGCGGCGCCCAACTCTCGCAGGCCGAAGTCGCCGCGGTCGCCGACTACGTCTGGGCACTCGGGCACCAGGGCAAACAATGAGCCCGGGCAAGCCATGAGACCGTAACCGCTACCCGACCTCGTCGAGTTCGGCACCCCACATCTTCTCCAGCGCATACATCGCGCGCGCCTCCGGCTTGAACAGATGCACCACGATGTCGCCGGCGTCGATCAGCACCCAGTCGGCGCCGCCGGCGCCTTCCACCTGCACGCGCTGCAAACCGGCGTCGTGCAGTTTCTCCGACAGATGCTCGGCCATCGCGGCAATCTGCCGGTCGGCAAGCCCGGTCGCGATCACCATCCGATCGCAGAACGACGCCTTGCCTGCCAGATCGAGCGTGACGACGTTCTGCGCCTTGTCGTCCTCCAGGCTGCCGACGATCACCGATTGCAGCCGCTCCAACGCCGATGGCTCGGCCTTGTGCGTGCGGTGCGCCCCGATGGGTCGCGGGCCGGCCGCGATCGTCTTCTTGCGTGGCGTGCCGGGAGTCTTGTCGGCGGCAGCCAGCGTCGGTTTGGCAACCTTCTTGCGCGGGGCGGCGCGATGTCGCGCGGGCGAGAACGGTTTCGGCGGCTTGGCTATGGCATGGCTCCTTGGTTGGCGCGTATCGCGGTGGCCGAGGCGGCGTGCTGCGGCACGCTCAGAAATACCCAGGCGGGTGCCGCGCATTCGATCAGCACCGCGGCGGATCGCACAGGTCGTCTTGCATGGGAGAGCCGGCGTGCCGCATGGCCCGACAACGCGCGATGATTGTGTCCGGGCCGCGGCAATACGGCGAATGGAACCCGGCGAACGAACTCCAGCCAGCGACGCCAGCGCGGCAACTGCTGAAGTATGTCGGCGCCCATCAGCCAGACGAAGCGGGTGCGCGGAAACTGCCGCAGCAGGCGGCGCAGCGTATCGATGGTGTAGCGCGTGCCGAACAACGCCTCGATCGCGCTGGCGATGACGCGACGGCCATCGGCGAGGCTGCGCGCGGATGCCAATCGCTGCTCGAACGGCGCCATGCCGTGTCGCGGCTTCAAGACATTGCCGGGCGACACCAGCAGCCAGACCTGATCCAGCCGCAACCGGCGTCGTGCGAGATCGATGATGTGGCGATGGCCGGCATGCGCCGGATTGAACGAACCGCCAAGCAGGCCGATGCGCATGCGCCTTCGATCGCCGAAGCGAGGGATCGGCTCATGCCAGCGCGACGCGTTCAGGGGCGCACCTGCCCAGTGCCGATAACCAGATAGCGATAGGTGGTCAGTTGCTCCGGGCCCACCGGACCGCGCGCGTGGATGCGTCCGGTGGCGATGCCGATCTCGGCGCCGAAGCCGAACTCGCCGCCATCGCAGAACTGCGTCGACGCGTTCCACAGTGCCACCGCGCTGTCCACGCCGCTCAGGAAGCGCTGCGCCGCCGCCGCATCCTCCGCCACGATCGCATCGGTGTGTTCGGAGCCGTGGCGCGCGATATGCGCGAGCGCGGCATCGACGTCATCGACCACGGCGACCGACAGAACCGCATACAGCCACTCGGTATCGAAGTCCGCTGCATTCGCCGCGGGAAGATCGGGCACGATGTCGCGTGCCGGTGCATCGGCGCGGAAGTCGCAGCCGAGTTGCCGCAGATCGGCGATGATCGCGGGCAGCAACGCGGGCGCGATCGCGCGATCGATCAGCAGAGTCTCGGTGGCGCCGCAGATGCCGGTGCGACGCATCTTGGCGTTGGCCACGATGTGGCGCGCCATCGCATGATCGGCGGAGGCGTGGACATAGGTGTGGCAAAGCCCTTCGGCGTGTGCCAGCACCGGTACGCGCGCCTCTCGCCGCACGCGCTCGACCAATGACTTTCCGCCGCGCGGCACGATGAGGTCGAGCAGACCCGCCGCCGACAGCATTGCCCCGACATAGGCGCGGTCCGCATCAGGCGCGATCTGCACGCAGGCTTCCGGCAATCCGACGGTACGCAGCCCGGCGAGCAGGGCGGCATTGATCGCCGCCGCGCTGCGCACGCTTTCCGACCCGCCGCGCAGGATGATCGCGTTGCCCGACTTCAGGCAGATGCCGGCGGCATCGGCGCCGACATTGGGGCGGCTCTCGTAGATCATGCCGATCACCCCGATCGGCGTGGCGACACGCTGGATCCGCAGACCATTCGGCCGCGTCCAGTCAGCGAGTGTGCGCCCGAGCGGATCGGGCAGCCGTGCGATGTCTTCCAGTCCCGCGGCCATGGCATCGACACGCGCCGTGTTCAGCGCAAGTCGATCGCGGAATGCGGAACTGCCGGTGCAGGCAGCAAGATCGGCAGCGTTGGCGGCAATGATGTCGGATGATTGCGACCGCAAGGACGCCGCCATCACGCGCAAGGCCGCATTGCGTTCAGCGTCCGGCGTTCGTGCCAGTACATGCGAGGCACTGCGCGCCGCCGCCGCGGCGCGTTGCAGATGCTGGGTAGCTTCGGTCTCGATGTGCATCACCGACGTCCCTCTGGTGTCAGTCTGCCGCTGCCAAGCCGTTCAAAGCAAGACGAGGTCGTCACGATGAATGATTTCGTCGCGCCCGCGCCAGCCGAGGATCGCCTCGATCTCGTCGGAGCGATGACCGGCAATGCGTTCGGCATCGGTGCTGGCATAGGCGGACAGACCACGTGCCAGCGCCTTGCCGGCCGCATTGCACACCACGACCGGATCGCCGCGCTGGAATGTACCATCGACCGAGCGCACGCCTGCCGGCAACAGCGAACGACCCGCCGCAAGCGCGCGTGCGGCACCGGCGTCCACCACCAATGCGCCGAGTGGTGCCAGCGCGCCCGCAATCCAGCGCTTGCGCGCGGAGCGGCCCTCCGGTGCGGCGAGAAACCAGGTGCAGCGCGCGCCGGCTTCGAGCGCTGCAAGCGGGTGCTCGGTATGTCCGAAGGCGATCGCCATCGCGCAGCCCGCCTGCGTGGCGATGCGCGCCGCCACCAACTTGGTCTGCATCCCACCGGACGAATAACCCGGCGGCGGTTCGCCACCCATCGCCTCGATCTCCGGTGTGATGGCAGCAACGACCGGTATATGCGCGGCGGCTTTGTCGCGCCGCGGATCGGCGGTGTAGAGGCCGTCGATGTCGGACAGCAGCACGAGCTGGTCGGCCTGCACCATCTCGGCGACACGTGCGGCGAGGCGATCGTTGTCTCCGAACCTGATCTCGGTTGTCGCAACGGTGTCGTTCTCGTTGATCACCGGGATGCAGCCGATGGCGAGCAGCGTGTTCAGCGTGGCGCGCGCGTTGAGGTAGCGGCGGCGGTCTTCGGTGTCGTCGAGAGTCAGCAGCAACTGCGCGGCGGTGAGCCCCTTGGCCGACAGCGCCTCGCTCCAGGCCTGCGCCAGGCGGATCTGGCCGACCGCGGCGGCGGCCTGCTGTTCCTCCAGCCGGAGGCGGCGCTGGTGCAGGCCCAGCGAGCGCCGCGCCAGCGCGATCGCACCCGAGGAGACGATGATCACGTCAACACCACGCGCCCGCAGCAATGCGATATCGCCGGCCACGCCGTCGAGCCACGCGGTGCGGGGCGCCGCTTCGTCAGGGTCCACCACCAGCGCGCTGCCGATCTTCACCACCAGCCGCTGGGCCGACGCAAGCGAGGGACTCACCGCCAAATCCTCCCCCTCCCCTCGCGGGGGGATTGGGGGGAGAAGGAACAGTGTTGCCCTGGCGCTCACGCAGCCTTCTCCCGCCTGGCTGCCCCAATCATCTCCTGTAGCGCGCGCAACACCTCCGGCACGCCCTCGCCCGTCGCACCCGACAGCAGCATCACCCGCCGCCCCGACGCCTTCGCCAGCGCCGCCTTTCGTGCCGCCGCCTCGCGCGGGGTCATCGCGTCGAGCTTGTTCAGCCCGATCAACTCCGGCTTGTCCGCCAGACCGCCGCCGTAGGCCGCCAGTTCCTCGCGCACGGTACGCCACGCGCGCACCACGTCGCCGGCCGCGCCATCGATCAGATGCAGCAGCACCGCGCAGCGTTCGACATGCCCGAGGAATCGCGTCGCCCAGGCCCGCTCCTTCATGCGCGCCCTCGATCAGGCCGGGGATGTCAGCCAGCACGAACTCCTCCGCCGCCGACAGCCGCACCACGCCCAACTGCGGATGCAGCGTGGTGAACGGATAGTCGGCGATCTTCGGCCGCGCCGCCGACACCGCGGCCAGGAAGGTGGACTTCCCGGCATTCGGCAGCCCGACCAGCCCGGCATCGGCGATCAGCTTCAGCCGCAGCCACACCGAGCGCTCCTCGCCCGGCCAGCCCTTGTCGGCACGCCGCGGCGCCCGGTTGGTCGACGACTTGTAGTGCGTGTTGCCGAACCCGCCGTCGCCGCCGCGCAGCAGCACCACGCGCCGCCCGGCACATCCAGGTCCGCCAGCAGCGTCGCGCGGTCCTCGGCCAGGATCTGCGTGCCGACCGGCACCTTGATCACCACGTTTGGCGCGCCGGCCCCGGTCTTGTCGGAGCCGGCGCCGTTGCCGCCCTTCCTCGCGCGGAAATGCTGCGTGTAGCGGAAATCGATCAGCGTGTTCAGGTTTTCCACCGCCTCGAACACGATGTCGCCGCCCTTGCCGCCGTCGCCGCCATCCGGGCCGCCGAACTCGATGAACTTCTCCCGGCGGAACGCGACCACGCCATCGCCGCCGTCGCCGGAGCGCAGGTGGACCTTGCGCCTCGTCGAGAAACTTCATCTGCTCGCACCCAACGAAAACGGGGGCCGGCTGGCGCCGACCCCCGCTGCCAACGCAAAAGGGTCCGGCGCCTTACTCGGCGGCAGCCGGCAGCGGTGCGACGGAGACATGCACGCGGTCGTCCGACCGGCGCTTGAACTCCACCTTGCCGTCGATCAGCGCGAAGATCGTGTGGTCGCGGCCGAGGCCCGACATTGTTGCCCGGCTTCCACTTGGTGCCGCGCTGGCGGACGATGATGTTGCCGGCGATTACCGCCTCGCCGCCGAACTTCTTGATGCCGAGCCGCCGGCCTGCCGTATCGCGGCCGTTGCGCGACGAGCCGCCTGCCTTCTTGTGTGCCATGCGCGACTACTCCTGCGGAGCCACTCCCGGATCGGCGTCCGGGGCTACATTCTCTGGGTCTTCGCCGGACACGACACCAAGCGATTCAGCCGCATCGGCCGCAGCCGGTCCGGGTTCGGCAGGCTGGACATCGGCCGTCGCCTCGGCAGCCAGCGGCTGCCCGTCCTGCGCAAAGCCGGCGACGCGCAGCACGGTGACGTGCTGGCGATGCCCGTTCCGGCGCCGGCTGTTCTGCCGGCGGCGCTTCTTGAAGATGATGACCTTGTCCAGCCGGTCCTGCGCGATGACCGTCGCGGTCACCGACGCGCCCGCCACCGTGGGAGCGCCGAGCGTCACGCCGCCGTCCACGCCCACCGCCAGCACATCGGTGAAGGTGACCGTGGCGCCGGGTTCGGCCTCCAGCTTCTCGACCTTCAGCACCGCGTTCGGCGTCACCCGGTATTGCTTCCCGCCGGTGCGGATCACTGCGAACATCGCGCGACTTCCCAAAACCACACGGGCCGCCAGGAACCCCGGCAGCCAGGAGAGCGCGGCTTATAGCGGGTGGTCGACCGAAGTCAACGTGCCGCCAGCATTTCCGGCGCCGACCAGGGTTGAACCACGGCCTCCGACTTTGCGCTTAATCAAGCGACGATATTCAAACTGATTATCTAGATTTGTTCACGACAACGGGATTTGCGTCGTGCGCTCGCTTGTTCTTGGCAGGGGTCGCCATCCAGAGTGAACGACGACCCTAACGGCTGCTCGCCGGACCGGAGCGTACCATCCAGCAATCAGGAATCCAGCCCATGCAGCAGAATCCCTTCGGCCGTCTGCCGCCGGTCTCCGCCCTTACTCTCGGCGGCGGCGGGCTGGGGATGCTCTGGGGCCCGACCACGTTCGACGAGTGCGTCGCCACGGTGCATGCCGCCGCCGCGGCCGGGATCAATCTGTTCGACCTGGCACCCCGCTACGGCGATGGCAAGGCCGAGGAAGTCGTCGGCGCGGCCTTTGCCGGTCAGCTTCCCGCCGGCGTCCGCGTCACCAGCAAGTGCAATCTGGGCAACCCGCCGCCCCACGAGATCGAGCCGATCCTGCGCCGCTCGATCGAGGCCAGCCTGAAACGCCTCCGCCTGCCCCGGCTCGACCTGTTCTTCCTGCACTCGAACGTGGTACCGGATGAGACATACGCGGCGGGATGGGGCGACGCCGGCAGCCGGATCACTCCCTACCCGGTGTTCGCTGCCCATGTCCGGCCGGCGTTCGAGAAGCTGGTGGCCGAGGGACTGATCGGCGCCTGGGGACTGACCGGCATCGGCCACCCCGACACCATCGTCCGCGTGATCGGCGAACGTCCCGCCCCGGCCGCCGTTCAGTGCATCGCCAACCTGCTGGATTCGCCGGGCGGACTGAAGTTCTTCAACGGCCGCGCCAGGCCGCGCACGATCATGGCGGCGGCCCACGCCAACGGCGTCGGAGTCATGGGCATCCGCGCGGTGCAGGCCGGCGCGCTCACCGCGGCGATCGATCGGCCTTTGCCGGACGACCACGCCGAGGTCCTCGACTATCGACGTGCCGCAGGCTTCCGCCAACTCTGTGCCGAGATCGGCGAGAACCCGGCGGTGATAGCGCACCGCTACGCGCTGTCGCTCGAGATCGACACGCTGGTGTTGGGCGTGAAGAACCGCCAGGAGCTGGCGGAGTGCGTTGCGGCCGCCGACGCCGGAGCGTTGTCGCCAGAACTGATCGCCAGGATCGATGCGACCGTAGCCAACTGACGCTCGCGCGCCGCCCGTTGCCACCGCGCGGCGCGGGTCCTACCCTCATCGTCACCACCCCAACATAGAGGGAACGCAAGCGATGAAGGTTGGCGAAGCTGTTGCCGAGATTATGAAACGCGAGGGGATCGAGATCCTCTGCGGCTATCCCGTCAACCATCTGCTGGAATATGCCGCCGCCGCGGACATCCGTCCGATCATCGTGCGCCAGGAGCGCATCGGCCTGCATATGGCGGACGCGATCTCCCGCGTCACGTCGGGCCGGAAGATCGGCGCCTTCTGCATGCAGCACGGCCCGGGCAGTGAAAACGCCTACGGCGGCGTCGCCCAGGCCTACAGCGAGTCGGTCCCATTGCTGGTGGTTCCACAGGGCTATCCGCGCCGCATCGCCGGCATCGATCCGAACTTCAGCGCGTCACGCGAAATGCGCGGCGTGGCGAAGATCTCCGAGCACCTGATCGTACCGGGCGAGGTCGCCAACGCGCTGCGCCGCGCGTTCAGTAACCTGCGCAACGGACGCAGCGGCCCGGCCATCGTCGAAATCCCCACCGACATCTGGAACGAGGACATCGGCGAACTCGACTACACGCCGGTCAGCCGCGCCAAGTCGGGTCCCGATCCAGCCGATGTGCGCAAGGCGGCCGCGGCAATCCTCGCGGCGAAGCGCCCCGTGATCTACGCGGGCACCGGCGTCCATTGGGCCGAGGCCTGGCCGCAGCTTCGCAAATTCGCCGAACTGCTCGGCGCGCCGGTCACCACCAGCCTCGGCGGCAAGAGCTCGTTCCCCGAAAACCATCCGCTGTCGCTCGGCTCCGGCGGCAACGCGGTGCCCAAGACGGTGCATCACTTCGTGACCAATGCCGATCTGATCATCGGCATCGGCTGCTCGTTCACCGAGACCAACTTCGGCATCAAGTTCCCCAAGGGCAAGAAGTTCATCCACGCCACGCTGGATCCGAACCATCTGAACAAGGACGTGGTGAGCGCCGTCGGCCTGGTGGGCGATGCCGGCCTGACCCTGGATGCCCTGATCGGCGAACTCTCGCAGTCCATCAAGTCGAACCGCGACCCGAAGGACGTGGTGGCCGAGATCACCAAGGTGCGCGAGGAATGGATGGCGCAGTGGCGCCCGCTGCTGAACTCGAACGACGCGCCGATCAGCCCGTATCGTGTGATCTGGGAACTGATGGCCGGCACCGACCAGAAGAACACCATCATCACGCACGACGCCGGCAGCCCGCGCGATCAGATCTCGCCATTCTGGGTCTCGACCGAGCCGATGTCCTATATCGGCTGGGGCAAGACGACGCAGCTTGGCATGGGCCTTGGCCTGGCGATGGGCGCCAAGCTGGCCAAGCCCGACAAGCTCTGCATCAACTTCTGGGGCGACGCGGCGATTGGCTTCACCGGCATGGACTTCGAGACCGCGGTGCGCGAGCGCATCCCGATCCTGTCCTGCCTGATGAACAACTTCTCCATGGCGATCGAGCTGAAGGTGATGCCTGTATCGACCGAGAAGTACCGCTCCACCGACATCTCCGGCAACTACGCCGACATGGCGAAGGCGTTCGGCGGCTACGGTGAGCGCGTGACGGATCCGGCGCAGATCAAGGCGGCGATCCAGCGCGGCATCGAGCAGACGCAGGCCGGCAAGCCGGCGCTGCTCGAGTTCATCACCGCGAAGGAGACGCGGGTTTCGAAGTTCTAGATGCTTGTGGCGGCCGAAGGGCCGCCACTCGTCGCCCGCCATGGCCGGCGACCGTGCCGGTGGCGATCCTCGCCGAGCTGGTGACCGGCGATGTCTATCAGTGGGGACGCTGATGGCCGGCTCTCTGCTGGGCTCGGTGCCGGTCGCGCTGATTTACTCCTTCTTCGTCGAGTACTATGTTTCCTCGATGACCGGAGCGGTGAAGGAGTAACTTGTGCCGGCACGCACGGGCGAGCAGTTCCTCCGCGGTCTGCGGGATCAGCGTGAGGTCTGGCTCGGCGGCGAGCGGTGACCGACCCGGCGTCGCACCCCGCTTTGTCCGGTGCCGCGCACGCCATCGCCGCGGTGTTCGACCTCCAGCACGAGCGGGCCGATGTCTGCCTGATGCCGGATCCGGAAACCGGCGAGCCGATCAACGTCAGCCATATGATCCCGCGCTCGCGTGCGGACCTCGAGCGCCGCCACGCGTGCCTCCAGGCGATCGCCGAATACTCCGTTGGTCTGATGGGCCGCACACCGGACTACGTCAACGTGACCTATGCGGGCTTCGCGGGCCGGGACGACGAGTGGTCGATCAACGGCAACGACGAGGGCGCGGCGAATCTCGTGCGCTACCAGAAGCACATGGCGCGCGCCGACCTGTCGCTGACGCACGCCATCATCCATCCCACAGTCGATCGCGCACAGGGCGCGACGCCGCTGGGTCTGAACAAGGTGGCGCTCCACAAGGTCGCCGACACCGAGCACGGCATCGTCGTGCGAGGCGTTCGCGTGCTGGCAACCCTGGCGCCGTTCGCCGACGAGATTGCGGTGTATCCCGCGGCGCCGATGCCGGACGCAAACCCAGCGCATGCGCTGAGCTTCGCGATCCCGATGGCGACGCCGGGCCTGAAGTTCCTGTGCCGCGACAGCGTCTCGGTACCGGGCACGCTGTTCGATCACCCGTTCTCCAGCCGGTTCGACGAGCAGGATGCGTTTGTCATCTTCGACAATGTCGAGATACCGCGCGAGCGCCTGTTCATCGACGGCAACCTCGCTGTCTACAACGGCATCCTGCGGTCGAGCTGGTGGCCCAACATCATGCAGCAGGCGATGATCCGGGCCGAGACCAAGCTGACATTCGCCTGGGGCATCGCCACGCGCATGGCCGAGACGATCAATGCCTCGCTGCCGCAGGCACAGCAGATGCTGGGCGAGATATGGACCTTCGCCGAGTTCGCGCGCTCCGCCATCCGCGCATCCGAGGTTGACTCCTATGAGCATGGCAACGGCGTCTGGTTTCCCGACGTGCGGCCGCTGATCGCCTTGCGCACCAGCCTGCCCCGCTGGTTTCCGCGCGTGAACGAGATCATCCGCGAACTCGGCGCGCACAACCTGCTGACCACGCCAACCGCCGCGCAATTCGCCGATCCGACCCTGCGGCCGCTGCTGGATGAATTCGTCGCCGGCACAGGTGGCGTGAACGCCGAACAGCGCGCCCGCATCTTCCGCCTCGCATGGGATTTCTCCGGCACCGCGCTCGCCAGCCGCAACGAGCATTACGAGCGCTTCTACCTCGGCTCGGCGCCACGCAATCTGCTCCACGCACAGCAGCGCGCCGAACGCAGCCGCGCCGACCGTCTGGTCGATCGCTTCCTACACGAAAAGCCCTGGACCTAACTCCTCTCCCGCGCAGCGGGGGAGGGTTGGGGAGGGGCGCGCCTTGCCGCTCAGGCACCGCCGTGCTTGAAAAGCCCCGCCAGCGCCCAGGAGGAAACATGAAGATCGAACGGGTTGAAACATTTCAGGCCGATGCCGGCTGGCGCATGTTCTCCTTCCTCAAGGTCACCACCGACGATGGCATCATCGGCTGGTCCGAATTCAACGAAAGCTTCGGCTCGATCGGACTTTCCGACGTGATCCGCGGGCTTTCGCCGGTACTGATCGGCCGCGACCCACGCCGCTACGAGCAGATCACCCAGCACCTGCACGTGCTCACCCGGCAATCGCGCGGCGGCATTAACCAGCAAGCCATCGCGGCGATCGAGAACGCGCTGCTGGACGTGACCGGCAAGGCCTATGGCGTGCCTGTCTACGCCCTGTTCGGTGGCCCGATCCGCGACCGCATCCCGGTCTACTGGTCGCATTTCGCCACCTACCGCGTGCGCAGCGCGGCACTGATGGGCGTGCCACCGCTGAACAGCTACGACGACCTGGCGCGCCACGCCGAGGAAGTGAAACGCGCGGGGTTCCGCGCGCTGAAGACCAACATCATTCCGATCGAAGGTGGCAAGACCACGTCTTACACCCCCGGGTTCGGCCGCACGCCAGGCTGGCCGGAACTGAACTGGGACAACCGGTTGCTGCGCAGCGTGTCCGATCAGCTATCCGCCATTCGCAACGCGGTGGGACCGGAGATGGGCATCCATCTCGACATCAACTTCAACTTCAAGACCGAGGGCTTCAAGCGCATCGCCGAAACCGTGGCGCCGTTCAACCTGACATGGCTGGAGATCGACACGCACGACGCGCCGGCACTTGCCGAGATCAAGCGCGGCGCGCACTGCCCGATCGCGTCGTGCGAAACGCTGCATGGCCGCCGCGAGTTCAAGCCGTTCTTCGACAACTATGCGACCGACGTCGCGATAGTCGACGTGATCTGGAACGGGTTGAACGAGTCGCTGAAGATCGCGTCCATGGCGGACGTGTACGAAATCAACGTCGCACCCCACAATTTCTACGGCCATCTGTGCAGCGCGATCAGCGCCACATTCAGTGCGATCGCGCCAAACTTCCGCGTCATGGAAATCGACATCGACAGCGCCCCGTGGCGCGACGAATTCTATGTCACAGTCCCCACCATCGAGAACGGCGAGTTCGTGCTGCCGAAGGGCCCCGGCTGGGGCATCGATGTGAACGAGAAAGCGGTGCGCGCGCGTCCGCCGAAGAACTGAACCGCTCCCGTCGTCATGGCCGGGCCTGCCCCAGCCATCCACGACTTGCGAGCCTGGCAGAAGACATGGATGGCCGGCACGACGCCGGCCATGACGGATGAAAGGAGACCGAGACTTGGCCAAATACAAGATCGCCACGCCCGCGGGCGCGAGCTTCACCGTCGCCGGCGGTGGCTACGACCTGGAGATGGAACCACTGGAGGGCATCGATGCGGAAATCATCGAAGGCCCCACCGATGAGGACGGCTTCATCAAGTTCTGCCAGGACGCCGATGCCATCTATGCCAAGGGCATTCGCTTCACCAAGAAGATCATCGACGGCCTGCCCGAGAAGTGTCGCGGCATCATCCTTGGCAGCGTCGGCGTGGACAGCGTTGACGTGAAGGCCGCCACCGCGCGCGGCATCCCGGTGACCAACTGCCCCGACACGTTCATCGAGGAAGTCGCCGACCATGCGATGATGCTGCTGCTGTCCAGCTTCCGCCGCACCATCGAGCAGGATCGCATGGTGCGCGAGGGCAAGTGGCGCGAAGGCCGCCCCGCGCTGCTGAACATTCCCCGCCTGATGGGCCAGACGCTCGGCCTGGTCTCGTTCGGCCATGTCGCGCGCGCGGTCGCCAAGCGCGCCAAGCCGTTCGGCCTGCGCATCCTCGCCTATGATCCGTTCATCGAGGAACTGGTCATGGTGGAGCACGGCGTGATCCCGAGCACGCTCGAGGAAGTGCTGTCGCAGTCCGACTTCGTCTCGATGCATGCGCCGGCGCGGCCGGAAGTGGAGGGCATGCTTGGCGAAAAGCACTTCCGGCTGATGAAGAAGACCGCGATCTTCATCAACACCGGCCGCGGGCCCACCGTGCAGGAGGCCGCGCTGATCAAGGCGCTGGAGGAGAAGTGGATCGCCTATGCCGGTCTCGACGTGCTGGAGATCGAGCCGCCGGGCAACAACAATCCGCTGCTGAAGATGGACAACGTCATCCTGAGCGCACACACCGCCTCCGCCTCGGCGCGTTTCGATCCGGCGCGCAAGCGGCACGTCGGGCGCGAGCTGGCGCTGGTGCTGGAAGGCAAGTGGCCGATGAGCTGCGTCAATCCGGCGGTGCTGCAGAACACCAAGCTGCGCCGCTGGCAGCCGGTGTCGATGGAACGCGGCCCCAACAGCTGACGCGGTAACTCAAAGCCCCCCTCCTCCTCTCGCGGGGGAGGGGCGGCGCTAAGCGGCTGCTCGCGCCGTGCCTGCGCCTTCGTCCGCCATCGCCGCCAGGAACTGTGTCACCTCGCCGCGCATCGTTTCGGCATCGCGGCCGACGTCGGCGGCACCCGCCAGAACCTTGGCACTTGCCGCATCGGTCTGCTCCGAGATCGACGATACCTCCTGCATCGCAAGCGTGGCGTCCTGCGTCGCGACGGTGACGGTCTGCACGCTGGCCGCGATCTCGCGTGTCGCCGCGGCCTGCTGCTCAACCGCCGCGGCGATCGCCGTCGCGACCTCGTTCACCTCGCCGATCGCCGTGCTGACGTCGCGCACCGCGGCTCACCGCCTCGCCGGTCGAGGCGCGGATCGCGCCGATCTGCGCGGCGATCTCGTCGGTCGCCTTGGCGGTCTGTGTCGCCAGCGCCTTCACCTCGCCGGCGACCACGGCGAAGCCCTTGCCGGCTTCGCCGGCACGCGCCGCCTCGATCGTGGCATTCAGCGCGAGCAGATTGGTACGGCCGGCGATGTCGGTGATCAGCCGCACCACGTCGCCGACCCGATCCGCCGCCGCCGCCATGCCGCCGACCTTGGCGTCGGTGACGTTGGCGCGCTCCACCGCCGCGCTCGACCGCCGGCGTGCGCGCGACCACCTGCTGGCTGATCTCGTTGATGCTGGACAGACATCTGTTCGGCGGCAGCCGACACGGCGCCGAGATTGGTCGCCGAGGTGGTGGCGCCGTCGGCGGCACGTGCCGCACTGTCGCGCGTGCGATGCGCCGCGTCTGACATGTCCGCCGCGGTCGCACGCATTGCCTCCGCGGAACGCGCCAGGCTCGCCATGACGCCGGCAGCCGAGGCGCCGAAGTTCCTGCGTGTGGCGATCCATCGCAGCCTGGCGGCGCGCCTTCAGCGCATGCTCCTTCATCCGCCGCGCCTGTAGCGGTGCGCCTCCTGCGCGTTGGCCTTGAACACCAGCATTGCCTGCGCCATCTGGCCAACTTCGTCCTTGCGGTCGCCTGCCGGTATGTCGGTGTCCAGATCGCCACCGGCGAGTCGCCGCATTGCCCCGGTCATCGCCAGGATCGGTCGCGAGATCAGGCGCCCGAGCAAGGTCGAGGCGACGATCGAGAGCAGGACCGCCAGCACCGCACTTATCACGGTGGTCAGACGGCGTGCACTCATCAAACCGGACATCTGCTCGTCGATTGCGCCATCCAATTCCACAGCGGCGGCAACCAGACTGGAGACCTTTTGTTCCGCCAAGCCGAATTTCTGCTCGGCATCAGTCATGAACATTGTGGCGTTGAAGGCATCCTCCTCGACAAACGACGCTGCCTGCATCGCAGCGCTGGAATATGTATCCACGGCTTTGGCCGCGTCAGTCGCAAGCTGGTCATCGATCGGCAGCCCCTTAAGCTTGAGCGAGGCGAGCGTCTGCCTCGAGCGACCGATCGCCTGCACCGCGTCATTCTTGGCAGACCGCACAATGCCAACCTCGACGTTTTGCGACTTCAGGTTGATCGCACGGTACAGCGCCGCCGGGCCACGTGCGAGATCGATCCAGGCGTCGCGTGCCTGACTCATCAAGTCAGTCGACTTGCTCTGAAGGTCGTTGGCGTTCTGGAACGCGACGAAGCTCGACATGGCGAGCACCGCCATGGCGATCACGGCGAGCGCGCTGATCAGAGTCGAAATCAGCGACTTCGACGTGATCGACAGATTATTCAGCAGTTTCATGGTGCAGTCTCACCGACTTTCCGCCTATTTCTCGTAGGCGCCGACGCCCACGAGATAGTCACCGACACGCACGCTGTATTGCGTCTTTGGCTCCACCGCCTTGGTCAGCGGATTCTGCCACTTGAACTTGATCCAGCCGGCGTCCTTGACCGCGATGATGTCGCGATTGAATGCCTTCCCATCCACATCCTTGAGATCGAGCACAGATTTGCCAATAAGACCCGCATTGGTGCCGTGCGCTACCATCATGCCTTTCGAGTCCAGCACTGTCACATACAGATCCCGGTCGTGCCATGGACCGTCCTTCGCATCGAACTCAGGAAGCGCTTTGTCAGGCCCTACGGCCTTCAGATATTCAGCCGCCTTGATCGCCATCGCCTTGGCTTCGTCGGGCGTCGCCTGACCCGCGGCATAAACAGCGGGCGCGGACAGCAGCGCGGCAGCAAGCAGGAGATACGACAGAACAGACTTCATCGGTACCCTCGATCGGTTGCAGGAAGCACCAGCACACCACGGCATGGCTAAGACTTGCTTGATGACGCAAGAGAACAGCCGCCCGACATCACGCCGCCGTCCCGGTAACCCCCTGCCCGCCGATCTGCTCCAGCACCGCATCCACCCCGCCGCATCATTGCCTCGTCCTGGCGAAACGCCAGCGCCCGCATGCCGTCCGGCCTGGACGCCACTCGTGCGAATACCGGTGCTCCCGAGCCAGGCAGATCCAGCTGGACTTCGGTAACTGCCTGCGCCGACCAGTCCGTTTGCGGCGCCACGCGGCCGCACGAGATATTCAGAATGGTGACCCGCTGCTCAGGGTTCACCGCAATCGCCGCACCCCGGCCCTCACCTGCGCGTATGGCGACGCAATTCGGAGACGCTTTTGTCTATGTCGCGACTAGCTGCCACAAGGGCAACCCGCTCGACATAGCTGCTCAGTGAATCCGCAGCACCGAGGAATCGCCAGTAGCCAATGCCGGCCAAGACGGCGATGGGCTCGCCAGCCTGCGCGTGGCCAATCCGCTGGCTGCGTGCGCCGCAGGACAAGAAAAGCATTCAACGCCGATGAAGGCGGATTCACGCAGAACACGCAGATGGACACCAGCCTATTTGCGTGCTCTGCGTGCATCCTCTTGCATCTGCGCTTAAAGACGTCGCTTTCGCAACGTTTCCAACGGACCGCTACGGAACTTGGGCCAGGTGAAGATTTGGCCACAGTCCCGCGATGCCTATTAGGATCAAGATCAGAATCCCAGCGATCAGTGCCACGAGAGGTTGGAACGCAATGACGTTGATGGTCATGACCATGGATCTGACATTGTCAGTTGGTCCCCCTAGCGTTCGTCGTGATGCCAGCCCCACCAATGGTAATGACCAGGCGCCTCGACTACACAACCTGATAGCGTCGCCACCACCAGCATCAGCGCAGTAACGCGTGCTATAATGCGCGGCATCGTCAACACTCCTCTCTGCTGGACGCAGGTTGCTCGCTGCAAGCGGCGAAAAGACGGCAGACTGTCCCGTGTCCTGCGATCGGTTCGTGCGGGTGGCGGGAGTTCTGATTGAACACGGAGAGGCAAGACGAGAACCACGGGAGCGCACGGCGATAGTAAGATTGGCACTTCGCGCGAAGCGCACTCATCACCGTCTCCGTGCTCTCCGAGCTCTCGCCTGCTTCTCTGTGTTCAATCAAAGCCGGCGCTGCGCGGCACGAGCCGTCGTGCAACTGGCATCGAACGGTGCGCCAGCCCTGCTGGCACGCCTTTGAGTGCTCATCCGCGCTAGACTAGCCGTCCGAGCGGGTCTGCCCGGAACGAGCAGCGTCATCCAACGACGAGCGAATACCGCCGCCGATACCCTCATGCCGCGCTGCCGGAAACGGAATGACCACCGCCGATCCCGCATGCCCACGCCCGCGTCGCGCAGCCGGATCGCAGCCCACCCGACCCGCGTTGCCTGCACAGTCGGCCAACGCGTCGCGGACCTGATCCATGAGAGCCATCATTGCCTGCTCGGTCACACCGTCGCTCTTCATCACCAGCCTGATGAGCGGGTCCCGCATCAGGTTGGCGAGACCAAACTCCTCGTCCGATCCTGCACGCACGGCGACCTCCAACGTTGTGTGAAAGGCCAGTCTAGGCAGGTCGTATTGCCGCGCATTGTGCGAACCGTGACATGTTGTTTCATCGCCTGTGCCGGCCGCGAGGCAAGAAATTGCCCAGTCATGAACTCCAATCCAGACATATTCACAGCGCCGGGAGCACTCAAATACTTGCCAAATACGATTGATCGCCGCCCGCGGTCATCACGCTCTAATTCGGCGGGTCGCGCACCATCCGAACGCACTTGCGCATGACCGAGGGCAATGCCTCGTGCGCCAAGGCATCGACCGGACGCGCGAAGCCGGCGGCATCGATGTGGTCCACCCGAGCCGCGAACAGATCGATCGTCAGTGCGAAATGCGTAAACCCGTGCCGCACCTGGCCGGCCGGCCGCCAGTCAGCCCGCATCGGCGCCAGGGACAGCGCCTCATCCAAGGCCCACGGCTCGGCGCGCCAGTCGGTGCCTGGCAGTTCGGTCATCCCGCCGAGCAGGCCCTCGGTGGGGCGGCGCCGCAACAGCACGTTGTCCGCCACATCCGTCAGCCAGAAGTGCACGCCATGGCGCAGAGGCCGTTCGCGAACCGCCGCCCTGCGCGGCAACTCCGCGGCGATGCCGGCGCGCCGGGCGCGGCAGTCCGCCATCCATGGACATAAAGCGCAGGCCGGCCTCGCCGGTGTACACACCGTCGCACCGAGATCGAACAGCGCCTGGGCGAAGTCCGAGGGCCGCTCCCGCGCCGCCGGGTCGGCGCCGAGACGCGGTGCCAGCTCGCGCAACAGCGGCTTAGCCCTCGGCAGTTCCGCTTCCACCGCGAACAGCCGGGCCACCACACGCTCCACGTTGCCATCGACCGGTACCGCCGGCACGCCGAACGCGATCGCGCCGACCGCCGCCGCGGTGTACTCGCCGATTCCCGGCAGCGCGCGCAGTCCGGCCAGATCGCGTGGGAAACCGCCGGCAGCGGCCACGGCACGGGCGCAGGCGTGCAGGTTGCGGGCGCGCGCGTAGTAGCCAAGCCCCGCCCAGGCGGCGAGCACATCCGCAAGCGGCGCCGCCGCCAGCTTCTGGACCGTAGGAAAGCGCGTTAAGAAGCTTTCATAATACGGGATCGTCGCCGCGACGGTGGTCTGTTGCAGCATGATCTCGCTGAGCCATACATGGTAAGGGTCGGCGGTCTCGCCCGGGCCGGCACGCCAGGGCAGCGACCTCCGATGTCGGTCATACCAGGTGAGCAGCGCAGTGGCAGGAAAAGACACAGACGGCGGTATGAACACAGACGAACGTCACGTCTACGGCCCGCGTCCGGTCAGCGCGCTGATGCCGCGCCTGACGCGCCCCGCGTTCCGCCGCCGTTCCCCGGCCACAGCGCAGGTGCTGACCGACTGGTCCGCCATCGTCGGCCCGGCGATCGCCGCGGTCACCACGCCGAGGCGGCTTGCCTCCGGCACGCTCACCATCGCCTGCGCCGGCCCGATCGCCATGGAGCTCCAACATCTCGCCGGCGAGGTGATCGCGCGGATCAACGCCCATCTCGGGAGCCAGGTGGTCAGCACGCTGCGGTTCGTGCAGACGCCGGATCTGATGGCGCCGCTCGCTCCCCCGGTCGCACCGGCCCCCGACCCGGCGAAGCTCGCCGTGGTGGAGGCCGCCGTCGCCAGCCTGCCCGAAGGCGAGTTGCGTGGCGCTCTCGCCTCGCTGGGCCATACCATGCTGACCACCCCGAACCGATCGAGGTCCCGATGACGCTGACCCGCCGTTCCATTCTGTCGATTGCCGGAGGCGCGGCCGCCGTCGGGGCGATCGGCTATCTCGGCTGGCATGGATTCGGTCCCCGGCCTGTGCACGCGGCCCAGCCATCCGATCCGGCACCCGCCGCACCGGCCGGTGACCAGCACAAGACGGAGCGCACTCTCGGCGAACCGGCGGCCAAGGTGACGGTTCAGGAATTCTTCTCGCTGACCTGCACCCATTGCGCCGCGTTCTCGCAGGAAACCATGCCGGAGGTAGAGAAGGAGCTGATTGCGCCTGGCAAGGTGCGCTTCGTCTATCATGATTTCCCGCTGGACCAGGTCGCGCTGACCGCCGCCATGGTGGCGCGCTACCTGCCGCCCGCGCAGTACTACCCGTTCGTGACGGCGCTGTTCGGCAACCAGGACCGCTGGGCCTTCGCCCGCGGCGTCAACACCACCGAGGAGCTGTGGAAACTCGCGGCGCTGGCGGGCATGAGCCGCGCGACATTCGATCAGGCGGTTGCCGACACCGACCTGCGCAACTGGATCCTTCAGCAGCAGCAGGCCGATCAGGATCGCTGGAAGATCGACGCAACTCCAAGCTTCGTGATCAATGGCCAGAAGTACTCGGGCGAGATGAGCTACGAGGCGTTCCGCAAGTTGCTGCCGGAGGTGTAGCGGAACAGCTTGCTGGCGCAGTCGCCCCCCCACTAGATTTAGGGGTGAGCATGGCAATACTCCGGCGCGCCCTACTATCCATAGCCCTGGCTTCCCCCGCCCTCGCAGCGCCCGGGGATGCCGTTCGGGCCGAGCGCGCGATGGGCGATCCTGGCGCGCGGATCACCGCGGTCGAGTGCTTTTCGCTCACTTGCCCGCATTGCGCCGACTTTGCCCTCAAAACGCTGCCGGTGCTGAAGGCGAAGTGGATCGCGCAGGGCCGGCTTCGCTGGGTGTTCTACGACTTCCCGACCGACATGGCCGCGCTCCAGGCCGCCATGGTAGCACGCTACCTGCCGCCGGAGTACTGACGAGCGCTTCATCGACACGCTGTTCGCCAGCCAGGACCGCTGGGTGTTCGGGGCCGGCAGCGTGCCGGACGCGTTATGGCCGTTCGCCAAGGATGCCGGCATGGATCGGCCCATCTTCGAGCGCGCGCTGGCCGACCACGCGCTCCAGGACTGGATCGTGGGACAGGCCATGGCGGCAGAGAAGCGCTGGCACGTTGACGCCACTCCCAGTTTCGTGATCAACGGCAAGGTCTACGCTGGCGACATGTCCGCCAACGAATTTGCTACAATTCTCGCGAGTTAGCGGAGGGACCTCGTGTCCGTACAGTTTCGCCGCATGCGTATCGCCGGATTCAAGAGCTTTGCCGAGCCGGTGAGCCTGGAAATCCATGCCGGCCTGACCGGCATCGTGGGCCCGAATGGCTGCGGCAAGTCCAACGTGGTCGAGGCGCTCCGCTGGGCGATGGGCGAGCAGAGCACGCGCTCGCTGCGCGCCGGCGAGATGGACGACGTGATCTTCGCCGGCACGGCGGGACGGCCGTCGCGCAATCTGGCTGAAGTGACGCTGACGATGGACGACACGGCGGGCGCGGCGCCGCCGCCGTTCCATGAGCAGTCCGAGCTTGAGATCATCCGCCGCATCGAGCGCGGCTCGGGCAGCGAATACCGCGTGAACGGCAAGGAGGTCCGCGCGCGTGACGTGCAGACGCTGTTCGCGGACCTGGCGACCGGGGCGCACTCCTCCGGCATGGTCAGCCAGGGCCGCGTCGGCATGCTGGTCACCGCCAAGCCCGAGGACCGGCGCGCCGTCCTGGAGGAGGCGGCCGGGATCACCGGGCTGCATGTGCGACGGCACGAGGCAGAGTTGAAGCTGCGTGCCGCGGAGGCCAACCTGGCGCGGGCGGATGATCTGCGCGGCCAACTCGAGGTGCAGCTTGGCGCTCTGAAGCGGCAGGCGCGCCAGGCCAGCCGCTACCGCAACATCTCCGGCGCGATCCGCCAAGCGGAGGCGGAATTCCTGGCGATCCAGCGTGCCCGTGCGGTGGCGCTGCGGGCGGAGGCGGAAGCGGCCCTGCATGCCGCGCGCATGGCGGTGGCCGCCGCGACCGAGGCCGCGACCCAGGCGGCAAGCCAGGCAGTGGAGGCGGCGGCCGCGGTGCTGCCCCTGCGCGCGGCCGAAGCGGACGCCCGCACAGCGCTGGAGCGCCACCGGGTGATCCAGGAGCAGATCGCCGCAGAGGAAGAACGTGCCAGCGCGGCGCTCGCGAATGCCACCACGCGGCTGGCTCAGCTCGCCCACGATCTGACCCACGCGGAACAGTTAAGGAACAACTCGGCGTCCGCCGAATCGCGCCTCGCCGCGGAAGACGCCGCGCTGGCGGACGCCGATGCCGGCCACGCAGGACGGGCAGCGGCCGCGGACGACGCCGTCGCCGAGACCGTCGAAGCGGTCCGTGTCGCGGAGGCAGGCTCTCACCGCGCCACCGAGGCGGCGGCCGACGCCAACGCGCGCGTCCAGACCGTGACCAGGCAGCTCGCGGATGCCGAGCAGCGTTGGCGGCGGCTGGACCAGCAACTGGCGCAGTTCCGCTTGGAGCGTGAACGGATCGGCGCCCAGGCCATCGATCCCGCGGCCCTCGAGGTCGCCGGTGCGGAGCAGGAGGCCGCCGAAGCCGCTCTGGCCTCGGTGCGTACCGGGCTCGAAGTCGCCGAGAGTGTCCGTGCCGCGACCGGTCCGGCGCTCGCGACAGCGCGCGAGCGGCAGACCGCGGCCGATGCAGCCCGTGCCAGGCTGGCGGCGGAGGCGCACGCGCTCGCCGAAGTGCTGGCCGTGAAGGATGGCGAGCGTTGGCCGCCGATGGTCGATGCGCTGAGCGTTCCCGCCGGCCTGGAAACCGCACTCGGCGCTGCCTTGGGCGAGGAGCTGACCTCCGCCGCCGACCATGACGCGGCGCGGCACTGGCGCGAGCTGCCGCCGTTCGACCCCGCACCCAAACTGCCGGGCGGCGCAACCCCGCTGGCGGCACTGGTCCAGGCGCCCCCGGCACTGGCACGCGTGCTTTCGCAGACCGGACTGGTGGAGGACGCCGCCGTCGGCGAGTGGTCGCAGGCGGGTCTGGCGCCCGGCCAGGTCCTGGTCTCGCGCACCGGTGCCGTCTGGCGCTGGGACGGCTACACCATCCGCGCCGGCACCCCGACCGCGGCCGCCGTCCGGTTACAGCAGCGCAACCGGCTGTCGCGGCTCCAGCTCGATCTGGCAACCGCAAGCGATGAGGCCGCCTCCGCACAGCAGGCGCGCGACGCTGCGGCGCAGGCCGATCAGGCGGCAACCGCGGCCGAACAGGACGCCCGCGCCGCCCGGACGCATGCCGAACAGGTCCTGGAACGGGCACGCACGACCCATCGGCAGCTTCGCGAACGCGCCACCGAGATCGCCACGCGGCTCGCCGGCATCGACACCCAGATCGAGCGGCTGACGCCTGAATGCGAGGATGCCGAGACCGGCCTCGCGCAGGCCCGCGAAGCGCAGTCCTCGCTGCCGGACCTCGTGGCGCTGCGCGGCGCCGTGGAGGCGGCACGGAGCGCCCTGACCGAAGCCCGCTCGGCGGAATCCGTGGCACAGGCCGCGTGCCAGGCATTGGCCCGCGAGCATGCTGTGCGCACGGCGCGCCGGTCGGCAATAGCGACCGAGCGCGCCGACTGGGCGCAGCGTGCCGCCGATGCCGGCCGCAGGGTCAGCGAGCTGACAGAACGCCGGGAAGTCGCCGAGACGGAGCATGCGGCCTTGCAGGCGGCGCCCGGGCAGATCGCGGCGCGGCGTGCCGCATCGCTGGATGCCCTGGAGGAGGCGGAGGCGGCGCATCGTGCGGCGGCCGACGGTCTGGCCGCCGCGGTCCAGCGATCCATCGAAGCTGACCGGGCCGCGCGTGTTGCCGAGACCGCCCTGGGTGCGGCGCGCGAGGACGCGGTGCGCGCGGAGGGCGGCGCCATGCAGGCCGAGCAGGTCTGGGTCACCATGGAGGAACGCATCGCCGAACGTCTCGGCCAGAATCCCGCGATGCCCGACCCGCCGGCGGAGCTGTCGCCCGAAGTGGAGGAGAAAGCGCGCCGCCGCCTCGAACGACTGCTGAAAGAGCGCGAGGAGATGGGGCCGGTGAACCTCCGCGCCGAGGTCGAGGCGGAAGCGGTGGAAAAGCAGATCGCCGGCATCGCCGCGGAGCGCGATGAACTGACAACCGCGATCGCCAAGCTGCGCGGCTCGATCGGGCATCTGAACCGCGAAGGCCGTGAGCGGCTCAGCGCGATGTTCGAGCAGATCGACCGCAACTTCCAGGCGTTGTTTACCCGCATGTTCGGCGGCGGTAAGGCGCATCTCGCGCTGGTCGGCTCGGACGATCCGCTGGAGGCGGGCCTGGAGATCTACGCCCAGCCGCCGGGCAAGAAGCTGGCGACGCTGTCACTGCTATCGGGTGGCGAACAGGCGCTGACCGCGTTGTCGCTGATCTTCGCGGTGTTCCGCTGCAATCCGGCGCCGGTGTGCGTGCTGGACGAGGTGGACGCACCGCTGGATGACGCGAATGTCGAGCAATTCTGCACGCTGTTGGACGATGTGGTGCGGGAGACCGCGACACGGTTCCTGGTCGTGACGCACCATCCGCTGACGATGGCGCGGATGGACCGGCTGTATGGCGTCACGATGCAGGAGCGCGGCGTGTCGCGGCTCCTGTCGGTCGACCTCCAGCGCGCGGCGGAGATGGCCGAGCCGCCCCGGCTGGCGGCGGAGTGACGCACGGCTGTTAAGAGCGGGGTGATCTCATCGGCATAGGATCGGGATTTCGGGAATGAGCTTCTCCGAGGCTGTCATGCACCATGGACTACGAAAATGGCCGACTGAGCGGATACATCGTTTGGTCGAGCTGTGGCCTGACCTGACCAGGACCGTCACCGCCATCGCCCGCGAACTGGGCGTGTCGCGATCGGCGGTCATTCTGCGCGCCGAATACCTCGCTTTATCCGGACGGCCCACCGGCCGGCTGGCTCCGACCAATGACGAGAGAGAGCTGATCGCTGCCGACTGACGACCCAACTCGATCGAGGAATGGCGGCGGATAGCGCAAGCGGCCGGCGCGGTGCGTCGTGCCGATGCCGGGCAGCAGCTTCATGACCGGTATTTCGGTTCGATTGCTCGTGCAGCCGTCCCAGCGCGCTCCCACAAATCCGCGGCCGGCATAGAAGCCATAGGCATCGGCCACCGAGTTCAGGCAGATCGATCCAGCCCCATGAGCGCGGGCATATTCCTCGGCCATTTCGAGCATGATGTTGCCGAGACCGTGCCCTTGCCAGGGCGTGTCGATGGCGATCAACCGAAACACCGCACGCCCGGCCGGCTTGAAGTCGATGCGGATGGTGCCGGTCACATCGCGGTTGCGCAGCAGGATGAGAGGCTGGTTCCCCGGGACCCATTCATCCGGGTAATCCGCGTCATACTCGCAATAGCAGGGCGATCCTTTGCCGTGGTATTTTTCAAACAGGCACCGTCGGCGAATGTCGTGGTAGCGGTACCATTCATCCGAGCTCCGCGGAGGCAGGAGCTCCAAACCATGCGGACGCACTGGGCGGCCCTTCTGTTGTGTCGTGAGGGAGCCGGCCGGCTGCCCTCTTGTCGTTTGATGTCATGCCGTTGATGACGGCCGCGGACAGCCCCAGAAGTAATACGGCCAGTCCGGGTACGGCCCTTCGTCCTGCGGCGTGCGCGACGAATGGTTGCCTGGCGTTGCGGGCGGAATGCCATCTTCCCGGGATGCGGAGCGGCCGAGGTCGGGCGCCCCTTCGGTTGTGGTCTCGCGTCGGTTCAAGACACGAAGACGCCGGGCGATTGCGGCATAGTCATCGATGGCAGCAGGCATGATGGCGCGCTCCTCGCGCACGAGCGTCGGTGCTGCTCTTTTGAGCTGAAGCCAACCGAACAGCGCCCGGGTAGGTTCGAGTGCCAAGGATACAACGCGCCGGTTTACGCGGGCTTAAAGATCGCCGGCGTGCCGCAGTACGATACAACCGTGTTACTTGGCAGAAACAAGGCGCGCTTATTTCGATGGCCGTGACCATGCGGCCCTGGAGTTACGGATCATGATAAGAGGCAGACGACTTGGCGCACTTCTGGCGGTCGCCGGACTTACCGTCATCGGCGTTGCCGTGATGCCTGGCGAGGCGCATGCCTGGTGGCGTGCCGGCTGGTGCTGCGGCGTGGGGATCGGCGTGGTCGTTCCGCCCGTCGTCGTCGCCCCGCCGGTCTATGCGCCGCCGCCGGTGTACTACGCCCCGCCGCCGGTCTATTATGCGCCTCCGCAACGGGCATGGATCCCGCCGCACTGGCAAGGTAACGTCTGGGTGCCTGGCCACTGGGCCTGACGAGCGGCGTCTCACGCCCCATGGGATGAGTGCTGCGAATTTCATGGATACCACCGAAAAACACTGAATTCTGGCAGGATCCGCCAGCATTCAGTGTCTTGAGCCGTATCCATGATGTCCTCGGCACCAACCCGGGACGACTCAATGACGTGTGCCATGCGGCTGGTTTCGACTACTCTTGCCTGGTTGCGTCACTTTCCGGGAAGGGCGCCGATGCCTCGCGCGATGACATGTGCACGTATCAGTGCCACCGCTCTTGCATCGCTGCTGATTGCGGCGATTCCCGCCACAGCATCCGCAGCACCATCAGCCGAATTGGTGCAGGTGGCTCCGCAGGCGTTCGAGAGCAAACAGCCGCTCCTGGGGTATCTGACCCGGCCGTACGGCAAAGGACCATTTCCGGCAGTCGTTCTCTTGCATGGCTGCGCTGGCTTTGGGCCACGCGAGACGCACTGGGCCGACCAACTCCGGTCATGGGGATACGTGGCACTCGCCGTCGACAGCTTCACACCGCGAAACATGGCGGGCTGCCATGGGCCTACATCCGGCGATGAGGTCGATGCCTTCTCCGCACTGCAATACCTGACGACAAAGCCCTTCGTGATCGCAGATCGAGTGGCCGTCCTCGGTTCTTCACTCGGTGGTATCGCTGCGGTTGGCGATGTGGAAAGCAATATATGGGAGCAGATGTATCATGCGAAGTTCCGTGGCGCCGTGGCGTTTTATCCGTCATGCACTGGCGACAGTGGCAACGTCAGCGTGCCCACGCTGATCTTGATCGGCGAGAAGGATGATTGGACATGGGCGCGCGCGTGCAGAGACATGGTTGAAGATGCCAACAAGAAAGGCGCTCCAATCAAGCTTATAGTGTATCCCAATGCCACTCACAACTTCGACGTTCCCGCGACCGGCCCGTATCAAATTCTTGGCCACTCCATGGCCTATGATCCAGAAGCGACTCAAGACGCCGAGAGGCAGGTTCGAGATTTCCTTCACGACGTGCTGAAGGGTTCGGTAGCGGCAAGCCCCTCGGTCAAATAAGCCTTGCGACTGCACCACAGTCCGGCGGTGATGCGAAATTCTTGCAGACCGTGTGGAAACACGCACGTCGGCGATGCAGCCACGATCCGGCCGCTGCAATGATGATGGGCTGGGTTGTCGGAGCCAGCCAGCCAAGTCCTTTGCTGAGTTCGAACACGACCGAAGCCTGTAGCGGCGTTGGTCGATTTCGATGACGCTGTTCAGCGTTATGAGTGCGTCGCGGAGATCTGACGGTGCGCCTGCAGGTGACAGCTCGCGGCTCTTGGCATGCAGCGTTCTTCTTGAATTCTGTAACGGGCGACACCCGCGGGCACTGAGCGTCCTCATCGCTGGTTGTCGCCCGCCACGCAGGATGGCACCCTCCTGCAATGGAGATACGGGATGCCGTGGCTGAAGATGCGGAAGCTGCCGGTCGTGTCCCGGTTGGTGGTGTAGGAGCGGAGCTCCTGCACCACGCGTTGGGACACGATCAAGCTGCCTGCAAAGTGCTGCGGCGCTCAATAGCCGAATTATGCCACGCCGATCACCGGAATGACCCGGCGATATTGTGCCGATGGCTCGGGAACAAGACCCCCGAGTTCTTTATGTCGTGGATCAAACAGCCAGACAATTCGTTGCTGGTCGCCATCGAGGACGGCAGAGTTGTTGCGGTGGGTTCTGTCACGGACGCGGGAAAGATCAATCTGAACTACGTTTCGCCGGATGCGCGATTTCGCGGGATCAGCCGGGCCGTGCTCGGCGCACTAGAAGCTCGCGCGTCGAAGCGAGGTAACACACGATGCACGCTCATTAGCACCGAGACGGCCCGCTGCTTCTATCTGGCCAACGGGTATTCGGAGGAGGGACCGCCGGTCTGCGAATTCGGCTCGACCGCCGGCTACCCGATGGCCAAGCTTCTGACGCAACAGCTATCGTGACGTTTTGCCGTGGCGTCGCCGACCTTCATGATCGACCGACTGGTGCAGCCCGATATCGGCAGTGAGGACGCGGTCGTCGACTGTGCGTCGCGTCTGGTGCGGAGCTGAACGCAACCGGCGTGATAGGCGGCAAGCCCGAAGCGCCCTACCGTTCGGCCCGCAGCTTCGCCCAGTACTCGAGCCGCTTGCTGATCTCGCGTTCGAAGCCGCGATCGCGCGGGCGATAGAACTGCTCGCGCGCCATGCCATCGGGAAAGTAGTTCTGGCCTGAGAACGCTTCGTCGGCTTCGTGGTCATACTGATAGCCGTCGCCGTAACCCAGATCCTTCATCAGCCGGGTCGGCGCGTTCAGGATGTGCGCCGGCGGCATCAGCGATCCGGTCGACCTGGCCGACGCGCGCGCGGCGCCGTACGCGGTGTAGATCGCATTGGATTTCGGCGCCGTGCCGAGATAGATCACCACCTGCGCGATCGCCAGTTCGCCCTCGGGCGAGCCGAGACGTTCGTAGGTCTCCCATCCCGCCAGTGCCTGCGTCAGCGCATTCGGATCAGCCATGCCGATATCCTCGGCCGCGAAGCGCACCAGACGGCGCGCGATATAGCGGGGATCCTCACCGCCGTTCAGCATGCGCGCGAACCAGTAGAGCGCCGCATCGGGATCCGAGCCGCGCAGCGACTTATGCAGCGCGGAGATCAGATTGTAGTGCTCCTCGCGATCCTTGTCGTACAGCGCGGCGCGGCGGGCGAGCAACGCAGCGAGTGCCGCGCTGTTCATGACCGGCGTATCAGCCGGCAACGCCAGGATCTGCTCGGCCATGTTGAGCACATAGCGGCCGTCACCGTCGGCCATCGCATGCAAGCTGGCACGCGCCTCGTCATCCAGCGGCAGCGCGCGGCCGGTCTCCGCTTCCGCGCGCGCCAGTAACTGCTCCAACGCCGCATCGTCCAGCCGCCGCAGCACAAGCACCTGACAGCGCGACAGCAGCGCGCCGTTCAGAGCGAAGGATGGGTTCTCGGTGGTGGCGCCGATCAGAGTGATCGTGCCTGTCTCCACTACCGGGAGAAAACCGTCCTGTTGTGCACGGTTGAATCGGTGGATCTCATCGACGAACAGCAGCGTGCCCTGCCCGGTGCGCCGCCGCCGCGCCGCTTCCTCGAACGCGCGCTTCAGGTCGGCCACACCCGAAAACACTGCGGAGAGCTGCACGAAATGCAGGCCCGATCGTGCAGCAAGCAGCCGCGCGATCGTTGTCTTGCCGCAACCGGGAGGGCCCCAGAGAATCAGCGACGCGAGCGACCCGCGCGCCAGCATGCGCGTCAGCGTGCCGTCGGCGCCCAGCAGATGATTTTGCCCCACCACCTCGTCGAGCGAGCGTGGACGCAGCTGATCGGCCAATGGGCGGGGACCGGCCGGTGGCCCGGGTTCCGGCGGCGGACCGAACATGTCGTCCTGGTTTGCGGGTCTCACTGGCACGCTCCCCATATAATGCACTGCTGCAAGCGCAAGAAGCGGAGTGCGCGACCGTGTTGGAGCGTGCCAGGATGGCACCGCCTTGGAGGATCTCCGATCCGAGATGCATCACGTTGCCCTGGCGCTCGTCCTCGCGACACTGGCGACCGGCCCTGTGGTTCCGGTGGCCGACAGAGATCAGCAGGCCGTCGCCGCCACTGCCAGGACGGGCAAGGAGCGCCTGTCCGACAAGGCGTCCGATGAGCAACGCGTGGACGACTGCAAAGTGCCACCGGCCAAGCGGACCCGCGCGAGACCGACAAGCTGTGGCATCGCGGGCGGGTGAGTCGGTGGCCTTCCGTGCGCGCCTTACGCCGCCGCGGCTTCCTCTTCCGGTGCTTGCTTCGGCCCGCTGTCCTGGCCCTTCGCGCTGACATCGCGATCGACAAACTCTATCACCGCCATGTCAGCGGCGTCGCCATAGCGGGTCCCCGCCTTCAGCACGCGGCAATAGCCGCCGGCGCGCGCGCGATAGCGCTCGGCCAGCGGGCCGAACAGCTTCGCCACCATCGCATCGTCGCGCAGTTGTCCATATGCCAGCCGCTGGTTCGCCAATCCGCCTTTCTTGCCCAGCGTGATCAGCTTCTCGGCGACCGGGCGCAACTCCTTCGCCTTCGGCAGCGTCGTGGTGATCTGCTCGTGCTTGATCAGCGCCGCCGCCAGATTTCGGAACATGGCCTGGCGATGGCTGGATGTGACGCCGAGCTTCCTGCCGGCTACCCCGTGACGCATGACACGCTATCCCTTCAGAACGGCTCTTCCATCCGCTTGGCCAGGTCCTCGATATTCTCCGGCGGCCAGCCGGCCACAGTCATGCCCAGCCCAAGCCCCATCGAGCCGAGGACTTCCTTGATCTCGTTCAGCGACTTGCGCCCGAAGTTCGGCGTGCGCAGCATCTCCTGTTCGGACTTCTGCACCAGGTCGCCGATGTAGACGATATTGTCGTTCTTCAGGCAGTTCGCCGAACGCACGGACAGTTCCAACTCGTCAACCTTGCGCAGCAGGTTGCGGTTGAACGGCAGGTTGTCTTCCGGCTCCTCGGCGCGGATCTGCTGCGGCTCCTCGAAATTGATGAAGAGCTGCAACTGGTCTTGCAGGATGCGCGCGGCCAGCGCCACCGAATCCTCCGGCGTCACCGCACCGTTGGTCTCCACCGTGAGCAGCAGCTTGTCGAAGTCGGTCACCTGGCCGACGCGCGTCGGCTCGACCTTGTAGGACACGCGGCGAACCGGCGAATAGATGCTGTCCACCGGGATCAACCCGATCGGCGCATCCTCCGGCCGGTTCACGGATGAGGGCTGATAGCCCTTGCCCAGGTTCACCGTGAATTCCATGCCCAGCTTCACGCCGTCATCCAGCGTGCAGATCACCAGCTCGGGGTTCATGATATCGATGTCGTGGCCGGCCTGGATCTGCCCGGCACGCACCTCGCCCGGACCGGTCGCGGTCAGCGTCATCCGCTTCGGCCCCTCGCCGTGCATGCGCAGCGCAAGCTGCTTGATGTTCAGCACGATGTCGGTGACGTCCTCACGCACGCCGGGGATGCTGCTGAACTCGTGCAGCACGCCGTCGATCTGCACCGCAGTCACCGCGGCGCCCTGAAGCGACGACAGCAGGATACGCCGGATCGCGTTGCCCAGCGTCATGCCGAAGCCGCGCTCCAGCGGTTCGGCCACAATGGTGGCGACCTGTGCGGGATCGGCGCCCGGCTCTACCTCCAGCTTCTCCGGCTTGATCAGTGACTGCCAGTTGCGCTGGATGACTGCACTCTGCCTCATAAATCAACCTTTCGGACCGCGGCCCTGGCCGGGGATAAATCAACGACCCAATGGGATCGGCACGTCTTGTCCCGCGCGGGGCGGGTTCCGCCCTACACGCGCCGGCGCTTGCGCGGCCGGCAGCCGTTGTGCGGGATCGGCGTCATGTCGCGGATGGCCGAGATCGAGAAGCCGACCGCTTGCAACGCCCGCAGCGCGCTCTCGCGCCCCGATCCGGGCCCGCTCACTTCGATCTCCAGCATCTCCATGCCGTGCTCGCGCGCCTTGCGTCCGGCGTCCTCCGCGGCCACCTGTGCCGCGTAGGGCGTGGACTTGCGGCTGCCCTTGAAGCCCTGGCTGCCAGAGGACGACCAGGCGATCGCGTTGCCCTGCGCGTCGGTGATGGTGATCACCGTGTTGTTGAACGTCGCCGCGACATGGGCGACGCCGGACGTGATGTTCTTGCGCTCCTTCCTGCGGGGGCGAGTCGAGGTGGCGGGTCGCGCCATGATGCAAAATCCTGCTGCTGATGAAAGGGCGATAGCCGAAGGTGGACTACTTGGTGACCTTCTTCTTCCCGGCGATCGCCACCGCCTTGCCCTTGCGGGTGCGCGCGTTGGTGTGGGTGCGCTGGCCGCGCACCGGCAGGCCACGCCGATGCCGCAGCCCCCGGTAACAGCCCAGGTCCATCAGCCGCTTGATGTTCATCGCGACCTCGCGGCGGAGGTCACCCTCGACGCGATAGTCCCGGTCGATCATCTCGCGGATCCGCAGCACCTCTTCGTCCGAAAGCTGGTTGACCCGGCGTTCGTCGGGGATGGTCAGCTTGTCGCAAATCTCGGCCGCCTTCGAGGGACCTATCCCATAGATATAACGCAGTCCGATGGTCACCCGCTTGTTGGTCGGGATGTTCACGCCGGCAATACGTGCCACGCCGATACTCCTAGGGAATGTGCGCAGGAGCGCAGCCCACACGGGCCTGCGCCGGAACGGCGGAATATAGTCCGCGCGAGGCGTGAGTCAACGCGGAGCCATCAAATATGTGTGATCTGCGTAAATCGCCTCGAGCGAGCGGCACAAGGCCGCGCAGTCACAGGCCGTGCTGGCCCGCAGCCGCTCTCGCATACCGGAGCGAAGCCCGGCCAGCATGCGGGGGGTGTTCTCCGACTGCGCCAGCGCCACGGCGCGGCCCACGAAATCCGCCGCATCGGTCGCGACCCACTCCGACAGGCCCGCCGCCAGCAACAGGGACCGGCTGGTGCGACTGGCCCAGCGATCGCCGTTGAAGGTCAGCACCGGCACGCCCAGCCAGAGCGCCTCGGTGGCGGTGGTGCCGCCGTTGTACGGGAAGGTGTCGAGCGCGATATCGACCGCATCGTAGCCGCGCAGGAAGTCGAAGTGTTCCGCGCCGCCCGACAGCAGCAGCCTCTCCGGCGCCACCCCACGCGCGGCGAAGCGGGCCAGCAGCGCCAGACGGTTGGACGGCTCGTCCAGAAGCTGGTTGCGCAGCAGCAGCCGGGCAGTGGGCGCGCCCAACAGGATGCGGGACCACGCGGCCACCACGGGGTCGGTGATCTTGTGGGCCGATGCGAAGGATCCGAAGGTCAGCCAGCCGTTCCGCAACACGGGCGGCGGCGCCACGTCGGGAACCGGATAACGCACCTCGAACGCGAGATAGCTTCCTGGCACCCTGACGATGCGCTCGGAGTAACTGCTCTCCTCCTCAGCCGATACCACCGCCGCGTCGCCGACCAGCAGGTCGAAACCGGCCAGCCCACTGGTGGCATACAGGTTGAACCACGCCACCTGTAGCCGCGCCGACCGTTGGGCGAACAACTCCAGACGAGCCTGCCGGCTGTAGCCGTTCAGGTCCACCAGAACGTCCAGTTCCGCCTCCCGCACGCGGCGCGCCAGATCGCCATTGGAAAGCCCGCCGATGCGCCAGATGCGATCCTCCGCATGATCCACATATCCGCTGCCCGCGGACGGGTCCCCGCCATCGGACAGCAGATGAACCTCGAACCTCTCCCGGTCGTGCCGGTTGATCACGCCCCAGACCGGCTTCATCCAGTTGCGCGCTCCAAAGAACGCACTGACATAGCCGACGCGGAGTTTCCCATGCACGCGGCGAGGCGCGGGCCCGACCGCGTGGACGCCGCCGGCGATCGACGCGACCCAATCCTGGCGCGCCTGCCGGACCGCCGCATGGTCCATCCCCGGACAGCCCGGCGCGATGCAGGCCAGAGCAGCCAATGCGATGGCGCGCACCTCGGGATCGCCGCGCTCCGCCGCCAGACGATACTCGGTGACGGCTTCATCCACCTGGCCCAGCTGGAACAGCGCCTCGGCCAGGTTGCAGCGCGCTCCGGCAGCATCCGGACGATGCCCGACGACGCGGCGCAATGCCGCGACCGCGTCACCATACGCAAACAGCGACGCGCTGGCGCAGCCGAGACCGTACCACGCCTCGTACAGCGACGGATCCGCGCTCAGGGCCCGACGATACGCGACGATCGCAGCCTGATAGTCGCCGCCCTGGTGGAGTTGGTCAGCCTCGTGCTGTGCGGCGCGGGCGTCCACTGGCACTCCCGCCCGGAGTCAGACGATCTCGGCGAGCACGCCGTCGATCTGCCGCCCGACCTCGTCGATATCGGCCATGCCGTCTACCCCGTGCAGCAGACCCTGTGCCGCGTAGTGCGGCAGGATCGGCGCGGTCTGCCGATGATACGCCTCCAGCCGCGCCGTCACCGTTTCGCGGTTATCGTCGGCACGACGCGTGAACTCATGCGAGCCGCAGACGTCGCAGACACCGGCGACCGCGGTCGGCTTGAACGTGTCATGGTAGCCGGCGCCGCACTTGGCACAGGTAAAGCGGCCGCTGATCCGCTCGATCAGCGCGGCATCGTCCACCCGGAGCTCGATCACGCTGTCGAGCTTCATGCGCTTCTCGACCAGCAGTCGGTCGAGCGCCTCTGCCTGCGGCACGGTGCGCGGGAAGCCGTCCAGGATGAAGCCGTTCGCCGCGTCCGGCTGCTCCACCCGGAGGCCGAGCATGCGGATGATGATGTCGTCCGAGACGAGCTGTCCGGCTTCCATTACCGTCTTCGCCTCGCGCCCGATCGGCGTACCCGCCGCGACCTCGGCACGCAGCATGTCGCCAGTGGAAATCTGCGCGATGCCGTGGCGATCGACCAGCCGCTTGGCCTGCGTGCCCTTCCCGGCCCCCGGCGGCCCGAGCAGGATGAGCCTCATGTGTGATCTCGGGCGAAAGCCCGATCCTTCGTGCCCGCCATCGGTCTTGACCCCGTGGTCGCATGTCCCCGGCCTTGAGCCGGGGATCGGGCCGGACCATGTGCCCGGGCTTGTCCCGGGCATCTTCCGGCCATCATCTGTGGCCCCGGACGCGCGCCTTGCGTATCAGGCCCTCATACTGGTGCGCCAGCAGGTGCGACTGGATCTGCGTGACGGTGTCCATGGTGACGGACACCACGATCAGGATCGACGTCCCGCCGAAGTAGAACGGCAGCCCGTAGTCGCTGATCAGCACCTCGGGCAGCAGGCAGACGGCGACGAGATACAGGCCGCCCACGGTGGTGAGCCTGGTCAGCACGTGATCGAAGTACTGCGCTGTGGCGCTGCCGGGGCGGATGCCGGGGATGAAGCCGCCATACTTCTTCAGATTGTCCGCCGTCTCCTCCGGATTGAACACCACGGCGGTATAGAAGTACGAGAAGAAGATGATCATCGCCGCATACAGCCCCATGTAGATCGGCGAGCCGTGCGACAACTCGGTGGAGATCCATTGCAACCACGGCGAGCCGCCGGCCGAGAAGCCGGCGATGGTCGCCGGGATCAGCAGGATCGAGCTGGCGAAGATTGGCGGGATCACGCCCGAGGTGTTGATCTTCAGCGGCATATGCGTCGAGTCGCCGCCGAACATCCGGTTGCCGACCTGGCGCTTGGGGTACTGGATCGCGATGCGTCGCTGCGCGCGTTCGATGAACACGATGAACGCGATGACGAACACCGCCAGTACCATGAAACCCACGATGAAGAACGGCGACAGCGCGCCGGTGCGCCCCAGGTCGAGCAGCGATGCCAATGCATTCGGCAGGTTGGCGACGATCCCCGCCATGATGATCAGCGACGTGCCGTTGCCGACCCCGCGGGCGGTGATCTGCTCGCCGATCCACATCAGGAACATCGTGCCGCCGACCAGCGTGATGACGCAGGAGAAGCGGAAGAACCAGCCGGGATCGATCACGGCGGCGCCGAAACTGCCGTGCATGCTCTCCAGCCCCACGGCGATGCCGTACGACTGGAACATGGCGATGAACACCGTGAGATAGCGGGTGTACTGATTGAGCTTCTTGCGCCCCGCCTCGCCTTCCTTCTTCAGCGTTTCCAGAGTGGGGATCGCAGCGGTCATCAACTGGATGATGATGCTGGCGCTGATGTAGGGCATGATGTTCAGCGCGAACACGGTCATGCGCCGCAGCGCGCCGCCGGTGAACATGTCGAACATGCCCAGTATGCCGCCGCCGTGCTGCTGAAGCATCTCGGTCATCACGCTGGCATCGACGCCGGGAACCGGGATGTAGGTGCCGATGCGATAGACGATCAGCGCGCCGAGGGTGAACCAGATGCGCTTCTTGAGCTCGGTCGCCTTGGAGAAGACGCCAAGGTTGAGATTTGCCGCGAGTTGTTCGGCAGCGGAGGCCATGGAACGTCCCTCGTCAGTCGAGCCCTATTTTCCGACTGCGGCGGGAGCAAAGCAAGGCGCGTGAGCGGCAGCGAAGCAATGCCGCTACGCTTCGGCCGGCGCCTCCGCCTCCGGCTTCGCCACCGTCGTGGTGACCGTGCCGCCCGCCTTCTGCACCGCCTCGATCGCCGCCGCCGATGCACCGGACACCGTGATGGTCACCGCCCGCGAGATCTCGCCCTTCGCCAGCAGCCGAACGCCGTCCAGCTTGCCGCGCACCAGACCGGCCGCACGCAGCGTGGCCTCGTCGATCGGCTGGCCGGCATCCAGCTTGCCGGCCGCGATCGCCGCGTCCAGCACGCCGATGTTCACCGGCGCGTATTCCTTGCGGAACGGATTCCAGAACCCGCGCTTCGGCAGGCGGCGGAAGATCGGCATCTGCCCGCCCTCGAAGCCATTCAGCGACACGCCGGCGCGCGCCTTCTGCCCCTTCACGCCCTTGCCCGACGTCTTGCCCTTGCCCGAGCCGATCCCCCGCCCGAGCCGCTTCGACTTCGGACGCGCGCCGGGATTGTCGCGCAGTTCATTCAGCTTCATGTGTGATCCCGGGCGTCAGCCCGGCCTTCCAGCTTGCCACCGGGCTCGACCCGGTGGTCATGGGCATGCAGGACCCGCCCATCATGACTGCTCCTCCACCTTCACCAGGTGGGCCACCTTGCGGATCATGCCGCGCACCGCCGGCGTATCCTCCAGCTCGCGCGTCCGCCGCATCTTGTTCAGCCCGAGACCGATCAGCGTCTCCTTCTGCCCCGGCTTCCGCCCGGCGGGAGAGCCGGTCTGTGTCACCCGCACCTTAGGCACTGGCCGTCTCCTGCCGGTGCCTGCCGGCCGCGACCGGGGGTGGCGCCGCGTCGCGCCGCGCGAACAGCTCCGACACCTTCTTGCCGCGCCGGTTGGCGACCGACCGCGGCGACGCGCAGCGCTCCAGCGCGGCAAACGTCGCCTTGACCATGTTGTGCGGATTGCGGCTGCCCAGCGACTTCGCCACCACGTCGCCGATGCCCAGCGTCTCGAACACCGCGCGCAGCGGGCCGCCGGCGATGATGCCCGGTGCCGGCCACCGCGGTGCGCAGCACCACCTTGCCGGCGCCGTAGCGGCCCTCGATGTCGTGGTGCAGCGTGCGGCCTTCCTTCATCGGCACGCGGATCATGCCGCGCTTGGCGCGCTCGGTGGCCTTGCGGATCGCCTCGGGAACCTCGCGCGCCTTGCCGGCGCCATAGCCGACGCGGCCCTTCTGGTCGCCCACCACCACCAGCGCGGCGAACGCGAAGCGGCGACCGCCTTTCACCACCTTCGCCACGCGGTTGATCGTCACCAGCTTGTCGATCAGGCCGTCGTCTTCGCGGTCGCGATCCCGGTCGCGACCCCGGCCGCCTTCTCTCGGTTCACGTGCCATGGTTCAATCCTTCAGAATGCCAGCCCGCCCTCGCGGGCGGCATCGGCCAGCGCCTTGACGCGGCCGTGATAGAGATAGGCCCCGCGGTCGAACACCACTTCCTTCACGCCCGCCGCAACCGCGCGCTCCGCCACGAGCTTGCCCACCGCGGCGGCGGCGGCTTTGTCGGCGCCGGTCTTCAGGCCCGCGCGCAGCGTCTTGTCGAGCGTCGATGCCGCCGCCAGCGTGCGGCCCTGCGCATCGTCGATCACCTGCGCGTAGATGTGCTTGCCGGAACGGAACACCGACAGCCGTGGCCGTCCGCCCGACTTCCGGCGCAACTGGAAGCGCAGACGCTCGCGCCGCCGCCCCCGCAGGTCCTGCAACGTGCTCATGCCACCCCCCTCTCCCGCGCAGCGGGGGAGGGATCGGGTGGTGCACGCGGCAACACCGCTCCCCGCAGAAGCGTGGTCACTTCTTCTTCCCTTCCTTGCGGCGGATCTGTTCGTTCGTGTAGCGCACGCCCTTGCCCTTGTAAGGTTCGGGCAGACGGAACGCCCTGATCTCCGAGGCCACCTGGCCGACCAGCCGCTTGTCCACACCCTCGACCTTGATCGCCGTCGGCCGCTCGCAGGTGATCTTGATGCCGTCCGGGATCGGATAGACGACCGGATGCGAATATCCCAGGCTCAGTTCCAGGTTCTTGCCCTGCACCGCGGCACGGAAGCCGGTGCCGGTGATCTCCATCGACCTCTCGTAGCCGGCCGACACGCCCTTCACCATGTTCGCGACCAGCGCGCGGGTCGTCCCCCACATCATGCGCGCCTGCCGCTCCGCGGTGCGTGGCTTCACGGTGACCTTGTTGTCCGCCACCGACGCCTCGACGTGATCGGTCAGCTCCAGCTTCAGCTCGCCCAGCCGCCCCTTGGCGGTCAGCAGACGGCCGGCGATCGCCACCTGCACGCCCTGCGGAATTTCCACCGGATATTTGCCGACGCGCGACATCGTAACCCCTCCTTCACTACCCGCGTCAGAACACGCGGCAGAGCACTTCGCCGCCGACGTTGGCAGCGCGCGCCTCTGCGTCACTCATCACGCCACGTGGCGTGGACAGGATGGAAATACCCAGCCCGGCATAGACCCGCGGCAGTTCCTTGATCTTCGAATAGACCCGCCGTCCCGGCTTGGACACGCGGGTGATCTCCTTGATCACCGGCTCGCCCTCACTGTACTTCAACTCGATACGCAACTGCGCGATGCCGGGCCGCAACTCCTCGGCCGCGAAGCCGCGGATGAAGCCCTCGCGCCTCAGCACGTCCAGCACATTCGCCCGCAGCTTCGACGCCGGCGCCATGCAGCTCGTGTGGCGCGCGCGCTGCGCATTGCGGATGCGCGTCAGCATATCGCCCAGGGGATCGGAAACCGCCATCTGCCCGCTCCCTCCGTTACCAGCTTGCCTTGACCATGCCGGGGATCTGTCCCTGGTTGGACAGTTCCCGCAGCTTGATGCGGCACAGCTTGAACTTGCGATAATTGCCGCGCGAGCGGCCGGTCAGCTCGCAACGCAGCCGCACACGTACCTGCGCGCCGTTGCGCGGCAGTTGCGCGAGCTTCAGAGAGGCGTTGAAGCGATCTTCCACCGGCAGCGTCCGGTCCATCACGATCGCCTTCAGCGCGGAGCGTTTCGACTTGTCGCGCTTCGCCATGTATTCGCGCCTGCCGTTGCGATTGACCTGTGAGGTCTTGGCCATTCCAGATTCCTCAGTTGGCGAACGGCAGATCGAAGGCCTTCAGCAGCGCCTTCGCTTCCGCGTCCGTCTTGGCGGTGGTGACGAACTGGATGTCCATCCCACGCACCAATTCGACCCGGTCGTAGTTGATCTCCGGGAAGATGATCTGCTCCTTCACGCCCATCGCGAAGTTGCCACGACCGTCGAAGCCCTTGCCGGCAATGCCGCGGAAGTCGCGCACGCGCGGCATGGCGATGGTGATAAGCCGGTCCAGGAACTCGTACATCCGCGCCTTGCGCAGCGTGACCTTGCAGCCGATCGCCAGACCCTTGCGGATCTTGAAGCCCGCGATCGCCTTCTTCGCCAGCGTCTTCACCGGCTTCTGGCCGGCGATCGCGGTGAGTTCGTCCACCGCCGCATCGAGCTTCTTCTGATCGGCGGTGGCGTCGCCGACACCCATGTTGATGACGATCTTCTCGAGCTTCGGCACCTGCATCGGATTCGTGTAGCCGAACTCCTGCTGCAACTTCGCCCGCACCTCGTCGAGGTAGCGTTTCTGTAGCCGCGGCATCTCCTCAGGCGACGCGGCAACTGCCTCCGCGCCCGCCGCCGCTTCTGCCGCGCGCGCGCGTTCGGCACGCGCCTCCGCCCTGCCGCCGCCCCGCAGCGGCGGTCCGGAGCCACGGTTGCCGCCGCCGCCTTTCGGTGGACCCTTCGGTTGGTTCCTCGATCCGCTCATGTGGACCTCATACATAGTTCCGGGCGTCAGCCCGGTCCTCATTGCCTGCCACCGGGCTTGTCCCGGTGGTCATGGCCGGGCCTGTCCCGGCCATCAGCTCTCGATCAACTCGCCCGTCACCTTCGCGACGCGCACCTTCCGGCCGTCGTCCAGCACACGGAACCCGACCTTGGTCGGCTTCTCGCTCCGCGGATCGATCAGCATCAGGTTGGACAGATGGATCGCCGCTTCCTGCTCGCGGATGCCCCCGGGCTCGGCCATGCCGCGCGGCTTCACATGCCGCGTCGCCATGGCGACACCCTGCACCACCGCGCGCTCCGCCTTCGGCTGCACGCGCAACACCTCGCCGCGGCGCCCCTTGTGGACGCCCGAGATCACCACCACCGTGTCGCCCTTGCGGATGCGCGCGGCCATCACAAGACCTCTGGCGCGAGCGACATGATCTTGGTGAACTTCCGCGCCCGCAGCTCACGCACCACCGGCCCGAAGATGCGCGTGCCGATCGGCTCGAGCTGCTTGTTGATCAGCACCGCCGCATTGCGGTCGAAGCGGATCGCGCTGCCGTCGCCACGCCGCACCGGAAATGCGGTGCGCACGATCACCGCCTGATGCACGTCGCCCTTCTTCACCTTGCCGCGCGGAATCGCCTCCTTGATGGAGACAACGATGATGTCGCCCACCGAGGCGGTCTTGCGCTTCGATCCGCCCAGCACCTTGATGCACTGCACGCGGCGCGCGCCCGAGTTGTCGGCCACTTCCAGGTTGGTTTCCGGATGGATCATGCCGCCACTCCTTCCTTCGCCGCCGCCTCGCCCTCGATGGGCGCCCCGTTGCGCTCGATCACCAGCCAGGTCTTGCGCTTGCTGATCGGGCGGCACTCCTCGATGCGCACCAGATCGCCTGTCTTGCACAGGTTCGCTTCGTCGTGCGCCGCATACTTCTTCGAACGGCGGATGAACTTCTTGTACAGCGGATGCATGACGCGGCGATCGACCAGGACCGTCACGGTCTTGTCCATCTTGTCACTCGTCACTCGCCCGCTCAGGACGCGCTTTGGCATATCGCGCCGATCTCCCTACGACTTCGCTGCGGAGCGCTGCTGCTCCGCCCAATTCTTTTCACCGAGGATTGTCTTCACCCGCGCGATCTCCCGCCGCACCTGACGCACGCGGCCGACGCCTTCCTGCTGGCCGGTCGCACGCTGAAAGCGCAGGTTGAACTGCTCCTTGCGCAGATCGAGCAACATCGTGCTCAGCTCGTCCGGCGTCTTCGCCCGCACATCCATCGCCTTGTTCGCCATCACGCGTCTCCGATGCGGGCGACGAAGCGCGTGCGGATCGGCAGCTTCGCCGCGCCGAGCGTCAGTGCCTCGCGCGCCAGATCGGCCGGCACGCCGTCGATCTCGAACATGATCTTGCCGGGCGCCACGCGACACACCCAGAACTCCGGCGACCCCTTGCCCGACCCCATCCGCACCTCGGCTGGCTTCGCCGAGACCGGCACGTCGGGAAAGATGCGGATCCACACGCGCCCGGTGCGCTTCATCGCACGCGTGATGGCGCGCCGCGCGGCTTCGATCTGCCGCGCCGTGATCCGCTCCGGCTCCAGCGCCTTCAGCCCATAGGTGCCGAAGTTCAGCGTCACGCCGCCCTTGGCGTTGCCGCGGATGCGGCCCTTGTGCGCCTTGCGATATTTGGTGCGCTTCGGTTGCAGCATTGCCCGTTACTCTCGCTTGCCGTCATGGCGGGCTGAAGGCCCGCCATCCACGTCTTTCCATCACACGCGTCATCCGCGTCACCGTTGCGGCGCCTGCTCGGCCGCGCGGCGATCCTGCGCCTGCGGGTCGTGCGCCATGATCTCGCCCTTGAACACCCACACCTTCACGCCGCAGGTGCCGTAGGTGGTCTTCGCCGTCGCCTCGCCGAAATCGATGTCGGCACGCAGCGTGTGCAGCGGCACGCGACCCTCGCGATACCACTCGACGCGGGCGATTTCCGCCCCACCGAGCCGTCCGCCGCAGTTGATCCGGATGCCCTGCGCGCCAAGCCGCATCGCCGACTGCACCGCGCGCTTCATGGCACGGCGGAACGCCACGCGACGCTCGAGCTGCTGCGCGATGTTCTCCGCCACAAGCTGGGCGTCGATCTCCGGCTTGCGGATCTCCACGATGTTCAGCGCCACATCGGCGTTGGCCATCTTCGAGAGGTCCCTCTTCAGCACCTCGATGTCCTGGCCCTTCTTGCCGATCACCACGCCAGGCCGCGCCGCGTAGATCGTGACGCGCGGCTTCTTCGCCGGCCGCTCGATCACCACACGCGAAACGCCGGCGCCGTGCAGCTTCCGCCGCAGATGGCCGCGCAGCTTCAGGTCCTCGTGGAGCTGCTTCGAGTAGTCGTCACCGGCGAACCAGCGACTGTCCCAGGTGCGGTTGATGCCGAGACGCAGCCCGATCGGATTGACCTTGTGACCCATCTATGCGGCCCCCGATTGCTGTTCGACTTCCTGTGCCCGTTCGGCCACGACGATCTTCAGATGGCTGAACCATTTCTCCACGCGCGCCGCCCGACCGCGGCCACGCGCATGAAAGCGCCGCATCACCACTGAACGCCCCACCTCGGCGCGCGACACCACCAGCCGATCGACGTCGAGCTGATGATTGTTCTCGGCGTTGGCGATCGCGCTCTCCAGCGCCTTCTTCACCTGCTGCGCGATGCGGCGCTTGGAGAAGGTCAGCGTCGCCACCGCCTGCTGCGCCGGCAGATTGCGGATCAGCCCCGCAACCAGGTTCAGCTTGCGCGGCGACACGCGCAGGTTGGACACGATCGCCTGCGCCTCGGTATCGGCAAGTCCGCGCGGATGACTGGGCTTGCTCATGTCCGCCTCGCCCGCTTGTCGCCGGAATGGCCGGTGAAGGTGCGCGTCGGTGAGAACTCGCCGAACTTATGGCCGACCATGTTCTCGTTCACCTGCACCGGCAGGAACTTGTGGCCGTTGTAGACGCCGAAGGTCAGCCCGACGAACTGCGGCAGGATGGTCGAGCGGCGCGACCAGATCCGAATGATCTCGTTGCGGCCCGAGGCGCGCGAGGCATCTGCCTTGTTCAGCAGATAGCCATCGACGAACGGACCCTTCCAGACGGAACGCGCCATTATGCAATACCCCAGAAAGACGGGACGCACCTTATTGTCATGGCGGGGCTTTGCCCCGCCATCCACGTCTTTGTCGCCCACGCGAAAGAAAGACGCGGATGGCCGGCCTTCGCCGGCCATGACGGTGTGCGCGACACTTATTTGCCCTTGTTGCGGCGGCGGATGATCATCTTGTCGGTGCGCTTGTTGCTGCGCGTCTTGTAGCCCTTGGTCGGCTGACCCCACGGCGACACCGGATGCCGCCCGCCCGAACTGCGTCCCTCGCCACCGCCCAGCGGATGATCCACCGGGTTCATCACCACGCCGCGGTTATGCGGCCGTTTGCCAAGCCAGCGCGTGCGACCGGCCTTGCCGATCTTCTGGTTCATGTTGTCGGGGTTCGACACCGCGCCGATCGACGCCATGCACTCGGCGCGCACGACGCGCAGCTCGCCCGACGACAGCTTGATCTGCGCCCAGCCCGCGTCCTTGCCGACAAGCTGCGCATAGGTGCCCGCCGCGCGCGCGATCTTGCCGCCCGCCGCCGGCTTCATCTCGATGTTGTGGATGATCGTGCCGACCGGGATCGCCGCCATCGGCATCGCGTTGCCCGGCTTGATGTCGGCACGCGCGCCGGACACCACCGCATCGCCCGGGCGCAGCCGCTGCGGCGCGATGATGTAGGACAGCTCGCCGTCCTGATACTTCACCAGTGCGATGAACGCGCTGCGGTTCGGATCGTATTCCAGCCGCTCCACCGTCGCCGGCACATCGAACTTGCGCCGCTTGAAGTCGACGTAGCGATACGACTGCTTGTGCCCGCCGCCGATGAAGCGGCTGGTGATCCGGCCGTGGTTGTTGCGCCCACCGGTGCCGATCTTGCCCTCGGTCAGCGCCTTGACCGGCTTGCCCTTCCACAGCTCGGAACGGTTGATCAGCACCGTGCCGCGCAGGCTCGCCGTGACCGGATTGAACTGTCTGAGTGCCATTGATGCGAGGCCCCCTATGCGAGCCCGGTGGTGAAATCGATCGACTGGCCGGCGGCCAGCTTGACGAACGCCTTCTTCACGTCCGAGCGGGTGCCAGGCCGGCCGCGGAAGCGCTTGGTCTTGCCCTTCAGCACCAGCGTGTTGACCGCCAGCACGGTGACGCCGAACAGACCCTCGACCGCCGCCTTGATCTCGCGCTTGTTCGCATCCGGCGCGACACGGAACACGAACTGCCCGCTCTCCGACAGCATCGTCGCCTTCTCGGTGATCACCGGCGCACGGATGATCTGATACATCGCCTCACGCGACAGCGTCGGCTTGCGTTTGATCGTGCCGCTCATGCCGCGCCTCCGTTGGTCGACTTCGGACCGAGCCGCTGCTTCAACCCCTCGACGCCGGCGGTGGTGATCGCCAGCACGTCGTGGTTCAGGATGTCGTAAACGTTGGCGCCTATCGTCGGCAGCACGTCGATGCCGGGGATGTTCCGGCTGGCGCGAAGGAAGCCGACATCGACGGCGTGATCGACGACAAGCACCGAGGTCCAGCCGAGCGCCTTCAGCTTCTTCGCCAGCTCGCCGGTCTTGGCCGCGCCGTTCGCCGCGTCGAGCACCACCAGCTTGCCGTCCGCCTGCTTCTGCGACAGCGCGGAGATCAGGCCCAGCCGGCGCACCTTCTTGTTCAGGCTGTATTCGTGCGAACGCGGGATCGGCCCATGCACGACGCCGCCCTTGCGGAACTGCGGCGCGCGCAGGCTGCCCTGGCGCGCGTTGCCGGTGCCCTTCTGCCGATACGGCTTCTTCGTCGTGCCGGACACGTCGTTCATGCCCTTGGTGCTGTGCGTGCCGGCGCGGCGCTTCGCCAACTGCCAGTGCACCACGCGCGCCATGATGTCGGCACGCGGCTTCGCGGCGAACAGATCGTCCGGCAACTCCGCGTTGCCGGCGCTCGCCTTGTCGAGGGTGGTGACTTCGACCTGCATCGTTCAGCCCGCCTGGCGACGGGCGCTTCGACGAGAGCCGCCGGATACGGCGCATCCGCCGGCCGCGCGCGCTTCACCGCGTCGCGCACCAGCACGTAGCCGCCCTTCGATCCGGGCACCGCGCCCTTGATCATCAACAGGCCCTTCTCCGCATCCACCGCGGCAACCACGAGGTTCAGCGTGGTCACGCGCTCGACGCCGAGATGGCCGGCCATCTTCTTGTTCTTGAATGTCTTGCCCGGATCCTGCCGATTGCCGGTGGAGCCCAGGCTGCGATGGCTGATCGAGACGCCGTGGCTCGCCTCGAGGCCGGAGAAATTCCAGCGCTTCATGCCGCCGGCGAAGCCCTTGCCCTGCGTGGTGCCGCACACATCGACGCGCTGCCCCACCGAGAAGTGCGCCGCCGACAGCGTGGCGCCAGGCTCCAGCAACGCATCGCGCCGCGACGCGGAACTCGGCGAGTTTCGCCTTCGGCTCGACCTTCGCCTTGGCGAAGTGGCCGCGATTGGGCTGCGACACGTTCTTCACCTTGGCGCGGCCCCAGCCAAGCTGCACGGCGTCGTAGCCGTCCTTCTCCGCGGTGCGCTGCGCGACCACCTGCAGCCCGTCGAGCTGCAGCACGGTCACCGGCACATGCGTGCCGTCGTCGCGAAAGATCCGGGTCATGCCCAGCTTCTTGGCCAGCAATCCGGTGCGACGTTAGGGAAATCGTTGCCATGGCTTCAGATCTTGATCTCGACGTCCACGCCGGCGGCGAGGTCGAGCTTCATCAGCGCGTCCACCGTCTGCGGCGTCGGCTCCACGATATCGAGCAGCCGACGATGCGTGCGGATCTCGAACTGCTCGCGGCTTTTCTTGTCGACATGCGGCGAGCGGTTGACGGTGAAGCGCTCGATATGCGTCGGCAGCGGGATCGGCCCGCGGATCTGCGCACCCGTGCGCTTGGCCGTGTTGACGATCTCCTTCGTGCTGTTGTCCAGCACGCGGTGATCGTAGGCCTTCAGCCTGATGCGGATATTCTGGTTGTCCATCGCCATCGTGTCCGGGTCCCCTTCAAACGTCACCGGCGCCCCTCGTTGCCGAGGAGCGCCGGTGCCGCCTATCTCCGCTAGGCCGTGATGCTGGCGACGACGCCGGCGCCGACCGTTCGGCCGCCTTCGCGAATTGCGAAGCGAAGCTGCGCATCCATCGCGATCGGCGCGATCAGCTCCACATCCATCGTCACGTTGTCGCCCGGCATCACCATCTCGGTGCCTTCCGGCAACTGCACGACGCCGGTCACGTCGGTGGTGCGGAAGTAGAACTGCGGGCGGTAGTTGGTGAAGAACGGCGTGTGACGGCCGCCCTCTTCCTTGGTCAGGATGTAAGCCTCCGCCTTGAACTTGGTGTGCGGCGTGATCGAGCCGGGCTTGGCGAGCACCTGGCCGCGCTCGATGTCCTCGCGCTTGGTGCCGCGCAGCAGCGCGCCGATGTTGTCGCCGGCCTCACCCTGATCGAGCAGCTTGCGGAACATCTCGACGCCGGTGACCACGGTCTTCTGAGTGGCACGGATGCCGACGATCTCGACCATCACCATCTCGGTGCCTTCCGGCAACTGCACGACGCCGGTCACGTCGGTGGTGCGGAAGTAGAACTGCGGGCGATAATTGGTGAAGAACGGCGTGTGGCGGCCGCCCTCCTCCTTGGTCAGGATGTACGCCTCGGCCTTGAACTTGGTGTGCGGCGTGATCGAGCCGGGCTTCGCCAGCACCTGGCCGCGCTCGATGTCCTCGCGCTTGGTGCCGCGCAGCAGCGCGCCGATGTTGTCGCCCGCCTCGCCCTGGTCGAGCAGCTTGCGGAACATCTCCACGCCGGTGACCACGGTCTTCTGCGTCGGACGGATGCCGACGATCTCGACTTCCTCGCCGACCTTGATCACGCCGCGCTCGACACGCCCGGTCGCAACCGTGCCACGGCCGGAGATCGAGAACACGTCTTCGACCGGCATCAGGAACGGCCGATCGGTCGCGCGCACCGGCTGCGGAATGTAGCTGTCCACCGCGTCCATCAGCTCCATGATCGGACTTCTCGCCCATCTCCGGATCGCGGTCCTCCAGCGCGCACAGCGCGGAGCCCTTGATGATCGGGATGTCGTCGCCGGGGAACTGGTAGGAGGACAGCAGTTCGCGCACTTCCAGCTCGACCAGTTCGAGCAGTTCCGGATCGTCCACCATGTCCACCTTGTTGAGGTAGACGACGAGAGCCGGCACGCCGACCTGGCGGGCGAGCAGGATGTGCTCGCGGGTCTGCGGCATCGGGCCATCGGCGGCGGAGACAACCAGGATGGCGCCGTCCATCTGCGCCGCGCCGGTGATCATGTTCTTCACGTAGTCGGCGTGGCCGGGGCAATCGACGTGCGCGTAGTGGCGCTCCTTCGTCTCATACTCGACATGCGCCGTGGCGATGGTGATGCCGCGCGCCTTCTCTTCCGGCGCCTTGTCGATCTGGTCATACGCCGTGAACGTCGCGCCGCCGGTCTTCGCCAGTATCTTGGTGATGGCGGCGGTCAGCGTGGTCTTGCCATGGTCCACGTGACCGATCGTGCCGACGTTGCAGTGCGGCTTGGTGCGCGCGAATTTCGCCTTGGCCATCGTCTGTTGTCTCCGTTGAGTCAGTTCACCAGCGGTAGTGGCTGAAGGCCTTGTTCGCCTCCGCCATCCGATGGGTGTCTTCACGCTTCTTCACCGCCGAGCCGCGGTTGTTCACCGCGTCGAGCAGCTCGTTCGAGAGCCGGTCTTCCATCGTGTGCTCGCCGCGCTTGCGGGCGGCGTCGATGAGCCAGCGGATCGCCAGCGCCTGGCGGCGTTCGGTGCGAACCTCCACCGGCACCTGATAGGTCGCGCCGCCGACGCGGCGCGACCGCACCTCCACCGCCGGCTTCACGTTGTCCAGCGCCTCGTGGAACATGCGCACCGGATCGGCCTGCGCGCCGCCACGCCGCTTCATCACGTCGAGCGCGCCATACACGGTGCCCTCGGCGACCGACTTCTTGCCGTCGTACATCAGCGCATTCATGAAGCGCGTGATGACGATGTCGCCGAACTTGGCGTCCGGCAGGATCTCGCGTTTGACGGCGCGGCGACGACGGCTCATCGTGTACACCTCCTCACTTCGGCCGCTTGGCGCCGTACAGCGAACGGCGCTGGCGACGCTTGGCGATGCCCTGCGTGTCGAGCACGCCGCGCAGGATATGATAGCGCACGCCCGGCAGGTCCTTCACGCGGCCGCCGCGGATCAGCACCACGCTGTGCTCCTGAAGGTTGTGGCCCTCGCCCGGAATGTAGGACACCACCTCATAGCCGTTGGTCAGCCGCACCTTCGCCACCTTGCGCAGCGCCGAGTTCGGCTTCTTCGGCGTCGTCGTATAGACGCGCGTGCATACGCCACGCTTCTGCGGGCAGCCTTGCAGCGCCGGCACCGTGTTCCGGGTCTTCTGTCGCTCACGCCCTTTCGAGATGAGCTGGTTGATCGTCGGCATCGCGCCTCTTTCATTCCGTGCGGCCGGCCCTGCTGCGGGCGCGCCATCGTCTGACAGGCAAAGCCCGCCGGCTGGGAGCATCCCAACCCGCGGGTCCTGGAGCCCACGGCCTAGGCCCGCCGGTCTGTCCGGAGGCGGCGCCGCACGCGACTTCGGCCTGCAAACGACGGCCGCCGGTGCAACCATGCCGGGTCGGCCAGAGGGGGCGGAACCTAGTGGCGGGTCTGGGGGGAGTCAATATCGACGCGCCAGGATTCGCAGCACATCTCAGGCCGCCACCGGAGCTATCTGGGCGTGCAGCAGGTGCCCCGACTTGACCCAGAGCCGGCACCCGCTCGCGGCGGCCCTGGCCTTCAGCCTGGCACCGGGCGGAAGCCGCAGCCACGATTGCGGCTCGAAGCTCTCGCCGCCCTCGCTGAACCCGCCGTCCAGGACCAGGAGTTCGATCCCGCCCGGCACGGCAAGATCGACCTCGGCGCCCGGCATCCAGCGCTCGAGGCGCACAGTCTCGCGCCGGTCCTGAAACAGCGGCACCACCTCGACGCCCGGGCGACCGGCAGCCGGGGACGAACGACATCCTGCCGGTGTCGATCCGCACGTGCGTGCGGTCCGCGGGATCGAACTGCCAGAGCTTGACGAAGATCGTGCAGCCCTGGGCCGATCCGGGCGTGTGCGAGGAGGTCGGCGGGTTGCGGATATAGCAGCCGGCCGGAAAATCGCCGTGCTCATCCTGGAAGACGCCGTCGAGCACCAGGAACTCCTCGCCGCCGCCGTGCGTGTGGGCCGAGAAGTGCGAGTTCGGCGCATAGCGCACGATCGACGTGGCGCGCGCCACCTCATCGCCGATCCGGTCGAGCATGCGGCGATCCACCCCGGCGATCGGCGACGGCGTCCAGGACAGCCGCGCCGCATGCACCGCCGCGCGCTGCGAGAAGTCTGCGTTGAGTTCCACGGTGTTCTCCTCCGCTCCGCACGATGGCGCCTGCGAAGTCATATCGCCGATCGCCGTTGCAGCCGACCGCCATTCGCCAGGATCGCCGCCGCGAGTTCCGCCGCCGGCCCGCGCTCCTGCCGCGTGGCCCCCAGCACGACGAACTCCACATCGCCCAGATCGGGCAGCCGGTACGCCGGCGGCATCTCCGACAGCCCCTCGGGCATCAGCCCACGCGCGTGCACCGTGACGCCGAGACCCGCCAGCGCGGCGGCGCGCAGGCCGCTCAGGCTGCCGCTCGAGCAGACGATCCGCCACGGCCGTCCCGCCCGCTCCAGCGTCTCCAGCGCCGCGGTCCGCGTGATGCTGGGCGGCGTGTAGAGGATCAGCGGCAGCGGCTGCGCCGGATCGATCCGCGTCGCCTCGGTGCCGATCCAGGCCAGCCGGTCGCGCCAGACCAGCCGCCCGCGCTCATCGCCGGCGCGCCGCTTGCACAGCACCAGGTCGAGCTCGCCGGCGTCCAGCATCTGGTACAGCGTGGCACTCATCTCGACGGTCAGCTCCAGGTCCACCAGCGGATGCAGGCGGACGAAGTCGGCCAGCACCTCGGGCAGCCGCGAGGTGACGAAATCCTCCGACGCGCCGAACCGCACCCGGCCGCGCAGCTGCGAGCCGGCGAAGTAGCGCCGCGCCCGCTCGTTGGCCTCCAGGATGGAGCGGGCGAAGCCCTCCATCGCCTCGCCGTCGGCGGTCGGCACCACCGAGTGGGTGTCGCGCACGAACAGCCGCCGCCCGGCCTGCTCCTCCAGCTTGCGGATGTGCTGGCTGATCGTGGACTGGCGCAGGCCCAGCCGGCGCCCCGCCTCGCTGAAGTTGCGGGCCTGGGCGACGGCGAGGAAGCTTTCCAGCAGGACCGGATCGAGCATCGGCGTTCATCACAATTCATGATCACAATAACCATCGATAAGCGCACTTCACAATAAGCCAGGCTCGGCCCGGATAATCCACGGCCATGAAAACGCTGCTCTCCCGGCTGCCTATCGATCCCTACATCGCCAGCATCCTCGGCATGGTGGCGCTCGCCTCGGCGCTGCCGGCCCACGGCGTTCGGCATGACGCTGGCCAGCGGCGCCGGCACCGGCGCGATCGCGCTGATGTTCTTCCTGCAGGGCGCCCGGCTGGCGCCGCAGGCGGCGTTGGCCGGCGCGCGGCACTGGCGGCTGCACGCGGTGGTGCTGGCAGCACGTTCCTGCTGTTCCCGGCCCTCGGCCTGACGGCGCGCGCCATTGCGCCCGAGCTGCTGACGCCGCCGCTGTGGGCCGGGCTGCTGATGCTGTGCCTGCTGCCGTCCACCGTGCAGTCCTCGATCGCCTTCACCTCGATCGCCCGCGGCAACGTGGCCGCGGCACTGTGCGCGGCCACCGCATCCAACCTGCTCGGCATCCTGCTGACGCCGCTGCTGGCCGGCCTGCTGCTGCAGCGCGCATGGCGGCTTCTCGGCCCGCGCGTGGGCGACATCGTGGTGCAGCTGCTGCTGCCGTTCGCCGCCGGCCAGCTCGCCCGGCCGCTGATCGGCGAATGGGTCGGCCGCCGCAAGGCGCTGATCGGCCTGGTCGATCGCGGCTCGATCCTGCTGGTCGTGTATGTCGCGTTCAGCGAGGGCGTGACGCACGGCATCTGGCACCAGCTCGACGCCGCAGCAATTCGCCACGCTGCTGCTGCTGGATGCGGCGCCTGCTGGCTGCCGTGCTGCTGGCGACCAGCCGGGATGAGCCGGCTGCTGGGCTTCAGCCGCGCCGATCAGATCACCATCGTGTTCTGCGGCTCGAAGAAGAGCCTGGCGAGCGGCCTGCCGATGGCGAGCGTGCTGTTCGCCGGCCAGTCAGTCGGGCTGATCGTGCTGCCGCTGATGCTGTTCCACCAGATCCAGCTCATGGTCTGCGCCGCGCTGGCACGGCGGTATGCGGCGGCGCCGATGCTCGGGCAACAGCCGATGCCACGACTTGCCGCCAGTGGTCAGTGAGCGGCGAAAGGATCCTGGGCTGCGACGCCAAGCGGCGTGAAGTGGCGCAAGTTCCTGGTCAGAATCGTCAGCTCATGCACCTTGGCCGTCGCCGCAATGGCGATGTCGGCGAACCCAGGTGTCTGACCGCGGCCGGCGAGATCGGACATGGACCGCAGGTTCGGGCCAAGCGATTACCTATGCGACGGCGGGTAAGTTTAAGGTCCGCGAGAGGGGAATAGAGGTTCGGACGGGTCGATGGATACGGCGCAGAAACCGCCCTCTCACATCAGGTCAAGACAGACTGAACAATGGTGTTGTCGGACCGCCCCGCACAAGCGTCAATGGCATTCGTCAGCCGACCCGCTCCCATACCAACTCGAAGTGGCTTTGGTTTCATGGCTCCGGCCACTGGGTTTATCTTCATACGCGTCGGGCCGTCGAAGCGAATGTGCCGGACCTGATCCACGAGGAGTTCCGGCGTTGATGCGCGATCCACTCGCGTGCGGAGTCCAGCCCGTGAAAGGTATAGGCGCCGCAGTCCGACCCGAACGCACGCGACGGCGCGTCCGGGCGGCAACTTCTCGCTACCGTCACATATGGCCCCAGCATCGCGTAGCCTCGAAGATCATGATTCCCATTGGATGCGTGCCGAGCGGCGGTACCTGATCTCGACCGACATCGTCAAATGCACGTACCTCGACCAGTTTCCACATCCCGACAAGGCTTTGCATGACAACATATCCTCCTGGACGGTTCAGGCCTGCTGTTCCGCATACCTCAAAAGGGAACTCGCGGCATCAAGGCTCAATCACCGGCAGGAATGTTGCCGAAGCAATCTGTCGTCGGCAGGTTTCGGTGACAAACCGATGAGGTACCCCGCATGTTCGACCGGAGTGACCCAATTGCACATGATGATCGTCCTGACGAACTGTCGGGCGCACCGCTACGGCCGTTGCACACGATCATTGCTGCCCGGCGCCGGATGTTTCGCCAACGCCATTGCTGTTGGTGACTCCACAAGGAGGATAGTGATAGTAGCCCTTTAGGGCGGCTGCCAACTTAATCCGGAGACACGATGACCACAAAATTCGAACCGGGGCTGCACGTCACCGCGGGCAGCCGGTGGATATTCGCGCATACGGCAGTTACATTAGGCGCTGGTCTCGGCAGATCATGCCAGCAGTGCTGACAGCCGCCGAGGTCATGGTTGGAGCCAAAGTGCTTGATGTCGCCGCCGGAACCGGAGAGGCGGCCCTGATGGCATTCCCGATCGTCGGCACGTCCGGCATCGTGAATGGCGCGGATATCGCACCCGCGATTGCTCCGTGCGGCGCGCGTCCGACTAAACCAGTCGTCATTCGGCCCTGTGCCGCGGATGGCCAGGCCCTGCCGTACAGCGATGGCAGTTTCGATGCCGTGATTTGTCAACTTGGATTGCAGTTCTTTCCCGATCCCGCCCGCGGAACTCGCGGAGTTTCGCCGCGTCCTTCGTCCGGGATGCTGCGCCGCTGTTTGCGTGATCTCAACCGCTGACCGAGCTCCTATGTGGGGGATCCTTTGTGACGTTCTCTGCCGCTTTCTTCCACGGCATCTCGACCTACTGGAGCTTTCGTCGCGCTGGCCGACGCGCACCTCCTGGAAACATTATTCGCTGACGTGGGTTTCCAGGACATCAGGATAGACCGGGAAATTCGCCAAGTTGTTTTCGACAGTATCGACGAATACTGGGATCCAATCGAAGCGGGCGTCGGGTCTCAGCCCCAGGCATATCTGTCGCTTTCCGATGCGGACCGGCGCGCAGCGCGGGAAGAGATCTCAGCATGCCTCTCGCGATTTGTGACTGACGGAAAGTGCGCATGAGTGTCGAGATGCTCACGGCAAAGGACGAGGCAAAACACAAAGCGGCTGTGCATAGGCTGCGCTGAACACCGGATGCAACCGGCTCACCTGCCGACCGACGCTAACCGAGAGATGCTTAGAAATTCAGCTTCGCGCCATAACATCCTATATTTCCCAAAAGAAAGCGGCCGAGTCGCAACCCGGCCGCTTCATGTCAGTCCATGGATGGTCACTGAGCTACTCCGCCGCCTTCACCTCCTCGGTGATCTGCGGCGTGGTGCCCATGTTCAGCGTCCGCTGATCGCGGCCGGCGCTACTCCGCCGCCTTCACCTCCTCGGTGATCTGCGGCGTGGTGCCCATGCTCAGCGTCCGCTGATCGCGACCGGCGGCGATCGCCCGCAGCCGGTTCATCACCGAGCCCGTGCCCGCCGGGATCAGCCGCCCGACGATCACGTTCTCCTTCAGCCCGGTCAGGCTGTCGGTCTTGCCGGCCGTCGCAGCCTCGGTCAGCACCCGCGTCGTCTCCTGGAACGACGCCGCCGAGATGAAGCTGTTGGTCTGCAGCGACGCCTTGGTGATGCCCTGCAGCACCGGCATCGCCTGCGCCGGCTTGTCGTCGCGGCCCAGCTTGGCGTTCACCGCATCGAACTCGGTGCGGTCCACCTGCTCGCCGGCCAGGAACGTCGTGTCGCCCGGATCGAGGATCTCGACCTTCTGCAGCATCTGGCGAACGATCACCTCGATGTGCTTGTCGTTGATCTTCACGCCCTGCAGCCGATAGACGTCCTGGATCTCGTTCACCAGGTAGTCGGACAGCGCCTCGACGCCGAGCACCTTCAGGATGTCGTGCGGCACGCGCGGGCCGTCGACCAGCGGGTCGCCCCGGCGGACGAAGTCGCCCTCCTGCACCGACACGTGCTTGCCCTTCGGAATCAGGTACTCGGTCTCCTCGGTGGTCTCGTCGTTCTTCACGATGACGCGGCGCTTGTTCTTGTAGTCCTTGCCGAACTCCACGCGCCCGTCGATCTCGGCGATGACCGCGTGATCCTTCGGCCGGCGCGCCTCGAACAGTTCCGCCACGCGCGGCAGACCGCCGGTGATGTCGCGGGTCTTGCTGCCCTCGCGCGGGATGCGCGCCAGCACGTCGCCCGCCGCCACCTGCGCGCCGTTGTCCACCGACAGGATCGAGTCCGGCGACAGGAAGTAGCGCGCGTCCGTGTTGTTCGGCAGCCGCACCACCTCGCCGTTCTCGTCCTTCAGCTGCAGCCGCGGCCGCAGATCGACGCCCTTGGCGCCCTGCTTGTAGTCCACCACCACCTTCGACGTCAGGCCGGTGACCTCGTCCATCCGCTCGACCAGCGTGATGCCCTCGATCAGGTCGATGTATTCGACCTGGCCGTCGCGCTCGGTGATGATCGGCAGCGTGTACGGATCCCACTCCGCCAGCTTCTGCCCACGCGCCACCTGCTGGCCTTCGTCGACCAGCAGCCGCGCGCCGTACGGCACACGGAAGCGAGCGCGCTCGCGCTGCTTGTCGTCCACCAGCACGATTTCGCAGTTGCGCGACATCACCACCGGCGTGCCCTGGCTGTTCATCACGACGTTGCGGTTCCGGACCGTCACCACGCCTTCGTGGCTGGCCTCCACGCTCGACTGCTCGGCGCCACGCTGCGCCGCGCCGCCGATATGGAAGGTGCGCATGGTCAGCTGCGTGCCCGGCTCGCCGATCGACTGCGCGGCGATCACGCCCACCGCCTCGCCGATGTTCACCGGCGTGCCGCGCGCGAGGTCGCGCCCGTAGCAATGGCCGCAGACGCCGACGCGCGAATCGCAGGTCAGCACCGAGCGGATCTTCACCGCCTCGACGCCGGCCCGCTCGATCTGGTCGGCCGCGTCCTCCTCGATCAGCGTGTTGCCCGGAACGATCACCTCGTTGGTGACCGGATCGAGCACATCCTCCGCCGCGGTGCGGCCCAGGATGCGCTCGGACAGCGCCGAAACCACCTCGCCGCCATCCATCACCGCGCGCACGGTCAGGCCGCGCTCGGTGCCGCAGTCCTCCTCGACGATGATGCAGTCCTGCGCCACGTCGACCAGACGCCGGGTCAGGTAGCCCGAGTTCGCCGTCTTCAACGCGGTGTCGGCCAGACCCTTGCGGGCGCCGTGGGTGGAGTTGAAGTACTCCAGCACCGACAGGCCTTCCTTGAAGTTGGCGATGATCGGCTGCTCGATGATCTCGCCCGACGGCTTCGCCATCAGCCCGCGCATGCCGGCAAGCTGACGCATCTGCGCCGGCGAGCCGCGCGCACCGGAGTGGCTCATCATCCACACCGAGTTGGTCTGCACGCCGATCTCCTGCTTGGAGATCTCCTTCATCATCGCGCTGGCCACCTCGTCGGTGCAGCGCGACCAGGCGTCGACCACCTTGTTGTAGCGCTCGCCGGCGGTGATCAGGCCGTCCTGGTACTGCTGCTCGAACTCCTTCACCTCGGCCTGGGTGTGGTGGATCAGCTCGTCCTTCTCGACCGGGATGATCAGGTCGTCCTTGCCGAACGAGATGCCGGCCTTGCACGCCTGGCCGAAGCCAAGCCCCATCAGCCGGTCGGCGAAGATCACGCACTCCTTCTGGCCGCAGTGGCGGTACACCGCGTCGATCACGTCGGAGACGTTCTTCTTGGTGAGCTGCTTGTTGATCAGCTCGAACGGCACGTTCGGATGCTTCGGCAGGATCTGCGCGATCATCATCCGCCCGGGCGTCGTCACCACGATCTCGCGTATCGGATTGCCGCCGGCGTCGATCGTCTCCCAGCGCGCCTTGATCTTGTCGTGCAGCGTGACGGCGCCGGCATACAGCGCGTGCTCGATCTCGCCGATCGTGCCGAACGCCGGCGCATCCTGGTCCGGCGACCGCCTGGAACTCCGGCGTGTCGAGCGACAGATAGTACAGCCCCAGCACGATGTCCTGCGACGGCACGATGATCGGCTTGCCGTTCGCCGGGCTGAGGATGTTGTTGGTCGACATCATCAGCACGCGGCGCTTCGAGCTGCGCCTCCAGCGACAGCGGCACGTGCACCGCCATCTGGTCGCCGTCGAAGTCGGCGTTGAACGCGGTGCAGACCAGCGGGTGAAGCTGGATCGCCTTGCCCTCGATCAGCACCGGCTCGAACGCCTGGATGCCGAGGCGATGCAAGGTCGGCGCGCGGTTCAGCATCACCGGATGCTCGCGGATGACTTCCTCGAGGATGTCCCACACTTCGGGACGCTCCTTCTCCACCATCCGCTTGGCGGCCTTGATGGTGGTCGCGTGGCCGTACTTCTCCAGCTTCGAGTAGATGAACGGCTTGAACAGCTCGAGCGCCATCTTCTTCGGCAGCCCGCACTGATGCAGCTTCAGCTCCGGCCCGACCACGATGACCGAACGGCCGGAGTAGTCGACGCGCTTGCCCAGCAGGTTCTGCCGGAAGCGGCCCTGCTTGCCCTTCAGCATGTCGGACAGCGACTTCAGCGGACGCTTGTTGGCGCCCGTGATGGCGCGGCCGCGGCGGCCGTTGTCGAACAGCGCGTCAACGCTCTCCTGCAGCATGCGCTTCTCGTTGCGCACGATGATGTCGGGCGCGCGCAGCTCGATCAGCCGCTTCAGGCGGTTGTTGCGGTTGATCACGCGGCGATACAGGTCGTTCAGGTCGGACGTCGCGAAGCGGCCGCCATCCAGCGGCACCAGCGGGCGCAGCTCGGGCGGGATCACCGGCACGACGTCGAGGATCATCCACTCCGGACGCGCGCCGGAATCGGCGAACGCCTCGATCAGCTTCAGGCGCTTCACCAGCTTCTTGCGCTTGGCCTCGGAGGTGGTCTCCTTCAGATCGCCGCGCAGCTTCACCTTCTCTTCGTCGAGGTCGATCTTGTGCAGCACCTTCTTGATCGCCTCGGCGCCGATGCCGACCTCGAACTGGTCCTCGCCGAACTCGTCCTGCTTGGCGAGCAACTGGTCCTCGGTGAGAAGCTGGTGCAGCTTGAGATCGGTGGTGCCGGGTTCCAGCACCACGTAGCTCTCGAAATACAGGATCTTCTCCAGCTCCTTCAGCGTCAGATCGACCATCAGGCCGATCCGGCTCGGCAGCGACTTCAGGAACCAGATATGCGCCACCGGCGAGGCCAGCTCGATGTGGCCCATGCGCTCGCGGCGCACCTTCGCCAGCGTGACCTCGACGCCGCACTTCTCGCAGATGATGCCGCGGAACTTCATCCGCTTGTACTTGCCGCACAGGCACTCGTAGTCCTTGATCGGCCCGAAGATGCGCGCGCAGAACAGGCCGTCGCGCTCCGGCTTGAACGTGCGGTAGTTGATCGTCTCGGGCTTCTTGATCTCGCCGTACGACCAGCTCCGGATCTGCTCCGGGCTCGCCATCTGGATCTTGATCTGGTCGAAAGTCATTGCCTGGCCGGTCTGGCCGAGGATCTTCATCAGTTCGTTCATGCGATTCTCACCCTCTAAGGGTTAAGGCAAGTCGCATGCCGCAAGCGTCCATCCCGCCTCCCCTTGCGCGGGAGGGGGTTGGCGGGAGGGAACGCCAGTCTCACGCAGCCCGGCTATCCAGATCGACGTTCAGCCCCAACGACTTCAGCTCCTTCACCAGCACGTTGAAGCTCTCCGGCACGCCGGCCTCGAAGTTGTCCTGCTCGCGCACGATCGCCTCGTAGACCTTGGTGCGGCCGGACACGTCGTCCGACTTCACCGTCAGCATCTCCTGCAGCGTATACGCGGCGCCATACGCCTCGAGCGCCCACACCTCCATCTCGCCGAAGCGCTGGCCGCCGAACTGCGCCTTGCCGCCCAGCGGCTGCTGGGTGACCAGCGAGTAAGGCCCGATCGAACGCGCGTGGATCTTGTCGTCCACCAGGTGGTGCAGCTTCAGCATGTAGATGTAGCCGACGGTCACCTTGCGCTCGAACGGCTCGCCGGTGCGGCCATCGACCAGCACCACCTGACCGGAGGTGTCCAGCCCCGCCTGCACCAGCATGCCCTCGATGTCGGACATCCGCGCGCCGTCGAACACCGGCGTGGCGATCGGAATGCCCTTCTTCAGGTTCTCGCACATCTCGATCAGCTGCTCGGTGTCGAGGATGGCGATGTGGTCGCGGAACTCCTCCTCGCCGTAGACGTCGCGCAGCCGCTCCAGCAATGCTTCGCGCTGCGCGCCGGTGCGGCGATAGGTCTCCACCAGCTCGCCGATCTGCGCGCCCAGCGTGTGGCACGCCCAGCCCAGATGCGTCTCCAGGATCTGCCCCACATTCATGCGCGACGGCACGCCGAGCGGATTGAGCACGAGATCCACCGACGTGCCGTCCTCCAGGAACGGCATGTCCTCGACCGGCACGACGCGCGACACCACGCCCTTGTTGCCGTGGCGGCCGGCCATCTTGTCGCCGGGCTGCAGCTTGCGCTTCACCGCGATGAAGACCTTGACCATCTTCATCACGCCGGGCGGCAGCTCGTCGCCGCGCTGCAGCTTCTCCACCTTGCTGTCGAACCGCGCCTGCAGCCGGCCGACGGCGGCATCGAACTCGCGCTTCAGCGTCTCGATCTCGGCCATCACCGCGTCGTCCTGCACGCCGATATGGCGCCAGGCACCGCGCGGATGCTCGGCCAGCACGTCCTCGGTGATCTCCGTGCCGGCCTTGATGCCCTTGAACCCGCCGGTCGCCTTGCGGCCCAGCAGCTTCTCGCGCAGCCGGTTGAGGAACGAACGCTCCTGGATCGCCTTCTCGTCGTCGCGGTCCTTCGCCAGCCGCTCGATCTCCGCGCGCTCGATCGCCATCGCGCGCTCGTCCTTGTCGACGCCGCGACGGCTGAACACGCGCACATCCACCACCGTGCCGGTCACCCCGGGCGGCAGCTTCAGCGACGTGTCGCGCACATCCGACGCCTTCTCGCCGAAGATCGCGCGCAGCAGCTTTTCCTCCGGCGTCATCGGGCTTTCGCCCTTCGGCGTCACCTTGCCGACCAGGATGTCGCCCGGATTGACTTCGGCGCCGATATAGACGATGCCGGCCTCATCGAGGTTCTTCAGCGCTTCCTCGCCCACGTTGGGGATGTCGCGCGTGATCTCCTCCTGGCCCAGCTTGGTGTCGCGCGCCATCACCTCGAATTCCTCGATGTGGATGGAGGTGAACACGTCGTCGCGCGCGATGCGCTCGCTGATCAGGATCGAGTCCTCGAAGTTGTAGCCGTTCCACGGCATGAACGCGACCAGCACGTTGCGCCCAAGCGCCAGTTCGCCGAGTTCGGTCGAAGGCCCGTCGGCGATGATCTCCTGCTCCTGCACCGATGTCGCCCACCCTCACCAGCGGACGCTGGTTGATGCAGGTGGACTGGTTCGAGCGCATGAACTTGCGCAGCCGATAGATATCGACGCCCTTCGTCGTGCCGTCGTCGTTGGTCGCGCGCACCACGATGCGCGCGCCGTCGATCTGGTCCACCACGCCGGCACGCCGCGCGATGATCGTCGCACCGCTGTCGCGCGCCACCGCGGCTTCCATGCCGGTGCCGACCAGCGGCGCGTCCGCCTGGATCAGCGGCACCGCCTGGCGCTGCATGTTGGAGCCCATCAGCGCGCGGTTGGCGTCGTCGTTCTCCAGGAACGGGATCAGCGCCGCCGCGACCGACACCAACTGCTTCGGCGAGACGTCGATCGCGGTCACGTCCTCCGGCCGCACCAGGCGGAAGTCGCCCTGCTTGCGCACCGACACCAGGTCCTCGGTGAACCTGACCGCCTGCGTCCATCGGCGCATCGGCCTGCGCGACGACCAGCTTCTCCTCCTCCATCGCGGAGAGATAGCGCGGCCCCTTCTGCACCACGCCGTCCTTCACCAGCATGTACGGCGTCTCGATGAAGCCGTACTTGTTGACCTTGGCGTAGGTGGCCAGCGAGTTGATCAGGCCGATGTTCGGCCCTTCCGGCGTCTCGATCGGGCAGATGCGGCCGTAGTGCGTCGGATGCACGTCGCGCACCTCGAAGCCGGCGCGCTCGCGCGTCAGACCGCCCGGACCAAGCGCCGACAGACGCCGCTTGTGCGTCACCTCGGACAGCGGGTTGGTCTGGTCCATGAACTGCGAAAGCTGCGAGGAACCGAAGAACTCGCGCACCGCCGCCGCCGCCGGCTTGGCGTTGATCAGGTCGTGCGGCATCACCGTGTCGATATCGACCGAGCCCATGCGCTCGCGGATCGCCCGCTCCATGCGCAGCAGGCCGATGCGGTACTGGTTCTCCATCAGCTCGCCGACCGAACGCACCCGGCGGTTGCCGAGATTGTCGATGTCGTCGATCTGCCCGCGGCCGTCCTTCAGCTCGTTCAGGATCTTCACCGTGCGCAGCAGGTCCTCCTTGCGCAGCACGCGCACGGAGTCCGGCACATCCTCGAAGCCCAGCCGCATGTTCATCTTCACGCGGCCGACCGCCGACAGGTCGTAGCGGTCGCGGATCGAAGAACAGGCCGCGGAACAGCGCCTCCGCCGTCTCCGGCGTCGGCGGCTCGCCCGGGCGCATCACGCGATAGATGTCGATCAGCGCGTCGTCGCGGTTGGAGTTCTTGTCCACCGCCAGCGTGTTGCGGATCCACGGACCGTTCGACTGATCCACCGCCAGCGTCGGCAGCCTGGTGACGCCGGCCTCTTCCAGCGCCGTCAGCTTCGGCTCGGTGAGTTCCTCGCCGGCCTCGGCATAGATCTCGCCGGTCTCCTGGTTCACCAGGTCCTCGGCCACGAAGCGGCCGAGCAGATCGGTGCGGCCCGACCAGCACTTCCTTGGTCTTCTCGGCGATGCGCCGCGCCTGACGCTGCGTCAGCTTGGCATCGGCGTCCGCCACCACCTCGCCGGTCTCGGCGTCGACGATCGGCTCCAGCAGCTTCACGCCACGGAACGCGTCGGGATCGAACGGCCGCGCCCAGCCCTTCGCCGTGAAATCGAACACCACCTGGCCGTAGAAGTAGTTGAGGATCTCCTCCTGATCCATGCCGCGGATTTCGCCAGGCTCCAGCGTGCTCGCCCTTCGCCTCGCGCTCGGCGCGCAGCTTCGCGGTCGCCGCGCCTTCCAGCGCGTAGAGCAGCGTGGTGACCGGCAGCTTCCGCTTCCGGTCGATGCGCACATAGACCAGGTCCTTGCTGTCGAACTCGAAGTCGAGCCAGGAGCCGCGGTACGGGATCACCCGCGCCGCGAACAGGTACTTGCCGGACGAGTGCGTCTTGCCCTTGTCGTGGTCGAAGAACACGCCGGGCGAACGGTGCATCTGCGACACGATGACGCGCTCGGTGCCATTGATGATGAACGTGCCGTTGTCGGTCATCAGCGGCATGTCGCCCATGTAGACCGGCTGTTCCTTGATGTCGCGGATCGAGCGCGCGCCGGTGTCCTCGTCCACGTCCCAGACGATCAGGCGCAGAATGACCTTCAGCGGCGCGGCATAGGTCATGCCGCGCTGGATGCACTCCTCGACGTCGTATTTCGGCTCCTCGAGTTCGTAGTAGACGAACTCCAGCCGGCCGCGGCCGGCGAAATCGTCGATCGGGAACACCGACTTGAACACTTCCTGCAAGCCCGGCGTGCAGCCGGCTGTCCGGCTGGACGTTCATCTGCAGGAACGCCTCGTAGGAGGCGCGCTGCACGTCGATCAGGTTCGGCATCGGCGCCACCTCGGGGATGCGCCCGAAGCTGCGACGAATCCGCTTGCGCCCGGTAAACGACCTCGTAATCGCGTTCATGATATTGCCTGCCTACTTGCCCATACGCTCGTCTGCGGCCACGGAAACCCCGGCCGCACGGGTGAAGCTGTCGCCGCAACGCAGAACGGGGCGGGAACCAACCTGATTCCCGCCCGCATCCAGATCAGGTCGGGCGGCGGTGCGGCGAGCCCGCGCGCCCGGTTCGATTCGTTCGATCGTGCTACTTGACCTCCACGGCAGCGCCGGCGTCCTCGAGCATCTTCCGGATCTTCGCGACCTCGTCCTTGCCGATGCCTTCCTTGACCGGCTTCGGCGCGGCCTCGACCAGGTCCTTGGCCTCCTTCAGCCCGAGGCCGGTGATGGTGCGGACCTCCTTGATCACGTTGATCTTCTTGTCGCCCGTCTTCGCCAGGATGACGGTGAACTCGGTCTGCTCCTCGGCCGGCGCGGCAGCAGCCGCGGCCCCGGCAGCAGGCGCGGCCGCGGCCACCGCGACCGGCGCGGCGGCGGAGACGCCCCACTTGTCCTCGAGCAGCTTCGAAAGCTCCGCAGCCTCCAGCACCGTGAGGCTGGACAGCTCGTCCACCAGCTTTTGTAGATCAGCCATTTGTGTGTGTCCCTAATTTAGTCGTCTGTTGGTTCCATGCAACCCCGGATCGCATCCGGGGCAAGGCCTTAGGCGGCCGCGGCCGCCTCGCCGCCCTCGCTCTTCCTGGCAAAGGCGCCAAAGACCCGAGCAAGCTGCCCGGCCGAGCCCTGGAGCACGCCGGCAACGCGGGTCGCGGGGGTGGCGATCATCCCCACGATGCGCGCGCGCAGCGCATCCAGGCTCGGCAGTTCGGCCAGCGCCCGCACCCCGGACGCATCCAGCGTCTGGGGGCCGAGCGCCCCGCCGATCAGCACGAGCTTCTCGTTGGTCCTGGCGAACTCGACGGTCGCCTTGGCCGCCGCCACCGGGTCCGTCGACCACGCGAGCGCGGTCGGTCCCTTCAGCATCGGCTTCAGGCCGTCGAATTGGGTCCCTTCCAGGGCGAGGTGGGCCAGGCGGTTCTTCGCGACCCTGAAGGTCACGCCGGCTGCCCGCATCCGGCGCCTGAGCTCCGTCGCCTCGGCAACCGTGAGACCCGTGTTGTGGGTGACCACGATCATCGAGGTGGCGGCAAGCGCCTCGTGCAGACCGGCGACGAACTCCCGCTTTTCAGTCCGGTCCACGTCCACGTCTCCACTGTGGCCACGACGCGTTTGGACCGCGCCGGGCCGGGTTGCCCATCCTCAGGCTTGACCCGAGGATCGCCTGTCCAAAAGCCGGAACCAATCCCCGGACCTGATCCGAGGACCTCTCCCGTCTCCCGCGCGCGGACCTGACGGTCCATTAAACCCTCGGGCTTGACCCGAGGGGACGTGCGGTCTCGGACAGGTTCGGAGGCTCGCGCCCCCTGCCCGCCTGCCCGTCAGGGCAGGCGTATTCTGTAACGTCCCCCCCTCCCCTCGCGGGAGGGGCTCGGGGGGAGGGGCACTAACTCGGAGCCAAACTCCCTACATCCACCCGCACGCCCGGCCCCATCGTGGAGCTGAGCGACACCTTCTGTACATAGGTGCCCTTCGCCCCGGTCGGCTTGGCCTTCTGGATCGCGTCGGCCAGCGCCCGCGCGTTCTCCACCAGCTTCTCGTCCTCGAAGCTCACCTTGCCGATGCCGGCATGGATGATCCCCGCCTTCTCGGCGCGGAACTCCACCTGGCCGCCCTTCGCCGCGGTCACCGCGCCCTTCACGTCCATCGTGACGGTCCCCAGCCGGGGGTTCGGCATCAGCCCGCGCGGGCCCAGGATCTTGCCCAGCCGGCCGACCACGCCCATCATGTCCGGCGTCGCGATGCAGCGGTCGAAGGCGATATCGCCGGCCTGCACCTTCTCGGCCAGGTCCTCGGCGCCCACCACATCGGCCCCGGCCGCCTGCGCCTCCTCGGCCTTCGGCCCGCGCGCGAACACCCCAACCCGCACCGTCTTGCCGGTGCCGTTCGGCAGCGAGGTCAGCCCGCGCACCATCTGGTCGGCGTGCCGCGGGTCGATGCCGAGGTTCATCGACATCTCCACCGTCTCGTCGAACTTCGCCTTGGCGTTCTGCTTCACCAGCTTGATCGCGTCGGGCAGCGGATATGCCTTGGTGGCATCGACGCTCTCGTACGCCTGCTTCAGCCGCTTGTCCTTGGCCATCGCTCAGCCCTCCACCACGGTGAGGCCCATCGAGCGGGCGGAGCCGATCAGCATCCGCACCGCGCCATCGACGTCGTTGGCGTTCATGTCCTTCATCTTCTGCTGCGGCGATCTCGCGGAGCTGCGACATGGTGACCTGCCCGACCGGCGCGCTCTTGCCCACGGTCTGGCTGCCCTTGTCGACCTTCGCCGCCTTCATCAGGAAATAGGTGTTCGGCGGCGTCTTGGTGATGAACGAGAAGGTGCGGTCGGCGTAGGCGGTGATCACCACGGGCACCGGCATTCCCGGCTCCATGTTCTGCGTCTGGGCGTTGAAGTCCTTGCAGAACTGCATGATGTTCAGCCCGCGCTGGCCGAGCGCGGGGCCGACCGGCGGCGACGGGTTCGCCTTGCCGGCCGGAATTTGCAGCTTGATGTAGCCGGCGATCTTCTTTGCCATATCCCTGGTCCTTGTCCTCGGGTCCCGGGGACCGCGGTGCAAACGACGCTCCCACCGCAACTTGCGGTGGAGCAGCCTCCCGCGTTCCGATGGAGCGCCGGCGTTTAGCCGACCGGGGGCGCAAAGTCCAGGGGGAAGTCCAGGGGATAGTCCGCCATGCCGGCGAGATCCGCTGTCAGCGAGCCCCGCCGGCGGCTCTCAGCCACGCGATGCGGCCCGAAAATCCTCCAGAACCCCCGAATGGCCAAGCCAGTGAAGATCCGCCTCGATCTGCTGCTCCAGGCGGCGCGTCCACCGCGCGACGAGGGAAGTCCACAACCGCGGCGGGCTGATCGTTCGCTGCTCCCGCTGTGGATTGCCATGCAGCGCGGCGGCCGGAACAACAACTATACTGATGCTCATCTCGCTCCCCTTCCCTCGTGCCGCGGCGAATTTGCCTCCCAGGGGCGCTCGGCGCAGTGATCCGTCTCACACTCGCCCGCGGCAAAATTCTCATCCCGACGGTTGACCGGATTTTCCTATCCGTAGTAAGAGGAGGCCGTTGTTGCAAATCACTCGCATTATCGTCTGGAGGCCCGCATCGGATGTGCCCTGCATCGCACCGTGACCCCGGTGCCAGACGAACCGCCGCGAGGCTCAGCGATCAGGCCGTCCGCCGATTGGACTCACGCGCCGACCCATCGGGCGATATCCACCCGTGACCTCATGGCCGGCGAGCGCGTCATCATCATCCACCACGGCAAGGCAGAATACCGACTGCGGATCACCGCCTCGGACAAGCTGATCCTGACCAAATAGCCGCCCAAACGCCCCCAGCCACCTGTGTCGCCCGCGACGCGCGGAAGCCAGCCTGGAGCGCAGTCCCGACAGAGGAGTTACCAAGCATGCTGTCGCGCCCCACCCGCTGCGCCATGGCGACCGCCTGCCTCGCATCCGGACTTTGGACGAGCGTGGCGAAGGCGCAGGATGCCCAGCAGCCGGACTTCACGACCGGGCTCTGGACCCGCAGCACCCTGCTGGGCGACGCCGGCGGCGTTCGCTCCGGCCTGTGGAACTTTGGCATCACGTTCGGGCTCCAGGACATCAACGAGGTCTGGGGCAACGTCACCGGCGGCATCCAGCGCGGCGCCAGCTACGACGGCGTGACCCTGATGAGCATCGGCCTCGACACCCAGCGCGCCTTCGGCTGGGAGGGCGGCACGTTCAACGTCAGCGCGCTGGAACATCCGCGGCCGCAACATCGCCACCGACAACCTGCTCAACCTGCAAACCCCGAGCGGCATCCTTGCCGCGGACACCACGCGGCTGTGGGAGGTCTGGTACCAGCAGTCGTTCCTCGACGGCCGCGTCGACGTGAAGCTCGGCCAGCAGAGCATCGACCAGGAGTTCATGACCAGCCAGGGTTCCAGCCTGTTCCTCAACACCGTGATGGGCTGGCCGATGCTCCCCTCGGCCGACCTCTACGCCGGCGGCCCAGCCTATCCGCTGTCGTCGCTCGGGGTGCGCCTGCGCACGCAGCCCGGCCACGGCATCACCACGCTGCTCGGCGTGTTTGCCGACAACCCGCCGGGCGGCCCATTCAACGACGACGGACAGTTGCGCGGCAGCACCCGCTGGGGCGGCAACTTCAACCTGCGCACCGGCGCGCTCGTGATCGGCGAGATCCAGTACGCGCTGAACCAGCCCGGCAACGGCGACGTGGTCCATGGCGCCACGGCCTCCGGGCTGCCGGGCACCTACAAGCTGGGCTTCTGGTACGACTCAGGGCCGTTCCCCGATCAGCAGTTCGACAACACCGGCCTGTCGCTCGCCGATCCCGCCAGCACCGGCATTGCCGCTGATGCGGTGGAACAACTTCAGCATCTACGGGGTAGCGGACCAGATGATCTGGCGCCCCTCGGAGGACAGCCCTCGCTCGGTCAGCGTGTTCGCTCGCCTGATGGGCGCGCCGGGCGACCGCAACCTCATCAACTTCAGCGTCAACGCCGGCGTCACCCTGAAGGCGCCCTTCGAGGGTCGCGACGACGACACGGTGGGCATCGGCTTCGGCATCGCGCAGGTGAGCGGCGGGGCGCAGGGATTCGACCGCTCGGTCGCCTTCTTCTCCGGCGCGCTCAACCCGGTCCGCACCACCGAGACCTTCATCGAGGTCACCTATCAGTTCACCGTCGCGCCCTGGTGGCAGGTGCAGCCGGACTTCCAATACGTGTTCAACCCCGGAGGCGGCATCCTCAACCCGAACCAGCCGACCCAGCGCATCGGCAACGAGGCCATCTTCGGCCTGCGCAACACCATCACGTTCTGATCGCTTGTCCCCGGCCGACGAGACAAGGTAGATGAGAATGCCTCGCAATATCAACGCAAGGTGCCCGATCGATGCACTGTTCGTCGCTTCTGGCGATGGCCTGCCTGACCCTCACGATGACCGCGCAGGCGGCGGAGCCGAAGGGCTTCCTGGACGACGTTCGCCGCCACAGCCTGGCCACCTCCACGGTCCCGGCGAACGGCGACCAGAACCCGTATGCCATCGTCGTCGCGCCGGTCTCCGCCGGCAAGATCCAGGCCGGCGACGTGCTGATCGACAACTTCAACGACCGCAACAACCTCCAGGGTCTCGGCACCACCATCGTCACCTGGCGACCCGCGACGAAGCAGCTCAGCCTGTTCGCCGCCATCCCGCGCAACCTGCCGCAGTGCCCCGGCGGCGTGGGCCTCACCACCGCGATGACCATGCTGAAGTCCGGCTGGGTGATCGTCGGCAGCCTGCCCAGCCAGGACGGCACGACGAAGACCAAGGGCCAGGGCTGCCTGATCGTGCTGGACGCGCAGGGCAACGTCGCCGGCACCATCGCCGGCCCGAACATCAACGGTCCCTGGGGCAACATGGCGGTGATCGACAACGGCGCCACCGCCACGCTGTTCGTCAGCAACACCGGCTTCGACGTGGGGCCGCCCGACGACGAACCGCCGGTGGTGAACAAGGCGACCGTGTTGCGGCTCGAACTGTCCATGGCCGGCGGCAAGCCTCCGGTGGTGACCCGCCAGACGGTGATCGGCAGCGGCTTCGGCGAGCAGGCCGACAAGGACGTGTTCATCATCGGCCCGACCGGCCTCGCGCTCGGGCAAAGGCGGCGTGCTCTACGTCTCCGACGCGCTGGGCAACCGCATCGCGGCCATCCCCGACGCCGCGACGCGCACCGACAGCGCCGGCACCGGCCGCGACGTGACCAAGGACGGGCTGCTGAAGCGCCCGCTGGCGATGACAACGGCGCCGAACGGCCACCTGCTGGTGACCAACGGGCAGAACGGCCAGGTGGTGGAGATCGATCCGGAGACCGGCACGCCAGATCGCCGCACGCTGGGTGGACGCCAACAAGGCGCAATCGCCGCCCGGCAGCGGCGATCTGTTCGGGCTCGCCATCACACCGTCCGGCGACGGCTTCTATTATGTGGAGGACGAGGTGAACATGCTCGTGCTGGCGCATTGAGCGGCCGCCGCTCGTTCCTGGCAACGGCCGCCGGCCTGGTCGCCGCCACCGGCGTGGCGCGCCTCGCCCGCGCCGCATCCGGCGACCCGTTCCTGGGCGAACATCAGGCCGGCATCGCCACGCCGCAGCAGACCCAGACCTACTTCGCGGCACTCGACCTGACCGCGAAGAAGCCTGGCGACATCGTGCGGATGCTGCGTGCCTGGACCGACGCCGCCGCGCGCCTGACCCGCGGCCAGGATGCTCCGGGCGACAGCGGCGAGGTGGCGGGTCTCGGCGCCGGCCGGCCTCACCCTAACCTTCGGTCTGGGCGCCGGCCTGTTCGGCGACCGCTATGGCCTCGCCGGCGGCGGCCGGAGGCGCTGGTCGATCTGCCGGGCTTCAACGGCGATCAGCTGGTGGCGGAGCGCAGCGGCGGCGACCTCTCCATCCAGGCCTGCGCCGACGATCCGCAGGTGGCGTTCCATGCCGTGCGGCAACTGGTGCGTCTGGCCGACGGCGTGGCGCGCGTGCGCTGGACCCAGACCGGTTTCCTGCCGTCGACGCCACAGGGCGAGACGCCGCGCAACCTGATGGGCTTCAAGGACGGCACCCGTAACGCCGCCAACCTCGACCAAACCGTCTGGGTGGGCGAGGAAGGCCCCGCCTGGATGCGCGGCGGCAGCTATGTGGTCGTCCGCAAGATCCGCATCGCGCTGGAGCACTGGGACAGGACCGAGGTCGATTTCCAGGAGGAGGTGATCGGCCGCCAGAAACGCTCCGGCGCGCCGATCGGCCGTGCGCGCGAACGCGATGCGCCCGACTTCGCGGCGATGGACCAGGACGGCAATCCGCTGATCGCGGAGAACGCGCATCTGCGCCTCGCCGCGCCCGAGACCAACAACAGCACGCAGATCCTGCGCCGCGGCTATTCCTACAACGACGGCGCCAGCTTCACCGCCGAACGCTGGCCGCCATGGCGGCAGGGCATCGAGTACGACGCCGGCCTGCTGTTCATCGCCTATCAGCGCGATCCGCGCACCGGCTTCATTCGCCTGTTCGACAAGATGTCGAAGATCGACGCGCTCAATCAGTTCACCACGCATGTCGGCAGCGGGCTGTTCGCCTGCCCCGGCGGCGTGGCGGAGGGACAATTCCTCGCACAGGAACTGTTCGACGGCGCATAGGCCGGGCTTTTGCAATCGCGCCGGCGCGCTCAGAATGCCGGGCGGAAACCCGATATGCCCTACGCGCACACGCTCGCCGGCACACGCCACGTCTTCGACGACCTTCGCACGCTGCTGGCGCGCGCGACGCCGTTCCGTTCCGGCGATGCGCTCGCCGGCCTCGCCGCGGCCTCGGCCGCCGAACGCGTCGCGGCACAGATGGCGCTGGCCGACGTGCCGCTGGCGACGATCCTCGCCGAACCGGTCGTTGCATATGAAACCGACGAGGTCACCCGGCTGATCGTCGACAGCCACGACGCGGCGGCATTCGCGCCGGTGGCGGCGCTCACCGTCGGCGAGTTCCGCGAATTCCTGCTCGCCGCCGAACCGCGAGACGCTCGCCGCGCTCCGCCCTGGCATCACGCCGGAAATGGCCGCCGCCGTCAGCAAGCTGATGCGCCTCCAGGACCTGATCGCCGTCGCCGCCAAGTGCCGTGTCGTGACGCGCTTCCGCAACACGATCGGCCTGCCCGGCCATCTCTCGGTGCGCCTTCAGCCCAACCATCCGACCGACGATCCGCGCGGCGTCGCCGCCTCCACGCTGGACGGCCTGCTGCTCGGCGCCGGCGATGCGGTGATCGGCGTCAACCCCGCGACCGACAGCGTCGATGCGACATGCACGCTGCTCGCCATGCTCGACACGGTGCGCGAGCGCTACGCCATTCCGACGCAGACCTGCGTATTGGCGCATGTCACCACGACGCTGCGCGCGATCGAACGCGGCGCGCCGGTCGATCTCGTGTTCCAGTCGATCGGCGGCACCGAGGCGGCGAACGCCAGCTTCGGCGTCTCGCTCGCGCTGCTGCGCGAGGCCCGCGAGGCGGCGCTGTCACTGCGACGCGGCACGCTGGGCGACAACGTGATGTATTTCGAGACCGGCCAGGGCAGCGCGCTGTCCGCCGATGCGCATCACGGCGTCGATCAGCAGACCATCGAGGCGCGCGCCTACGCCGTCGCCCGCGCCTTCTCGCCGTTGCTGGTCAACAGCGTGGTCGGCTTCATCGGCCCCGAGTACCTCTACGACGGCAAGCAGATCACCCGCGCCGGCCTCGAGGACCATTTCTGCGGCAAGCTGCTCGGCCTGCCGATGGGCGTCGACGTCTGCTACACCAATCACGCCGAGGCCGATCAGGACGACATGGATGCGCTGCTCACGCTGCTCGGCGTCGCCGGCGTGACCTATGTCATGGGAGTGCCCGGCGCCGATGACGTGATGCTGTCGTACCAGAGCACGTCATTCCACGACGCTCTGTATCTACGCGGCGCGCTCGGCCTGCGTCCGGCGCCGGAATTCGACGCCTGGCTCGCGCGCATGGGTATCACCGGCGCCGCCACGCCCGAGCGCATCCCCGCCGCCCTGTCGCCAACATTGATCGGTCTCGCCTGATGCGCCGCTGTCAATGCGAGAAGCAAAGCGGTTCCGGACATGATCCGGGAAGAATCCCCATCACCATTGCGCACCGATGATGGTGTTCACTCTTCCGCCTCGCGCAATGCGATGACAGCCAGCGGCCAACTTCCTCCGGCACGCTGGGTCGATCTGCGGCGCTTCACGCCGGCGCGCGTCGCGCTGGGCCGCGCCGGCAACGGCTTGCCCACATCGGCGCATCTCGACTTCCAGGCGGCGCACGCCGCGGCGCGCGATGCGGTGCATACCCCGCTCGACGTCGCCGCGCTGCGTCGCTGACCTGGACGCGGCTTGCTCTGCCGAACATCGCGGTGCACAGCGAGGCACCCGACCGGCGCACCTATCTCCTGCGCCCAGACCTCGGCCGGCGCCTGCGCAACGGCACCGCCATTCCGTGTTTGCCCGGCGCCATGCTGTTCGTGGTGTGCGACGGTCTTTCGGCCACCGCGGTGCAGCGCCATGCCGTCCCGGTGCTGCGACACGTGGTGCCCCGCCTGTCCGGCGCGGTCGCGCCCATCGTCGTCGCCGAACAGGGCCGCGTCGCTCTCGGCGATGCCATCGGCGAGGCGATGGGAGCCGAGGCGGTCGCCGTGCTGATCGGCGAACGCCCAGGCCTGTCCGCGGCCGACAGTCTCGGCATCTATCTCACGTGGCAGCCACACCGCGGACGCACCGACGCGGAACGCAACTGCATCTCGAACGTTCGTCCCGACGGGCTTGCCGCCCGAGGCCGCGGGCGACAAGCTGCTATGGCTGATCGGCGCGATGCGGCGTCTTCGTCTTACCGGCATCGCGCTGAAGGACGAGCAGCCCGGCGCACTGCCCGGTCCGGATTGACGACGTGGGACCTGATGCCGGATGGTGTGGCAAAATCAGGTACGGGGAGAACCAACATGCCGTCTGGAGTGATGCGAGGCTTTCTCGGCTTCATCGCCGGAGCGATCGCGGTGCTGATCTTCCACCAGGGAATGGTGGAGCTGCTGCACGCGCTTGGCGCCTGTGCGGTTCGCGCCATATCGCACCACGCCCGTGCCGCCGTTCGGCGTCCCGGTCATTGTCAGCAACTGCTTCTGGGGCGGGCTGTGGGGCGTTCTGTTCGGTCTCCTGCTGCCACGCTTCACCTGGCCGACCTGGCTGTGCGGCCTGCTGCTCGGCCTGATCGCGGCGGTGGTCGGATGGTTTGTCGTCGCACCGCTGAAGGGCATGTCCGATCGCCGGCGGCTGGGTTCCGGCGAACATGCTGCGTTCGGTGTTGATCAACGGCTTCTGGGGTTTCGGCGTCGGCATCATCCTGCCATTGCTGATGCCGCGATCATTGATGGCGCGCGCGCACTCGTAACCGCGCGCGCCCTCATCTCTCCCAGCGTCCGATCGGCCGCGGCGGATGCGCGCGGATCACCTCTTCATTGACCTCGACGCCCCAGCCGGGGCCGGTCGGCAGCACCAACATGCCGTGCTCGATCACCGGCACCGGCGTCACCAGATCGTCCTTCCACGGCACGTCCTCGATATCGATCTCCATCACGCGGAAGTTCGGGATCGCGGCGCACATATGCGCGCTCATCAGCGAGCCGATGTGCCCGTTGAAGTTGTGCGGCGCAACGTTGACCTCGTAGGCATCCGCCATCGCCGCGATCTTCATCAACTCCAAGATCCCGTTCCACGCCACATCGATGATCGCCACATCGACCGACTGCTGCTCGAAGAACGGCCGGAACTGCCGCCGCCCGTGCAGCGACTCCAGCGACGCAACGCGCGTGCGCGCCGAACGGCGGATCGTCGCCAGCGCGGCGGGGTCGTAGCTGTCGATCTCCAGCCACACCAGATCGAACGGCTCCAGCGCCTGCGCCAGCCGGATGTAGCCCTCGGTCTTGAAGTTGAAGTTCAGATCGAGATGCAGCCCGACCTTCGGCCCCGCGCCATTGCGGAACGCCGTCATCTGCGCCACCAGCCCATCGACCAGATCGCGGCTGATGTTCAGCTCCGGCCAGCCCGGTCCGTTGAAGCCCGGCATGTGGACATACGGCTCCGGCCCGTCGAAGCGGAAGATGTTGGTCTTCAGTCCCTTGAAACCGCGCCGCGCCACCTCCGCGCCGGCACGCTCCACGTCGTCGAGCGAACGGATCGGGTCGAAGCCGGTCCATTCCTTGATATGGCTCGCATGGCTGATCCGCCAGGTGCCGCAATGCGACCAATAGAGCTGTAGCCGATCGCGCACCGGCCCGCCCAGCATCTCGTACACCGGCACGCCAAGGGCCTTCGCCTTCAGATCGACCAGCGCATTCTCGATCGCCGCGATCGCCTGCTGCGCGATGCCGCCGACCGACTGCCGCGTCACGCCGTGCAGATAGGCGGTGATCTTCTCCACCGGCCGCGGGTCCCAGCCGATCAGCCGCGCGCTCAGCTTGCGGATCACGCCGGCAAGGCCTTCCGAGCCGTACGACTCCATGAATTCCGACCAGCCCACCAGACCCTCATCGGTGCTGATCTTCAGGAACGAGAAATCACGCCAGCCCGCATTGCAATGCAGGTCCTCGATCTTCGTGATGCGCATCATTCCCTCCCTGCGCGGCGGGGCGAATGCTAGGCTGCCGCCAGCAGCCCTGGAAGCCTGCGCATCGCATCGGCCACAGCGATCGCGCCGGCGGCGCGCAGCCGTTCGCCATGGCCCGGCCGGCAATGCCCCCCACCGGTGAAGCCGATCACCTGCATGCCTGCCGCCACCGCGGCCTGCACGCCCGGCACGCTGTCCTCGATCACCACGCACGTCGCCCGCGCCACCCGCATCGCGTCGGCCGCGAACCAGAACAGATCGGGCGCCGGCTTGCCGCGTGCCACCTGCGTCGCGCTGAAGATGTTCGGTTCGAAATAGCCCAGCAGCCCGGTCAGCGACAGCGAATGGCGCAGGCGCTCCGGCGCGCTGCTGGAAGCGACGCAGCGGCGGAACGGCAACGCATCCAGCATCGTCTCGACGCCCGCGATCGGCGCAAGTTCCGCGTCGAAGGCGGCCGCCACACGCGCGCGCAGCGTATCGGCGAAATCCGCCGGCAGGCTGCGGCCGAGCCTGCGCTCGATATCGCCGCACATCGTCGCCGCACTGATGCCCAGATAGCGATCCATGATCTCCTCGGCCGGGATCGCAATGCCGATCTCGCCCAGGCACAGCGGAGTCGGTCCGACAACTGATCACCTCGCTGTCGACCAGCACGCCGTCACAGTCGAAGATGATCAGCTCCGGTTGCACGAAACTTCATATACCAATCGCCGTCACGCCTCGGCTATAGAGATGCGTCACGCCTCGACGGATTTGCCGATCATGCGACCCATCCTGCGCCTGTGCCTGGCAGCGGTTGCTGCTGCTGCTGAGCGATGCCGCGCCGGCGCCGCACACCGTGCTCGCCGCCACGCCGATCTCGCGTATGGACCTGCCCTGGTGGCGCACGCGGCACGAGGCCAAGCTGGCGGAACTGCGCACGCATCGCGTCGATCTGGTCTTCCTGGGCGATTCCATCACCCAGGACTATGAGGTCAGCGGCCCGCCGGAATGGCGCGATTTCGTGCCGGTCTGGCAACGCTTCTACGGCGATCGCAACGCGATCAATCTCGGCTTCAACGGCGACGCGACGTCGCACCTGCTGTGGCGCATCGAGAACGGCGAGGTCGCCGGCATCACGCCGAAGGTCGCGGTGATCCTGATCGGCGCCAACAACCTCGGCCGCCTGCACTGGTCGGCCGAGGACACCGTCGCCGGCATCGATGCGATCGTCGCGCAACTGCGCCGCCGGCTGCCGCACACCAGGCTGCTGCTGCTCGGCGTGCTGCCGTCCGAACGCTCCGCCTGGGCCACCGAGACGACACTCGCGATCAACAAGACGCTGGCAGAGCGCTACCGCGATCGCGACGGCGTCACCTATCTCGACATCGGCCGGGTGTTCATGAAGGCCGGCAAATTGAACCGCGACCTGTTCCTCGACCCGAAGCTGACGCCGCCCGAGCCGCCGCTGCATCCATCGGCTGAAGGCCAGGCGCTGATGGCCGCGGCGATCGAGCCCACGCTTGCAAAGCTGCTCGGCGACACGCGGCACGTGGCGGCGCGGTAACTTCTATCCCAGCGCCTCCGCCAGCAGCTCCATCGCACGCTTCGAAAACGCACGCATGTTGGCGACGCGGTCAGCGCTGCCGGTCTCCAGCGTGATGGCACGCGAGAAATTCGGCCCCTCCAGCCCGATGCAGGTGTGGCCCGCGGCATCGCCATAGCGGTTGCCCGTCGGTCCTGTCGCACCGGTCTCGCTCAGCCCCCACGTCGAACCGAGCCTGCTCCGCACCGTCGCCGCGAGCAGCGCCGCATAAGGCTCGGACGAGGCGCGCATGCCGTCGGGCAGCGGATTCGGAATATCGAGGAAGCCCGACCGCGCGTAGTGCGTGTAGATCACGCTGCCGCCGCGGAAATACGCCGATGCGCCGGCCACCGACAGCAGCGCGGCCGAGATCAGCCCGCCGGTCGAGGATTCCGCAATCGCGATGGTGTCGCCGCGCGCCTTCAGCCGCGCGCCAAGTTTCTCCGCCAGTGGCAGCAGGTCCTGCATTTAACGCCCTCCCATGTCCAGGATTGCCTCGATCACTCTCTGCGTCGCCAGCGCCTCCTCGCCGGGAATCGCCGGCTCGCGCCGCTGCTCGATCGCGTCGAGAAAGTCGCTGATGACCGCACGGTGCGCCTCGTGCGAGAAGCTCATCACGCTGGCGCCGCTGCCGGAACCTCCGGCATCCTCCAGCACCTCCTCGCCGCCATCGACGAACGCGAGACGCAGGCCGCCGCCCTCGAGCCGCGCCGTGCCCTTCGCGCCGATGATGTGCAGCCACTCGCGGCTGCCCGGCCACGCGGCGACCGTCGCGACGATCGTGCCAGGCGCGCCATTGCCGAGACGCACCAGCGCCGATGCGTAGTCCTCGGTCTCCATCCGATGCAGCGCGGTCGTGCGCACCTGCGCCGCCTCGACGCGTTCGATGCCGAGCAGCCAGCGGAACAGATCGAGCGAATGGATCGCCTGGGTGATCAGCACGCCGCCGCCGTCGCGCGCCTTCACGCCGCGGCCAGGCTCATCGTAATAGGATTGCGGGCGCCACCAGGGCACCATCATCGTCGCGGCCTGGATCTCGCCGAGCGCGCCTTCACGCAGCACCTGATGCAGCCGCTGGCTGCCCGGACGGAAGCGATGCTGAAGGCAGATGCCGAGCTGGCGGTTCGCGCGCCGGCCCGCCGCGATGAGCTGTTCGCCGCGCTCGATCGACACCTCCAGCGGCTTCTCGCACAGCACGTGCTTGCCGGCGGCGAACGCCGCCTGCGCGATCGGCAGATGGGCGTTGGCCGGCGTCAGCACCACCACCGCATCGACCGCCGGATCAGCGATGGCCCGCGCGACATCGGTGGTGGTGGGAAAGCCATAGCGGTCGGCGACGTCCTTCAGTCGCGTCGCGCTGCTCGCCGCGGCCCACACCACGCGCGCCCGATCGGCCAGATCGACCAGTGCGCGCGCGTGCGGTTGCAGCGCGTTGCCCAGGCCGATGACCGCGATGCCGATCATGGCTGCTTCGCCACGTAGCGCAGCGCCTGTGCCTGCGCCCGCAACGCGAGCCGGCAGACAGTTGAACACCTGCCGTTGCGGCATCGCGGTTTCGCTGCGATCGACGATGTCGCGGAGAAAATTCCGGTAGTAGGTCACCGGCAGCCTGCTGCAATCGACATAGCGCGTCGTCGTGCGGTTGGCGACGAACATGTGGTCGGTGCCTTCGCGGCCCTCGATGTCGAGGTTCTTGCGCAGCTCCAGCGTGCCTTCGGTGCCGACGACGAAGAACCGGCCATCGCCCCAGGTCGGCAGGCCGTCCGGCGTGAACCAGTCGAGCCGGACGTAGCCGCGCACCGACGGCGTCGCCAGCACCAGTTCGGCAAAATCCTCGAAGCCCGGAGGTTCGGTGCCGAACGCCCCGATGCTGCACGACACGATCCCGGCATCGTCGGCCGTCGGCAAAGGCGAGGAACTGATCGATCGAATGCACGCCGATATCGTTGATGATGCCGCCATAGGCCGGCGTATCGAAGAACCACGCAGGCCGCAGCGCGCGGTTCAGCCGGTGCGGCGCGAGCGATGTCGTGTGCACCAGCCGCCCAAGCTCGCCGGAACGCACGATGCGCAGCGCCTCCTGCACCGCGGGCGAGGCAAGCCGGCCCAGGCAGATCGACCAGATCCGCCCGGTTTCCCGCACGGCCCGCTCGACAGCGGCAAGCTGCTCGAACGTGGTGACGCCGGGCTTGTCCACCATCACGTCCTTGCCGCGCTGCATCGCCGCGATCGCCAGCTCGGCGCGATCGCAGGGCCGCGCCGCGATCACCACGAAGTCGATCGAGGGGTCTTCCAGCAGCCGCTTCGTCTCCGACGCCGGCACGTGCGGAAAGCGCTTGCGGAAGCCTGCCAGCACGCGCGGATCGGTTGTGTCCGGATTGTAGCCGACACACTCGGCGCCTGCGTCCAGCAGGTCCTGCGTCAGGTCGTAGATATGACGGTGGTCCAGCCCGATCGCGGCAAAGCGCGGCATCTTCGTCCCTCGCGTGCTCCGGCCAACGCTCGCACCATCTTCCCCACCCCGCAACCACGGTCCACAATGCGCCGAGACGACAGCAACCGAGGGGAGAAACACCATGGCAGACCGTTTCGCCGTCATCACCGGCGCGGGCAGCGGCATCGGGCGCGCATCGGCGCTGGCACTGATGAACGACGGCTGGTCGGTGGCGTTGGCCGGGCGGCGCAAGGAAATGCTGGAGGAGACCGCCGGCATGAAGACCGGCGGACGCGCCCTGGTGGTGCAGACCGACGTGACGGACCCCGCCCAGGTGGACAACCTGTTCGCGCAGATCAAGGCGAACTTCGGCCGCATCGACATGCTGTTCAACAACGCCGGCGGCGGCACGCCCACCACGAATTTCGGCGACTTCACCTACGAGATGTGGACGCGCGTCGTTGCGGTGAACCTGAACGCGATGTTCCTGTGCGCCAACGCCGCGTTCCGCATGATGCGCGACCAGTCACCGCGCGGCGGACGCATCATCAACAACGGCTCGATCTCGGCGCATGTGCCGCGCGTCGGTTCCTGCGCCTATACCTCGACCAAGCACGCGGTGACCGGCCTGACCAAGTCGATCGCGCTCGACGGCCGCCAGTTCGATATCTGCTCCGGTCAGATCGACATCGGCAACGCCGCGACGCCGATGACGGCGCGCTCGACCGCCGGCCAGATGCAGCCGCACGGCCAGATGATGGTCGAGCCGCGGATGGACGTGGACCATGTCGGCCAGCAGATCCTGTTCATGTCCAACCTGCCGCTCGAATCGAACGTGCAGTTCGTCACCATCATGGCGACGAAGATGCCGTTCATCGGCCGGGGATAATCCCCGGCCCTTGTCATTGTTCGGAGCGAAGCGGTCCCGGACGTGATCCGGGAAGCAATCCCCATCGCGCTTCGTCGCACGCTACTTCAGATCAATCCTCCAGCGCCTCTCCTCGAACGCATCGAGCAGCGCGTCGACCATCAGTCCCGGCAACCGTCCGCAACAGGCCGCGCCGTCGCGGACGGAACACCCTCGCCCGCGCCCTCGCCCCGCCAAGCTGGCGCACCAGGCTATCGATATCGGCCAAACCATCGATCAGACCCACCTGCAACGCCCGCTCGCCCAGCATGAAGCTGCCGTCGAACAGCGCGGCCTCGTCGCCCTTCAGCCGCGCGCCGCGCCGCGTCCGCACCCAGGCCTTGAATCGCTCGTGCAGCGCGTCCAGCAGCTCCTGCACGAACGCGACATCCTCCGGCTTCTCCGGACTGAAAGGATCGAGCCGCGCCTTGTTGGCGCCCGCGGTATACAGCCGGCGCTCGACGCCGACGCGCGTCAGCATGTCAGGGAAGCCGAAGCCGCCGCCACGCACGCCGATCGATCCCACGATGCTCATCGGATTGGCGTGGATGTCGTCCGCGGCGCAGGCAAGCCAGTAGCCGCCCGACGCCCCCACCTCGCGGATCACCGCGTGCACCCGCAGCTTGTGCTCATCGGCGCGGCGGCGGATCAGCGTCGCGATCAGGTCGGACTGCACCGGCGACCCGCCAGGGCTTTCGATATCGAGGATCACCGGCCGGCCGCGCGCCGAGCGGAACGCGCGGTCGATCAGCGGCGCCATGGTCCCCATGCCGACCGCGCCCGGTCGAGGCGCGATCAGCCCATGCATCTCCACCACGCTGATGCGCGGCCGGCGCCAGAACAGCAGACGGAACGGCATGCGTCCTCCGATCGATCCGGACCATGGCAAGATGGCGGCCGTTACGCCATACACAACACATGATCGCGCTTCACCTGGCCGGGCTATCAACCCGCGCGCTCCGTCCACACGCGCGCGCTGCACGCATTGCGCGAGAGCGTCGCCCGTCGCGCCGGCGATGCGCTCCGCATCGACGTGACCGACAGCATCGTGGCCCTTGGCCGCAAGGCCAGCGATCTGCTCGCCATGGTGGACAGCGGCGAACTCGACGGCTGCTATTTCGCCTCGAGCTACCTGGCCGGCCGCGTTCCGGGACTCGGCCGGTTCGACCAGCCGTTCCAGGCCGGCTCGCGCGAGGCCGTGTTCGGCGCACTGGACGGCGACTCCGGAGCGGCCCTCGCCGGCGAAGTGGCGGCGGCCACGCGCTACCGCGTTCTCGGCTGGTGGGACAACGGCATCCGCCACATCAGCAACGCAATTCGGCCGATCCGCACGCCCGCCGATTGCGCCGGCCTGCGCCTCCGCACGCTCGACAACGCCCAGCATCAGGACGCGTTCCGACGTCTCGGCTTCGTGCCGACATTCATCGACGTCGCCGATCTGCCGCGCGCGGTGGCCGACGGCACGGTCGATGCGCAGGAGAACCCGCTCACCAACATCGTCAACTTCAACCTGCACTTGCATCACAGGCATCTCAGCCTGACCGGCCATCTGCTCGGCATCGCGCCGTTGCTGGTGAACCGGGCGCGCTTCGATGCGCTCCCCGCCGATCTGCGCGCCGTTCTCCTCGCCGCGGCACGCGACAGCGAAGCGACCCAGCGCACGCTGGCGGCAGCGGAGGACGCGGCGTGTCTGAAAGTTCTGGCCGATGCCGGCGTTGCCGTCACTGGCGCCGATGCCATCGACCTGCCGGCGTTTCGCGCCGCCGTCGCGGCCTAGCATTTACCCCGGGATTTCCCCGTCATGCTGTGCTACCAGGGCAATTCTGCACTCCGAAAAGCCGAAGCCGCGGCGTGATATGTATCTGGTCGTTCTCGACGATGACGAATCGATTGCACTCTTCACGGCCAGAGTCGCTCAGGAGCGCGGCTGGACGGTACAGGCGGTTACCAACGAGGCCGACTTCCAGGCGCTGATCCGCGCCACGCCGCCCGACGCGATCATGCTCGATCTGCAACTCGGCTCCAGCGACGGGGTCGAGCAACTGCACTTCCTGCGCAATGTTGGCTACAGCGGCACCATCGTGCTGATGAGCGGGTTCGACGCGCGCGTGCTGGCCTCTGCGCAGCAGATCGGCGAATCGCTGGGGCTGACCATCGCCGCTGTGCTCCAAAAGCCGGCCCGCGCGGCGGATGTGCGCGAGGCGCTGGCGGCGATCGAGCGCCATCCCGCGGCGACAGCGCCGCCGCCCAGCAACGCGCCGCCGGAGCATGCAGCGATCGCGGCCAACGAGATCGCGGAGGCGATCGGCGCCGGGCGGATGGAACTGCATCTGCAACCGATCGTCTCGGCCGCCGGTCACTGTGGTCACGAGCGCAGAGGCACTGATCCGCTGGCGTGACCCTGTGCGTGGACTGGTGCCGCCCGACCGATTCATCCCCGTCGCCGAAGCGGACGCCGACGTGATCGACCGGCTCACGATGTGGGTGGCGGAAACCGGTGTGGCGCACTACCGGCGGCTCGCCGCGTTGGGTTCGGAAATCCAGATCTGCATCAATATCTCCGGCCGCAACCTGCAATCGCTCGATTTCCCTGACCGCATGGCCGGCGTGCTGGAGCGCATGTCCGCACCCCAGGGTTCGATCGGTCTGGAAATCACCGAAAGCGTCGCGATGGACGATCTGGACGCAACGATGGCCGTTCTCACGCGACTGCGCCTGAAGGGCTTCCCGGTCGCCATCGACGATTTCGGCACCGGTCATTCGTCGCTGGCGGCACTGCGGCGGATGCCGTTCTCGGTGATCAAGATCGACAAGTCATTTGTCGGCGAGCTGGCGACATCGAACGACTCGCTGACGATCGTGCGCTCGGTGATCCAGCTTGCGCGCGACATGGGCCTGACCAGCGTGGCCGAGGGCGTGGAAAACGCCGAGACGGTCAGGCTGTTGACCGAACTGGGGATCGACAGCCTGCAAGGCTATTATTTCAGTCGGCCGCTGCCGTTCGACGGCTTTGCGGCATGGCTGCGCACCTGGTCACGCAGTCACGCCGCTCACGCACCGAATTGTACCCGCGATCGTTGGAGCGCAAGTCAGTCTATATTGTCATTGCGAGAAGCGCAGCGACGAAGCAATCTCCATCGAAAGTGCGCACTCATGTTCGAGATTGCTTCGTCGCTGCGCTTCTCGCAATGATAGGCACTCGAACAAAGACGGCGCGGGATGAGCGCCTCCGAGCGCTCATCCCGCGCCAGCCTCACACGGTTTGCAGGATCAATTCCGGCTTCATCTCCGGCACCAGTTCGGCGCGCCAGTCTGCGGCGCCCGGCAGCACCGATTCGTGCGCCCGCAGCGTGTAGTAGCTGGTGCCGGTACCGTCCGGCGTACCGCCCGCCTCCACCGTCTTCACCGCCTGGCGCAGCAGCTTGCGCGCCTGGATGATCGCCTTGTCCGCCGGCCCGAGATGCTCCTTCGAGCGATCGACGATGCGGTCCCATGCTCTCCTGCAACGCCCGGTCCTGCGCGTTGATGCCGTCGATGCCGGAGAACGTCTCGGTCCGCTGCACGGTCGCGATCCAGCATGTAGTCGTTCGAGCGGTTCGCCTTGGAGCGGAACGTCACCGGATCGACGTGCAGCGGCCCGTTGCCGAGCCCGCGCTCCAGCTTGTCCTCTTCGGTCAGCGGACCATCGGGACAATAGCTCCAGTTGTAGACCATGCAGTTGTGGTCATCGATCGGCACCCAGATGTGGCCCGCGTCGAGCTCCAGTCCGCTCTCCGACTTCGACGGCCGGATCTGATGGAACGGCATGACGAAATGATAGGTGCGGATGTGCACATCCTCGCCGCCGTCCAGCGGGCGGATGCCGGCATACTGATAGCCGTAGTCGGTGATATCGACGACCAGCTTCGGCGCCTTGCCGCGCACGAACGGATTGGACGGCTTGATGCCGCCGCGCGTCGAGCTGTCCGTCAGCAGCCGGTGCAGGATCGGCGCATGCGATGTGTCGATGCCGCCTTCCAGCGCCTGCAGCCAGTTGCACTCCTCGATCACCTTGGTGACGTGGCGATTGGCCTCCGGCGCCTGCGTCCAGGCGAACTTCGGCAGCGGCGGCATCTTCTCCGCCGGGCCGAGATACGCCCACACGATGCCGCCCAGTTCGCACGTCGGATAGGCGGTGACGCGGACCTTGTGCTTGAAGTCGTATTCCTCCGGCTCGTTCATCATGTCGACGCAGGAGCCGGTGACGTCGAACTTCCAGCCGTGATAGATGCAGCGCAGGCCGCATTCCTCGTTGCGCCCGAAATACAGCGAGACGCGACGATGCGGGCAGAACTCCTCGATCAGGCCGATGCGGCCTTCGCTGTCGCGGAACGCCACGAGGTCCTCGCCGAGCAGGCGGACGCGGGCCGGCGGGCCGTCGGGCTCGGCGATCTCGCTCGACGAGCAGCGCCGGGATCCAGTACATGCGCATCGCATTGCCCATCGGGGTGCCCTGGCCGACCCGGGTGATGAGTTCGTTTTCCTCGCGTGACAGCATGCGGTTGCCTCCTTGCCTCAGTTGCCTGATTACGCAGACCGGTGGCGTCGAGCGTAGCGTCCGCCGCGACCGGCGGCAACTTGGCGCGCCGTGATGAGCCAGGGCTTTGCCCTGGAACCCACCAGGTGGCTTTGCCCCCTGGACCCCCACCGAAGGCGCAGCCTTTGGCAGCCATTTCCTCTGGCGCACCGGTGCGGCGGCACGATCGGCGCCAGACACTGGGTTCTCATGCTATTGTGTCACTCACTATCAGGAGGCCCGTTCGTATCCATGCGGCCGATCTGGCAGGGCTACCGCCGCACTACAGCCCCGCAGATAGCGGCTACTCAATTGCATCTTCGGCGAAGTACCCTAGATCGACTTTCTTAATCTCCACAATCTGCTCCCTACGCACGCCCACTCCATAACGGATCATTAGATCGGTGAGATTTTCGCCGTCCACCAAAACGAGGCGCGTGGAACCCGCCTGTTTGGCTGCATCCCTCGCAGGCTGAGAGAACTTCGACGTTGTGATGAACACGCCCTTGTTTGCTCCCTGATTTACCAACGCACCAATGAATGCCCGTACATCCGCGCCACCCACAGAGTTGCCGGGCTGATAACACTTGGCTTGCAGGTAGACGCGATCCAGGCCGAGCCGGTCCTCATCAATGCAGCCATCTATGCCGCCATCCCCCGTCCTACCGAGGTGCTTCCCGGCATCCTCACTGGCCCCACCATATCCCATCTCGACCAGTAACTTGATGACCAGCCTCTCAAAAAATGCCGGTGAGGCTTTACTAACCCATCGGGAATTAAGACGACATTCCTATTGTACAAGTCGGTGGGTGGTGCTATAGCGGCGGGATGAAGCGAGATGGGCGGGGTTTTGATCATCGGACGCTGGAAGCCATTCGACTGATGGCGGTGGAGCGTGTGCGGAGCGGGGAGCGTCCGTCATCGGTGGTTGCTTCGTATGGCTTCAATCGCACGACGATCTACCGCTGGCTCAGCGCGGCAGCGAAGCCGGGTGTGGGACTGAGAGCGCTGCACTCGAGGCCGGCGACGGGTCGGCCACGCAGTTTGACCCCGCACCAGGAGCAACAGGTGTTTCGCTGGATCAATGGCCGCGATCCGCGTCAGTATGGCCTGGACTTCGGATTGTGGACGCGGTCGGTGGTGGCCGAGCTGATCGAGCGGAAGTTCGCCATTCGGCTTGGCGTGACGGCGGTTGGCGAACTGCTCGCCAAGCTGGGGCTGACACCGCAAAAGCCGCTGCAACGCGCTTACCAGCGCGATCCTGAAGCGATTGAGGCGTGGCAGCGCGAACGGTTTCCTGCCATTGCCAGACAGGCAAAGGCCTCGGGCGGTGAGGTGTATTTCTGGGATGAGTCGGGCTTTCGCGCCGATAGCGTGCACGGCAAGACCTGGGGCAAGAAGGGTCAGACGCCTGTGGTCGAACGCCCTGGCCAGCGGCAGTCGATCAGTGCGGCCTCCGCGGTGAACGCACGGGGTGGGTTCTGGTATTGCACCTACCAGGGCGGGCTGAACGCCGAGTTGTTTGTCTCGCTGCTGCGACGCATGATGCGGCGTCGTTCGAAGCCGGTGCATTTGGTGCTCGACGGGCTTCCCGCGCACAAGACCACACTGGTCAAGACCTATGTTGCCTCCACGAAGGGCATGCTGACCCTGCATTTTCTTCCTGGCTATGCGCCTGAACTGAACCCCGATGAGCTGGTATGGAGCCACATGAAACGCACCGGTGTGGCGAGAACACCGCTGCGGCGCGGCGAAAAGCTGCAGGCGAAGATCGAAGCGCAACTCAGCGCCATCAAGCGCATGCCTCGGTTAATACGGTCATTCTTCAAGGCGCCGAGTGTCGTCTATATTACCGACTGGTGAGTAAGTATCTGATTCAGCAGAGCATCACGTAATTGTTCATTCAGCGCACCAGCGGCAGCAGTAATCTGCTCCTCAGGGGTGCTTTTTAGCTCGTCTGGTGGAAGGGAATTAGAGGACTTGCCTTTGTTCCGAAAAGCGCGGTACTCCTCATATTGCTTCAACGTTTGCAGGTTAATCTCACTTGGCTTCTGTCTCAGAAGGTCGCGCCCTCGCTGCGTTATATCCACGATACCGTACTTTGGCTCGAGCAGCCCCGCGTGCTTCATATGAAATATGGCCCAATAGACCCGGTTAGCGATGGTCCGCTGTCCGCCCTGATTGAGTTGTTCGCGTTCGTCCCGGCTGAGACCCAGGTCATCGGCGATGCGAATCACTAAATCATGTCCCGTCCAAGCTTTCTCTGCCGCGTCGCGGAGTACCGGAAACATTAGCGCGTCAAAAGTGGGGATAGGCATGGCGCCCCTCCGAGCAAAGATAATGATGAAAAACTAGCCGATGATGCGGCTACGCAAATTGATCTGGATCAATCGTGGTCTCCACGCTTCCGTCGACCGTATCCAGAACCATCTGTTTCCAGACACACATCGCGCCTGAAGGCGTGTCCACCCTGACCTGGCAGACCTACAAGTCGCCAGCTCAGCTCACCTCCGCGCCCTGGCCGAATCCCACCAGGGACACACGCCGCTCATCCGCTGATAATTGCCCTCCATCACCTGTAGCGGCGCGCGCTGGCCTTCCTGTGCTGGCATGTGCGGCGGCCCATCGGGCCCCATCGCATCGAACAGTCCGTGATGGCCCCAATAGCTCGCGACACTGGTCATCTCCGACGGCTGCCATGTCGCGTCGTCCACCTCCAGACCGCCCCAGCCATATTCCACCAGGATGTCCGACGGCGTGTGCATGTAGAACGAGGTGACCAGGTCGTTCGGATGCCGCCCCAGCGTCGCAACGATGCGGTCCTTGTCGCCGAGTGCGATGTCGTAGCCCTGCCCCACATCGTCGAACGAATACAGCTCCACCATCAGGTGATGCATGCCGGTGTGCGGTGCCTCGAACAGCGCCACGCTGTGATGGCGCGGATTGGCGTGCAGGAAATACGCGGTGATCGGCTTCTGGATGAAATCGCTGATGCGGAAACCAAGCAGGTCGCAATAGAACGGCAGCGCCGTGTCGATGCTGGTCACCAGCAGCACGACATGGCCCATGCCCAGCGGCCCGGTCCGGAAGCCGGAAATCGAACGCCCGGGCTTGAATGCCGTATCGGCGATCTGCGCGCCATGAAACGCCTCCAGCCGGTTGCCCGACGGATCGGCGAACGAGATCAGGCCGCTGACGAAGCGCTGATCGGCCAGCGCCGCCGGTTCACGCTTCACCTTGACGCCGGCACTCTCCAGCCGCGCCGCCAGTGCATCGAGCGCGGCGCCATCAGCGACCTCCCAGCCGAAATAGCGCTGCCCCTCCGGCAGCGAGCTGTCGACCACCAGGCGCTGCCTGCGGTCGTCCATACGAAAAGCGCGCACGCCCGCGCCGCGATCCACCGCCTGCATGCCAAGCCAGTTGGTGGCGTAATTCGTCCAGTCGTCCAACTTGTCCGTGCCGACGCCGAGATAGCCGAGTGCCTGGATACTCATTGTGCGTTCCTCCCGGCGGCGACACTATCACGCCACCAGGCGCGCCGCATCCTGGCCGCTGATCCACGCCCCGGCCACTGTGCCTGTCATCCCGTTATGGCAGGCCTCGCCGGCGAACAGCAGGTGTCCATCGGCCAACGGCCCGGCGAGCGTGAGGCGCGCGTCGGCATCGCCTGGCCGGACGAAGGAATAGGAACCCCGCACGAACGGATCGGCGTCCCAGCGCGTGACCAGATGCGACCCGCCCGCGAACAGCCGGTCCACCCGTCCGCCGAACAGCGCGCGCAACTGGCCGAGTGCGAAATCCACCACCGCCGCCTCGCCGGCACGCACCAGCTCCCACGCGACCGGACCGCCGATCCAACCCTGCACGTAGTCACGTTTGTAGGGCCAGCACTGAAACCCCATCGTGGGATCGCCGCTGCGCTTCACCTGGCGGTCCACCGAACAATGCAGCGGCAGGCCAAGCCTGTCCGACCCGGTCGCGCGCAACGCCACCTTCACCGCCAGCCCCATCGGCATGGCATGGATCGCCGCCTGCGCCGCCGCCGGCAGCGGCGGGTCGAACACGATGGCGCCGGCGGTCAATACGCCGGTGGACACGGTGACGATGGCCGATCGCGCCGTCACCGTCCCGCGCGGCGTCGCCACCGCCACGCCCGCGCCGTTCCAGGCGATCCGCGTCACCGGCGTGGACAGCCTGATGTCGAGTCCCTCGCCCAGCCTGCGCGCGACGAAGGCACCGATGCCGCCGTCCGGCACCAGGTTGCTGCCCGACAGCACGTTGCGGAGCCAGTCGCGCAGGCTGAACTCGTCGGCGCTGGCGCAGCAGATGATCGGGCCTTCCCACGTCTCCACCGTCACCGCCCACGGATCCTCCGGCATCGACCGCGCCACCTCGGCCATCGGTACATCGTCGCGCGTTCGCAGGATCGCCGCCGCACGGTCCTCGAAGCGCTGCCACGCCCCGGCGTAGTCGGCGTATTCCTCCGCGGTCGCCTCGCGCGTGCCCACGAAGGTGCGCTCCACCCGGAGTTCGTCCGAACGCAGCAGCGTCTCGCCCGCCGCGCGCGCGATCGGCACCAGCGGGTTCGTCTCAGCGTTGTGCAGCCACACCGCGCCCACATCGAACCAGACGCCACCCAGTTCGGCGGGATGCGTCGTCCACGCGCGGCCGCCGATGCGGCCGGACGCCTCCAGCACCAGCGCGCTCCGCCCGGCGGCACGCAGCGCCGTCGCCGCGCCGAGCCCGGCGAGCCCGGCACCGATCACCAGAACATCGACATCGGCCATGCCGGCAACCTATCGTGCGGCCGGTTAGGAGGCCAGCCATGCCCGATCACACCCCCATCGGCACCGATACCCTGGTCATCGACATGGCGCGGCGGTTCGCCACCGAGCGCCTCGCCCCCGGCGCCGCCGCGCGTGAAAAGGCCGGCGCCATCGAGCCGGAGATCGTTCGCGAACTTGGCGAACTTGGCATCTTCGGCGCCACCACGCCGGCGCAGTGGGATGGCTCCGAGATCGATCCTGTCACCTACGCCCTGCTGCTGGAGGAGATCGCCGCCGGCGACGGCTCGGTCTCCACCATGGTGAGCGTGCACAACTCGCCCACCTGCATCATCTTCGACCAGTACGGCACCGACGCGCAGAAGGACCGCTGGCTGCGCCCGCTGGCGACCGGCACCGCGGTGGGCTCGTTCGCGCTGACCGAGCCGCAGGCCGGATCCGATGCGTCGAACCTGCGCACGCGGGCGGTGAAAAAGGGCGACCGCTACGTCATCAACGGCGCCAAGCAGTTCATCTCGTCGGGCGGCGTGCCGGGCAGCACGGTGCTGTTCGCCGTCACCGATCCGAGCGCCGGACGCAAGGGCATCTCGTGCTTCGTGGTCGACAAGGCGACAGCCGGCTACGTCGTGGCGCGGCGCGAGGAAAAGCTCGGGCAGAAGGCGTCCGAGACCTGTGCGCTCGCGTTCGAGGACATGGAGGTGCCCGAGGACCAGCGCATCGGCGCCGAGGGCGAAGGCTACAAGATCGCGCTGTCCACGCTGGAGAGCGGGCGGATCGGCATCGCCGCCCAGAGTGTCGGCATGGCGCGCGCGGCGTTGGACTACGCGGTGGCGTATGCCAAGGAGCGCCAGGCGTTCGGCGGACGCATCATCGACTTCCAGGCGGTGGGCTTTCGGCTGGTCGATGCCAAGACCAAGCTGGAGGCCGCGCGCCAGATGACGCTGCACGCGGCACGGCTGAAGGCTGAAGGGCAACCGGCGATCGAGGCTGCGTGCATGGCCAAGCTGTTCGCGTCCGAAGCGGCCGAGGCGGTGTGCACGGCGGCGATCCAGACGTTGGGCGGCTACGGATACCTCGCGGACTACCCGGTGGAGCGCATCTACCGCGACGTGCGGGTGTGCCAGATCTACGAGGGAACGTCGGACGTGCAGAAGCTGATCTTGCAGCGGATGCTGTAATGGCCCCTTAACTTGGCACGCAATTGAAGCTGCTGCGCACGCCGCTCTCCGCCGGTGAATCAGCAGAATGCGTCAGTGCATTGGCGACCGTGCGACATTCGGCAACTCCGGCTCCAGCGGCTTGAGGTCAGCAGGGACACAGCCAGACTGACTTCATGATTCTTTAATCACCCCCAATTTACCGTCACTGGTTGATGTCTTGGAGAGCAGTGAATGTCTCGCCTTTGGGAAATCATTGTCCATCCGCGTCTTGCCATCCGCTTGCAACTGATTGTCGCTTCGTCGCTCCTGTGCCTTCTGATCCTGGGCGGTGTTGCAATTTTCAAGATCGACAATTTGATGTGGGACGCACGAGTGGACAAGCTTCACTCCATCACAGACCAGGCCGTCTCGATCGCCGCCGAACTTGAGCGGCGGGTGCAGGCCGGCAGCCTTACCCGTGACCAAGCCATACAGCAGTACCGCGATACCATACGTCCGATCCGCTATGATGGTACCAGCGGCTACTATTTTGCCTATGGTATGGATGGCACGACACTTGTTCTGGGGCCTACGCCGGAGATTGAAGGCACCAATCGCATTACGGCCAAGGACGCCGATGGCAAGTTGTGGGTGCAGGCGATGATCGAGGCCGCTCGCCAAGGTGGCGGCACGGTCGTCTATTGGTATCCGAAACCCGGATCGACAATCGCCCAGCCCAAACTCGCTTACGTCGAACCGATCCCGTCTTGGAACATGTTTGTCGCCACCGGCCTCTATGTCGATGATCTCCGGGCCGCAACCACGGCGAGCATTGTGCAATTCGGTACTTTGGTTGGTGTGCTACTGTTGATCTGCACAACAGTGGCGTGGGTCGTATCGAGCGGTATCACGCGACCACTCTCCCAACTGCGTCGCAGCATGGCTGCGCTCGCGAGCGGTGATCTTGCAACCAACATCGTGGGGACAGATCGGAATGACGAGATCGGCAGCATGGCTGCCACGGTTATGGTGTTCAAGGACAGCATGACCGAGACCGAACGTCTTCGTGCCGAGCAGGAGGCGCTAAAGGCGCAGGCGGCGATGGAGCAGAAGGCGGCACTGCACCAGATGGCTGACGGCTTCGAGAACAAGGTCGGGCATCTGGTCGGGATGCTGTCCTCCAATTCCACGGAGCTGGAAGCCACTGCGGAGTCGATGACAGGCACGGCGAACGAAAGCAATAAACAGGCGGCTGCCGTCGCGGCGGCGGCAGAAGAGGCAAGCACCGGCATGCAGACCGTGGCGTCGGCTGCCGAAGAACTGACTGCGTCCATCGGCGAGATCAGTCGGCAGGTCGCCCAGTCGTCGAAGATCACCGCCAGGGCGGTAGACGATGCGAAGCGGACCGATGCAATCGTGCATGCACTGGCCGACGGTGCCGAGAAGATCGGCACTGTCGTGGACCTGATCACCAACATCGCCAGCCAGACCAATCTGCTGGCACTGAACGCCACGATCGAGGCGGCACGTGCCGGCGACGCGGGCAAGGGCTTTGCCGTGGTGGCGTCGGAGGTCAAGAGTCTTGCGAATCAGACGGGCAAGGCGACGGAAGAGATCGACGCACAGGTCAACCAGATCCAGGCGGCGACCAAGGAGGCCGTCGAAGCCATCCGGGGCATTTCCGCCACCATCGAGGAGGTCAGCACAATCTCGACCACCATTGCCGCAGCGGTCGAGGAACAGGGTGCTGCCACATCGGAGATCGCTCGCAACGTGCAGCAGACGACTGAGGCCGCGAAGGAGGTAACGACCGGCATCAGCGGTGTGAGCCAGGCGGCGAGCGAAACGGGCGCGGCGGCCGGTCAGGTGTTGACAGCAGCATCCGATGTGTCGAAGCAGGCCGAACAACTATCCCGTGAGGTGGCCATCTTTGTGGCCGGTGTCAGAGTAGCGTAGCCCGGGCAAATGGCACATTCGGACGGCCGGTAGCAGCCGTACCCCGCGGCGGTCAAAACCGCCACTCTGCCGCAGCGAAACGAAACAGCGTCGAGACGTGGGTTCCCTTCCAGCGCTCGCGGTGGTCTACTGCCCAGTAGCACCGCCCGGGAGGCAGCCCCGTTGTGAAGCGGCTCAGCAATCCTGTCATTGCGAGGAGCGCCAGCGACGAAGCGATCCCCATCGAGTCGTACGCGGTGTGATGGAGATCGCTTCGTCGCTCCGCTCCCCACAGCGACACATAACCGGAGGATCCAATGCGCCTCATGTGGTTCCACCTGATGCCCTACACCGAACTGCCGGAAAACTTCCGCGGCAAGCACCCCTCGGTCTGGGTCGACATCCACTCCTCGATGTTCGACCCGCGCCGCGCGCACCACATGTACAACGACTTCATGGACGAACTGGAATACGCCGCCGACTGCGGCTTCGACGCTGTCTGCGTGAACGAGCACCACTCCAACGGCTACGGTCTCATGCCCTCGCCCAATCTCATCGCCTCGTCGCTCGCGCGCCGCACCACCGACACCGCGATCTGCGTCATGGGCAACTCGCTGGCACTCTACAACCCGCCGACCCGCGTCGCCGAAGAGTTCGCCATGATCGACTGCATCTCCGGCGGACGCCTGATCGCCGGCTTCCCGGTCGGCTCGCCGATGGACACCTGCTACGCCTACGGCCAGAACCCCAGCTTGCTGCGCGACCGCTACCACGAGGCGCACGATCTGATCCTGCGCGCCTGGACCGACCGCGACACCTTCGCCTTCAACGGCCGCTTCAATCAGCAGCGCTACGTCAACATCTGGCCACGTCCGGTGCAGACGCCGCATCCGCCAATCTGGGTGCCAGGCGGCGGCTCGATCGAAACCTGGCAATGGTGCGCCGAAATGGACTACGTGTACTGCTACCTCAGCTACTACGGCTACCAGATCGGCCGCGCCACGATGGACGGGTTCTGGGCCGAAATGGCGAAGCTCGGCAAGGACCGCAACCCATACCGCGCCGGCTTCCTCCAGTTCGTCGGCGTCGGCGAAAGCCGCCAGCATGCCATGGACCTCTACGGCGACGCCGCCGAGTACTTCTATGGCAACTGCCTGCACATCGACCCGCGCTTCGCCGCACCTCCCGGCTACGCGACCGAAGCCACCCAACGCGTAGGCCTGCAAAGCCAGGTCGCCAAGGCCGCGTCCTACACCGACAAGTTCAACAAGCTCGCGCGCGAGATGGATGCCATCGTCGATAACGGCTACGTCATCATCGGCTCGCCCGACGAAGTGGTGGAACAGCTGCGGGAGGTCGCGGTGAATTTGAACGTCGGCAACCTGATGCTGCTGCTACAGTTCGGCAACATGAGCAAGCAATTGACCAAATACAATTCGCGTCTGTTCGCCGACGCGGTGATGCCGAAGCTGAAGCCGCTGTTCGGCGAATGGGAGCATCGCTGGTGGCCGCAGCCGCTGGCCGCCACCCAGCGCGCCGCGGTTCCCGCTTACGCACCGCGGCTGGCCGCGGAATAGATGCCCGACATCACGGCCCGCTGCTGCATAGCCGGCGGCGGGCCTGCCGGCATGATGCTGGGCCTCCTCCTCGCGCGCGCCGGCATCGATGTGGTGGTGCTGGAGAAGCACGGCGACTTCCTGCGCGACTTCCGCGGCGACACCGTGCATCCATCCACGATGCAGGTGCTGCACGAGCTCGGTCTGCTCGACGGGTTCCTCGCCCGGCCGCACAGCGAGGTGCGCGAGCTTGCCGCGCAGATCGGCGAGCAACTGTTCAAGGTGGCCGACTTCTCCCACCTGCCGACGCAGGCGAAGTTCATCGCATTCATGCCGCAATGGGACTTTCTCGACTTCCTCGCCGATCAGGCGAAGCGCTATCCCACGTTCCGCCTGCTGATGAATACGGAAGCGACCGGCCTGATGCGCGAGAGCGACCGCATGGTCGGCGTGACAGCGGAAGGGCCCGACGGCAAGCTGGAAGTCAACGCCCACCTGACCGTCGCCGCCGATGGACGCCATTCCACGCTGCGCGACGGCGCCGGGTTCGAGGTCGTCGAATACGGCGCGCCGATGGACGTGCTGTGGCTGCGGCTGTCGAAAGGAAAGAACGATCCGGGCCAGACGCTCGGACGCATGGATGCCGGCCGCATCTTCATCATGCTGGATCGCGGCGATTACTGGCAGTGTGCGTTCATCATACCCAAGGGCGGCATCGATGACGTGCATGCGCGCGGACTGGATGCGTTCCGCGCCGAGATCGCGCGACTGGCGCCGTATCTGACGGACCGCGCGCAGGAACTCGCGACGTGGGACGACGTGAAGCTGCTGACCGTGGCGGTGAACCGGCTGAATACCTGGTTCCGGCCCGGCCTGCTGTGCATCGGCGACGCGGCGCATGCCATGTCGCCGGTTGGCGGCGTGGGAATCAACCTGGCGATCCAGGACGCGGTCGCCGCGGCGAACATCCTGGTGCCGCGGCTGCGCGAGGGTGGCGCCACGCTGGACGATCTGCGTGCCGTGCAGCGCCGCCGCGAACCGCCGACACGCATGACCCAGCGCCTTCAGGTGGCGATCCAGAACCGCATCATCAGCAAAGTGCTGCGCGGCACCGCCACACCCAAGCCGCCATTGGCGGTGCGGATGCTCGGATCGTTCCCGCCGCTGCGCCGGCTGCCGGCGCGCATCATCGGCATGGGCTTCCGGCCGGAGCATATCCGGCACTGAACCGATCAGCCACGATACCGCCGCAACCCGGCCAGGAACACCGCAATCGCCAACCCCGCATAACCGACGGCGGCGCCAGCCATCGTCATCAACCCCGCCAGGCCGTGTCCGCGCAGCACTGCGACCGGCACCAGCACGACGAACCCTGCCGGCACGAACGTATAGACAACAACCTTCATCGTCCCGGAATAGATCGAGCCGGGATAGCTCGACAGCAGGATGACGAAATCCACCACGTCGCGGGCAAAGCTGCGGGCGCCGCGCACCCAGAAGGCCAGGCTCGCGAACAGCACGCCGGTGGCGAGGAACACCATCAGGCTGCCGCACAGCACGAACAGCAGCACCGGCAGGTCCGACCACCGCAACGCGGCAAAGCAAGCAAGCAGGATCGCGCCGACGATCACGTCGCCCCATGCGCTGGCGATGCTCTCGCGTGCCAGCAGCCGCGGCAGGATCGCTCGCGGTTGAGTCAGCAGCGCATCCACCTCGTCGCGCAGGATCGCCGCCGCCAGATCGCGATAGCCGCCCGCGAACACGCCGGCCAGGCCGACGCTGAGCGCCAGGATGCCGATCATCAGCGCGACGTCGGCAAGCCGCCAGCCGCCGACGCTGCGGAACCCGGCGAAGAACATGAACCACAGCAGCAGGATGAACCCGTTGTTGACCGTCATGCCGCCAAGCTGGAGCCAGAAGTTCGCGCGATCGGCGAACGACACGCGGATCGCCGCGCCGACCTGCCGCAGATAGATCGCCAGCGCGTCCATCTCAGATGCCCTGCCGCAGCATGCGCCGAATCCCGACGCGCCAGATCACGGCCAGCAATGTCGCAAGCGTCGCGATCCACAGCGCTTCGTACGCAAGCGCCCGCAGCATGGTCGCTGCGCCAGGTGTGATGACGATCGCCGCGGGCCAATAAAGCTGCGCGGCAAACGGGCTCGCCTTGGAAATCTCCCGTAGCCACGCAGGATACAACGTCAAAGGCGCAAACAGCCCGCCCAGCAGAAAGGACATCTTCTGCACGCACAGATAAATCGGAATCGTGCGACGCAGCCAGAACGCGCCCATACCCACCAGCGCGAACAGCAGAATGCCGACAAACCCACCCAGCACACCCAGCGCGACAAGACAGACCCAAGTCGCCGCGGACGGCACCGCATGTCCCGACAGCAGCAGCGCCACCACGCCGATCGCGCCGAGCGTGCCCTGCCGCACGAGCAGCCCGCCGCAGCTTTCCGCAATGCGCAGCACCGGATACGAAGCAGGACGCAGCAGGTGCGCCTCGATCGCACCGGAGCGGATATCATCCTCCAGACGCAGATGAATCGCCGGCACCGACAGAGTGATCCACTCCGTCACGCCGACATAGACCGCAAGCCCACCGGCCGGCAGCAGCGGCGCCAACGTGCCAGGGAGACGTTCGGCCGCGACGCGGTCCCAGAACGTCGCAAGCAGCGCGATCACCAGCAGATAGAACACGCCGCGGCCAAGCAGGACCGCGCGCCCGGCCAGCGAGGCGACCGCGCCCATCCGCAACACCGCGAGCGCACGCTCAACTGCGGACAGTGCATGCATAGATGTCACGGATGACCTCCTCCATCGGAGGATCCTCGATGGTGATATCCTCGATCCCGCCCATCGCAAGCGCGGCCTCGATCAGCCGCTCCACATGCAGCATGCCGGTATCGACCTCGAACAACGTCTGGTGCGGCTCACTGGAGCGCAACGTGACACCCGGCAGTTCGAGCGCGACCACCGGAGCCAGCGAGCGGATCGTCACCAGCTTGCGGCCGAGGAACCGTCGGCGCAGCTCGCTCGTCGACTGATCGACCACGATCCGTCCGGCATTGATCACGATGACCCGATCGCACACCAACTCGATGTCGCGCGTATCGTGCGAGGTCAGCAGGACGGTCTGCCCGTCATCATGCGCCTGCTGCTTGATCAGATCGCGCATCGCCGCCTTGGCGGTGATGTCGAGACCGATCGTCGGTTCGTCCAGGAACAGCAGGGACGGCGCGTGCAGCAGGCTTGCCACCAGCTCGCACCGCATGCGCTGGCCGAGCGACAGACGGTTCACCGGTTGCTGCAGCAGCGCCCCAAGCGCGAAGCGCTCCACCAGGCGATCCAGCCTCGCGGCAAACACCGCGGCCGGCTGCGTGTATATACGGCGCAGCAGCGCGAACAATTCGCGCACCGGCAGCTCGCCCCAGAGCTGCGAACGCTGTCCGAACACCACGCCGATCCGCTGCGCCAGCGCCAATCGCTCGCGCCACGGCGTCAGACCGAGCACCGAGGCTGACCCCTCGCCAGGCTCCAGAATGCCGGTGAGGATCTTCAATGTCGTGGACTTGCCCGCACCGTTCGGGCCGATGATGGCGACCCGTTCACCGGCCGCGACGTCGAAGCTCAGCCCATCCAGCGCGTCGATGTATTGGTAGTCCGGAAAAACGGACGACAGCAGTCCGCCGGCTTTAGCGTAGCGGTATCGCTTGCGGAGGTTGCGGACTGCGATGATGGGAGACATGGGACCAGGCCGTTCCGGAGTTGCGACGCACGAGCAAAGCCTTCGCTTGCGGTACAAACGAATTGCAGGTCATGCTCGACATCCGAAGTCGCTGATCCATCCGCTCCCTATACCGAACCGGGCACACGCACCACAAGAGAAAACTGCCGTTCAGCCCTCCGCCATCGCCACCAGCTTCGCGACGGTGTTGAGATTCCGCGTGGTACCATCTGCCACGGCTGGCGGCAGCTTCAATTTCGACCGTCCCATGCCGTTCGGATAATGGATGAACACCTCGCGATTGACGGCGTGAAGCACTTCGCCTCCGGGACGTGCCAATCCGGCGAACAGAGCCTCCGGCACGGGCGCAGGCAGAAAGACGACGCCCACCTGCGCAGGCCTGGCATCCGGAAATGGGTTGGCATCGAGCGTCGCGCGAAGCTCGGAAGCCGTTCGGACCATGACGCTGACGCGGCGTCCCATCCTGTCGCTCAGCGCCGCCTCAAGTTTGCTTCGCAGCACGGCTTCGGAAAGGCCGCTCTCGAAAACGACATTGCCGCTCTGGATATAGGTCCGGACATTGGCCAGGCCGAGCCCGGTGCAAAGCGTCCGCAGCTCCTTCATCGGCAACGATGCCCGTGCCGCCGACATTCACCGCACGCAGCAACGCCACCGATACCGGCACTACTCCTTCGCCCGCCGATCCACCACCCGCCGCGCCTTCCCCACCGACCGCTCCACCGCGCCCGGCGCCTCCACCACCACGCGCGTGGTCAGACCGATCGTGTCCTTGATCCGCGCCACCACCGCCTTCGCTTCCGCCTCCAGCAGCACAGGATCGAAATACTCCGGCCGCGCCTCCACGTGCACCGCCACCTCGTCCATCCGCCCCTCGCGCGTCAGCACGATCTGGTAGTGTCCGCTCAGCACCTCGCTCTTCAGCAACTGCTCCTCCACCTGCGTGGGGAACATGTTGACCCCGCGCACGATCACCATGTCGTCTGATCGTCCGGTCACCTTCTCCATCCGCCGCATCGACCGCGCCGTTCCTGGCAGTAGCCGCGTCAGGTCACGCGTGCGATAGCGCACCACCGGCATGCCTTCCTTGGTCAGCGTGGTGAACACCAGTTCGCCCCGCTCGCCCTCCGGCAGCACCACGCCGGTCTCCGGATCGATCACCTCCGGGTAGAAGTGATCCTCCCAGATATGCAGCCCGTCCTTCGTCTCGACGCACTCGTTCGCCACGCCCGGACCCATCACCTCCGACAATCCATAGATATCGACTGCATCCATCGCGAAGCCATCCTCGATCTCGCGGCGCATCGCGTTGGTCCACGGCTCGGCGCCGAAGATGCCGATCTTCAGCGAGCATTCGCGCGCATCCAGTCCCTGACGCTGGAATTCGTCCAGGATCGCCAGCATGTAACTCGGCGTCACCATGATCACGTCGGGACGAAAATCGGCGATCAACTGCACCTGCCGCTCGGTCATGCCGCCCGACACCGGCACCACCGTGCAGCCCAGCTTCTCCGCGCCGTAATGCGCGCCAAGACCGCCGGTGAACAGCCCGTACCCATAGGCCACATGCACGATCATCCCCGGCCGCCCGCCCGCCGCATAGATCGAACGCGCGACGACATGCGCCCACGTCTCGATGTCCTTCGCGGTGTAGCCGACGACGGTCGGCTTGCCCGTCGTCCCGGACGAAGCATGCACGCGCACCAGTTTCTCGCGCGGCACCGCGAACATGCCGAACGGATAGTTCGCCCGCAGGTCCTGCTTGCTGGTGAACGGAAACTTCGCGAGATCGTCCAGCGTGCGGAAGTCATCCGGATGCACGCCGGCGCGATCGAACGCGGCGCGGTAGTGCGTCACGTTGGCGTAGGCGTGGTGCAGCGTCCACGCGAGCCGCTCGCGTTGCAGCGCGGCGATCTCGTCGCGCGACGCCGTCTCGATTGCGTCGAGGCCTGCCATCTATCCCTCCGCCTTGCCTCGCATCGTGCGGGTATGACCACGGAACTCAGCGACCAGCTCGCCATCCGCGGTGCATACACGCACGTCGTACATCCCCGACCGGCCCGCATGCATGCGTTCGACGGCATCGGCGACCAGCACCTCGCCGACCCGTCCCGGACGAACGAACGTGATCGCCGCGTGCTGCGCCACCGCTGCCTCGCCGCGCGCATTGGCCGCGAACGCCATCGCCGAATCCGCCAGCGCGAAAATGAATCCGCCATGGCAGATGCCGAGACCGTTCGTCATCGCCGCGGTGATCGTCATCGACAGCCGCGCGTGTCCCGGCGCGACTTCGTCCAGACGCATGCCCAGCCCCGAACTGGCGCGATCCTCCGCCCACATCGCCTCGGCGCGTGCCCGCACACGGTCGCTCACCGCCGCCCCGGAAACTGCGGCGCACGCTTCTCGAGGAACGCGCGCACACCCTCGGCATAATCCGCGCTGCGGCCCGCCGCGCTTTGCAGGTCCTGTTCGAGGTCCAGCTGCGCATGCAGCCCGTTGGTCGCGGACGCGGCGAACATGCGCTTCATCGCCGCCAGCGCCTCGGTCGGCTGCGTCGCCAGATGGGCGGTGAGCGCTCTCGGCCTCCTGCTGCAGCGCGCCATCATCCACGACACGCCAGATCATGCCCCACTCCGCGGCGCGCTCGGCGTCCAGCGTCTCGCCCAGCATGGCCAGCGCCCGCGCGCGCGCCTCGCCGATCAGCCGCGGCAGGAAGAAGCTCGCGCCCGAATCCGGCACCAGGCCGATCTTCACGAACGCCTGGATGAACCTGCGCACTGCGCGCCGCCAGCACGATATCGCAGGCCAGCGCATAGCTCGCCCCGGCGCCCGCGGCCACGCCATTCACCGCGCACACCACCGGCAGCGGCACGCCGCGCAACCGGCGCACCAGCCGATGATGCAGTGCCGCAACCGCGCCGAGATCGGGCGGACCCTCAGCGACGAGGCATCACGGCCGGCCCGAGCTCCTGGCCGGTGCAGAAGCCCCTGCCCTCGCCGGTCAGCAGCAGCGCGCGGCAGGCGTGATCCGCCTCCGCCGCATCCAGCGCGTGCAGCAGCGCCGTCAGCATCGCCTCGTTCGCAGCGTTCAGCTTGTCGGGCCGGTTCAGCACAAGCTTGCGCCAGCCGTCGCGCAGTTCGACGCGGACCTCGTCACTCATGCCTGCCTCCGCCATTCCGACCATGATACCCGACCCAGCTCCGGCCGGGGCGATTCGTCCAGCATGCAGATGAACTCCAGCGAATGGCCGTCGGGATCGTCGAAATACACGCTCGCCGCCGGCATCCAGCAGAGCACCTCCGGCTCCTCGATCGCCGCGCCGTCGCCGCGAGCGCGCCGTGATCCCCGCCCGCCGCAGCGCCGCAACGGATTCGAACACCTGCGGCAGCGCCACATCGAACGCGATGTGCAGCCGCAGGCGCAGCGGCGAGGTGCCGATCGACCACAGCCCGAGCATGGCCTTGTCGGACGACGGCACCCAGAAGAACGCCACCTGCCGGGCGGGAATGCGCTGCGCCAGCGGCAGCCCCAGCACGTCGCGATAGAACGCGATCGAGCGGTCCAGATCGCTGACCGTCAGATGCGCCTCGAACAATCCGCGTATCGGCACGATGGTCATGGCCGCGTCCTTCCGCCTCCCGATTCCTGCCCACGGGGAGACGATACCCCGCAGGCCCGCGCACGACTCATGCGCGTCCCCCGGCCGCTCCGGCAACATCCAATCGCCGAAACGACTTTCGGCGCAGCTTCGCCGCTATTTTGCCAACTCCGCGTGCGCGGCCTCGCCTCACATGGCAAGATCGCCTCCTGCACACCCAAGTTCCAGGCACGCTGCATCGCGCATCCAGGCGGAGAGTCGACACAGATGGACATCGGTCTCGGCCACACGGCCACCACGCTGGAAAGCCGCTTCACCGATCTCGACACCCCCATCCTGCTGTCCGGCATCCAGGCCTTGGTCCGCGTCCTGCTGGAGCAGGCACGGCTCGATCGCGCCCACGGCCTGAACACCGGCGGCCTGATCTCCGGCTATCGCGGCTCGCCGCTGGGCGGGCTCGACCGCGAGGTCTGGCGCCGCCAGAAAATGCTCGCCGCGCAGAACATCCGGTTCCAGCCCGGCGTCAACGAAGACCTCGCCGCCACCATGCTGTACGGCACGCAGCAGCTCGACGCGTTTCCCGGCAAGCGCGTCGATGGCGTGTTCGGCATGTGGTACGGCAAGGGTCCCGGCGTCGACCGCGCCGGCGATGCGCTGCACTGCGGCAATTTCATCGGCACCGCGCAGCATGGCGGCGTGCTGGCCGTGGCCGGCGACGACCACGGCGCGCATTCCTCGACCTATCCGCACCAGACCGAGCACGTCTTCGAGGGCGTCTTCATCCCGGTGCTGAACCCCGCCTCGGTCGCGGACATCGTCGATCTCGGCCTCGCCGGCATCGCGCTGTCGCGCTTCTGTGGCCTGTGGGTCGCGCTGAAGACCACCGCCGAGACCGCCGAGCAGGCCGGCCACGCTGGTCATTCCGTCCAACCGCGGACTTCATCACGCCCGACTTCCCGCTGCCGCCGCACGGGCTGAACTACGATCCGCATCTGCGCTTCCCCGCCGACCGCGCCGAACTGGAGCGGCGCGTGGTGCAGGAGCGCATCCCCGCGGCACTTGCCTGGGCACGCGCCAACCGGCTCGACAGGCGCATCTTCGGCACCAGTGACGCGCCGATCGGCATCGTCACCGTCGGCCGCGCGCACGCCGATACGCTGCACGCACTGCGCATGCTGGACCTCGAGGACCACGCGCAGATCGCGCTCTACAAGGTCGCCATGACCTGGCCGCTGGAAACCGAAGGCCTGCGCGCATTCGCCCGCGGCAAGCGCGCGATCCTGGTGGTGGAGGAAAAGCGCAGCTTCGTCGAAACGCAGATTCGCGACGCGCTCTACAACCTGCCCGCGAGCGCACGCCCGGAGATCAGCGGCAAGACCGACCCCTCCGGCGCGCCGCTGCTGTCGCCGCTGATGGAGCTGTCGCCGGAGATCGTCGCCGCCGGTCTCGCCCGCTTCCTGCGATCCGCCGGCCTGAACATCCAGGACCCGCCGGCGTCGCGTATGCCGGAGCGTCCGCCCGGCCTGCTGCGACGCGCTCCTGCCTTCTGCGCCGGCTGCCCGCACGGCACGTCGACGCGCCTGCCCGAGGGAAGCTTCGCCACCGCCGGCATCGGCTGTCACTTCATGGCGCTCGATGAAGGCGACCAGACCCGCACCTTCACGCATATGGGCGGCGAGGGCGCGCCATTCGTCGGCATGGCGCCGTTCACCGACACGCCGCACGTGTTCGCCAACATGGGCGATGGCACCTACACGCACTCCGGCATCATGGCGATCCGCCAGGCCGTCGCTGCCGGCGCGCGCATCACCTACAAGCTGCTGGTCAACGACGCGGTGGCGATGACCGGCGGACAGCCGGCCGAGGGCAATTACTCCGTCGCGCAGTATGCCGCGCAGGTCGCCGCGGAAGGGGTCGCGCGCATCGCCGTGGTCGCCGATGAAGCGGATCGTCTGCCGCCCGCATCGGCGCTGCCATCCGGCGCGACGCGCCACGTGCGCGCCGAACTCGACGCGGTGCAGCGCGAACTGCGTGCCTACGATGGTGTATCCGTGCTGATATACGATCAGGTCTGCGCCACCGAGAAGCGCCGCCGGCGCAAGCGCGGCAAGATGCCGCAGCCGGTGCAGAGCGTCGTGATCAACGAGCAGGTGTGCGAGAACTGCGGCGACTGCTCCGCGCAATCGAGCTGCATCGCGATCGAGCCGGTGGAGACCTCGCTCGGCCGCAAGCGCCGCATCAATCCGACGAGCTGCAACGTCGATCTGTCGTGCCTGAAGGGCTTCTGCCCGAGCTTCGTCACCGTCGCCGGCCCGCCGCGCGCGCCCGACGCCGATCCGCACTGGCAGGCGCAGGAGAATGCGCTTGCCGCCGCCCTCCGGCAGCCGGATCTGCCCGGCATCGGCAAGCCGTGGCGCGCGTTGTTCGCCGGTATCGGCGGCGGCGGCATCGTCACCTCAGGCGCCATCCTCGCGATGGCGGCACATCTGGAAGGCCGCGCGGTCCGCACGCTCGACTTCACCGGGCTCGCGCAAAAGAACGGCACCGTGGTCGCGCATGTGCAGATCGCCGACAGCGAGGCAGCACTCGACGTCGTGCGCATCCCACTCGGCGCGGCCGATGTCATGATCGCGGCGGACCTCGCCGTGTCAGCCGGTCCGGGCGTGCTGGAGCGCAATGCGTCGTCCGCCGCGGTGATCGGCAATCTCGACCTCGCCGCCACCGCCGCATTCAAGCACGACGCGAACCTGCTGATCGACGCCGTGCTGCATCGGCGCACCATCGAGCGTGCCACCGACGCCGCGGCGTCCACGTATCTACACGCGGTGCGGCTGGCCGAGCACCTGTTCGGCAACGCACAGGCGATGAACACGCTGCTGCTCGGCGTCGCGTGGCAGCGCGGCCTGATCCCGGTCGGCGAACCCGCCATTCTGCGCGCGATCGAGCTCAACGGCGCCGCTGTGTCGCTCAACCGGCGCGCGTTCCTGTGGGGCCGTATCCTGGCCGAGCGCCCGGCGCTGGAGGACGAGATTCTGGTGCACACGCTTGAAGCACCGCCGGCCGAGTTGAATGCGCTGATCGATGCCCGCGCCGCTTCCCTCGTCGCCTACCAGAGCAAGAGGCTCGCGAAGCGCTATCGGGCGCTGGTGAACGAAGTGATCGCCGGCGAGACGCAGGCATTCGGAGCTCCGGGGCGCCTGTCGCGCGCCGCGGCCGAGGGCCTGTATCGCGTAATGGCATACAAGGATGAATACGAGGTGGCGCGCCTGCACGCAGCGGCGACGTATGGCGAGAAGCCGGTGTTCCATCTGTCGCCGCCGCTGATCGCCGGCATCGATCCCGCCACCGGCCGGCGCCGCAAGGTCGCCCTGCCCGGCTGGCTCGCCTGCCGCTGTTCCGCGTGCTGCGGCACGGCAAGCGTCTGCGCGGCACGCCGCTCGATATGTTCGGCCGTCAGCAGGAGCGGCGGATGGAGCGGGCCCTCATCAAGCAATATATCGGCGACCTTCGTACCGCTGTGGCCGCGCTGCGCCCGGATACGCTCGATGTGGCCGCCGCGATCGCGCAGTTGCCGGACATGATCCGCGGCTTCGGGCCGGTGAAGGACGCCAATCGCGCGAAGGCGGAGAAGGAGCGCCGAGCGCTGCTGTCGCGCCTGGCCGCACAATCCGTGCCGGTCGCCGCCGAATAGCGCGACATTCGCCCTTGGCGGCACAACCCTTGCATGTGCATGACCGCCTCGCCAGGAGACGGACATGCCAGGCTCCCACGCAACGCCGCCCGTACTCGTCGTTACCGGTGCTCATCCGAAGCTGATCAACCATGATCTGGCGCCCACTGCCCCGGAGGGCAAAACCTGGGGTGTCTTCAGCATCTTCGCGATGTGGATGTCCGACGTACACTCGGTGGGCGGCTACACCTTCGCCGCCAGCCTGTTCTTTCTCGGCCTGACCGGGTGGCAGGTGCTGATCTCGATGGTGGTCGGCATCACGGCGGTCTACTTCCTGATGAACCTGATCGGCCGGCCGTCAATGAAATACGGCACGCCTTTCCCGGTGGTGGCCCGGATCTCGTTCGGCGTGATGGGCGCGAATCTGGCGGCAATGCTGCGCGGCATCGTCGGCATCGTGTGGTACGGGGTGCAGACCTACTTCGCCTCGAAGGCCGTGCAGGTGCTGGTCCTGACATGGTTCCCCGGCGCCGCGACCCTCACCCACAACAGCATCCTCGGACTCTCGACGCTGGGCTGGGCCGGCTTCCTGTTCATGTGGATCTTCCAACTGCTGATCTTCCTCAACGGCATGGAGACGATCCGCAGGTTCATCGATTTCTGCGGTCCCGTCGTCTACGTCGTCATGTTCGCCCTGGCGGTCTGGATCGTCGCGCAGACCGGCATGTCGAGCCTGTCGCTCCAGCTCCATCCGCACGCGTCCGGATCGACGGCCGGGCTGATGGCCAACGCCGCCATGCTGATCATCGCCTATTTCGCCGCGCTGCTGTTGAACTTCGGCGACTTCGCGCGCTTCAGCCGCGACGAGAGGTCCATGAAGGTCGGCAACTTCCTGGGCCTTCCGGTCAACTTCATCGTGTTCGCGATCGTCACCGTCATCGTCACCGCCGGCACCGTGAAGGTGTTCGGCGAGGCGATCATGGACCCGGTCGCCATCGTCGAGCGGATCGGCAATCCGTGGATCGTGGCACTCGGCTCGCTGACATTCATCGTCGCCACGATGGGGATCAACATCGTCGCCAACTTCGTATCGCCCGCCTATGACATCTCCAACCTCTACCCCGAGCGGATCAACTTCCGTCTCGGCGGCCTGATCACATCGATCCTGTCCATCCTGGTCTGCCCCTGGCTGTTCGTTTCCAGTCCGCAGGCGATCACCATCTTCGTCAGCATCTTCGGCGCCGTGCTCGGGCCAATGTTCGGCATCATGGTGGGCGACTACTATCTGGTGAAGCGCCAGCATGTGGTGATCGAGGACCTCTACACCATGTCGCCGAACGGCAGCCTGTTCTTCCAGAACGGCTGGAACCGGCGCGCCCTCGTGGCGCTGGCGATCGCCGGCTTCGTGTCGATCGGACTGGCGCTGCTCGGAGCCTACAAACTCATTCCGGCCGTCGGCGACTGGGGTTGGCTGATCGGCGCCGCTCTCGGCGGCACCCTGCATGTGGCGCTCATGTCGCGCGCGCCGGCAACCGGCCCTGTGCAAAAGGAGATTCCCGCCTGACGCTGCGGCGGGATCGCCTAATCCTCCGCCGCCGCGTGCGCGCTCCCGCGTTCCGCTCGCTCCCGCCGTTCGGCCAGTGCCTCAAGCCGGATCGCGACCCTCCGCGATCACAATCTCGCGGGTCGGGACGCCAGCTCCATTGAATTGCTCGAACAGGCCTAAGCTATCTCCGCGACGGCCCGGCAATAGTGTCACCAATGGTCATGGTTAAACGCCGGGTGCGGCCAGCGTCCACCGGTGGCCGCGACTTTGTATTTTTGCAGTTAGCAAATTCGCGCGGGAGTGTTACTGATCGTCACAGGGAGGAGACCGGCATGCCAGACAGGACGGATCTCGTCGACCTCGCGCGCGAACTGGGAGAGATAGCCGGGACAACGGCCGACCCGGAAACCGGTCGGCGCCTGGCAGAGCTGGTCGAACGGATGCTGGAAAAAGCAGGATTGCCGCCGGACATCCCCCGGAACGGCTCGACCATGTCGTTGAGCCCACAACCGCGCGTCAACGCCACCGAGTGACCCAGGCTCTGGCCGGCAGGTTGTCGGCCGCCAAAATGCCACAGCGGGCAGTATTGCCTACCCGCGACCCTCGCGCTCGCGCCGATCGGCCAGCGCTTCGAGGCGATCCGCGATCCTCTCGAGACTCTCTCTTACCGATATCGCCGTCGCCCCCGCCGCCATCCGGCGATACCTTGCAGCCTCGGCGCGAAGCTCGGCCGCGGATCGCTGCGACAGCGGCCTCCAGGTAAGGCCACCAGGAACTCGTGGAGGTTGGTTCATTTCCGACATCAGCGCCATCCTTCCGGTCCGCACGCCCAATGCGTTCAGATCCCGGTGCTCGCCAGCTACGCGAATAGGCCCTTTGGGCTGGTATCCGCTTGGTGCCATGTCGGTAGTCTATCCCTCCCGTTCGCCACGCCGCTTGATGCAGATCAATCCCGATGCCGTCTTGCCACCCATCGGAAAAACTCGGATGCCGAGCGGATGGCAGTGCGCCGCAGCGCCTGCGCATCCAGAACCGCCGCTCTGGTCCTTCGATGGGCGACCAGCCATGAGCGATAGGATCGATATCGTAGAATTGGCACGCGAAATAGCAAATATCGCGAGCCAGACAAAAGATCCGGAAACCGGGCGATTATTGTCGGAGGTGGTCGAGCGCCTGCTCCAGGCAGCCGGTCTGCCATCAGGCGACGACCGATCCTCTCACTGACCAGGTTCAACGAATAGGCATACCGGCCGGAACGTCAGGAGGCGATGCCCAGTAGCCCCGCCGCGGTGCCGCCAAGGATCGCGATCCGCTCATCGTCGCTCAGTCCCGGCGTATTGAGCACGAGATCGACCTCGGTGCTGGTCCACGGGAACGGGTAGTCGGTGCCAATCATGATCTGGCCGGAGCCGGTCTCCGCGATCAGGTGGCGCAACGCCTCCTGGGTGAACACGATCGTGTCGAAATAGAGCTGGCCGTCGCGCAGATACGCGGTGGGGTTCTTCCTGGGCAATGGGCCGACGCGATCCGGAAAGCAACGGGTCACCGCGTCCGACCGGTTGGCATAGGACGGCAGGAAGCCGCCGCCATGCGCGGCGCAGATCTTCAGCCCTGGAAAGCGGTCAAGCGTACCCTCGAAGATCAGGTGCGACAGCGCGATCGTCGTCTCCAGCGGATTGCCGATAGTGTTGGTCAGCAGGCCGCTGCCGGCGAGCCGCCCCGACGGTTCCAGCTCCCGCGTCCCGAGCGGGTGCATGAAGACCAGCACACCGAGTTCCTCGCACTTCGCCCAGAACGGATGGAATTTCGGATTGGCCAGTTCCTCGCCCGCCACGCTGCCGGCAACGCCTACGCCGCGGAAGCCCAGGTGCTTCACCGCGTGCTCCACCTGTTGCGCGGCTAGATCCGGGTATTGCAGCGCGGCGGTCGCGAAGGCATGGAACCGGTCGGGACTGGCCGCGCAGAATTCCACCAGCGTCTCGTTCTGCACCTTGATCAGCTCGGCCGCCGCATCGCGCGGTGCGCGGTACCAGTAGGGGTTGATGCTCAGCACCTCGACGTCGATCCCCTGCCCGTCCATCGCCGCGATGCGCGTGCTCGTGTCGTGCATCAGCAGACCGGGTGCTTCGAGCGGATGATTGATCAGCGCCGCCGCCGCCGGAACGATGCAATGGGCGTGGACGTCGACGGTCTTGACGCGCTTGCCGTTGACCACGACCTCGCGCCGGCGAGGCGCGGGGCTCCGCGCCGGCGCCACACTCCCCATCGCGCAGGGTATGAAGGCGATGGCCGACAGAGCGCTGGTGAACAGATCGCCGGTGATGGGCATTGTCTTATTCCTCCTCCATGTTTTCTCGCTCCGGGCAAAGCCTGGCTCACCTCGCCCGGAAGGCCGCGTCTGCCTACATCATCCCGGCGCGTACCCCAAAACGGGCCAACCGCCAAAACGGTCAAACCGCCAAGACGGCCAAACCGAACCTGTTCTTCGCCTCGAAGGCACCGCGTTGCCTATAACGGTCGCCAGCAGTGTTCCGCTGACCCGCGACACCGCACGCTACCGCACGTAGCTTCGGCGCCTCCAGGTGATTGCGCCGGCGTGACTTCGCCCGGCATCGCAAGCGACATATCCAGGCGCACCGGCCGATGACATACTCCGGCCCATGACCATCATGCCCGGCTTCACCCTCGCCGACATCGACACCTCCGGCGCGCGCATCCGTCTGCGCCACGGCGGCAGCGGACCGCCGCTGCTCCTGTTGCACGGCAATCCGCTCACCCACGTCGCCTGGCACAAGGTGGCGCCGCGCCTGGCCGAGCACTTCCATGTCGTGGCAGCCGACCTGCGCGGCTATGGCGACAGCTCCGCCCCGCCCGAGGAACCCGGCAGCGTGAACTACTCGTTCCGCGCGATGGCACAGGATCAGGTCGAGGTGATGCAGTCCCTGGGCTACAGCCGCTTCTTCGTCGCCGGCCACGACCGCGGCGGGCGCACCACGCATCGCATGTGCCTCGACCATCCGGACAAGGTGTTACGCGCCGCGATCATCGACATCGTGCCGACGCTGGATATGTGGGCGGCGATGGACAAGGAGGGCGCGATCGGCGGCTGGCATTGGCCGTTCATGGCGCAGCCCGCGGGCTTCCCGGAGACCTTCTTCAAAGCCGTCGATCCCGACTGGTTTATGCGCCACAAGCTGTTGAAGCTGACCAAGGACCTGAGCCACATCCCGCCCGAGGTGTGGGCCGAATACGTCCGCTGCTTCAACGAGAAAACGATTCGCGGCTCGTGCGCCGACTATCGGGCGGCGGCGACCATCGATTGCGAGCTGGACACGGCGGACCTGCACCGCAAGCTCGCGATGCCGATCCTGGTGCTATGGGGGCAGAGCAGCAGCGTGGGGCGGCGGTTCGCCGATCCGCTCGCCCTGTGGCGGCAGCGCGCGGAGGATGTGCGCGGCGAGGCGCTGCCCAGCGGGCACTATGTGAACGAGGAAGCGCCGAAGCAGGTGCTGGACTGGTTCCTGCGGTTCTTTGGCAGCTGATCGGGCTCAGGCCACAATACTGCGATGATGCCGTGCGGGCACGTTGCGGTATTGACTGAAGGCCGCCGTCGCGAACTGTAGGGGCGTGATCCCGTAGCACCGCTTGAAGTGCTTCGTCAGTGCGCTCTGATCGCAGAACCCAGCCTCCAGCGCGCTTGCCGCAAGGGGAACCCCGCGCCGGAGATAACGACACTGGAGGTTGATGTGATAGCTCGAATCTGGCGCGCGACGGCAACCTTGGCAAATGCCGACGCCTATTCGCGTCACTTTGCGGCGAAAGTGGTTCCACACCTCAATTCTATCTCAGGGCATCATCACGTGTACCTGCTGCGTCGTCAGGTGGAGGGGCAGGCGGAGTTGCTCGCCGTGAGCTTTTGGGATTCGATCGACACGGTCAAAGGCTTCGCCGGGGACGATCCCGAGGTTGCCATCGTCGATCCTGAAGCCAGGACCATGCTCTCTGAGTTTGACGATTTCGCACGGCACTTCGAGGTGGCATATACCGCAGACGGAGCTTAGCAGCGTCTCCGCATACTCGTCGGGAGAGAACATGAGTGCACCGCAGCCACGGGTTTTCGATCCGCAGGACGTGGTCGAGAGCAACCAAACCAGCTACCCGGAGCCGTTCCGGGCCGCCAATCAGGGCCGGTACAACCGACGGCTGGGCGACTATGCCGGACTACGCAACTATGGCGTGAACCTGACCCGGATCGTACCCGGCGCGCAGTCGTCGCACCGCCATGCGCATTCGAAGCAGGATGAGTTCGTGTACGTGCTTGAAGGCGAGGTGACTCTCGAAACCGACACTGGCGGGCGGATACTCCGGGCCGGGATGTGTGCGGGATTTCCCTTCGGTGGCACGGATGCCCATCGCTTTGTGAACCATTCGGCAGCTGACGTTCTGCTGCTGGTCGTTGGTGATCGGACTCCGGAAGACGAGATCGCATATCCTGACATTGACATGCACGGCACGATGGGTGCGGACGGTCGGTACCCGATACACTCGCAAGGACGGCAGCCCATACTGATAGCTTCCTCGCAGCGGTCGCAGGTCGTCGCAGACGATCTTGGCCTGCGCGGAGCGGTGGGAAGCGCCGCAGCGCCATGGTGGTTTCGTCAGACGGTTGGCGCGTTCAACTCCCGCGCCAGCTTCTGCTTCATCGCCGCGGCAAAGGCGGCGTAGTCCTGGCAGGTCACTGCGAAGGCTCCGGGCCCTCCGATCACATCGCGCGTATACGACTGCAGCAGGTCGGGTTCCTCATTCAGAATGCAGAGACCGTTGATGGTGATGCCGGCCGCCGCCATCCGGTCGCGGATCGGTCCAGGGGCAACGCCGTCATTCGATCTGCCGTCGCCGATCATGTTCACCACCTGCCGCGCCGGCGTATCCGGAATGTGGCTGAGCAGTGTCAGCGACGCGAGCAGCGCTTCGCCGATCGCCGTCTGCCCTGCCGGCACGATGCGCGGCATGTTGTCCACCGCATCGGCGAAGCCATGCGCATCGGCGGGCGAGGCAATCAGCGTCCAGTCGGTGATCACCTCCTGGGCTCCCGCGCCCGACCACAGCAGCAGCGAAGCGAGGCTGGCCCTGGCGGGACCGCCGGTCAGGCCGGCGACGATCGGCGGCTCGCGCAGCGCGGCTGCCAGGCCGCCGGCGATCAGCCCGAATTCCTCGTAGGTGACGCTGGCCGAGCCATCCACCGCCAGCACCAAGGCGAGATCGACGGCCTTCACGCGATGCCCTCCATACGCCCAAGGCTTGGACCCCCCAGGTTTGGACCATGGTCTCGGCTCGTGTAAACGGACGGGGCCCTGTCATTGCCGGAGCTCCGTCCATCGGCATCTGATGGAGAAAGCGGGTTGGCACAGAACATCTACGACACACCGGAGTTCTTCGCCGGCTACAGCCGGTTGCGCCGATCGGTCTACGGGCTCGACGGCGCCCCCGAATGGCCCGCCATCCGCGCGATGCTGCCCGATCTGGCAGGCAAACGCGTCGTCGATCTCGGGTGCGGTTTCGGCTGGTTCGCCCGCTGGGCACGAGCACAAGGAGCCCCCCAGGTCACCGCGCTCGATCTCTCCGAGAACATGCTCGCCCGGGCGAAAGCCGAGACGACGGACCCGGCCGTGCAGTACGAGCTCGCGGACCTCGAAAGCCTGGAGCTGCCCGAGGCGGCGTTCGACCTCGCCTACAGTTCGCTTACCTTCCACTACATCGAGGACTTCGCCCGGCTGGTCCGCACGGTGTTCCGCGCGCTGGTGCCCGGCGCACACTTCGTCTTCACCATCGAGCACCCGATCTATATGACGCCGGCCCACCCCGATTGGCTGACAGGTGAGGACGGCCGCCGGGTATGGCCGATCGACAGCTACGCGATCGAAGGCGCGCGCACCACCGACTGGCTCGCCAAGGGCGTGGTAAAGCACCATCGCACTATCGGCACGACGCTGAACACCCTGATCGGCGCCGGTTTCACCATCCGTCACGTCGAGGAATGGCGCCCCACCTCCGAACAGGTCGTGGCCCAACCGTCGCTGGCGGACGAACTGGAGCGCCCCATGATGCTGCTGATCGCGACGCAGCGCTGAGGCGCCCGCGCCGGATCGCTCTTGAGCGTCTGGCGATTGCGGCGGAGTATCGGCACCAGATCAAGAGGAGACGAGGGATGCCGGAGAGCCCCGCTGACAAGACCATGCTGGCCCAGGCGCAGACGCGGATGCCGCTGAACGGGCTGAAGGTGCTGGACCTGACACTGGCGCGCGCCGGACCCACCGCGGTGCGGCATCTCGCCGACTGGGGCGCCGATGTGATCAAGATCGAACCGCCCGCCACCGACGGCGAGGAGATCACCGGCAACCGCCACGGCTTCGACTTCCAGAACCTGCACCGCAACAAGCGGGCAATGACGCTGAACCTGAAGACGCCGGAAGGCCACGCCGCGTTCATGCGCCTGGTGAAGGGCGCCGACATCATCGTCGAGAACATGCGCGCCCAGGTGAAGCACCGCCTGAAGGTGGACTACGACACGTGAAGGAGGTGAACCCGCGCATCGTCTACGGCAGCATCAGCGGCTTCGGGCAGACCGGCCCGTACGGGCATCGCGCCGGCGTCGACCAGATCGCGCAGGGCATGGGCGGGCTGATGTCGATCACCGGCCTGCCGGGCCAGGGCCCGGTGCGCGTCGGCATTCCGATCGACGACCTCACCGCCGGCAACCTGCTCGCGCTCGGCATCATGATGGCGATCTTCGACCGCGAGCGCACCGGCGTCGGCCGCTGGGTGACCACCGCGCTGCTCGAGGCGCAGATCTTCATGCTCGACTTCCAGGCCTCGCGCTGGCTGATCGCCAAGGAGGTCGCGCCGCAGGCCGGCAACGACCATCCCACCGGCATTCCCACCGGCGTGTTCCCGACCTCCGACGGCCACATCAACATCGCCGCCAGTTCCAGCCGCGTGTTCGGCCGCTTCTGCGAAGCGATCGGCAAGCCGGAGTGGAAGGACAAGCCGGAGTGGAAGGACCAGAAGTCGCGCAGCGGTCACCGCAAGGAGATCAACGCGGCGATCAGCGACGTGACGAAGCACAAGCCGTCGGAATACTGGATCGAGCTGCTGGAAGGCGCCGGCGTGCCGTGCGGGCCGATCTACTCGATCGACCAGGTGTTCGCCGATCCGCAGGTGAAGCATCTCGGCATGGCGACCAAGATGCACTCGCCGGCGATCGGTGACGCGGACGTGGTCGCCTCGGCGATCAGCATCACCGGCTTCTCCAAGGACATCCGCCTGGCGACGCCGGAGATCAGTTCAAGCACGGACGAGGTGCTGGCGTCGGTCGGCTATTCCAAGGAAGAGATCGCCGACATGCGCAAGAAGGGAGCGATCTGAGATGAACGACATGCCGGGCGGCGGCGTCACCCGCGAATACGCCGGAGGCAAGATGCTCGCGGCGAAGGACGACGGCGTCGGGCTGATCACGTTCAATCAGCCCGAGAAGCGCAACGCCATGTCGCTGGAGATGTGGACCGGCTTCGGCGAAATCCTCGACGAGTTCGCCGAGGACGGGTCGGTGCGCGTGGTGATTCTGACCGGGGCGGGCAACAAGGCGTTCGTTTCCGGTGCGGACATCAGCCAGTTCGAGAAGCACCGCTCCAACGCCGATGCGCAGCAGGAGTACGACCGGCAGGCGGGCGTCGGGCGGGCGAAGTATGCCGCGTTTCCCAAGCCGATCATCGCGCGCATCCGCGGCTTCTGCCTGGGCGGCGGGCTGGCGATCGCGATGCAGGCCGATCTGCGGATTGCCGCGGTGGACAGCCAGTTCGGCATTCCGGCGGCGAAGCTTTCCGTGGCCTATGCGCCGGACTCGGTGAAGCGGCTGATCGATCTGGTGGGGCCGGCGCATGCCCGGATGATTCTGTACACCGCGCGGCGGATCGACGCGGCGGAGGCGGAGCGGATCGGTCTGATCAACAAGATGGTCGCGGACGAGGAACTGAGCGACGAGGTGCTGGATCTCGCGCGGACGATTGCCGACAACGCGCCGTTGTCGGTGGCGGCATCCAAGCTGACGATCAACGAGATGCTGAAGGACGAGAGCCAGCGGGATGTGGCGGCGATGAAGCGGATGATGGACACATGCTTCAACAGCGCCGACTTCAAGGAGGGGCGGACGGCGTTCATGGAGAAGCGTGCGCCGCGGTGGGTCGGGAGATAGGGGCCCGAGCCCTGCCGCGGGCAACTCCCATGGTGTGAACTGGTTCACACGCATCGACGTCTGAAAGCGCTAAGCTTAGCCGCACAGCCATGCCGGCGGCAGGCGGAACATGCCGCCATTATTCCGCGGCCGAGGACCATCGGTTCAGGCTCCTTGTAACAGTGGGGAACGCAAATGCGGCTGGTCCAAATTGGTTTGGTCAACAAGACGGCAAAGGGCGGAGACAATGACAAGCGTGTCAGTGAGACAATTGACAGCGCCATAGTCGCCCTCAACATCCAGATAGCGAAGCACCTGCGGAAGTACTGGAACGCCGTCCCGGAGGCAGTCGTCCGCAGGGTCGACCCGAAGGATAATCCCAAAGGCGTTTGGCTGGTCGAGTTGGTCGATGGATTGAAGGGCGGCGAAGGCGGGTTCCATTCCACCGATCATTTTCAGCCGTTTGCCAGGCGTCGATGCGAGCGACCCCGAATGGACCATCGCGGCGAGCCACGAAGTGCTGGAAATGCTGGTCGATCCCAGCGGCCAGCGGTTGCAGCCTGCCCAGGCCATCAAATGCGACGGACACAAGATCGAGGATGACGCTGGGGAATTCGAGTATCTGCTCGAGGTCTGCGATCCATGCGAGGCGAAGACGTACGCCTATAAGATCGACAGCACGTGGGTATCGGACTTCGTCACTCCCGACTACTACTCCTGCATGGGAGTTCCCGACGCCCGCTATAGCTTCGGCACAACGTCGCGAAACCGCGGACCCTTCTCCCCGGCGGCTACATAACGTGGGTCGAGACCAGAAACGACAAGGATCAGACCAAAATCATACAGCAGATCATTTGGCACGACGAAAAGAAGAGGATGGAGCAGATCAATCGAGGGCCGATCAGTGAGCTGCCTCCAGGTAACGGTGCTCTCGGGCGGGCAAATCTTCGCTCGTATATCGACGCCGAAACGCGAAGCAGCCATCCGCACCGGCATCGCGGGAACGTCGTGTCCAGGCTATACAAGGAGCGGACACCGCTCCATCTGAACACAGTGCTCGGACGCACATCACTGGATAAGCCTCACTGGGTGACCTATCACCAGGATTGCGTGCTCGAGCGAAAGATCTACAAGAACGCGGGCGACAAGAGACCCAGTCGCGACCTGTATAGAATTTGCCAAGGCGCACGAGCCTATATTCCGCCCCAAGGATCCCCACAATGCCGAACATGAGGTCACCAATATAAGCTGCACGCCGTGCCCCGGATCGCCGCCGATCGTCCCATTCGACAAGGATCTTATCGGCCCGGACGAGCGTCACGCCTGGGCGGCGAGGAGAGGCCGCGCGAAGGCCTGAAGTCCGCAGAATCAGCCGGCGCGTGCCGTCGCCCGGCGTGCCGCGAGCAGGGAGATTTCATCTCCCTGCGACGCTGCCAGTGCCGCGGCTTCGGCGGTTCGTTGTGACGCTTCCTCATGCCGCCCTATCGGCGGAAAGCGCCTCGGCAAGCAGTGCCAGCCGCAGCGGATGCTGGAACATGAACCCCATTTCGGCAGCCGTCTTCACCGCCAGTTCCAATCGCTCCGATCCTGCTGTTGCGCGTCCGCTCGCCAGTTCGGCAGCGCCCAGGAAACTCAAGGCCACCGGCCGCATGAGATCAGCTTCGGCTCGATCGCACGACGTCAACGGCCTCGGAGAACCGCGACAGAGCCGCGGCTGTGGTCCCGCGATTGAGCAGCAGATAGCCCTCGGCCACGGACGCAAAGATCGACGTGAATGGACGCGAGACTTGCGCCGCGCGCGCCATGCAAGCCTCGCGCGACACGGTCGGCGACGTCGAATTGCTCAAGGTCCGTCAGCGCGCGCATCTGGTATCCGAGCGCCACCACGGCAAGCGGCGCATCGAGTCCGAAGCGCCCGCCGAGTGCCGGATCTTCGGCGCGTTCCGCAACCTGCGCCATGCCCGCGGCCGAGGCGGCAAGGGCACCCTGGCCAAACTCGCCCAGCGCCCGCTCGAACACCGCGCGCAACTTCAGCGCCGGGTCGTTCTCCATATCGGCCAGCGCCGACGCCCGTTCGGCGGCCGCTATGGTTTCCCGGTAATCGCCCGCAAGACAAGCATAGTGGCTCTGAAAGATATACAGCTGTCCAAGCCGCCCTATATCGCCCAGTTTTTCAGCCAGGACCTGGGCCTCATCCAGCCTGGTTCGCAACAGCGCGATACGCCCCAGACGGAACAGCGATCCCGTAGCGCGAAGCGAAGGTCCACTGCGGATTTCCAGTGCGCCACTGCCCTCCGGCAAAACGAAAGCGCCTCCAGCGCCTCTTCGTAAAACCGCACCGCCTCGCGGTTCGCCGAATGCGATGCGGCGCGTGCACCGGCCGCGCGCGCATGCCGCAAGCGCAGCCTCCCAGGCGCCCCCAAGCCGCGCATGCCGCGCGAGCACCTCCGCTTCGTCGGCGCGCCCGATCGCCCGCCAGCCGCTCCATCGCCTCCGCGATCTGCGCGTGCAGAGCACGCCGGCGCGTCCGGATCAGCCCGCGATACGCCACCTCCTGAAGCAGCGAATGACGGCACGCGATGCGCGCGGTCTCGCCCACGCCATCGATCCGCAGCAGCCCCGCACGCTCCAGCTCGGCGGCCACCACGCCGGCCCTGCCCTCCTCGACATCCAGCACGTCGGCAAGCAGCTCCGCCGAGGTCGGTTCGCCCACCGTCGCCAGAACCTCGATGAACCGCTTCTCTTCCGGCTTCAGCGCGTCGAGCCGCGCGCCAAGTCATCGAGCCCACCGTCGGCGGTACCACCGCCGGGTCCGGCATCGCCGCCGCCTCTTCGATGAAGAACGGATTGCCCCCGGTGCGGTCGGCAATCCCGGCCAACACCCCCTCATCAGCGGCCCGCTCGCCCAACACGCTGCGCGCCAGGTCCCGCGCATGCGCCGGTGAAAGCGCCGGCAGCGCGACATGGGTCAGTGCGGTGTGTTCGGACCAGCCGAACCGGTAGCCCGCGCGCCAACCCAACAGCAGCAGCAGCCGCGATCCGCCAAGCGCATCGAGCAGCCGCTCGATCACCTCGTAGGTCCCTGAATCGGACCAGTGAACGTCGTCGATCACGACGAGCAACGGTTTGTCCGACGCCGCCCCCAACAGGACGGCAAGGCACCCCTCGATGATGCGCCGCCGCCGCGCATTGGGACCAAGCGCGGCCCAGCCCGCGGCCGGCCCCTCACCCGCGCGGTACGGCCGCCCTCCCGGACTGACTTCGACAACCGGCGGCATGACGCCTTGCAGCACCGCGACAGCCGCCAGCGCCTCAGCCGGAGGCGCCCCCGGCGCCGCCGAGGCCATCTCCAGCCTGGCGTGGGTGGCGCCCACATTCTCGGTGGTATCAAGCCCCAGCAGGCGACGGGTCAGCACGCGCATCGCATGGAACCCGGAATCGTCGCGCCACCGTGTGCATCGGGCCTCCAGCACCCGGGCGCCGCTCCGCGCGGCCACGAACTCCCGGATCAGCCGCGACTTGCCGACGCCGGGATCGCCCACCAGCGCGACGGCGCAGCCCTGCCCCGCCGCCGCCCGCGCATACGCCGCCTCCAGCACGTCCAGTTCGGCGCGCCGGTTGACGAACGGCGACAGCCCCCGCCGTCCCGCCACGTCCAGCCGTGACAGCGATGCATCGGCGGCCTGGAGAAGGTGCACCACCACCGGCAGCTCGAAGCCGCGGAACGGCTGCGGTCCCACGATCCGCGTCTCGACCCGCCCCCGCACCAGCGCGAACGTCGCGTCGCTGATCCACGTGCTGCCCGACGGCGCGTCCTGCTGCAGCCGCGCCGCCAGATGCACAACCTCACCCGCGGCGTCCAGCGTGTGCACGGTGCCGATGCGAAGCTGGTGCACCACGATCTCGCCCGAGTGAATGCCGACCCGCAGCGGAATATCGAACTCCGAGCGGGCCAGCGACGCGTGCATCTCGAGCGCCGCGCAGCACGCGCCCAGCGCATGCTCCTCGTCGGTGAAAGGCGCGCCGAACAACGCCATCAGCCCGTCGCCGGTGACCCGGTTCACCGTGCCGCCGTAACGCTGCACCGCCTCCGACAGCAGGCCCAGCGCCGGCCGCAGGATGTCCAGTGCCGCCTCGGGATCACGCGTGGCCACCATGGCCGTCGAACCGACGATATCGGCGAACAGGATGGTGGCGTTCTTCCGCTCGTCGCGTTGCAGCGTCGCGCCGCCCGCCCGCGGCGGCTGCCAATCGCCCGCGGCACTCTCCGCCCGGTCGCTCAGACGTGGTTCGTCCGAATGCATGGACTTCGCCTGCCAATTTCGCCGATTGCACCGCAGGCCGTACAGTTCCGCCGTCAGCCTGTTCGCGACGCGTTCCCCCGCGTGTCGCCGAGGCCGATCTTCCAACACACGTCACGATTGATCAAGGACACCACCCGCGGGCGCCATAGCCATGCGTCGCACACGCCCATATTGTCGCGCCCCACCATCGCAGCAGGCCAGGCATGACCGTCTCGATCGACGCCGACCGCCTCTGGCAGTCCATCATGGACATCGCCCGCATCGGCCCCACGCCGGAAGGCGGCAGTTGCCGTCTGGCGCTCTCGCCCGAGGACGCAAAGGCCCGCGCGCTGCTGCTGCGCTGGGCCAACCGGCTGAACCTGCGCTTCGAGCAGGACGCGATCGGCAACATGTTCCTTCGCCGCAAGGGCAGCGACGACACCGCCCCGGCGGTCGCCTTCGGCAGCCATCTCGACACGGTGCCGACCGGCGGGCGCTTCGACGGCGTATTCGGCGTGCTCGCCGGCCTCGAAGTGATCCGCGCGCTGGACGCCGCCGGGATCGCAACACGCGCCCCGCTCGAGCTGGTCAACTGGACCAACGAGGAAGGCAGCCGCTTTCGTCCGGCGATGATGGGCAGCCGCGTGCACGCCGCGGACATGACGCTGGAGGACGCGCTCGCCATCACCGATGACGACGGCATCAGCGTAGGTGCAGCGCTGCGCGACAGCGGCCAGGCCGGCCCCTTGGTGCCGTCGCCGCGCGGCTGGGCCTGCTGGCTCGAGGCGCATATCGAGCAAGGCCCCGTCATGGAGGCGACCGGCGCCGATATCGGCATCGTCACCGGCACCGTGCAGGCCCGCTATTTCCAGCTCACCATCACCGGCGAGCCGAGCCATGTCGGCCCCACCACGATGGATCGCCGGCGCGACAGCCTCGCCGCCACCGCCGAGATCATCCTGGCGGTGGAACGCATCGCGCTCGCCGCCGAGCCGGAAGGCCGCGCCTCGGCCACCTGGATCGAGAACTACCCGAATGCGCGCGGCAACGTCGCCAACATCACCCGCCTGCACTGCGACGTGCGGCATGCGCGGCCCGAGCGCGCGGTCGCGCTGGAACGCGAGCTCCGCACCGCGCTTGACGCCATCTCAGTCAGCCGGCGCGTGTCCATCGCAGTGGATCCCTACGCGACGTTCGGACCGATCGCGTTCGATCCGGCGCTGGGCCGCCTGCTGCGCGACAAGGCGCAGCAGCGTCAGCTCGCCACCCGCGACATGATCGCCGCCGCCGGCCACAACTCTGTGCTGATCGCACCGCTCTGCCCCAGCGCGATGCTGTTCGTGCCCAGCGTCGACGGCATCACTCACAATCCGCGGGAGTATTCGACCAAGGAGCAGGTGGCACGCGGCGCCCAGGTGCTGCTGGACGCAGTGCTTGCTCTGGCAAGCTAACTCCACGTTTCGCAACGCAATGGAAAGGGGACGGACATGGGAAGGCTCGACGGCAAGGTCGCGGCGGTGACAGGCGGGGCATCGGGGATCGGCGAGGCGACGGTCAGGCGTTTCATAGCCGAGGGCGCGAGCGTGGCATTCTGCGATCGGGACGGCGAGCGCGGCCAGCGCGTGGCGGCCGAGCTCGAGGCCGCCGGCGCCAAGGTCGCCTTCACGCAGGCTGACGTTGGTACCGAGGCCGCATGCCTCGCCTTCGTCAACGGTGCCGCCGAAAAATTCGGGCGCCTCGACATCCTCATCAACAATGCCGGCATCCGTAAATACGAAAAGATAGACGAGGCGAGTGCTGCGAGCTGGAACGAGATCCTCAGCATCAACCTGATGAGCTACGCCTTCTGCGCCAAGGCGGCGGTTCCGCTGATGCGCGCCAACCAGGGCGGCGCGATCGTCAACGTCGCCTCCGTACGTTCCGTCGTCGCAGGCGGCGGCAACCTGCAGTACGACACCACCAAGGCCGCGGTCGCGGGCTTGACGCGGGGGCTCGCCGCCGACCACTCGGCGGAGGGCATTCGCGTGAACGCCGTCGGCCCCGGCCCGATCTTCACGCCGTTCCATGCGCGCCGCATCGCGGCGGCCGGCGAGACCGTCGAGCAGTACAACGCCCGCGCCGCACAAGGTACCATGCTGAAGCGCCCGGGCAGGGCCGAGGAGGTCGCCGCCGCGATCCTGTTTCTGGCCTCCGACGATGCCTCCTACGTCACCGGCGCCCTGCTGTTCGTCGACGGCGGTATGACGGCGATGTGAGGCTGGCGCTTAACCGCAAAACACGCAGAACACGCAAATGGATACCGGCGAGGACAAGATTAACCTCCTGTCCAAACGAATCATTGGCTGCGCTCTGACGGTGCTCCACGCGTTCATCGCGGGCAGTGCCTGAATTATCTGAAAGCCACAGGCCTGCATCTCTGCCTGCTGATCAACTTCGGCAAGCCTCGCCTCGAGATAGAGCGCATCGTCCTGGCCCTGTGAGGCACCGCGCCCTTTGCGTGTTCTGCGTGTTTTGCGGTTCCATCTTCCTTGCGGTCGCAACAGACCGCGCTGCCCTCGGCACAATGTCCGCATTCCGGCCTCCAAAGTCCGGACGCCGACTTCCCGCCATTGGCGCTCCCGAAAATGGGTGATACTCCTCAAGCAATGCCATCCGGGAAACCGCGCCGGTTCTAAGGAGGAGAAACCACCATGCCGTTCTATGAAAGAGGCGACGTCCGCATCCACTATGAAGAGGCCGGCTCCGGCTTCCCGTTGCTGGTCATCCCCGGCGGCGGACTGAACTCCACGATCGCGGGCCTGGCGACCTCGAGCCACCCGTTCAACCCGTTCGACGCATTCAAGGACGAATTCCGCGTGATCGCGGCGGATCTGCGCAACGCCAAGGGTGGCCAGTCCTCAGGTCCGCTCGAGACCGACCGGCCGTGGGACGCCTATACCGACGATCAGATCGGACTGATGGATCACCTTGGCATCCGGGAATTCCTGGTGCTCGGCTTCTGCATCGGCGGCCCCTTCATCTGGAACATGCTGCAGCGCGCAGGCGACCGCGTCATCGCGGCGGTGCCGGCGCAGCCCAGCGGCTGGCGCCCGGAGATGCCCACCCTGTCCTACGACAACAACATGAAAACCTGGGGCCCGGAACTGTGCGCTCGCCGGCCCGACATCACGATGGCGATGGTCGATAAGTTCCTGACCAACATGTACAGCGCCCGCGCCGACTTCGTTTACACCGTGACGCGTGATTTCGTGCGCGGCTGCCAGACGCCGATCCTGGTGTTGCCGGACGACGTGCCGGCGCATCCCTATGCGGTCGCCATGGAAACCGTGCATCTCGCGCCGAACGCCCAGGTGAGCCTTTATCCGTGGAAGGACACCCCGGATAAGATCCCGCTGGCGGTGCGACATATTCGCACATTCCTGCGGGCGTACCGGCCGGTGGCAGGAGCACGAACCATGGCGGCCGCCGCCCAGTAGCGCCGGATCGGATCAAGCGCCGGGCGTCCACGGATGCCCGGCGTGCCCCATCGGGCGTGTCGACGGCCGCTCCGGCATGTCCACCCGCGGAGGGCTGGCCCTTCAAACCGGAACGGTCAGCTTCGTCACGTCGAACCTGTACACGCGAGCCGTGTTGCCGCCGACGATCTTGGCCTGTTCGTCGTCGGGCACCCCGGCCAGGATCTGCGCCAGGATCTTCCTCGATTGCGGAAACGTCGACTCGCTGTGTGGATAGTCCGAGCCCCACATCATGCTGTCGACGCCGATGACGTCTCGCAGGCGAATACCGATGGCATCCTCCTGGAAGCCGAGTACGACGTTGCGGTGGAAAAAATCGCTCGGGAGCATCGCGTCCTTGAACCGGTAGATCGCCTCGCCTTGGCGCTCGCGGTAGGTATAGTCCATCGTGGAGAGTACATGGGGCACCCAGGCCAACTCGAACTCCACGATGGCGACTGTCAGGCAGGGATGACGTTCGAAGACGCCGGAGAAGATCATGTCGCACATCGACAGCGCCGGATAGAACACCTTTGTCGCGCGGCTGCTCGCGTCGCGCAGCGTCATGTCGCCGACGCCGCGGATCCTGCCCTGCCGTCGCGTGGCCGTGTGCAGGCTCAACGGCAGGTCGAGCGCCGCCGCCGCGGCCCAGAACGGCTCGTACTCGGCTTGGTCGTAGCGCCGGTCCTCGAACGGATACTCGGTGATCATCGCCCCGGCCAGGCCAAGACGGGCGGCCCGCTCCAGCTCCCTGATCGCATCCGGGATGTCGTCGAGGTTGATCATGGCGACGCCCTTGAGTCGGGCGGGATCCGCGCGGCAGAACTCCGCGAGCCAATCGTTGTAGGCGCGAAAGATGGCGGACATCAGGGTCGCGTCCGCCACCTTGAAGTAAAAGAGCCCTTGGGAGGGATAAAGCACTTCGCCAGAGACCCCGTCGAGCGCCATGTCCTTGAGATGTTGCCCGGGCTCGTATCCCCCGCGATGCACGTCTTCAAAGCGTCCTTGGGCGGAGATGGTCTCGGGGGCCTCGAACCGGGCGCCGGCATTGGAGATGAGGCCAATCCCGGAGAGGATCTGATCCGCCTCGACCACGATCTGATCAGCGCCGTCGATCCGCTGTATCCGTGGCGCACGATCCCGGAATGGCGCATCGATGCGGGTCTGCCAGAGATCCGGCGGTTCGAACACGTGTGAGTCAGATGAGAGGATCACAGGCGGCATCGGCATCTCCATTCTGACTTGATCGCGAGCGGAACCTTTGGCAACCAGCCGGCGAAGCATGCCACCGGACTTGACCCGGTGGGCCGGCCATCGGGGTCAACGAACTGGCAAGGTTGTGCCGAAGGTAGACAAGGAAAATGGAACCGCAAAACACGCAGAACACGCAAATGGATACTGCGCAGGACCGAACACATCGTCCTCGTCGAATTGAAGGTACCCAGGGCGCGCAGTGCCTGAATTATCACAGCCACGGGCTTGCATCTCTGCCTGCTGATCAACTTCGGCAAGCCTCGCCTTGAGATCAAACGCATCGTCCTCGCCCTGTAAGGCACCGCGCCCTTTGCGTGTTCTGCGTGTTTTGCGGTTCCATTTTCCTTGTAGTCGAACAGCCCGTGCCGCGCGGAACAAGGGCAGACGTGCACCCATCGCCTCAAGCGCGGCGACGACGCTGTCGATGCTCTCGCCGTACCGCCGAAGCGGCACGCCTTCGCCGCGGCCGCGACTCGAGCGGCCACGCACGGATGTGGCGCCACGTCAGCGGCTTCCCACTCTACCAGGAACCGGTATTGGCCATGCTGGTCCAGGGTTCGGCTGGCGGCAGCGCGCCGCCGGCCTGTAGCAGCTCGATGGAGATGCCGTCCGGCGTGCGGATGAAGGCCATGCGGCCGTCCCGCGGAGGGCGGTTGATCGTTACGCCGCGCGCGATGAAGGCGTTGCAGGTATCGTAGATGTTGTCCACGGCATAGGCGAGATGCCCGAAATTGCGGCCGCCGGCATAAGCCTCGGAATCCCAGTTGTAGGTGAGCTCCAAGGGAGCCGCGTCATCGCCCGGTGCGGCGAGGAACACATTGGTGTAGCGGCCCTTCTCGTCCGCGCGGCGCCGGATTTCGCGCAGTCCGAGTACCCCGAAGAAAGCGATGCTATCCTCCAGCGAACTGACGCGGATCATAGTGTGCAGATACTTGGTCATGGCGTGTCCTCAGATAAGGGTTCGGCGTGACACCATACCGCGAAATGCCTGACTTGGGAGATCAGCAAGGCTCCGCGGAACTGCCGCCGTGGGCGAAGCGCAATGATCGCCTTCTCCGTGCCGTGGTCCTCGCCTGACGTCCGTGTTGAAATCCGCTTTCCGCCGAGCGGCACGAACCATGCGGCATTGCGCACCACAGGCACCCGATGCTGCAATAACACCGCAGCCAAATCGCGGTGCGACATCATGATGCGAGCAATGCTGCTCGACGCGGCACACCACCCCCTGCGATGCGTCGCCGTCGAGGTCCCCACCCCAGGCCCCGGCCAGGTGCTCATCCGCGTGCACGCCTGCGCGGTCTGCCGCACCGACCTCCACGTGGTCGACGGCGAACTCACCCAGCCGAAGCTGCCCCTGATCCCCGGCCACGAAATCGTCGGCACCATCGCGGCACTCGGCGAGGACACAGACCGCTTCGCGATCGGCGACCGTGTCGGCGTACCCTGGCTCGGCTGGACCTGCGGCGTGTGCGAATTCTGCCGCACCGGCCGCGAGAACCTCTGCGGCCAGGCGCGCTTCACCGGCTATCAGATCGACGGCGGCTACAGCGAGTTCACCGTCGCCGACCAGCGCTTCTGCTTCGCGATCCCCGCCGCCTACACCGACCAGGAAGCGGCACCGCTGCTCTGCGCCGGCCTCATCGGCTATCGCGCCCTGCGCATGGCCGGCGACGCGCGGCGGTTGGGCCTCTACGGCTTCGGCGCGGCGGCGCACATCATCGCCCAGGTGGCACGCTGGCAGGGCCGCGAGGTCTACGCATTCACCAGCCCAGGCGACACCGAGGCACAGTCATTCGCACGCGAACTCGGCGCCGTATGGACCGGCGGTTCCGACCAATCGCCGCCGGAGTTGCTGGACGCGGCGATCATCTTCGCGCCCGTCGGTCCGCTGGTACCGGCGGCTCTGCGCGCAATCGAGCGCGGCGGCACGGTGGTATGCGCCGGCATCCACATGAGCCCGATCCCCAGCTTCCCCTACGACATCCTCTGGGGCGAGCGCGTCGTCCGCTCGGTCGCCAACCTGACGCGTGCCGACGGCGATGAATTCCTCGCCCTCGCTCCGCAGGTGCCGGTGAAGACGCGCCCGCTGCCGTACCCGTTGGAGCAGGCCAATCAGGCGCTCGACGACCTGCGCTCCGGCCGCTTCCAGGGCGCCGCCGGTACTCATCGCATAGCGCGCGACACCAACGGTTAACGCGGTCAAAAGGGCTGCGCCGCCGCGTTGACGCCCCCAGGTCCCGCGCCTAGCGTGCGGCTCTCTTCGACAGTGGGGAAACACCCGGATGGCAAACAAACTCAAGGCACGGCTTGCGGCGGGCAAGGCGTGCGTCAACGGCTGGCTCGCGATTCCCTCCGGCTTTTCCGCCGAAGTGATGGCGCAGTGCGGCTGGGACAGCGTCACCGTCGATATGCAGCACGGCGTGCAGGATTACTCCACGATGGTGCAATGCTTCCAGGCAATGACGGCGCATCCCGTCACGCCGCTGGTGCGCGTGCCGTGGAACGAGCCCGGCATCATCGGCAAGGCGCTCGACGGCGGCGCATGGGGCATCATCTGCCCGATGGTCAACAACAAGGCCGAGGCGCAGGCCCTGGCAACGGCCTGCCTGTATCCGCCGGCCGGCAAGCGCAGCAACGGCCCGATCCGCGCCGCGATGTACGGCGAGGCGAGCAACTATCAGAAGATCGCCAACGACGAAGTGCTGGTGATCCCGATGATCGAGACGCAGGAAGGCATCGACAACATCGATGAGATCCTCTCGGTCCCCGGCATCAGCGGCATCTATATCGGCCCGTCCGACATGGGTCTCTCACTCGGCCTCGTCCCGATCCTCGATCGCGAGGAACCGCAGATCCTCGGCATCTACGAGAAGCTGCTCGCGAGCTGCAAGAGGCACGGCAAGTTCGCCGGCCTGCACAACGGCACCGCCGCTTACGCCGCGCGCATGATCGGCATGGGCTTCCGCTTCGTCACCATCGCCAACGACAGCGGCCTGATGGCCCGCGCCGCCCGCGAGGCCGTGACGGCAACCCGCAAGGCCGCGGGCGCCGTCGCGTCCTAAGACGCAGCAGACCGCCCACGACCCACCATCGTCATAGCCGGCCTTGTGCCGGTCATCCACGTCTTTGCCGGACGCATGACGACTGAACCGGACAACACACATGGCCCCACCCAATGTGATTCGCCTGCATCCCGACGACAGCGTGGTGATCGCACGCGCCACGCTGTTGCCCGGCACGTCGGTGGCGGACGGCGTGGCCGCGACCGAGCGCATTCCCGCCGGCCACAAGGTCGCGGTGCGGCCGATCGCGGCGGGCGAGCCGGTGCGCCGCTACGGCCAGATCATCGGCTTCGCCGCGCGCGCGATCGCGCCGGGCCAGCACGTGCACGTGCAGAACTGCGAGATGGGCGACTTCGCCAAGGACTACGGCTACGGCGTCGACGCGAAACCAACCGACTACGCCAACACGCCCGCGACCTTCGACGGCATCCGCCGCCCCGACGGCCGCGTGGCGACGCGTAACTACATCGGTATCCTCACCAGCGTGAACTGCTCGGCCCACGTCGCGGGACTGATCGCCGACGTCTTCCGCCGCAATCCGTTCACCGGCGACGATCCGCTGGCGGATTATCCCAACGTCGATGGCGTGGTGGCGCTGACCCACAAGACCGGCTGCGGCATGACCGAGAGCGAGCCCCTGCGCGTGTTGCGCCGCACCCTCGCCGGCTACGCACGCCACGCCAACTTCTCGCACGTCATCGTCCTGGGCCTCGGCTGCGAGGTGAACCAGATCCGCGGCCTGATGCAGGAACAGCGCCTCGCCGACCGCATCCGCAACATGGACATCCAGTCGATGGGCGGCACGCGCAAGACGGTGGAAGCCGGCGTCGCCTTCGTGCGCGAGGTGCTGGCCGAGGCCAACCACGTGCAGCCGCGAACCGGTGCCGGTCAGCGAACTGACCGTCGCGCTGCAATGCGGCGGCTCGGACGGCTATTCCGGCGTCTCCGCCAATCCCGCGCTCGGTGCGGCGAGCGATCTGCTGGTGCGCCACGGCGGCTCGGTGATCCTGTCGGAAACGCCCGAGACCTACGGCGCCGAACACCTGCTGACGCGCCGCGCGGTGTCGCGCGAGGTCGGCGAAAAACTGGTCGCGCTGATGCGCTGGTGGGAGGACTACACGCAAGCGCGAGGGCGCCGAGATGAACGCCAATCCCTCGCCCGGCAACAAGGCGGGCGGGCTGACCACCATCCTGGAGAAGTCGCTCGGCGCGATGGCGAAGGCGGGCAGCACCAACCTGGTCGATGTGGTGGACTACGCCGAGCCGGTGACCGCGAAGGGCTTCGTGTTCATGGACACGCCCGGCTACGACCCGGTGTCGGCGACCGGCCAGGTGGCGGGCGGCGCCAACCTCGTGTGCTTCACCACCGGCCGCGGCAGCGTGTTCGGCTGCAAGCCGGCGCCCTCGATCAAGCTGGCGACCAACTCGCCGATGTATCAGCGCATGGAAGACGACATGGACGTGAACTGCGGCACCATCCTCGACGGCGAGGAAACCGTGCAGCAATGCGGCCAGCGCATCTTCGAGCTGATGCTGCGCGTCGCGTCCGGCGAGCGCACCAAGAGCGAACAGTTCGACTTCGGCGCCGCCGAGTTCGCGCCCTGGGTGCTCGGCGCGACGATGTAATCACCCGGCCCCTCCCTCTCCCCGCGCGGGAGAGGGTCGCGGGAGAGGGGGCGCCCCCCGCTCGACGCTGCGGAACGAAGCCGGCGTCACCCCGCCCACATCTGAGCGACGTTCGGATAGGCGCGAATGGCCGCATCGGCGGTTGCCAGCGTGAAGGTCAGACGCCGCGCCTGCGCGACCAGCATGCGGTCGAACGGGTCATTGTGTCGCCATGCCAAAGCACCGGCGTTCTCCGCGTCGATTGGCAGGATCGGCAGCTCGTGAAAGCCGTTGGTGCCGATGGCGGCGACCGCGGAGCCGCGGAAGTCGAGCTTCTTCAGCCGGCGCTTGATGGCGATCTCCCAGATCGACGCGGCGCTGACGAAGACCTGGTTGGCAGCGTCGGCGATCAGTGCGCTCGTGTCGGCGTTCAGCGCCTTGTCCTGGCTGTCCCACCACAGGAAGACATGCGTGTCGAGCAGCAGGTTCACGGTTCCCCGCCGCCGAACAGGGCCTCGATTGCCGGGTCGGGGGCATCGAAATCGGCCGCAATGCGGCGGATGCGCATGGCATTGGCCGGCTTGCGGCGTTCGCCACGGGAGGCGAGCGGCACCAGCCGCGCCTGCGGCACGCCATTCTTGGCGATGACGATCTCCTCGCCGGCCGCGGCGCGATCGACCAAACCGGAGAGGTGGGTCTTGGCTTCATAGAGGGTGACGAAGTGCGACATGGGCCGGCCCGCGTGTTGGTCAACCTGACCAAGTAGGCGTCCGCGGGGCGTTCGTCAACCTGATCAAGCTGATGCTGAGCGCTGAGCGGCTCGCGCATGCGAATTCGGATTGCCGTCGCCGGTGACGTCCACGGCGTGCACCACTTCAAACCGTGTTTATCCACGCCCGCCGGGTCTGGCGGCACGGCCCGACGCCGAGGCAGTGTCGCGCAGCCCAAAGGAGCCCCCATGCCCACACCGACACCGCCCTACCAGTTCATCGCCATCGCCCGCACGATCGCGCGGGGGTTCACAGAACAGGCTGTCGGCCACCCCGACGGAGAAGCGCTGACCGAGGCTGCGCGAGCGATCTGGCGTGGGATCGAGGTTCTTGAGGGGATGGATCGACGTGAGCGACCAGGCTCGGCCCGTTCCATGCGTTCCACGCGGCGGTCGCTGTCGGCGGCACCGGTCCCCGCGCGCTGACTGATCCGCCCGCTGGAGTTGGCGCCCCTCGGCTGAGGCAGCCAGTCTATGACCCCGGTCACAGATTTCGCCACACTGTGCGCATAAATCATATGCCAGAAGGCCCGATTATCGCGCAGGGCAGGAAACCCATCTTCCGCCCATCGCAAATGGTGCGATGGAACAAATCCCGGACCCGCCTCAAGCGAGGCCGGAAGATGAGGAGAGAGACCATGAAGACCATGCTTCTTGCCGCAGCCGCAGGACTCAGTCTGTGGCGTCGACAGTGGCCTATGCCGGCGATGGCGAAGGCCCGGCTGCCAATACCCAGTTCACCGAGCTCCCCGGCGTCGTAGCCCAGGCTGAGGTGCCGAACGCCCCGGCGTATGCGCAGAGCGGCCAGGCGACCCAGCAGGCCCAGAACGGGCAGGGGGTGCACGCCTACGTCACCCAGTCGAGCCACGGCACCTGGCTGTTCGCGCCTAACCCGAACAGCGGCTCCAACAGCTAACCCGAAACGCCAAATGTGATGCGGAGAGGCCGGCACCACTGCCGGCCTTTTTCGTTCTGGCTGATCTCTTTCTCCTCAACTCAAGCCCCAGGATCGCCTGGGGCTTCTTTTTGTGCCAGGCGCCCGGAATGCCGGAACGCCGCGCACAGTTGCGTCCTCAGGCTGGGATGGCGGCCCGCAAAAAAATTCGATCGGAGCCTGTTGCACCGCCGCCGGGATGGCGCTTGGTCTGGTCGCCGTTTGGGTGGTGTTGGTGCCGTTCGTCGCGTGAGAATTTGGGGCGCTCTCCTGGGCGCGCGTGCATGTGGTCAAGGGCCATGTGCCGCGCCCCGCCGCCTGCCTCGGTCCGCGGACCGCTGCGGCCGTCGGTGAAGCTCAGGCGACAAGAGCGCGCTCTGCGGCATCCGCTCTGATTTCCAGTTCATCCGCAAAGGCGAGCAGTCGTTCGGCCGCCTCGTCATGTCCTAACATGCAGGCATACAAGCGCGCCCGATTTGCCCTGGCTCGCAAATCGGCTGCGCTGCCGGCAAAATCGCGCGCCGAGTGATCGGACGGCATGACGATCTCCCTGTTTGCGTCTGGCCATAATTACCTTGCATCAAATTACAATCTGATGCCATTTGCAGCACCCACCTCCGGTTAGAGTCACCGTGAATTATGAACGTCTACCGCCTCCGACCCTTGCGGAGGCGACGGAGCTCGTTGGCGCAACGGTCGCGGCTTTCCAGACAGGGATCGGCGAAGCCCGCACCGCCGCCGCTATCCTGGGATTGCTGGCAATCGCCCAGACATGGATCGGGGACCAAGAGATCGCCGCCGGCAAACCGCTCCGCTTCGATTTGGCAGGCTGCCCTGCACGACTTGAGTCCGGTTGCGGATGTGGGGAAATGAACTCCTGGCCCCATCGCCTTCGACCTGAGCAAGTGTCCGGCCCTGACGCACGGCGACGCATGAGGCGATGGCCGACAGCCTGAGAGCCGCTCTGTCCCCAGACGGCGATTGATCGACGCGGCCCGGGCGCGAGGGAGTTGTCGCCCTATGACGCCCGCATCACCGCACCCGTGCAAAAAAGGCCGACCCCATGGGGGCCGGCCAGTGAGCGCAGGTGAGCCAGAGCCAGGTGTTGATCGACTGAATCCAACTCACGGTGCAGGGTTCGCTGCACGCCACGACGCCATGCGAAGCATGATGGTGTGACGGCAGCTTTTTGATGGCCCCGCGACGGCTGCACTATGTCGGGCGTCACAGGCACGGCGATATTCCTGGCTGCCCGCACGGGCCTGCATGGCGGTCAGACGACCGCGCGCGGGAGCGGCCGACGCAGGTGTATTCGCGAAATGGTGCGCATGGTCCAGCGGACCAGTGAAACCGGCCGCTCGCGCCCCGCCGCAACTTGCCGGCGACTGAAGCGTTACTTTCGATCCCTCAACATAATCGCGATAACGCCCACCCCGATTGAGTGTTGCTGCCACCGGTCCTTGACACACCCCTCGGCCGAGGTTCCCCTCGAAGCCCCAGCGCTCGGCAACCTCGACATGCAACGAACATGCGCCAGAGGAATGCACTGTGACATGCGACGAACATCTCGCGTGGTGTAAGCAGCGGGCGCTGGAATACGTCGATGCAGGCGATCTGACGAACGCCGTGGCGAGCATGGGCTGCGATATGAACAAGCACCCCGAGACTGCCTCGCCGATGCTGACTTACCTGATCACGGCTGGCCTGATGCTGATCAACGACGGCCCCGACGCCGTGCGGGAGTGGATCAACGGCTTCATCTAAGGCCGCTTGGACGTCGGACCGCCCGTCATAATCCCTGTTATGATGTCGTCCCCCGCGGTTGAACCGCACCACAACCGCTCAGCCGGACTCTGGTTTGCAGGCCACCCAATGGTTGATCGAGCAGCAGAGAAACCGCCGCTTCACATTTGCTTGCGACGGCTGCCATTCACCGGTGTGTCATGGCGCTGTAACAGCGCGCGGATCTTCCCTGGCCAATCTGCTGCAGAAAGCAAGCGCCAGCGGGAGTGAGCCATGGCCTCAACGGACTCCAGCGATGGGGTGCAGGAAACGTGCGCGCGCGCCTATGACCGCGCCCTGGACGCGTGGGGCCAATGGCTGCGACAGTGGCAGCGCACGAAGTCGCCGCGCGCGCTTCACGCCACCCTCGTCTGTAAGCGGATCGCCGCGGAAAAATTTGCCGCCTGGAGGGCCGAGTTGCAGATGCAACGGTCGGCCCGCCAGATCATGCGTGTCGCACGGGCCGAGCTGGGCCTGGATCAGATGCTGTATAAGATCAGGCGTGACGAGCGGGCGTTCAAACAGACACCGCCGCATGTCGTCGCGCCGAATGCGATGCGATCGGAGCGCGACCTCGAGACGGACGACCTGGCCGAGGCGTTGGCGGCCGAGCCATTCCCTGCGATGCGAGGAGGTGCGTTCCATGGACGATGACAGGACCGCGATGCTGATCCGCCGGAACCGCGCGTTGGTGGTGTTGGCGGCGTCCGCGCGTGCTGACGCCCACAAGGCTGTTGCCCGGGCGGAAGACCACATCGTCATGATCCGCGAGGCCCAACGCGCGATGGCGCACGCCCTGTCCCGGCTGCAAAACCCACGCGCGGACAGCCCGAGCGCAGACGCCTTATTCCGTTGCTAAGGTTGCGGGCGTAATCGGATCGTCGGCAGACCATACCTACGCCGCGCATCGATGAAACAGCCACGCCTTGCCAGCGCGCACCGGCAGGTCTTAAGGGGCAGGTACAAAGCCAGGGGACACCTCGATGCCAACGCCCGTCGAAACCGTGATTGAGGGCGCCCGCGCCTTCCTGGGCGAACGCATCACCACCAACGCAACCCTGCGCGAGCACCACTCGCACGGCCAGGACACCCAGCCGCCGGTGCTGCCCGACGCCGTCGCCTTCATCGAGACCTCGGACGAGGCCGCGCGTCTGCTGACGCTGTGCAACAACGCGCATGTGCCGGTGGTGGCGTGGGGCGCCGGCACGTCGCTGGAAGGCCACGTGACGCCGGTGCGCGGCGGCATCACGCTCGACCTCTCGCGCATGACGCGCATCATCGACGTCAGTCAGCCCGACATGGACTGCCGCATCGAGGCCGGCGTCACGCGCGATCAGCTCAACGACCATTTGCGCGACCAGGGCCTGTTCTTCCCGGTCGACCCAGGCACCGCGCTGTGCACCATCGGCGGCATGTGCGCGACGCGCGCCTCCGGCACCAACGCCGTGCGCTACGGCACCATCCGCGAGAACGTGCTGGGCCTCACCGTGGCACTGGCCGACGGACGGCTGATCCACACCGGTGGCCGCGTCCGCAAGTCCGCCGCCGGCTACGACCTGACCCGGCTGTTCATCGGCTCCGAGGGCACGCTGGGCGTCATCACCGAGATCCAGTTGCGCCTGCACGGCATCCCCGAGGCGATGTCCTCCGCCACCTGTCAGTTCCCCACGCTGCGCGGCGCGGTCGAGACGGTGATCGCCATCCTCCAGATGGGCATTCCCGTCGCACGCATGGAACTGCTGGACGAGGTTCAGATGGCGGCCTGCATCGCCTATTCGAAGCTGGAGGGGCTGGAGCCCTTGCCCAGCCTGTTCTTCGAGTTCCACGGTTCCGCCGCCGCGGTGGCCGAGCAGGCGACTCAGGCCGAGGAGATCGCCGGCGGCTGCGGCGGAAAGGGCTTCCGCTGGGCCACCGATGCCGCCGAACGCGGCAAGCTCTGGAAGGCGCGCCACGACGCGCTGTGGGCGTGCCTGGCGCTGAAGCCGGGGCACAAAGGCATCGCCACCGATGCGATCGTTCCTATTTCCTGCCTGGACGCGGCGGTCCTCGGCGCCAAGGAGGACATCGCTGCGTCGGGTCTGACCGCGCCGATCGTCGGCCATGTCGGCGACGGCAACTTCCACACCGTGATTCTGGTGCCTCCGGAACCGGACGGATTGCAGCGCGCATGGGACCTCGATAAGAAGATCGTGGCGCGCGCACTGTCTCTCGGCGGCTCGTGCAGCGGTGAGCACGGCGTCGGCATCGGCAAGCGCGAGTTCCTCGAACAGGAACACGGCACCGAGGCGCTGGCGGTGATGCGCTCGGTAAAGCAGGCGCTGGATCCGCGCGGTATTCTGAACCCTGGCAAGATCTTCCTGAACTAAGGCGCCGAGGCGACGGCTACGTGCCGCGCAATGGCCTTCGACATGCAGGTCTGCGCCATCCGCCGACACGCCCAGGCCGAAACACCGGACGGTTTGCTGTTCGTGGCAGGCCCCGAGCGCCTCGATGAGCTTCTGCGGCAGGCCGACTATCTTGCCATCACGTTGTCGCTCTCGTCCGCGACGCGCAACCTGGTCGATGATCGCCGCTTGCGGTTGATGCGGCCAACAGCATACCTGATCAACGTTGCGCGTGCCGAGATCTGCGATGAACCGGCGCTCTATCGTGCGCTTTCATGCGGTCACCTCGCGGGTGCGGCGCTCGATGTCTGGTACCGCTATCCAACCTCCACAGAGCCCATCTTGCCCGCCGCGCAACCATTTCACCAGCTCGGCAACGTGATGATGACACCGCATGTATCCGGCTGGACTGAGGGCATGCTCGACACACGTGCTCGCCTGATTGCCGAAAACATCGCGAGAATCGCGCATGGTGCGCCACCGCTGAATATCGTCGACCCGTCGCCTTGACACCTGTCATGAACGTCCCAACGCAACACTGGTCGTCGCGCCTGCCATTCTACTATGGGTGGGTGATCGTCGGCATCGCGTTCGTAACGATGGCGATCGGTGTCACGGCGCGCACCGCATTCTCGCTGCTGCTGCCGCCGCTCATCGATGAGTTCGGGTGGGATCGAGGCCTTGTCGCCGGCGCCTTCTCTTTCGGTTTCCTCGTCTCCGCGGCGCTAAGCCCGATCGCCGGCCGGATCATGGACCGGCATGGCCCTCGCGTCGTGATCGAGAGCGGTGTGTGTCTGATGGCTGGTGGGCTTCTCATGGCACCCGCGATCGAACAGCCGTGGCAACTCTACGCAACGCTCGGTGTCCTGGTCGGCAGTGGCGCCAACCTCATGAGCTTCACGGCGCAATCGCTGTTCCTGCCGAACTGGTTCGTGCGCCGCCGAGGGTCTGGCCATCAGCATCGCGTTCTCCGGCGTCGGCGTCGGGGCGATCGTATTGCTGCCCTGGCTGCAAACGATCATCGGCCAGCATGGTTGGCGCGCGTCCTGTTGGGCCATGGGCTTGCTCGTGCTTCTCGTATTGGTTCCGCTGAACCTGCTGGTGCGACGCCGGCCGGAGGACATCGGTTTGTTGCCGGACGGCGGACCGCGGTCGACGCGGGGCGACACGCCGCGCAGTCATTCGAACATTGTCGATCCTGCCTGGGCCTCCATTGATTGGACGCTCTCGCGGGCGATCCGCACCGGCCGCTTCTGGTGGATCGTACTCGCCTACTTCTGCGCCCTGTTTGCCTGGTATGCGGTGCAGGTCCATCAGACCCAATACCTTGTCGAAATCGGCTTCAGTCCGCTGGTGGCAGCTTGGGCTTTGGGGCTCGTCAGCGTCGTCGCCATTCCCGGACAGATCGGTCTCGGAGCATTGTCCGACCGCGTGGGGCGGGAATGGGTATGGTCGGCGGGATGTTGCGGATTTGCCGTCTGCTACGCGGCATTGATCGCCCTCGAGTATGTCCCATCGCGCGCAGTATTGTATCTGATGGTGACCTCGCAGGGGTTTCTGGGGTACGCGCTGACATCCGTCATGGGGCCAATCGTCGCGGAAATCTTCGAAGGACCGCATTACGGCTCCATCTTTGGCACCATCACGATCGCATTGATCGGGGGCGGCGCAGTCGGACCATGGGTCGCCGGCGTCATCCACGACGTTACCGGAAGCTACAGACTGGCCTTCGTTCTGGCGGCTGCATGCTGCGCCATCTCCGCGGCAGCGATCTGGATCGCATCGCCCCGGAAGGTACGCGCCGTGCCCGGCCGAACCAGGCGCGCACTGCTCACGTGATCAGGAGCGAGGGCTACAAAGCACTGGTTAGTGTCGACGCATCCGACGAACGCAGACACCACCTTATCGGTCGCCCGATTCAGCAAAGTGCGCAACCGACGGCACTCGCCGACAACCTTTTCGCAGCGGCGGGCTTTCGCGACGTTGAGACCGAAGTGGAAGTGGAAGTTCTGTTCAGCAGCGGACAGAAGCAGTGCGATCGGCTGAATTGTGCGATGACTCCAAAAAAACACTTGGCTATGCGATCCGCTCGAAGCCTCCCGCCAGCTCGCTTTCCTTGGCCAGAACGATGCGTTCGCGCGCGGCCGGGTCATCGAGCGGTGCGGCGTCCATCGTCGGTGTGTCCAGCAGATGATGCACACCGAGGCGAAAGGCAGCCCGGAACAGCTCGGCATTCAGCCGGTTGACCAGCGGGCTGCCCGTCATTGAAGGGTTGCGCTGCACTTCCAGCAGCCAGGGGCGGTGGTCTTGATCGACCAGCACGTCCAGTGCGAACAGCACGGGCGGGAAGCTCCAGCGCGGGTGCTCGCGCGCCTGAGCTGCGAATATGCCGGACTCCGCCGCGCAGGCGATAAAGCGGCGCGCCAGCGTGCGCAAATCCTCCCATGCCTGCGCGCGCGCCTCCGGCTGCGGATGGAGCCGGCGCAGGACGGCACTGAGCGCGCGGACATGGCCGGTATCTTCGGCGTTGGCGTCATCGGCAACATGCAGCGCCGGGTGCCCTAGATGCAGGGCCGTGTTCGTGATGTGCGCCGCCGGCCGCGCCAGCGCTGCATCATCAGTGGCGTAGGGCTCGGGCGCCAGGCGAACGATCCCTTCGCCCCATAGCCAGGCGCGCGTGGGCGCGGCCGAGGTGATGAGGATGTAGAGACGGATATGGAACTTATGCCCATCGATCAGCGCTGGCGGATCGACGTAGCGCTGCGCCACGCAGCCGCTGGTATCCTCCGGCGGCAGGGCGCGCGTGACCGTAATGCCGCGCCCGCCGAACAGATCATTCGGCTTGATGGCCAGGATCGCGTTGGGATTGGCTGCGTACCAGTCCACCAGGGCGGCGTGTTCCTGTGGCAGGCGGAAGGTCACCGGCCAGAACACGGGATCGTCCGGCCGGCGCGCATGAAAAGCGGCGAAGGCCTCGGCAAGCCTTGCCTTGTTGAGAAACTGGTTCCAGCCAGGGTAGGGGTGGGCAATGTCGAAATGCAGCGCCATGGAGGCGACGCGCGCGGGCTGTGCGGAGAAGCGTACCAGAAGACCCTCGATCACCTGCTCGGACTCATTCCACCGCCCGGCATCACGCAGTGCATAAGCCAGGCCGCGGAGGCTGGCATAGAAGGGGGTGACATCGGCCGCCGGCAGCGAAGTTGCATGGCGGTATGTGGCGATCGCCGCGTCGATCATGCCCAGCCGATGCTGGCAACGCGCGAGAACATCGAGTGTCGCCGCATTGGCCGAGAGCCCCGCGGCCGCGCCCAGCGGTGCCAACGCCTCGCGTGCCCGGCCGAGATGCAGCAGCGCGCCGCCAAGCCAGTAATACAAATTCAGCGTGCGATGCCGTGACAGTGCGCGCCGTGCGGCCTCCACCACCTCCGGCATGTCGTTGCAGCGCAGCTGCGTGAGGATGCGCGTCTCGATTAGCGCGATACTGTCCGGCTCGCTCGCCAACAGCGCGTCGATCTGCGCGCGCACACCCAGCGGATCCTGCTCGATGGACTGCCGCAGAACGGCAAGATCAGGAGGCGCGTCTGGCTTCGTCACAAGGCCACGCCTTGCCCGGACTTCTCACACGCGTTTCTCCACATGCCGTCCCCGAAGCAAATGTCGGAGACAGGCAAAATAGCAGCGACCAGACGGTTGAGCCATCCGGTCTCTGCTGTGAACCCATCTGCTGATTGATTTCCCTGCGCGGGAAGGTCCCAGGCCGCGCCTGACGCATCGCCGACGAAAGATCTCGTCCCCTCGCGGGAAGGGGATGGAGGGAGTGGGCTGCTGCGCGCACCATCCCTGCCAACCCCGCCGCCGGCCGCTGCCACCGGGCCGCGGAATTCACGCCCAGTCTAGATCACGCAAGCTCAAATCGATCGAGGTTCATCACCTTGTTCCATGCCGCTACGAAGGCGTCCACGAAGGCCCCCTCCGCATCGTCGGTCGCATAGGCTTCCGCAAGGGCGCGCAGCTGGGAGTGCGAACCGAAGATGAGGTCGACCCGCGTGCCGGCCCACTTCTTTTCTCCGGTCGTACGACTGCGCGCCACGAACACGCCTTCGGCTTCGGTGGATGCTTCCCACTTCATGCTCGTGCTCGTCTTGAGCAGGTTCACGAAGAAATCGTTGGTCAGCGTTTCCGGCCGGTCAGTGAAGACACCGAGGTCGGACCCACCGAAGTTGGCACCCAGCACACGCAGGCCGCCGATGAGAACCGTCATCTCGGGAGCGCTCAGCGTCAGGAGCTGCGCCCGATCGACCAGAAGTTCCTCCGCCGACAACCGGTGTTCGCCGCTCATGGTGTTGCGGAACCCGTCCACCTTGGGTTCCAGCACGGCGAAGGAGTCGATATCGGTCTGCTCCTGCGACGCATCGGTGCGACCCGGCGTGAACGGAACCTGCACGGTGTGGCCGGCCTTCTTCGCCGCCTGCTCGACTGCCGCGCAGCCACCGAGAACGATCACGTCGGCGAGCGACACCTTCCTGCTGCCGAACTGCGAGGCGTTGAACTCCTGCCGGATCTTCTCCAGCGTCGCCAATGCGACGGCCAACTGCGCCGGTTCGTTGATCGCCCAATCCTTCTGCGGCGCGAGGCGGATGCGCGCTCCGTTGGCCCCGCCCCGCTTGTCGGAGCCGCGGAACGTCGAAGCCGACGCCCAGGCGGTCGAGACCAGCCGCGCAATCGACAGGCCCGACGCCAGGATCTTCGCCTTCAGCGTGGCGATGTCCGCGTCATCGATCAGCGCATGGTCGACGGCTGGAACCGGGTCCTGCCACACGCGCGGTTCTGCCGGAACTTCCGCACCAAGGAACCGCGCATGCGGCCCCATGTCGCGGTGGGTCAGTTTGTACCACGCCTCGGCGAACGCGTGGGCGAGCTGATCCGGGTGCTTGTGGAACCGCCGCGAGATCGGCTCGTAGATCGGGTCCATCCGCAGCGCGAGGTCGGTCGTCAGCATCGTCGGAGCGTGCCGCTTCGACGGGTCATGCGCATCCGGCACGGTGCCCTCGGCCGATGCATCCTTCGGCTTCCACTGCCAGGCGCCGGCGGGGCTCTTCGTCAGCTCCCACTCATAGCCGAACAGGTTTTCGAAGAAGCCGTTGTCCCACTTCACCGGGTTCTTGGTCCACGCACCCTCGAGCCCGCTGGTGATCGCATCGTCGCCCGCACCGGTCCCGAAGCTGTTCTTCCAGCCCAGGCCCTGTTGCTCGATAGGGGCGCCCTCGGGTTCCCGGCCGACATACTCGGCGGGGTCGGCGGCGCCGTGGGTCTTGCCGAAGGTGTGCCCGCCCGCGATCAGCGCGACCGTCTCTTCGTCGTTCATCGCCATGCGTGCGAACGTCTCGCGAATGTCGCGCGCCGCGGCGACGGGATCCGGCTTGCCGTTCGGACCCTCGGGATTGACATAGATCAGGCCCATCTGCACGGCCGCCAGGGGCTTCTCGAGTTGCCGGTCGCCGCTGTAGCGCTCGTCCGCCAGCCACTTGCCCTCAGGCCCCCAGAAGATATCGTCCTGCGGCTCCCAAACGTCCACGCGTCCGCCGGCGAAACCGACAGTCTTGAACCCCATCGATTCGAGCGCGCAGTTCCCGGCAAGGATCATCAGGTCGCCCCAGGAGATCTTCCGGCCGTATTTCTGCTTGATCGGCCAGAGCAGCAGGCGCGCCTTGTCCAGGTTCGCATTGTCAGGCCAACTGTTGAGGGGGGCAAAGCGCTGCGTGCCTGCGCCGGCGCCACCGCGGCCGTCGCTGATGCGGTAGGTGCCCGCGCTGTGCCACGCCATGCGGATGAACAGCGGACCATAATGGCCGTAGTCGGCGGGCCACCAGTCCTGCGACGTGGTCATCAGCGCGAAGATGTCCGCCTTCACGGCCTTCAGGTCGAGGCTCTTGAACGCCTCGGCGTAGTTGAAGTCCTTCTCCATCGGGTCGGCCGCCGGAGGGTTCTGGTGGAGGATCGACAGGTCCAGCCGGTTCGGCCACCAGAGCTGGTTCGACATCTGCGTGACGACGGCGCTCCTGCTGACCCTGCCGCCCATCGGGCATTTGCTTTCGGCGTCCATAGCCACCTCCAACTCGTGGTCTGCGTTACTCGTTCGCAGGTGGCCTTAGCGGCCGGGCATTCAACTGTCCAATCGATTAAATTTCTCGGACTCATCGAATCTTTCCTTGAAAGTCAAAAGGCGCCCGCGGCCGCTCTGCGCCCGCGCGCCGTCAGGTTGACGTGGTGCCGTCCCGCACCTACTGTGGGAACGTGAAGAATATCACAGTCTCACTCGACGACGAGACCTACCGGAACGCCCGGATGAAGGCAGCCGAACTCGGCACATCGGTTTCGGCGCTGGTGCGGCGCTATCTGACGCAACTTGGCGCCGGCGAAACGGAATTCCAGCGGCTGAAGCGTCTGGAACACCAACTGCGCGCCCGTGTTCCCGCGGGATTTCGCGCCGCGGACAATCTCAGCCGCGAACAGGTGCATGAACGAGGCACCTGAGCGTGCCACATTTCCTGGACACCAACGTTCTGCTCTATTCGATCAGCCCCGATCCGGCGGAGGCCGCGAAACGCGATCAGGCGATCGCATTGCTGGATCAGGATGAGGGGGCGCTCTCCGTGCAGGTGCTGCACGAATTCTACGTGCAGGCGACCAGACCAACCCGGCCCGGTCGCCTGTCGCATCAGCTTGCCGTCGAACTCATCGATGCATGGCGGCGCTTCAGCGTGCAGGACATGACACTCCCGCTTCTCGACAGCGCGCTGCGGATCAAGGCCGCGCACCAATTGTCATTCTGGGATTGTGCGATCGTCGCCGCCGCCCGCGAACTTGGTTGTCGCCGGCTGTATTCGGTGGATATGACCCACGGTCTCGCAATCGAGGGCGTCAGGATCGTCAATCCGTTCCGCTGACGGCGGCCGGCATCGCCTGTTCGAAGCTGCACGGATTGCAACCGCAGCCCAGCCCGTTCCTCGAGACCCGTCGCCGCCATTTGCATCAGACCGCGCCGGACCGCGCCCACGGGGCCCGCGCTTGATCCATGTCATACCGCCTGTGGCCCAGGCACGGTAAGCGTCAGCCAATCGAGCACCATCAAGCGGCGCCATGGCATAGGATCAAATAGGCTTGCACATGCTGGACCAGCCGGAACAACGGGATAGGCACGACCAGACGCTGTTTCGCGTCACTCCCGAGGTCCTGCCGCCGGCCGCTCCAGCGCCTCCCTCGCCATTGCGCCGAGCACTCGCGACCGCCTGGACCTGGCGGTACTACGCTGCGGCGCTGCTCGCCGTCTTGGCCGCCGCCGGCTACTTCGGAACGCCCCTGCTGTTTGGCCCACGCGTCCCCGTCGACCCTGTCATTCGCGCCGACTACCTACAGACAGTCGTCGCCACCGGCCATGTCGAGGCGCCCAACCGCATCAACATCGGCAGCCAAATCGTCGGCATTGTCGCCGAGGTCCCGGTGATCGAAGGCCAGACCGTGAACGCCGGCGACGTGCTGGTGCGGCTGGATGACCACGAAGCGCGCGCCGACGTCGTCGCGGCCGAGGGTGCCGTGGCGCAGGCCGAGGCGCGCCGGCGCCAGATCCGCGAACTGACCCTGCCCTCGGCGCAAGAGGCCCTGAAGCAAGCCCAGGCCACCCTGGTCGATGCCCAGCGGGAATACGATCGCGCCGCAGCCCTCGCCCGCAACTCCTACGGCACCATCCAGGCACTGGACGAGGCAACCAAGACGCTGGACGTCGCCAAGGCGCAGGTCCGCAGCAGTCGAGTACCAGGTCTACACCAACAGCCCCGGCGGCAGCGACGAAACCATGGCCGAGAGGCAGCTCGACCAGGCGCAGGCCAACCTTGTCACCGCGCAGTCGCGGCTCAGCTACACTGTCGTCACCGCGCCGGTGGCCGGCGTGCTGATTGCGCGCAATGTCGAACGCGGCTGGGTGGTGCAGCCATCGAACGTGTTGATGAAGCTCTCGCCGTCCGGCGAAACACAACTCATCGTCGACGCCGACGAGAAGAACCTGGGAATGCTGCGCCTCGGCCAGCACGCGCTTGTCTCGGCCGACGCATTCGCATCGGAGAATTTCCCGGCCGATGTCGTGCTACATCAATCCCGGCATCGACATTAATACCGCCACCGTCGAGGTGAAGCTGACCGTCCCCAATCCGCCAGCCTACCTCATCCAGGACATGACCATCTCGGTCGACATCGAGGTAGCCCGCCGCGATCACACGCTGGTGCTGCCGGCTGCCGACATCCACGACGCGCCGACCAACACCCCTTGGGTCCTGGTGGCCGAATCCGGCCGCGCCAGGCGACGTCAGGTCAAGCTCGGCCTGGTCGATATCGGCAAGGTCGAAATCCTCGACGGGCTGCGTGCATCCGAGCTGGTGATTCCCACCACCGCCGCGATTGGCGACGGCGACCGCCTGCGGGCACGCATCGCGCGATGAAACGCTGGGTGCCCTTCGAGTGGATCGTCGCGGTCCGCTTCCTCAAGGACGGGCGGTTGCAGACGATATTCATCCTCTCGGGAGTCGCCATCGGCGTCGGCGTCATCGTCTTCATGTCGGCCCTGCTCGCGGGCATGCAGGCCAACTTCATCAAGCGCGTGCTGACGTCGCAGCCACACATCGCCCTGATCGTGCCCGACGAGATCGCCCGGCCGCAGCGCCAGTCGCGGCCCGGTCTGGTCGTGGCGGCGGCGGTGCAACGTCCGGCGCAACGCATACGCTCGATCGATCAGTGGCAGAAGACCCGCGACGAACTCCAGCACTGGTCCGGCGTCCTCAATGTCGCGCCGATCATGACCATGTCGGCGCTCGCAGTACGCGGACAGGCCAGCCGCTCGGTCACGCTGACCGGCGTCAACCCGGACGTCTACTTCAGGAGCATTACAATTCCAGCCTACATCGTCGTCGGCCAGCCGCGACTGACCGCCGACGACATCCTGATCGGCACCGAGCTCGCCACCGATCTCGGCGTCGGGGTGAACGACAAGATCAGCGTATCCGCCGCGTCCGGCGCCTCGCGCGTGCTGACCATCACCGGCATATTCGACCTCGGCAGCAAGAGCGCCAATGAGCGCAACACCTACACCGCGCTACGCACGGCGCAGGCGCTGTCCGGTCTGATCGGCGGCGTGACCGAGATCGACGTCACCGTCGCCGATGTCTTCACCGCCGAGGCCATCGCCCAGGCGATCCAGACGACGACATCGGTTCGCGCCGATAGCTGGATCAAGACCAACTCGCAGTTCTTCACCGCGGTGAGCGCACAAGAAATCGCCAACACCATGATCCGACTGTTCGTCGGCCTGTCGGTCGCGTTCGGTATCGCCAGCGTGCTCGCGGTATCCGTCATCCAACGATCCAAGGACATCGGCATTTTGCGCGCGATGGGCTCGTCTCAGGGACGCATTCTGCGCGTCTTCCTGGTCCAAGGGGGCCTGCTCGGTTTCGCCGGCGCCATCGTAGGCGCATCCCTGGGCGCCGGCGCCGCCATCATCTGGCACGATAACATGCGCCTGCCCGACGGCAGCGAGCTGTTCCCGCTGATCCTGGCGCCCTCGGTACTGGTCGGCACCGTGCTGCTCGCCGCCGTCACCGGCGTGGTGGCGGCCGCAGTGCCTGCTCTACGTGCGGCCAGGCTCGATCCGGTGGTGGCGATCCGTGGCTGAGCCGGACGACGTTCTGCGGCTCGAGGACATCTGCAAGTCATATCATGTCGGCACGCCAATGGCGGTCGAGGTCTTGCACAACATCAGCATAAAGCTGACGCGCGGCGAATTCGTGGCCCTGATCGGCCCGTCGGGCTCTGGCAAGAGCACGCTGCTCAACATCATCGGCCTGCTGGATCATCCCACCACCGGTCGGCTGTTCATCGAAGGGCATGAAACCAGCAGACTGTCCGACGCCGATACCACGCGGCTGCGCGGACGCAGCATCGGCTTCGTGTTCCAGTATCACTACCTCATTTCGGCCTTCACGGCACTGGAGAACGTGATGATGCCGCTGCTGGTCGATCACGGTTTTCCCGACCAGGCGATGCGCGAACGCGCCCACCAGCTGCTGGAGCAGATGGGCCTCGCACGCTGGGAGGACAATCTTGCCAACGATATGTCCGGCGGCCAGCAGCAGCGCGTCGCCATCGCCCGTGCCCTGGCGATGAACCCGGCCCTGATCCTCGCCGATGAACCGACCGGCAATCTCGATACCGCCTCGTCCGATGCGGTGTTCGCCACCATGCGCGACGTGAACCGCACCAACGGCACGACCTTCCTTCTGGTAACCCACAACATGCAGCTGGCACACCGCTGCGATCGCATCCTGGAACTGGTGGATGGCCGGCTCGTACCGCCATCCGTGGCGGCAGCGGGTCCACGCTGAGCGTTGTCGTCCGACCGCCGAACCCGTTCGGCCTTGCAATCGAGGGCGACAGGATCGTCATTCCGTTCCGCTGAACGGGCGAACGCGCAGCGTAAAATCCGTGCACATCGGGCTGACCGCCCCCTCATTCTTCGATCCAGAAGTTGGTCGATGGCCGCCTCACGCGGTCGGTGGCGAGGGGGCTCTGCGTCACACCAGCGTATCAGTGATCGGAGCCACCAGGGAGATGACCCATGTTGCGAAGCGGCAGACTTATTTGGCTCGCCGGCAGCCTGATCGCCTCCGTCCCCACGTTCCTCGATCCTCTCAGCGAGATGTTCGATCAACTCGACCAATGTCTGGAGGCAAACGGTGACACCGCGGCGCGGCCTCTTGCCAACGTAATCATGATCAATAACCACATCTGACAGCCCGTCCCCACCGCGTTCGAGGCGTGCGACAGCCGGCGCGCCTCGATCAGCTGGCCAGGTCGATGCCGGCGTCGAAGCCATCCAGCGCAAACGCAGACGTTCGGCCGCGTCACTCGGCAGGAACGACTTTGTCGTGGGTCGACACGGACGCCATCGCCTCGAATACACCGTCCCGTCGGATCAGCGCGTGGAACAGCGCTGCTGCGACGTGCATCAGGATCACGGCAAAGAACACGAAGGCAAGGTAGAAGTGCGCATCCCAGAGCACCGCGTGAAGCCTGTCGCTCTGCGGCAGGATCGCCGGAAGATGCACGCCTCCATACAGTACGACCGGGTAGGCGGCCGCCGACAGCATGGCCCAGCCGATCAACGGCATGCCGATCATCAGAATGTATAATGCATAGTGTGACAGATGGGCCGCGAGTTTCATTGGCTCAGGCAGGTCGGGTGGCAGCGGCGGTGCACCAGAACGCAGGCGCACCACGAGGCGGATCAGCGCAAGCACCAGGATCGCGATGCCGAGCGGTTTGTGGATCGAAACAAGCGTCAGATATTTCGGCATGACGGTGGACACCATGCCCACGCCGATGAACAGCATGGCCAGAATGAGCACCGCCATGATCCAGTGCAGCAGGCGCTGGAACGGAGTGAAGAGCTGGCTGCCCCTGATCATGGCTTTTGGTCCGTTGCGGCTCTGGGATAGTACTTGGCCTCCGCCGTGCGACGGTCATATGACTTCGCATAGGCCGACGAGCGTGCGGCCGGGAATGGATCGTCCGATGTCCGAATGCCCGCCGGCAGGACGGTCGGATCAAAGTTGATATCGCGGCATGGGCCGTCCCTCTCGGCTTCGATCTGCTGCACGATCAGCGTCCCGACCTCGATTGTGCGGCGATCATCCGGCCAGGCCTTGCTCGGGTCTGCCGTGGGATCGCCGGGATTGGCCACAGTCACCACCATGGTCCAGCGCAGCGGCCCGCCGCGGATCCGCTCGGCGATCTCTTGCTCGAGGAAGTTGGGCCCACGCTTCGCAAGCTCATCGGGCGAAACCGCGACCGGTTGCGCCGCCGGCAAAAGCGACCATCGCACCGTTTTCTCCGCGCCAGCACTGTCGGTGAAGACGAAGCTGTTGAGACCGTTGTACCGCTCGTCCGCGTAGCTCCCGGTCCAGGGTGCGCTGTTGTCCCAGGCGCCGAATGCCGCGATCTCAGGATGTGCGGCGGCGAATGTCTTCATGGCGTTCGGGTCCTTGCTCGCCGATGCAAGCAGCAGCTCGTAGAACGCCTGCGGCGTCGCTACCGGAAAGACCGGAGCGTTGATCATGGCGCTGCGCCATTCCTGGCCGTCCGGCGTCGAGATGCGCAGCCCGATGCCCCGAACCCGTACAGTCGCATCGGGCGCGTTCGGATCAGGCGTTCCAAGATTGAAGCGTCCGAGAACAGGATACTGACCGTGGGCTAAGGCCTGAGCATATGACAGTTCAGATCCGGCCCCATTCGCCTCGAACGTGCCCGTGAAGCAGATGCCCTTGGCGTGATTCCGGCGATGGCCAAGTGGCTCACCGGTAGGAGGCGTGAACGCATCCACCAGCTTGTCCGGGGTGAGGCGCTGCGGCGAAAGCCATCCCGCCGTATAGGCAAAGGCAGCGGCGCCGCCACCGATGACGACAGCGATCAGCACCAGAGATGCAAAAGCGGAACGCGGGGATGGTCGGCGTGCTTGGCTCATTCGAACCTCACCTTTACGGCTCAATTGAGACGAAAGCGGTCATTTCGCGCGCAAGGTGACAATCGAAGTCGACATTCGATCGCAGCAAATGCGCGCGAATTCTCACGACCGTTTCCCAACAGGCGATGTCGTTGCGCTTTTGACCGCCGCCGCGAATCGCCGCGAGCAGATTGTTGAAATCGTGCGCAATGCCGCCGGTCAATTGGCCCATCGCTTCCATCTTCTGCGACTGAAATAACGCTTCGCGGGCCTTTTCCAGGGCAAGCTGCGTGTTCCGCCGCTCGGTAATGTCACGGGTTATCTTGGCAAAGCCGGTGTGTCTGCCGCGATCATCATGGAGCGCATCGATCACCACGCTGGCCCAAAAGCGGGTTCCATCCTTGCGGATGCGCCAGCCTTCACCTTCAAACTTGCCCTCCGTGGCCGCCGTCGCGAGTGCCCTCGCCGGCAGCCCCTTCGCCCGGTCTTCGTCGGTGTAGAACAGGGAGAAGTGCCGGCCGAGGATTTCCGCCGCCTGATAGCCCTTGAAACGTTGCGCGCCCGCATTCCAGCTGGTCACCAGGCCATTGATATCGAGCATGTAGATCGCATAATCGGTCACTGCCTCGACCAGCAGGCGATAGCGCCCCTCCTCGGTCAACGAGGCGGCGAACCGTTTGGCGTGCTCCTGCGCGCCGTTTTGCACAGCGACTTCGTTCACCGGCGACCCTCTTCCAAGAGCCCAGCATATTCGGGCCACACAAGCTTCGGGGTCAATTTCGAGCCTATCAACCCTTTCGCCGTCGATCCCCCTCAATGGCCGCCACCGGCCCGGCGAAGGCGGCACCTGACCGTTCGCGAGATCGCGCCCCCGCGTATCATCAACCCATTCGGATAGAACTCAGGCCGCCGCCCGGAACGTCCGCGGAATGCCGGCCTTCGGCACCTGGCCGTGCATCGGCTCCTCCGGCAGCCCCTCGTGCAGCAGCCGGCGCGCCTCGATCAGCTTCGCCAGGTCGATGCCGGTGTCGAAGCCCATGCTCTCCAGCATGAACACCAGGTCCTCGGTCACCACGTTGCCCGACGCGCCCGGCGCATAGGGGCAGCCGCCCAGCCCCGCCAGGCATGCGTCGAACGCGCGGATGCCCTCCTCCAGCCCGGCCAGCGCATTGGCGATGCCGAGGCCGCAGGTGTCGTGCAGATGCAGCCCATACAGCGTGTCGCCGATCGCCTCGCGCGTCGCCCGCACCACCTCCTTGATCTGCGCCGGATGCGCGTAGCCGACGGTGTCGGCCAGCATGATCTGATCGACCCCGGCATCCGCCAGCCCCTTCGCCAGCGCCACCGTCTTCGCCGTCGGCACCACGCCGTCGATCGAGCAGCCGAACGCCGTCGAGCATCCCGCCACCACCGGCACGCGGCGCGGCTGCTCGCGCAGCCAGTCCATGATCTCGCGCATCATGGTGATCGACTGCGCCGGCATGCGGTTCAGGTTGGCCATGCTGTGGCCCTCGCTGACCGAGACCGGGATGCTGATCTTGTGCACGCCGGCATGATAGGCGTTCTGCGCGCCCCTAAGGTTCGGTACCAGCGCCTGAACGGTCAGGCCGGGTACGTCGAGGCACCGCTCGACGACCTCTGGCGTATCGGAAAGCTGCGGAATCACGCGCGGCGGCACGAAACTGCCGACCTCGATCTCCTTCACGCCCGCGGCGGCGATCGCCTCGATCCAGCGCACCTTCGCATCCGTGGTCATGCGCGTCTTGGCGATCTGCAGCCCGTCACGCGGCCCGACTTCGCAGATGGAGACGTGTTCGATCATGACCGTGCGCCCTATGTTGCTGATAACCTTGCGCGATCCAAAGCAAAGATTCAACACAGAGAAAATCCGTTGCACATTCGCGCGAAGCGCATAAATCCTTCTCCGTGGCCCTCGGTGGCCCTCCCTTCGTCCTCCGTGTTAAATCCTTGCCTTGTCCCCCTTGCAGACCTGGCCCCCACGCCATCCAAGGAAGCCAACCATGAGCGTCGTCACCACCGAACAGCGCGGCCCCGTCTCGATCATCCGCATCAACCGCCCGGAAAAGCTGAACGCGATCTCCAGCGCCGTGGCAGTCGAGCTCCAGCAGGCGTTCCATGCATTCGACGCTTCCGACCAGCGCGTCGCCATCCTGAGCGGAGCCGGTGAACGCGCCTTCACTGCCGGCGCCGATGTCACCGACCTGCCGGAACTGTGGCGCGCCATCCCCACCGTCGGGTTCAACACCGACAAACCGATCATCGCCGCCACCTCCGGCTGGTGCATCGGCGGCGGCATCGTCATCGTGATGATGTGCGACCTGATGGTGTCGACCGAAGACACCGTCTTCCACTACCCCGAGGCGAAACTCGGCGTCACCGGCGGCATGATCAGTTCGCTCGTCTCGCGCATGCCGCACAAGCTGGCAATGGAAATGATGCTCCTGTGCAGCAAGGTGAGCGCGCGGCGCGCCTACGACGTCGGCTTCGTCAACCGCGTGGCGCCGAACGGCGAGCACGAAACGGCAGCGCTCGCGATGGCGCATGAAATGCTCGACTCCGCTCCGCTGGTGATCGGCGCGCTGAAGCGGCTGGCCAGTGAGGTGCTGCCGATCGGCCCGGTCGAACGCATGGTCGCGGTCAGCCAGACCCTCGGCCGCGTGCGCGCCAGCGAGGACATGCAGGAAGGCATCCGCGCCCATCGCGAACGCCGCAAACCCAACTTCCGCGGACGCTGACACGCCTTGTCATTGCGAGGAGCGAAGCGACGCGGCAATCCCCAGCAAGAGTACGCACCCACGAACGGGCTCCTCAAGGCGCCTTCGCCACCCCCCGCCGGCCCGTGGCGGCGTCGCTGAACGCCCGGTGGGTCACACCCGACTTGCGAGCCTGCTCCGATTGCAATCGACAGCGGACCGCCCGCTCGCGCGCTCTCTCGGCATCCGCGCGAACCTCCCTCGCATGCGCCACAAGCACGCGCGAGAGGTTCCGCAAGGCAGCCGGCGATGGCCGTTCCAGGTGTGCTCCCGAACCGCCATGCGAGGCGCCGGCATCGATAATCCGCATTTTTCGCACGAACAGTTGCGCCTCACGCAGCGAAGCAAAATTGCCGATACCGAAGTCGGTGTCGCTTCCGTCACGCGCGAGGCCGACACGGAACGCGCACGAGCCCGTCTGTGTGATGCCGTACTTCACGCTCACTAGATCCCTACATCGCCATCGCGCCGCGCACCGCCGCCAAGGCCGCATCGGCGCGCGCGCCATCCGGGCCGCCCGCCTGCGCCATGTCGGGCCGGCCGCCGCCGCCCTTGCCGCCCACCGCGGCCGACGCCGCGCGCACCAGCTCCACCGCGTTGAACCGCCCGGTCAGGTCCGGCGACACGCCGACCACGATGCTCGCCTTGCCCTCGTCCGTGGATACAAGCGCCACCACACCGGTGCCAAGCTGCTTGCCGATCGCATCCGCCAGGCCCTTCAGATCGCGCGCCGGCACCTCGCCCAGGTTGCGCGCGGCAAGCTTCACGCCGTTCACCTCCTCCACCTCGGCCGCACCACCGCCGGTCGCCAGCTTGCGCTGCAGTTCGGCGATCTGGCGTTCCAGCTTCCGCTTCTCCTCCAGCAGCGCGGCGACGCGTTCCGGCGCCTCCACCGGGCTTGCCCGCAATGCGCCGGCGACCTCGTTCAGCCGATGCTGCGTCTCAGCCACCACCGCCTCGGCGAACGCGCCGGTCACCGCCTCGATGCGGCGCACCCCGGCGGCGACCGCGCTCTCCGACAGGATCTTGAAATAGCCGATATCGCCGGTGCGCCGCACATGCGTGCCGCCGCACAGCTCGATCGAATACGCCGCCTTGTTGCCCTCTCCGCGCGCCCATCGCGACGACACGCACCTCCTCGCCGTACTTCTCGCCGAACAGCGCCATCGCGCCCATCTCCACCGCGGCATCCGGCGTCATCAGCCGCGTCGTCACCTCGCTGTTCTCGCGGATGCGCGCGTTCACCTCGCCTTCCACCCAGGCGATGTCGTCGCCGGTCAGCGGACGCGGCTGCGAGATGTCGAAGCGCAGCCGGTCCGGCGCGTTCAGGCTGCCCTTCTGCGTGACATGCGTGCCCAGCCGCCGGCGCAGCGCCTCGTGCAGCAGATGCGTCGCCGAGTGGTGCGCGCGGATGGTGGTGCGCCGCGCGTGATCCACCTCCGCCAGCACCGGCGCGCCGACATGCGCCTCGCCCGCCTCGACGCGCCCGAGATGCACGAACAGATCGCCTAGCTTCCTCTGCGTATCGGTCGACCGCGATGCGCAGCCCGTCCGCACCGGTGATGACACCGGTATCGCCAACCTGGCCGCCGCTTTCGCCGTAGAACGGCGTCTGGTTGAGCACCACCGCGACCTCGGAGCCGACCGCCGCCGCATCGGCCGGTGCGCCGCTCACCACCAGAGCGACGATCTCCGCCTCCGCGCGTCTCGGTCGAATAACCGAGAAACTCCGACGCGCCGACCTTCTCCTTCAGCTCGAACCACACGCGCTCGGTGGCCGCCTCGCCAGAGCCCGCCCAGGCGGCGCGGGCACGCCGGCGCTGCTCCTCCATCGCCGTCTCGAAGCCGGCGAGGTCCACCTCGCGTCCCTGCTCGCGCAGCGCGTCCTGCGTCAGATCGAGCGGGAAGCCATAGGTGTCGTACAGCCGGAACGCCACCGCGCCAGGCAGAGGCTGGCGATCGCCCAGCCGTGCCGTCTCCTCGGTCAGCAGATGCAGACCGCGGTCCAGCGTCTGGCGGAACCGCGTCTCCTCCAGCAGCAGCGTCTCGACGATCAGCGCCTCGGCGCGCACCAGCTCGGGATAGGCGGCACCCATCTGCCGCACCAGCGTCGGCACCAGCCGGTACATCAGCGGCTCGCGCGCGCCCATCATGTGCGCATGGCGCATCGCGCGGCGCATGATCCGGCGCAGCACATAGCCGCGGCCCTCGTTCGACGGCAGCACGCCATCGGCGATCAGGAACGCGGTGCTGCGCAGATGATCGGCCACCACGCGATGGCTCACGCGGTACGGACCGTCGGGCGCCTGGCCGGTGGCTTCCGCACTCGCCAGGATCAGCGCGCGGAAGATGTCGATGTCGTAGTTGTCGTGCTTGCCTTGCAGGATGGCGGCGACGCGCTCCAGCCCCATGCCGGTGTCGATCGACGGCCGCGGCAGCGGCGCGCGCGTGCCGGGCGGCCCTTCCTCGAACTGCATGAACACCAGGTTCCAGACCTCGACGAACCGGTCGCCCTCCTCGTCCGGCGAACCGGGCGGCCCGCCCGGCATCGACGGTCCATGGTCGTAGAAGATCTCCGAACTCGGCCCGCACGGGCCGGTATCGCCCATCCGCCAGAAATTGTCCGACGTCGCGATGCGGATGATGCGGTCATCGCCGAACCCCGCCACCTTGCGCCAGATCGCCGCCGCGTCGTCGTCCTCGGAATACACCGTCACCATCAGCCGGTCCTTGGACAGACCGAAATCCTTGGTGACCAGCTCCCAGGCATACGGGATCGCCTGTTCCTTGAAGTAGTCGCCGAAGCTGAAATTCCCCAGCATCTCGAAGAACGTGTGGTGCCGCGCGGTGTAGCCGACATTGTCGAGGTCGTTGTGCTTGCCGCCGGCGCGCACGCATTTCTGCGCCGTCGTGGCCCGCGCGTAGGCCCGCTTCTCCTGGCCGGTGAACACGTTCTTGAACTGCACCATGCCGGAGTTGGCGAACATCAGCGTCGGGTCGTTGCGCGGCACCAGCGGCGAGCTCTCGACCACGCGGTGCCCGTTGCGGGCGAAGTAGTCGAGGAAGGCGGCGCGGATGTCGTTGCTGCTGGCCATGGCACGCTGGCTCGGTTCCAAGGAATGCGAAACCCCAGGAAGTAGCGCAGCCGTCCCGCCCTGTCACCCGCGCGAGCCGGGTCACCCGCGCCGGCCTATCGCCGGTACGGCTCCGGCAGCAATTGCCGCACCGGCAGCCTTGCCAGCCCTCCCGCGCCGTGCACGATCACCAGCGCATCAGGGCAGTGGTCGAGCAGCATCTCCCGGCACGCGCCGCAGGGCGGCACCACGGCGAGCGTTCGATCCGTCTCGTCCGGCTTCGGATGACGCACCGCCACCACGGTCTCGATCCTGCCATCGCCTTCCAGCAGCGCGCGGCCAAGCGCCACAGCCTCGGCGCAGATCGACAGCCGTCCCACCGTCGCGCCCAGGTGCAGACCCGTCCATATGCGTCCGTCCTGCCCGCGGATCGCCGCGGCCACTGTGTGCCAGAACGGCTTGTAGTGCCGCGCCAGCACGGCATGCGCCGCGGCGACCAGTGCCTGATCGGCGGAGGCAGGGCTGAGATCAAAAAGAACCGGCATCAGAACGGAATCGTGGTCACTCCGCCCATTCTATCCGGACGCCCCGGCAACTGACAGGCCAAGTTGAGGTGGCCCGCCCGCCGGACGAAAATCCGCAGCTACGCCCTCTGGGCCGCCGGCGCCGCGGCGGTGCGCCGCAGCTCGCAAATCGCGGCATACACTTGCTGCCACATATCCAGCCCGGCCACGTCTCGCTGCTGGCGCAGTTCCGCCGCACGCTCCAGCGCGACCGCCTGCGCCCGCAACCCATGCAGCCGGATCATCGACAACGCGGTCTCCTGGGCGTTCCGCCTGACTTCCTGCTCGCGCATTCTTGGTCCTCCCAACGCAGTTAAGGCGTGACCGCCATATGCGAAGCGAGCGCCGCCCGCGCCAATCGCAGGTACGTCAGCCGGATGAACTTCCCGCCATCACCGTCGGCTGGTATCGAACCCCAGGAAACCGGCGTTCGGGTTCGGCGTGCCGCCGTCGCCGCTGAACAGCCGCGCCGCCTGCGCGGGCGCCGGCGACGCGACGGAAACCTTGGCGGAAGGCCGCCCCGCCGCCTGCTTGACGTGCTTCGCCGGCACCGGCTTCGCCCCCGCCTGCGCCACCGCCCCCTGCCGCGCCTTGTCGTCATCCCCGCCGCGCATCGACAGCAGCATGAACGAAATGTCGTTGCGCCCCAGATCAACCGACAGTTCCAGCGGCGTCATCCCGAGCACGCTCTGCCCGTGCAGGTCCGCGCCCCGGCTGATCGCGTCACGCGCCGCATTGATGTCGCCACGGTTGATCGCGTCGAACAGCGCGTCGGTGGGCTCCATGTCGTTAGGGGAGCGGCTGGCCGGCGCCGCACTGCCGCCGGACTCGGCCCCCGGCAGAGCCGGCGGCGGCGCCGTCTTCGGGGCCGGTGCGGTAGGTTTGCCGCCTTTGCCGATCTGGTCGAACATCGGTTGGGCCTGCGCCAGCGGCGGCGCCGCGGCGAGCAAGGCAAAGGTCAGCGAGGTCCCCACGAATCCGATTCGCATGTCGGCCAGTCTACCTCAGCCCGGGTTGAGCCACCAGAACCCCGCGTTGAGGTAGGTCGCGTAGCCGGTCCATGCGAAATACGGCGCCATCAGCCAGGCCGCCGCCCGCCGCACGCGCCAAAAGGCGTGCATGGTCAGGCCGATGAGCACCAGCAGCACGAGGATGACCGCGAGCCCCAGCGGCGGGCTGTGCAGCGCAAAGAATGCCGGCGGCCAGCAGGCGTTCGCGGCGAGCTGCCAGCCCCACAGGCGCAGCGGCCGTGTCGTGGTGGCGCGCCGCCACGCCAGCCAGCCGGCCACGCCGATCATCGGATAGAGCGCGCTCCAGACCCCCCCGAGCACCCAGTTCGGCGGCGCTCCGGGCGGACGGGCGAGCGACAGGTACCAGGCACGCGGCAGGCCCGCGATCAGCGAGCCGTCGGCCGCAGCCACCAGCAGGCAGAGTCCGACGAACCCCACCAGCGCGAGCACCGGTGAGACCGGGGTCGAGGACCCGGGATAGAAGCCCCAGTCATGTGGATCGGAATTCTGGAAGACACGACCCTTTCGAAACTACGGTTCTACCACCCGTTCACACGCTGCCAGATTGCCACGACTTCGTCACTGCCATCGACCACAAAGTAGCGATCATGCGCCGCGGCAGTCATGCAGGTGTGGTTCGGCGCTATCCGCAGCCTGGCGCCCACCGGCAGATCGAGCGGAAAGCCCGGATCAGCCTCCACCACGCCATGCTCCTGATAGGCGCGCCGCACGATGGCATCGCCGTCGCTGCGCCGGCCCGCGAGATCCAGCACCAGGCCGAAGCCATAGTCCTTCGGCGCATCAGCCGTGCTGCGGTCCTTCGACAGCGCCAGCCCGCCAGCATCCACCAGCAGCCGCCCCGGCCGCCGCCCGATCACGCTGGTAAGGACGGTCAGCGCCACCGCATCGAGATCATGCGTCCCGATCTCCGCCTGGAACAGATCGCCGAACATGTAGACGCCGGCACGCACCTCGGTCACGCCGTCGAGTTGCCGCGCATGCAGCGCGGTGGGCGAACTGCCCATCGATACGATCGGCACGCGATGGCCGGCGCCGCGCAGGCGTTCGGCGGCGCGCACCACACCTGCGCGTTCGTCCTCCGCGATGCGCGCGATCTCGTCGAGACTGCGTCCGGCATACGAATGTCCGGCATGCGTCATCACGCCGGCCAGATGCGTGCCCAACCGCACCGCGATCTCCAGCAGCAGGTCGTCGCCGGGCGCCACGCCGCCGCGGCCTTCGCCAGAGTTGATCTCGATCAGCACGCGCGGCGGCCGATCGTGCGCGGCGATCGCACCCGCGGTGTCGAGATCGTCGGTCAGCACGATCACCTCGGCTCCGGCGCTGTTCAGCGCGGCTACTCGATCCAGCTTCTGTGGCGTGATGCCCACCGCATACAAAATGTCGGTGATGCCATGCCCGGCGAAGTATTCCGCCTCGGCGAGCGTCGACACAGTAATGCCGCCGGGCTGCCCGGCCGTCGCCAGACGCGCCACCTCGATCGACTTCGCGGTCTTCATATGCGGCCGCAGCGGCACGCCGTGGCGCGCGAGCCGGCTCGCCATCGTGCCGATATTGCGCACCAGGATACCGCGATCCAGCACCAGACAAGGCGTCGCCAGCTCACCAAGCTTCATCGCAGCCTCCCCCTCCCCTCGCGGGAGGGGGCGGGGGGAGGGCGTCGCGGCACACGCCCCTCACAACCCCACCCCCAACAGTTCGGCGATCCGCGCCGTCGCCTTCAGCCCGCTACCGGTCAGCACCAACACCGTGGTCTGCACCGGCGTGATTGCGCCGGCCTCGAGCAGCCTGCGGAACGCCGCGGCCGCCTGCGCGGCGGTCGGCTCGACATAGATGCCGATGCGCGCCAGATCGAGCGTCGCGGCTCCGATCTCGTCCTCGCTCAGCATCACCGCCCCCCGCGCGTCTCACGCAGCGTGCCGAGTACTTCGGCAAGCCGGATCGGCTGAGCGATCGCCGTCCCCTCCGCGATGGTCGGGCTGATTTCGGTGGCGACCGGCACCTCGCTGCCGGCAAGGAACGCCGCCGCGATCGGCCCGCAATTCGCCGGTTGTGCGGCGAAGATGCGCGGCATTTTCTCGATCTCGCCGCTGCGCAACAGCTCGGCAAAGCCGATCTCGCAGCCCAGCACGTTCGATCCGGCACCGCACGGCGTGATGATGTTGTCCGGCGCGCGGAACCCCAGGTCCTCCCACACCTCGTATGCCAGCGTCTTGGTGCCGTGCAGGAAGAACGGGTGCCAGTTGTGGCTGGCATAGAATGTGGTCTCCGAGCGTCGCACCGCGGCATCGGCGGTGTCCTGCCGCGTGCCCGGAATCAGCTCGACCGTGGCGCCATGCGCGCGCATCTGCACGGTCTTCGCCGGACTGGTCGAGGCCGGCGCCATGATCGTCGCACGCAGTCCGCCAGCCGCCGCATACGCCGACACCGCGGCGCCGCCGTTGCCCGAGCTGTCCTCCAGCACGTCATGCACGCCCTGTGCGCGCAGCAGCGACAGCATCACGCTGGCGCCACGGTCCTTGAAGCTGCCGGTCGGCATGAACCACTCGCACTTCAGCAACGCCGGCGCGCCATGCAGCGGGCGCCGGATCAGCGGCGTGCAGCCCTCGCCCAGGGTGATCGGTTCGTCAGGCTGGAACGGCAGCGCCGCGCGATAGCGCCAAAGGCTGCGTGTTGCGCCATCGATCTGCGCGCGGGACATGCCCGCAAGCGGCGTCAGCAGCAGCGGCCCGCGGCCGGGACCGCACCAGCGCGGCGCCTCGAGCGGGAAGGTCTGGCCGGTGCGAGGATCAAGATACGCGGGCGACATGGAAGCAGTGTGCGCCGCGGCCTCTCGCGTGGTCAAAGGCGCGAGACCCGCTGCCTGCCGGCGTCACGCAGGCTGCGGCACGCTCGGATGATACCGCCGGATCATGTCCGGGATCTCGCTGGCCGGTTTCGGCGCACCGAACAGAAAGCCCTGGGCCTCGGTACAGCCGTCATCACGCAATCGCGCCAACTGGTCGGCTCGCTCGACCCCGCCGGCCACCGTGGTCAACCCGAGTGACTTGCCCAGCGTCGTGATCGCCCTCACGACCGCAGCCGCATCCTTGTCACGAGGCATATCGCGGATGAACGACCGGTCGATCTTGATCTTGTCGATCGAGAACCCGTGCAGATGCCGCAGCGAAAGATAACCCGTGCCGAAATTGTCGATGGTGATCCGCACGCCGAGCTCGCGCAGTGCATCAAGGACGCCGGTGATTTCGTCACCATGGCGCAACAGGGAAATCTCGGCGATTTCCAGCTCGAGCCGGTTCGCGGCCAGTTCGGCGTCCTCCAGCGCCTTTGCCACGCAGCCCAGCAGATCGTGATGGATGAACTGGGCGGCCGACAGATTGACCGATACCCGCACGTCGCCCGGCCAGCCCGCCGCCTGCCGGCATGCTTGCTGAAGTGCCCACTGACCGAGTGGTGCTATCAGCCCCATCTCCTCGGTCAGCAGAATGAACTCGCGCGCGTCCACCAGCCCTCGTATCGGATGATGCCAGCGTGTCAATGCCTCGAAGCCGCTGATCTGCCCGGAAGCCAGGTCCACCAGCGGTTGGTAGAACAACTCGAACTCGCTGTTGTCGAGCGCCGCGCGCAAATCGAGTTCCAGCCTGTGACGCTCTTGCAGGACCGCGTCCATTTCACGCTCGAAGAACCGATAGACGCGGCGCCCGCCCGCCTTGGCGCGATAGAGTGCAATATCGGCGTTCTTCAGCAGTGTGTCCGCGTCCGACCCGTCGGCGGGTATCATCGCTATGCCGATGCTGGCACTGATGTTGACCCGATGATTGTCGATCTCATAGGGCAGACTCAGTGCTTCGATGATCCGTTCCGCCAGGATTGCGACATCCTGCGCCCGCTCCGGCCCGGCCTGGATCACGGCAAACTCGTCGCCGCCGAACCGTGCGACGGTATCCGCCTGCCGCACACAGGCGCTCAGCCGCTCGGCAACCGCGCGCAGCAGCAGGTCTCCTATCGGATGACCCAGAGTGTCGTTCACATTCTTGAAGTGATCGAGGTCCAGACACATCACCGCGGCAGTGACAGCGCGGTCTGCCTGCGCCACCGCGAGTTCGATCCTCTCACGGAACACCACCCGGTTCGCCAGCGTGGTCAACGCATCGTGTCGTGCCATGAAAACGACCTGCTGCTCGGCATGTCGCCGCGTCGTGACGTCGTCGATCGTGACGACCCACCCCCCGACGTCGCTCAACTTCGTGCATCGCACCTCAAGGATGCGCCCGTCCGTCAGCCGCCGCTCATGCACCAGAGGCACCTTGCCGTCGCCGATGGCCGCCCTCGCAGCGTCCTCGCCGGCGGCGCTATTCGTACCCAGCAACTCGGCCAGGAAGCCCAGCATCGATACGGTCTCAACCGACGGCCGCAGCGCCATCAACCCCGCCGGCAACCCGAGAAGCTCGATCGCTCGCCGATTGCAGACGGCAACCACGCCTCCGGCATCTATCATCACCAGACCCTGGTCCATCGACGCAAGTGTCGTCTCCAGTTCGCGCGATGTGGCCACGAGCCGCGCTTCGCTCGTCTCCAGTGCCACGGACACACGCGTCAATTCCCCATTGCGTGCACTGAGCGCGTTCTGCTGCCGCGTCAGCACGTCGAACTGCTGATGCAGCGCGCGCAGCAACAACAGCGTGCTGCAAGCCGCGCCGATCGTGCCCAGGGCGACCAGTATCGCTTCCCGCCTCCAAGGCGCCAGAGCCATCGCCTTCGGCAGGCCCACATTCATGACCAACGGGTATTCGCGCAGCGGCTTCACGGAGACAAGCCGTGTCTGGTCGAACGAGACCATCGTTTCGAATTCACCACCGCCCCGCGCGACCACCGCGTACCATGGCGACGCAATCGGCAGCTTCGTCCCGATCAGGGCATGCACATCGGGGTCACGCATCAGAACCATACCATCGCGCCGCACCAGCATGAACAATTCACCCCGCGGCAGACTGATCGATCGATAGAAGTCAGAGAGAAAGCGGAGCGGGACCGAGCCCAGTATCATGCCGAGGAACTCGTCATGTGGTCCGTTCACCCGCCGCACCAGGAACAGCGTCGGTACGCCCGTTGCCCGACTGACCACCGGCTCACTGAGAAAAAGTCCGCGATCGTCCTGCTGCTGAAAATGTCGGGTATACTCACGATCGGACATGTCGTCGGCCGGCGCCGGCCAGCCGACGGAATAATTCACGCGGATACCATCGGCACCGACGAGCGCGATATTATTGACCTGCGGCAGGCGCGCCGACCGGCTGCGCAGGAACTCGTGCATGTCCGCCGTCCCGAGAACGCTGCGAAATGCCTCAGGCGTGGTAACGCCAAGCGCGCCTATCCGCTCCTGAACCTCGCGCAGCACGATGTCCACCGACTGCACGGAGCGGCTGGTCTGCTCCGCCAGGACGGTCGCCAGATTATCCGTGCTGAGCAAGGCCTCGGCGAGCGTGTCCCCCCGCAGATCCCACATGATCAGGCCGACCGCCATGACGACACCGGTCAGCAGGCAAACGCCGATACGCATCAACGTCACGCGCCGCCGGATCGACGCACCGAGAGCGTGATGACCGGAGGCTGATTCGCCCGAGGTCTGAATCACGCGGTGCGCGGCTGCTCGCACGATGAACGCCATAACGCACCGAGTTTGCCCGCCCGCGATTACCAACGAGATAAGATCGATATGGATTGTGTTCCATCGTCGTGCACTCCCCCTGCGTCAGCCGCAGGCTTAACCTGCGTTTAGGCTGTTTGCCGGATGCTCACTCGTCCCGGCCGCATGGAGCCCCCACCGTGAGCCTGAATGCCGGCCGCCGCCGCTTCCTCGTCGCGGCCGCGGCTTCACTCGCAATGTCGCGCCACCGACGCGCCACGAGGCCGCGACGCACCATTCGCATCGCCGCCGTCAACCCGCCGGCCTCCGACGGCGAGCAACTCGGCGTCGACCAGTTGCGCAACGCCGGGATGCCCATCGTCGACAATGTCGACCGCACCGCGCTCGCGGCGGCAGCACACCCCGCCCTCGACAACATCGGCCGGCGGCTGGGCGCCGAACGGGTGGCGCGCATCCGCGAACTGCATGTCTGAGCAACCGGCAACCGCGGCACAAGCCGACATGCGAGCGCATCCGCTGCGCTCGATCATGGCGCGCATCTTCGCGGGCTTCTTCCTCGTCCTGCTGCTGCTCGCCGTGATGGCGGCGATGGTCTGGCGGGCGGGTGAAGAGGTCGGTCAGGCTCTGCGCGCCGACGGCGTCAACCAGGCCGCCGATGATCGCATCGACGAAGTGCAAGCCGCGTTGGCAGCAGCGCGCCTGCGCATGGCCGCGTATCTCCGGACCGAGGGAGCTGCGGAGCGCGGCGCACTCACCGTGGCGATCGACCGGCTACAGGCCGCGGCAGACATGCGCGATGCCTCGCCGCAAGGCATCGACCTCAGTGGTGTCGCCGCGACGATCCAACCGGTTCGCGCCGCCTTGTCGAACGTCGCGGAGACCATTGTCTCTCGTCGCTCCGCGCTGGCCGCTTTGGTGGCGGCTTCGGCCGCGCTATCCAACAGCAGCACCGCACTGGCCGAGAATGCCGCGCGGCTCGGCGACAGCACACTCGCCGGTGCCGGGAGCGCACTGATGGCCGATGTCGCGCGCGCCATCATGGCAGACGGGCGAGGTGCCGCGACCGAGGACGCCGTTCAGCTCGCCGCCGCTACCGACGTGATCGATCACGGCAAGCAGATCGTGGCCGCAATGGCCGAGGCAAGCGTGGGCCTGCCGCGGCTTCAGCGTCTCGCGACCGCGGTAGCCGCAGACCTGGACGCGATGCGGACCGCCGTGACCAAGGTGCAGGCCACGAACGCCCGGCGCGGCGCGCTGCTATCGATGCTGACCAGGACCGCCTCGCAAGCCGCCGCGTCCGCTGGCGAGCAGGCCAGGGCCATCGCGGCCGAGCGGACGATCCGCCGCGAGCACGGCATGACAGCGCAGAAGTCGTTGCAGGCCACCGTTTTGCGAACTGCCGTCGCCGCCTGCATTCTGAGCCTGGCGATCGCTCTCGCCCTCGGTCTGTCCATCACCCGGCCGCTCCGCCGCCTCGCACTGGCGATGCGCGGGCTGGCGGATGGTGCACTGGATACCGTCGTGCCCGGCATCACCAAACACGACGAGGTCGGCGCCGTGGCCGGCGCACTCATGGCACTCAAAGACCGGTCGGCCCACCTGACGACGCACGATTCGCTGACCGGATTGCCCAACCGCGCGCTGTTCCAGAGTTGCCTTGATCACTCCCTGGCCTGGTCGCGCCGTCATGGCGGCGCGGTCGCAGTGATTTTCATCGATCTCGATCACTTCAAGGACATCAACGACACGCTTGGCCACTCCGCCGGCGATCAATTGCTGGTGCAGGTCGCCGCCCAACTCAGCGGTTGCCTGCGCGAGACGGACACTCTGGCAAGGCTTGGAGGCGATGAATTCGCCATCCTCCAGGTCAATGCGCGCCATCTGGCGGATGTCGAAACGCTCGCCCAGCGGTTCGTCGACGAATTGTCCGAGGCGTTCGAGGTCAACGGTCAAACGATGACCTTGGGTACCAGCGCCGGTATTTCAGTCCGCGGCGAGACGGAGCTCAGACTGTCGCCGTGCGACCCCGGTCTTCTGCTGCAAGAGGCCGATGTTGCGCTTTACCGCGCCAAGGAGGAGGGCCGCGGTACCTATCGCTTCTTCGAGGCCGAGATGAATGCGACGCTTCAGGAACGGCGTGCATTGGAAAGCGACCTCAGGGAAGCGTTGGCCAGCCACCAGTTCAGATTGCACTATCAGCCTCAGTTCGATCTGGCCGAGCATCGCATCGTCGGCGCAGAGGCCCTGATCCGCTGGTCGCATCCACGGCGCGGTGAAGTCAGTCCCGACGAGTTCATACCTTTCGCGGAGCAGACCGGCCTCATCATCCAGATCGGCGAATGGGTGTTGGTGGAAGCATGCCGTCAGGCCGCCACCTGGCCCGAACTCGGCTGCATGGCGGTGAACGTCTCGCCGGTGCAATTCAGACGCCCCGGCTTCGTCGAACTGGTACAGCATGCCCTGCAACAGGCAGGTCTTGCACCGCAGCGCCTCGAGGTGGAGATCACCGAGGGCGTGCTGCTGACCGAAACCCCCGAGACATTGTCGATCCTGCACCGCCTGCGCAGGCTGGGAGTGTCGATTGCGATGGATGATTTCGGGACCGGCTATTCGAGCCTCGGATACCTCCAGAAATTCCGCTTCGACAAGATCAAGATCGACCGCTCGTTCGTCAGCAACCTGGGGAAGGATCCGCAGGCCAGCGAGATCGTGCGCGCCGTGCTTCGCATGAGCCATGCGATGGGAATTCGCGTCAACGCGGAAGGCGTCGAGCAGCAGCACCAGATCCCCACCCTACGGGACGAAGGCTGCGAGGAAGTCCAGGGTTTCCTGTTCGGCCGCCCCCTGCCGGCCGACGAATTCGCCAAGCGGCTCGCCTGCCCCGCAACGGCCGTCGATTATTGCACTGTCGGCCGATTGTCAGACGGTCCTCGCTCCGGCGAAACTGACCGCCGGAAACTGGCGAGAATACCGTGACGAACAGCATCGAGAACGACGTCGCCTCGCTGGCCCGCGATCTGGTGTCGCTGGACAGCCGCAGCTTCGTTTCCAACCTGCCGGTGGCCGACCGGATCGAGGCGGCCCTCGCGGGCTTCGATATCGAGCGCATCGACTACGCCGACGACGCCGGCGTGGCGAAGCGCGCGCTGGTGGCGCACCGCGGCCCGATGGGCGGCATCGCGCTCTCCGGCCATATGGACACGGTGCCCGACACCGGCTGGCAGGAAAATCCCTGGTCCGCGCGTCTCGGCGCCGACGGTATCCTCCACGGTCTCGGCAGCACCGACATGAAAGGTCCGGTCGCCGCTGCCATCGTCGCGGCGCGCGCGCTGCCCGGGCGCGTGCCCATCACACTGCTCATCACCACCGACGAGGAGACCACCAAGCAGGGCGCGCGGCTGATCGCGCGCCAATCGGAGTTGGTGCGGCAGGTGAAGCCGGCCGGTATCATCGTCGCCGAACCGACCTCGCTCGTGCCGGTGCGCGGACATCGCAGCCATATCGCGTTCACCTGCGTCGCGACCGGCGTGCAGGCGCACAGCAGCACCGGCCGCGGACGCAACGCGAACTGGGAACTCATCCCGTTCCTGATGGAGATGAAGGGCGTGTTCGAGCGGCTGCGCAGCGATGCCAGCCTCCAGGACCCCGACTACGATCCGCCATACAGCGACTTCAACGTGGTGATCGACAACCACGGCGCGGCGGTCAACGTGACCGTGCCCAAGGCCACCGCCCGCATCAAGTTCCGCTACTCCGCCAAGATGGACCCGACCCCCGTGCTGCAAGCCGTGCATGACGCCGCAGGCCGCTTCGGCATCGCGGTGAGCGAGGCGCGCGAAGGCTTCCCGCCGGAACTGCCGCCCAACCACGAACTGGTGCGCCTGTGCGTCGATCTCCTCGGCAAACCGCCGGGCACCGCGCCCTACGGCACCGACGCATCCGAGTTGCAGGCGATCGCGCCGTGCGTCGTGCTGGGACCCGGCGACATCGCGGAGGCACACACCCCCACCGAGAAAGCGCGCGTCGCCGACCTTGCCGCCGCGGTGCCGGTGTTCATGACGCTGGCCGAGCGCTCAGAGCGTGATGACGGGAGGCGGAAATCGCCGGCAGTCTGAATCACGCGATCGAACAAAAAGAGAGCACGGGATCAGCGCGTCCTTGAGCGCTCATCCCGTGCTAGAGCGTTTTCACGATGACTGGAATCCGTTCAACCATTCGTCGCAGTCGGTATAGTGACAGACCGACTTGCCGCCGTTTCCGCCCAGCCTGAAAGTGCTCTAGCGCCGGGCTGAGGCGATCGCGCTTCCGCCCAGCAACGCATAGTCCGGCGACACCTCGCCCCGATCCGCCGCCGCGAGATCGCGCGCGATGCGGTCGGCGATCCCGACCCGGTAATGCATGCCGTCCCAATAGTTGTCATCGTCGTCGGTGATCGGGCTCGGCCGCATGAAATCGACCGCGAGCGCATTCGGCAAACGCTTCGCCATCGCCACAACGCGCCGTTTGCACTCGCGCCACACCGACGCGCTCGGCGAATCGTCCGGCGGCATCATCTTCTGGTTGTACGGCACGAAGAACAGGATCTTCCGCGTGGCATCCCCCAGCGCCGACAGATCCGCATCCAACCGGTCCAGCGCCGGATAGTTCCAGCCCGCAGGCTCCCCGCTGCCGCCCGCCAACATGAATTTCTGATCGTCACGCAGATGCCGCGCGACGCGCGCCGGATCATAGGCGCTGTCCGGCGGCACGAAGCTGGTATAGCCGTCGCTGCCATAGACCTGACGCTTGACGCCGGTCAGGATGCCGAACTCCTGGCCGGCCTCCTGCACCGCATAGAGGTTGAACATCTCGCCGTAGCCGCGCCACAGGCTGCCGTCGTACATCCACGCCGGAAACGGCCGCGGGGTGAATTTCGCCTCCGCCTCGCCAACCCCGCAGTAGCTGATGTCCAACCCCATCAGCACGAAGCGCGCGTCAGGATGCGCGTCCCGGAACACCGCCATCAGACGCGACTGCTCGTACGCCGTCGCGGCATTCATCGACAGGTTGGCGAACCGCGCGCCGAACTCCGCGTTCAGCACGACAGGACGCAGCAGACGGCTGGTCGAGGTGCCGAAGATCGCGCTGTCGAACCGGTCCGATCGCGCCAACGACGGGAACGCATAGCGCGCATTGGTCGCCACCGGCACGCGATTGGCCGGCGGCGACAGCGGCAAAGTGTCGAACGGATCCACCAGCACGACGAACGCATAGATCGCCGCGACCACCAGCACCGCCGTGCCCGCCGCCAGGCGGAAGAAGCGGCGCCAGGCCACGCTCGCGTCAGAACTGGAAATAGATGAAGACATTCGGCAGCCGTCCGCCCACCAGCAGCAGCAGATACGCCAGCGCCAGACCCGCCGGCATGGCCATCCACGCCCTCGGCTGGAGTTTCTCCAGCGCCATCTCCTGGCTGGTCGGTCCAAGCAGCGCAACCGCAGCGCCGCCGATCAGCGCCACGACGAACTCGCGGTCGAGCGAGACCCGCCCCAGCCCATGCAACCCGATCATCGACGCCAGCACGTCACCCGCGGTCGCGAACGCGGCCGAGCGGAACAGCACCCAGCAGGCCATGACGAACAGCAGCGTCAGTGCCCACGCGACGGCGCGCGGCAGCCGAAACCCCCTGCCCTGCCAGACATGGTTCACCGCCAGCGCCGCGCCATGCAGTCCGCCCCAGGCGACAAAGGTCCAGCTTGCGCCATGCCACAGCCCGCCCAGCAGCATCGTGGCGACGACGTTGACCGCCTGGCGCAGCGGGCCGCAGCGGTTGCCGCCGAGTGGAATGTAAAGATAGTCGCGCAGGAAACGCGACAGCGTCATGTGCCAGCGCCGCCAGAAGTCCCGCACCGACACGGCACGATACGGCGCGTTGAAGTTCAGCGGCAGGCTGAACCCGAACATCAGCGCCAGCCCGATCGCCATGTCGGAATAGCCGGAAAAGTCGAAGTAGATTTGCAGCGTATATGCCCCAGTGGCGATCCACGCCTCGGCCGCCGACAGCGACGCGCCCACCGCCTTGCCGAACAGCGGGTCGGCCACCATCGCCAGGGTGTCCGCCAGCGCCACCTTCTTTGCCACACCGATCACGAACAGCACGAAGCCGCGCGACAGGTTCTCCCACATCGCCGGCCGGCGCGGATCGAGCCGGAACTGATGGATGATCTCGTTGTGCCGCACGATCGGGCCGGCAATGAGCTGCGGAAAGAACGTGACGAACATGCAGAAGTCGAGGAAGCCGTAGATGTGCCGGTCGCCGCGCCGCAAATCGATCAGGTAGGAGATCTTCTGGAACACGAAGAAGCTGATGCCGAGAGGCAGGATCAGGTCCCAGGGCCGATAGCTCTCACCCAGCAGGGCATCGACGGTGCCGCGAAAGAAGTCGGCGTATTTGAACAGCCCGAGCACCGCGAGGTTCAGCACGACACCCAGCACCGGAATCCATCTCGCACCGGCGGCGGCGAACCAGCGCACGATCAGCCAGTTGGCGACGGTCAGGCCGGCGAGCAGTGGCACGAAGCGAACATCCCACCAGCCGTAGAAGAACAGCGACGCGACCACCACGATCGCCTGCCGCGCCACGCGATGCGCCGCGAACGCGTAGTACAGCGCCAGCACAACCGGCAAAAAGCCGCAGATGAACGCCTGCGAATTGAACAGCACGAACCCTACGCCCCTGTCACTGCGAGGAGCGCAGCGGTCCCGGACGTGACCGGGAAGCAATCTCCCCCAAGCAGGGACTCGCTCCACCCCACCGATAACAGCTTCGCGCTACTCCAGCGTCTCCAGCAGCCCCGCCATCAGCGCGGCGCGCGACGCCAGGTGCTGCCACAGGATGTGCTCGTGGCTGGCATGCGCGCCGGCACCGGGGCAGCCCAGCCCGTCCAGCGTCGGCACGCCCATCGCCGCGGTGAAGTTGCCGTCCGAACCGCCGCCGCGATGCTGCCGCGGCAACGCGATCCCCACCGTCTCGGCGATCCCGCGCGCCTTGTCGTACAGCGCCAGGATCCCCGAGCCCTCGGTATACGGCGGACGGTTCATGCCGCCCGCCACCACGACGCGGCAGCCCGGCGTCAGCGCCGTGGTCTCCAGCAGCATCCGCTCCATGTGCTCGCCGTCGGCCACCGAGTTCACCCGCAGGTCGATCTCGCACCCGGCATCCGGCGAGATCACGTTCGGCCGCGATCCGCCCCACACCGGCGCCGCGTTCAGCGTAATGCCTCGGTCGAGGTCCACCATCCCGTGGATCCGCACGATCTGCCGCGCCAGTTCCACCACCGCCGATGCCCCATCCTGGAACGCCCCGCCCGAATGAGCGCCGCGCCCCTCCACCCGCATCACGAACCGTCCGACGCCCTTGCGCGCGGTGACGCAGGCGCCACCCTGTCCGGCGGGTTCCGGGATCAGCACGCAGGCGGCCTCCGCGGCCTCGCGCTCGATCCACTCGCGCGACGTCGGGCTGCCCACCTCCTCATCCGGCGTCAGCAGCAGCACGATCGGCCGCCGCGTCTTCGTCCGCTGGCGCAGGATGGAGCACACCGCATGGAACGCGAGAAAGCTGCCCGCCTTCATGTCATAGATGCCCGGCCCGTGCGCCTTCTCGCCGTTCACCTGGTACGGCATGCCGTCCAGCGTGCCGTGCGACCAGACCGTGTCCAGATGCCCCGCCACGACCACCGGCTTCCCCTCGCCCGGCGTGCGCGCGATCAGGTTGTCGCCGAACCCGTCACGGCCAGGAATGCGGGTCAGCGCCGCGCCCGCCCGCGCCAGTTCGTCCTCGGCCACATCCATCAGCCGGTTGACCGCGGCGGCGTCCGTCGTGGGGGTTTCCATCGCCACCCATTCCGCCAGCTCGGCCAGAAGGTCCTCGGAGCGTCCCACATCGGTCTGCGGCATCGATCGGTCCCCGGCTGTTGAAGGGTCGTCGCAGTGGCTACCGCATGCCCGACGCCGCCGACAAGGTCACAGCCCGGCCAACATGACACGGCGCCCCTGGCCGTCGCCGCCCCCTCGACCCTCATGTCCGGCCGAAGTGCGGGGGCGGCGGTGGCGCGGGTGGAGCTGGAAACTGGCAGCCATCGCTCGACCTGCATCTTGTGGCGCAGGGCGGCAAGTAATCGCGGAGCGCGGCAAGTATTCTGGACCCCAGATCGAAATGAATGCAAATGACCCCGTGTTTCTACTTGACCGAGCCGTTGAGTACTTTACGAATGCTTCAAATTCCTTGACATGATAGAATATCCGACATCGCGCGCTCGCGTCGAATTGCCCCCTCTCACGAACGCGCCTACCGTTCCCGACAAGACGCACGACGCTGCGTCCAATTGGGGAGGAAAATGCAATCATGAACGTCTGGCGTATCATCCTGGTATCGACAACACTCGTTCCTGTCATCGCCGTCAGTGGGTGCGGCCCGCAACAGCCACCCGGGCCGGGCGCTGATCATGGCCTGTGCTATCAGCAGGCTGCTTGCAGCGGTGGCTCGTTGCTCCAGCTTCCTACCTCGAATGAGTGCAAGGCGGCGGGTGGTAAGAGCTGGACAGGTCTTACTCAAAAAAGCTGCACAAGCTTTTGATCACGGTTCCGACGGAGCAACGCGGCCCCGGTGACACTGGAACCCGCTGCCTTGACGGCGCACGGCTGGACCATGATCGATCGGCACAAAGAACGACTGGAGGCGCATTCTTGTATTTGAGCAGGTTGCAGGGCTCCGCAGTCGACCTGTAGGAAAGCCAGCCTGACATTGCGGCGATTGGAAAGCACCACCATGTCCGATAGTGGTCGGCTCCGCCTCTCCGCTCAGATCGTCAATCTCGAACAGTGGCGCATCCTGGGGTGAAACACCGCTCAGTCCGGTTCGATCGATGCTAAGCAGCGGCCAACGAATGGCAGCGCGCGTGCACCGCCGCGAAACGCTGGGCTGGCCGGTCTTGCTTTCACTGGCGCTGCACCTGACGCTTTTGCTGTGCTTGCTGATAATTCCACCAACGCAGCCACCAACAAGTGGGTCGGAGCAGCAAACGGTGGATCTTATTATGGGGGACGGGCCGGCTGAGGCGACGCCGGAGCCGCCCGCCCCGACGGAGGCAACCGCCGCGCCGATTGCTCCGCCCCCACCTGTTCAGCAAGCCGAGATACCGCCACCAATGCCGGCACCCGCACCGGACGTGCCGCCACCCCCGCCGGTTCAGCAAGCTGAGATACCGCCACCAACGCCGGCACCCGCGCCAATGCCGGTCCCGCCGCCACCCCCGCCGGTGGCGCAGGTGCACCCGCCGCGGGCGCCGCCACAGCGTGCCGCCGCCCGCGCTCCGGTCAACCCAGCGGGGGCGCCTGCGCACGCGACGGGCGGGCAGAATGCCGCGAGCAGCGCGAGCGGTGCGAACAATGGCGCCGCCTGGATGGGGAAGCTGAAGCAGTGGTGGGACCAGCACTCCTTCTATCCTAAGGAGGCGTCGCAGACCAATGAGGGTGGCAACGTAAAAGTCCACATCGTCATTGCCCCTGACGGCCAGGTCACGTCGATCGAAGTGGTGCAAGGCTCGGGATTGAGTGTGCTCGATGCGGCGGCGGTCGCGGTGTTTCGCAACGCCCATCTGCCGCCGTTCCCGCCGGGCACGCCCGCGCAGCCGGCTGATGTCGTGGTGACGCTGCACTACCGCCCGGCGGACAGCGGCGGATGATCCGATCCCGACACGGGATATTCACGCCAGGTATTTTGCGATCGTGCAGAAATCCTGGACATGCGTCAGGCACCGGCCAATGCTCCTGCCGGTCGCATCATTCAGCGGAAGGCCGGTGTTGATCTAAACAAGGGGAGAAAACGCGATGCGGTTGTCGATTGCTTCATCTGCCCTTGCTGTAGCTTTTGTTCTGACGCCTGTGGCCGCCGGCTACGCGCCCGCGTTGTGCCAGGACTTCAGCATAACGAATCAAGCGGAGCCCGCGGACCCGGTGCGCCGCGACTTGATGCGGCAATTGCAGGCATGGTGGGACGCGCACGCCTACTACCCCAGACACGCGTCGAACAGCGATGAGGGTGGCACTGTCAAAGTCCACCTGGTGATCCACCCTGACGGCAAGATCTGGACGATCGATGTGTTGGAAAGCTCGGGATCGCGCTCGCTCGACACGGCGGGCGACGCGGTGTTCCGCGGAGGGTCCGTGCGGCCGTTCCCGGAGCGCGAGCCGAAGGCCGATATAGACATTTCGCTGCACTACGTCCTGGCGCACCGGCACGATCAGCCGGTGGCTGCTGGTTATACGCCCGTGTTGTCGAAGAGCCCCTTCACCATAACGAACGATCCGGTTAAGTCGCCTATCCTTGATACAATGCTGCGAAGGACCTGCACCGGAACGCTCACGTTGGGGGGGATACCAAATCACCCTTGGTATGGAGTGCATTATTGGGCCCAAGCAATCTTCTTTCGCAAGCCTGATGGCACGCCATGGGTCAAGTTTCATGAGAGGGGCTATCCCAGCCTCTCTCCGGTGACAGAAGTAGGCAAGATGGTGACGTGGACCGGTCGAATGGAGCATGCGGGTCCTAAGGGGGAAGTGATTTATTGGCTTCAGTACACCGTATGGCCTGACGGCGATAACCATCTCACTGGCGCCATAGGTAGCCGTATGACTAATAGATTTGGCGTCGCGTATAATGCCAACTTGGCGGGAAACTCAGTCGATCTCACCTGCGCAACAGAGGTCTTGCCTACGATTACGTGGAATGATTGGTTTGCACAGAGCATGGTTACTGCACCTTCTGCTCTTTCATCTCCTGATCCGCCCTGACGGCAACATCAGGATGGTCGCGATGTAGTGGCTGATGTCGTGGTGGCGCTGCACTACAGCCCGGCGGACAACGGCGGGTGAGCCGATGCAACCCCAGGGCCTCTTGAAAAACAGCCCCGCTCCCGATACCGAAAATCCTGGACATGCGCCCGGAACGGGCCAATGTCCCTGCCTGTCGCCTCGCTTCAACGGAAGTCTGGGTGCTGATCCAAGAAGGGAGGATACCCGATGCGGTTGTCGGTCGCCTCATCTGCCCTTGTTGCAGCTCTTGTTCTGACGCCTATGGCCGCCGGCTACGCACCCGCGTTGTGCCAGGACTTCAGCATAACGAACCAGGAGCCGGGGAACGCGGCGCGCCGCGACTTGATGCGGCAGTTGCAGGCATGGTGGGACGCGCACGCCTACTATCCCAGACACGCGTCGAACAACGATGAGGGTGGCACTGTCAAAGTCCACCTGGTGATCCGCCCTGACGGCAGGATCTTCAGGGTCGACGTGGTGGCAAGCTCGGGATCTCCTTCGCTCGACACGGCGGGCCCCGCGGTGTTCCACGGAGGGTTCGTGCGGCCGTTTCCGGAGGGCGAGCCGCAGGCCGATATAGACATTTCGCTGCACTACGTCCTGGCGCACCGGCACCATCAGCCGGTGGCTGCCGGTTACACGCCCGTGTCGTCGAAGAGCCCCTTCACCATAACGAACGATCCGGTCAAGTCGCCTATCCTTGATACAATGCAGCAGAGGGTCTGCACCGGAAGGATCGTGCTCGGGGGAGTAGCAAATCACCCTGTGTATGGAGTGCGTTATTCAGCCGACGTTATCTTCTTTCACAAGCCTGATGGCACGCCGTGGGTCAAGTTTTATGAGATGGGCTATCCCGTCCTCTCACCGGTGACCGAAGTAGGCAAGATGGTGACGTGGACCGGTGGACAACAGCGTTTTGGGGGGGCTCCGCTGGCCTATTACTGGCTTCAGTACACCGTATGGGCTGACGACGATAACCATCTCAGTGGCCTCGTAGGTACCCGTAGATCTAATACACTTGGTGTCGCGTACAATCAAAATATGGGAGGAAACACAATCGATCTTACCTGCGCAACAGAAGTCTTGCCTGCGGTTACATGGAATGATTGGTTTGCACAGAGCAGGGTTCACGCACCTACTGATCTTGCACCTGGTGATCCACCCTGACGGCAACATCCCGATGGTCGATGTGGTGGAAAGCTCGCGATCGCTCGTTCGGGATACGGCCAACCGGTCACGAAGCCCCATGAGAAGGCCGAGGCGGTCGCGACCTACACCACGCGCGGCCGAGAGGCCAGGATGCTTCGTCAACGAGGCCGCTTCTCGACGCCAACTCCCGCGCCGGATGACACTCCGATGACCAATTGTGATCGTCCGTGCGACGGGTGTAGGACGACAACCCGGAATTGACGCAGCGAAACCGGCATTGGCCGAAGGAGACTCCACCCTCGATACTGGATGGGACCTGGAAGCCACCGCCGATCGAGAAGGTGAGCGCGCCATAGGCAACAATTTCAGGCCGCATGCGTGGACTTTCGTAATTCACTGAGGTCGGTGCCGTGGAACTGGAATGGTCTGGCTTCCACCCATAGCCGAGCCGGCTCCATCTATAGATGACCCAACCAGGAGACCGCAGCCATGCAGTTGGCCGATATCGAACCGGGTCTTCATGTCATTTGGGACGACAGCCCATCTGTCGAAACTCGCAACAACCTCATCCAGAAGATTGATGCCTTTCATCACCGCACATTCCCGTCCAAATTCGAACGGTTCGCCCTGTTATTGCAGGACGACGCCGCTTGTCTCAAGGGCGGTGTCTCCGGAATGATCTATTGTGATTGGCTCTTTGTTGACGGCCTTTGGGTTGATGACGGTTTGCGACATCGCGGTATTGGGACCGAGTTGATGATGCGTGCCGAAAACCACGCCATCGCGAGGGGTTGCCACTCAGTGTGGCTAAATACCTTTCAGGCGCGCGGCTTCTATGAAGCAGTTGGGTATGAGATGTTCGGCATGCTGGACGATTATCCCGCCGGCCAAAAGCGCCATTTCTTGAGAAAGCGACTGATCCCCTGAAGGAAAGGTAAGTGCCGCTCGGGAGCCGAACGGTGGTTGGTGCGGCAAAATTATGGCCCCGAAATGATTGGGCTCCTTTGCTGTGCAAAATTACCAGCGGGGAGGAGAGAATCCCGGCCAGCAACCGGCAACGACGATGCCGGAGTGACTCGCGTTCCAACCATCCGGCGCGACTACTTCGCCTTCGCCAGGCCCGCGTAGACCTCCCCGGGCTGCACCGACATCACGAATACGCTCGGTTGCGCATCCGGCCCGAACGGCCCGGCCACCTTGTTCTTCACCGCCGGTATGCTCTTCAGAAATGCCGCGATCGCCAGCGCGTCGGATTTCGTCAGGTGCGACAAGCCCATCCACGGCATGACCGGGGCGAGCATGCGCCCGTCCGGCCGTTCTCCGGTGGTGATCGCGGTCACGATCTGCTGCTCGGTCCAGTTCCCCAGTCCCGTCTCCTTGTCCGGCGTCAGGTTTGGCGGGACGAAAACCCCGTGCCCGGGAATGCCGAAACCGACATCCGAGCCGCCCAGGTACCGCGCCAGATCCGGATGGCCGAGAAAATTGCCCGGCGTATGACAATCGGTGCAGCCGCCGAGTTCGACCAGGTACTTCCCGCGCTCCGCCTGCTTTTCGGCCGGGTGCGCGGACACCAACGGCGCAGCCGCGACCATCGCGGCCACGACGAGCCGTGGCAAACGATATGACATTCCTCCTCCACAATTGATTCGACCGAAGCATTACCGCAGCAGGTCCCGCCGGCTCAAGCCGCGTTTCGCATTTGCTACGCTTCCGACACAACGTTAACTTGTGTTGAGCGCGCGGGAGATGTACCGGTCAATACGTCGAATTTGCCGCAGCGGAGATAGCAGTGGCCTCCTGGCACGTGACCGCCCGCCTCGCGTTTGCAATCGCTGGATGTATCGCGCTGCCTGCCACAATGCTGGCGGCAGAGGGCGACAACCAGGGGGATAACCAATTCGACACGCCGCTATACGCAGCCCCGCCCACCGATGCGCTTAGCGCCGACACACCCGGCCCCATGATCGCCACCCCGCAGCCCGATCCGCCCGCCGCGCCGGACATCGGTTACAAGCAGCCCGAAGCCGCGCCCGACGTCGGTTACAAGCAGCCCGATCCCTTCGCCGCGCCAGACGTCAGTTTCAACAGTCTGTTGCAGCGACTGGACAGCAACCCCGCAGCCGCACTGCAAAAGAAGCCAGGCTTTACCACCGGGGACACCACAAAGTCCTCTTCCACCACGCCGGACAGCACGACACTGGATACGACACATTCGTTCTCCACCAGCCAGCAGCCGCCAGGGCCAGGGTTCTGACCACACCCATTCGTCATGGCTGGCTTGGCCCAGCCGTTCTCCCCGCGATCCGGCATTAACACTTTGTTCATGGAATGTTCGTATGATCCCACCGGCCGCATAGCCTGCGGCGGGAGAGACCGTTGTGGACATGCAGAGCCCGGACCCCACGCACGCACGCTCCGCTGGCAAGCCCGGTCAGCCCTCGCCCAATTTCACCGCACACCTGCTGCACACCCTCGCCGCAGCCATCCCCGGCCCCGATGCCGGCGCGCACCAGGAAGCCGCGCGGGAACTGCTCGCCTCGCTCGATCCGCGTGATCCGGCCGAGGCCCAGCTCGCCGCCATCGCGATCGCCGCGGCCCAGTCGGCGATGGACAGTTTCGCCCGCGCCGCCCGCCCCGGCATCTCCGACGAAACCGCCCTGCGGCTGCGCGGCAGCGCACTCGCCGCCGGCCGCGCCTACGCCTCCGCGCTGCGCTATCTCCGCAAGCCGCAGGCCCCGGCACCGCAGCCCGGGCGCGCCAGACCGAGAGCCGCGCCTGCCGCCGCACCCGACCCGCCGCCCGCGGAGCCAGCCGGTGGCACCACGGAAGTCCCGCCCGGGTTCATCGCACTCCACCCCGGCGCCACCCCGATCCCCGCCGTGTTCAGTCCGCGCGATCGCTTCGGCAACGAGATCCCGCCCTGGCGCCGCGACCTGATGACCCAGGCCCAGGCCCTCGCCGCCGCCTCCTATCCGCCGGATCCCGTGCTGGTCGCCGCGGCACTCGCCGACGAGAAAGCGATGACCGCCGGGCAGGGGCCGCCCGGCGCGCCCGGCACCGCCGCAAGCGGTTGATTTAACCCTCGCCTTCGCCCAGAAGACCGCGGCAACCCCGCGAGGCGCCGCGCATGACCACAGGCTTCTTCTTCGAGGATCTCGAGGTCGGTCAGACCGCCAGCCTCGGCAAAACCATCACCGAGGCCGACATACTGTTGTATGCGGCGGTCTCGACAGACACCAACCCGATCCACATCGACGCCGAAGCGGCGAAGCAATCGATCTTCGGCGAGCGCATCGCCCACGGCATGCTGAGCGCCGGCCTGATCAGCGCGGTCCTCGGCACCCGCCTGCCCGGCCCCGGCTCGCTCTACATGCGCCAGTCGCTGCGCTTCGCCGCCCCGGTGAAGATTGGCGACACCGTGAAGGCCACCGCCACGGTCACCGCGCTCAACGCGGAAAAGAAGCGCGCCACGCTCAGCACCGTTTGCACCGTCGGCGACACCGTGGTGATCGACGGCGAGGCCTACGTCCAGGTCCCGTCGCGATCGTGATCCGTATCTTCCACGACTGGCGCGAGCTCCCCGCCGATGCACGCGGCGCCACGGTGGCGCTGGGCAATTTCGACGGCGTGCATCGCGGCCATGCCGAGGTGATCAAGGCGGCGCACGCGGCGCGGCCGAAGGTACCTCTCGGCGTGCTGACCTTTGAGCCGCATCCGCGCGAACACTTCCGCCCCGACGACCCGCCGTTCCGCCTGACGCTGTCGGCCGAACGCGCCGCGGCACTGGAGGCGTTGGGCGTCACGCTGCTCTACGAGCTGTGCTTCGACTACGAATTCAGCCTGATGCCGGCCGAGACCTTCGTGACCGAGGTGCTGCACCAGGGTCTCGGCGCCCGTCACCTGGTATGCGGCCCTGACTTTGCGTTCGGCCGGCGCCGCGGCGGCGGCACCGATTTGCTCGCCGCGCGCGCCGAGGCCCTCGGCATGGGGTTGACCCTGGTGCCGCTGCTCGCCGATGGCGCCGGCCCGATCTCCGCCACGCGCATCCGCCGCGTGCTCCAGGACGGCTATCCCGAGCGCGCCACCGCCGATCTCGGCCGCCCCTGGACCATCCGCGGCACCGTCGCGCACGGCGACGCGCGCGGCCGGACGATCGGCTTCCCCACCGCCAACATCGCCCTTGGGCGTCATCTGGAGCCCGCGCGCGGCGTCTACGCGGTGACCGTCCGGCTGCCCGACGGCCAATGGCGCAACGGCGTGGCCAATATCGGCCGCCGGCCGACCGTAAACGAGGGTCCGGAAAGCCGTCTCGAGGTCAACATCTTCGACTTCGACGCCGACATCTACGGCGCCGAACTCTCGGTGGCGCTGCACGCCTACATCCGCGAGGAGCGCCGCTTCCCCGGCCTCGACGCCCTGAAAGCGCAGATCGCCGCCGACGCCGCCGAGGCCAGGCGCCTGCTGACCTAGTGCCGGGGGCAACCCCAGTGCCACAGAAGCTTCACCCCACTGTCATCGCCCCTGCACCCCCGCCGCCTAGAACCCCGGTCATCGCCGCAACCCGGAGTGCACCGATGAACCGAACCCACCGTTGGGCCGGCCTGGCCGCCGCCACCGCCCTCATCGCCCTGGCAGTCCCGCCCGCCCAGGCCGCCAACGCCCCGGACTGCCCGAACGGCGGCGTCGTGCGTTTCGGCGTCGAGCCCTATGACACCTCGGCCAAGCTGGTGCCCATCTACGACCACATCGCCAAGGTCCTCGGCGACAAACTCGGCTGCGAGGTCAAGGTCTACCTGACCACCACCTACAACGCCGAGATCGAGGCGATGCGCGTGGGCAAGCTGGAGATCGGCGAGTTCGGCCCCTTGGGCTACGTCCTGGCGCACCAGGTCGCCAAGGCCCAGGCGGTCGCCGCATTCGGCAACAAGGACGGCAAACCCGACAGCTACTGGGCGAGCCTGGTCACCTGGCCCGGCTCCGGCATCAAGACGGTCGCCGAAATCCGCGGCCACTCCTTCGCCTTCTCCGATCCCGCCTCCACCTCCGGCCACCTGTTCCCGGCCTACGGCCTGCGCAAGGCCGGCATCGATCCCGAAAAGGACATCCGCCCGATCTACGCCGGCAGCCACACCTCCTCGTTCGAGGCGCTGTACAACCACAAGGTCGACGCCGGCGAGCTGAACTCCGAGCAGCTCGAATCCGCCACCCAGCGCGGCCACTACAAGGACGGCGACGTCGTCTTCCTGTGGAAGTCCGACCCGATCCCGACCGACCCGATCACCGTGCGCGGCGACCTGCCGGCCGGCTTCAAGGCGCGCCTGACCGTCGTGCTCCAGACGCTCGACCTCTCGGTGCTGCCCGAGGCGGACCGCAAGATCATGGGTCTCGGCGGCGACCACTTCGTGCCGCAGACCGACTCCGCATACGATGGCGTTCGCGACCTGGTGAAGACCCTGAACATCGACCTGGAGAAACTGAGCTGACCCCGCCGATCCTGCGGGCCGGCGGGCTGTCGCTGCGTTACCCGAACGGCAAGCTGGCCCTGGCGGATCTCGATCTGGAGGTGCAGGCCGGCGAACTGCTGATCGTGCTGGGCGGCAACGGCTGCGGCAAGACCACGCTGCTGCGCTGCATCACCCGGGCGCTGGTGCCGACCGCGGGCGAGGTCTGGCTGAGCGGCACCGAGATCTCCGGCCTCACCGGCGAGAGGCTCCGCCGCGCCCGGCTGGACCTGGCGATGATCTCGCAGCACGCCAACCTCGTGCGCCGGCGCAGCGTGCTGGCCAACGTCGCGTCCGGCACGCTGGGGCGGCACCAGACCTGGTGGACAGCGCTCGGCGGGCTGCCGGCCGAGGAACTGCCGGCGGCACGCGACCATCTGCGTCAGGTGGGCCTGCCGCATCTGGCGGGACAGCGCGCCGGCACCCTGTCCGGCGGCCAGGCGCAGCGCGTGGCGATCGCGCGGGCGCTGGCGCAGCGGCCCCTGGTGATGCTGGCGGACGAACCGGTGGCGAGCCTCGACCCGGAGGCGGCGCAGGACATCATGCGCCTGCTGCGCCGACTGGCGCACGGCGACGGCCTGGCGGTGCTCTGCGTGCTGCACCAGGTCGATCTGGCCTTCGCCTTCGCCGACCGTGTGGTGGGCATGCGCGACGGCCGGGTAGCGTTCGACTGCAAATGCGCCGACCTCTCGCGCGAAGCGGTGCAGCGGCTGTATCTCGCCGAAGCCGCGTGAGGGGCGCCGCCGCCGTCGCGGCACGCACGGTCGGTGTGGTGGTCGCCATCCTGGTGGTGGTGCAGTCATTGATCGTGGTGCAGGCCCGCCCGCAGGACCTGGTCACCGGCTTCTTCGGCATGGTCGACATCATCCGACGCGCCAGCCCGCCCGACTTCGCCAAGCTGCCCGACGTGGCGTGGCCCACGCTGGAGACGATCGACATCGCGCTCTTCGGCACATTGGCCGGCGTGGCGATGGCGCTGCCGCTGGCAGTGCTGGCCGCGACCAACGTGACGCCGTCGCGCGCCCTCTACTACGCCTCGCGGGCGACCATCGGCTTCACCCGCGCGGTGCCCGACCTGGTGTGGGCGCTGCTGTTCGTCACCGCCGTGGGCCTCGGGCCGTTCCCGGGCGGGCTCGCGCTGGCGGTGCACTCGATCGGCATGCTGGGCCGGCTGTTCGCCGAGACGATCGAGAACATGGACATGGCGCCGATCGACGCGCTGTCGCTGACCGGCGCCAACCGGATGCAGGTGTTCACCCATGGCGTGGTGCCGACCGTGCTGCCGGCGCTGCTGGGGATCGGCCTCTATCCCGAGCTTCCCGCCGCTTGTGCGCTGAAGTTGCTGGAAAGGCTCGCAGAGTTGGCTGAGGCAGTCCAAATTGTAGCCATGTATCATCATATTTGAGACTGGTACTCTGCCGACGGATGTGCGCAAGCTTTGCCATGTACATCGAAGCCGTTCCGAATCGGAACTCGCCGCCGGCCATCCTGCTGCGCGAGAGCTATCGCGAGGGCGGCAAGGTCCGTAAGCGCACACTGTGCAATCTTTCCGACTGGCCGATAGCCCACATCGAGGGTCTGCGCGGTGTGTTGAAAGGCGGCACGGTCATCGCCGCCGAGCGTGACGCCTTCAGCGTGATCCGCAGCCTGCCGCACGGCCATGTCGCCGCCGCGCTCGGCACGGCGCGCAAGATCGGCCTCGACCGTATCCTCGGCCCTGGTGACGATCGCCGCCGCGAGCTTGTCCTCGCCCTGTTGGTCAGTCGTATCCTCGATCCTGCATCCAAGCTCGCCGCCGCCCGTGCGCTATCACCCGCTACCGCCGCATCGAGCCTTGGCGAACTGCTCGGTCTCGGTGAGGTCGATGAGGACGAACTCTATGCCGCGCTGGATTGGCTGCTGGAGCGCCAACCCGCGATCGAGGCGACGCTGGCCAAGCGCCACCTCACTCACGGCACACTGGTGCTGTACGACGTGTCGTCGAGCTACATGGAAGGACGCTGCTGCCCCCTCGCCAAGCGAGGCTACAGCCGTGACGGCAAGAAGGGCACGCTGCAGATCATCTACGGCCTGCTGTGTGCCCCCGATGGCTGCCCGGTCGCCATCGAGGTGTTTGATGGCAACACGGCCGACCCGATGACGCTCGCCGCACAGATCGAGAAGCTCAAGCGGCGCTTCCAACTGGACCACGTGATCCTGGTGGGCGACCGCGGCATGATCACTCAGGCGCGCATCACCGAGGACATCAGTTCGGCAGGCCTCGACTGGATCACCGCGTTGCGCGCGCCAGCGATCAAGGCGTTGGTCGACAGTGGCGCGTTGCAACTCTCGCTGTTCGATCAGCGCGACATGGCCAGCATCACCGCGCCTGAATTCCCCGGCGAGCGCCTGGTGGTCTGTCGCAATCCCGATCTTGCCACCGAGCGTACCCGTAAGCGCGAAGACCTCCTCGCCGCCACCGAGCGAGAGCTTGCCCGCATCCAGAGCGCCGTAGCGCGCAAGCGCGATCCGCTGCGCGGCACCGCCGCTATCGCACTGGCGGTCGGCGCGGTGATCAACAAGCACAAGATGAGCAAGCACTTCGAACTCGACATCGCCGACGCTGCCTTCAGCTTCGCACGCAAGACCGCCGAGATCGCCGCCGAGGCGGCGACCGACGGTGTCTATGTCATCCGCACCAGCCTGCCGGCGGAGACCTTCGACGATGCGACGGCAGTGCGCAGCTACAAGTCACTCGCCCTCGTGGAACGCGCCTTTCGCTGCATCAAGACCGTCGATCTGCACGTCCGCCCCGTGTATCACCGGTTGGCCGATCGGGTCCGGGCGCATGTCTTCCTCTGCATGTTGGCCTATTACCTGGAATGGCACATGCGCCAGCGCCTGGCGCCAATGCTGTTCGACGATACCGACAAGGAAGCGGCTGAAGCACGGCGTTCAAGCGTGGTGGCGACGGCGCAGCGTTCACCGGCCGCTGTTGCCAAGCAGATCACCGGCCTGACCGGGGACGGACTGCCAGTGCACAGCTTCCACTCGTTGCTGGCTGATCTCGCCACCTTGGTACGCAACACCATCATCACCGCGATCACACCCAACCATCCACTCACCGTGCTCACCAGGCCGACCCCGATCCAGCACAAGGCATTCACCCTACTTGCCGTCGCGATGTAGCCAGTAGCAGAGCTCTTCCGCCATGCATTCGCTCGACAATTCAAGCCCTTGCACGTTTCGCATCCAGGAAGCTCGGTCTATCGGCTGGACGAGAACATCCGCTCGTCGCTGGTCCTGGGCTTCGTCGGCGCCGGCGGCATCGGCTTTCAGCTCCTGACCGCGATGAACCTGTTCCAGTACCGCGAAGTGTCGCTGCTGCTGATCGTGATCTTCGTCATCGTCTTCGCGGCCGAAAGGCTGTCGGCGGTGTGCCGTGAGCGGCTGATCTAGGTCCCCAGCACGGCGTCGAGTGCCGCGGCCGTGCCGGCCTGAATGCTGGCACGATCGGCCCGCGCCACAGCCGACCGAAGCGCAACACGGATCCGGTCGGCGGCCGCGCTGTCCGTGCTGAGGGCAGCAGCCGCACTGAGGGCCCGCAGCATCTCGTTCCAGCCCGGCTCGTGGCTATTGATCTGTCCCAGTTGCCGAACCAGCAGCGCCACCAGAGCCTCGGTCGGCACAACGGGTGTGACCCAGTAACCCATGAGGAAGCACGCACCCAGATCCCACCGGCGCGGCGAGACCGACATCCTCAACCAGTCCGCGACAATGCTCTCCACTCCCGGAGTGCCTTCCTGACGCGCTATCTGGCCGGCCCCGTAGAGCACTTCGAAGTCCGGCCGGCTCCGCGCCGACTGCGCTTCCAGCGTCCGCGTCAGCAAACCAGCGGGATCATTGCGGAGGGCATTGCGGAACGACTGCGCCCGTGGATGCACCAGAGGTTCGGCTGTCATTCCGGCGGTTCCCCCCGTACCTGGTACTATATCGTTCTGCGTGCCGCTATTGCGTGCGAGCTGTGCCGCGGCATCGACGTTATCCTGGCTTCTGGTGCCAAGCAGTGGGCCGCCTGGGTACATTGGCTTCGTACTGTAGCGGCCAGACTGATCGTCCATCCCCCATTCGTCCTGGTCCGGGTTGTACTTGATCTCGCCGCCCACCCTCGCCGGCCCGTTTTCCGTCAGGTCGGTATGCTTCACCGACTCGTTGCCATCAGCGTCAACGTACTGCGGCGCGTAGACAATCGTCCCGTCGACCAAAACGACATACAGATAAGTGTCGCTCTCATTGGGATCGAGAACCATCGGCTGACCCGGCCGCGCTTCTCTTGCCTCCGGCGGGTATTGGCCTTCGCCCGGGCGTATCTCCCATGGGTCCTGTAGGGGCCCGCAGGCTCGGGCAAGTGCTGGATCCGGCGGACCCGGCTCCACTTCCGGACCGACCGTGCCTTCATCCTCCGCGTCGTTCTTGTCCTGGCCCGGAGCCGGCGCACTCTGATTGGGACAAGCATCGCCGCTGTCGCCGCTAAGGCCGCGCACGTCGACGCGAACCAGAGGATTGGCCGGATACGCGTAGATATTCACGCCACCGGGCAAACCCAAGGGATCCGACTGCAAATAACGTCCCAATACCGGATCGTAATACCGGAAGCGATTATAGTGCAGCCCGGTCGCTGCATCGAAGTAATGCCCTGGGAATCGCAGGTTCAGCGTCATCCCCTCCGGCGCAGTGATGGTCGCGGCGCCGTACGGCATCAACCGAGCCTGCCAAAGCACGGCGCCCCTTGCATCGTCGACCAGCACCGGCGCTCCCCGCTGGTCGGCGTACACGAAGCGAACGGCACCACTGGCCGGGTCTGCACCGATATCGGGGTAATCCAGGAAGGCAACCGGCGTGAGCGCCAGCGGGTCGGCGTAGACGTAAACGCGCAACATCCCCGATGCCGACACCTCTGCGGCCAGGCGGTCGGTATCCCAGAAGAAGAGTTGCTCAGCTCCATCCTGCCCGGCGCGCACGCGCCGCCCGATCGCGTCATACTCCGCTTGCCACAGCCCGTCCGTTCCATCGACCGCAACCAGCATGTCACGCGAGTCATAGTGATAGCGCACCACACCGCGAGGTCCACGCCGCTCCGCGATGTGATGGCGCACGTCGTAGGTGAACTGCTCGCCATTGGCGGCAGTCAATCGGTTACCTGGCCCCAGCGCGAGCCCGGATAGTCCGGGTTGGCCAATCAGGTTGCCTGCCGGATCGTGCTCATAGGCCTCAGGTCGCCGGCTCTGTTGGTGCGCCATGACGAGCCGGTGCGCGGCATCGTAGCGATAGGCCGCCGCACCAAGACGATCGTCGTCAGCTTCCTGGAGATCGCCCTCATGCGAATAGCGCCAGCGCCGAAGCCATTGCCGGTCGCGCCTGCGATCCGAGACGATGGCGCTTGCCAGCATGCGACCCTCGTCATCGAATTGGCTCAGCTCGGTGGTCCCGTTGCTGCCGTTGCGCAGGAGCGAGTGCGCATTCGGACGTTCTATCCGCAGCCATGCTCCACCAGGCAGCCGCAGGGTTACACCGGTCTCATCCTGCTCGTAGCGAATGACGAACCGATCCAGTACCGTCGTGACCTGCCGGTCGATGCCGGTCGAGAATTGATGTGCGATTCCGCTGCCATCGCGCGCGTCCAGCGTGCACCGGCCCGCGCCGTCGTAGTCGAAGCGGACCTCGCTGAAATCGGCGGATGCCGTCAGAAACCGGCCGGCGGCGTCGTAGGCGAACCTGTGCACCGCACCGGATGCGAGGCGACGCTCCGCTAGCAACCTGTCGCCCGTCGGGAGCAGCGTGAGCAGAGTCGTACCATTGCCGTCGCGCTTCTCGATCAGATTGCCCGCGCCGTCATAGTGATACGTCTCGCGCACCTGTCCTGCCCTGCGCACGCCAACAAGCCGGCCCTCCCGGTCGTGGGCGTACTCGGTGGCGGTGTCGCCCGGATCGATCACGGCGGATATCCTGTCCTCCGTGCCAAAGCGGTAGCGGATCGTATTGCCCAACGGGTCGACGCGGGATTCGAGTTGATTCCACGAGCGGCGTTCCCGACGAATGACGGCGCCGTCGGCATCGCGGCTGAGATGCACGCTGTCGTTGGAATCGTAGGTCCAGCGACGCTGACCACCACTCGGCAGCAGTTGTGAGGTCAGGTGGCCGAACGGACTGAATTCGCGCCCGCCCCACGGCGAAGGGTACCACGACAGCACGCCGAACGGCGGCACGCGCGGGCTGGGCGGCAACGGTTGGGCTTCCGGGACCAGCGTACGCCGAAGCTCCGGCGGACAATCCGATAGTGCGTCGGTTGCAACCGGGAGGCGGGACGGCAATTCGCCATACAGGAACTCTCGGGCACAGTCCGCGACACGGTGCGGCGGCGGAGCGGTCACCTCTTCGCCGGCTTTCACAGGAATGACCCGCCCAGTCCCGAAACGCTTGCCGACCAGCGCTCCAGTCTGATCGAACACATAATCGAGGCCGTTGCCCAACGGATCGATCTCACCGACGGTACGGCCGTTCTCGCCTACGATGAACTGGCGCACATCGCCATACGGTCCGGTCACATGGGTGATGCTGCCGGCGGCGTTGTAGTGATATGTCCACTTACCGCCATCCGACCGCGTGACCTCGGTGATGCCCTCCTCGGTGCGATAGCGCAGCACCACGCCCATCACGCCGTCCTCGCCGGCGGACCGCACACAACGGCCGGCGGAGTCGTATTCGAACAGGAAGCTGTAGCCGCGTCGGTCGGTCCGCTGGACCAGCCGGTGCGCATCGTCGTAGGCAAAACTGGAGCGCCGTTCCAAGGCGTCCGTCATGGCGACCAGATCGCCGGCGGCGTCATACTCGCATACCAGTATGGGGCGTTCGGCCCCGCCGCCATCCCAGGCGCCCGCAAGCCGCATCAGTCGCTGCGCGGCGTCCTCCTCGACCGCAATCTGAAGTCCGGTCGAGTGCGTCAGACCGGTAAGCCGGCCGTCGGGGTCATAACGGAAGGCAATCTCCGCGCCGGAACGATGCACGCGTGTCACGCGAGCAACTCGCCCCGGGTCGGCGAACGTGAAGTCGATCGCAGGATCGCCTGGCCGGGTCAACCGATAGCCAAGCAGCGAGAGACGCCGCAGCGTTGCGCCGCGCACCGTGTGCATCTCGCCATCGGCACGCAGGGCGGGGAACCCAGTGCGACGGCCGATCGGCTCTTCCAGCAGCAGCCCGTCGGCATCGAAGCTCAGCCGATGATCGTAGGAATGCGCGTGGCCAAACCCGAGGCCGCGCTGCAGCGTGTTAAGCCCGCTGTTGTAGTGACGATAGAGTTCCAGGAACAGCGGACCGATCAGTCGGAAGCACAGCGTGCGCTCGGTGACGCGGCCGGTGACGACGTCCACCGGGTCGCCGACCAGCCGGGTGCCGGCCGGGTCGAACCACGGGTCAGCAGGGGCCTTTTGCACCGACACCGCCCTCTTCCTCCTCCTCCTCGTCCGCCACGTTCCCTTTCAGCCCGGACAGCTTGCCCAGCAGCATGTCGACGGGATTGGGAATGTTGACCATGGGAAACCCGCCGATCAGCACGTTGGGATGGCCCATCAGCACGGCGCCCTGGTTCGGCATGCCGGGGTCCTTGCCCATCATCTGCGCGATCGCCATGCGGATCGCGTCCGATGCCATCTGCGCGGCGTTCATCGCGGCGCTCAGCCCCTTGGCGGCGGACATCGCCGCATCGTCATCCACCGCCTCTTCCATGACGTCGGCCGCGATGCCCAGCGCGCCGACCACGACGCCGGCATACTGCTGGAATGCGGAGAAGGCCTTCACCGCGGCCGAGGCCTCCGCCGGGGCCGGTATGCAGACCTTGCAGAAGTCTCCCATGCGCGCCGCACGCGCGCCGCCGATGAACACGTTCGACGAGCCGGTGGTTATCTCGAAATACGGGAACAAACCGCCGCAGGTGGGCGCGATGCCCAGGTCGCCGGCGCGCGCCGCCGGGATGCTGTTGATCAGTGTCTTCACGTGGCCGCCGAACAGGATCGTACCGATACTCGGCAACGGCACCGGTGGAGCGGGCGGGATCAGGCTGGGCGGATGCGTGTGGGTATGCGGCACGCCCAGATAGGGCATCGTCAGTGTCGCCGCGGGCAGCGACGGGAACATCGCGGCGATGCCCGAGGTGAGTTCGGCAAACCCGGTATCGAGTGCCCCTTTCAGCAGGCCGATCACGCCGAGGGCACTCGCCGCGACAGTCTGGATCCGCCGTACCGTTTGCGCCGCCTTCTGCCCGGTGGTGAGTGGCGGCGCGGGCGGCGTGCCTGGTGGCGGGGGCGGGGGGCTCACCGCATTGCTCAGATTGGTCCACCAACTGGAGAAGCCGGCGCCGACATCGTGCGCCGCGGTCGGCAGCAGCCCGGGGGCTGCCCGGGGGGCTGCCCGGGGAGCTGGTCGCTCACGACGACGCCCTGCCAGCGTCAGCCACGTGCGCGTGGTCGTGACCGACAGTGGCCAGTTGCTGCAATCGGCCGACGTCCCGCGCCAGTTCTCGCGCCTCCTCGTCGCGTCCCTGCTGCTGGAGCAGATTGCGCAAATGGCCGCGCGCGGCCAGCGCGGTCTCATGTGCCTCCGCCTCATCGGCGATAGCGATGGCGTCGCGCCAGCTTCGCTCGCTTTCCGCGACCTTGCCGAGCCGCGACTGCACGATGCCGCGGCGGTCCAGCGCCTCGGCCCGCACGGACGGCATGAACAAGGCGTTCGCCACATCGTGGGTGGCGGTCAGGTAAAGTTCGGACTCGGCCCAGCGCTGCTGACGGGCGACCAGCATCGTCAGCTCGAGCAGAACGTTGAGAACCACCGGGAGCGCCGGCGGCGTCGATTGCAGGGCCGCCTCCATCGCGGCATGCATGATCCGTTCCGCACCGGCCGTGTCGCCCTTGGCCTGGAGGCATGCGGCAATGCCGTTGGCGGCCAGGGCGGCAACCGGCGCATTGCCGGCCGCGCCGAAGTGCTGCATCACCGTTTGGTAACGCGCCAGCGCCTCGTCTGTCCGGCCATAGGCCTGATCCATTCCCGCCGCGACGAGTGCGGCGTTCATGCGGTCGTCCGGCGGCAGACTTTCATCCGCTGCCTCGCGCGCCAATGCCTCGGCCAGTGCCGGCGCGCTGAAGTCGATGCGCAGCGTTCGCGTGCGCGGGGCGTTGCCGAACTGTGCGAGCTGTGGTGCGGCGACATCGTCGCGCAGGATGAACCGCACGCCGGAGCACCACGGAAACGGCATGCGATGGCGTACCAGGTCGCGCGCCAGGGCCGCATAGGCGGTGTGATCGTGGATCTCCAGCGGCAGCAGCGCGAACAGTGTCACGCCGCCGGGCATCGGCGGGACCATCGAACGCACATACTCCACCGCGACACGCAGCCGCTCGGCTGGCACACGCGACGGATCGCGCAACGCCGGCGGCACGGGCGGCAGCACCGGCTTGCCCTGCTTCTCCAACGCGCCATTCATCACCAGTTGCTTGCCGGCGATGTCGGCGGCGATCGCGTCCACGTAGCTCGGCGCATCCGTAAAGGACTGGGCGAATATCCAGCCCCAGACATGCGACAACTCGGCGTCCAGTCCCTCCAGGATCTTCAGTCCGGCCGGCAGGTCGCCGTCCGCCGCCGACAGGATCAGAATGAGATCGTCCCGCTGGTTCAGAAATGCGCGGAATGCTGTTGCTGCCTGCTCCGCCAGCGAACGCATGTCAGTTGATCTTCACGACCGCGCCGGTGATGCCGTGCTCACCCACTGCGTTGGACGAGATGCCGGCACCCGACGTTGTCACCTTGGATTTGTCGTACGCGGTGTTCTGGCCGCCGACCCCGATCTTGGTCTCGTCGCCACCCTGCACGCCGATGCTCTTGCCGCCGACCTTCACCGTTTCGCTGCCGACGATGCTGATGTTCTTGCCGATGATCGTGATCTTGCCCTCCTTGTCGAGCGTGATCTGACTCGCTCCGGTGGTGAGCTGGATGGCGAGCGCGGCCTCGAGGAAGATCTTCGAATAGAGCGATTTGATCACCACGTCGCTGTTCACGTAGGTGAACTGGTGATCGTTGTACCGCTCGGTTATGTTGCCAGACACGAAATAGTCCGCCGTGTTGCTCTCTATCCGGTGGACCAGCTTGCCGGTGGTGACCCTGATCGTCGTGTCGCCCTTGATCGTCTCGGTGTGCGTGCCGCTTTGGATCGCGATCGTGCGGTGCCCGGTCTTCACCGTCTCGTTGTAGTCGTGCGTCACGACGACGTTGGTGTCCTTGGTCGCATTGACCCGGATGTCCTCGGATCCCGACTTGCCCTCCATGACGATCTCGTTGCCGCTGTGATCGCGCATCGCACTCTGCGTCTTGTTGTCCGGCATTCCCATCGCCGTCATGTTCTCGCCATTGTAGACGCGGCCGGTTACCAGCGGACGGTCCGGGTCGCCCTCCAGGAACGACACCACGACCTCGTGTCCGACATGCGGCAGGTTGACGGCCCCCCAGCCACGTCCGCCCCACGAATTCGACACGCGTATCCAGCACGAACTCTTGTCGTCATGCTTGCCGTAGCGATCCCAATGGAACTGCACCCGCACGCGGCCATGCTTGTCGGTGAAGATCTTCTCACCCGGCGGCCCGACGACGATCGCGGTCTGCGGACCATGCACGAACGGCCGCTCCGTCACACGCAACGGGCGGAACTGCACATCGTTGGGGATCGCCTCGAACGTGTTGTCATAGCGCGACGGATCGCTGCCCTGGTCCAGATAGCTCGTGTTGGACGCTTCGTGGCGGACGCGCCGGATCACGTAAGCCGTGGTCTCCTTCTCGCAGGGATGGCTCGCCAAGGTGAACTTGCCGCCGGTATCGAGGCACGGGTAATTGCTGGCGCCCAGCACCGCGTGGTACGCCGCCTCTTCCGCCTCCATCAACGTCCGCGTCAGCTTGGTGCCGAGTGACTTGTCGGTATAAAGCCCTGGATAGTCGAACCGCTCGAACGCGTCTTGGTTGCGAAGCTTGAGCACGGTCTTCTCGGTGGTGGTCAGGTCGGTCGAGGGCGTCTCGAAGTTGAAGTCCTTCTGCGACCAGCGGCCCGGGCGAAACGCGTAGGTGTGCTCCCACCGCGTCACGTGGCCGGACTGAGCAGTGCCCGGCGCATAGATCAGTTGCGGGTCCGGCAGGGCGTTGAAGCTCACGTTGCGGTCAGCGATCACCAGCACATGGCGATCCTTCTCATGGCGGAAGAAGTAGAAGATGCCCACCTCCTCCATCAGGCGCGAGACGAAGTTCAGCGCGGTCTCCCGGTACTGCACGCAGAACTCGAGCTTGGGGTAGTCGCCGCGCGCGACCGACATCTGGTAATCGGTGAAGCCGAAGGTCTTGAAGACCTGCTCGACGATGTCGGGAACGTTCAGGTTCTGGAAGATGCGGCAATCGGTGCTGTGCCCGAGATACCAGAGCCATGGCACGACGTGCGCGCTGTACTGCCGCAGGTCGCGGCCGGCCAAGGGTCCGGCGCGGAACTGCGCGACCATGCCGTGGATCGGACGCGTCTTGCCGTCCTCGGAGGTGATCACGACCTTGACGTTGCGTCCGATCAGGCTTTCCGGGGAAATCGCATGATCGGCCGACAGCATCTCGAGTTCGTAGGCGAATAGGCTGGAAATGGTCTCTTCGCCGGCCAACGACGTCAGCAGCAGCTTGTCCTTGCCGAGCGGTGTCTCGATGGCGATCAGGCGACCGTCCTGGGTCCAGTTGGCCGCCGCGGCCCCCTGCGATGACGATTGGGGCGATGACGATTGGGCGTAACTGGCCGTTTCGGACATGGCGGATCCCCACAAGACTTAGCCGAATGAGGGATCGCAGTCTTCGATCCCGCTGGAGACGGAATTAGCAGACCATAAACTTAACGCACTAATCTTCGCGTGAGACAAGCGATTGATCACGAACCGGTGACCCTCATTTTGAGGCCGCAGGCCGCCGCCACGATCCTGCCCGGCGGGCGCCGCTTCCCCTATGAGCTGGTTCACACGCCGCCACGCCCGGACGGATGGGCGCCATGCGCGCTGCCGGCTTGCCCCGCCAACGGCACATCCCCATAGTCCGACCCCATGGCCCAGGTGTATAGGCAGGCGCGAATTACCGGCCCGGCGGCTCGCTGAGCCCCGGGACCAGCCCCGCGCCCCGCCCACCCCTGAAGCGGCACCAGCCGTCCGGACAAGCCATGAACGACGCCCCAAAACATCACCCGCTTGGCGATCCTGCCCAACGCGACTACCGCGACACCGTCTTCCTGCCGCAGACATCGTTCCCGATGCGCGGCGACCTGCCGAAGCGCGAGCCGCAGATCCTGGCGCGTTGGGAGAAGATGGACCTTTGGTCGCGGCTCCGCGCCGCCTCGCGCGGGCGGCCGAAATTCATCCTGCACGACGGCCCGCCCTATGCGAACGGCAACATCCATATCGGCACCGCGCTGAACAAGATCCACAAGGACGTCATCAACCGCACCCGCCAGATGGCGGGCTACGACGCCGACTACATCCCCGGCTGGGACTGCCACGGCCTGCCGATCGAGTGGAAGATCGAGGAGCAGTACCGCGAGGCGAAGAAGGACAAGGACGCGGTGCCGGTGCTCGACTTCCGCGCCGAGTGCCGCGCCTATGCGGAGCACTGGATGGCGGTGCAGATGGCGGAGTTCCGCCGTCTCGGCGTCGAGGGGAACTGGCGCGAGCGCTACGCCACGCTGGACCATCCGTCCGAGGCGGCGATCGCGGCCGAGATCTGCAAGTTCCTGCTGAACGGCGCGCTGTATCGCGGGCTGCGGCCGGTGCTGTGGTCGCCGGTCGAGAAGACCGCGCTGGCCGAGGCGGAGGTGGAGTACCACGATCATACGTCGCCCACGGTGTGGGCGCGGTTTCCTGTCATGCAGGACGCCGCAGCATGCGCTGCACGGTGCCTCGCTGGTGATCTGGACCACGACGCCGTGGACGATCCCGGGCAATCGCGCGATCGCCGCGGGGGCGGAGTTCGACTACGCGGTGCTGCACGTCGATGGCGTGGCGCCCGGATTCATGCGCGCGCGTCGGCGAGAAGCTGGTGGTGGCGCTCGAACTGGCGCCGCAGTTCTGCAAGGACGTCGGCATCGCCACGCATCACCTCGATGCACGTGTTCAAGGGGGCGGATCTGGTCGGCACGGTGTGCGCGCATCCGCTGCGCGGTCGCGGCTACGATTTCGACGTGCCGCTGCTGCTCGGCGATTTCGTCACCACCGAGGCCGGGACCGGCCTGGTGCACATCGCGCCGAACGCCGGCGCGGACGACTTCGAACTCGGCCGCGAGCACGGACTGGAAGTGGCCGACACGGTCGGCGACGACGGCACGTTCAATGCGTGGGTGCCGCTGTTCGCCGGGCTGCACGTCTACAAGGCGCACGATCAGGTCGCCGCCAGGCTCGACGAGGCGGGCGGGCTGCTGGGACGCGGCAAGCTGGTGCACTCCTATCCGCATTCCTGGCGGTCGAAGGCGCCGCTGATCTTCCGTGCCACGCCGAACTGGTTCATCCGGCTCGATGGCCCCGAGCGCATCCGCGAGAAGGCGCTGGAGGCGATCGCGGCGACGCATTTCGTGCCGGAGGCCGGACGCAACCGGCTGGGTTCGATGGTCGCCAGCCGGCCCGACTGGTGCATCAGCCGCCAGCGCGCCTGGGGCGTGCCGATCACCGTGTTCGTCGACAAGCGCACCGGCGAACCGCTGCGCGACGAAGCCGTGGTCGCGCGCATCGTCGAGGCGTTCAGGTCCGAGGGCGCCGACAGTTGGTACTCGTCGCCGCCGTCGCGCTTCCTCGGCAACGACCGCAACCCGGACGACTACGAGCAGGTGATGGACATCGTCGATGTCTGGTTCGAGTCCGGCTCGACCCATGCGTTCGTGCTGGAGGCGCGCAACCTGCCCTGGCCGGCGGACCTGTATCTCGAAGGCTCCGACCAGCATCGCGGCTGGTTCCAGTCGTCGCTGCTGGAGGCCGTCGGCACGCGCGGCGCGGCGCCGTTCAAGGCGGTGCTGACCGACGGCTTCGTGATGGACGAGCAGGGACGCAAGATGTCGAAGTCCCTGGGCAACGTCACCGCGCCGCAGGAGGTCGCGGACAAGTTCGGCGTCGATATCCTGCGGCTCTGGGTGATGATGTCGGACACGTCCGAGGACCTGCGCATCGGGCCGGAGATCCTGAAGCAGCAGGTCGAGCTGTATCGCCGGCTGCGCAACACGCTGCGCTGGCTGCTGGGCAGCCTCGCCGGCTTCACCGAAGCGGAACGCGTGCCGACTACGCGGACGATGCCGGAGCTGGAGAAGTGGGTGCTGCACCGGCTGGCGGAGCTCGACGCGCGCATCCGTGCCTCGGTGCAGAGCTACGACTGGACCGGCGTGTATCCCGAGCTGCACAACTTCTGCGCCACCGATCTCTCGGCGTTCTACTTCGATGTGCGCAAGGACGCGATCTACTGCGATCGCCCCGACAGCCTGCGCCGGCGCGCCGCGCGCACCGTGCTGGACCATCTGCATCGCTGCCTGACCACGTGGCTCGCGCCGGTGCTGTGCTTCACCGCGGAGGAGGCGTGGTGCGCGCGGTTCGGCGAGCAGGACAGCGTGCATCTGCAGCTGTTCCCGGAGCTGCCGGCCGAGTGGCGGGATGACGCGCTGGCGGCGCGGTGGGAGACGATCCGCGCCATCCGGCGGCGGATCACCGTGCCGATCGAGGAGGCGCGGCGCGCCAACACGCTCGGGTCGTCGCTGCAGGCATCGGTGACGCTGCCGCTGAGCGCGGCGCAGGCGGGGCTGCTGACGGCCGATGAGTGGGCGGAGATCGCCATCGTATCGAACGTGCGGATCGTGGCCGACGAGAGCGAGCCGCTGGCGACGATCAGTCCGGCGCCGGGCGACAAGTGCGCGCGCTGCTGGCGCGTGCTGCCGGAGGTGGGGAAGCAGCCGGGGCATCCGGCGCTGTGCGTGCGCTGTGCCGATGCGGTGGAGTCTGGGCTGGTCTGCCGGGCTTGATGGCACGGCCCCCTCCCCCCACCCCCTCCCGCAAGGGGAGGGGGAGAAGCCAGTGCGATGACCCGCAACGGCCTCACCCTCCTGGGCTTCGCGGCGGCGCTGGTCGTGCTCGCCGCCGACCAGGCGAGCAAGTGGTGGATCCTCGACGTCGTCCGCCTCCCCGAGATCGGCCAGATCGTCGTGCTGCCGGTGCTGAACCTCACGATGGTGTGGAATCGCGGCGTCACCTTCGGCCTGCTGACGAACTCCGGCCGCTGGAGCTACCTGCTGCTCGCCGCCGTCGCGCTCGCCGTTGTCTGCGGTCTCGTCGTCTGGCTCCGCCGCGCGGAATCGCGCCTTGGTGGCGACGGCGCTCGGCGCCATCGTCGGCGGCGCGCTCAGCAACGTCATCGATCGCCTGCGCTTCGGCGCGGTCGTGGACTTCATCGATGCCCATCTCGGTGCCTGGCACTGGTACGTCTTCAACGTCGCCGATGCCGCCATCGTCTGCGGCGTCGCGGCACTGGTGATCGACGGTCTGCTGCCGCGTGCGCGAAGTGCCCGCTCCGCCGGGTGACATTCTTGCGACGGACCGCGGTCTCCCGCTAAGAGAGCCGGCGATGCCGTCCTCGAGCAGACGAGTCGCGACGAGCCTTGCGCTGGCTGGCTGCACCATCGTGCTGGCCGGCTGCAGCGGCGACCAGTTCGGCCGCACGTTCGGCTTCATCCGCGATGCGCCCGACGAATTCACCGTGACCACCCGGGCGCCGCTGGCGATGCCGCCCACCTATTCGCTGCCGCCGCCGCGCCCGGGCGCGACCCGGCCGCAGGAGCAGTCCGAGCGCACCCAGGCGGAACTCGCGCTGGTGCCGCAGATGGCGCTCGGCACCCCGCCCGCGGGATCCAGTCCCGGCCAACAGGCCCTGGTCCAGGCGGCCGGGCCGCCGGCGCCGGCCGGCATCCGCACCGAGGTGGACGCAGGAGGCCCAGCACGATCAGCCGTCGCGAAGCTTTGCCGACCGGCTGATGTTCTGGCGGACGCCGCCGCCGCCCGGGGTCGTGGTCGATCCGGAGAAGGAGGCGAAGCGCCTGCGCGAGAACGCGGCACTCGGGCAGAGCCCGGAGACCGGGGACACACCGATCGTCCAGCCGAAGCAGCGGGCGTTCCTGGAAGGGATCTTCTAGCGATCGCAGCGGATCGGGACGCTCCGCATTTCGTCCAGGTCGGTGCGGCGCCGGTGTTCCGCGGCGCCGGTATCGGCGATCTGTCGTGCGGTTGCGGCTCGGTGCTGATCGAGGGCTACCTGCCGGCCAACTTCCTGGCGATCCGCATCCAGTGCTTTCGCTGCGGTGCCGTCACCGGCACGCCCGGCCTGCCCGACGGCGAGATCCTGTCCCGCGCGGCGGTTCCCGTCGCGGCGGCGCAGGCGCCTGCGGTCAGCCACGACGGACATGCCGCGCGGCAGCGTGCTGGCCTGCCAGGATGCGGTCACGCGCGACTACGCGCTGACCCGGCCGCGGCAATTGCCGGACGAACCGCTGCCGCTGTCGCGCGCCGTGCTGGAGGCGGCTGCCGCCGACTATGACCGTCTCACCGGCGGCCGGCTGGCCGAGCACGCGGCCGCCTCGCCGCCCGCCCTGGGAAGCGAGCTCGGGCCGTATCCGTTCGCCTGGGGCGTGCAGCGTCTGCGCGAGCGGATCGACCTGCCGGACTGGAGCTGGCGATACGAGGACTTCGATGCGCTGGCGGCCATGCACGTCACCGCGCTGCATCACCTGATGCTGTGCTGGGGCGGACATCCGCTGCTCGACGCGACTTGCGGCACCGCTCGCGCAGCCCGACCGGTTCATCCGCACCGTGACCGGCTTTGCCGTGGCGAAGCTGCTGTACGACGCCGGCAACCGCGTCGGGTTCTCCCCGTCGGGCAGCGACGTGGATCTGCATTTCACCACCGCGGCCGACGAACCGCTGTCCCTGGCGCTGCTCGAGCCGGAGGCGCTGCAATGGCGGCAGCGGGAGCGCCGCAGTCCCGCAGCCCTGACCACTGCGATCGTGGATGCGCTGGCTTCGGCGCAGGGACGGGTGAACCGCGCGAGGCCGGGCATCGTGGTGCTCGCCGCGTCGATCCTGCTGCCGGATTTCGACCAGATGGTGGTGGACGCGATCCACGCGGCGTTCCAGGCGGTCGGGCGCCGGCATCGCGGCGTCGCCGCGGTCGCCATCGTGATGCCGAAGGTGCTGCCGATCGGGCAGCCCGATCAGATCGGCTTCGGCTATGCCTTCTATCCGATCCTCAATCCGCGCTTCTTCGGCGAGAACCCGGTTCGGCTGCGATAGGGTCGCGGCTTGCCGTGGCACCGATGGCGTGGCTAGCTCGCGGCCGGGGCGATGTGACCGGGAATTGCCATGGCGGCAAGCGCGACGCGGCAACTGCACCTCAACCTGTTCATCCACGGCCGCGGGCATCATGAAGCCGCGTGGCGCCATCCGTCGGCCTCGCCGCTGCCGCTGACCGATCTCCGCTACTACACCGATCTCGCGCGCAAGGCGGAAGCCGGACTGTTCGATTCGGTGTTCCTCGCCGACACCCTGGCGGTGGGCGACGACGTGGCACGCGCGCCGCGCACCTGGCTGGAACCCGTCACCACGCTCGCCGCCCTGGCCGGCGTGACCAGCCGGATCGGCCTGATCGCCACCTGCTCCACCACCTATACCGAGCCGTTCAACCTGGCGCGGCAGTTCGCCTCGCTGGACCACATCACCGGCGGGCGGGTCGGCTGGAACATCGTGACCACCTGGCTGGCGACGGCATCCGGCAACTACGGCGGACAGGGTCCGCTGGACCACGCCGACCGCTACGAGCGCGCCGAGGAATACATGCGCGTGGTGACCGGGCTGTGGGACAGTTGGTCGGACGACGCGGTGCTCGACGACCGCGCCAGCGGCCAGTACGCGCGGGCCGACGGCATCCGCGCCGTGCGGCACGCCGGGCCGCATTACCAGGTGGCCGGGCCGCTGAACCTGCCGCGCGGGCCGCAGGGCCGGCCGGTCTTCGTCCAGGCCGGTTCCTCCGAGACCGGCCGCCGCTTCGCCGCGCGGCACGCAGAGGCGGTGTTCACCGCCCAGATGGAGAAGGCCACGGCGCGTGACTTCTATGCCGACGTTGAAGGCGGCGGCGATCGAAGCGGGCCGGCCGCCGGAGCAGGTGCTGATCCTGCCGGGGCTGAGCCCGGTGATCGGCGGCACCGAGGCAGAGGCACAGCGTCTGGCGCGCGAGCTGAACGACCTGAGCGATCCGGAGGTGGGGCGCAAGCGGCTGTCAGGCCGGTTCGGCGGGCACGATTTCTCCCATCTCAGCCTGGACGCGAGGCTGACGCCGGAGGACTTCCCCGATCCCGGCACGGTGGAGGCGGCGCGCAGCCGGACCGAGGTGATCATCGGCCTGGTGCGCCGCGAGAAGCCAACCTTGCGGCAGTTGCTGGGTTATCTCGCCGGCGCGCGCGGCCATTTCGTGACCGCCGGCACGCCGGAGCAGATCGCCGATCTGATCGAGGACTGGTTCCACGATCACGCCGCGGATGGCTTCAACCTGATGCCGCCGATACTGCCGGCGATGCTGGAGGTCTTCATCGCCGAGGTGGTGCCGCTGCTGCAGCGGCGCGGATTGTTTCGCACCGCCTATGCCGGCCAGACCCTCAGGGCGCATTACGGGCTGCCACGGCCGGACGTGCGTTTCCCGTAGCTGGTCGCGGGCCGCTTTACCCGACCTTAAACCGGCTGGCGTCTGATGGCGCCATGTCCGCCAGCTCCGCCCGCCTCGAAGAGCTCGTGCGTACCGCCGTCCGCGCGGAACTCGACGACCTTCGCCGCTTCGTCGACCGCCGCATCGCCGAATTGAGCATGGAAATCCATGCCACGGTCCAACTCGTCGACTTCAGCGAGACAAACCTGTCAGCCAGGCTCGCCGGCATCCACGACCAGATCGCCGAGGTTCTCGCCCCGCCGGTGGCCGCCACCTACAACAGCGGCGTCGAGCTGGAGGCGGTGGTGCAAGCCACCGAGAACGCCGCCAACCAGATCATGGAGGCGGCCGAAGCCATCGGCAATTGGCTTCAGGCTGGCGGCGATCCGGCCGCGCTGCCGGCCGTGACCCGGCAGGTCAACGCCATCTTCGAGGCCTGCACCTTCCAGGACCTGACCGGCCAGCGGGTCCGTCGCGCGATCGAGCACCTGCAGCAGGTCGAGTCCATGCTGTCGGGCATGGTGCACGGGCAGCCTGTCGAACAACATGCCGGACCCCCGCCGGATCTTGGGCAGACCGACATCGACAGCATGTTCGCCTGAACGCCGCGCGGAATCTGGTCAATTTCAGCTGTGAGCACCAACCGCGAGTCGCGTGCCGTGAGCATCTGCGGTAAGTTCGCCCGCGTGGCTCCCGGATCGACAACTCTCTCGGCAGATGCCCAGGCCATCCTGGAAAGCATGGGGGACGCCTTCTATGCGCTGGATGGCGACTGGCGCTTCGTCTATGCCAACCAGCGCGCCCTGGCATTCTGGAACACGACCGCCGACACGGTCATCGGCCAGGTGATCTGGCAGCGGTTCCCCGACATGGTCGGCACGCTGAACCAGGAGGTGCTGCATCGGGTCCGCGAGGAACAGCGCGCCATCACCTTCGAGGCGCCGTCGCCGACGACGGGGGTCTGGGTCTCGGTCAACGTCGGTCCGTCCGGCGACGGCGTCACGGTGTACTGGCGCGACATCAGCCAACGGATCGAGGCCGAGAACGCGCTGCGCACCTTCGCCGAGAAGCTGGAGCGCGAGGTCGCGGAGCGCACCCGCGTCCTGAACGACGTGGTCGATGAGCTGCGCCGAGTCGCGCGCCCGCTACAGCGCGATCTTCGAGCATTCGCCGGTCGATCTGGTGTTCATGGCCATCCAGCCGGACGGCCGGATCGTCTGCGAGGATGCCAATCCCGCCTGGGAGCGTCATTCGGGCTATCCAAGGGACTTCGTGGTCGGCAGGTCGCTGGAGGAGGTCCTGCCGCCCGAGCAGGCGGAATTCGCCACCATGCAGTACCGCCGCGCGATCGAAACCAGGGAGCCGGTCGAATACGAGTACAGCGCGCAGTTCCCGATCGGCGAGGTGTCGCGCCGCTCGTTCCTGGTGCCCCTGCCGGGAGACAGCGGGCGCATCGAGCACGTGCTGCTGACCGCCGTCGATCTGACCGCGATGCGCCAGGTCGAGGCGCAATTGCGCCAGGCGCAGAAGATGGAGGCGATCGGCCAGCTCACCGGCGGCATCGCCCACGACTTCAACAATCTGCTCACCGCGGTGATCGGCAATCTCGAGCTGCTGCAACGCCGGCTGACCGACGAGCGCTCGCTGTCGCTGGTCGATGCGGCCATGCGCTCCGCGTTGCGCGGCGGACTGCTCACCCAGCAACTGCTGGCCTATGCGCGCCGTCAGAACCTGTCGCCGCGGCCGGTCGACGTGAATGCCGTGATCGCCGGCATGGGCGATCTGCTGCAACGCAGTCTCGGCGGCCTCGTGCAGGTGGAGACCGATCTCGCGCCCGATCTCTGGCAGGCGACGAGCGATCCGACGCAGCTCGAACTCGTCGTGCTCAACCTCGCCATCAACTCCCGGGACGCGATGCCCAATGGCGGGCAACTGCGCATCGAGACCGGCAACGCGAGCGACGCCGAGATCGCCGGGTTGGATGCAGCTCGAACCTGGCGACTATGTGCGGATCGCGGTGATCGACACCGGAACCGGCATGACACGCGAGGTCCAGGAGCGCGCATTCGAGCCGTTCTTCACCACCAAGGATATCGGCAAGGGCAGCGGCCTCGGGCTGGCGCAGGTCTATGGGGTGGCGACACAGTTCGGCGGCACGGTGCGCATCGCCAGCGAACCCGGCGCCGGCACGACGGTGGAGGTGTTCCTGCCGCGCGCCATGGCGGCGCAGGAATCCGCGGCGGCGCTCGAGCAGCATGCGCGCCGATGCGCCCAGCGACGGCGGCGTCATCCTGGTGGTGGACGACGATCCCGAGGTCCGCGGCCTCGCGGCGATCTTCCTGCGCGAGGCCGGCTATGTCGTCAGGGACGCCAGCAGCGGACCGGAGGCGCGCGAAATCCTGGCGGCAGGCCCGATCTCGCTCGCCCTGGTCGATTACGCGATGCCGATGATGTCGGGCTACGAGTTCGTGCGCGTGGCGCGCGAGATGCAGCCCAACCTGCCGGTGATCTACGTGACCGGGGCCGCCGATGCACTGCGACCGGGCAGGCTGCCGCTTGGCGATCCCATCCTCATGAAGCCCTATTCGCGCGCGTCCCTGCTGAAGATCGTGCGCGAGCGGGCGCTGCCGACAGTGGCGCCGCCATAGGCTCACAGCGGCAGCCGCCCCTGGCGATCGGGCCGATCGGCGGTGGCGCCCACCTCGCCGTCGGCGAACCGCAGCCTGAGCCGCGCGCCCGGCGCCACCTTGGCGGCGCTGGTCAGCGGGTGGCCGGCGGCGTCCGACACGACCGCGTAGCCGCGTTGCAGCACCGCCAGCGGCGACACCGATTCGAGCCGCGCCGCCGTGCCCTCCAGCCGCGCACGTGCCTCGCGCAGCGTGGCGCGCAGCGGCGCATCGGACAGCCGGCCGAGAATGCGCCCGGCGCTGCCGTGGATGCCGGACACCGCATGCCGCAGACCGGCGACGAGCTTCTGTCCGCACAGACCGAGTGCCGCGTGCCGCCGCGCCACGACATTCGGCAACGCGAGGATCAGCCGCACACCGCGCTCCTGCACGCGCTCGCGACATGCGGCCAGCAGCGCCGGCAGATCGGGCTGCCGCCGGACCGCCGCTTCGAGCGACGCGCGCCGCTTGTGCAGCAGGTTCGGCAGGGCGAGCACCAGCCTCTCGGCGCGATCGTCCAGCCGCTGCCGCGCGTTGCCGACCAGCGCGGGGAGGTCGGGCAGCCCGCGCTCCGCCCGCGACAGAAGCAGCCGGCGCTCCTGCGCCAGCCGGTTCAGGCCGCCGATCAGCCGCGCCGCCTTGTGCTCCAGGTCGGCCACGAGGTCGGTGCGCATCGGCACCGCGAGTTCTGCCGCCGCGGTGGGGGTCGGCGCGCGGCGGTCGGACACGAAATCGATCAGCGTGGTGTCGGTCTCGTGCCCCACCGCGGAGATCAGCGGAATGCGGCAGGCGGCGACGGCGCGGATGACGGCCTCGTCGTTGAACGCCATCAGGTCTTCCAGGCTGCCGCCGCCGCGCGCCACGATCAGCACGTCGGGCCGCGGCACCACGCGCTCGAAGCCGGCAATGGCGGCGGCGATGCGTTCCGCCGCACCCTCGCCCTGCACCGGCACGGGCCACAGCAGCACGTGGCGGGGGAAGCGCCGCGCGATCGTGGTGCGGATGTCCTGGATCACCGCGCCGCGCTCGCTGGTCACCACGCCGACCACCGATGGCAGCACCGGCAGCGCCCGCTTGCGGCCGGCGTCGAACAGCCCCTCGGCTGCCAGCCGCACCCGCAGCATCTCGATGCGGGCGAGCAGCGCGCCGGCGCCGGCATACTCCATCCGCTCGGTGATGAGCTGATAGGACGAGCGTTCGGCGTAGGCCGAGATGCGGCCGGTGGCGATGACCTCGACGCCGTTCTCCGGCACCATGCCCAGCCGCGCCACCGCCGACTTCCACACGACGCCGGCGATCTTGGCGCCCTCGTCCTTCAGCGAGAAGTAGATGTGGCCGGACGGATAGCGCTTCAGTTCGGTGATCTCGCCGCGCACGCGAACGCGCCCGAAGTTGCCCTCCAGCGTGCGCTTCACCGCGCCGGAGATTTCCGAGACGGTGTATTCGGGGACGTTGGAAACGCCGGCGGTGGGCAGGTCGTTCATGCGGGGAGAGTAGGCGATGCGGATTCAGCAGCCCAGTGGCTGTTGAGTGCCACACATCCCATGGCCGGTGCCCCATGGCGAAATCGTCTTGAACACGGAAAAGACAAGGCGAGAACAAGGGAGGGCACGGAGAAGGGTTTTGATGCGCTTCGCGCGAAGCCCCATGCCGCCGCTGCTCTCGATGATCAGCCGATGCGCCAGGTGAGCCGGAACACCCGAAGCCAGTTGTCCAGGGCCAGCTTCTGCACCGCGGCATCACCGCGCCGTCGAAATCCGACCCGAGAGCCACGTGGTCCTCGCCCAGGCGATCGAGCAGGTAGCGCAGATGATGCACGACCGTGTCGTCCGTTCCCGAATTTGAAGAAAGATAAGGCTTAAACGCAGATGAAGGCAGATGCACGCGGAACACGCAGATAGCGATGCGGTGAACGATCTGTCCGGGTGAATCGCGCCGAACCATCTGCGTGTTTTGCGTGCATCTGCTCGCATCTGCGTTGAATTCCTTTCTTGCGCTGCTGCCCGCTGCGGTTCACTGCGGTTTGCGTTGACCAACTGAATAACCAACAGTGCGCCACCAAACCGGCAGGAGCCTTGCATGCGCGTTCTGGTGATCGGATCGGGTGGCCGCGAGCACGCGCTGTGCTGGGCGATCGCCGCCAGTCCGTTGCTGACCAAGCTGTGGTGCGCGCCCGGCAATCCCGGCATCGCGCAGGTGGCCGAATGCGTGCCGATCGGCGTGCTGGATTTCCCCGCCCTGGTCGCCTTCGCCCAGGACAACGAGATCGACCTGGTCATTCCCGGCCCCGAGGCGCCGCTGGTCGCCGGCATCACCGATGCGATGGAGGCGGCCTCGATCCCCTGCATCGGTCCGTCGCACGCCGCCGCACAGCTCGAGGGCAGCAAGGCCTTCACCAAGGAGCTGTGCGACGCCGCCGGCATCCCCACCGCGCAGTGGGAACGCTTCGACGATGCGGACGCGGCGCGCGAGTTCGTCCGTCGGCGCGGCGCGCCGGTCGTGGTGAAGGCCGACGGCCTCGCCGCCGGCAAGGGCGTCGTTGTCGCCGAGACCGAGGACGCGGCACTGGCGGCGATCGACGCGATGATGCAGGCCCGCGCATTCGGCGATGCCGGCGCCGCGGTGGTGATCGAGGAATGCCTGATCGGCGAGGAAGTCTCGCTGTTCGCGCTGTGCGACGGCGAGACCGCGCTGCCTCTCGGCGCCGCGCAGGACCACAAGCGCGTCGGCGAAGGCGAGACCGGACCGAACACCGGCGGCATGGGCTCTTATTCGCCGACACCGTCGTTCCCGCCGGCGCTCCAGGAGGCGGCGATGGACGGCATCATCCGTCCGGCGCTGGCCGAGATGGCACGCCGCGGCACGCCGTTCCGCGGCATCCTGTACGCCGGCCTGATGCTGACCGCCGAAGGCGTGAAGCTGATCGAGTTCAACGTCCGCTTCGGCGATCCGGAGTGCCAGGCGCTGTTGCCGCGGCTGATGTCCGATCTGCTGCCAGCGTTGCAGGCGGCCTACGACGGCGAACTGAGGAACTTCGACCTGCGCTGGACCGACGTCGCATCGATCGCGGTGGTGATGGCGGCGCGCGGCTACCCGGAGGCGCCGGAGCACGGCAGCGAAATCCGCGGCCTCGACCGCGCCGCCGCGCTGCCCGGCGTGCAGATCTTCCACGCCGGCACCGAGGCTGATGCGGCTGGCCACATCCGCGCCGCCGGAGGTCGCGTGCTGAACGTGTGCGCCACCGGCGCGGACATCCGCACGGCGCGTGACGCGGCCTATGCGGCGGTGCGGCTGATCGACTGGCCCGAGGGCTTCTGCCGCCACGACATCGGTTGGCGCGCGCTGGGCGGAGGGTAGGCAGACAGGAGACGGAACGTGCATGAGGGAGGAGGGGAAGCCCTATTTCAGATCAATGGCGCGGTTCTCGCGCTGATTCTGATATTCATCCCCGGCATCCTTTGCTACGGAGTGGTTGCCGCCCTCGGTGACAAGAGGAAGCGCGACAATACAACTATAATTCTGCAAATATTCATGTACGGAGTTGCGAGCTATCTCATTCTGTACATACTGCGTGGCCTTCTTCCAGGTTTTTTCGGTCGGGTCGGTGTAAACATAGAGAGTATTCATATTCTGAACCCGATCGAGATCGCAAAATCACCGATTGATCCCACCACGATCATAGCGGCGACAGTTGTTGGTCTTCTGGAAGGCATCATCATTGCAGTGAATATGAACTATGATCTGTTAATTCGATTTTGCCGGCTGATCGGTTTGACAAAGAGATTTAGCGATGCCGACGTGTGGAGCCTGCTCCTGAACTCGAAGGATACGGACAACTGGGTGACAATCCGGCAAAAGGAGCGCGGACACATCTATCAGGGTTACGTCCAGGCCTTCTCGGGGGTGACGAGAAAAAAGAACTATTGCTCGTCGAGGTTCAGGTATTCGACATGGATACCGCAGTCAAAGTTGGAGATATCCCTATCCTGTATATGTCCTTCAAGGATGAGGATGTGATCCTTGAATTTGGCGTCAACCCAGATACATATCCGTCGCAGGAGGCAAGGAATGAGTAGGACCAATCCGGTAGTCATCAATGAGGGTGTCATCAAGAAGGGCGGCTTGAACCCTCCGCCCACCACGTACAGGCCTCCCGCGCCATCGCCGCTGAAACCGCCCGCGTCGCGCGAGCAGCCTTCTTCCAACCAGGGCAGCCAACAACAGGCTCCAGGCCGGTGAGTGGTAACTGCGAGCCGAGCGCGGCCTAGGCGCAGCTCGCTACCTCCTCGAGCCTGTCAGGGATCCTGTGTGAGGGGTCGGTTTCACCTGATGCCTTTACTCGACGCTGAACCTGTTGCCGAACATAATGGCGAACTGGGTCATGGCAGCGGTCCACTCGCGTTGAGCATTCTTCCACTTTCGGCTGACACCGCGCAAGGCAAGGTACAGTAGCTTTGTCGCTGCCTCGTCGTTGGGGAAGTGCCCACGGCTGCGAATGGCGGTGCGCAGAGTGCTGTTGAGGCTTTCGATTGCATTGGTTGTGTAGATGATCCGCCGCACTTCCGCGGGGAAGGCAAAGAACGGGATCACCTGGTCCCACTGACGTCGCCAAAGCGGCGCGATGGCAGGGTATTTCTTGCCCCAAGGGCCGGCCTCGAAGTCGTCCAGGGCAAGCAGCGCGGCGTCGGCTGTCGGGGCCTTATAGATCGGCTTCAGTGCCGTCACGACATGCTTGCGGTCCTGCCAGGAGACATAGGCCAGTGCGTTGCGCAGCAAGTGGACGACGCAGGTCTGCACAAGGGTTTGCGGGAACGCAGCATTGATCGCCTCGGGGAACCCCTTCAGACCGTCGACCACCGCGATCAGGATGTCCTTGACCCCGCGGTTGCGTAGCTCGTTGACGATCCGCAACCAGAACTTGGCGCCCTCGTTTGGATCGATCCACAGACCGAGCACATGTTTGCGGCCGTCGGGCGTGATGCCAAGAGCCAGGTAGGCGGCCTTGTTGGACACCGTGCCCTGGTCGCGCACCTTCACCCGGATCGCGTCGAAGAACATCACCGGGTACAGCGGCTCCAGCGGCCGCGACTGCCATTCGGCGACCTCCGCCGACACCGCATCGGTAACCGTGCTGATCAGCTGCGGCGAGACCTCCGCGCCATAGATCTCCTCCAGGTGCCCCTGGATCTCGCGTGTGCTCATGCCGCGCGCATACATCGAGATCACCTTGTCGTCGAAGTCGGGCAGACGGCGCTGGTACTTGCCGATCAGCACCGGGTCGAAGCGTGCTTCCCGGTCGCGGGGAATGGTCACTTCCACATGGCCGTCACCAGCAAGGACACGCTTGCGGGTGCTGCCGTTGCGATGGTTCTTGCCCTCGTTCGAGGCGCGGTCCTCGGTGAGGTGCTGATCAAACTCCGCCGCCATCATCCGGTTCAGCAGAGCCTTCTTGAGCTCTCCCAGCAGCCCGTCCGGGCGCATCACAGATGCAGGGTCCTGCCCCGCAAGCAACTCGTCGATAAGCTCGCTTCGTATCGTCATGGGTCCATCCTAAGCCCTTCAACGGGCCTCAATGTGACCCCTCACACAAGATTCCTGACAGGCCTACCTCCTCCCCGCAAAGAACTCCCGCAGCAGCGCCCCCGCCTCCACCTCTCGCACGCCCCCCACGACCTCCGGCCGATGCGAGCAGGACGGCGCGTCGAACACCCGCGCTCCGTGCTCCACGCCGCCGCCCTTCGGATCGTACGCGCCGAACACCAGCCGCCGCACCCGGAAGAAGCTCGCCGCCTGAGCGCACATCGGGCATGGCTCCAGCGTCACCACCAGCTCGCAGTCCGGCAGCCGCGTCTCGCCCCGCGCCGCGGCCGCCGCACGCAGTGCCAGCATCTCGGCGTGCGCCGTCGGATCGTGCCGCGCCTCCACTTCATTGCCGGCACGCGCCAGCACCGCGCCCGCGCCATCCAGCACCACCGCGCCCACCGGCACCTCGCCACGCGCCGCCGCCGCGCGCGCCTCGGCCAGTGCGATCTCCATCGGCGTCATGCGGACAACCATGCCAGACTGTTCCCGAACAACGGAGGAACCCCGATGCCCCGCATCCCCCTGGTCACCGAGGCCAGCATGACCGACGCGCAGCGCCGCGTATACGAGGCGATGATGAACGGTCCGCGCCGCTCGCCGCCGGTGGGACCGCTGGCCGCCGCGATGCACCGCCCCGACCTCGCCGAGAAGTGGTCCGACCTCGGCCTCGTGCTGCGCTTCAACTCCAGCTTCCCGCCACGGCTGCGCGAGTTCGTCATCCTGCTCACCGGCCGTTACTGGGACTGCCAGTTCGAGTGGTTCTCGCACGAAGGCGAGGCGCGCAAGGCCGGCCTCTCCGAGCAGACCATCGAGACGCTGCGTCACGGCGGCCACAGCTTCGCCGCGGCGGACGAGCAGGCGATCCACGACTATGCGATCGAGCTGCTGCGCGACCATCGCGCGACCGATGCGACCTACCAGCGCATCCTCGACGCCTACGGCACTGCCGGCATCGTCGAGCTGACCGCGCTGATCGGCTACTACGCGATGGTGGCGCTGACGCTGAACGCGCACGAGATCGGCGTGCCGGACGGTGCCACGCCGCCCTTGCCCGACCTCGGCGCCGCGCATTAGCAATCGCGCCATGACCCAGCGTCCCATCATCGGCGTCACCCTGGATTCCGAGCAGCCAGGCGGCTACTCGAAATACCCCTGGTATGCGATCCGGCAGAACTACGCCGATGCGATCGTCGCCGCCGGCGGCCTGCCGATCGCGCTGCCGCACGACGCCTCGCTCGCCGCGGCGTATCTCGACCGCATCGACGCGCTCGTCGTCACCGGCGGCGCGTTCGACGTCGATCCCGCGCTGTACGGCGACGCCGACCGCCACGCCACGGTGACGCTGAAGGAAGGCCGCACCGCCGCCGAACTCGCGCTGACCAACGGCGCGCTGGCACGCGACATGCCGGTCCTCGGCATCTGCGGCGGCGAGCAGCTTCTCGCGGTGGCGCTCGGCGGCACGCTGATCCAGCACATTCCCGACACCTTCGCCGACGCGCTGGAACACGAGCAGCCCAACCCGCGCCACGAACCCGGCCACCCCGTCGCCGTGCGCAGCGGCACGCTGCTGCATCGCATCGTGGGTGCGGCCGAGATGCAGGTGAACTCGGCGCATCATCAGGCGGTGCGCGATCCGGGGCCTTCCGCGGTGGTGAACGCCATCGCGCCTGACCAGGTGGTCGAAGGCATCGAGGACGCGCGCTATCGCTTCTGTCTCGGCGTGCAGTGGCATCCCGAGTTCTTCATCGATCCCGGCGACCGCCGCATCTTCGACGCGCTGATCGCTGCCTGCCGCGCACGTTGACGCCTCACCGCCCAGCCCCTGACACTCGCGGCAACGACAGGGACACGTGGATGAAGCGCTCCAGACGAACCGCGTTGCGCGCCGGCGTCGCCCGGCTGGCCGAGGGCGGTTGCCCGTTCGTGCACGCGTGATGGATGGCTGAGCCGGCATCGCGCGGCGAACGCATCGCCAAGTGGCTGGCGCGCGCCGGTGTCGCCAGCCGGCGCGATGCGGAGAAGCTGCTGGCGGACGGACGGATACGGCTGAACAACCAGCCGGTGACGCATCCCGCCACGTTCGTCGTGCCCGGCGACCTCGTGGTGGTGAACGGCGCGGTGGTCGACGCGCCGGAGCGCACGCGGCTGTGGCGCTATCACAAGCCGGTCGGCCTGGTGACGACGCATCGCGATCCGCAGGGCACGGCCGACGGTGTTCGACAAGCTGCCGCCGGGCATGCCGCGCGTGGTCAGCGTCGGGTCGGCTCGATCTCACCAGCGAGGGGCTGCTGCTGCTCACCAATGACGGCGCGCTGGCGCGGCAGCTGGAGCTGCCGGCGACCGGCTGGCTGCGGCGCTACCGCGTGCGCGTGCACGGCGTGCCGGACCAGCGTCGGCTGGCGGCGCTGGCCAAGGGCGTCACGATCGAAGGCGTCGCGTATGGGCCGATCGATGCCGGGCTCGATTCACGCAAGGGCGACAATGCGTGGCTCACCGTCAGCCTGCGCGAGGGGCGCAATCGCGAGGTGCGGCGGGTGATGGCGCATCTCGGGCTTGCGGTGACGCGGCTGATCCGCATTGCCTATGGTCCGTTCCAGCTCGGCACGCTGCCGCGCGGCGCGGTGGACGAGGTGCCGGCGCGTGTACTGCGCGATCAGTTGCCGCGTGATGCATAGCAAGTTTTCAACACGGAGAAGCAGGCGGAGGACCACGGAGTGCCACGGAGAAAGCAGATGGCGCTTCGCGCGAAGCGCAATGCTTGCTTCTCCGTGGCCCTCCGTGGTCCTCGCCTTGCTTCTCCGTGTTAAAGCTTGCAGCCGTCGCCCGCCGCATCGGCGCCGCGAATGAGGATCGTCGCCGGCGCCTGGCGTGGCCGCGCATTGATCGCGCCGCAGGGCACTGCCACGCGCCCGACCGCCGACCGTGCGCGGCAGGCGCTGTTCGACATGCTGCTGCACGCGCCCTGGGGCGGCCGCGACACCGTGGAAGGCGCGCAAGTGCTCGATGTCTTCGCCGGCACCGGCGCGTTCGGCCTCGAGGCGCTGTCGCGCGGCGCCGCGCATGCCAGCTTCGTCGAGCACGACCGCGCGGCACTCGCCGCACTGCGCGCCAACATCGCCGCCTGCCGCGCGCAGGATCGCAGCACGGTCCTCGCGATCGACGCGCTCGCGATCCCGTCCGGCGAACCCGCGAGCCTGGTGTTCCTCGACCCGCCGTACCGCCACGACCTGGTGCCGCGCGCCGTCGCACGGCTGCATGAGGTGGGTCGCCTCGCGCCCGGCGCTCTGCTGATCGCCGAGACCGCACGCGACGAGACGCTGCCGATCGCATCCCCTCTGCTTGCCGAACGCAGCTACGGCGCCGCGCGGATCAGCGTCTGGCGCGAATCATGATCCGGGCCACGCATTGCCCCAGCCGTCCGCGTGCACGACCGCGGCGAGCGGCTTGCGCGACAGCGGGCCGAACGGATCGATCGGCCAGCCGATCGGCATCATGGCGAAGCTGTCGACGTCGTCGGGCAGGCGCAGCAGCGCGCGCAGCTCGGCCTCGCAGCGGATGTGGTTGGTGGTGATCGTCGTGCCGAGCCCGAGCGCGCGGCAGGCGAGGATGATGTTCTGCACCGCCGGATAGATGCTGGCGCCGCGAATCCGATCCGCGTAGGCCAGCTCGGCCTGACGATCGACGCCCTCCGCCTGCGGCACGAACGGCCGGTGCAGGCAGGGGATCAGGATCACCGGCGCATCGCCCATGTGCTCCCACAGATGCGCCCCGGTGGTCATGAACCGGTGGAACTGCGCCTCGGTGAGATGCTCGGGCCGCCCCTTCGCGGCATACATCGCCGCGGCGATGTCGGACGCCTTGCGGTAGATCGCCCCAAGCGCGCGGCGCACCGCCGGATCGCGCACCACGACGAACGCCCAGTTCTGCGCGTTGCCGGCGGTCGACGCGCGGATCGCCGCGTCGAGCACCTGGGTGATCAGCGCCTCGGGCACCGGGTCGGGTTTCAGCCGACGCAGTGACCGCGCGCTGTGGATCGCCTCGAACAGCCCGATGTCAGGCATCGTGCTCAGGACCCCGCCTCGATGATGTCGCCGAACAGCACCCAGGTCTTGCCGTCCCACTTCTCCAGTTGCATCGCCTTGATCGGCCGGTGATCGGTGTGGCTGGTGCTCGCCTTGATGCCCGGCAGCACGGTCGGCAGCACCAGCCCGTGCAGGTTCTCCGCCTGATTCATGACGTTCTCGCGCGAGAAGTCGCCGTTGCACTGCTCCAGCACCTGCATCATCGTCTTGGACGCGGCGTAGGCATACACGTAGTTGGCGTCGGTCAGGTCGGCGCCCGGCATGTGCTTCGCCATGAAGTCGCGCCATTCCTGCATGCCGGCGTCGTTGTCCCACTGGTGGATCGGTCGGATCCTTCAGCTAGCCGGTGCTGATCAGCCCGATCGCGTTGTCCGGCCCCGCCGGCGTGATCACCGAGCCCACCGAGATCGACACGTTGGTCATGAAGAACATCGGCTTCCAGCCGAGGTCGTGCACCTTGCGGATCGCCTGCGCGGCGAACTTCGGCGCGGCGGCCACCACCAGCACATCGGCGCCCGAGCCCTGCAACGTGGTGATCTGGCTGTCGATCGTCGGATCGGTCGGCTCGTAGGTGGCCTCGGTCACCATCTTGGCGTAGCGGTCGCCGAACACCGCGTGCAGGCCGAACAGGTAGTCCTTGCCGAAATCGTCGTTCTGATACAGCACGGCAACCTTGGCGTCCGGCTTCTGCTGCAGGATGTACTTGGCGTAGATCTGCGCCTCGGTGCGGTAGTCGGGCTGAAAGCCGGTGGTCCACGGATACAGCTTCTCGTCGCCCCACTTCGCCGCACCGGTCGCGACGAACAGATGCGGCACCTTCTTCTGGTTCACGTAGCGCACGATCGCCGAGTTGGTCGGCGTGCCCAGCGTGTTGAACAGGAACGCGACCTGGTCCTCCTCGACCAGCCGGCGCACCTGCTCCACCGTCTTCGGCGGGCTGTAGCCATCGTCCAGCGAGATGAAGTCGATCTTGTGCCCGGCGATGCCGCCCTGCTCGTTGACCATGGTGAAGTACGCCGTCTCCAGCTTGCCGATCGGGCTGTAGGACGAGACCGGGCCGCTGTACGGCATGGTGTTGCCGATCTTGATCTCGGTCGCCGTGACACCGGGACTGTCCGCCATCGCGCCCGCCGAGATGCACACGGTCATCGCCGCGGCCGCCATCAACCATCGTTGCATTGCTGGTTTCCTCCCCCTGAGATTGCGTCAACGCTCGCGCAGTCCATCGCGCAGCCGGCCCATCGCACGCTGAATGCGCTCTGCCGACTGGGCGAAGCAGATGCGCAGATAGCCCTCGCCGCCGGCACCGAACGCCACGCCCGGCGCGACCGCGACCTTGTGTTCGCTCACCAGCCGCTTTGCCAGGGCCAGGCTGTCGGACAGTCCCTCGACGCCGACGAACGCGTAGAATGCGCCGGCCGGCGGGACGTAGCGCACGCCGTTCAGAGTCGGCGATCGCCTCGCCGACCAGCGCCGCGGCCGGTCGCGCAGTGGGCGCGGAATTGCGCCACGCCGCGCGGCATCGCCCAGCGCGGCGAGGCCCGCGTGCTGGATGAACGGCGCGACGCCGGAATGCGTCACCTCCACCAGCTCGGTGACCGCATCGCGCGCACCTTGCGGCACGACAAGCCAGCCAAGGCGCCAGCCGGTCATGACCCAGGCCTTGGAGAAGCTGTTGCAGACGATCACGCGATCGTCCGGCGCGGCGACGTCGAGCAGCGACGGCGCGGCCGGCGTGCCGTCGTAGACCAGGCGCGAATAGACCTCGTCGGCGATCAGCCACACCCGCCGCCGGCGGGCGATGTCGAGGATCTGCACCAGCTCGTCGCGCGTCGCGGTCCAGCCGGTCGGGTTGTTGGGGCTGTTCAGGATGAACACGCGCGCGCCCACCAGCATCCGCTCGAGCCGGTCGAGGTCCAGGTGAAAGCCGCCGTCGGGCAGCGCGGTCAGCGGCAGCTCGTCCACCGACGCGCCACGCAGCCGCGCGGCATTGCCGACATTCGGCCAGGCCGGGCTGTGCAGCACGACGCGATCACCGGCGCGCACGGTCGCCGCCAGCGCGACCGAGACCGCGGTCATGCCCGAGGCGGTGATCTGGACGCGCGCCTCCGCGACGGGACGGTCGTGCAGCCTCGTGAGGTAGTCCGCCAGGGCGGCGCGCAGTTCGGGCAGGCCGCGCACGTCGGGATAGCGCGTCGCGCCAGCATCGAGCGCCGCGACGGCGGCCTCGTGCGCCACAGCAGGGCTGGGCCGATCGGATTCGCCGAAGCACAGCAGATCGGCGTCGGGGGTGGCGAAGGCGATGCGGGCCACCTCCAGGATCAGCGAGCCGGGGATGCGGTTGATGTCCATGCCTCGCTCGCTCATCATCTTGCTCGCTCACCGCCGCCCGAACAGCCGCTCGATCTCGGCCTTGGAAAGCTTGAGGAAGGTCGGCCGGCCATGGCTGCACGTGGCGGCCCGCGGCGTCGCCTCCATCTGGCGCAGCAGCGCATCCATCTCGGCCCCGTTCAGCCGCCGCCCGGCGCGGATCGAGCCATGGCACGCCAGCCGCGCGATCACCGCATCCAGCCGCGCATGCAGCGCCGTGGCCTCGTCCAGCTCCGCCAGCTCGTCGGCGAGGTCGCGCAGCAGCGGCCCCGGCTCCGGCGAACCGAGCGCCGCGGGCAGCGCGCGCACCATCACCGCGCCCGGCCCGAACGCCTCGATCTCCAGGCCGAGCCGCGCCAGCTCGGCGCCGCGCGCCAGCAGCCGCGACGGCATCGGCCGGCGGCAGGTCCACCACCGCCGGCAGCAGCAGCGGCTGCGCGCGCACGCCGCCATCCAGCATCTGCTCGCGCAGCGACTCGTGCGTCAGGCGCTCGTGCGCGGCGTGCTGATCGACCAGCACCAGCGCGCCATCGGCGGCGACCGCGATCACGTAGGTGTCCAGCACCTGCGCCACCGGCGCGCCTAATGGATGATCCTCACGCGGCTCGGCGGCCGGCAGCATCCGCGCGGCCGGCGCGGCGCCGAACGCAAGCTGTGTCTCGGCCATGCCGGGCAGCGGGACGGACGCATAAGGCACCCGCGACGGTCGCGAATGCATCAGATGCAGCGAGGGCCGCGGCGCGGGCAGCGACGTGCCGGCGCCGCCCGCCAGCGCGCGGCCGATGCTGCCGATCACCAGCGCGCGCACCGCGGCCACGTCGCGGAACCGCAGCTCGGTCTTCGCCGGATGCACGTTCACGTCCAGCTCGTCCGCCGGCAGGTCGAGCCACAGCGCCACCATCGGATGGCGTCCCACGGCGATCACGTCGCGATAGGCGACGCGCACCGCGCCCTTCAGCACCGGATCGGCGACCGGCCGGCCGTTGACCGTCAGCGCCTGCGCCGCCGCGGTGGCGCGGGTGACCGCCGGCGAGCAGGCGAAGCCGGCGATGCGCAACGCCCCGCGTTCGCCCGCCACCGCGACCATCGCCTCCGCCGCCTCCGCGCCGAACAGCGCCGCGACGCGCTCGGCGCGGTCCTGCCGCGGCAGGTCGAACGCGACGCGGCCGTCGCATTCCAGCCGGAACGCCACCTCGGGCGCGGCCAGCGCCAGGCGGCGCACCGCGGCCTCGGCGTGGTCCGCCTCGGTGCGCGGATGCTTGAGGAACTTGCGCCGCGCCGGGGTGGCGAAGAACAGGTCGCGCACCACCACGCGCGTCCCCATGGCGCCGGCGGCGGGCGCGACATCCGAGACCGCGCCGCCCTCGACGCGGATCTCCGAGGCGTGCGCCGCACCGGGCGGGCGCGAGGTGATGGCGAGCCGCGCCGCGGCGCCGATCGAGGGCAGCGCCTCGCCGCGGAAGCCCAGGGTGGCGATGTGCACCAGGTCGTCGTCGGCCAGCTTCGAGGTGGCGTGGCGCAGCACCGCCAGCGCCAAGCCGTCCGCGTCCATGCCGCTGCCGTCGTCGGTCACCTCGATGCGGTCGATGCCGCCGGCGTCGAGCGCCACCGCGATCCGCGTCGCACCCGCGTCGAGCGCGTTCTCCACCAGCTCCTTCACCGCCGCCGCCGGGCGCTCGATCACCTCGCCGGCGGCGATGCGATTGACGGTGTGGGGCGGCAGGATGCGGATCGCCGGCAATGCGCTCAGGCCTGCACAAAGCGAGCGTCAGTGTAGCGCGGCGGGAACAGAATGTGAACTATGCGGCGCCGATGCCGCTGGTCGCTGCGCAAGATTTTAACACGGAGGACGCGGAGGGCCACGGAGGGCCACGGAGGAAGCAGAATGGCGCTTCGCGCGAAGCGCAGACTTATCCTTCTCCGTGGCCATCCGTGGCCCTCCGCGCTACTCCGTGTTGAAATCCTTAACGGTCCCTACGGCCACGCTCAGGCGTCCCCCCGCACGAGCGCCGCAAGCCGGGCCTCCCGAGTCGATGCCTCGATCCATGGCCATCTTATACGCCGGCCAGCGCGTCACCCCACGCAGATTCCGGCGTCGCTCAGCCCTCAGATCGCGATCGCGTAGGCCGGCCGCCGCGGATCGGCGCCGGACGCGATCAGCCCGGTCCGCGGATCGGACAGCACCGCCTCGACCGAACCGGCGAGCCAGGTCCAGTCCGGCCACGCCTTCACGTCGTGCCCGCGCGCCGCGAGATCGGCCCGCACCGCGGGATCGATCCGTCCCTCGACCGCCAGCCGTCCGGGGAAATACTCGAACGGCGCGAACGACGAGGGGAACGAATAGCTGGCGACGCGCGGCGCCTCGATCGCGTCCTGCACCTCCATGCCGTGCTGGAAGATGTTGAGCAGCACCTGGAGCATCGCCTGCGTCTGCACGTCGCCGCCCGGCGTGCCGAACGGCATCACCCCGCCCGCCTCGGTCACCACCATCGCCGGATTGGGCGTGAGACGCGGCCGCTTGCCGGGCGCGACGCCGGCGGGATGGCGCGGATCGGGCCGGCTCTGCGAACCGCGCCCCGACGGCGTGATGCCGAGGCCCGGCACCACCGGCACGTTGCCGGAGCCGTCCGACGGCGTGGCGCTGAACGCATTGCCCCAGCGATCGACCACGCAGCAATACGACGTGTCCGCCTCCACCTTCGGCAGTTCCGCGGTGCTGGCCAGGTGCGGCAGGTTGGTGCGGTCGAGCGGCGCCGGCATCTCGCCGAACGCGCGGTCGTCGCGCACCGCCGAGGCGCGACGGGCGATGGTCGCCGGATCGAGCAGGTGGTCGATCGGCACGTCGACGAACGCCGGATCGCCGAAATGATACTCGCGATCCGCCATCGCCAGGTTCACGCATTCGGCGATGCGGTGCAGGTAGGTGGCCGAATTGTGCGGCAGATCGGCGATGCCGACGCGCTCCAGCAGCGCCAGCGCCTCGAGCAGCGCGGGCCCCTGGCACCACGGGCCGCAGGTGATCACCTCGTGGCCGCGCCAGGGCCGGCGCACCACCGGCTCGATGCGGCGAGCGGTACTCGGCGAGGTCGTCCAGCGAGAGATAGCCGCCCTCCTGCTGCTGGAAGCGGACGATCTCGCGCGCGATGTCGCCGCGATAGAACGCATCGTGCGCCGCGCGCAGCCCGGCCTCGCGGTCGGGACCGGCGGCGCGGTCCTGGTCGGCCATGTACTGCAGCGTGCGCGCCAGGTCGGACTGCACGAACTTCTCGCCCGATTGCGGCACGCGGCCGCCGGGCAGGAAGATCGCGGTGTTGGATTGCCAGCGACGGTACTCGTGCTCGTGCGCGGCGATCGAGGCGGCGAGCAGCGGATACACCGCGAAGCCCTCGCCGGCGTAGCGGATCGCATACGACGCGACATCGGCGAAGCGCATCGTGCCGTGGCGCCGCAGCGCGGTGATCCACGCATCGGGCGCGGCGGGGATGACGGTGCGCAGCACGCCGTCGGGGATCTTGCCGCCGTGCTCGCGCATGAAGATGTCGGCGGGCAGTTGCTTCGGCCACCAGCCGAGGCCGGCGATGCTCTCCACCTGGCCGTTCGCCAGCCGGATCATGATCGGCGCCACGCCGGCGACGTTCACCAGGTCGGGCTGGAGCACGCCGAGTGCGATGCCCGCCGCGCAGCCGGCATCGATCGCGTTGCCGCCGGCCTCCAGGATGGAGAACGCGGCCGATGCGGCGAGGTAGTGGCCGGCGGAGACGGCGTGACGCGTGCCGTAGACGGTCGGGCGATGGCTCATGTTGGGCCTCCGGAAGCGGGTGAGCCAAGCGTGCGGCAAAGCGCGCGCAGCGTCCAGCGCAGCGATGTGTCCTGTGGCTAGCTCGTGGTTTGTCCGGTGTTTGTAGCTCGTGAAGTGTCCGGTCCACTGGGCCTCCGAGAAGGGGGGTGTCGATGGACCGGGCAGGCGTTGACGAGGGGATTCGTCGGATGCGTTTCGAGGATGTGCTTGGTCGGACGGAGCGGTCTGACCTGAGCCAGATGGAGGCAGCGGAGCTGCTTGGGATCAGCGAACGGACGTTTCGTCGATGGCGGGATCGGCATCGGGAGGAAGGGCTGGCGGGCCTGGCCGATCGCCGCCTTCAGCCGTCGTTGCGGCGCGCGGCTGTTGCGGAGATTGAGCGGATGCTGGGTCTGTATTGCGATCTCTACCGCGGCTTCACGGTGAAGCATTTCCATGAGCAGTTGGGCAAGCGGCACAACTACACACTGGGCTACACGGTGACCAAGCTGCATCTGCATCGTGCCGGGCTGGTGACGCCGGCGAAGACGCGCTCGGCGCATCGCAAGAAGCGCCCGCGGCGTCCGATGGTGGGAATGCTGTTGCATCAGGACGCCTCGACGCACGCCTGGCTGGCTGGCGATGAGCGCAAGTATGACCTGGTGGTGACGATGGACGACGCCACCAGCGCGCTCTATTCGCTGTTCCTGGTGGACCAGGAAGGCACGGCCTCCAGCCTGCGGGGCGTGCGTGAGGTTGTCGAGACGCACGGACTGTTCTGCTCGCTCTACACGGATCGTGGCAGCCACTACTTCGAGACGCCGGCGGCAGGTGCCCGGGTGTCGAAGACGGTGCTGACCCAGTTCGGCCGCGCCCTGAAGCAGCTCGGCATCGAGCACATTGCGGCCTACTCGCCGCAGGCGCGTGGCCGCTCGGAGCGGATGTTCGGCACGCTGCAGGACCGCTTGCCGAAGGAGCTCGCGCTGGCCGGCATCGCCACGGTGGAGGGGGCCAACCGCTGGTTCCATGATGTCTACATCGCGGACCACAATGCGCGGTTCGCGATTGCTGCGGAGCAGGAGGGCTCGGCGTTTGTCGCTGATGCGAGGGGCGCGTGGCGAGAGATCCTGTGCATCCAGGAGGATCGGAAGGTGGGCAACGACAACACGGTGAGATGGCACCGGCTGAGCCTGCAACTGCCGCCCTCTCGATTGCGACCGCACTTCGTGAAGGCGACCGTTCGCGTGCATGAATATCCCGATGGCCAACTCGCGGTGTTCTGGGGACCCCACCGGCTGGCCGACTACGATGCCAATGGCTGCATCATTCACCAGCAGAGGCAGGCCGCATGACACGCTTCCATCGCGGCCGCTCTGTGCCGGGGCATGCCCCGGCACAGAGCAAGAACGAAGCGGACAGATCACGCGCTACCAAAACCGGACAGATTGATTAGCTAGCGACAGCGCAGCGATGTGTCCGTGACGTTTGTGGTGTCAGTCCGGCCGCCCCATATTCTACTCCGCAATGACGGTCGTACGTGAGTGCTTGCCGGATGACGCGCGGCGCACGGAACTCGCCAGACAGTTCATCGAGCGGGCGCCGAAACCACCGAATGAATGCTCACTCTACTGAAAAGGTTATGTGCCATGGCTCCCCTCCCCCTCGTTATTCAGGGCAAGCTGGCATTCGATAATTTTGTTTTCCACGTACAGTCCGGCTTCCGGTGACTTTCGAGCCGACGATGTGGAGCAAATTCTTGCTGAAGTTCTGGCGACCTGCTCCGCCAGACGGGTCAGGGTGGCGAGAGACAAGCGTTTCTGGCGAGCCAGACGCGGAGCAGTATGGAACGAAAATGCCGTTACGGCCGAAGTAGATGGGCTCACTATCTGTGGAGCCAATAGACCGCATCCGATCGACCAGATGAAACCGATGCAAGGGAACTGGGGGGCAGAGGCGGAAGGGAGAGCCAACCCTCGCGGGATTTCCTATCTTTACCTTGCTACGAATATCCACACTGCCCTCGCTGAAGTCCGACCCTGGATAGGTTCCCATGTCTCGATGGGCGAGTTTGCGGTTGTGCGCGATTTGACGCTGATAGATTGCTCAAAGTACCACGCCGGCTTATCGGCGTTGGCCGATCCATCATCGGCCTCGCGCGAGGATGGGTTGTGGTCTGCAATTGACCGAGCGTTCGCGAAGCCGGTCGGAAGGGCCGATAACCCAAAGGACTACATTCCAACTCAGATATTGAGCGAGTTTTCAAGTCGCATGGGTTTGACGGAATCGAGTACAAGAGCCTTCTCGATGATGAGGGGCACAACATAGCTCTGTTTAGGCCGAATGACGCCGAGTTGCGCTCCTGCTCACTACTGGAGGTCTCGCGTCAAAAGTTCGAGTTTGCGGACAAAGATTGCACCTACTATGTGGGGGTGACTAACCTCCCGGCCGCTCGCGCGTCTTTCGCCGTACGAACTGTGCTCCCGCCTGGCCTATTGCGCAGTCAGTGCGAGCCATTTGAGGCCGAGGGCGCCGCACGAATGGAGGAATCGCGACCTAAACGCCGCGGCTTTCCGGCAGCGCAGCGAAAGGAAGCAATGAAACGCAAATACAAGACGATTTACGCAAAACACGCAGATGGCGCGAGCCTAAGCGATCTGTTCGGCGGTACGATCGGTGCTATTTCGATCGAGGTGCCATTTGCGTGTTCTGCGTGCATCTGCCCTGATCTGCGTTTCCATTCTTGTGTATCTTCCAGCGGAAACTTGGCGGACTGGCTCCGACAAGAGTGGCTTATAATCTCGCATACAGAGCATCAGGATGACCGTCATGCGCGCCGCCCTCACGCTGTCCGCCGCAGCGCAGGCCCGCATCGACTCAATCAACACCAGCTTTCGCTGGCTCGGCCCGGACGACAAGATCGTTGTCGAACGCTACGGCGATCCAACGTGATCCGAGGTGATCGCCTTCGCGTCCGCCTCGCTGTTCTTCAAGACATTCCAGATCCATCGCGCCGTCGACGCAAAGCGCGCGCGGCGTCCAGGTTCGGCCCCCTCCCCCGACACCTCCCGCGACGGGATTAGACGTCGAGGTTGGCGACCTTCAGGGCGTTGCCGACGATGAAGTCGCGGCGCGGCTCGACCACGTCGCCCATCAGGGTGGAGAACACCTGCGCGGCGTCCTCGGTGTCGCCGACCTTCACCTGCAGCAGCGTGCGCATCGCGGGATCGAGCGTGGTGTGCCACAACTGGTCGGGGTTCATCTCGCCCAGGCCCTTGAAGCGCTGCACCGTCAGGCCGCGCCGGCCATGCGCGATGATGCGATCGAACGCGGTGGCGGGGCCGGGCACCGCCACCTCCTGCGCATCCAGCTTCAGCTTCGCCGGTTCGGCGAAGCGGCGCGCCAGCTCTTCGGCCAGGCCGTCCAGCCGGCGCGCATCCTCGCTGCGCAGCGACGCGGCATCCAGCGTGTAGCGTTCCGCCACGCCGCGTACCATGCGCGACATGGTCAGGCCGCCATCGGCGCTGACCACCCAGCCCCGCTCGGTGGGCAGCGAGACGGCGTTCAGCCGCGCGGCCAGCGCGGGCGCCGCCTCGATGGCGCGCGCCGGGTCCTGCTTCAGCGCACCCGCGATGGCGACCTGCTCGAGATACGCGATCGGCGCGGTCACCGACAGCCGCCGCAGCAGCGACGCGACATGGCGCAGCCAGCGGACATGCTCGCGCAGCTCCTCGCGCTCGAACACCGTGCCGTCGGCGTAGGTCAGGCGCGCATCCGCCAGCGCCTTGTCGAGCAGGAAGCTCTCCAGCGCATCGTCGTCCTTCAGGTAGCGCTCATCGTTGCCGCGCTTGGCGCGGTACAGCGGCGGCTGGGCGATGTACAGATGGCCGCGCTCGATCAGGTCCGGCATCTGGCGGAAGAAGAAGGTCAGCAGCAGCGTGCGGATATGCGAGCCGTCCACATCGGCGTCGGTCATGATGACGATGCGGTGGTAGCGCAGCTTGGCGATGTCGAAGCCGCCCTGCTCCGGCTCGCCGCGGCCGATGCCGGTGCCCAGCGCGGTGATCAGCGTGCCGATCTCCTGGCTGCCCAGCATGCGGTCGAAGCGGGCGCGCTCGACGTTCAGGATCTTGCCCTTCAGCGGCAGGATCGCCTGGTACTTGCGATCGCGCCCCTGCTTGGCCGAGCCGCCGGCGCTGTCACCCTCGACGATGAAGATCTCGCACTTCGCCGGGTCGCGCTCCTGGCAGTCGGCCAGCTTGCCGGGCAGGGTCGAGACGTCGAGCACGCCCTTGCGCCGCGTCAGTTCGCGCGCCTTGCGGGCGGCCTCGCGCGCGGAGGCGGCGTCCATCACCTTCTGGACGACGCCCTTGGCCTCCTTGGGATGCGTCTCGAACCAGTGCGACACGGCGTCGGCCACGGCGGCCTGCACCACCGGCTGCACCTCGGACGACACCAGCTTGTCCTTGGTCTGCGAGGAGAATTTCGGATCCGGCACCTTCACCGACAGCACCGCGGTCATGCCCTCGCGCATGTCCTCGCCGACCAGCTGGAGCTGCTCCTTCTTGCCCATGCCCTCGGCGTATTTCGTCACCACGCGGGTCAGCGCCTGGCGGAAGCCGGCGAGATGCGTGCCGCCGTCGCGCTGCGGGATGTTGTTGGTGAAGCACAGCATCGTCTCGTGGTAGCTGTCGTTCCACGACAGCGCGAACTCCACCCGGATGCCCTGCGCGTCGTCCGCGGCGCGCAGGCTGATCGGCGGCGTGAACACCGCGGTCTTGCCGCGGTCGAGCCACTCGACGAAGGCGATCAGGCCGCCCTCGTAGTGCAGCACGCTTTCGGTCGCCGGCGCGATGGCGTTCGTCGCGCAGCACGATGGTGAGGCCGGAGTTGAGGAACGCCAGCTCGCGCAGCCGCCGTTCCAGGACCGCGAAATCGAATTCGGTGCGGGTGAAGGTGGCCGGGCTTGGCTTGAACGTCACCTCGGTGCCGCTGACATGGTCGCGGACCGGACCGACCACGGCGAGCGGCGCCTCCGCGTCGCCGTTGCGGAACCGGATGAAGTGCTCGATGCCGTGGCGCCAGACGCGCACCTCCATCCACTCGGAGAGCGCGTTCACCACCGCGGCCCCGACGCCGTGCAGGCCGCCGGCCACCTTGTAGGAGTTCTGGTTGAACTTGCCGCCGGCGTGCAGCCGGGTCAGCACCACCTCGGTCGCGGAAATGCCTTCCTCGAGGTGGATGTCGGTCGGAATGCCGCGGCCGTCGTCGCGCACCGTCACGCTGCCGTCGCCGTTCAGCATCAGCTCGACGCGCGTGGCGAATCCGGCCTGCGCCTCGTCCACCGCGTTGTCGATGATCTCGAACGCCATGTGGTGCAGGCCCGAGCCGTCGTCGGTGTCGCCGATATACATGCCGGGCCGCCGGCGCACGGCATCGAGGCCCTTCAGGACGGAAATGGATGCGGCGTCATAGGCGTCGGCATCAGGTTGCGGCGCGGTGTCTTCGGACATGCCGACGGGCGACTCCAGAGAGCTGTGCGGATACTCTAGATATATAGCCGCTACAGCGTTCCAGGCACAGGGGTATCGGCGCGATTCCGGGGGCGGAAAACGCCGATCCGGCAGCAATTCTCCAGCCATGCACGCGCAGGCCCTCCGCGATGCCGGCGAGCGGCAGGAATGTCTCGGCGTCGGTGCCGGTGATCAGCGTCTGCGCCGGCAGTTGCACCAGGGCGCGCGAACAGCGCCGCGCGGCGGTCGGGATCGAGATGCACCGCCGGTTCGTCGAGCAGCAGCATCGGCGCGAAGCCGCGCGCCTCGGCGATCAGCGCGGCATGGCGCAGGACCACGCCGACCAGCAGCGCCTTCTGCTCGCCGGTGGATGGCGAGCGCGGCGGGCACGCCGGTCGCCGCGTCGGCCAGCAGCATGTCGGTGCGGTGCGCGCCGATCGCGGCCGATCCCGCCGCGGCGTCGCGGCTGCGCGCCCGGCGAGGCCGTCGCGCAGCCAGTCCTCGACCGCCAGCGCCGGCGCGCCCGCCAGCCGCTCGGCGATCGGCGCAGGCCAGGGCCATGCGCGCGGCCGGGAAAGCCCGGCGAACGCGGCGGCACGGCGTTCATCCGCGCGACCAGGGCCAGGCGCGCGGCGGTGGCCGCCACGCGCGTGCCGCGCCATGGCGTCCTCCAGCCCGGCCAGCCAGGACGGATCGGCGCCGCCCTCGGCCAGCAGGCGGTTGCGCTGCGCCATCGCGGCCTCGTGCGCGGCGACCTCGCGCGCATGGCCGGGCTCCAGCGCCCAGACCAGCCGGTCGAGGAAGCGCCGGCGGCCGGACGTGCCCTCCTGGAACAGCCGATCCATCTGCGGCGTCAGCCAGACCGCGGCGACACGGGCGGCGATCTCCGCCTGGCTGCGCGGCGCGGCGCCGTCCAGGCGGAACACGCGGCGATGTCCGGCTCGGGCCGGTCGCAGGCTCCGGGGCCGGCGTGCCGGTGCCGATATCCACCTCGCCGTCCGCCGTGGCGAAGCGGCCGGCGACCGCCCAGCCGCCGGCGCCGCCGTGCCGCGGCAGGTCGGCGTTGCGCGCACCGCGCAGGCCCCGGCCCGGCACCAGCAGCGACACCGCCTCCAGCAGGTTGGTCTTGCCGCTGCCGTTCGGGCCGAACAGCACGCTGATCCGCGCGCCCGGCCGCCAGGTCAGAGCGGCGTAGTTGCGGAAGTCGGTGAGCGACAGGCGAAGCAGGCGCATGTGGCGATGTGCGGTCGCGATACTGGCAAGGTCAATGTTTGACTGGGCCCGTCAAGTCGTTGCAAAAGACAGTTCCGGCATTCATGTATTGCGCAAGTAATAGTGAATAATTCGCCGGTGCAACAGCGGCGGCGGCGCGGCACACGCAGACCTAGCGCATGCAATGACTGGCGCGCGGGCCTCGCCCTGACTTGATCCTGGGCAGTGTTGCCAACTTCGATCTCACCGTGTATTGGCGATGAATGCGGGGGCGAGGGTCACGATTGACCCGTGCTCTGGGGACTTGCGCGGGGATGCTCGTCGCTGTTCTTGCGGTGGCGAGCGACTATACTGTTGCGCAAGCGCAGAGAACGGGCGAGACGAGCGACCAGAGCGCGGTGGCGGTGCCGCGAATCGGGTTGCGTGGCGCGCCGGGCGTGGGGCTTCCGCAACCGCTGTCCCCCTCCGAGGCTGCCCAGGTTCGGAAGATATTCTCCCTCCAGGATGGCGGTTCCGTCGCCGAGGCGGCCCGTGAGACGGCGCGTCTGGGGAACGATATTCTCCTGGGCGCCATACTGGCGGACCGCTACCTGCGCAGCCGTGACCAGCACGGCGGAGCTTGCCGGCTGGCTGGCCCGGTTCGGCGATCAGCCGGAGGCTCCGGCGATCCGGACCCTGCTGGAGCTGACCGGCGCCGGGCGCGGCGGCCGCGGTGGCCGATCCGCTGCCGGCACCCCAGCGCGGGGCGCGGCGAGTCGCGGGGTCGCCGCGCGCACTGTTCGTGCAGAACCGCGACGCCGAGGCGCTGGCCGCGGCCGAGGCTCCGCAGGCCGACGCGGAGGCGCTGTTCGTCGGCGGGCTGGCCGCCGTGCGGCTGGGACAGTCCGATACCGCGACCAGGCTGTTCGACGCCGCGTATCGCGCCGCGCCGACCCCGGCGATGCGAGCCGCGGGCGCCTTCTGGGCGGGACACGTCGCGCAGCGCGGCGGCGATCGCGGCCGCTTCGCGATCTGGATGCGCCGTGCCGCGCAGGAAGGGCGGCACGTTCTATGGCCTGATCGCCCGCCGCGCGCTTGGTCCGGCGATCGACTGCATTGCGGGCGAGACGATCGGCAACGCCGACCTCGAGGCCTTGGAGGCGACGCCGCAGGGCCGCCGCGCGTTCGCGCTGCTCCAGGTGGGCGAGAACCTGCTGGCCGAGGCGGAACTGCGCGCGCTGTGGGTGGATACCGAGCGGGACGGCGTGTTCGATCGCTCGCTGATCCTGGCCGCGCGGGCGATGGGTTTCGGCCAGTTGGCCACCGAGATCGAGCAGAAAGGCGTGCCGCAGCCGAGTGGCGCGGGACTTGCGAAGCTGCGGCCTGCCAGCGGCTTCCTGGTCGATCCGCCGCTGGTCTATGCGCTGGTCCGCCGCGAGTTGAATTTCGATCCGGGGGCGGTTTCGAGTTCCGGCGCGCGCGGCCTGATGCAGATCATGCCGAGCACGGCGCAGGCGGTTGCCGGTGGCCGGGCCGGACAGCTTCAGGACCCCGCGGTCAACCTGACGATCGGGCAGCAGTACCTGCTGGCGCTGGCGCAGGATGACGCGATCGACGGCGACCTGATCCGGATACTGGCGAGCTACGGGCAGGGCCAGGGCGGGCTGCGCAAGTGGGTCGATGCGGTGCGCGATCAGGGCGACCCGCTGATGTTCATCGAGGCGATCCCGAATGCGTTCACCCGCGGGTCGGTGCAGAACGCGCTGGTGTATTCCTGGCACTATGCCGCTGAACTGCATCTGCCGGCCTCGAGCCTCGATGCGCTGGCGGCCGGGCGCTATCCGCGGCTGGTTCGCGCGGGCGCCGGTTCGGCGCGTGGCGGCGCGTGCGACATCATGGCGGCGCGGTGATCGCGATCCCGGCGCGGCGCGGCAAGGCGGCATTCGTCGCGGCCGGTCAGGTGGTTCGCGTCATCAACACGCATGGCGAGCAGGTGGTGGACACCTGGGCGTTCAACCGCCGCGACATCACCGAGTTCATGTCGATGGAGCACAGCCGCGCCACGATGCACCGGCTGATCCCGCGCGTCGGCGATACGCTGCTGAGCAATCATCGGCGGCCGATCCTGACGGTGCTGGAGGACAATTCGGGCGGCATCCACGACACGCTGATGGCGGCGTGCGATCGCTATCGCTACGAAGAGCTCGGCTGCACCGAATACCACGACAACTGCACCGACAATCTGGCGCAGGGGCTGCGCGAACTGGGCCTGACACCGCCGGAGACACCGAGTCCGCTCAATCTGTTCATGAACATCCCGTGGACGGTGGACGGCGTGCTGTCGTTCGAACCGCCGGTGTCGACGCCCGGCAGCTATGTCCGGCTGCGCGCGGAGATGGATCTGGTGGTCGCGTTCTCCGCGTGCCCGCAGGACATTCTGCCGATCAATGGCCGCGCGGGGAAACCGACCGAGGCGCATTTCCAGATCGAGGCGTAGGCCCGTCAGGGATCGACGATACGCAGCCAGGGCCAGCGCGCGCGGTAGTTCTCGGCTTTCGTTCGGAACAGGGTGGGCTGGTGGTTCAGCGGGTTCGGCCGCAGCAGGCCTGCGTGGAGTTCCTGTAGGCCGTGTGGCGCGTACAGCTCGCGTGTTGCCACGTCGATACCGATGCAGGTACAGGCGACGAGATAGCGGTCGATGCCGTCACGGCTGGAGGTCAGTGGCGGGCAGAATGCGTCGAAGCGTTGCTGGTACCAGAGATGCACACGCGCCTGGTTCCTGACTTCCACATTGGCGTCGAGGTCGCCGAGAAGCGCCCGGGTTCGTCGGATGATGCGGTCCTCGGCGTCCCATGAGAGATCGTCGGCGTCGAAGTAGAGGACGTCGTAATCCTTCACACCCCAGGCGGCCGGCTGGCCGGACACGCTGTTCCAGGTGGCTTGGAAGAGGCAGCCCGCGGTCAGGTGGCATTCGCTCAGGCCGAGGTCGGGCAGGCGCGCGAGCAGCGCGGCATTGATCGGGTTGGACAGTGCCGCGGCGATGAATGCCTGCGGGGATGGCGCTTCATTCAATGGCGCTTGGACCATGATGGGTGCGTAGCATCGTCCACTGTTAGGCCGGCGTCAGCGATGATGCGACGAAGGGTACCAGCCCTCAGATCAAGACGTCCACCGCTATACACGTTCAACGACGTTGGGGCGTTCTCGCCTCACCGGTTTATCTGTGACTGTAATCCGTGAAGACATAGTCTCTTGCCTTCACGCTCGTATGGCACGCGAACCCACACTTGGCGTCGTTCGCCTGTGGCGGATGGTCAGCCAAGGTGCCGGGCTTGAACGTATCGGTTGCGGCGTCATAGTCGAACGTGGCCCATCCCCATCCGCCGCTGTCCCGGAATCTCTTGCTGTCCTTCACCATGAAATCCATGTCATGCTGGGTACCCGGCACCGTCGCTCCGGGGGACGTCTCCATCTGTTTCGGGTTCCAATGGATTTTCGCCAGCTTGGAGCCATCGGGGAACGGTTTGCCGTTGCCAGGAGCGCCAGCCCGATAGGCATTGATCATCACAGGATTAGCGAGGATTGCGGCCAGTAGGCCATTGTCATGACTGACCGAGACGACCTGCCAATCCTCGTATCCTCTGAACTCAGAGAACGCGAGCCCATTTGGTACTTTCAGGGTGTACTTGTCCTGCGCGGACATGGCCAAGCCGCCCACGACGGCAAACACGCCGGTAAAAATCGCAATCATCAGCATCCTATGGCTGCTCATCGGATTCCCCCGTTTTTTATTGGTTTGGCGGGGCCAGCGTATGTCTTGCCGGATGCTTTCACAAGCTGACGCAACGCCACCGTCAGCGCATCGTCGTCGCAATGACAGTGGTCGCTGCGTAATGGAATTCGGGCTTCCAGGTAGAGGTGAGCAGAGCACCATGAGCAAGTCGGTTTTGGGTTGTACTCTCGGCTCGGGCAAAGAAGCAGAAGTCTTCGAGTTTGGGTCAGATGTTTTGAAGCTCTACAGGACTACCGCACCTAAGCGCTCTGCGTTTCGTGAAGCCGCAACTCTGGCTTTGGTCGAGGCCTTCGGATTGCCCGCGCCCCAGGTCCGCGGGGTTCAAGAGATTGAAGGCAGATGGGGGATCGTTATGACGCGGGCCGAAGGGCGGTCTTTCGCAGAGGCTATGCGTCGCCAACCCGATCTTGCGGCGCAATATCTGAAGCGGATGGCACTGTTGCAGCGGCGTGTGCACAGTCACCAGGCGACGCAGCTTGGTAGTCTTAAACTGAGGCTCGAGGCCAACATCGGGCAGGCGACCGCATTGGGCGAGATGCAGAGGAATGCTCTGTTGAGCCGTCTCGCGGGAATGCCGGATGGCGACCGTCTGTGCCACGGTGATTTTCATCCTCTGAATTTATTAGGACCGCCCGGTCACGAGACCCTTGTGGACTGGTTGGATGCAACGCGAGGGGATCCCGCAGCCGATGTTTGTCGTTCGTATGTGCTGATGAGGCGCATGGTCCCGCAAATTGCGGCCGCCTACGTTGCTGCTTACGTCGCCATCAGTGACGAGAGCCCGGAGAGGATTTCGAGTTGGCTACCGTTCGTTGCCGCCGCCCGGCTGGCAGAGGGTGTACCGGAGGAAGCAGACGAACTGGTGGAGATGGCCAGTCATCCTTTGATCGATTCGCTTTGACCGAGTTTGCCGCGTCGCTTTGCTCCTCGCAATGGCTGGGGCGGGCTAGCGGAATGCAGCCTTCCAGGTGGAGGTGAAGAACGCGAACAGCGCATCACCGGCGATGACGCCGGCGCCGAATACCTCCATGCCTTCGGCCTTGGCGAAGCGTTCCCACAGGACGCGGCAGGCGATGCCAACCAGCACAGCCCAGCCGGCAAGCGGGAAAGGGATCAGCAGGCCGGTCGCCAGCAGGACGCCGAGTTGCCGGCGCGGGCCACCGAGGTACTGGATGATCGCGCCGGGGATCGCCCATTTCACCAGCGACCATGCGACATCGGCCGATGCGCCGGCCTTGATCGTGGCGACGTAGACGCGGTCCACCGGGGCCACGAGGTTCTGCGCGAAGAAGCCGGGATAGGCGATCAGCACCACCACGCCGGCGACCACGAAGGCGAACATCGCGGCGAAGAGCTGCTGGCGGCGGCCGTCGCGCTCGAACGCGGGGTCGCTGCCGTAGCCGCGCAGCATGTGGCCGGCCTTCAGGTCGTAGCCCATGTCGGCGAAGGCCGGACCGGTGGCGGCGGAGAAGCCGACCAGCAGCGCAAGCGCCACCGGCGGGAAACCGATCAGCATGCCGATCACCAGCGTGATCAGCGCCACCGCGAAGGCGGGGAACCAACCGGAATGCATCGCGGCCAGGCCGACGATCAGTTCGTGCACCAGTGCGGCGAATGCGGCGTAGACCAGGAACAGCGCCAGCATGCCGATCGAGAGCTGCGCCACCAGACCGCCGAGCATGGCGATCACCACAGCGATCAGCAGATAGATCGCGCTGCCCAGGCCGATCGAGCGTCGTACCTCGGTGGGCGTGCGCATCGCACCGGCGGTGTCGGCGTGAACCCTGCCGCGGCGCAGGATGATGATCGCCACCTGGATGAGTGCCACGATGCCGGCGCCGACCATCATGCCGTGCGGCGCATAGGCCTTGGCGATGTCGCCGCCGGGGATGAACGAGGCGAACCAGGGGTGGTTGAACAGCAGCGTCGAATAGCCGCGGATCAGCAGGCCGACGCCGAACATGGTCAGCGCCCAGATGTTGCCGATGAACGCCACGCCGAATGCCGACATGACGCCGGGTGCGATCAGCCAGTTGCCGGCGATGCCGATGATGACACCGGCGCCCAGCACCGCCGCCTTCCGCCCGCCTTCGTCGCCGGCGCGGATCGCCTCGGCTGCCGCGGCGCCGGGCGGCCAGGCACCGGTGGCGGGGAAGACCTCGGAATCGAACATGCGGTAGAGCAGATAGCCGTCGAGCAGCATCGCCATGAACACGCCGGCGAACAGCGCGGGCACGAGGTCGGGGCGGCCGAGTACGAAGGGAATGCCGATCGGCAGCATCAACGCGTTGCCGGCACCGAAGGTCGCGGCGGAGATCGCGCTCTGCGCGAGGTTCTGCATGTGGACGGAGCGATAGCGCCTGAAGGCGGCGAGCGGGACGCGGGCGAGCGCCATGCCGGCGAGCGCGCCGATCAGCGATGTGTTGGCGGTGATGCCGAGTGTGACGATGAGCTGCACGCCGATGATCGCGCCGACGACGCAGAGGGGCGCGATCAGGAGGAGTGAGAACAGTTCGAAGAAGCGGGGGTGGATGCGCGAACCTGGTCGCGGCGCGGTGGTTGGTCTGTCGGCTGTCAGTTCGCTCATCGGCCCCCTCTCCCCGGCCCCCTCCCGCAAGCGGAGGGGGAGATCAGTGTGCGTTATTCGGCCGCCTTGCTGGCGGCGATCGGCAAGCCGTAGTCGCGTTCGGCGGCTGCGGGCGACACGATGCCCTCGGCCACGTCGTGTTCCACCGATGCGGCGCGGACGCGCGCGCGGGTCGCCGAAGCCGGCGCCACCCGCGAGGCGGACTTCGACGATCTGGTCCGTGCGCGTCAGCGTGACGAGTTCGCCGGTGCCGCAATCGTGCGTCACGTTGCCGTCGGGATCGAGCAGCACGCCACGCACGCCGCCGCCCGGCAGACCGCCGTGCAGGCCCTGCACCGTGACGCCGACGCCTTCGGGGTACACCGACGCCAAGGTCGGCAGCCCGTCGTCGCGCAGCTTGCGCAGGCGCGTGCGCACGCCGCAGCCGCCGCGATGCTCGCCGGGGCCGCCGGAATCGGTGACGAAGGATTTCTCCAGCACGAGCACCGGCGCGCGCACTTCCATCAGTTCGACCGACGTGTTGGCGGCCGAGGTGGGATACAGCAGCGCGGACTTGCCGTCGCCGTGCTGCGATGCGCCCTGGCCGGCGCCCATGAAGAAGTGGTCGGCATAGACGGTGCCGTTCGCCTCGCGGCCGTAGATGTTGATGGCGACCGGCAGTCCGGTGGCGGCCTGCACCTGTGCCGGCGCGGCATCGGCGAGCGCGCGGAAGATGTTGGGCGCGATGTACCAGCCGACGCGGGTGCGCAGGTTCACCGACGCCGGCTTGTCGCAGTTCAGGATCGAGCCTTCCGGCGCCTTCACGGTGAACGGACGATAGCAGCCGGCATTGCTGCGCACCTGCGGGCTGAGGATGCACTTCATCGGATAGGTCGCGTGCGCCGCGGTGTAGCTGTAGGTGCAGTTCAGCCCGCCCTGCGGCAGTTGCGCGGGGGCGCCCGTCGAAGTCGAGTTCGATCGCGTCGCCCTGCACGGTGAGCTTCAGCGGATAGTGCAGGCGCTCGCCGAGCGGGTTGTTCCAGATTTCCGACTGGTAAACGCCGTCCGGCAGCGCGCGGATCGCATCGCGCATGGCGTTCTCGGCGCGCGTCTGCACCACGCGGGCGAGCGCGCGCAGGTCGTGCATGCCGTACTCGTCCATGAACGCCAGCAGCCGTTCGGCGCCGAGCGCGTTGGCGGCGATGAAGGAGTGGATGTCGCCCAGCACTTCCTCGTGCTTGCGCACGTTCTCGGCGATCAGGGTGAACAGGTCGTCGTTGGGCACGCCGGCGCGGTACAGCATCATCGGCGGGATCTGGATGCCTTCCTCGTAGATCTCGCGGGCGCGCAGGGAGTCCTTGGTGCCGCCGATGTCGCCGACATGGCCGACCGTGCCGGTGAGCGCCACCAGCGCGCCGTTGCGGAACACCGGGGTGACGACGGCGATGTCGAACAGGTGGCCGGCGCAGAGCCACGGATCGTTGGTGACCAGCACGTCGCCGGGCTTCAGCGTCTCGGGCGGGAATTTCTCCAGCAGCGCCTTCACCGCGCGCGGCAGGGTCAGGTTGAACACCGGCATCGCGCGCGGCGAATGGGCGAGCGAATCGCCGCGCGCGTCGAGCAGGTCGCAGGCGAAGTCCTGTGCCTCGGAGACGATCAGCGAGAAGGCGGTGCGGCAGATGGTGTGCCACATCTCCTCGACCACGGTGACGAGACGGCTCCACATGATTTCGAGTGAAACCGGATCGGCCTCGATCAGCGCGGCGGCCTGTTCGATCGGCGTGTCGGCGGTGACACGCGCGACGGGCGCGGCGGCGAGGCCGATGTCGATCGCCAGCGTGCCGGTGGCATCGACGCTGACGGTGTCGCCGGGCGGGATGATGGTGGTTGCCTCGCGTTCCTCGATGATCGCGGGGCCGGCGATGCGCGCGCCGGGCGCCAGGGCGTAGCGGTCATAGACGGGTGTATCGACGAAGCCGCCGTCGAACCAGGCCGCGCGCGTTCCCTTCTGCGCCGCTCCGGCGGGTCGGGCGCCGGCCTCGGTGAGCGAAAGCCGCGGCAGCGGGCCGCGGCAGCGCACGCGGAACGAGACCGCCATGACGCCGACACCAGCATACACAGACGTATATCGCGCCGCATAGGCGGTGGCGAACGCCTCGCGGATCGCGGGCATCGTCGCGTCGGTGATCTGCGGCCGTCCGGCAGCGTCACGCTGATCTCGTGCATCTGGCCTTCGAGGCGCATGTCGGCGAGGCGTTCGGTCACCACTTCGGCTTCGCCGCTCAGCCGGCTGCGCGCGGCCTCGGTGAGTTCGCGCAGGATCGCATCGATGGTCGCCGCCGCGCCGGGCGCGTCGAGCAGCACGGGATGGCTGCGCACCTGCTCGAACGACAGCGGTGCCGCGAGGAAGCCCAGCGCAGAGGCGGCGCCCGACGCGGGCGGGATCAGCACCTGCTTCACGCCGAGGATGCGCGCCACTTCGGCGGCATGGGCGGGACCGGCGCCGCCGAAGCCGACCATCGCGTAGGCGCGCGGGTCCTTGCCCTTCTCCACGATGTGGATGCGCGCCGCGGCGGCCATGTTCTCCACCACCATGCGGTGGATGCCCCAGGCGGTGTCGATCGCACTCAGGCCCAGCGTTCGCGCCCACCTTGGCCAGCGCGCGTTCGGCGGCGTCGCGATCCAGCGCCATGCGGCCGCCGAGGAAGAAGCCGGGATCGTAGTAGCCCAGCAGCAGGTTGGCGTCGGTCACCGTGGGCTCGGTGCCGCCGCGCGCGTAGCACGCAGGCCCCGGATCGGCGCCCGACGAATGCGGACCGACGCGCAGCAGTCCCACCTCGTCGATCGCGGCGATCGAGCCGCCGCCGGCGCCGATCTCGATCATGTCGATGACCGGCGCCTTGATCGGCAGGCCGGAGCCTTTCTTGAAGCGATGCACGCGCGCCGCTTCCATCATCGGCGCGATCTCGGCGCGGCCGTCCTGGATCAGGCAGGCCTTCGCCGTGGTGCCGCCCATGTCGAACGAGATCACGTCGGCATGGCCGGCGGCAGCGCCGAAGAACGCGGTGGCGAGGCCGCCGCCGGCGGGACCGCTCTCCAGCATGCGGATCGGGAAGTCGCGCGCGGTCTCCGGCGACAGCAGGCCGCCGGCGGAGTGCATGAAGCGCAGCTCGCCGCGGAAGCCGCGGGCGTGCAGCTCGCGCTCCAGCTTGGCGATGTAGCGGCCCATCAGCGGCTGCACATAGGCGTTGGCGCAGGTGGTGTTGCAGCGCTGGTACTCCCACAGCTCCGCCACCACGTCGGACGAGATGGAGACCGCGATGTCGGGGAACGCCGCGCGGATGATGGCCGCTGCCTGTTGCTCATGCGTTGGATTGCAGTAGGCGTGGAGGAAGCAGATGGCGATCGCCTCGATCCCTTCGGATATCAGGCGCTGCGCCATGGCGCGCACCTCGTCGGGATCGAGCGGGGTCAGCACGTTGCCGTCGCGGTCGATGCGTTCCGTCACCTCCAGGCGATGGCGGCGCGGCACCAGCGGGTCGGGGAATTGCAGGAACAGGTCGTAGATGTCGTAGCGCTGCTCGGTGCCCATCTCCAGGATGTCGCGGAAGCCGCGCGTGGTGATCAGGCCCAAGCGCGCGCCGGTGCGCTCGATCAGGGCGTTGGTGACCAGGGTGGTGCCGTGGACCACGTCGCCGATGTCGGCGAGCGTGAGTTGGGCGGCGTGCAGCAGTTCGGCGAGGCCCTCCAGCGCGCCGACCGAGGGGTCGTGCGGCGTGGTCAGGCACTTGTGGAGGCGGATTTCGTTGCGTTGCGTGTCGAGCAGGATGAAGTCGGTGAAGGTGCCGCCGATGTCGAAACCGATACGATAGCGGGTGGAGGTGGGCATTCCGGTGTCCCTGAGAGTGCGGCGGGTGAATTGTGCACCGCAGCGGAGGGGGTCTCAAGGGTCGGGTACCGGGTGGCGTCCGTGCGGGTTTGGGGCCTGGATTCAACACGGAGGACGAAGTCGAGGGCACGGAGGGCCACGGAGAAGAAGCATGAAATGCGCTTCGCGCGAAGCGCCTGTTGTTTCTTCTCCGTGGCCCTCCGTGGCTCTCCGCTTTTCTCCGTGGTAAAATTGCTTGCTGGGCCCCGACAAGGACGGTGGCGTTCGTTTGCGCGTGCGCACACATGGAGGGGATTGCTTCCCGGATCACGTCCGGGACCGCTTCGCTCCTCGCAATGACCATGTCGTAACGACTCGCGTGGGGGTGGCAAGCGCCACATCGCCCTTGCATTCGGTCCGGGGATGGGGCGATTGCGGTGGCGCCCCGGCGGCAGACGGAGGAGTTGATGGACCCGATCAAGCGCCCTACCCGCTACCAGGAGATGACGGACCCGCAGGCGCGGCCGCGCTATACCGGCATTCCCACGTTCTTCCGGGCGCCGCACACCGAGTCGCTGGCGGACACCGATATCGGCGTGATCGGCGTGCCGTATGACGGCGGCGTGACCAACCGCACCGGCGCCCGCCACGGGCCGCGGGCGGTGCGCGACCAGTCCTCGCTGCTGCGGCGGCTGCATCCGCACGGCATCGCGCCGTTCGACATCGCCCGCGTCCGCGACCTCGGCGACTGCTGGATCGAGCAGCCCTACACGCTGGAAGGGGCGCTGGCCGAGATCGCCGCGTTCTATACGACGATCGTCGCGGCGAAGGTGGTGCCGCTGTCGGTCGGCGGCGACCATTCGATCAGCCTGCCGATCCTGCGCGCGGTCGCGGCCCAGCGGCCGGTCGGCATGATCCACATCGACGCGCACTGCGACACCGGCGACGACTACCTGGGGTCGCGCTTCCACCACGGCGCGCCGTTCCGCCGGGCGACCGAGGAGGGGCTGCTCGATCCGAAGCGGGTGATCCAGATCGGCATCCGCGGCACCACGAACGATCCCGACATGTGGGGGTTCTCCACCCGCTCCGGCATGCGCGTGCTGGGGATGGAGGAGTTCCACGACAAGGGCTGGCACTACGCGGCCGAGGAGGCGCGGCGGGTGGCGGGCGGCGGGCCCACCTATCTGACGTTCGACATCGACAGCCTGGACCCGTCGCAGGCGCCGGGCACCGGGACGCCGGAGGCGGGCGGCATCACCGCGCTGGAGGCGCTGCGGCTGCTGCGCGCGCTGCGCGGCATCGACTTCGTCGGCGGCGACCTGGTGGAGGTCGCGCCGCCGTTCGACGTCGGCACGATCACGTCGTTCAACGGCGCTTCGATACTTTTCGAGATACTTTGCCTGCTGGTCGAGGCTTGGCAGAAGCGCAAGGGGGCTTAGCGTGCCCTGTCTCGCTGACACTTGAGCGTGCGGGCCGCCGGAAAGCGACTTGGATCAGGCAATCACCATCCGCGTCACTGAAGACAGGCGTCCATGGCTCGGTTCGCGGCGGCGCGCGCGGCGGCTCGGGCCGGTGCTGGTCATCTCGCTGTGGCTGCACCTGACGCTGCTGCTGCTTCTGGTGGTGACGGTCAAGCTCAACCGGCAGGGGGAGGAGGAACTGCCGCCGCCGTCACAGGTTGCGATGGTGTTCGAGGGCGGCACGCCGAAGGGTCCGGCGCTGCCGAACCCGAAGCCGAACGTCGCCGCGCCATCCGACGCCGCCGGCACCGGCCACCGGCGCCACCGCCGCCCGCGCCATCGCCGCCACCTGTCGCGGCCGCCCCGCCGCCCGCGCCCGCCCCGCCGCCGCTGCGCCGCACCGCCGCCGCCCGCGCCACCCGCCGTGACGGCGCCGGAACCGCTGCCGGCGCCTCCGCCGCCGCCACCGGCCGCCGACCGCCGAGGTGCCGCTGCCGACGCCGCCGGTGCCGCCGCTCGCCATGGTGGTGCCGCATCCGCCGCCGCCGACGCCGCGGCCGGCGCCACGACCGCTCGCGCCGGCGCCATCCCGGCCCTCCGAGTTCCCGACGCCGATGAACTTCTCGTTCGGCGGGGCGGTGCCGCGGGAGCGCGCTCCGGCGCGACAGACGTCGCACGCGCCGAACACGCTCGACTTCTCGCTGGCACCGCGCCAGGGCGCCACCGACACCTCGCCGTTCTCACGCGTGGCCGGCGCGCAAGTCGGTCCGGACTGGCGCAACGAGCTCAGCGCCTGGGTGCGGGAGCATGCCTACTACCCGGAGCAGGCGGCGATGAACGGCGAGGACGGCAACGCCATGGTGCAGGTGGTCGCCAATCCGAACGGCCACGTCACCTCGGTCGAGATGAAGATGCGGTCCGGCTCACGCTGGCTGGACATGGCGCTGGTGGCGCTGTTCCGCGACGCCAATCTGCCGCCGCTGCTGGGTGAATCGCAGCCGATCACCTTCAACTTCACCATGCACTACATCCTGATCCGGATGCGGTGAGCAGGCTGGTCGTCGCGCTGCTGGCCGGCTGGCTCGCCGGCTGCGCGGCCACGCCGATGGACGCCCCCAGGACCGGTGCCGCGCGGCGATGCCACGGTCTATGTCGTGGGCCGCGGCTGGCACACCGATATCGGACTGCCGGTGGACGAGGTGAGCGGCCCGCTCGCGTCGCTGGAACGCGACTTTCCGGGCGTGCGCTTCATGGTGTTCGGCTTCGGCGAGCGCGCAGTACTACATGGCGCGCAATGAAGGCTCGGGCGAGATGCTCGCCGCGCTGTTGCCGAGCAAGAGCGCAATCCTGATGACCGCGCTGAACGCGCCGCCCACGGAGGCGTTCGCCGACCATGAGGTGGTGACGCTGCACCTGCCGCCGGCCGACGTGGCGCGCATCGTCGCGCGGCTATGGGACGGGCTGGAGAAGCATGCCGATGGTTCGGCCGTGCGGCTGGCGGACGGACCTTATGTCGGCAGCGTGTTCTACGCCGCGACCGAAACCTACGACGCGTTCCACACGTGCAACACCTGGACCGCGCTGGTGCTGCGCGATGGCGGCGTGCCGATGAACACGCACGTGCTGTTCGCCGGCCAGGTCATGCAACAGGTGTCGAGAATCGCGGCGATGCAGGTGCGCGCCCAATGATCAGCAGGGCGGCGCCTGTCCGTTGGGGCAGACTGCTGTCGAGCCAGGCGGTACAATGATGGTGGTGTGCGACGGCGGCGGCGGGTTGCTGCTGCTGAAGCTGAGGCATCCGCCGAGCAGAAGCGGCACCAGGAGAGTCAGCAAAAGGCGCATGGGCGGAATTCCTCGGCGGCAAATCAGCGCAAATCATGCCTAGCGGTAGCGGGCAACCACTGTCGCCTCACAAGGCTGTGTTGGTGTCATTGCAGCTGCTCGACCCGCACATGCGGCGTGCGTGGGCCGCGGAGCAGATCACCTGGTTCGCCACGCAGCACGTCGGACGGCCGCGGCGGCGCGTCATGGCAGGCCATGCCGGGTGGTGAGCAGCGGAACGTCGATATAGGCCTGCCCGGTCGTGCGGGAAGGCACGCCAGGCCTGCCCGCGAGGTCGAGCGCCAGCGGCAGCGTCGGACCGGACGACGGTTCGGTGGGACAATCCGCCGGCTGCGCGGTTGCGCCACACGATCCAGACACCAGCAGCGAGGATGGCGAGCGCGATACGCACGGCGCGCGAGTGTAGGCCGGCGGCGGTTAACGCTCGGTTCGCGCGTGCACGATCGAAAGCAGCGCGGGAATGAACACCAGGCTCGCCAGCAGCGTGCAGGCCAGGCTGATCAGCAGCAAGCGTCCCATGCTGGCGGTGCCGGGATGCTCGGACAGTGCGAGCGAGCCGAACGCCGTCCCGGTGGTCAGCGCCGAGAACACGATGGCCCGCGCCGTGGCGGAGCCGAGGACGGCACGCCGGCCGGCACGCCAGTTCATCACGAAGTAGATGTTGAACGACACGCCGACGCCCAGCAGCAGAGGCAGCGCGATGATGTTGGCGAAGTTGAGCGGCAGCGGCAGCAGCACGGCCACCAGCAGCGTCAGCAGCGCCGACAGGATGAGCGGTGCCAGCACCAGTCCGACGTCGAGCACGCGGCGCAACGCTATCAGCAGGATGATCGTGATCGACACGATCGCGATCAGCGCCGCGTTGCGGAAGGCGTTCACGATGGTTCTGCTGGTCGCCTCGATGGTCACCGCCGAACCGCCGGCATTCGGCGCGATCTGCGTCACCTGATCCACGAACTGCGCGAGGCCCTGACTGGTGCGCGCCTCGGGCGTGGACAGCACCTGCACGCGCGCGCGGCCATCCGGCAACAGCCAGTCGCGCGAAACATCGGGCGGAATGGAGCCGAGCGTCACCGGCTCGGCGCTCAACACGGTGCGCAGCCGGTCGAGCTGATCGGGCAGGAAGCGCGTCAGATCGCGATCGAGGGTGAGCAGCACATCGTCGTTCGCGGTCAGCAGCGTGTGCAGATCGCCGGCGATCGCGGCCAGCGGATGGTCCTTCGGCAGCTTCGCCAATGCCGGATCGATCTGCGCGAGCGCGGTCTTCGCCGCCAGGCGTATCTGTTCCGGCGTGATCGGCGCCGGCGGCGAGTGCGGCAGCAGCGTCGGCGCCAGAATCGAATTGGCATCGGCGATGATGGCGAGCTTCGCCTGCTGGTCATCCGGCACGAAGCTCTGGATGTCGATCACCTTCGACACGGTGGGCAGCTTGACCAGTTTGGCCTTCAGCGTCTCGGCTGCCGCGACATTCGGTTCGATGACGCTGATGCTGTACGGATTGGTCACCGGATTGTCCATCAGGTCGTACAGCGTGCGCATCGCCTCGGTGTTCGGGTTCTTGGTGTGCAGCGGATCGGAATCGAACTGGAGCCGCGGCGATACCGCGATCGCCAGGACCGCGAGTGCGGCGAACGCCGCGAGGATCGGCCGGCGATGCCGGGCGAAGATCGGATCGAACGGCGCCAGCCAGGTGAAGCCGACCACCGCCGCGCTCGCCGCGCGGATGGCACAGCGTGATGATGGCGGGCAGGAACCCCAGCGTGCAGAGGAAGGCGATCAGCATGCCGACGCCGGCGATCAGGCCGAGCTCCGCCACGCCGGAAAATTCGGTCGGCACGAAGCCAAGGAAGCCGGACGATGTGGCGATCGCGGCGACCAGGATCTGATCGCCGGTGCGGACCGCGTTCTGCCGCATCGCCTCGGCTGGGTCGGGATATTCGAAGCGCCGTTCGCGGTAGCGCACCGAGAACTGGATGGCGAAGTCCACCGCGATGCCGACGAACAGGATGCCGAAGCCGACCGAGACCAGATTGAGCGTGCCGACCGCGACCGAGGCGAACAGCAGCGTGAGCATCAGGCCGAGCCCGAGGGTCGCCAGGATCGGCAGGATCAGCCGCCAGGTCTTCACGGCGAGGAACAGCCACAGCGTGATCAGCACCACGCTGCCGATCAGGCCGGCCACGGCACCATGCACGACGGTGGCGAACTCTTCGTCAGCCAGCGCGACCTGCCCGGTGATGCGCACGCGCGCATCGCCTGACTTGACGAATTCCAGGTTGGCGATGACGTCGCGCATGGCCTGCGGTCGCCTCGCCGCCCGGCTGCAAGGCGCCGAAGTCGAGCTTCGGCTGGGCCAGCACGAAGGTGTATTTGCCGGCGAGATTATTGAGATCGTTGCCGCCCAGCAGCGCCTGCCAGGAGAGCGGATGGGGATGCCCGGACAGCACATCCGCCATCGCCTGGTGGAAGGCCTCGAGCGAGGGGAAATAGGGACCGAGATCGACGTCGCCCTTGGTCACGCCCATGCCGAGCAGCGAGAGCGCCGAGAACAGTCCGCGCGCCGTCGGGTCGGCGACCAGTTGGCCGAGGAATGGCTGGGCGTCGATGGTGCGGTCCATGAGGTCGCTGAGTTGCTTGGTGTCGAGGAACAGCAGCCCCTCCTTGCGGAGGAAGGGCGAGGCGTCGGGGCGGCGCACCGAGTTGAAATGCGCGTGATCCTTGGCCAGCGCGTCGGCGAGCGCGGCGGCCGTGGCGTCTGCCTCCTCGGGTTCATGCGCATCGATCACCGCCACGAGCAGACCGGTGAACTGCGGGAAGTCCTTGTCGAGCTCGGCGGCCTGCTGCCGCCAGGGCAGGCTGCTGGCGAACATGCGGTCGGTGTCGGTGCTGACCTCGAGGTGGGTGACCGCGTAGAAGGCGGAGAAGGCGGCGAGCAGCAGGCCGCCGAGCGCCACTGGGAGCGCATGGCGGCGGCTGAATTCGGCCAATCCGACGATCAGGCGGTTCAGAATCATCCCGGGTCGCAGCAGTGTGGCGGCCCGGCGATTGCGGGCGCCGTGTGATAGTCGCTCGGGCGCGGCCGGTCCATGCCGCGTCTGCGGCGGTTTTCACGCGATCGCCGCGGCGGTAGGAGATGCGGCGGATAAACAGGAGGCAGTCCCCATGTCCATGTCGAGTGCCACGCAAGGCCGAGTACCACGCAAGGCGGGTCGGGCCGCGCAGCCTGCCGCCGTTCCGCGCCGACCATGTGGGCAGCCTGCTGCGTCCGCGCGAGCTGGCCTGGCCCGCGCCTCGCGCAAGGCTGGGACGCTGTCAGCGGACGCATTGCGCGCCGTGGAGGACCGCTGCATCGCGGCGGCGATCCGCCGGCAGGAGGAGCTGGGGCTGCGCGCCGCCACCGATGGCGAGTACCGGCGCGCTTACTGGCACTTCGATTTCGTCTCCGGGCTGGATGGCGTCGAGCTGTATGAGCCGGAGCAGAAGGTCCAGTTCAAGGGCGGCCTGCCGCTGCCGCTTGCGCTGCGTGTCACCGGACGGATCGGCTGGAGCAAGCCGGTGATGGTGGACGATTTCCGCTTCGTCGCCGGCCACGTGACGAGCGCGGTGCCGAAGATGACCATTCCGTCGCCTTCCGTGGTGCATTTCCGCGGCGGGCGGCGGGCGATCGATGCGAAGACCTATCCCGAGATGGACGGGTTCTTCGCCGACCTGGGCGAGGCGTACAACAAGGCGGTGGCGGCGTTCGGCGCGGCGGGGTGCCGCTATCTGCAGCTGGACGAGGTGAACATCGCCTATCTGTGCGATCCGGAGCAGATCGCCGGGCTGAAGGCGCGCGGCGAGCATGTGGAGAACCTGCTGGCGGTGTACGCCGGACATGCTGAACCGCGCGATCGAGGGGAAGCCGGACGGCATGGTGATCAGCATGCATCTGTGCCGCGGCAATTTCCGCTCGCACTGGGTTGCGTCGGGCGGCTACGAGCCGGTGGCGGAAGTGCTGTTCAACCAGATCAACTCCGATGCGTATTTCATGGAGTACGACAGCGATCGCGCCGGCGGGTTCGAGCCGCTGCGCTTCGTGCCGCGCGGACACAAGGTGGTGGTGCTGGGGCTGGTGACCAGCAAGTCGGGCGCGCTGGAGAGCAAGGACGAGCTGAAGCGGCGGATCGACGAGGCGGCGAAGTATCTGCCGCTCGAGCAGCTTGCGCTGTCGCCGCAGTGCGGCTTCGCCAGCACCGAGGAAGGCAACGTGCTGACCGAGGACGAGCAGTGGGCGAAGCTGCGGCTGTGCGTCGAGGTTGCGCGCGAGGTGTGGGGCGGGGTGTGAGGTAAAGCCGGGTCTGGCGGCACGGCCCCCTCGCCCTGGCCCCCTCCCGCGAGGCGAGGGGGAGAGGGTTGCTATCTTGCTGCTGGCGGCGGCCGGGGCTGCGGCTGGCGTTCGGGGCGGCGCTGGGGCTGGGCGTCGATGAAAGCTACATGGTCGCGTCGGGGCGCGTTCTGAGCCTCGGATATTACGACCATCCTCCGGCGGCGTGGTGGCTGAGCTGGGGAGCCGCGCATCTGTTCGGCAGCGAGGCGCCCATCTGGTGCGGCTGCCGTTCATCGCGCTGTTCGCGCTGTCGACCTGGCTGATGTACCGGCTTGGCGCGGCGGTCGCCGATGCGCGTGCCGGGCTGTGGGCGGCGGTTCTGCTGAACCTGTCGCCGGTGTTCGGCGTGACCACCGGCACCTGGGTGCTGCCCGACGGTCCGCTGGACTGCGCGCTGCTCGGCGCCGCACTTTGCCTGGTCCGCGCGTTGGAGCGCGGTACGCTGGCATGGTGGCTGGGTGCCGGCGTTTGCGCCGGGCTGGCGCTGCTGTCGAAGTATTCGGCCGGCTCTGACGATGGTCGGCGCGGTGCTGTTATCTGCTGTCGAGCCGCGCACATCGGCATTGGCTGGCGACACCGATGCCCTGGCTCGCGGCACTGGTCGCGCTGCTGATGTTCGCGCCGGTGCTGGCGTGGAACGCGAGCGCACGGCTGGGCGTCGTTCGCCTTCCAGGGCGGGCGCGCCGAGGGGATGCACGGTTCCGGCCGCTCGCCCCGCTGGTGACGCTCGCCGGCGAGGCGCTGTTCGTCCTGCCGTGGATCTGGCTGCCGATGATGGTCGTGTTCGTCATGGCGCTGCGGCGCGGTCCGGGCGAGTGGCGGCGCTGGCTGCTGTGCTGTCTGGCGGCGCCGCCGATCGTGGTGTTCGCGCTGATCTCCGCCTGGTCCAGCCAGCGCGTGCTGTTCCATTGGGCGGCGCCTGGCTACCTGATGCTGTTTCCGCTGCTGGGCGAGGCGGTCGCCCGGCGGCTGGAGCGGCCCGTGGTGCGGCGCGCGCTGTACGGCACGGCGGTGTTCGTGGTTCTCGCGATGTGCGTTGTCGCGACGCAGGTGCGGTTCGACTGGCTGCATCCTGCGATCGCCGCCGTGGCGCGCGACGATCCCGACATCGACGCGGTGGACTGGACCTCGCTGCGCGACAGCGTGGCCCCTGGCGCGATCGTCGGCGTGCCGGACTGGCGCGACGCCGGGAAGATCGCCTACGCGCTGGGGCCGGACGTGACGGTGCTGTGCCTGAACCGCGACGGCCGGCAGTTCGGCATCGCCTGGCCGCCGGCACGCTTCATCGGCGCCGACATGCTGATCCTGGCGCCGGAGCATCGCGAGCGCGTGGCTGCCGAACTGGGTCCCGTGTTCGACGGCATCGAGCCGCTGCCCGATGCATCGATCCGCCATGCCGGACGCACGATGCGGACGGTGGCGGTGTTCCGGGCGCGGCGGCTGCGCGTCTGGCCGCCTCCCGGCTGATGGCATAGGACTTGCTGCGATCACTTGCGAGATGAGGAGACGGTCTCGACCGAGTCCTCAGCCCCGCGGAACTGCGCGCGCTGTCCGGCCGCAGCAACGCCGAAGGCGCACGGCGTCTGGCGATCCATGTCGCCCTGCTGATCGTCACTGCGCGGCTGGTCGCGATCTCCGGGCCGGTGACGCTGATCCCGGCCATGCTGGCGTTCGGACTGGTGCAGGTCGCGCTGTTCGCGCCGGCGCACGAGGCGACGCACCAGACCGCGTTCGCCTCGCGGCGGGCGAACCTGATCGTCGGTTGGCTGGCGGCGTGCCCGTCGCTGCTCAACCTGCACTTCTACACGGCGTTTCATTTCGCGCATCACCGGCACACGCAGATAGCGGGGCAGGATCCCGAGCTCGATATGGCGGCGCCCGACGATCTGGGCGCGTATGTGCGGCGGATCCTCGGCGTGCCCGTACTGGCGGCTGCGGCTGCTGGTGATCGGCGATTGCTGGCGCGGCGATCTCAGCCGCTATCCGTATGTCTCGCCAGCAGGCGGCGCCGGCGATCATCCGCAGCGTGCGCGCGATGAGTGTGGCGCTGGTGGGCGGATCGGTGGCCTCGGCGCTGCTGTTCGGCTGGGCGACGCCGTTCGTCTATCTGGATCCTGCCGCAGCTGCTCTGCCAGCCGTTCCTGCGGGCCTACGTGCTGGCGGAGCACACCGGCTGCACCATGGACCGCAACGGGCTGACCAACACGCGCACCACGCTGACCAACGCGGCGGTGCGGCTGCTGATGTGGAACATGCCGTTCCACGCCGAGCACCATCTTTACCCGTCGATCCCGTTCCATCGGCTTCCCGACGCGCATGTTGCGATCCGCGACCGGCTGGGCTTCGTGCAGCATGGCTATGTGCGGTGGAATGCGGGTATGGTGCGACAACTGGCGGGCCGCGCGTAGACAGCTGGCTGCAATGACTGGTTGCCCGCCGGCTACAAGAAGGGGAAACACGCATGGACATGACCCGCCGCGCCGGTGCCGAGTTCTTCGGCACCTTCTGGCTGACCTTTGGCGGCTGCGGCAGCGCAGTGCTGGCCGCGGCATTTCCCGCGATTGGGGATCGGCTTTCTCGGCGTTGCATTCGCGTTCGGCCTGACCGTGCTGACGATGGCCTATGCGGTCGGCCATATCTCGGGCGGTCATTTCAATCCCGCCGTCACCATCGGTCTGTGGGCGGGCAAGCGGTGCGCCACCGGCGACGTCATTCCTTACATCATCGCGCAGGTGATCGGCGCCATCGTCGCCGCCGCGGTGCTGTACCTGGATTGCATCGGGCAAGCCTGGCTGGGTGCCTGATGGATTTGCCTCGAACGGCTATGGCGATCTGAGCCCGGGCAAGTACAGCCTTGGTTCGTGCCTCCTGATGGAAGTGCTGATGACGTTCTTCTTCCTGCTGATCATCATCGGCTGCACGTCGAAGGGCGCGGCGGTGGGCTTTGCCGGCATTCCGATCGGGCTGGCGCTGACGCTGATCCATCTGGTGTCGATTCCGGTGACCAACACGTCGGTCAATCCGGCGCGCAGCACAGGGCCGGCGCTGTTCGCCGGCGGGGCCTATGTCTCGCAGCTCTGGCTGTTCTGGGTGGCGCCGATCGTCGGTGCGGTGATCGCGGGCGTGGTCTCACGCTGGCTGCATGAGGCAAACGAAACCGTGTAGGATCAGTTCGCTTCCCGGGTCCGCAGCGCCTGCGTCACCGTCTCGCTGACCCGCTCGGCAATGCTGTCGGCGGCGACACGGGCCTGGGCGTCATCGATCCAGCCGGCGAAGGCTGGACGGTCCGGGTCGCTCACCTGACGCGTCTGCGCCAGCGCACCGGCAACATCGGCGTCGGCGAGGCGCTCGGATGCCGATCGCAGCAGGTCGAGCGACGGGTCTGCGTCGGCGGGCGTCGGCGGCGTGCCGCGCAGGCGCACCCAGCCGGCGAGGCTGGTCAGCCAAGACCGGGAATGGCCGCGCGAGGCGTGATCGAGCAGCGCGTCGAACTCGCGCCGAAGCTGCGTCGTGCCGGGAATGCCGGTATCGGCGTAGGGTTCGATCTGGTCGAGCAGCGGCTTCAGATCGCCAAGGTGGGTGCCGCCCGCGCGCACCATGGCGAGTTCGCCGGCAAACGGCAGCGGCCGGCGCAGCGCGTCGCTCAGCCGCACCAGCGACAAGGTGTGGATCTGCGCCGTTGTCGCGTCCACTCGCCGCATCGCCGCGGCGAATTCCGCCTGTTGCCGGGCGAGCTGGTCGGTCGCGGCGGCGAGACGCTGGGAAAGGTCCTCGGTCCGCCGTTCCTGCTGCGCCACCGCGAGCGCGCTTTCCCCGGCGGCACGACCGGCCGGGGTGCGGATGCCAAGCGGCGAAAGCGCGGCGTCCTCCCAGAACGGAGCGGTCAGCGCCACCACGAGCGCCGCGGCGGCGAGGCCCAGGGTGTATCGCGCCGGTGCAAACGGCACCACGACTGCCGGCGGCCGGTAGGTTTCATCGGCCGGCGGTTCGAGAGGCGGCGGCGGGTCCTCCGTGGTCGGCATGGTGGCGGGCCTTGCCCTCGCGCGCGCGTGAGGCGGCCACTGTCGGCCTTTCCGGCGCGGAACGCCACAGAAACGCACGGTGCCGGTCAGGCCGGGCGGGCTGCCGCCGCAGTCGCTCCGGCACCCCTGATCGCCGCGGCGCGCGCGATCACGTTCCTCGCCCGCTGGACCACCGGGACGTCGATCATGGCGCCCTCGAACTGCACCGCGCCGAGGCCCTGGGCGAACGCGGCGTCGTAGGCCGCGACCATGCGTTCGGCGCGTTCCACCTCCGCCTCGGTCGGGGAGAATTCCTCGTTCAGCACCGGCACCTGCAACGGATGGATCGCGCTGGCGCCGACGAAGCCGAAGCGCTTGGAGCGGCGCACGATGGCGCGGAACGCGTCCTGGTCGCGGAAGTCGGCGATCGAGCCGATGAAGCCGAACGGCAGGATGCCCGCGGCACGCGCGGCGAACAGCGTGTGCTGCTTGGGATAGAGCAGGCCTTCCGGGTCGGGCAGCATGCCGACATCGGCGGTGAAGTCCTCGGTGCCCAGGCTGAGCGCGACGACGCGCGGGATGGGATTTCGCGATGGCCTCGATGCGGAAGAAGCCGGCGGCGGTCTCCACCAGCACGACGAACTGGATCTTGCCGGGGGGCAGGCCGCGTTCGGCTTCCAGTTCCTCGACGATGTCGGCGACGGCGTGGACATGTTCGGGGCTGTCCACCTTGGTGAGCATCAAGCGCGGCGATGCCGGGGATCACCGCCGCTTCCAGATCGCGCACCAGCAGGCGCCACGGACGGTTGACCCGCACGAGCACGTCGCCGCCGTTGCGCGCGACCTGCGGGATGGCATCGGCGATCAGGGTGCGCGCGCGCTCCTTCTCGGATGGCGCGACGGCGTCCTCGAGGTCGAGGATGATGCCGTCCGCGCCGCGATCGGCACCGGTACGCACGAACCTCTCGGCGGTGACCGGCACGAAGAGGAGAGAGCGCCAGGAGGGCAGGTCGGTGCGCATGGTCGGGTACCCTTGTCATTGCGAGAAGCGAAGCGACGAAGCAATCCCCATCATAGTAGGCGCCGGTGGCGGTGCGTGGCTATCACAGCAGACCGTCGAACAGATCGCGCCAGTCAGGATTTATGGCGTTGACCAGCGCAATCTTCTTCTCGCGCGAGCCGGCTTTGATCTGCTTTTCTCGTGCGATGGCTGCTTGCACATCGCTGGTCTCCTCGAAGAACACCAGTTGGTCGATATTGTACCGAGTGGTGAAGGCGGATGCTGTTTTGGTCCGGTGCTCGTGGACACGGCGAACCAGATCGTTCGTCACTCCCACGTAGAGCGCTGAGTGGTGGCGGTTGGTCAGGATGTAGACGAAATAGCGGTGGTCCATTCGTGGGTCTCACACGATGGGGATTGCTTCGTCGCTGCGCTTCTCGCAATGCTGGGTGGACGGCCCCCTGACGGCATCATTGTGCCAAGCTGGCCATTGATGAACAGGGCAGCGAAGGAGACCGTCCGCTATGGAGCGTAGCATCATTGGGATCGACCTTGCGAAGAACGTGTTTCAACTGCACGCGGAAGACGGAGCGGGGCATGTGCTGTGGCGCCAACGGCTGCGACGCGAGGAGCTGGCGGGGTTCCTTGCCAAACAGCCGCCGTCGCTGATCGGCATGGAGGCATGTGGCTCGGCGCACCACTGGGGCCGCGTGCTCAGCGCGCAGGGCCACGAGGTACGGCTGATGCACGCGAAGTATGTGAAGGCCTATGTCAAACGCGGCAAGAGCGATCTGCGTGACGCCGAGGCCTGCTGCGAGGCCGTGCAGCGGTCCAACATGCGGTTCGTGCCGGTCAAAAGCGTCGAGCAGCAGGTCGGGCGAGCGTTGGAACGGTCGCGCGATCTGCTGGTGAAGCAGCGGACACAGACAATAAACGCCACCCGCGGTATACTGAGTGAGATGGGCATCGTTGCCGGCACTGGCCTGCGCGGCTTCAAGGCCTTGGTCGCTCGCATCGACGCTGGCGATCCCGCCATCCCGGCGTTGCTGCTGAGCGCGCTCAGGCCGCTGGTCGAGCAATGGCGCGCCCTGGACGCCAGCATCGCGGAACTCGAAGCCCGCATCGTCGCCTGCGCCAAGAGCGATGAGCGCATGCGTCGCCTGCAACAGATCCCCGGCGTCGGTCCGCTGATCGCCCACGCGCTGGTGATGGCGGTCGGCGATGCGCGCCGCTTCGACACCGCGCGCGACTGTGCCGCCTGGATCGGCCTGACGCCGCTCACCAACAACAGCGCCGAGAAGACCCGCATCGGCCACATCAGCCGACAGGGCGATCACAGTCTGCGACGATTGCTGGTGCTCGGCGCCGCCAATCGGATGCGCCGGGCCAGAGTGAAGCCGGGCCAGGCCAGCGCCTGGGTGCAGGGCATCATGGCGCGCAGGCCGTTCAAGGTCGCCACCGTCGCCCAGGCGGCCAGGATCGCACGCATCGCCTGGGCGATGCTGCGCTCGGGCGACAACTATCGGGCCGTGGCGGCGCACCCCTGATGCCCTTGCCGCGGAGATTGCCCGATCCGGACCCCGATTGTGCTTGCGCCGTGGCGTGCGGCGTCAAGCCCGAGCCGCCGCCGGCGGTCGCTGCGCGAGGCTTGACCCCGCACGCCACGGCGAAGCCTCGCTCGGGATCGGATTTGGCCAGGGCAACAATCTCTGTGGCAGCAACACTCAGGCCGCACCGCACGACCCATATCCCGCAAGGAGCAAACCGCACCGACGGCACATTGGTCAGGACCAGAACCAGGACACTCCGTTCTGTCATCGCGCGTTCAGCACGTCGCAATGCTGGGAACCTGGTTCGCGTAACCCATCGGGGCCAGCGGTCTTTCCCGACCGCACAAACAGGCCGGATACATGAACGCTCCAGACCGCTCCGCCGTCACCGCTTTTGCTTCTTGCCTAACGGGGGCCGTCCATACATGACAATCAGTCTGGCTTGATTATGCCGTCCGCCGCCAGGGCGGCGATGCGTTCGGGGGGGTAGCCGATTTCGCCCAGTACCTCCTTCGTGTGCTGGCCCAGCGTCGGCGCGGGGTGTCGCAGTTTGCCGGGCGTGACGGACAGGCGGGGGATGACGTTGTGCATCAGCACCGAGCCTGCCTCCGCGTCCGGTGCCTCGACGATCACGCCGCGTTCCTGGATGTGCGCATCCGCCACGAGCTGATCGATCTCGTAGACCGGCGTCGCGGTCACCTCCGCCGCCTGGAACAGCGCCATGTTCTCGTCCAGCGTCCGTTCCGCGATGAACGCGGCGACCGCGCCGTCGCACTCATCGATGTGCCGCACGCGATCGGTGTTGGTGCGGAAGCGCGGATCGTCGATCATCTCCGGCTTGCCGATCGCGCGGAACACCCGCTCCGCCATCGCCTGGATCGACGCCGAGATCGCGATGTAGCGGCCGTCCTTCGTCGCGTAGACATTGCGCGGCGACGTGGTCAGCGAGCGGCTGCCGGTGCGCTTCGGCTTCTCGCCCGACACGCGATGGATCGCCGCATCGGGGCCGAGGATGGAAATGATCGGATCCAGCAGCGGCAGGTCGATGATCTGTCCGTTGCCGCCACGCTCGACGACGCGCAGCGCGATCATCACCGCGTAGGCGCCGTACAGCCCGGACACCATGTCGGCGAGCGCCAGCGGCGGCAGCACGGGCGGGCGGTCGCCGAAGCCGTTCTTCGAGGCAAATCCCGACATCGCCTCGACCAGCGTGCCGAAGCCGGGCCGATCGCGATACGGCCCGTCCTGCCCGAAGCCGGTGATGCGCACGATGATCAGCCGCGGATTGCGCGCGTGCAGCACGTCGGGAGCGAGCCCCATCTCCTCCAACGTGCCGGGGCGATAGTTCTCGATCAGCACGTGGCTCTGCGCGAGCAGATCCATCAGCGCATCGCGGCCGGCCTGCGGGCGCAGGTTCAGCGCCAGGCTCTTCTTGTTGCGCGCATACACCTTCCAGTACAGCGACAATCCCTTCACGCGCCATGCACGCAGCGGATCGCCGGTGCGCGGGTCCTCGACCTTGATGACCTCCGCGCCCTGATCGGCAAGTTGCAGGCTCACCATGTTGCCTGCGACAAGGCGAGATAGATCGACCACGCGGATGCCATCGAGCGGCGCGCTGGCGTTCGGTTCGAATTGCGATGTGCGGGATCATTGCGTACTCTCTCGGATGCGATACTGTGGTTCCAGATACCGGTGGCCCGCAACCCCAGGACAAATCCGGGGGCGAGGGGCTGAAACGGGAAAGCCAGACCCTCGGGTGATGCCCGAGGGCAAGGCTGCTGCCCCCGCAACTGTGCGCGGCGAGCAGGTTCCCAGCGTGCCATTGCCGCAAGGCGAGAAGGCGGGAACCGGCGCCGACCCGCGAGCCAGGAGACCGGCCGGTGTCGAGACTGCACGCGTGCCTCGGGCGGGGTGTACCGGTGCGGCGGGGGTGAACCCGCAGGCGGGCTGTCGACCTCTTGTCGATGGAGGACCCGCATGCAGCGGTTTCGCTTTACCTTGGTGCTCGTGCTGGTCCGCGCCACAAGCGCTTGCCGACGAGCCTGTTGAACTCACGCCGGAGACCGTCGTCACCGCGACGCGCATTCCGACGCCGATCGTCGACATTCCCGCCGGCGTCACGGTCATCGACCGCCAGACCATCGAGCAACGTGGCTACACGACGCTGACCGACGCGCTGTCCGCGGTTCCCGGCATCCATGTCAGCCAGTCGGGCGGTCCCGGCGGCAACGCCAGCGTGTTTGTCCGCGGCACCAACTCCAACCAGGTGCTGGTGCTGCGCGACGGCATGCCGCTGAACGACGCCTCCGACTCATCCGGCGCATTCAATTTCGGCACCGACACGCTGGCCGATGTCGAGCGCATCGAGGTCATCCGCGGCCCGATGGCGTCGCTGTACGGCTCCGGCGCGATCGGCGGCGTGATCAACCTGATCTCGCGCCAGGGCCACGAACCGGGCCTGCACGTCACCAGCGAACTCGCCGGCGGCTATCCGAAGCAGGTCGAGGGCAACGTCAACGCCTCAGGCATCGACGGGCCGTTCGACTACTCCGCCACCTTCGAGATGCAGGCACAGCGCGGCTACGACACGACGCCGCAGCGCGAAGTCGATCTATACCGGCGTGCCCGACCCGTTCCGCGCCCTGGTCGGCACGCTGAACCTCGGCTACACGCCGATCGACGGCACGCGGCTTTCGCTGTTCCTGCGCGCCCGCGGCGCGGTGTTCGGCTTCAACGCGCTGGGCAGCCCCACCTTCGACGACGACAACTCCACCGGCGACGACAATTCGCTGCTGGGCCGCATCGGCGTCAGCTCGAAGCTGTTCAACGGCACCTATGAGACCAGCGTGTTCGTCGGACGGCTGCAGGACGACAGGCACTACACCGAAGCGCTCAATCCGCTCGACCCCAACCTGGCCAGCAACGATTCGCGCTACCACAGCTACCGCACCGACGCGCAGTGGAACAACACGGTGCACCTGTCGGATCTGATGAATGTGCCGTCGCTGTCGGCGACCGACCTCACCTTCGGCTACGAGTACACCGGCGACAACATCAACGTGAAGGTGAACCAGTCCTCCTTCGGCTCCCCGTTCCAGCAGTCGGCCAAGGCCTGGATGACGGACGACGCGCTGTATGCCGGCCTGCAGACCACGGTGCTGCAACGCGTGACGCTCACCGGGCAGGTCCGCCAGGACTGGGTCGACAACAACGCGCCGCTCACCTGGCGGCTCGGCGCGGTGCTCGACGTGCCGGAGATCGCGACGCATTTCAAGGCCGCGTATGGCACCGCGTTCCGCGCGCCCTCGCTGTTCGACCGCTTCGGCGTGGACTCGTTCGGCTATGTCGGCAATCCCAACCTGCTGCCGGAAAGCGCGCAGGGCTGGGAGGCCGGCTTCACCACCACGCTCGGCCCCATCGTGACCTTCGGCGCCACCTATTTCAACGAGCAGATCCAGAACCTGATCGTCGCCGTATTCACGCCCGTGGATACCGCGGTGAACATCGGCTCGGCGCACATCCAGGGCGTCGAGACGACACTCGCGCTGCAAGCGGCCAAGTGGCTCACGCTTGCAGGCCAGCTACACCTACACCGACGCGCAGAACGCCGACACCGGTGCGGCGCTGCTGCGCCGGCCGATGAACACCGCCGCCTTCGATGCGGCGATCACCCCCCTCCCCGGCCTGACGATCGCGCCGGAACTGCTGATCACCGGCGCGTTCCAGGACTTTCTGGTGAATGACGCCGGCGATGCCACCGATACCGATCGTCTCGTCGCCGCATGGCGTCATCGCCAACATCACCATCACCTACGACGTGGCGCCGCGGGTGCAACTGTTCGCCAATGGGCGAAACCTGTTCTACTCGCGCTTCGAGCCGGTGAACGGGTATCAGACGCCCGGCCCGTCATTCCTCGCCGGCGTGCGGCTGCCGGCTGTGACAGGCACCTGATCGATCCGCCATGCTGGGGCATTCCGATTCCGGTCATCATTCTGCTGTATCTGTTCCACGTGATCTGACGACCGAACCACCCGGTGGACATGGCGAATCCCCTGTAGCAGCCTGTTTGCGGCCGCACCGAAAGACGCGGCCCAAACAAGCAAGGGACGATCGTCATGTTTGCCTGGTTCTCCGACCTGACTGCACGCGAACGCCGGACCATGGTCGCCTGCTTCGGCGGCTGGTCGCTCGATGCGCTCGACGTGCAGATCTTCTCGTTCGTCATCCCCAGTCTGCTGGGGCTGTGGCACATCTCCACCGGCCAGGCCGGCGTACTCGGCACCATCACGCTGCTGGTATCAGCGTTCGGCGGCTGGCTCGCCGGCGCGCTGTCGGACCGCTGGGGCCGCGTGCGCGTGCTTCAGATCACCATCGTGTGGTACGCATTCTTCACCTTCCTGTGCGGCTTCGCGCAGGACTTCAACCAACTGTTCATATTCCGCGCACTCCAGGGCCTGGGCTTCGGCGGCGAATGGGCCGCCGGCGCGGTGCTGATGGGCGAGGTGATTCAGGACCGCTATCGCGGCCGCGCGGTCGGCATCGTGCAGACCGGCTGGTCGATCGGCTGGGGCGCGGCGGCGCTGCTGTACACCCTGCTGATCGCCGTGCTGCCGGAGGAATACGCGTGGCGCGCGATGTTCTGGATCGGCATCGCGCCGGCCGCACTGGTGTTCTTCATCCGCCGCTTCATCGAGGAACCGGAAATCCGCCGCAACCGCGCCGCACCGGCCGGCTTCATGCACATCTTCAGCGCGCTGAAGCCGCCGTATCTGTCGACCACCTGGCGCGTCGCCATGATGGTCGCCGGCGCTCAGGGTGGCGGCTATGCTCTCGGCGTCTGGCTGCCGACCTATCTGAAGACCGTGCGCGGGATCTCCGCCGTCGGCACCGGCGGATATACGCTTGTGTTGATCCTCGGGGCCTTCTTCGGGTTTGTCACCGGCGCCTATCTCGCCGACGGCATCGGCCGCAAGCGCACCTTCATGATCTCCGCCGTCGCATCGATCGTGCTGACGCTGGTGTATCTGTTCGCCCCGATCAGCAACGACTGGTTCCTGCCGGTCGGCTTCGTGCTCGGCTATGTCTCGCTGATCATGTTCTCGCCGATGGGTTCGTTCATGACCGAGCTGTACCCGACCGCGGTGCGCGGCGTCGGCCAGGGGTTCTGCTACAACGCCGGCCGTGGCATCGGTGCGCTGTTCCCCGCACTGGTGGGCTTCCTGGCCACGCGGCTCGGTCTGACGGTGGCGATCGCGATATTCAGCCTGGCGGCCTACGGGGTGATGATCGTGGCATTGCTGCTGCTGCCGGAGACGCGCGGCCGCTCGCTGATGAGCCTGGAGCAGCCTGCCGGGGAGTGAGTGCATGCGTACCGCCGGCAACCGGCCGGGGGCAACGCCAACCGGGGTCTCAGGGCCGTTCGACCGCATCAAGATCGATCGGTCCTGCGTGCGGGACCAGGGCAGCCGGCGCGATTGCGGGGCGATCGTGAGCGCGATGGCCGGGCTGGGCCGGGAACCGGCATGGCGACCATGGTCGAATAGCTTCCGCTCGCGCAAGCGTGCGCGGGCAGGGCGCGGAACACCTCACATTTGCCATCAGTTCAGGCCAGCCTGTATGGCGGCGAAACAGAGGAACGGACCGATGGCAGATTCCGATGACACACATGTGCAGATCGCCCGGCTGCGCGAGCAGGTGGAAGCACTCATGAGGGATCGTGTGACGCCGGCGATGGCTGAGGCGGCCGGCCGAGCCGAGTCAGCGGTGCACGCGGCGGCGGATTCGGTGCGGGGACAGGCCGAGATGGTCACCACCAAGGTGCGCGAACAACCGCTGCTGGCGATCCTGATCGCCGTCGGTGTCGGCTACGCGCTTGGCCGAGCCCTGCGCTAAGTGCTGCGGCCCCTCCGTCTTGCACGCATTGCTGCGGAGGCGGAGGGCGTCCGCCTGCGCCACCGGGCGCAGCGTACTGCCGCTCGCGTGGTCTATGCTCTTGTCGCGCTGGTGTTCCTGACCGGGACACTCGTGTTCGTGCACATCGCCGCGTGGTTCTGGCTGAGGCTGTCCTGGGAGCGCCAGTACGCGGCGCTTATCCTCGCCGGCGCCGATCTTGTGCTGGCATTGCTGCTGGCGTTGCTGGCCGCGCGGTCGTCGCCTGATCGGATCGAACTCGAGGCGCTGGCGGTACGGCAGCGTGCGCTCGAGGGCGTCAGCGCCGGCGTCACGTGGTCAACGCTGGCTGTCCAGTTGCTGCGCATCGCCGGGAACCTGCTGGCGCGATCCCGCCGTTAGCGCGGGACTCTGGCGATGCCGCCTCCGGTCATCACGCTCGCTGTTTGATCGCGTGATTCAGACCTCCGGCGATGCCGCCTCCGGTCATCACGCTCGCTGTTTGATCGCGTGATTCAGACCTCCGGCGATGCCGCCTCCGGTCATCACGCTCGCTGTTTGATCGCGTGATTCATACCATCCGCCTGGACCGATGACTCGAACGTGAATTGGCTCGACGCGACGGGGTGTGATTCGCAGTCTCTGCTGGAAAGGGAGACGGCAATGACGATTGCGATCACACGGTTGGAGTTGACGGCTTCGGATCTGCGCGACGCGGCGGCACAGACACAGGACGCGAAAGCGTCGCGACGGATGCTGGCGATTGCCTTGGTGCTGGAAGGCTGGTCGCGGGAAGCGGCGGGCGAGGCATGCGCAATGGATCGCCAGACGCTGTGCGACTGGGTGCACCGCTACAACGAATTGGGACTGGAGGGTCTGTTCGACCGGCCGCGTCGCAACGGCCCGCAGCCCCGCCTGTCCGCTGAGCAGCAGGCCAAAGTGGCGGAATGGGTCGAGCAGGGTCCGGACCTTGGGCGGGACGGCGTGGTGCGCTGGCGTTGTGTCGATCTGCAGTTGCGGATTGCGCAGGAGTTTGCCGTCCAGCTGCACGAACGCACGGTGGGCAAACTGCTGCGCCGGCTGTCGTTCCGGCGGCTGTCGGTGCGTCCGCAGCACCCGCAGAGCAAGCCCGAGGAACAAGCGGTTTTCAGCATAGCTTCGCCGATCTCGTGACCGCCGCACTGCCGCCGCAAGCGGCCGGCAGGCCGGTGGAGATCTGGTTCACCGACGAAGCCCGTGTCGGTCAGCAGGGGACGCTGACGCGCGTGTGGGCGAAACGCGGCTCGCGCCCCCGCGCCCTGCGCGATCGACGCTTTGAATGGGCCTATCTGTTCGGCGCGATCTGTCCGGAGCGTCGCGTCGGTGCCGCCATCGTCATGCCGGAGGTCAATATCGAGGCGATGAACGAGCACCTGGCCACGATCAGCCGCCGCGTCTCTGTCGGCGCCATCGCACTGTTGGTGCTGGATGGCGCCGGCTGGCACAGCTCGCCGCGGCTCAACGTGCCGCAGAACATCGTGTTGCTGCCACTGCCGCCCTACTCGCCCGAACTGAACCCCATGGAAAATGTCTGGGAGTTCATGCGCGGCAACTTTCTCAGCCACTGTGTCTGGGACGGCTACGACGCCATCATCGAGGCTTGTTGTGACGCCTGGAACAAGCTGATGCGAATGCCCGAGCGTATTGCCTCACTCACCAGACGGACATGGGCAAAACCGGTGGCCGGATAGGGCGGTTGGTATCAGACCTCCGGCGATGCCGCCTCCGGTCATCACGCTCGCTTCAGCGCATTCGCTCCCAGATCCCGGTTTCCTCGTCCAGCCGGTCCTGCTCGAGCCCGCGGAAGTCGCCCCGCGAGACGATGCCGACCACGAGCGCCCTCGTGCACCACCGGCACGTGACGGAAGCCGCCGTCACGCATCAGCCGCAGCGCATGGATCGCCTTGTGGCCCGGCGGCAGGCAGTCCGGCTTCTCGGTCATCACCTGCCGCAGATGGGTCGAGCCCGCGGACTTGCCCTCGGCCAGCACGCGGACCGCGTCGCGCCCGGTGAAGATCCCGAGCAGATCGCCCTTGGGGCTGGTGACCAGCACGGCGCCTATCCTGTGCGCGTGCATGTGCCTGCATGCTTCCTGCACGGTCGCACTGGGCGGCAGCGTCACTGGCGTCTGGTTGCGGATGATCTCTGCCATTTCACGGTTCATGGTGCGTCCTCCAGCCAGTCGGCCAAGCAGAGGTAAACGTCGCATGAAGACGGCGCGTTGCCATTGATGCAGATCAACCCGGCGTCGCCCGCCGCGTCGCCGCGAGGCGTTCCGCGTAGTCGATCGCCTCGATCAGGCTCTCCTCGTTGGCGATCCCCTTGCCGGCGATGTCGAACGCGGTGCCGTGATCGACCGAGGTGCGGATCAACGGCAGCCCGAGCGTGATGTTGACGCCGGACAGCGCGCGCCAGGTGCCGGTGGCGGGATCGACATCGAAGCCCAGCAGCTTCACCGGGATGTGCCCCTGGTCGTGGTACATCGCCACGACCGCGTCGAACTGCCGCGCGCGCAGCTTGACGAACACGGTGTCGCCCGGGACCGGGCCGCTGACCTCCATCCCGTCGGCGCGGCATTGCTCGACCACCGGGGCGGTGATCTCGATGTCCTGCCGCCCGAACAGCCCGCCCTCGCCGGCATGCGGGTTCAGCGCCGCAACGGCGACCCGCGGCTTTGCGAATGCCAAGATCGCGCACGGCCGTCGTGTGTCAGGTCGATGGTGCGGCGCAGCCGTTCGGGAGTCAGCAGCTTCGGCACGTCGGCCAGCGCGACATGGGTGGTGACGTGGCCAACCCGCATGTCGCCGTGCGCGAGCAGCATCACCGAGCTGCGCGTCCTGGTCAGCGCCGCGAGCATGTCGGTGTGGCCGGCAAAGTGGTGGCCGGCGAGGTTCAGCGCCTCCTTGTTCAGCGGTGCGGTGACGATGGCATCGATCTGGCCGGCCAGCGCCAGTTCCACCGCGCGCGCCACCGCGAGATAGGCGAAGCGCCCGGCCTCCGAAGCGATCTGGCCGAAGGCGATCGGGGCCGCCTCTTCGCCGGCCGCGAGGAAAGCCAGCGGCGCGTCCACGGTCTCCGGGATCGCCAGCGTTTCCTGCAGCAGAGCTGCTGCCGCGTGCAACGCGGAACGATGGCCGATCACCAGCAGGCGCAACCGACCCGCCTCGATCCGCGGCAAAAGACGGCGGCAGGCCTTCACGATGATCTCGGGGCCGACGCCGGCCGGATCGCCCATGGTGATTGCCAGCCGCGGAATGCGATTGGTCATCGGGTACCTCCCAGCAATCCGGCGAGAAACCCGGTATCGCCGAATGCGCCCGATTTGGAGACCAGGCGCTGGCCATCCCAGGCACCGCCGCGCAACACAGACGTTGGCACGCCGGGCTCGACCTCGCCATCCACTTCGAGCCGTGTCGCGCCAAGTGTATCGCACAGGTCGCGCAGCGTGGCGCCACCGGTCACGAACAAGCGTCCCGGGCCGCGCGACCCGGCTGAGCAGTGCGGCGAACGTGGTGCCGATGCGGGCGCGGGCCTCGCGCCGGGTCGATTCCCGGCGGCAGTTCGCAGGTGGCGACCAGATCGCGCAGGTTCGCCGGGATGGCGGCGAGCTGCGCGCGGCTCGCCGCATGGTCGCTGCCGATCAGCGCCAGGATCGGCGCCGGCAGAACCGGGAATGCGACTGGCCGGTGTCCGGCGAGCGCGCCGGCGAGCCCACCGGTGCCGCACCACAGCACGCGCCCGGTCAGGCGGCGTCCCTCGGCCACGATCGCGTCGAGGTCGGCGTCGGTCTCCGCGTCGTGCAGGCGGACTTCGACGCCGAGCGCGCGCAGTTCGGCCGGCAGATCGACGCCGGTGTCGCGCCAGCCGTCGCCGATGCGCGCGAACTGCCTGCCGTTGCGGGTGATCCGGCCCTGGAAGGGGAAGGCCGGCGCCAGCACGCAGTGGTCGAACCGGCGCATGCATGCGGCGAGTTCCACCGCGACGTGGCCGCGCAGCAGGCTGTCGATCTTCTTGAAGGCGGGAGCGCCGCCGTCCAGCTTCGCTGCGAACCGCTCGGCGATTTCGCGCGCCTGTTCCGCCGGCAGGTCGCGGGTGCCGCTGTCGAATGCGACGGATCCCGCGATTTCGGCGTCGCGCCAGGTGACGGCGACCGGGCCGGTCAACGGCACGAAGCGGGCCGCGCTGTCCAGCGCGCCGGTGAGATCATCAGCCAGCAGACGCAGGTGGGTCATGGTCAGATCAATCGCCGCCGCCGCAAGTATTCGCCGACGCTGGATCCGCGGCCAGATCGGTTTCGCCAGCAAAGCCGGTGGAAGGGTCGCCGGAGGTAGCCGACTTATCTCACTTCACTTCGGCGACTGCTTGTTCAAGAACCTGTCAGAGGACGCACTTGATAATGCGTTCGGCGCCTCACTGAGGTAAGGCGACGCTTCCGTGCAGCGGAGAAGTCATCTTGCGGATACTCGACGTGGAAGCACAAGCAAGAAGGCGTCTATGGCGCCGAGTGGCGCGTGCGCTGTTGTCCGAGCAGGCCCGCCGTCGCCTTCACATGTGGTTCGGCGATCGCTCGGTTTCCTATCGTAGGGATCGCGCCTGGCTGCATCGAGAGTTGCTTCCTGCTGTCGGGCGCCGCGGGGGCAAAGTCTTGTTCGTCGGTTGTCGCAGGTACACGAGGCGTTACCCGGCGCAGCTCGCGGCGCAGGGCGCGGAGTGTTGGACCATCGATATCGACCCGACCGTTGCGCGCTGGGGCTCACCGAAACGCCATGTGATCGGCGACATCCTTGGCGCGTCCGCTCATTGGCCTCCCGCCTCGTTCGACACCGTCATCCTCAATGGAGTCTTCGGCTTCGGCCTCGACAGTGTTGCAGATCAGCACGAGGCGCTGCGAGTTTGCCGCCTGCTTCTGAAGGAGGATGGTTGGTTGATCCTTGGCTGGAATACGGACCGATCGGCCGATCCGTCAGAACTGCCGATCCTGCGGGACGGTTTCCAGCCCTCATCATTTCTGGGCTTGGCCCAACGCAAGATGTTCGCCAGATCGACACACGTGTACGGCATTTTTAGAGCAAGTTCGATTACGAGTGTTCTGGTTTCCTGCTTTGGTTTCGCTACCGCTTCCTTTCCGGGATTAGATTAGACGCGGTGTCTGTCGCCGCCGCTGCAAGTATTCGCGCGCCGCTGGATCCGCTGCCAGATCGATGGCGCGCCGATAGGCTTGATCGGCCGCATCGGCCTGGCCGATGCGCGACAGCAATTCGGCGCGGGCCGCCCAGTACGGCTGGTAGCCCGCCAGCCTCCGGTCCATCGCGTGCGCTTCCAGGCTTGCCAGTCCCGCCTCCGGCCCTTGCGTCTCGGCGATGGCGATGGCGCGGTTGATCGCCACCACCGGTGAGTCGGTCATGACGGACAGCGCAGCGTAGAGCCGCTCGATCGCCGCCCAGTCGGATCGTCCGGTCAGGCGGCGCGCGGCATGTGCCGACTGCACCGCTGCCTCGAGCTGGTAGCGCCCGATCGCCCGCATGGTGCTGGCGCGAAGCAGCAGCGCTTCGGCCTCCTCGATCATGTCCACGTGCCACAGCGCCGTGTCCTGTTCATCAAGCGGCACGTAGGCGCCGGCCGCATCGCGACGCGCCGCGCGGCGCGACTCGGCGTGCAGCATCAGTGCGAGCAGACCGAGGGCCTCGGGTTCGTCGGGCAGCAAAGCGGCGACGAGGCGGCCGAGCCAGAGCGCCTCCTCGGCCAGGTTGCGCGTGGAGCCTTCCGGCCAGCCGTCGGAATACGCGGCATAGATCGCGGCGAGGACGGCATCGAGACGGGCGGGCATTTCCGCCCGCTCCGGCACGCGAAGCGGAATGCCGGCATGGCGGATCTTCTGCTTCGCGCGAACGAGGCGCTGATTGACGGTGGCCGGCGCGACCAGCAGGGCGGACGCGATGGCCGCGCCATCGAAGCCCAGGATGGTCTGGAGGATGAGCGGTGCCCGGATCGCGGGATCGATCGCCGGATGGGCGCAGGCGAACATCAACGCCAGGCGTTTGTCGGGGATTGCGGCATCGTCCATCGGTTCGCCCAACTCCTCGGCCAGGAGGCGAAGGTGATCGGCCGCATCGCCGCGCGTGCGCCGGCGGCGGGCAGCGTCGATCAGCCGGCGCCGCGCCACCGCCATCAGCCACGCCTCGGGACTGCGCGGGATGCCCGAGGCGGGCCAATCGGCGAGCGCGGCGGCGAACGCGTCGGCCAGCGCGTCCTCGGCGGCGGTCACGTCGCCGAAGCGCGCCGCAAGGAAGGCAACCAGCTTCCCATAGCTGCGGCGCGCCACGGCTTCGGCTGTCGCGGCGACTGGTTGGCCGATCCGGTGCGGCACTACATGACCCAGATGGGCCGGACCTCGATCGCGCCGAAGCTGGCGCCGGGACAGCGCGCGGCCCAGGACAGCGCGGCATCCAGATCGGGCACATCGATCAGGTAGTAGCCGGCGAGCTGCTCTTTCGTCTCGGCATAAGGGCCGTCGAGCATCTGGGTCTTGCCGTCAACCACGCGGACTGTGGTGGTCGCGCTGACGGGCCGAAGGCGATTGCCGTTCACCACGACGCCGGCCTGGGTCAGGGCCTCGGTGTAGGCCATGTAGGCGGCGTGCATCCGGGCGATCGTGTCCTGCGACGCTGACTGCATCGCCGCTTCGCTGGAATGGATCAGCAGCATGTATTGCATGGTGGTCTCTCCCTCAGGTCGTGGCCGGCATCATGCACGGCCGGACGAATGACGTTCGAGAGGGGGCGATTTCGACAGGCCTCCCCGTTACGTTCCAGAGGGCGCGTGCTCCCAGTAGTGGTGGGCGTATTGCAGGCGACAGGCTGCCTTGAGCCGGTCCTCATCGAGGGCGCCTTCGCGTCCGGGCGCCAGCGGCGAGAGATCCATCGGCGGCTTGCCGTCGATGATCCAGGCGGCCAGCGCCTCGCCGATCGCCGGCGACATCGACAGGCCGCCGACGCAGCAGCCACCGGCGACGTACATCCCGTGCAGCCCCGGCACTGGCCCGACGGTGTGCTGTCCGTCGGCCGTCATCGTCGGCAGCCCGCCGCGATGCACGCGCAGGCCGATCTCGTCGGGCACGCGCTGAAACACCGGCAGTTGCTCGCGCACCGTATCGGCGAAGTCGCGAAGGACGCCGAGATCGAGCGGCAGGTCGGCGACGTCGAAACGCGGCGGCAGTGCGCCGGCGTCGTATTGGAGCGGGTTCTGCTCGTAGCCGCCGAGCATCAGGCCACCGTCGTCGGGTCTTGCATAGACGTTGACGTCGATGATGCGGGTGATCGGCTGCATGGGATCGACGCCATCGATCGGCTCGGTGATCAGCAACTGATGGCGCGTGGGCACCGCGCGAACGGTGGCACCGGACAGCGCGGCCACCGCGCGCAGCCAGGCGCCGGCCGCATCCACCACCGTCTCGCATTCGATCGTGCCGTGCTCGGTCGCCACGCCGCGCACCGCGCCGTCGCGCATGGCGATGCCGGTCACCAGCGTGTGCGGCAGCAGCGTGACACCGAGCCTCGCCGCCGCACGCGCATAACCGTTGGGGATCTGCGAGGGTTCCAGATAAAGGTCGGTCGGCGAGTAGATCACGCCGAGAATGCCTGTCGTGTGCAGGAACGGGTTCTTGGCGCGCGCTTCGGCGGGCGAGATCAGTTCGATGCCGGTTGCCATCCGGCGGCCGCGCTCAACCTCGCGCTTCAGTTGCTCCACATGATCGGGGAAGCCGGGCGATCTTCAGTGCGCCCGGCTGATGGAACACGATGTCTTCGCCGGTCTCTTGCCTGAACGTCTCGATCTTGCGCACCGCGCGCTTCGCGAGCTGCGTCATCAGGTCGGTGCCGCGCGCCTGCGAGGTGAGACCGGCCGCGCGCGGTGAGGTCTGTGAGCCAAGCGCGTGCTTGTCGATCAGCGCGACCTGCTTGCCACCCTTGCGCGAGATGGAACGCGACGCTGGAGCCCAACGCCCCCGACCCGATCACCACGCATTCTGCCGCGTCGATCATGTGCGTCTCCTGATACAATTTCGCGGCTTCCCCCGGTGCGCGCAGGCAATCTATAACAAGACCCGCATATTGAACCGGCCTTGACAGGCGCACGCCAGCCGTCTGCGGGTGGCGCAGCCTTTCTCCATTGAGCAAACGGGGGGACGACGATGGCAGTTACGCGCACGTGGGTCGGCGGCGGACACAATGGGGCGGGCAATCCTCACCGTTGGTCGCCGACCGGTGCGCCGCAGCCGGGAGACACGCTGAACATCTCGCAGGGTACCATCAACGTTCGTCCCAGGCGAATTGAGCGGCGATGCGCTGCACGTCATCAATGACTATCCCAACCAATCGAGTGTCACGATCAATGCAGCCGACCATTCGGTGTTGACCCTCGAGACCGAAGGTCTCGGCGTTGTCGTCAATGGCGGCCCGCCGGTTCCTGTCGGTCTGAATATCCATGGCCGGGTCTTCCTGCATGTGCCTTCGGCGAACGGCGCCGATCTCACGGTGAGCGGAGGCAGGCTGACCTTCATCGGAGGCTCCAGCCAGTTCACCGGGACGAACCAGGTGTTCGATGTCCCGCTGCGGGGGCACTCGAACATCATACTGACGTCGGCCACCCATATCATCGAGCACATGGAGGTCGGGGGATACGTGGGGCGCGGCCTGAATTTTGAGATCGATGGCAATGGGCCGCCGCTGACGTCGCTTCAGATCGACCATCCCGACGAGTTCCATGGAACACTCACGGTGAACGCTGCCGGGCCGCTCGGGCACGGCCTCGACTACGTCGCATTCATGGGGATCCAGGCGACTAACATCGATATCAAGGGCGACGTGCTTCAGATGTTCGACGGCTGCAAGCTGGTTGACAGCACAACGTGCCGCGGCGCCACCAGCGGGATCGAATTTCAGCAGACCAACACCGGCGTGATGCTCGATCGATGCCAATTTTGGAGGCACGGGATCTGCCATCCCACTCCACGTCACCACGTAATGTAACCTGCGGCCCGCGTCTCACGGTTTTGTGATGACCTGGGTTCCGGTTAGCCCCTAAGCTGATTTGCGTCGTGTGACCGGCGAGGTGGCACATGCCTTTCGACAATCCGCATCAAATTCCTTTCGGCGACGTCGAGCTGCTGAGGGAGGCGCGCAGTCGGATTTCCAGCAGAAGCGATTGGGTGCAGGGCCGATTTCGCGATGGCCACCGCGAGTGTCTTGTCGCAGCGCTTTCGGTGGTATCCGGCAGCCGCGGCTTCAACATGCCGAACCGAACCGAGCGCAGGCTTGCCCGGCTGCTCGCCGTGCACATTCCGCACCGGCGGTTCTGGGCGAGATTCAGGCTGATCCCGGCGAGGCAACGCCTGATCATCTTCAACGACGGCATCCGCACGAGGCATGAAGACGTGATGGCCTTGTTCGAACAGGCCATCCATCACGCGACGAGCAGGGTGCCGATTTACGTCGCGAGATGATAGGCAGCCTGGTTCCTCACGGAGGCCCAAATGCCAATCGTACGCAACATCGATGTCACCATGCAGTCCGAGATCAGCTTCGACGATGCGTGTCGCGCTGCCGTCGCGGAAGCCGCCAAGACTTTGCGTGGGATCATGTCGTTCCGCGTCAAAGAGGCCGAGTGCGTGGTGGAGCACGACAAGATCATTGCCTATCGCGTCACGGGAAAGATCGTGTTTCTGGTCGAGCGGTGACTGCGGCGGTCGAAGTAGGGAATGACGGCCAGGCCGGCCATGACGGTGAAACGCCGTCGATCGTCACCGAGGGCTGCGTTCGGCGGCACGATAATCTCCGACAGGATGTGCGCTGGGCGGTCGCCGAGTAGCAGGATGCGGTCGGCCAGAGCCATGGCCTCGGCGCGGTCGTGGGTGACCAGCAGCGCCGCGGTGGCTCGCTTGCGCCAGACGTTCAGCAGCAGGTTGCGGCTGCGCGCGGCCATCTCCGGGTCGAGCGAGACGAACGGTTCATCCAGCAGCACGAGTTCGGGCTCGATCGCGAAGGCTCGGGCGATGGCCACGCGGCGCGCCATGCCAAGCGACAGCGTGCGGGGAAACGCGTCGCGAAACGGCGCGAGGTCGAGCGCATGCAGCAGCTCGTCGGCAAGCAGCGGGTTGGCTGTCCGCTGGGCCAGCAACAGGTTCTCGCGAACGGTTCGCCAGGGCAGCAGGCGCGGCTCCTGAAACACCGTGCCGATGCGCGGAATGGCGGCGCCGCGCCAGTCGAGCGTGCCGGCGAATTCCGTATCGAGACCGCCGATGATCCGCAGCAGCGTCGTCTTGCCGCAGCCCGACGGACCGACCAGCGCGACGATTTCGCGCGCGCCGAGTGCGAGGTCGATTGCGCCGAGGACCGGCAGCTCACCGGAATTCGTGTGGTAGGATTTGCGGTCGACGTGAAGCCGAAGGATCACCTCCGCCATCGTGTCGCCCAGCGTTCCAGAGGTTGCACCACGACCCATTCGATGGCCTGCGCGACCAGAATGAAGGCGAGCGTGTAGGCGAGGATCAGCGTGACGTCGAACAACTGGAAATAGATCTGGATCTGGAAGCCGACGCCGTTGCTGCGGCCGAGCAGCTCGACCACCAGGACGATCTTCCAGATCAACGCGAGCCCGGAGCGCGCGGCGGCGAAGAGGTACGGCGCGAGCTGCGGCAGGATCACGTGCCGCAATGCGCGCCAGCGTGACATGCGGAAGCTGCGCGCCATCTCGGCGAGCGCCGGATCGAGCGAGCGGGCACCCTCGCGCATGGTGACCACGGTGTTCGGCAGCTTGTTCAGCGCGACGGCCGCGATCGCGGCGATCTCGTTCAGGCCGAACCACACATAGATCAGCACGATCAACACCAGCGCCGGCAGGTTCAGCAGCACGGTCACGGTGTTGTCGAGCCACAGGTCCAGCCATCGCGAACGGCCCATCGCGATGCCGAGACCGCTGCCCAGCACCATCGACAAGGTGAAGGCTGCGGCGACGCGGCCCATGGTGATCGCGAGATTCCAGGGCAGCGCGCCCGATAGGGTTTGCTGCGCCATCGCGCCGAGTACGGCGGTGACCGTCGGGAACAGGCGGCTGTGCGCGAGGGCGGCGGCGATCTGCCAGGCCAGCAGGAACACCGCCGCGGAGGCGAGCCGTGTCGGCAGTTCGCGCTCTACGCTGGTTGTTAGGCGCCGATCCGCCAAGTGACCGGCCAGAATGTTCCCGACGGTACCGCGGTGATCGGACCCACCAGATCCGGGCCGCCGATCTTCGCCAACAGCTCGAGGAGCTGCGCCGCGGCATGCGCGTTCCGGCTCGCCCCAATTGCGCGGGATGCCGCGTCTGTACCAGTCGCGCAGGCGTTCCAGCTCGGCGTCGGTCGCGGCGCCGGTCAGCGGCTTTATGCGTTGCCATTCCGCGTCCGACGTCGCGAGGATGGCGCGCGCCTGGCGCGATGCGGCGATGAAACCGTCGATCGGCGCCTTGTTCTGCTCCGCCCAGTGTTGGCTGAAGGTGTAGCCGATGTAAGGCACGCCGGCGCCGATCCCCAGCGCGCTGACCGCATCGGCCACATCGAGGATGCGGCGGGCGCCATCGGCCTCGGCCTTGGCGGCGAACGGCCAATAGGTCAGCAGCGCGTCGATCCGACCGGCCTTCATTTGCTGGCCCAGCAGCGGCGGCGGTCCGAAACTCTTGTTGGCGACCGCGTCGAGATCGATGCCATAGCGCTGCTTCGCGTAGGCGCGGAGGATGAGCCAGCTCTTGTCGAGCGGACTGCCGGCGACGCCGAGTGCGCGCCCTGCAAGATCGGGTACAGTCATGAACCGGCGAATTCTCCGGTGCGATCAGGGCGCCGACGGCATTGGAGAACGGCACGAACGTCCAGTCCGCGCCGGCGCCGCGCTGGCGCGCCACCCAAAGCCAGTCGATCACGATCATGTCGACCTGGCCGGCCTGCAACGCGACCTGCGCTGCCGGCGCTGCGGCAAGCTCCATCGGAACAACGGTGATATGCGCGGCTGCATCCAGCGCGTGGTGGCGTATCACATCGACTTCCCACGAGACCGTGCCGTAGCGCAGCACGCCGACACGAACCGGCGGCGCCTGCGCGGCGCGCGACGGCATCGCGGCAGTAGCAATCGCGGCAGTAGCAAGAGTGGTGCCCATCAACGCGCGGCGCGCGATGCGCATCAGGCGTTCCTCCCGTTCGTCCGCGCGATTATCCCCGCGTCCATCGCTGCACTGTCAATGGGGTGGATTGCTCACTGCCTGTCGCAGTCGGTCAGCGCCTCCTTGCCGATCGAGAACACCGCGCCTGCCTTCACCGCGACGCCTGTGACGACACAACTGCGGCCCGTCTTGTCGGTGAACCTGACATCGTAGCGGCCCGTTGAGACATCCGTGATCCGCAGCCGCTCGTCGAAATCGACGCTGTGGTCCGGGTCATTGCGGCACTGGTCGGGACCCCAGTGCGTGGTGCCGGCGGGCGCCATGGTGAGATGCGTGATGGTCTCGCCGGTGAGGTTCCAGAACCGCGTGTTGCCGCCTTCCGCTGCCTGCGCCGCGCCGGCTGTCGCGCATAAGAGCAGGATGGCAAGATCGCTCAAACGTGTGCCGCGCGCCGGCGGTTCTGAGCGGTATGCTGCGTGGCGCGTCATGATCGATCGCAGAACTGGAATGGCAATTCTCCTCCGCCGGCTCGGTGTTGTGCTGGCACTCTGCGGTGCGTTGTTTGTGCCGGCCGGCCATGCGGCGGACGACACCGGCTACGCCACGGCGGTTCGCGCCGAGTATGTGTTTGCCTGCATGGCCACGAATGGCGGTACGCAGGAGGCGCTGCAACGCTGCTCATGTGCGATTGACGTGATCGCATCGGTGTTGCCGTACGACAAATACGAGCAGGCCGAGACGGTGCTGCGCATGCGCCGCTCCGCCGGCGGCTATCTCGGGGCGGAGTTCCGCAGCGCGTCCACCAACGCGATCGTCCGCGACCTCGAGGAGGCGCAGGCGGAGGCGGAGGTTCGCTGCTTCTGACCCGGCGGCCATCAGGTCGGCGTCGCCGGCCACTCCTGCTGAAATGACCTGCCCTCGCTGTCCTCCATTGCGGCTCTGAAGGTGGCCGCGCCGTTCGGGCGGAAGTCGAAGCGGAAGCTTGGGTTTTCGGAGATCGAGATGCCGCTCTCGATGGCGAGCAGCGAGATCCTGGCCCTGCCACAGGCGCACCGTCTTCACGAAATGCGCAGGAACGTAGAGGCGGGTCAGTTGATCCATCTGCATGCCCGAATAGTTGGGGTGACGGATCAGGAGCTGCGCCTCGCTCCTGTCGGGGTCGGCGCCCGGCGCGGGTGGGAACTGGCGAAAGCGCATGGTGCCGAGTGGGACCGAGCCCGCCTCGGGCTTTGAGGCGGGCGCCGAGCAGCCGCCGGCGGCCTTGACGAAGCGTTGCGTGGCGTAGAGGCGGCCGTCGCTCAGTTCCGCCACGGCGTGAAGGTTGGTGTACGAATCGACGCGGACGCGCGTGGACAGCGACCGCATGCCGCTCGACGCGCCGGGCGTGAAGACGGCGGCGAGGGGCGAAGGGTTTGCGTCGATCACGAGTGTCAAGGCGGTGATCCGGCGGGCGTCCGCTTCCGGCAGCAGGCAACGCAGCTCGACCGGCACCAGTGCGGCGTCTTCCGCGCGATAGGGCGCGTCGATCGCCACGATGTCGCTGCCGTCCTGGATGGCGCGGTCGTTGAAGATCTGGGCGGCGAGTGAGGGCCAGGGATCCTGCTGCGCGGGCGCCTGCGCCGCGGCGCGACCGGCGCCGGCCCCGACCGCAAGCGCTGCCAGCAGTGTCCGACGTCGCAGGAGCTGATGCGTCTGTCGCTGTATGCATGGTCGTTCCCTGGTCGTTCCCTGCGATCGGTTGACGCGCGACCGTGCCGCATAATCACGTTCGCGCTGGCGCAATTGCAAGGTCGGTGGTGCCCTGGACGCGCACCCCGCTGTCCTGTTAGCGTCCGGCCGCCGACAGGGATGCTTAGACCGTTTGTCGGCGAACGGGGTGCTTCGGCACCCTAAGAAACGAGGAGACATCCCATGGCATGGACGCGCCCGAAACTCCGTGAAGTCTGCATCGGCATGGAGATCAACGGCTACTTCGCTGGGAAGCTGTAGCCGCCCAGGGCTTTTGATCACGAATGCCTGACCGAGCACCTGGGCTCACCGCCCTGGTTCTCGGTTCGGCCGCCGGGGGTGGGTTCCCGCAATGGAATTGCGGGTGCCGCTGTGCAGGCTGGCGAGAGCTGGCGACAAGCGTGTGCGCCCGGCGACGCAGGCCAGCATCGCTGTCAGCGGCAACGGGACCGAATGGGTGGTGGTCGGCGCGTCGCCTGACCTGCGGCAGCAGATACAGCAGACGCCCAGGCTGTGGCCGCGAGCCGGATTGCGCGATTCGCCGATTGCCGGTGTCGTGCTGATCGGCGGTGATGTGGATGCATTGGCGGGATTGCTGGTGCTGCGCGAGCGGCAGCCATTCACCGTGTATGCGCCACGCGCCATTGCTGGACCTGCTCCAGGAGAACCGCATCTTCGATGTGCTCGATCCTGCGATGGTGCGGCGAGAGGCGTTGGTGCCGCTGGCGCCGATCGCCTGCGGCGGTGGGCTTATGCTGACGTTGCTGCCGATGCCGGGAAAGGTTCCGCTCTACCTCGAGGAACGGGGCGCGACCGAGCCGGAACCGGGGCCGAATTATGCCGCACTGCTGGAGGCGAACGGCCGCCGCGTGATCGTCGCACCGGCATGCGCCGAGATCACGCGCCGGCGTGCGTCAGCAGCTTCGCCGGGCCGATGCGGTGTTCTTCGACGGCACGATGTTCACCGACGACGAGATGATCGTGGCGGGACTGGGCCTGAAGACGGGGCGTCGCATGGGGCATGTGCCGGTCAGTGGACCGGGTGGAACGCTGGAAGGGCTTGCGGACCTGCCGGGGCGGCGTGTGCTGGTGCATATCAACAACAGCAATCCGATCCTGCTGCTGGACTCGCCGGAGCGGCGGCAGGTCGAGGCGGCCGGGTTCGAGATCGCCTATGACGGAATGGAGGTGCGGCTTTGAACGACGGGGCAACCTCGGGTGACCTGGAGTCCCGGCTGCGCGAACTGGGCGCGCGGCGATATCACAACCTGCATCCGTTCCATCGGATGCTGCACGGCGGTCAGTGCACCCAGCGCGCAGGTGCAGGCCTGGGCGCTCAATCGCTACTATTACCAGGCGATGGTGCCGCTGAAGGACGCCTCGCTGATCGGCCGCTGCGAGGACGTCGCGCTGCGGCGCGAGTGGCGCAAGCGGCTGGAGGACCATGACGGCGACGAGAACCGCCCCGGCGGCATCGAGCGGTGGCTGAAGCTGACCGACGGGCTTGGGCTGGATCGCGACGACGTCGTCTCGACGCGGCTATTGTTGCCGGCGACGCGGTTCGCGGTCGAGGCGTACGTGCATTACGTGCGCGAGCACAGCCTGCTCGAGGCGGTTGCCTCGTGCCTGACCGAGCTGTTCTCGCCGCAGATCATCACCGAGCGGATGTCGGGGATGCTGGCGCACTACGACTTCATCACGCCGGAGATCATGTCGTATTTCGACAAGCGCCCGCCGCAGGCCGAGCGGGATTCGGACTTCGCGCTGCAATGGGTGAAGCAGCATGCGCGCACGCCGGAACAGCAGCAGGCCGTGGTCGATACCCTTGCGTTCAAATGCGACGTGCTGTGGTGCATGCTGGATGCGCTGCACTATTCCTATGTCACGCCCGGGTTGATTCCGCCTGGCGCGTTCGTGCCGAAGGGCTCCGATGGCTGAGCTGCCGGAACGTCCGAGGCTTGCGCCCGGCGTGCGCCTGCATTTCGACACGACGCGGCAGGCGTGGGTGTTGCTGGGGCCTGAGCGGGTGATCGAGACGGAAGGGCCGGCGAGCGAAATCCTGCGCCGCTGCGACGGCAGCCGCACGGTCGGCGAGATCGTCGATGAGCTGGCCGTGCTGTACACCGCCGATCGCGCGGAGATTGCCGGGGACGTGAACGATATGCTGGCCGAACTCGCGATGAAGCGGATGGTGGTGTGAGCGTTGCGGACGCGACGGCGAGGCTGCCTGCCCCGCTCGGTCTGCTGGCTGAGCTGACGCATCGTTGTCCCCTCGCCTGCCCTTATTGCTCGAACCCGCTGACGCTGGACGATCGTGCCGACGAGATGGATACCGCCACGTGGGCGCGCGTGTTCCGCGAGGCGGCTGCGATGGGCGTGCTGCAGGTCCATCTGTCCGGCGGCGAACCCGCGTCCCGCCGCGATCTGGTCGAGCTCGTCGCGGCGGCGCGCGACGCCGGGCTCTACACCAACCTGATCACGTCGGCGATCGGGCTCGACGCGACGCGGCTGGCGCGGCTGAAGGAAGCCGGGCTGGATCATGTGCAGCTTTCGCTGCAGGACGTGGAGGCGGAGAGCGCGGACCACATCGCGGGCTATCCGGGGGCGCACGCGCGCAAGCTTGCGTTCGCGGCATCGGTGCGCGAGCTGGGGTTCGCGCTGACCGATCAATACCGTGATCCATCGCGCCAATATCGGGCGCGTGGCCGCTTTGGTGGAGACTGGCCGCGTCGCTCGGCGCCGGGCGCGTCGAAATCGCCCACGCGCAGTATTACGGCTGGGCGTTGCGGAACCGCCAGGCGCTGATGCCGTCGCGGGAGCAGGTCGAGCAGCGCGATGCAGGAGACGGAGAGCATCCGTCCGCGCTATGCCGGCCGCCTGGTGATCGATCTCGTCGTGCCGGACTATTATGCGCGCCGGCCAAAGGCGTGCATGGGCGGCTGGGGGCGTCGCTCGCTTGAACGTCACGCCGTCCGGTCGCGTGCTGCCGTGCCATGCGGCGGAAAGCATCCCAGGCCTGGAGTTCTGGTCGGTCCGCGACAGGCCGTTGGCGGAGATATGGCGGAGCTCGCCGGCGTTCCAGGCGTTCCGCGGCACCGAGTGGATGGCGGAGCCGTGCCGCAGCTGCGACATGCGCGAGATCGACTATGGCGGATGCCGCTGTCAGGCGATGGCGATTGCCGGCGACGCGGCGGCGACGGATCCGGCGTGCGAGCTGTCGCCGCATCACGCGCTGATACAGGCGCTCGCCGCAGCAGGACTCATCGGCGGCGAGCGAGACGTATGTTTACCGCGGGCGCGCCGCGCGAGAGAGGCCTACTGCCATTCCAGCTCGCTGAATGCGGTGGTGGCGTTGCGCGCATTGTAGTCGTCGAACAGCTGCCAGCGGTCTCGTTCGGAGTTGCCGATCACGGTGACCGCGCGCGCGAGCGGCGTGCCTGCCGCGATCTGGTGGCGCGTGTCCTGCGCCAGCACCGTGAAGTAGCGGGTTTCGTCGTCGAGCGCCTGCGGCCAGGGCGCGACCAGCCGGCCGTGACCGGGGACCACGATCCTGGCGGGCAGCTTTGCCAGGCTCGGCAAGATCGAGAGCCAGCCGGTGAGGCTGCCGTCGATGACCGGCACATGTTGCAGGAACACGAGATCGCCGGAGAACAGCACGCCTGTCGTCTCATCCAGCACTGTCAGATCGCAGTTCGTGTGGGCCGGCGCCCCACGCGGTGAGCCGAAGTCGCCTGTTGCCGAGGTCGAGCGTGGTCTCGGTGTCCACGAGGAGAGTGGGCGGAATGATCCTGACCGCGGCGATGGCCTTCGTCGCCGATCTGGTCACGATAGGAGCGCAGATAGTAAGGTCCGCGCTCGGCCAGTTCGGCCGGCAAATTATGATGTCCGACAAACGTCACGCTCGACGGCATGGCCGCGTTGCCGAAGACGTGATCCGGATGTTCATGCGTATTGATCACGTAGCGGATCGGCTTGTCGGTGATGCCGCGGACGGCCAGGAGCAGACGCTGGCCGACAGCGACGCTGCCACCGGTGTCGACGAGTGCGACGGCGTCCTGTCCGACGATGATGCCGAGATTGGCGATGTCGCCGGCGTTGTCTGGTGTCGGAAGAGCGACCTGGCCGAAATGCACGTAGTCGCCGTCAGCGACTTTCTGCACGTCGAGAGGCGTCTGCGACGGGCGCCGCCGCGGCACAGGCACAACGCGCAAGTAACGACATAGAAATAACGACGCAGCCGGCCGACCATCCTGTTGTCCGTCGGCGTGCCGGCTGATCGACACGGGTGCTGTGATGCTGCGAACCGAACATCGCGTTCCTTGCGGTTTGCCGAAATCCGTTCGCGATGCCGTGACTTGCCGACACTCGTGAACGGCATATGGTTACCACAGGTTCCGGCTTCGACGGACGTTCGCAGTTGGGAGGGCGGACGTTCGTGTTGGTGCGTGTCCGCAGAAGCAAAGAATTCAGGACGTCCTGCCCACGAACGTGGCCGGAGAAGCCTCTTCCCAATTGGACCGAATGCGTTCGGTGGGCATCGTCGCCCACCGTTAGCACGTGCAACATGGGAGGAACCAATGCGGCGGGCTTCGGCGGGCATCTGGCTTACAGCAGGCACACTGCTTGTCGTCCCAACTGGTCATCGCGACGGCAATCGCGCAGACCTCGGCGAGCGAGGATCTGCGTCAAGCTTCAGGAGAATTCCGCGGAAGTGGTGATGCCGACCATCACCTACGACAACCAGCGCTATTCCAAGCTCAATCAGATCACCGCGCAGAATGTCGGCAAGCTGCAGGTGGCCTGGACGTTCTCCACCGGTGTGCTGCGCGGGCACGAGGGTGCGCCGCTGGTGATCGGCAACGTCATGTATGTGCACGCGCCGTTCCCGAACACGGTGTTCGCGCTCGATCTGGACCACGACGGCAAGATCCTGTGGAAGTACGAGCCGAAGCAGGACCCGAACGTTATTCCGGTGATGTGCTGCGATACGGTCAATCGCGGTCTCGCCTATGCCGACGGCAAGCTGTTCCTGCACCAGGCTGACACGACGCTGGTGGCGCTCGACGCGAAGACCGGCAAGGTGGACTGGTCGGTGAAGACCGATGATCCCGGCAAGGGCGCGACCGGCACCGGTGCTCCGATGGTCGTGAAGGACAAGGTGCTGGTCGGCGTTTCGGGTGGCGAGTTCGGCGTGCGCGGCTGGGTGGCGGCATATTCGATCGCCGACGGCAAGCAGATCTGGCGGGCGTATTCCGAAGGGCCGGACAGCGATGTTCTGGTCGATCCGCAGAAGACCACGGACCTGGGCAAGCCGATCGGCGCCGATTCGAGTCTGAAGTCCTGGCAGGGCGATCAGTGGAAGATCGGCGGCGGCGACACCTGGGGCTGGTACTCGTACGATCCTAAGCTGAACCTGATCTATTATGGGTCGGGCAACCCCTCTACCTGGAACCCGAAGCAGCGGCCCGGCGACAACAAGTGGTCGATGACGATCTTCGCCCGCGATCCCGATACCGGCATGGCGAAGTGGGTCTATCAGATGACGCCGCATGACCAGTGGGACTATGACGGCGTCAATGAGATGATCCTGGCTGACCAGGAGATCGGCGGCCATATGGTGCCGACGCTGGTTCACTTCGACCGCAACGGACTTGGCTACACGCTGAACCGGGCGACCGGCGAGTTGCTGGTTGCGGCCAAGTATGATCCCGCGGTGAACTGGACCACCGGCGTGGACATGAACAAGAACAGCCCGAACTACGGACGGCCGAACGTCGTCGCGAAATACGCTCCGGGCGAGGCGGGCGAGGACGTCAACAGCCAGGGCATCTGCCCGGCGGCATTGGGCTCCAAGGATGAGCAGCCGGCGGCTTACTCGCCGGAGACCAAGCTGTTCTACGTGCCGACCAACCATGTCTGCATGGACTACGAGCCGTTCCGCGTCTCCTACACCGCGGGACAGCCCTATGTCGGTGCGACGCTGTCGATGTATCCCCCGCCCGGCCAGACGAACATGGGCAACTTCATCGCTTGGGATGCGACCAAGGGCAGGATCGTATGGTCTGATCCGGAGCAGTTCTCTGTATGGTCAGGCGCGCTCACGACGCGTGGCGGCGTGGTGTTCTACGGAACGCTGGAGGGTTATCTGAAGGCGGTGGACGCGAAGACCGGCAAGGAGCTGTACAAGTTCAAGACTCCGTCGGGCATCATCGGCAACGTCATGACATACGAGCATCGCGGCAAGCAGTACGTTGCCGTGCTGTCCGGTGTCGGCGGCTGGGCCGGAATTGGTCTGGCGGCGGGCCTGACGGATCCGCATGCCGGTCTGGGCGCGGTCGGCGGTTATGCCGCGCTGAACAACTACACATCGCTCGGCGGCACATTGACGGTATTCGCGCTGCCTTCGAGCTGATCTCCGGTTCGTTCGTTGCCGGCCTCGCGACATGACGTCGCGAGGCCGGACGTCCGGCACCGCAAGCGAGGAACCACATAGTGCGACGTTTCCTATGTGCGGGCGCTGGTGTTGCGGCGGCCTTGGCTTGTTTCGATGGGCGCTCACGCCGTCACGGACGGATCGGGCGATCCGACCGCCGTGAAGTCGGATGACGGCAAATGGACCGACAAAGACGGCAATCCGACCTTCAAGGTCGAGAAGGACGGCACCGTCGATTGGTACACCAATATTGGCTTCAACCGTTATTCATCGGAGTGTCTGCGCTGCCATGGGCCCGATGGCATGGGGTCCAGCTATGCGCCGGCGCTGATCGGATTCGATGAAACGCCTGAGCTATACGGATTTCTACGGCATCGTGGCGGGCGGCAAGAAGGATGTGTCCGCCTCGCAGGACCTGGTGATGCCGGCCAATGGCGAGAACAAGAACGTCATGTGCTTCATCGATGCGATCTACATCTATCTGCGGGCGCGCGCGGACGGTGCGATCGGGCGCGGGCGTCCGGAAAAGCATGCGCCGAAGCCGGAAGTCCTACTCCAAGGCCGAGGATGAATGCATGGGTTGAGCGGAGGCGGTGACGTCATGGCGGGGCGCCGCATCCGACTGATCGCTGTTGCCATCGGGTTCGTGGTGTTGCTGGCCGGGCGGGCCGTCGCGCAGGCTCCCGGTCTCGGCGCATCGGGCGAACTGGTGGACCCCAAGACATTCCGGGTCTGCGCGGACCCGCGCAACCTGCCGTTCTCCGACGAAGCGGGCGAAGGGTTCGAGAACAAGCTGGCGGCGCTGTTTGCGCAGAAGCTCGGCGAGCCGACCAGCTATACCTACTTCCCGCAGGTGATCGGCTTTGTGCGCAACACGCTGAACGCGCTGCGCTGCGACGTGATCATGGGCGTGGCGGTGGGCGACGACCTCGTGCAGACCACCAACCCTTATTACCGCACGACCTATGCGCTGGTGTTCAAAGCGGGCAGCGGACTGGAGGGGATCGAGTCGCTCGAGGATCCGCGGCTGAAGGGCAAGCATATCGGCGTTATCGCCGGCACGCCGCCGGCCACGGTGCTGGTGCAGCAGGGGCTGATGTCGCTGGCGAGACCCTATGCGCTGACGGTCGATACCCGCATCGAGGCGCCTACGCGGACGATGGCCGAGGACGTGGCGGCCGGGCAGATCGACGCCGGCGTGCTGTGGGGTCCGATCGCGGGTTATCTATGCGCAGCGCGTCACGCCGCATCTTGTGGTGGCGCCCCTGCTGAAGGAGCAGGAGCGTATGGACTTTCGCATTGCCATGGGCGTGCGGCGCAGCGATCAGGACTGGAAGCGCCGGCTCAATCGGCTGATCGCGGAGAACCAGGCCGGAGATCGATCGCATTCTGACCGAATACGGCGTGCCGTTGCTGGACGAGCAGGGTCATCTGACGACGACGCCATGAGTGCGGCGCGCCTGTCGCATGGCTGCTTCGCTCGGCGTCGCACTTCTGCTGGCGGCGGCGGCACCGCGATGAACCGGCGGGATACCGCATGGACGACTACCGCGCGCCGACCCCGGCGACGTTGCACGGCGCGATGGTGTTGTCGACCAACGAGGCGCGCGATCACTGGGAGAAGCAGGACGCGGTGTTCATCGATGTGTTGCCGCAGGCGCCGCGTCCGGCCGGATTGCCGGCCTCGACGATCTGGCGTGACAAACCGCGAGACGACATTCCCGGCAGCGTGTGGCTGCCGGACACCGGATACGGCGCGCTCGCGCCGGTGATGGAACAGTATTTCGAGCACGGGTTGGAGGAGGCGAGCGGCGGGCATCACGACCGCATGCTGGTGTTCTATTGCCTGGCGAATTGCTGGATGTCGTGGAACGCGGCGAAGCGTGCGCTCGCCTTGGGCTATACGCGTGTCGCGTGGTATCCGGACGGTACCGATGGGTGGGCGGCGGATCACCTGCCGCTGGAGCTGCGCCCGCCGCCGCAACGGCCGCAGGCAGCGGAATGACGCTTTACTGCATCGCGTCCTGGATCGTGCGCGCCAGAGCGAACAGGCGCTGCTCGATCTTGCTCGGCACATCGCAGGCGTAGCGCAGGGCCTGGCGACGGTCCTGAAAGACCTGCGCCTCCCAGGTGACCCGCTGCGTCATCTGGTTGACGTCGCCGGCGTCGGATTTCGTGTCGGCCTGCAACGTGTGCAGCTTTTCGTTGTCGTCGCGGAGCTGCGGCGGCGAGCTCCTTTTGGCGGGCACCGAAGCGATCCAGGCCGGCGATGACGCTGCTGCGCTCCGCGTCGAGGACACTGAACAGTCCGGCGAGCAGTTGCAGCAGCCTCGGCTGCTTCTGATCGCCGGCCTGTGCGGCGAAGGCGTGGATCTTCTCCTGTGCCTGTTCGATCGGCACACGGCGCTGCGCCGTCTCCTGCACGAGATCGGCCACCTGCTGGTCCTGCTGCCAGTCGGCCTGCTTTTGATCCGGCAGAGGACCTGACCACATGGCCGCCAGCGAGAGCTGCGGCACCTTGATCTGCTCGCACGGCCAGTCGGGGTCGCGCGGCCCGGGAGGCGCCGGCCAAGCGGGTGCGGACGTGGCGAGGGCGATGCCGAGCGCCAGTCCCGCGGTGCGCAACGCGGCGTGGCATCACGCGCCGCCTCCGCCACGACGCGCGATCAGGCCGCGCGCCGGGTCGTAGGCGATGATCGCGCCCGTGGTAAAGACGATCGTCATGACAACGACCACGGCGAGCGACGTCCAGTCGATCTTCCATGTAGAGGGCGAAGCGGATCAGCTCCACGGCATAGGTGAACGGATTGAGCCAGCAGATCGTGTAGACGACCGGGCTCGATTGCTGCACCAGCCACAGCGGGTAAAGCGCGGATGAGGCGAAGAACATCGGGAAGATCACGAAGTTCATGACGCCGGCGAAGTTCTCGAGCTGGCGGATGACCGAGGACAGCAGCATCCCGAGCGCGCCGAGCATCATGCCGGACAGGGCGAGCGCGGGAAGCACGGTGACATAGCCCCAGAGCGGTGCCTCGACGCCCCAGAGCCAGGCGACGACGAGATAGGCGTAGACCTGCGAGATCGACACCACGGTGCTTGCCAGCAGCTTGCCCGTCAGCAGGAACCAGCGCGGAAACGGGCTGACCAGCAACATGCGCATGTTGCCCATCTCGCGGTCGTAGACCATCGAGAGCGAGGACTGCATGCCGTTGAACAACTGGATCATCGCCATCAGCCCGGGCGTGACGTAGACCTCGTAGAGAACGTAGGTCTGATAAGGCGGAATGATCGAAACGCCGAGGATCTGGCGGAATCCGGCGGCGAAGATGAACAGCCAGACCAAGGGCCGGACCAGCGCGGAGACGAAGCGTTCGCGCTGGTTGAGGAATCGCAGCGCCTCGCGCCAGGCGATGCCGCGCAGGCAGATGAGATATTGGCCGAGCGTGAAGCCCAGGGTTCGATCGCCGGTTCTGGTGATGCTCACTCGGCCGCCTCCGGTGTGGCGCCGGTCAGTGCGATGAAGGCGCTGCGCATGTCCGCGGCACCCGACGATGCCACGATGTCCGATGCATCGCCTGACGCGAGGACGCGGCCACGGTGCAGCACGACGACCGCATCGTCGGTCGCGACCTCATCGAGCAGGTGGGTTGCCCACAGCACGGCGACGCCACGCTCGCGGACCAGCGAGCGGACATGCTGCAGGATGGCGGAGCGGGACGCGACATCCAGCCCGACGGTCGGTTCGTCGAGCACCAGGACCCGCGGGCGGTGCAGCAGGGCGCGGGCGATCTCGACCCGCCGCATCTGTCCGCCCGACAGACGGCGCACGGCGTCCTTGGCGCGGTCGGCGAGTTCGATCTCCTGCAGCGCGGCAAGCGCGCGCTGGCGCGCCTCGCGGCGGCCGATGCCATGCAGTGCGGCGTGATAGAGCAGGTTGTCCATGACGGAGATGTCGAGATCGAGCGTGCGCGCCTGAAACACCACGCCGAGCAGGCGCAGCGCCCTGCCCGGCTCGCGCGATACGCGATGACCGAGCACCTCGATCGATCCGTGCTTTGTGTCGTAGAGCCGGGTGATCAGCGAGAACAGCGTGGTCTTGCCGGCGCCGTTCAGGCCGAGCAGCGCGGTGAAGCGCGATTGCGCCACGGTCAGGCTGACGTCCTGGAGAGCCTGGCGCGTTCCGTAGGCGTGGCTGACGTTGTGCACGGCGAGCGCCGGCACGAGCGATCGCTTCGTCCGGCGCGGCGCGTGGAGGTGTATCGGTGATCGCAGCCGTGCTCATTGCGGCGACACGACGACGCCCCAGGGCAGCCGGCCGACCTGGATCGACTTCACCACATCGAGGTCGGCGACATCGATCACCGAGATGTCGTTGGAAAGGCCGTTGGTGGTCAGCAGGTATTTCTGGTCGGGCGTGAAGGCCATCTGCCAGACGCGCTGTCCGACCAGCAGCATCTTCTCCACCTTGTAGGTCTTCGCATCGATCACCGCGACACGGTTGGCCGGCCCCAGCGCCACGAAGGCCATCGCGTCGTCGCGGGTGAACCGGATGCCCACGGGCTGGATCGCTTCGGCGCGCAGGCCCTGCACCGTCGAAGGAGATCTTGTGCGTCACGACGTGCTTCACCGGGTCGATCACGCTGACCGTGCCGCCGAGTTCGGACGAGACCCAGACCTCCGAGCCGTCATGCTTGAACATGGCGACGCGCGGCCGGGCGTCGACCAGAACGGCGGCCACCATCTTGCGCGTCTTGTAGTCGAGGAAGTGCGCCATGTTGGTGGTTTCGGACGTGTTCACGATGGTCTGGCCGTCCGGGCTGACCGCCATGCCTTCAGGCTCGACGCCGGTCGGGATCTGCGCGATCGCCTTGCGCGTCGGCACGTCGATCACGGTGATCATGTTGTCGTCTTCGTTGGACACGTAGAGCGGGTTGCCCGAGACGTGCAGGGCGAAGGTTTCCGGATCGGGGCCCGACGGCAGATCGCCGACGACGTGCAGCGTGGCGGCGTCGATGATCTGGATGGTGTCGTCGTCACTGGCGCAGACCAGGATGTCCTTGCCGTCCTTGGTCATGGTGATGCCGCGCGGGCGCTGACCGACCGGGATGGTCTTCACGGTCTTCATCTGATCGAGGTCGACGACGCTGATGGTGTTGTCGCGCTCGTTGGACACATAGGCGGTGTAGGCGCAGGCCGGCGCCGGATGTCGCCACCAGCAGCAGGCCGGTCAGATACCATTTCAGCGCAGTTTGCATTTGGTCTCCGGCCGGTCGAAGCCGAGTGTGTCCAGTTCCGTCACCTGATGCAGGAAGCCCGGTTGCGGCGAGATCGACACGACGGTGCGGCCGTCCGACAGCAGGATCGGCTGGCGCAACTGCCAGTCCCAGTCGCGCAACGAGAGTTTCTGGCCCTTGTAGGCCGCGACGCCGAACGCGGGGCTTTTCATGTCCTGCATGATCTTCGCGGGATCGGCCGAGTTGGTGCGGCTGGCGGCCTCGCCGATCATGCGGCATGCGGTCCAGGCCTGCATGTCGAGTTCGGTCATGCGGCGATGCGCCATGCGGACGAAGCGGTCCTGAAGCTGTGTCCCGCCCCATGATTCGCTGGCCGGATCCCAACTGACCGGGCGCAATCCCGCGGAGCCCACCACCGGCCGCGCATCCCAGGTGCGATACGGCAGGTAGTCGGCGAACACCTCGTTCTCATCGGCCGTCACCAGCACGTCGTAGTCGGGCAGTCCCTGGGTGAAGACCGGCATCTGCTGCTGGGTCTGCACGACGCCGGAATCGGTCTGGCGCGAGCCGCCGGTGTCCTTGTATTGACGTTCCTTCACGATGCGCGCGCCGAAGCGCTGCGCGGCGCGGCGATAGGCGTCCGCCAGCAAAGCGTCCTCGGGATGCGAACCATAAATCAACACCCAGCGCGACCATTTCTTCCACACCAGGTACTGCGCGAGCGCGTCGGCGAGCATGCTGCGCGAGGGTGCGACGTTTATCACGTTGTCGCGACAGTTCTCCTGGCGCAGGGCGTCATCCGGCGCCTGGATGTTGAACAGCGTGATCTGCTTTGCGCTGCGCGGCATCGGCGAGCTTCAGCAGCCGATCGGCCGGCAGATCGGTCAGCATGAGCACGATGCCGTGTTCCGCCAGCCCCGACATCGCGGCGGCGGGATCGTCGTCCTCGCGGAGCGGCGCGTCGGACAGCTCGAACTGCTGGTTCATGAAGCGGCCGGTCGTATTGTTGTCGATCATGGCGAGCTTCGCGCCGGCGAGCCCGTTATCCGGCGGTGGCTTGTCCAGCAGCGATATCGTCTGACGCGTTTCCATCCAACGCAGATAGCCGACCTGAATTGTGGCAGGATCGGAGCGCGCCATGCGCGGCCTTGCCGCGATTGCGGCGGCGCCCGTGGTGATCGCGATCATGGCGCGCCGGCCAAACCCGCTCTGCGCTTTCAGCGTTGGACGTTCCATTCCGGGCAGGATGGAGCAGTATCCTGCGCGTCTTCAAGCAGCGCCCCGGTGCGCAAAGCATTGAATTGACGCGGCCGAGATGAAAAACTCGCAAGCCGTTGCGGAGGATGTGCAAGCGGCCGGTTGGCCACAGAGCGTGGAAAGACCGATGAATTTGATGGACCTCGTTGTTCTGGCATGCACCCTGGCCAGCCCGGGCGCCTGCCACGAGTATCACCTGATGTTCCAGTCGTCGGGTTCGCTGCGGGCCTGCACGATGCAGGCGCAGCCCTACCTGGCGCAATGGATCGGCGAGCACCCGCAACTGCGCGTGGCGCGCTGGCACTGTGCCTGGCCGGGTCAGGAAGACGAGAAAATCTGATTGGCACGTTGACCGGATCGGACGCTATCTGCACCTTCGGCGAGACAACAGCGGGAGGATACGCAGTGCTCCGAACAGCAATCGTTGCGGCGGCGGTCATCATGGCAGCGACAGGTTCGGTGCACGCGCAGGATGCCGCGGCCGGCGAAAAGGATTTCCTGGTCTGCCGCGCCTGCCATCAGATCGGTCCCAATGCGAAGATTGCCGTCGGGCCCGTGCTGAATGGCGTGGTCGGACGCAAGGCCGGAACCTACCCGGGCTATGAGTATTCGCCGGCCAACAGGGATTCCGGTATTGTCTGGACCCCGGAAGAACTCGACAAGTACCTGACATCTCCGCAGACGGTCGTGCCGCACACGAAGATGATCTTCCCCGGGCTGAAGGATGAACAGAAGCGGAAGGACGTGATAGCCTATCTGGAACAGTTCGGGCCGGATGGCCAGAAGAAGCAGTAGCCTGCGCCACTGGCGCTTTGGCGTTCTGTGGCCTGCTCTATCCCCTTCGTGCGTCGCCAGGTGCGACGGACCGCGGGGGCAGGACACTAGGGAGGGATGCGATGAAGGTTCGTGCAGCCGTGGCCCGCGAGGCGGGCAAGCCCCTCAGCCTGGAAACGGTGGACCTCGACGGCCCGCGGGCCGGCGAGGTGCTGGTGGAGATCAAGGCGACCGGCATCTGCCACACCGACGAGTACACGCTGTCCGGCGCCGATCCCGAAGGGATCTTTCCCGCCATCCTCGGCCATGAGGGCGCCGGCATCGTCGTCGAGGTCGGCCCCGGCGTGACGTCGCTGAAAAAGGGCGATCACGTCATCCCGCTCTACACGCCGGAATGCCGGCAGTGCGAATACTGCCTGAGCCGCAAGACCAATCTGTGCGTCGCGATCCGCGCCACGCAGGGCCGCGGCGTGATGCCGGACGGCACCAGCCGGTTCTCGAGCAACGGGTCGCCGGTGATGCACTACATGGGCACCTCGACGTTCGCCAACTTCACCGTGCTGCCGGAGATCGCGCTGGCGAAGATCCGCGAGGACGCGCCGTTCGAGAAGGTCTGCTACATCGGCTGCGGCGTCACCACCGGCATCGGCGCGGTGATGAACACCGCCAAGGTCGAGGCCGGCGCGCGCTGCGTGGTGTTCGGTCTTGGCGGCATCGGGCTGAACGTGATCCAGGGTCTGCGCATGGTGGGCGCCGAGCAGATCGTCGGCGTCGACCTCAACCCGAAGCGGAAGGAGATCGCCGAGAAATTCGGCATGACGCATTTCGTCAATCCGAGCGAGGTGCAGGGCGACCTGGTGCCGTATCTGGTGGATCTGACGAAGGGCGGCGCCGACTACAGCTTCGAGTGCATCGGCAACGTGAAGGTCATGCGCCAGGCGCTGGAATGCGCGCATCGCGGCTGGGGCCAGTCGATCATCATCGGCGTCGCCGGCGCGGGACAGGAGATCGCCACGCGGCCGTTCCAGTTGGTGACCGGGCGCGTCTGGAAGGGCACCGCGTTCGGCGGTGCGAGCGGCCGCACCGATGTGCCGCGGATCGTCGATTGGTACATGGAGGGTCGCATCAACATCGACGACCTGATCACGCACGTGCTGCCGTTCGAACGGATCAACGAAGGGTTCGAGCTGATGCGGCGAGGCGAAAGCATCCGCAGCGTCGTGACCTACTGATCCTTGCCGCCTCGCCTTGCGCTGCCAGCGTCAGGCTGGCAGCGCGCCGGACGCCTTGGCGACGTGGGTGGCGATCGCGTCCATCAGCGGCGGCGACAGGCAGTCGTACGGCTCGAGGTTGAGCTGCTTCAGCCGGCCGCGGATGCCGGCCATCTGGTCCGGATTGACGCCTGATTCGATCACGGACGAGACGAAGGCGGCGAATTCCGGCGGCGCCCAGCCGGTCTCCTGGAACAGTTCGGGGTGGATGAAGTCGAAGCCGTAGAACGGATGTTTCGTGTTCTCGATGCGGCCGTACATGTGAACGCCGCAGGCCTTGCAGGCATAGCGTTGGATGGCGGCACTCGGATCGACGATGGCGAGTTTGTCGGCGTTCTCCGTCACGCTCAGGTTGGCGCGCGGCACAACGGCGACGACAGAGAAGGTCGCGCCGGCCGGCTTCCAGCACTTGGTGCATCCGCAGGCATGGTCGTAAGCGACGTTCCCCTTGATCGCGACCTTCACCGGTGACTGTGCGCATTTGCACACCAGTGTGCCGCCGGAGAAATTTGCCGAGCCGGGCTTCACGCCTTGATCCACGGATGGATGAATGTGAATTGTCGCAGACATGTTACTGTATCCTCCCGTTTACGACTATTGATGCTACGGCAAAGACTGGGGCCGAGCAACATCGCCGTTGCGTAGACGGAAGCGGTGGTTGCCTGCGCGCGCCGCACCCCACTAAGCTCGGCGCAAGCCATGAACAGGAGGAACGGCCATGACCAAGCGCAGGCGATTCCTGCAAGGTTCGCTGACCGGTGCGGCCGCGGCGCTGGCGGCCTTTGGTATCAACCCGGCGCTGGCACAAGAAATGGGCAAGGTCACCGGACGGTCCGACAAGTCTTTGAAGGCAGGCTTCTCCAACGCCGGATTGCAGGCGACGTGGTGCGCACAGGGCAAGCAGGCAGCGGAGTATTGGGGCAAGCTGTTCAACGTGGAGGTAACCTGGTTCGACGGCGAACTGGCCGCACAGAAGCAGCGGTCGGCGATCGACAACATGGCCTCGCAGAAGTGGGACTTCGTGGCGATCCAGGCGTTCGGCATCGGTACGCTGACGGCGCCGGTCAACAAGATGATCGAGAGCGGCATTCCGGTGATCGACATGGATACGCTGATCGCGCCGCTCGATTCGATCAACGTGCACAGCTTTCTCGCGCCCGACAATGAGTTCATGGGCGCGTCCGTGACGCAATCGCTGGTCGATGCGATCAACGGCGAGGGGACGATGATCATGACGCAGGGCGCGCTCGGGCACACCGGCGCGCAGGGCCGCGCGCGCGGGTTCGAGTCCGTCGTGAAGAAATATCCGAAGATCCAGGTGCTGGATACCCAGCCCGCCGACTGGGACGTGACGAAGGTGGCGCGGATCTGGGAGACGCTGCTGACCAAATATCCGAAGATCAGCGCTGCCTATTTCCACAATGACGACATGGCGCTCGCCGCGTACAACGTGATGAAGGCGCATAACCGCACTGAAATCCTGATCGGTGGATGCGACGCGATGCCACCCGCGCTTGCCGCGGTGAGCGATGGCCGCATGCACGCGACGGTGCGCAATCCGTCCTGCCGGATTCACGGCGGCGCCATCGTTGCCGGCGTGGCGGCCGTGGTGTCGGGCGAGAAAACCGGCACGGGCGGTATTCCGAAGAACATCGTCACGGATGGGCCGGTCGTCACCAAGGCGAACGCGCCAGGCATGATGTGGATGGAGACGCACTTCCTGATCTGAGCCGTTCGTGACATCGTCCCAACTGGCGCTTTCAGCGATCACCAAGGCGTTCGGTGGCGTCACGGCGCTACGTGACGTGGACTTCTCGCTGTTGCCCGGCGAGATCCACGGGCTGGTCGGCGAGAACGGCGCCGGCAAGTCGACGCTGATGAAGATCATTGCCGGCGTGCATGCCGAGTATCAGGGCGAGATGCGCCTGGACGGGAAGCCCGTGCATTTTGCTTCGCCGCGCGATGCGCGGGAGGCGGGCATCGGCATGGTGCATCAGGAGCTGTCCGCGGTGCGCGACCTGTCGGTCGCCGAGAACGTCCATCTGGGTGCGCTGCCGCTCAATCGGCTCGGTCTGATCGACTGGCGGGCGATGCGGCGCAGCGCAGCCGAGCATCTGCGGAATCTCGGGATCGAGGTTGACCCGCGCACGCGGATGGGTGCCTTGCCGCTGGGGCTGCAACAGCTCGTGGAGCTCGCGCGCGTGCTGTTTTCCGGCGCGCGCATCATCATATTGGATGAGCCGACCTCCGCGCTGTCGCCGCCCGAAGTCGAGCGGCTGTTCGTGCTGTTGCGCCGACTGCGCGAGGCGGGGCGCAGCATCGTGTTCATCTCGCACTTCCTCGACGACGTGCTGACCGTCTGCGACCGGGTGACCGTGTTTCGCAACGGGCGGACCGTGGCGGCCGGATCGTGCGCCGGGATGAGCAAGCGCTGGATCATCGATCGCATGATCGGCGCGGGACATGAAGGGCTGGAAGAGAGCTATCTGTCCGACATTGCACTGCACAGCCGGCCGGACGCAAAGGTGGTTCTGGAGGTGGACGGACTGAGCCGCGCGGGTGCGTATAGCAACGTGTCGCTACGGGTACGCGAGGGAGAGGTGCTGGGGATTTACGGATTTCTCGGCTCGGGGCCGCTCGAGTTGGCGCGAACATTGTTCGGCAGACTGCCGGCGGAGCGGGGACGGGTCGCGGTGGATGGACAGACGGTGCGGATCGCTTCCGCCACGCGGGCGCGGCGCGCAGGCATAGCCTTCCTGCCGGAGAGCCGGCGGATGATGCTGTTCCTGACCGAGCCGGTGTTCAAGAACGTGACGATTGCCATGCTCGATCGTATCGACCGCCTGTGGCTGCGGCCCGGCGTCGAACGTCGTATTGCCGCTCGGTTGGTGGAACGGCTGCGCATTCGTCCGCCCCAGGTGGATCGCGCACTCGGCGCGCTCTCCGGCGGCAACCAGCAAAAGGTTGCACTGGCGAAGTGGCTCACGCATCTGCCTCGCGTGCTGGTGCTGAGCGAGCCCACGCGCGGGATGGATGTCGGTGCGAAGGACGACGTGGTGAAGATCGTGCGTGGACTGCGTGAACAGGGTATCGGGATCGTGGTGGTCTCGACCGAGCCGGAGACCGTGCTGTCGCTCGCCGACCGCATCCTGGTGATGAAGAAGGGGAATGTGGTCAGGGAATTCGCCGACGAACCGGTGGGCAAGGACCGGCTGCTGGAAGCCGCATGAGCAAGACGCGCACGCGCCTGATGGATCTGCTGCACGGACAGCTTCGCAATATCGCGCCGTTCGCCACACTGCTTGCGCTGGTGCTCTTCTTCTGGGCCGCGAGCAATTCGTTCGCCACTCTCGGCAACCTCGAGAATATACTGACGCAGATTTCGGTGACCGGGATCATCGCGGTGGGGCTGACCTTCGTGATCCTGTGCGGCGAGATCGATTTGTCAGTGGCGAGCATCGCCAACGCGACCGGTATCACGGTGGCCTATTTCACCGTGCAGGATGCCAGCGTGACGATCGCCAATGTGCCGCTGCCGGGGTGGGCGGCGATCCTGATCGCGCTGGGGGCGTGCTTCGCGCTGGGAGCGGTGAACGCCTTCGGGCTGACGCGGATCGGCATTCCGAGCTTCATCATGACGCTCGCGATGCTGCAAATCGCGGCCGGCATCTGCGCGCTGCTGGTGCGCGGGCAGATTGCCTATGCTGTTCCGGCCCTGATCGTGACACTCGGTTCGCGTTCACTGGGCCCGGTGCCATGGATCGTGATCGTCGCCGCGCTGTTCCTGCTGGTGGGCCATATCGTGCTTACCTACACGCGGTTCGGCCGCTACGTGTACATGACCGGCGGCAACCGGGAGGCCGCGGAGTATTCCGCTGTCAACGTCAAGGCGATCCTATCGGCGGTCATGATCATATCAGCGGTATGCTCGGGCGTTGCCGGGATGCTGGCTGTGGCATATTTCGGCAGCGCGCAGCAGAACGAGTTCGACACTTACCTGCTCGACAGCATCTCCGCCGTGGTGGTGGGTGGGACAAGCCTGTTCGGCGGACAGGGCGGGATCGGCAATACGATTACCGGATTATTCGTATTGGGCGTGCTGAACAACGGGCTCGACCACATCAACATCGACAGCTTCCTCAAGATCTTGATCCGCGGCCTCATCCTGCTGGTGGCCTTGGTGATCAACGTTTACGCGCAGCGCATGCGGACGATGCACGAAGGGATAGTCTCTGTTACAGGACGCTGCGCTGCGACGGCGTGATCGGCGGCTGATCGAAGCGCAGCTTCGCGCCGGCACGGAGCGTCACCGCTCTGGCAAGATCCGGGGCGTTTGATGCACAATGACGGTGGCCAGTTCGATGGAACGCGCGCATCCGGAGGCTGCTGCCGGTCGCAAAAATGTCACGATCAGCCGCAAATCACATAAGAGAGAGGCGACGCGAACATCCCAATGCTAATGCCGTGTTGATTGACCGTGGACTTGTCAAGCCAATGCGCAATGAGTGAGTAATGTCTCAGGATGAGAGCCGCTCAGTTGTTATGTCTTCTCGTGTGCTCATGCGCTCCTGTGAGCGGTACACATTGGTTGCAATGCTCGTTGATCACTACAACCGACTTTGCAGGCATGACAGATTACATTGAGACATACATGGTCGATTTCAACAACCAGAAGCTGTATATCTACAACAGCAACACGAGAGACCTCGACCGATTAAGCAACGTATCGTTCTTCCCTCAGATGATCAGTCAGGAAGTCGAAAAAGCTACGGATGGCGAAAGCCTCGCGCACGTCCTACGGATCAATCTGCGAACACTGGAGATAGTAGATCGGTCCGATAGCGTGGGAACTGGGTTCAATTCTGGCATGAGTTCCCACGACGTTATGGCAGGGACGTGCAGGTGGACTAATCCGCTCATCTAGTGCCCTGACTCAAAGCGGACGCTACAGACAGTCGTGCGAGTCCGGCGAGAATGGAGGCGGCAGGAGCGGACTGACGATCGAATGGAAGCAATGCAGGTTCAGCGTGCTGCGGTCCAGCTTTCGGAGAATGCGAGCGCGCAGGTGCTGAAGGGGCGACCTTCACGTTCGCGGGGCCAGGGTTGGCCGAGCGCCTGGGCGCCGTTGCGCGTCAGGCGCGCGCCGAGTGCCGGGATCAGCACGGTGCACACGCCGTACGGCCGTCCAGGCTCGGCATTCGGCTGGGTGTGGATCAGCAGCGGCTCGCCGATGTTGTACCAGGTGAGCGCAATCTCTTCGTCTAGGGAAACCAGACGCTCGGTCCAGAAGTTGTGCGGATCGCCGTCCTTGGAAAACACGGCGTCGGTCACCGGAATTGCCTGGTCGGCTGTCTCCGGGATTGAGCATGCCCTGCACGGTCGATTGCAGCCAGCGCGCCATCGCGATGTTGTCGGAGTAGATGCGCCAGCGGTCATTCGTCAGCTCGCTTTTGAGATAGAGCACATGACCCGGCCCGGCGGGGCACAGGATGATGCGCCAGAAGCTGGCGTTGGTGGTGAAGGGCGCACCGTCCGTCTCGCTCAGCCGGATGAACGGGTTTTCGCCCGTCAGGATCAGTTGATTGGGGTCTGCGACGCTCATGGGACGCCTCCTTTGTTCAATCCGGGATCAGGCCGCCATCGACGTTGAAGGACTGGCCGGTGATGTTGCGCGCGCCCGGCGACGCCAGAAAGACCACCATGGCGGCGATATCCTCCGGATCATTCGCGCGCTTCAGCGGGATGACCGCGGCGCGGCGGCGCTCCATCTCCTCGACGCTGACACCTTCCTGCTGGGCACGGACACGCAAATTGTCCTCGGACAGCGCGGTGCGCGTCACGCCGGGGCAAACCGAATTGACGTTGATGTTGTGCTTCGCCAATTGCTGCGCGGCGGTCTTCGTCAGGCTGATCACGGCGCCTTTGCTCGCCGCATAGGCGGCATTCGAGGTGCCTTCGTAGCCCTTGCCCGCGATCGAGGCGATGTTGATGATCCGACCGCTGCGGCGCGGAATCATCTCCCGCGCGACACGCTGGAGGCAGAAGAACACGCCCTTCGCGTTGACGCGGTGGATGCGGTCCCAGTCAGCCTCGGTCAGATCCATGATGTCGGCGCGGCGCGTCACGCCGGCGTTGTTCAGCAGGATGTCGATCTGACCGAATTGCTCCAGCGCCTGGCGCACCATTCGGTCGATGTCCTGGAGATTGCCGACATCCGCCTGCACGGCAAGCGCGCGACGCTGCTGCGACATGATGGCGTCGGCGGTGGCCTCGGCCTTCTGCCGGTCGATGTCGGCGGCGACGACATGCGCTCCAGCCTCGGACAAGGCGAGTGCGGACGCCTTGCCGATGCCCTGGCCGGCACCGGTCACCAGCGCAACCTGATTGGTCAGGTTCATTTCGCTCCTCCCCGAACGACGGGGCGACAGTCAAGCCGTGATTGCACCCGCCGTCCAGCGTGTCGTCGGCGTCCAGCCGAGGCGCTTGCGCGCCGCGGCGTGGGAGACGGGCGAGGCGTTGGGGATTTGCCGATACAGCGCGGCATCGCGCAGCGGGATCGGTTCGCCGTACAGCGCTTCGAGCCGGGCTGGTGTCGGTTCGTCCGCGAACGCATCGGCCGCGGCGAGGAAGAATGTCTCGAACCCAGCATAGTCGGCGGACGCGGCTGCGGCAAAGCCACGCGCGCAGTCCTGCGGCCCGACATAGGTGCGCAGATACGGCATCGGTTCGGCGCGGCCTTCCGGGCCGGGCTTGCCCGCCATGAATTCCGCCATATCGGGGAAGGCGACGAAGCAGGGGCGGATGACGATCACCTCGAGGCCGCGGCGCGAGAATGCTTCGGCGATCCGTTCGCCGCACAGTTTGCTCAGGCCGTAGGCATCGGTGGGGCGCAGCGGATGCGCCTCGTCGATCGGCAGATAGCACGGCGGCATGTGCGGATTGCTGTGATCCAGTCCGAGCACCGAACTGCTGGAGCAATGGATCACCCGGCGAACGCCGGTCTGAAGGCTGGCCTCGAACAGGTTCCAGGTGCCCATCGCGTTGACCTGCATGGTCGCCGCATCGTCGGTGGCGACCGAGCGATCGATGCCGCCGAGATGCACGACCACTTCGATGTCGCGCAGACCCGCGCGCAATGCGTCGAGGTCACGCAGGTCGGCCTGATGGCATTCGCCGGGTGCGCCGATGTCGAGCACGCGCACGGTGTGCTGCGCCAATTCGCGCACGACATAGCGGCCAAGCCGCCCCAGTCCGCCGGTGACCGCGATCCGCATGCTTGCACCTCATCGTCGTATTCGCAGGATAGCCCGCCGTCAGACGGCGGCAACGGGCACGTGGATGCGGCGCAGGAACTCCTGCGCGCGCGGGTGCCGCGGCCTCGGTGAAGAAGGCTGCCGGTGCGTGCGTCTTCCAGAACGCGGCCGCCATCCATGAACAGCACGCGCGAACCGACTTCGCGCGCGAACTGCATCTCGTGCGTCACCACCAGCATCGTCATGCCGTTCTGCGCCAGCGCGCGGATCACCTCCAGCACCTCGCCGACCAGCTCGGGGTCCAGCGCGGAGGTCGGCTCGTCGAACAGCATCAGCACCGGCCGCATCGCGGTGGCGCGCGCGATCGCGACACGCTGTTGCTGGCCGCCCGACAGTTGCGCGGGGCGCTTCGACGCGTGCTCCGACATGCGCACCTGGGCAAGCTGTTCCGCGGCGAGCGCGCGCGCATCGGCGGGCTTCATGCCGAGTACGCGGCGCGGGCCGATCGCCACGTTGTCGAGCGCGCTGAGATGAGCGAACAGATTGAACCGCTGGAACACCATGCCGATGCGCCGGCGCTTGCGTGCCGTGGCGGTTGGCTTGTCGGGGATCAGCCGGCCGTTGCGGCGTTCGCCCGCCATGTTGGTGCCGTCGAGCACCACCTCGCCCTGTGGTGGGTATCTCGATGCGGTTCACGCAGCGCAGCAGCGTGGATTTGCCGGCGCCGCTCGGGCCGATCACCATGACGATCTCGCCCGGCGTCACCGCGAGATCGACGCGGTCGACCACGGGCACGTCGCCGAACACCTTCGACAGGCCGTGGATGGCGAGCAGCGGTGGAGCTGTCATGCCAGCTTCTTCTCGACGTATTCCGAGAACCAGGCGAGCACCGAGATCATCACCAGATAGTACACCGCCAGTTCGGCGTACAACTCGAACGGCGTGAAGCGCTCGGCGATGATCACCTGCGCCGAGCGGGTCAGCTCGGTGATCGATATCACCGAGAGCAGCGACGAGCTCTTCACCAGCGTGATCACCTCGTTGGTCAATGGCGGGGTGATGCGTCGCAGCGATTGCGGCAGCAGGATGAACAGGATGGACTGGCGGTTGGTCATGCCGATGGAAAGCGCCGCCTCGGTCTGGCCTGCGTCGATCGATTGCAGACCGGCGCGGACGATTTCCGAAATGAAGCCGCCCGAGTTGAACGCCAGCGCGACGACGCCGCTCGCGAACGGCGACAATTCGAAGCCGATGCGCGGCAGCGCGAAATAGACCAGGAAGATCTGCACCAGCGCCGGCGTGCCGCGCACGAAATAGACATAGGCGCGCACGATCGCCTTCGGGATCGCGAGATCGGAAACGCTGATCAGGCCGCAGACCAGGCCGACCACGGTGCCGACCGCCATCGCGCAGATGGAGATCTCCAGCGTGACCACGGCGCCCTGCAACATATAGGGCGCCGCGTACCACATCACCCCCCAATCGAAATCCGGCATGTCGAGATGGCGTCAGGGCAGTACTTCGGGCACCTCGTTGGGCGTGCGTCCATCGTGGCGCCGAACCACTTCTCCTGCAGCTTCGCCAGCGTGCCGTCGGTTTTCATGCCGGCGAGCTGCTGGTTGACGAACGCCTGGAAGGCCGTGTCCTCCTTGCGGAACGCCATGCCGAAATACGCGGTGATGTCGGAGACGCCGCCGATCATCTTGAACTTGCCTGGGGCGTCCTTCATCACCACCAGCATGGTGGACTTCGAGTTCACCACCGCATCGACGCGCTTGTTGAGCAGGTCCTGATAGGCCTCGGGGTAATGCTCGTACTGCTTGACGTCGGCATAGCCCGGCTTGCCGGCCGCCTTCAGCTTCGCCTCGAACGTCTTGATGATGCCGGCGGCGGCGCTGCCGATCTGCACGCCGACGATCTTGCCGGACAGATCGTCCGCGGTCTTGATCCTGTCCTCGTTGGCGCGCAGCAGGATGACGTTGCTCGCGTCGGCGTAGGGCATGGAGAACAGCACCTTCTCGGCGCGCTCCTTGGTGATGGTCATGGCGGAGATGATGACGTCGAACTTCTTGGCATAGAGCGCCGGGATGATGCCGTTCCACGCGGTATCGACGAGCTGCGCCTTCACGCCGAGCTTGGGGGCGAAGTGGTCGATGATGTCGGGATCGTAGCCGATGATCTTGCCGTCCTTGAAGAACTCGTACGGCACGTAGGCGGCTTCCATGCCGACCACCAGCGTGCCGCGCTTCTTGACCTCGTCCAGCGTATCCGCGCGCGCCGGCGCGCGTGGCCTGCGAGGCCCAGCAGGGCAGCCGAACCGGCCGCGGTCAGCACTGTGCGTCTCAGCATGAAGTTGCCCCTCCGTTCTTATGTTCGCGCGGATGTGGAAGCAACCCATGTGCCAGGGCGGCTGGCCCGGGATTTGCTGGCAATGGCCGGCGATCCCGGAGCAGGAGGTGCAAAGCATGGCAGGCAGACCGCTTCATCTGGGCTGGTTCATGAACTTCACGCCGGGCGAATGGGACAACCCGCTGGCGGCCGGCGGGTCGCCCTGGGACGGCAAGTTCTATGTGGACATGGCGCAGGCGCTGGAGCGCGCGTGCTTCGACTACATCATGATCGAGGACACGCTGATGGTGTCCGAGGCCTATGGCGACAGCGCCGAGGCCGCGTTGAAACACGCGCTCCAGGTGCCGAAGCACGATCCGGCGCCGCTTGCCGCATGATTGCCGCGGCGACCTCGCGGCTTGGTGTCGTCGCCACGCTGTCCACGCTGGCCTATCCGCCGTTCATGCTGGCGCGTCTCTGCTCGACGCTGGACCATATCGCCGGCGGGCGGTTCGGCTGGAATATCGTCACGTCCGGCGAGGACATCGCGGCGCAGAATTTCGGCCTCGACAAGCTGCCGCCGCGTGAACAGCGCTACGAGATGGCGGACGAATACGTCGATCTGGTCTGCAAGCTTTTCGATTCGTGGGATCCCGATGCGGTGGTGATGGATCGCGCCACCGGCAACCTATGCCGACTACCGCAAGGTTCGGCCGATCCATTTCGAGGGCAAGTACTTCAAGTGCCGCGGTCCGCTGAACACCGTGCGCTCGCCGCAGGGCAAGCCGGTGTTCGTGCAGGCGGGCGGTTCGCCGCGCGGACGCGCCTTCGCGGCGAAACATGCGGACTCGATCATCGCCACCGCGAACGGCATCGACGGCATGAAGCAGTATCGCGACGATGTGCGCCGCCACGCCGTGTCGTTCGGACGCAATCCGGACGACATCAAGGTGCTGTTCCTGGTGTATCCGATCCTGGCCGAGACGGACGAAGAGGCAGAGGTGAAGCGACATCGCATGGTGTCGTCGCCGCACTTCATCGAGCGCGCACTGGCCAGCACGGCGACTGTCACGGACATCGATTTTTCCAAGTTCGATCTGGACCAGCCGCTGCCGCGGCTGACCACCAACGGCGAGCAGGGCTCGCTCGACAAGTTCGCCCAGTGGGGCAGCGGCAAGACGTTGCGCCAACTCGCGATGGAGCGGTTCGGTGCGCCCGGTTCGGAGGTGGATTTCGTCGGTTCGCCCGATACGGTCGCGCAGCGCATGGAGAGCGCGATGGAGGCGATCGGCGGCGACGGGTTCCTGATCAGTACGCCATTCCAGCGCACCAACCGGCGGTTGATCGTGGAGGTGACGGAGGGGCTGGTTCCGGCGCTGCAACGGCGTGGCCTGATGCGCACGGCGTATCAGGGGCGAACCTTGCGGGAGGTGCTCACGGAGTACTGACGGCCAGGTTCTGTGCAATAGCCTGGAATCTTGCCGGGCACTGCCGAGATTTCGGGCAGCCATGTCCGCTGGTGGCAATCGCGACGGCAGTCGCATTGGCATGTGGCTTGCTGCCTGTCGCGTAATGGACCAGGGGATTTCGCTGGCGGAGGCGGCATGAAGGCGCAGTGGTGGCGCCGGCGACGTGAGCTTGTGCGACGCCCGCGCCGGCAGAGCGTGGACGATTCGTTCCACACCGCGATCCTGCTGTTGATTGCCGGTGCGCTGCTGACGGTGACGACGGGCCTCTGGGCGATGCAGGAACTGGAACAATTGGGCCCATCGGTCGGGAGCATCATCGTTTTCAAACCGGACAAGACGGCGAGTGGGCAGTGGTCGGTTGACGGTGCGATCGTGGATCCGGTGCGTGCCGGATTGGCTGGCGCATTCAAAGAGCGGCGCTGCGTTCTCAGCCCAGGCATCATGGCGCATGACGGCGGCAGTTTCGTCATCGAGGCGCGGCGTCTGAGCACGCCACCGCTGTACCGTGTCCATTGGTCCGGCGGTCACACGAGCAGCGAGCCCGGCGACTGTGGCACCCAGGCGGACCTCGTGTTAGAACGCAGCGGGCTTATGCGGCTGGCGAATATGGCAGGCGGATTCAGGGATGGGCTCAGGTTGGTTGGGCCGTGAATGTTACGACGGCGACCAACAATGCCGCGCCGGTTGTCCGGCTGGATGGCATCTGGAAATCATTCGGTCGGCTCGAGGTGTTGACTGACGTCTCGCTGTCGGTTCCGCGTGGCGAGGTGGTCTGCATCATCGGGCCGTCGGGCGCCGGCAAGTCGACGCTGCTCCGCTGTGTCAATCATCTCGAGACGATCGACGAGGGCACGATCCATTTCGAGGGAAAGCCGGTCTATCGCTACAAGGAGAACGGCAAGATCGTGGTTGATCCGGATCGGCGGATCGAGGCGATCCGTGCGCAGATCGGCATGGTGTTTCAGGCGTTCAATCTGTTTCCTCATCTGACCGCGCTCGGGAACGTGATCGAGGCGCCCGTGCATGTCCTGCGCGAGCGGCCGGCCGAGGCGCAGGCGCGCGGACTGGCATTGCTTGCCAAGGTCGGGCTTGCCGAGAAGGCGGGATCGTATCCGCATCAACTCAGTGGCGGACAGCAGCAGCGCGTGGCGATCGCGCGAGCGCTGGCGATGAACCCAAAGTTGATGCTGTTCGACGAGGCGACGTCGGCGCTGGATCCGGAACTGGTGGGCGACGTGCTGCGCGTGATGCGGCAACTGGCGAGCGAGGGGATGACCATGATCGTGGTGACACACGAGATGGACTTCGCCCGTGAGGTCGCTGATCGCGTGGTTTTCATGGATTCCGGCAACATCGTCGAAGAGGGGCCGCCGGCCACCGTCTTCACCAACCCGCGCAGCCCGCGGACGCGGCAGTTCCTGCAATCGATCCTGAACAGGAATGGCCGTACCGAGGCGCCGGCCGACGCAAGCGCGGTCACAGCGTAACAACATTAAGTGGGGGCAACAGGACATGACCGACGAACTTATCGGCAATCCGCTTGGCCGACGCGGCCTGATACGCACGGGCGCGATCGGAGGGGCCGCGACGCTGCTCGCGGCGGGCGGTTCGCGTGCCGCCGACGCCGCGCCGCCGCCGGTGGACGACAAGGACTATCCTGACTTCTCGCTGATCAAGATCAACGGCGGCGATGACTCGTTCGCCAAGATCCAGCAGAAGGGGCTGGTGGTCGGCACCTCGAACGACTGGCCGTATTCGTTCCTCGACCCGAAGACCAACGAGTGGACCGGTCTGGACGGCGACGTTCTGCACTATGTCGCGAAGATGCTGAAGATCGACAAGATCACCGTGCAGACGGTGACGTTCGACGGGCTGATCCCTGGCCTGCTGGACGGCCGGTTCGACATTGTCGGAGACTCGATCCACTACACGAAGAACCGCTCGAAGGTGGTGAACTTCTGCTGGGGCACTTACTACTACGCAGAGGCGCTGGTGGTTCCCAAGGGCAATCCGCACAAGCTGCATCAGCTTGCCGATCTGAAGGGCTACACGGTGGGCACACTGCTCGGAACGAACTACGCCGAGTGGGTGCAGGCGGTACCCGGCGTGAAATTCCAGGGCTACAAGGATTGGGTGCAGATCATCCCGGAGCTGGCGATCGGGCGCACCGATGCCGCACTGTTCGATCAGCCTGTGGTGGCAGCGCAGATGAAGGAACATCCGGAATGGAACATCGAGATGGTGGAGGACTACGATCCGCACACCTTCAAGAATCCGGTCGGCTACAGCAGCTATGCGTTCCGTCAGAGTGACATCGAATGGGTGACCGCGGTTTCGTCCGCGATCCAGTGGATGCAATACAATGGGAAGATGAAGGAGATCCTGTCGAAGTGGGGGCTGACCGGCTACAATAACTAGTCTCCGATAGCGCAACGCGAGGTCGCTCCTCGGAATCACAGCGTAAATGCGGCGGAACCGATGATCTTCTCGCTCAACGACATGATCGGCTTTCTGCCGTCGCTGTTGCAGGGGGCGGTGCTCACCATCACGGTGTCGCTGCTGGCATTCGGCCTGGCGCTGATCTTCGGCCTGGCGACCGGCATCGCCCGCATCTCGCGCATTATGCCGCTGCGTGTTGCCGCGGCGTGCTACATCCAGTTCATTCGTGGCACGCCGCTGCTGCTGCAACTGTTCTTCATATACTACGTGCTGCCGTACGCCGGCATCGTTCTGACGCCGTTCGTGTCCGGGGCGATGGGTCTTACGCTGAACTACGCGGCCTATATGGCCGAGGTCTTCAGGTCAGGCATCCAGGCGATTCCGAAGGGACAGTGGGAGGCGGGCGCATCGGTGGGAATGTCGCGCCGCCTGCTGATGCGGCGCATCATCCTGCCGCAGGCCATCCGCATCATCGTGCCATCGCTCGGCAATTTCTTTGTGTCGATCTTCAAGGATTCGGCGCTGGTGTCGGTGATCACCATGCGCGACCTGATGTTCAGCGGAGAGTTGCTGGCCTCCGCCACCTACAAGCACTTCGAGATCTTCGCGATGGTGGCGGTGATCTATTTCCTGATCAGCTATCCCACTGCGAAGTTTGTCGAGTGGATCGAGGCGCGGATCGACATCACCAAGCGTCCCGTGGTGATCGGGATGCGGGGTTAGACCTCCGGCGATTCCGCCTCCGGTCATCACGCTCTATGCGCAGCCGCACCAGCGATTGATGTGCCAATCGGTGCGTGCCAACGCCGGACAGAAGTCGCCGATGATCGGTGCCACCGCGTCGAAGCGCCGTCGGCTGTCCACGCTGCGCGCGTCGATCTCGGCACGCAGGGCCGCCGCGCGCGCCGCCAGTGCGGGCAGGTCAACCGTCAGCAGCCGCCGCTCACGCACCACGAAGCGGCCGGCGACCATGACTTCGGCCACGCTGGTGCCGTCCTCCGCCATTACGACCTGCGTGACCGGCTCGTTCAGCGGAATAAGCGTCGGCGCATCGAGATCGAGGAACACGATGTCCGCGGCATAGCCGGGCGCGATGCGGCCGATGCGCTCGAACCCGAGCGCTCGCGCGCTGCCGGTGGTGCCTGCGGCGAACACCTGAGGTGCGGTGATCCAGCGCGTGGGATCGGGGCCCCGTGCGTGCGATGCGGCCGCCGCAAAGTGCAGCGACTGATACATGTTGAGGTTGTCGCTACAGGTGGTCGCGTCGGTGCCGATCGCCAGATTCACGCCAGCGGCAAGCATCCCAACGGCGTCGGCAACGCCATTGCCCAGCCGCATGTTGCTCGCCGGGTTATGCGCGATCGAGGCACCGTGCGCACCCAGCCGGCGCATGTCATCGTCATCCAGCCAGACGCCATGCGCCGCAACGAAGCGAGGACCCAACAGGCCGAGATGCTCGATATGCGCGGTGAGCGAACGGCCATAGACCCGGGTTCCCACGACAGCCTGCACTTTCGATTCCGCGAGATGCGTATGAAGGCCGACATCGAACTCCGATGCCAGGTCGCGGCAGGCGACCATGAACTCGTCGCGGCAGTGCAGCGGGATCGTCGGTGCCACGGCCGGACGCACCATCGTTCGATCAGCGTGCCATCGCTGCAAGATGGGCCTCATCCGCTCGATCGTCTCCTGCCAGGGCGGCAAGCCGAGCGGCGCGACCGCGGTCTGAAGGTGGGAGGGGAGTGCCTCGCGAAGACCGGGAATTGCCTCGTACAAGGTCATGTCGGCCATCATCGGCGCGATCACCGCGCGCATGCCGGTCTGCGCATAGGCATCGGCGACGGCCGCGATCCCTTCCTCGGTGGGCAACGGAAATTCAACGAAGAGGTCGTAGCAGGCGGTGCAGCCCTTCAGCAGCATCTCGGCGGCACCTATGGTGGCGGAAACACGCTTCTCCTCCACGTTCTGATAAGGCGACATGTGCGGCGCCGCCGCGAGCAGGAGCTCGAGCGTAAACCGATCGCCCATCGAGCGCGCCAGATTGCCATGGCCGTGCGTGTGCGCGTTCACCAGGCCCGGGTGCAGCAGGCGGCGCGACGCGTCGATGACCGCGGCGCCATCCGGCGCCGGCATGCCGCGCGCTCCGATCGCGACGATGACGCCGTCCTGCACGAGAATATCGGCTTCGCCAAGGAATTCGGCAGCGTCCAGGACCAGGCCGCCGCGGATCACCAGTGGCCGGCGCGTATCCGGTATTTCCTCATTCACATTCGCCTCGCTCGCGCCGGATGATGACTTCGATCGGTGTCGGGCCGAAACCCGCGGCGGGGTTGAAACGCTGCGGGCAATTGGACAGCACGGCGATGACGGGCGCCACGGCGACCAGTTCCACATAGTCGCCGGGCCTGGACAGACCCGGCTCGATCTCAATCGTACCGTCCGCCCGCACGGGTACATTCATGAAGAAGTTCACGTTCGGTACCACGTCGGATGGCGAGAGCGACCAGGCCGCAAGTTCCGTCACGAAATTCGCATGACAGCTCGGCGTGTCCTTGACGCCATAGCGGGCGAAGTTGCTCCACGCACTACAGCATCCGCCGATCGTATCGTGGCGGCCGCACGTGTCCTCGATGATACGCATCAGGACCTGTGCGCGATCCGAGTAGAGCTTCGTTCCCTTCCCAAGATAGATGTTGCCATTCATCTTCATTGTATTGGGTGCGTTATAGCGATCGGTTGGCAACTCGACTGAATAGCACAGAAAATCCACCGCCTGCTGGCCATGCGTATCGACAATGCGCATGACGTCGCCCGCTTCCAGCCGGGCGGAAAAGCTGCCGCCCGCCGGTATGTCATGATGGAGTGTTTCGCTGCCTCCCATGGCCTAGGCCGCCAGCAAGGCAGGTGGCGGGATCAGCGCGCTGTCGGCCTCGACCACGCTGCCGCCGCGTATCGCGAAGGCCGGCGTGAGCATCTCCTGCGCGATGACCTTCTCGCCACTGTTGTCCGACAGCGTGAAGCGGCCGCGCAACAGGTCGAGCACCGAAATGTCGGCCTCGCGCCCGGGCAGCAAGGCGCCGATACTGTCCTCCATCTGCACCATGCGTGCGGGATTGCTGGTGACCGTCGCGATCACCTCGGGCAACGGAATGCCCAGCGCCAGCAATTCGGTCATCGCGTGCGTCAGATTGAAGGGCGCGACGCCGAAGAACGGATTGTCCTGGCGCGCGGCCGCATCGCCCTCACCCGGCACCCGGACGTTGTAGCCGTGCATGTCGGCGCCGAGCGTGTGCGGACGAATGCCGGCCTCGAGGGTGCGGCGCGCCATCTCGAAGCTGAAATGCGAGCCGTGTCCGACATCGACCGTCACGCCGCGTTCCAGCGCGGCCCACACGACCGGATGGACCTCGCCGGTTGCCGCGGAGACGAAGCCGCCTGGATGACGGGTGAAGGGATGCGCCAGCACATCGCCTGGCTCCATCAGAGGCATGAGCGCCTGCACCACTTCGTCGGGGTCGATCGTGGCGCCGTCCTTTACCGGCCAGAGCTGGCCGAGATGGATGTAGAGCGGAACGCCGAGTTCGCTGGAGATGCGCTTGCCGAGCCTGATCACTTCCAGGCCCCAGCGGGATGCGCCGCCGATTTCGGCATGCGCCTTCACGCCGCGCACGATGTCGGCATTGGCACGCGCCGCGCGGATCGGTCGCTTTCACGTCCACCTGGTCCGGACCGTAGAGCGACGGATAGAGATGGCCTTCCAGGCCGCCGACCAAATAGGCAGAGATGAAGCACAGCACGCGGGTCTCCGATGGCTCGACGACGAAATGCCGGAAGCCTGGAATGGTCATGCAGCTTGGGCCACCCTGGTCCACCACGGTGGTGACGCCGGAGCGGACGCCGACCATATCGGCATTGAGACCAAAACGGCCGGTGACATGTTGATAGACATGGGCGTGCGTATCGATCATGCCGGCGATGACGATCTTCCCGCCGACATCGACAACCTGTCGCGCGGAGCCGGCGGGAAGCGCAGGCTCGATCGCCGCAATGCGACCGTCGCTGATGCCGATATCGGCGACGCCATCGCGCGCGGATGCGGGATCGATCACCCGTCCGCCGCGCAGCAACAGATCGAACTGGCTGTCCATCGCATTTCCCTTACGTTGCCGAAGCCTCCGTCCGTTATTATGCTGGTGGCGTCGCGGAGTACGCAAGCGGGAAGAGCATTCGGTCTGCCGGTTTTCAATCGCCGAGGTTGCCGCAAAACGCGAACCCGCGCGCGAAGTACAGACGGATCGTGATGCGTCCGCGTTGCTTGTGGGTGCGCGCCTTCTCAACCTGTGTGACGAAGTCGTGCGCGAACTGCCAGAGCCGCAAATACCGTTCAGAATACCTCGTCGCCGGTCGGTTCGATATGCGGCGTGCTGTTCATTCTTTGGCGGAACTGCGAAAGCTCCCAATACATGCGGCGCCGCGCCCGGCTCTGGTTGCCCAGCGGACGATGTTCCGGGATGCAATGCCACGGGTTCAGCGACAGGTTGTTGGCGAAGGCAAGCTGCGCCGGCGAGTCGAATGTCTGGCGTGGAATGTGCAGACGCGCGGCCGGAACGAAGGGTGACAGGTTTTCCGGCCAACGCACCGCGGCGTTCTCGATCGGCATGCGGAACGCGTCGGTCTGTACCTGCAACATGATGTCGAAGTCCACGTCCTGCTCGGCCAGCGTCTTCACCATGTTGTCGCGCAGGTAGTTGTCGGGTGGCCGCAGCGGCAGCCGCGGGATCTTTCGGTGGACGGTCGAGCGGGGATAGACCGAATACATCATCGCCTGCCCTTCGCCGAGCAGATAGGGCACGCAGCTCCAATAGCGCTCGCCCAAAGGATTATACTGTGTCTTGTTCCACAGCGACTGCATCAGGCCGTCGAGCATATGTGAATCGTGTGGATCGGCGAAGTAATACAGCGGCCTGCCCTTCAGGATCCACTGTTGCAGCGTGGCGTTGGCGACCACGTTCGGCGTGACGAAGGTGGGGGTGCAGATGGACAGAAAGTCCTGGGTGAATTTCTCATCATCGAGCAGCTTTGGGCCGGGCACGCCCATCATCTTGATGGCGCAACTGACAAAGCCGACATCGTCGATATCGCGCGGCCAATCGGGTCCGGGTCCGGAAAAGCGGACCCAGGCGCGGTATTCGCGCGGTTCGGCGAACACGCCACGTCGCATATGCCCCGGCAGGTCGTCGCGGATCGTCACGGTGCCGCGCACCACGCCGTGCGTCTTGGTGTTTCCCGCGCGCTGATAATTCCCGGGCGACCAGTGCTGGCGCATATACTCGGCCATCGTGTCGATGATCGTCTGGAGTGCCTGTTCTTCGCCCGGCAGCACCCGCTCCTCGGCGAGTTTCAGCCCTTCGTCCTGACGCTGCCGGTTGATCAGGTACTGAATGAGATTGGCCAGCGGTTCGCGCAGCACGGCATCGACGGCGGGGCGGAAGAAGGGCTCGAAGCGCCGCTCGACGTGCAAACCGAAAACGACCGTGTCGTGCAGTGTCTGCCAGAAGTTCGGCATCGGCCGGTCTCCCCACAGCGTGTTATATCGGTCACGAAAGCCTGATTCTACGGTCGTGGGCAAGACGAATGATTGCACCGCGGATTGTTGCAGGCGTAAATTATGCGCGCACCAGGGGAGGAAACCATGCCAATCGAGGTGTCGCAGTTGCTCAAGATGTCGCAGGCGGAGCTTGATGCGCTCTTCAGCCAGAGCGATGCGGGCCCGATCCCGGATGGCCAGGCCGACGGCACCGCCATCGTGGCGCCTGGTACCGCGTTCAGCCCGGAGATCGCCAAATTCATCAGCGTATTTGCCTGGCAGGGCAAGGTGTTCGACGCCAAGGCCGGCCTGCTGCGCAATCGTATCGGGCCGTTCGGCCTCAATGCCATCATCGCCAAGGTCTACAAGGCGCCAAGCTGGCTGGATGGCAAGGAATGCATTGTGCTGGACTACTCGGAGACGTCGATGGTCGCGCATTGGGTCCGCGACGAGATCAGGCTGATAGAGCCGCCCGGGCTGTATCTGGGCAAGGTGTACTGGGACAAGACACGGTTGATCGATTTCTCGCTACAGTTCTGATGGCACACTGCGCGGCATGACGCCGCAGTCCAACTTCATGGTGGCCGCGCCGATTGCGCCCGGGCGCGAAGCCGGGCTGCGTGCGCTGCTGGCGACGATGAATTTGTCGCCCGGTGCGGTCGATCCGAACAATTCGCTGGTGCCATTCGCGCGGTTCGACCGGCTGCACGTGGCGCGCTTCGTGATACTGCACGACGAGACCTTGGCCGATCTCGAGCAGTACGGCGAGACATTCGACGATCCGCCGGTGTGGCTGGTGTTTCTGGGCGACTGCGACGGGCCGGCCGAGACCATGCTGGCGGAGTTTGTGAGAGAGGCCGGCGCTGGACTGGCGCGGATCTTCGAGCACTGCGAAGGGTTCGATCGACAGGGCGATCTGCTTGGCTGGATGCAGGCAAATTCGGCCGCTCCCGCCGCGCAATATGTGAACTGGGTGGGGCGCACAGTGCGGCAAATTCGCGAGGAGGTGGCGTTGCACGCGGCATTGCGCGAACGTCTGCAACGCAGTTCTGCCGGGTCGGCGCTGGAGACCCATCGGCGGCTGGCTGCTTCCGTGCGGCAGCTCGGTCCCGCGCTCACTCCGCCGGCGCAGACACCCCTGCCCTGGCTTGCGAGCAAAATAGGGAACCTGGTCGGCGTGCCGATCGTGCTGATCGCTCTGCTGCCATTCTTTATCGTGTACGCGCCGTATTTCCTTTGGGAACTGCGACGTCGCGAGGACTCGGATCCGGTCATCGCGCCGCGACCCACGCCCGAGCACGTGAGCGCGCTGAGCGTGCTGGAGGACCACGACGTCACCAACCAGTTCAGCGCGTTCGGCAGCGTGAAACCGGGCTGGTTTCGCCTTGCAACCCTGATCTTCATCTTCTGGGTGCTGAATTTCAGCACGCGGCAGATCTATACGCGCGGGCGACTGGCGCGCGTCGGCACGATCCACTTCGCCCGATGGGTGTTCATGGATGACCGGCGCAGGCTGCTGTTCGCAAGCAACTATGACGGCAGCCTCGACAGTTATATGGACGATTTCATCAACAAGGTCGCCTACGGGCTGAACCTCGTGTTCAGCAACGGCATCGGCTATCCGCGCACGAGTTTCCTGCTGTCGGGGGGTGCCAAGGAGGAGATGGCGTTCAAATACTATCTCCGGCGCCATCAGCTGCCGACGCAGGTCTGGTACAAGGCCTATCCAGGCCTTACCACGGCGGACCTGGCGCGCAACACGCAGATCCGCGAGGGGCTGGAGAACCAGACGATGACCGAGGCCGAGGCGCGACGCTGGCTGGCGTTGATCTGAGTCGCACGATGGCAGAACCTGTCAGCGAATTCGGCGATATCCAAGCGTTGCTGTGGTCGGGCTACGGCCCGCTGACGGAAGCCTGCTTCCTGCTGCTGCAAGTGACCGATGCGGCGGCGGCGCGCGCCTGGCTCGGAACCATGGTGGACTCCGTGACAACGATCGATCAGTTGCGCGAACGGCACCTGGAACGCGCACTCCAGGTCGCGCTGACCGCGGATGGCATGCGGGCACTGGGTATTGCCGAGACGATCGTCGATGGATTTTCCGCCGAGTTCGTTTCAGGGATGGCAGGAGAGGAAGGACGGTCGCGCCGTCTCGGCGATATCGGCAGCAATGCACCCACGCTATGGCGCTGGGGTGGTGTGCAGCAACCGCATGTGCTGCTCACGCTCTACGCCAAGGAGACCGTCGAGGCCTGGCGTCAGCAGATCGAAGCCGGGTTGGGTGGCGGACTTGCGGTTATCGACCGGTTGCACACGAGCGACATGGGCGGCGAGGAACCGTTCGGATTCACCGATGGCGTCAGTCAGCCGCACGTGGACTGGATGGGCGAACGCGAGCCGGAAACGGCGGCCGATAGCGACTACGGCAATCTGTTGACGGCGGGAGAATTCCTGCTGGGTTATCGCAATGAGTACGGCCTCTACACGGATCGGCCGCTGCTCGATGCGACGCAGCCGGGCGCAGCAATGTTGCCGACCGCGGAAGATGACGCCGCGCGCCATGACCTCGGCCGCAACGGCAGCTATCTGGTCGTGCGCGAACTTGCGCAGGACGTGCGCGGCTTCTGGCGATTCATCGCGACGCAGGCGGACAACGACGCCGCGCGGGTCGCACTCGCGCAGGCCACGGTCGGGCGGCAGATGACGGGCGACGCGCTCATTTCCGCGCAGGCACAGCCGATCCGCGGCGTGGGACCGAATGATCTCGACATCGCACGCAACCAGTTCACCTACGACGGCGACAAGGACGGGCTGCGCTGTCCGTTCGGTGCGCACGTTCGGCGCGCCAATCCGCGTACCGGCGACATGCCTGGCGGGTGGCGCGGCTGGGTTTCGTGGCTGATCCGCACTCTCGGCTTTGGTCATCAGGACCTCAGTCAGGACCTGATCGCATCCAGCCGCTTTCATCGCATCATCCGGCGGGGACGCGAGTTCGGTATCAGGCTCGAGCGGCAGGCGGCGCTACAGGCCGATGCACCGGACCCGCACAGCGGACTGCATTTCATCTGCCTGAACGCCAACATCTCGCGTCAGTTCGAATTCATTCAGAACGCGTGGGTCATGAGCGCCAAGTTCGGCGGCATGAGCGGCGAGGCCGATCCGCTGCTTGGCAACCGGGAGCCGATGCCGGCAGGTCATTCGACCGACGGCTTTTCGGTGCCTCAATCCGATGGCTCAAGCCGGCTGGTCGCGGGCTTGCCGCAATTCATCACGGTGCGCGGCGGTGCGTATTTCTTTCTGCCGGGGCTGCGGGCGTTGCGGTACTTCGCGCGTTATACCAATGCGCAATGAGAGAGACCCATTGGCCGGCACGCCGCCTCCCGCGAGGGGAGGGGTGGTTTCAGGCGTCCTGCAAGATCATATCCGCAGCCTTCTCGGCCACCATGTACACGGCGCCGGCGATGAAGAAGCCCGGAATGCGCGGGAACACCGAGGCGTCGACAATGCGCAGACACTCGGCGCCATGCACGCGCAGCCGGCTGTCGAGCACACCGTTCGCCTCGCGCGGTCCGATCGCGCAGGAGCACGAAGCGTGATGCCCCCACGCGTTGTCGCGCACATAGTCGGCGAGCTGGTCGTCGCTCTGCACCGACTCGCCCGGCAGTTCCTCCCGTCTGATCAGTCCGCGTTGCTTCAGTTCCTGGGTCATTCGGCGGACGAAGCGCAGTGCCGTCACGACAGCCTTCAGGTCCTCGCCTGAGGCGTCGCTGCCTTCCTCGAAATAGTGGAAGTTGACCAGCGGCGTGTCGCGCGGGTTGGTGGAGCGCAGCGTGACCTCGCCGGCACGATTGTTGGTGTGCGCCTTCAGTATGGTCCAGGTGAGGTAGTCGTGATGCTCCGCGATGAGGCGCGAATAGCCTGGGAAATAGCCGCCGAAGTCGGCGAGCAGCGCCATGCAGAACAGATCGGGCACGGACAGATCCGGCCTCGAGCACAGCGTCACCGCGAGCGCCGCTCCGTTGGAGACATACATGCCTGTCCGATCACGCTGCCACTCGTGGAACAGCTCGTCGCCACGCGCAAAATACGCGCCCTCGAGCACGCGCCAAGGCTTCGCCATCTGATTGACGACGCCAATCTCGTAGCGGTCCTGCAAATTGCGACCGACGCCGGACAATTCCAATCGCACTTCTATCCCGAGCCGGGTCAGCGTCTCACGCCGCCCGACACCGGACAGCATCAACAGTTGCGGCGTGTTGAACGCACCTCCTGCCAGGATCACCTCGCGTCCGACGTGGGCAACGCGACGCTCGCCCGGGCTGCCGGAGGCAGCCGGATGCGCACGGTAAATCCGCTCACCCTTCAGATACTCCACGCCGACGGCACGATTGCCGTCGAACACGACGCGGGTCGCCAGCGCATGCAGTTCGATCCGAAGACGATCGGGATGGCGCGCAGCGACGTCGAGCAGGCGCTCGCGGGCTCCTATACGCTGGTGTCGATCGGTGCTGAGCGGGGTGAAGCAGAGACCGTCGGCGTTGCGCCGCAACAGGCGCCGATCGTTCGGGTCCAACCGCGACTGAAGCAGGCGCCGCAGTGCTCGCACCGGGCGCGACGAACCGTGCAATGCTCCGATCGCTGAGTCGGTCACGGTCGCCAGCAGCCGCCGGTCCTCGAACACCTGCCACGGCGTGGCGCGCTCGGTCGGCAACCAGCCGGACCAGCCATGGGCCGTCGGGTTCACGCCCAGACACGACAACGCGCGCCAGAGGGGACGGTAGCGGCACGCTTCCAATCGCTGGAAATAACGCCGCATGGCCGGCCCGCGCCACGATGCGTCATCGGTCAGCGCCGCGATCGCGTCCCAGTCGGAATCGGGCGGTGCTGTCAGGATCATCGCATTATGCGCGGTGCAACCGCCCAGTGTTCCGGCACGGGGATAGTAGATGCCGGCGAACTGGAGCTTGCGATCCCGCCGCTGGCGTGTCGCATCGGCGTAGTGCTGCACGTAAAAGTCCCAGCGCAACGCCGGGTGTTCCGACGCCAGGGGATGAAAGGCTGGAACGTCGTAGTCCTCGGGCAGGCCGGGCGCATCGCGCGTGTCACCGCCGGCCTCCAGCACCAGAACGCGCATGCCGGCCTCGGCCAGCCGCGCCGCCAGAGTTCCACCACCAGCACCGGAGCCGACAATCAGATAATCACAGTCATCCATCGCAGAACGGCTAGAACGTCTTCAGGAACTCTATCAACGCGCGCTTGTCGCTGTCGCTGAGCGCAGGTTCGCCGGGCACCAGGCCTGTGCCGAAATAGTGCCCGCGGTTCACCTCGAAGTCCGGGCACTTGTTCAGCGCCAGCAGCGCCGGTCCCATCTTACTGCCGATCGCGCTCACCTTCTGCGCATCTGTCGCGCCCGAGGGCAGCGTCAGCAGATACAACTTCAGATCGACCAGCAGCTTGACCAGATTCTCGACGTGACGCATGCGGTCGAGCAAACGATCGCTTTCCGGCAGCGGCTGTAGATTGGAGAGCAGGTTCACCGGCAGGCCCTTGGGGAACGGCCCGATGGTCAGGCTGCCGTCGGCGCCGAACAGTTTTGGCAACAGCGTGTGCAGTTTGGCCGAGAGCGGGCGGAACGTCTCCGGGACATAATCGGCCGCGATACTGATGTTGCTGTCCTGCGTCGTGCGATCGATGAGGTAGACGGCGTTGCCAAGGAGCGGATCGCGCTGCCGCTTGTCGGGCCATAGCATCTGCTCGATCGAGGCCTGGAACACGCGCAGCCGTGCATCGACCGACGGATCCTGCTCGAACGCGTCCTGTCCGACGGTGTTGTTGAGCAGGAAGGGTGCGGTGGACCACAGGCTGATCAGCGACGGCACCCGTGTATAGCCACGGCCGCCTGCGGGCATCTTGGACTGCCATGGCTTGCCGGTGAACGGATCATGCACCGTGATCGTGCCGACCGAAGGCAGCGTCTTATAGGACTGCGACGAGAAGTTGTCCCAGATATTGCCGGCCAGCGCATTGGTCGCCAGCGGGCTGCACGCGTTGGTTTGCAGCAGCGTCACCGGCACGCGCGCTTCGGTGGACAGGAAGTTGCCATCGAGGAAGTCCGGCGCGCTGACGATCGCGCGCATCTGCTTCTTGTAGCCGTCGGTCTCGGTCCACGCCCAGTACTTGTTCCAGCACTGAAGATAGCCGGGGCCGGCACAACCGGACGGGTCCAACCCGACGGCAGGCTTCGGCGCCTTGCTGGAATGGCAGCGGGCGCAGGTGTCGGCGAACACCGTCTTGCCGCGATCGAGCACGGCAGCGTCGGACGTCAGGTATTTCGCGCCGCCCGGTGCGTCCTTCAGACGGTCAGGCTTCGCCGCATGGAGAAAGAACCAGGCGGTATGCGGCGTCCAGGCCTCGGTTGCCTGCCAGTAGCTGGAGTTCTTCTCGGCGCTCGCGATCGGGATGGGCGTGATCGGCTTGCCGCCGACGACAGGATTGAAGTGCAGCAGCCATTCCTCGCTGAACAGGCCGATGTTCAGATAGACGCGATTGAGCGCGCCCAACGCGCCGACCGAGTCCGCACCGTCCTTCAGCACGCGCGGCGTCCAGGAGATGTTCGGCTTCTGGAAGAACTGCGTCAGTGGTCCGCTGCTTTGGTAGTCGTTGAACTGCCTGTTGTTGAGCTGTCCGTCCGCCAGGGTCTCGCGCCCCCAGCGCAGCGCCTGCTGGAGCCGATCGCCCAGGCTGTAGACCGCGTTCATGGTCCTCGGATTGTTGATGTTGTCGGTCGAGACCAACGAGGTGTCCATCGCGCCGGGCCGGTAGGTGTGCACGAGCTGGAAGAAGTAGTTGTCGGGATTGCGGCGGTAGATGAACAGCCGGTCCACCCACATGTACTGGGCGCCGACGGTGGAGCTGAGATCGGCGAACTGCGGATTGGCCGGATCGGCCGGAGGGTGAATTGGGCTCGGACCGACATGGCAAAAGCCGCACGACATGCCGATGCGATATGGGCGCACCATGTTCGTGTCGCCCTTGAAGTAGGCGTCCGCGTTCCACTTCGCCTTGGCGGTTTCGTCGAAGGCGGGATTGGGGAACAGCCGCAGCCCGATGACGCCGCTGGCATAGCCGTACAGCGACCCGACCGGTACCGTGCTGCCGCGTGCGCCGATCTTCACGCCGGGATACTTTCCCGCGTCCTCGAACGGGTCGGCCGGGCAGCCCGGCTTGCGCACGTCGAGCAGCAGGCCGAAGCGATCCGGATCGGGTGCGGCCGGCGCCTGCATGCAGGGCTCGTTGATCAATCCGAGTGCCTTCCAGCGGTCCGCGCGGTCGATCGGCTTGTTCGGGTCATAGGCGACGATCTTCAGCAGGTCGAACGCGCCGAAGGTGTAGTCGGTCATCTTGTCCCAGAACCGGTCGTTGCCGCCGGACCACACCAGCCAGGTGTTGCGACCGAGGACGGGGTCGAGTTTGGTGGCAGGGTCAGGCTTCAGGTCGGCGCCGCCGTCCATGTCGTGGAAATAGTCCTCCATGGGCGCCGGCAGCGACGCCGCGCTGCGGCCGGCCTGGCGCGCCTCATCGAGGACCTTGCCGGGCTGCGGATCGCCCGCGCCGGCGACGGTCAGCAGGCAGCCCAGCAGCAGCGCCTTCCTGACAATGCGCCTATCGACTCGAGCCATGATGCTCCCCCCTCGATGGGCGGCTACGACTGTATCGCCACATACCTAGTCTAGGGATAGGCCGATTTGCGCGTCATATCCGTGAGGCAGTCCACAGCGGCGGGCCGGTGCCGGTTCAGGCCTTGCCGGGATACTCCGGGTCGTTGACGAAGGGATACGGGCCCGGGAAGTCCTCCACATAGACGGTGTGGGAGACGATGCCGTCGGCGTCGGTCCAGCGATGGAGCTGGAAGGCAGGCGGCTCGAAGACGAAGGCGCCGGCGTCATGCGGGTTCAGCGTCATCTCGACCTGGTGCGCAACCGAAGGGGCGATCGATGCGATGGCATGCGCCAACCGGGCGACGATGGGCCGGTGGTGATGGCCGCAGATGATCCGTTCCACCTGGCGATGCCGGGCGATGATCGCCGCGAATTCCGGCGTGTTCCGCAGATTGATCCGGTCCATGTGAGCGATGCCGCAGGCGAACGGCGGGTGATGCATGCCGATGATGGTCGGCTTGTCCGGCGCCTCGGCCAGGGCGCGGTCCAGGAACTCCAGTTGCTCGGCGCGCAGTTCGCCGTGTCCGGCACCCGGCACCAGCGTGTCCAGCATGACCAGCCGGACCGGATATTCGTCCACGGTGTACTGAACGTAGTGGGGATCCGCGGCGACGCCGGGAAGGTGCTTCAGTCCCTCGCGGAAGTTGCCCCGGCGGTCATGGTTGCCGGGGATGACGAATACCGGCATCGGCAGGAACTTGCGCAGCAGCCGGTTCAGGTTCGCATACTCCTCGTCCAGCCCGCACTCGGTGAGATCGCCGGTGATGACCACGACATCGGGGCTCGGATTGAGCCTGGCGACCGCGCGGAACGCCCGTTCGGTGAACATGTTGGTCTCGGACACGCGATTGGCGGGCTTTCCCACCGGCCGGACGTGCAGGTCGGTGAGCTGGCAGATCAGCATGGGACGCTCCTTCGGACTGGGCGCCTATTCTGGCAGCTTTAGTGCGGTTTGCTCCACATACGGCCGCATGAGTTCGTCCGCCTGCTTCTGAGCCGTCGCCAGCGCGGCCTCCGGCGTCGCCTTGCCGGAGAGCACCGCCTGCACGGCGTCCTCCAGCGCCTTGCGCACGGCGACGGTGTTGTAGGTGGCGAACCAGCCGCGGGCGTAGGCGAGCTGGTCCAGGGCGACCTTCGCGTCCGGGTGCTCGCCGATGAAGGTCTTCATCTCGGGCAGGTCGTAGGCGGCGATGCGCGGGGCGAAGTAGCCGGTGAAGCGGCTCCAGCCGCCGGCGATCTCCGGGCTCACCAGCCACTTGATCAGGGTCCAGGCGGCCGCCTGCCGTTCGGGCGAGTTGCCGCGCGGGATGATCAGGCTGGCGCCGCCGATCGGCGCGGCGTTCACCAGGCTCCGGGGGAGGAACGCCGTGCGATACGGCGTCTTCATGTTCTCGCGCACGAAGGACAGCGACCCTGTGGACAGGATCATCATGGCGGTGCGGCCCTGGAAGAACGCGGTGGTCACCGCATTGGCGTCGGTGACCCCTTCCGGCATCACGTGCCACTTGTGCACCATGGCGTCGATCAGCCGCACCGCGCCGACGGTGGTGGGCTCGGTATAGTAGACCTCGCCGCCATAGCCGGGATTGTAGTACTCGCCGCCGTTCGACATCACGAGGCCGCTGGTGATCCAGCCGAGATAGTCGTAGGTGCCCGGGAACATCAGGCCCCAGCGCGTCGTGGCGCTGCCGTCGTGCTTCGCCAGCTTGCGCAGGTCGTCCACCCAATCCTGCCACGTGACCGGCGGCTTGTCGGGGTCGAGCCCGGCGTCCTTGAACGCGTCGACACTGTAATAGAGCAGCGGCGTGGAGTTCTGGAACGGCACGCCGTAGACGTGGCCCTGCTCGGTGGCGTTGAGCTTCAGCGCTGGCCAGAACAGGTCCATGAACTGCGCCGGTGTCTGGCCATCCTTTGCGATCAGGTCATCGAGCGGCATCGCTTCGTTGTTGATCGCGTATTCGCGGATGAAGTTGGCGCTCATGATCACCGCGCCCGGCGGACGGCCCGCCTGGATGGCGGCGCGCGTCTTCAGGTTGGTGTCGTCGTAGCTGCCGGTGTAGACGGCGGTGACATGGATGTCGGCGTGGTCCTTGTCGAACTGCTCGATCAGCCGCTGCATTTCGACCGCGAGCTTGCCCTGCACCGGGACCGGGAAGAACAGGTCGATATCGGTCGCGGCATGCGCAGTGCCTGCACCCAATGTCATTGCGAGGAGCAAGGCGACGAAGCAATCTCCGCCACGTTGCGCGCACTGGTGGTGATTGCTTCGCTTCGCTCGCAATGCTGGGTGGACGGCCCCCTGACGGCATCATTGTGCCAAGCTGGCCATTGATGAACAGGGCAGCGAAGGAGACCGTCCGCTATGGAGCGTAGCATCATTGGGATCGACCTTGCGAAGAACCTGTTTCAACTGCACGCGGAAGACGGAGCGGGGCATGTGCTGTGGCGCCAACGGCTGCGACGCGAGGAGCTGGCGGGGTTCCTTGCCAAACAGCCGCCGTCGCTGATCGGCATGGAGGCATGTGGCTCGGCGCACCACTGGGGCCGCGTGCTCAGCGCGCAGGGCCACGAGGTACGGCTGATGCACGCGAAGTATGTGAAGGCCTATGTCAAACGCGGCAAGAGCGATCTGCGTGACGCCGAGGCCTGCTGCGAGGCCGTGCAGCGGTCCAACATGCGGTTCGTGCCGGTCAAAAGCGTCGAGCAGCAGGTCGGGCGAGCGTTGGAACGGTCGCGCGATCTGCTGGTGAAGCAGCGGACACAGACAATAAACGCCACCCGCGGTATACTGAGTGAGATGGGCATCGTTGCCGGCACTGGCCTGCGCGGCTTCAAGGCCTTGGTCGCTCGCATCGACGCTGGCGATCCCGCCATCCCGGCGTTGCTGCTGAGCGCGCTCAGGCCGCTGGTCGAGCAATGGCGCGCCCTGGACGCCAGCATCGCGGAACTCGAAGCCCGCATCGTCGCCTGCGCCAAGAGCGATGAGCGCATGCGTCGCCTGCAACAGATCCCCGGCGTCGGTCCGCTGATCGCCCACGCGCTGGTGATGGCGGTCGGCGATGCGCGCCGCTTCGACACCGCGCGCGACTGTGCCGCCTGGATCGGCCTGACGCCGCTCACCAACAACAGCGCCGAGAAGACCCGCATCGGCCACATCAGCCGACAGGGCGATCACAGTCTGCGACGATTGCTGGTGCTCGGCGCCGCCAATCGGATGCGCCGGGCCAGAGTGAAGCCGGGCCAGGCCAGCGCCTGGGTGCAGGGCATCATGGCGCGCAGGCCGTTCAAGGTCGCCACCGTCGCCCAGGCGGCCAGGATCGCACGCATCGCCTGGGCGATGCTGCGCTCGGGCGACAACTATCGGGCCGTGGCGGCGCACCCCTGATGCCCTTGCCGCGGAGATTGCCCGATCCGGACCCCGATTGTGCTTGCGCCGTGGCGTGCGGCGTCAAGCCCGAGCCGCCGCCGGCGGTCGCTGCGCGAGGCTTGACCCCGCACGCCACGGCGAAGCCTCGCTCGGGATCGGATTTGGCCAGGGCAACAATCTCTGTGGCAGCAACACTCAGGCCGCACCGCACGACCCATATCCCGCAAGGAGCAAACCGCACCGACGGCACATTGGTCAGGACCAGAACCAGGACACTCCGTTCTGTCATCGCGCGTTCAGCACGTCGCAATGCTGGGAACCTGGTTCGCGTAACCCATCGGGGCCAGCGGTCTTTCCCGACCGCACAAACAGGCCGGATACATGAACGCTCCAGACCGCTCCGCCGTCACCGCTTTTGCTTCTTGCCTAACGGGGGCCGTCCATACATGACAGTAGACGCGGCCAACGCATGATGGATCCCCTATTTGATTCCGGACAACGTGAAGCTGGAGACGAACTGCCGCTGGAACATGAGAAACACCAGCAGCAGCGGAGCGGCGACGAAGAACGTGCCAGCGGCGATCACGCCCCACTCCGAGCCGGCTTCGGCGCCTGAGGTGAAAGACGCGAGCCCGACCGTCAGCACCTGGGTCGACGGCGAGGAGGTGGCCATCAGCGGCCAGAGAAACTCGTTCCAGTGTGCGGTCACCGATACGATCGCGAACGCGACGAGACCGGGCCGGGCGAGAGGCAGCAGCACGCGAAAGATGATCGTCACGACCGACGCGCCGTCGACCAGCGCCGCCTCCTCGTAGTCGCGCGGGATCGTCCGAAAGGTCTGCCGCATCAGGAACACACCGAACGCAGAGGCGAAGTAGGGCGCCATCACGCCGGGCAGCGTGTCGTAGAGGTGCAGCGCCACGAGAGTCGTCATGTTGGGTACGATCAGGATCGGCGGCACCAGCATGAGTTGCAGCAGGAACAGGTGGAACAGCGTCTCGCGATAGCGGAATCGCAGGCGCGCGAACGCATAGCCCGCCAGGCTGATGGTGACGCACTGGACCGCGAGGATGCCGCCGCACAGCAGAATGGTGTTGAGGTACCACAGCGGGAAATGGCCTGAGCTCCAGGCTTCGGCGAAATTCGCCAGGCTGAAGGGGCCTGCCGGGAACAGCGAGGCGATGTCCGCTGCGCCGGCCTCGCCCGGCCGCAGGCTGGCCGCTGCCATCCAGGCGAACGGGATCGCCCAGAGCAGCGCGGCAGCGCATAGCAGCAGCAGGATCGGATTACGTTTCATAATGGATGCCGCGCTCGAGCGTGCGCAGCGATACGATGGACAGCGCGAACAGGAACGCGACGCTGACCACTGTCGCGGCCGAAGCGAGGCCGATGTCGTAGTTCTGATGCGCCTGTTGGTAGATGTAGTACAGCAGCAGCGAGGTGCTGTCCGACGGTCCGCCCTGCGTCATGACGATGACATGATCCACCTGAGTGAGGACGTTGAGGAGCGCGATCACAAAGACGAAGGCGAGGGTCGGGCCCAGCAGCGGCAGCGTGACGCGCAGGAAGCGCTGCATCGCACTTGCGCCGTCGATCTTCGCGGCATCCAGCAACTCCTGCGGAACGCCGGCGAGGCCGGCGAGAAAGAACAGCATGTAGTAGCCGGTGTTCTTCCATACCGTGATCGCGATGATCGAGCCCAGCGCAAGCGACGGATCGCCCAACCAGTTGGTCTCGGCTGCGCCGAAGCGTGCCAGGTAATAGTCCAGCAATCCGGCGCCCGGCAGGAAGATGAAGATGAACAGCGAGGCGGCGGCGACCAGCGGGATGAGCAGCGGCAACACGAACAACGTACGGACTACGGTGGTGAGGCGTGTGCCCTCGCGCAGACCGAGCGCGAACAGCAGCGCCAGCGTCAGGCTGGGAACGATGGTGCCGGCGGCATAGACGAGATTGTTGAGAACGGCGGTCGCGAAGTGGGGATCGGCGAACAGGCGGGCGTAGTTGCCGAAGCCCCAACTTGCGGCGCCGCCGAAGGCGCGGACGGTCAGCGATCCGAGAGCGACCTGCAGGACCGGCCAGTAGGTAAAGGCGAGCAGGAAGACTCCGGAGGGAAGCAGCAGCCCATACGCGGCCAGCATCGGTCGCCGGCGGCGCACCGGCGCGATGAGTGTCGGGCGAGAGATGGTCCTGAGGGTCGTGGTGCTCACGTGGTCTGATACGCGGCCAATCATGAAGCTTGCGTGGCGGAGCCGAAACCGTTCAATGACAGCGTGTGCCTGTCAATGGGTGCGTGCCCTCGGTGGGGATTGCTTCGCTTCGTTCGCAATGACAACGAAACGGTCAGGGCCCTGTGTCCGCCATCGCGTTCCGATGGGCAGCCAGCAGACCCGGCACGCGTGCCGGATCGGTACGACCCCAGCCGCACTCGGTGGCGACGCCGAAGTGCGGCACCACTTTGCACGCGGCGTCGCACTCCCCGTTCAAAGTTCGACTTCTCGCGCTGCCGCAGCGTAGCCGATGCGCCGCTGCGGCGGCAACGGATGGCGGCCGGCGACGCGCTCCAGCAGCAACCGTGCGTCATCGAGCAATCCCGCCCGCATGGCGGAGTCGAGATAGAGCTGTTCCAGCACGTCCTGCTGCGCGTGACTGCCGCCCAGACGGTACATGCCGCCGAGCGCCGGGCGCATTGCCTGGACCGCCAGCGCGAATTCGCCGCGGGCGTGCGCCAGCACCGCCTCGCAGACCGGCAGGGCGTACCGCGCAACCAACGCGGCTGTGATCCCGGGGCCCTGCGCGAAGCCACGCGTGGCCTCCAGCATGCGCTGGGCCGCCGCGTGCCGGCCGGTCGCGGCGAGCGCCATCATCCAATGCGGCAAGGTGAACGCTGAGAGACAGTCGCCGATGCGGGCCTCGGCGTGATCCGCAAGCTCGACCCAACGGTCTCCCACGGCCACGCCATGTCGTTGCAGGCGGAACAACATCGAGACGGCGTTCTGCACATCTATGTATAAGTCAGGCAGAGCCTCGGTGAGCGGCGATGTCAGATTGCGGAATTCACCATCGTACAGGGCCAGCACACGATCCGCCTCGCGTTGTTCCATATGGAACATAGCGGCGTGCCACCAGAGGTGGTGACGCAGATTGTTTGCTGCCTCCCAGTTGCCGCTCAGGCTGTCGATCCAGGCGACGCCTTCGCTGCGCCTGCCCTGCATTTCCAGCACATGCGCCACGCCATGCGCCGCCCAAAGGTCGCTTGGATCGCGATCGATCGCCGCACGACCGGCGGCTTCCGCTTCGGTGTAGTGGCCGCATTCCTCATGCGCGAAGCAGCTGCAGCCAAGGATGGCGTTATATCCAGGCAGGTCGTCGCTCCAATAACGCTCGACGCCGAGGACCGATGCCAGCATGACATCCGGCCGCCCGAGCCAGAAGTTGACGAAGTGCGCCAGTCGGAAGGCCAGGATGTCGCGCGGATGCTCGGCGAGGATCTGTTCCCAGACTTCTGCGGCGCGGTCCGGCTCGCCATCGATCCAGCGCCGCAGTGCCGCGACATGTGCACGCTCGCGCGGCGTCGCATGTTCGGTGAGGCGGGCCGCGTCGCCGGCCGCGGCCTCCGCCATCGGCACCAGCGACTGCCTATAGCCCAGCATGGCGAAATAGCCCTTCAGGCAGTGCGCCAGGCCGAACTCCGGATCGGCTTCGAACACGGCCGCCATGCGCAGCGGCGTGTCGGCGCGATAGCCCAGATAGCCGATCAGCGCGTGGTCGAACGCCCGCACCGCTGCCGCCGATCCTGCGGTCACCTCCAGCCCGTGTGCATCGCGCAGCATCGCTGTCCCTCGCCGTCTGACCAGCGGACAGCATGCCACAGTTTCTCCGCATGGGGTGACGGTCCGAGCAGGGTCACTCCTCGGCCGCGGGGGCACTCCTGTTCTGCTTGATGCGCGCGCGGCGTGCCTTGGACTCCAGACGCCTTCGCTTCGAGGCGGATGTCGGTCGCGTTGCGACGCGCGGCACGGGTGGTTTCGCCGCGCGCTCTATCAACCGGATCAGCATATCCAACGCGAACTGACGATTTCGTTCCTGCGTGCGGAAGCGTTGCGCGGTGAACAGAACGTCACCATGCTCGGTGACACGTTTGCCGGCGAGCGCGCGCAGCCGCAACTGCACATCGGGCGGCAGGCCCGACATCGCGGGATCAAACCGCAGCTCCACCGCCGTCGCGACCTTGTTGACATTCTGTCCGCCAGGTCCCGAGGAACGCACGAACCGCTCGGTAATGGCTCTCTCATCGAGCACAATCCTCGGCGCGATCCGAATCATCGCGTCACGAAAGAGCCGAGACGCGATCAGGCGCGCTTGCGGCGACTCGCGCGCTTTGCCGGCCGGCCCGCCTTCCGCCCGAGCCCGATCTTCTTGGCGAGTGCGGATCGAGTCTGCGCGTAGTTCGGCGCCACCATCGGATAGTCGCGCGGCAAGCCCCATTTTTCGCGATACTGCTGCGGCGTGAGCTTGTGGTCTGTCATCAGGTGGCGCTTGAGCATGGAGAAGCTTTTGCCGTCCTCCAGACAGATGATGCGATCCTGGCGGACCGATTGCTTCACCGGCACTGCCGGAGCCGGCCGTTCCACCTGTGCTGGTTGCTGGCCCATGTTCAGCAGCGCCCTGTAGACCTCCTGGATCAATCCAGGCAGCGCTTCCGGCGCGACCGTGTTGTGGCCCACATGCGCCGACACAATCTGTGCGGTCAGCCCGAGGACCTCGTCAGTCGATTGGTTCATTAGTTCGCCCCTTAACCCGGGGACTACACTAACTATATGTCAGTAGATTTTGCTAGTGCCGCGTCAGGCCATAGAAATCGATAGCGGTGCGGCCGAGGATTGCGTCGCGGTCGCTGATGGATAGTGGCTCAAGAAGTGTAACGCTTGCCTGACGCCAGTATCCGTAGCCGCCTGCCGGCTTGCCCACCGGCCAATCACTGCCCCACATCAATCGTTCGGGCCCGAAGCATACAATAATATGATCGACATACCGCTGTAAATCGACATACCGCTGTAAATTGCCGACAGACCAGTTGCGAGCACCCTCGGTTACCAAGCAGGACAGCTTGCACAGCGAAGGTGTCTCACGTGCGGCTCGGGCGATATCGCCGGCCCAGGGCTGCCAGGCATCGGTCGCGATGGCCGGCTTCGCTGCATGGTCGATCATCGGCCGCAGCGATGGACGGCGCGCGCATAATTGTAACAAAATGGGCAGGTGACGCGGCTGGACCAAGGCATCGAGGCATGAGGGTGCGCATCGACGCGGATCACGCTGACGTGTCCGGCGGCACGACTTCCTTGGTGAGCAGAATGTTTCCGTAGAAACGACGCTCGCCGGTGTGCACTACGGCGAACGCCTCGGCCGCGGCGCGGTAGAATGCGTTCCGCTCGAGGCGCGCCGGTGGCGCAAGGTCGTTATGAGCCAGAATGACGATGAATTCACGCACCGCCTCGGGGATCATCGCCGCGTCGCCGACGACCTGCATCACCGATACGGGATGCGGTTCGAAATCGTCGATCGGCAGGACTGACAGCACCGCCTCCAGTACCGCGGGCGCGGTGACGCCAGGCAGCGAGATCAGCCGCTTCGCATGGCTGAGCGCAGGGAAATTGGCATCCACCACTGCGATGCGATCGCCATGCCCCATGGCGGCGAGCGCGTGCAGCAGATCCGGCGATAGGAGGGGATGGATGCCGCGCAGCATGGGCCGCCTCTGATTTCGGTGCCAGGCAGAGCCTAGGCAGGCATGGGGATGGCCGCAATCGCCGATCGGTGGCAGGCTAGCAGGTTGCTGGCCTATCATCCTCTGCCGACCGTGGGAGCCGTAATTATGAGTGAAGGCATCGACTTCGTCCAACGCGCGCGAGATCTGGCGCCAATGCTGGACGAGGCCGGCGACGAGATCGAGCGCCGTCGCGAACTGCCCGAACACGTGGTGGCTGCGCTGATCGACGGCGGCTTCTTCCGCATGTTGCAGCCGCGCTTTCTCGGCGGCGCCGAACTGCGGCCGGTGCTGTTCACCCAGGTGACCGAGGCATTGGCACAGACAAACGCGTCGGTCGGCTGGTGCGTCGGCCAGAACAACGGCTGTTCGATGACGGCGGCCTATCTTGATCGTGAGGTCGCGCGCGAGATGTTCGGACCGCCGACCGGCATCCTGGCATGGGGGCCGCCTGGCGCGCCCTATGAGGCGCAGCCGGTCGAGGGCGGCTATCGCATCAGCGGCAAATGGCGCTTCGCCAGTGGCTGCCATCATGCCAGGTGGCTCGGCGCCCATATGCCGGTGGCAGGGACCGGCAAGGTCCGCACCATGCTGTTCCCGAAGTCCAGCGTGCAGATGAACGACATCTGGCACACGATCGGCCTGCGGGGCACTGCCAGCAACGAATACGTGGTGCAGGACCTGTTCGTGCCGCAGCGCTTCTCCACCTCGCGCGACAATCCGGCGGAGCGGCGGGAGGACGGGCTGCTGTACCGTTTCAGCAGCAACCAATTGTATTCCTGCGGTTTTGCCGGCGTGGGCCTGGGGATCGCGCGCGGCACGATGAACGACTTCCTCAACCTGCCGGCCAACAAGGTATCGCGCGGCGCGTCGAAACCGATGCGGGAGAACAACGTGGTGCAGTCGCAGCTCGCACAGTGCGAAGCGCGCTGGCGTTCCGCACGTGCCTTCTTGCATACGACGTGGGAAGCGGCATGGGGGCACGTCGAGGCGACGGGCCAGCAGACCGCCGAGGACCGCGCGATGATCCGGCTGGCCTCGACCTGGGCGATCCAGCAGTCGCGCGACATTGTCAACACGCTGTATCATGCGACGGGATCGATGGCGGTGTTCGAGGAGCAGCCTTTCGAGCAGCGTCTGCGCGACATCCACACGGTCGCGCAGCAGTCGCAAGGGCGGCAGTTGCACTATGAGTCGGTTGGCCAGATCCTGCTCGGCCTCGAGCCGGAAAACGTGTTCTGACGGAGGAGAAACAGATGCCCGCAATGTCGCTCAATCACTACACGATCCTGGCGCGCGATCTGGAGGCGACGAAGGATTTCTACACCGACGTGGTCGGGTTGTCGGTCGGCGACCGGCCGCCGCTGAACTTCCCTGGCTACTGGCTGTATTGCGGCGGCGTGCCGACGGTGCATCTGATCGGGAAGCGGCCGGAGGACGAGCCGATCAAGGACGCCGCGACCGATCCGGCGAAGACCGGGCGGCTGGACCACATCGCCTTCGCCTGCGAGGGGCTGAAGGACATGAAGGCGAACCTGGAGGAGCACCGCATCAAGTACGACGAGCGCGTGCTGCCGCGGCTGAACATGACCCAGTTGTTCTACTACGATCCTGATGGGATCGCGGTGGAGTGCAATTTCCCTGCGGCGGAGACAGTGGCGCGGTAGAGCACTCAGCGGCACGGGCGCCTCCCTGACCCCCCTCCCGCGATGGGAGGGGGAGTTGCGGGTTGCTAGTCGGCGGCGAGCTTTGGCGGCTTCGGGTTCCTTGATCGAGACGCGCCAGTGGATGCGGTCCTCGTGGGGCGGGTAGTCGCCGGCGGCGCGATGATAGGAACAGCGGTTGTCCCAGATCACGATGTCGCCGACGCGCCATTTGTGGCGGTATTCGCCGTCCGGCTGGATCATGGCGCCGGCGAGTTCGTCGATCAGATCATCGCTTTCCTGCGATGACACGCCGACGATCGACTTCGATCTTGCCGGGATCGAAATACAGCGACTTGCGACCCGTCTCCGGGTGCGTGCGGATGATCGGGTGCAGCACCGGCTGCCAGTCGCGGTCTTCCTCATTGAGCAGCTCACGCTTCTTCTTGCGCCCGCCATAGGTGAAGGCGCCGGCCCGCCCGTCGAGCCGCTGCTTCAGCCGCTCGGGCAGCGCGGCGTACGCGGCATAGCCGTTGGCGAACAACGTGTCACCGCCGGTGCTCGGGATCGCCAGCGCATAGAGCTGCGTCGCCTTGAACGGATCGGCGTCATACGCACCATCGGTGTGCCAGCCTTCCGCGCCGCGCCGGTAGATCGCCTCGTTCAGCTTGCCGTCGGCATCGAACTTGTTCACCCCGAGCAAGGTGATCTCCGGCACCTCCGGATGCCGCGTGCTCTTCGATGGATGCGGCACCACAAGGCCGAAGCGGCGGCTGTAGCGCAGGAATTCCTCGAGCGTCAGCTCCTGGTCGCGCACCACCATCACGTTGTGGTCGAGCCATGCCTGGTAGATCGGCGCGAACCCTGCATCGTCCAGCGTCTTCACATCCACGCCGGTCACTTCCACGCCGATCTGCGGCCCCATGCGGCGGATCTCAACCATGAGCGTGCTTCTCCTCCTTCGAACCGCCGCGCCTGGCGATGAAATCGAGCGTTGCGTCGGCGGCGCGGTCGGCATGCGTTGCGGCGACGTGATAGGAATTGCCTGGCAGGACCAGCAGTTCCGAATCCGGAATCTGCTGTTGCCAGGCCCGCATTTCCTCGACCGTGCCCAATCCGCTTTGCTCGGTCGTGATGACCAAGGTCGGGCAGGCGATCCTGGGCAGGTCAGCGCGGATGTCGGCGCAGGCGATGGTGCCCATGAAGCCGACCTGCGTGGAGACCGCCGTGCGGCCCATGAATTTGGTCCACCACTCGAAGCCCTCGGGCGGAAAGGCGCTGCCGAGCCGGTTGCCCATGTTCTGCCGCGCCCAGTATTCGACGCCGTGCGTGTCGAAGTCGCGGATCAGCTCCGGCACCCTCTCGGCGGCGCCGACGCGCAACGGCGGCGGCGTCCCTACGACGGTGAGCGTGATGACCCGCTCCGGCCGGCGTGCCGCGAAGGCGCGGGCGATCGTTCCGCCGATCTTGGCGCCGACAAGATGGAAGCGCTCCACGCCCAAATGGTCCATCAGCAGGCAGAAATCCTCGGCAAGGCGATCGAGGCTCCAGGGATATTCGCGTGGCATCGGCGTCGATTCGCCGAAGCCGCGCATGTCGGGCCGCACCACGCGGAAATGCCGCGCCAGCTTCGGCACCCAGGCATACCAGGCGAGGCCGCTCTCCGCGTTGCCGTGCAACATGAGGATGGTCTGCGGGTGCGACCAGGGATCGGTGAAGTCATCGACCCGGTAGTGCATGTCGAGATCCGGAGAGACACGGTAGTTGGCCATATCGCATCCATCCTCCCAACGCCATTTGTTGGCGAGCACGGTAGTGGATGGTTCGCCGAAGGGTCAAATTGGCGACACACGGCGTGCGCCTCTATACTGCCGGCAGGGCAGCCCCGGAGCAATTCATGCATCTGTTCCAGCAGCACGCGGTCAAGGACCTATCCGCAGCCGCCGCGCGGATTCCGGTGATCGATTACGGCCCGTATTTCGCCGGCGAGCCTGGCGCGCTGGAGCGGCTGGCGGAGCAGGTGCGCTATGCCTGCGAGAATGTCGGCTTCCTGTATGTGCTCAACCATGGCGTGCCGCAGGAGATCATCGATCGTGGCTTTGCCGCATCGCGACGCTTCCACGCGCTGCCGCTGGAGGAAAAGCTGAAGCTGCGGCTCAATCAGAACAATATCGGCTACATGCCGATGAACGCGTCCGTGCAGGGCGCATCACAGGTGCACAAGGCGACCAAGCCGAATCAGAACGAGAGTTTCTTCGTCAGCCACGACCGCGGGCCGGATCATCCGGACGTGCTGGCCGGCGTTCCCCTGCGCGGGCGCAACCAGTGGCCGGACGGGATGCCGGGTTTGCGCGAGGACATGATGGCGTATTTTCGCGCGTTGGGCGCGATGTGCGACCGCATGCTGCCGCCCTTCGCCGTGGCGCTGGAGATGCCGGCGGATTACTTCGCGCCGTTCTTCGCCAACGAGGGCCACGCCAACCTGCGCTTCCTGCACTACCCGCCGCAGGAGGACATGAGCGAGAACACCTTCGGCACCGCGCCGCACACCGACAACAGCTTCATGACCGCATTGGCGCGCACCGATGTGCCGGGTCTGGCGATCCGCCTGCCGAGTGGCGAATGGTTCCCGCCGCCGGTGATCCCCGGCACGTTCCTGGTCAATCTCGGCAACATCATGCGGCGCTGGTCGAACGACCGGTTCCTGTCCACGCCGCACGGGGTGATCAACGAGTTCGGGCACCGATCGCTATTCGATCGCGTATTTCCACAGCCCGAATCCAGCCGCGGTGATCGAGTGCCTGCCGAGCTGCGTGTCCGCCGACAATCCGCCGCGGTATCCGAACGCGGTGTACCGCGATCTGGTGCTGGAATTCTACCGGGCGAACTACTTCCATCAGCAGGGCCACAAATCAGAGGCGGCGGCGCTGGCCGCGGCCGATTAACTTCCGGAGCGACGCACGATGAAGGTGTACGAAGCGATTGCGCAGTCTCTCATTGCCGAGGGTCTCACGGACTTCTTCGGGCTGATGGGCGACGGCAACATGTGGCTGTGGGGCGCGCTGTGCCGCAACCCTTCGGTCAAGCCGTACAATGCCCGCCATGAGGCCATGGCGGTGTCGATGGCCGATGGGTATGCGCGCACCACCGGCAAGGTCGGCGTGGCGATGGTGACGTGCGGGCCGGGGCTGACGCAATGCGGCACGTCGCTGATCGCGGCCTATCGCGGCAAGACGCCGATTGTGCTGGTCGCGGGCGAAATCGAGGCCGGCGCGAAGAACAGCATGCAGTCGATGGACCAGCGGCGCTTTGCCGAGGCCAGCAGCGCGCGCTTCCATACGATCACCAGCATCGACAACATGGCGGAGGAGATCGCCGAGGCGTTCTACGCCGCGCGCATCCATCGCGGACCGATCGTGCTGAACCTGCCGATGGACCTGCAGGAGGAGGATTTCGATTGGGATTACGAATACCGCCCCTCCATGCAGTTCCTGCCGCCACGGATGGAAACGCCAAGCCCCGATCAGTTGGCGCCGGTCATCGAAAAGCTGATCGCCGCGGAACGCCCGGTGATCATCGCGGGACGCGGTGCGCGGGCGGCGAACGCGAAGGAGGAGATCGTCAAGCTGGCGGATCGCGTCGGTGCGTTGCTCGCGACCTCGCTGCAAGGCAAGGGCTACTTCGCTGGCCATCCATGGGACATCGGCATCGCCGGCGCGTTCGCCTCGGCGCCGTCGGAGCAATTGCTGGCGGATGCCGACTTCGTATTGGGCGTCGGTGCGGAACTTGGCTACTACACGACGGAAGGCGGCCTGCTGTTTCCGTCGGCCGAGGTGGCGCGCATCGACATCAAGCCGATGCCGGAGGAGATCGGGGTCATTCCAGGCCTGTATGTGCAGGGCGACGGCCGCAAGGCGGTCGCTGCGATCAACGAGGCGTTGGAGGCGCGGCAGGTACGCAAGGAAGGCTTGCGCACCGCTGCGACCAGGGCCGTGATCGACGCACCGCCGCACCGGTTCGAGGCGCCGAAGGATGGTCTCGATCCCCGCGCGCTTGCCTGGAACCTGGGCGCCGCGCTGCCCAAGGGCGCGCTGTTCACCTGCGGGGCCGGCCATTTCTTCTCGTGGGTCGGGATGTATACACCGCTGCCGGAAGGCGTGGAGATCCAGTATTCGTACGGCTTCGGCGCGGTGGGCCAGGGAATTGGCGTGGCGATCGGCACCGGGGCCGGGCAATCCGGGTCGTCCGCATGTGGCGGTGGAGGGTGATGGCAGCCTGCTGTTCAACATCCAGGAGCTGGAGACGATCGTCCGGCACAAGATGCAAATGGTGCTGGTGGTGTGGAACGATGCGGGCTACGGCGCGGAGGTGCACAAGCTGGTCGCCAAAGGCTTCGACGAGAAGCTGGCGCAATGGGAGTCGCCGAACTTCGTTGCTCTGGCCAAGGCATTCGGCGGCGATGGCGTGCTGCTGAAGGACCCGTCGGAGCTTGGTGGAGCGATCACCGAGGGCCTGCGCAAGGGCGGGCTCTATCTGATCGATGCACGCGTGTCGCCGACGACACCGACCGAGCCCTATGCCAAGGTGCATTTCGGGCGCGAAAGCCACGCTCCGATGCTGCGGCCCGTGCATTGAACGATGCACTTCGAGGGAGAGTTCAGCGTTCCTGGAAAGCCGGACGACGTCATCCGGCGGTTCGCCGACGTGGAGCGCATGGCACGCTGCATGCCGGGCGCGGTGATCGAGGGTCGCGACGACGACGGCAACTACCAGGGCGGCATGCTGGTGGCGTTCGGTCCGAAGAAGATCAAGTTCCGCGGCCGTGTCGCGGTGGAGACAGATTTCGCCGCGCACACCGGTTCACTGCGCGGCCGCGGTGCGGCGGACATGCGCGCCGCGCGGATCGAGGTGCGGATCAACTACGCGTTGCGCGACGATCCGGCGACACCGGGGGCCACGCTGGTCAAGCTGACGTCGGACGCGGAGCTTGGCGGCGTGCTGGCCGACTTCGCGCGCACCGGCGGTGTTCCGTTCGCCAATGCGCTGATGCAGGACTTTTCGCAGCGTGTGGCGAGGAGTTCGCGACCGAGGCGCCGCAGCGGCCGGCAGCGGCGGAGCCTGTGCCGCTCGCCGCGCATGGTCTGCTGTGGCAGGTGATCAAGGCGAAGCTGGCGCAGTTCGTGCGCTGGCTGGGCCTGGCGAGGGCGTAACGACGAGGCCGTATGGACGCTGATTACGTCGTGGTCGGGGCCGGGTCCGCCGGCTGCGTCATTGCCAGCCGGCTGAGCGAGACCGGCGCAAGCGTGACGCTGCTGGAAGCGGGTCCGCGCGACTGGCATCCGATGATCCATATTCCCGCGGGTGTGCTGAAGCTGCTGCACCATCCCGTGGTGAACTGGAATTACAGCGCCGATGCGGGTCCCGGCACGTCCGGCCGCGCGATCCACTGGCCGCGCGGCAAGGTACTCGGCGGGTCGAGTTCGATCAACGGCATGCTGTATGTGCGCGGCAATCCGGCCGATTACGACGGCTGGGCGCAGATGGGCTGCCGCGGCTGGAGCTTCGATGACGTTCTGCCGTTCTTCCGCAAGTCGGAGCACTACGTGCAGGGCAGGATGCGGAGTATCGCGGCAAGGGAGGTCCGCTGCGCGTCGAGGATTACCGCACCGTCCTGCGGCTCACTCATCGCTTCGTCGAGGCCGCGCAGCAGGCCGGGTTCGCATTCAGCAGCGACCTGAACGGCAAGACTGCAGGAAGGCGTCGGCTACTCGCAGATGACGCGCAAGGGCCGCTTCCGCGGTTCGACGGCACAGACCTTCCTTGCGGAGGCGCGGAAGCGCGAGAACCTGCGGATCGAGACCGACTGCGATGGCGACGCGGCTGCTGATGGAGGGCAGGCGTTGTGTCGGCGTCGCGTTCCGCCAGCGCGGCATGGACCGAGAGGCACGTGCGGCACGCGAGGTGATCCTGTGCGGCGGCTCGGTCAATTCGCCGCATCTGCTGCAAATCTCGGGCATCGGGCCGGCGGAGCATCTGCAATCGATCGGCGTGAGCGTGGTGCACGATCTGCCGGGAGTCGGCGCCAATCTCCAGGATCATTACGTCGCGCGCGTTTCGCATCGCGCGAAGAATGCCGTCTCGATCAATCAGCTCGCGCACGGCGTCCGGCTGGCCGCGGAGGCGGTGCGCTTCGCCGTCACCGGACGCGGCGCGCTGACCTTCGGCGTGACCAGCGCGCAGGTGTTCTGCCGCTCGCGCCCGGAACTGGCGAGCCCCGATCTGCAACTTCTGTTCACGCCGGCGAGCTACGATGCGGCGCGCTTCGGCCAACTGGAGCGCGCGCCGGGCATGACGGTGGCGGTCTGCCCGGTGCGGCCGGACAGCCGCGGCACGATCATGGCGCGATCCGCCGATCCGTTTGCCGCGCCGGTCATCACGCCGAACTATCTGTCGGATCCGAACGATCAGCGCGTGCTGAACACCGGCATGCGGATCACGCGGCAATATCTTCGCCGCTCCCGCGATCGCGCAGCACAGCGTCGAGGAGACGCTGCCGGGGCCGTCGGTGGTGTCGGACGAAGACCTCGCCGACTATTCGCGCCGCTTCGGCACGACGATTTTTCACCCGGTCGGCACCTGCCGAATGGGCGAAGGGCCCGGCGCAGTCGTCGATTCGCGCCTGCGCGTGCATGGCATCGGCGGGTTGCGCGTGATCGACGCGTCGGTGATGCCGACGCTGACCACCGGCAACACCAACGCGCCCACCATCATGATCGCCGAGAAGGGTGCGGCGATGATCCGTGGAGGATGCGGCTTAGGCGAGTGGCCAGCCGCGCTGCTGATAGGCGCCGTCCCAGAACAGCCACTCATACTGTGTCGAACGGACGAACGCCGTCATCATGCGCGTGCGAATCGCTGCCGTCGTCGCGTCCGCCGCCCGATCGGTGATGCCGATCACGGTGCGGACCGCTTCACCGAACGCCTTCATCCGCATAGGTGTCGATCCAGGCGCGGTACGGATTGTCCGGCGACGCGTGCCGCGCGACCCGGCTGCCGACGTCCCAGTAGATCCAAAAGCAGGGCAGCAGCGCCGCGACCAGCACTTCCCACGGCTCATGATACGCGGTGGCCAGCAGGAAGCTGGTGTAGCCGAGACAATCCGGCGACGGCTCGGCATCGGCAAGCCGCGCGGGATCGACGCCGAACTCGGTCAGATAGCGTTCATGCAATGCCTGCTCGACGGCGACAGCCTCCAACGCGCAGGAGCCGAACGCGCGCAGCGTTTCCGCATCCGGACCCTTCGCACCGGCGATCGCCAGAGTCCGCGAATACTGCGCCAGGTACAGCGCGTCCTGCACGATGTATCCCTGGAAACGCTCGCGGCTGAGCTTGCCGGCGGCCAGCTCCGTGTTGAACGGCAGTTCGTCGATCGCCTTGCGCAGGTGCGCGGTACGCTGCCAGGCCGCTTCGGAGAATTGCGTCATTGCGCTGCGTCCTCCGTCCAGAGTGCGTGGAAGTGATGCACCGGACCGTGGCCGCTGCCGACCGTCAGACGATCGCTCGCGGCAATGGCAGCTGTCAGATACGCCTTCGCCCGGCGCACGGCCTCGACCATGGCGAAGCGAGGCAGCAACGCGGCGATCGCGGCCGAGAGCGTGCAACCGGTGCCGTGGGTGTTGCGCGTATCGATCCGCCGGCCTGGCAGTTCGGTGATCGTCGTGCCGTCGAACAGCAGGTCGGTGCTGTCCGGTCCGGTAAGATGGCCACCCTTGAGCAGCACCCACTGCGGGCCAAGCCGATGCAGATCGCGCAGCGCACGCTGCATGTCGGCGAGCGTCGCCGGCGCGGGGGCGCCAATCAATACGCCTGCCTCCGGCAGATTTGGCGTGATCACCCGCGCTATCGGCACGAGCGTGTCACGCAGCGCCGCGACCGCGTCTTCGCGCAGCAGATGATGACCGCTCTTTGCCACCATCACCGGATCGAGGACGATGTTGCTCACGCCGTGATGTCGCAGCCGGTCCGCGATCGCCGTCGCGATCTCCGCGGTCGCCACCATGCCGATCTTCACCGCATCCACCCGCACATCGGCGAAGATCGCGTCGATCTGTTCGGCGACAAATCCCGGATCGACCGTCTGGAACGATCGCACGCCCTGCGTGTTCTGCGCCGTCAGCGCGGTGATCACGGCCATGCCATAGGCGCCGAGGGCGGAGAATGCCTTCAGGTCGGCCTGGATGCCGGCGCCCCCGCTGGGATCCGAACCGGCGATGGAAAGAACGTTGGCGATCATGCCGCCACAGCGGGCGCGGCTTCGTTCAGCCGCGGCAGTACTTCATTGCCGAACAGCCGGAGGCTCTTTTCCGCTTCGGCGTGCGTCAGAAAACCGGAGCGGCCGATGAAGATCAGGTGGCCGAAACCACCGAGCTCCGCGTAGCAATCCATGATCTGCCGGTACACCGTCTCGGGCCTGCCGGCGAACATCAGCTTGCTGGCGATCGCCTGTTCGGCGGTCATGCCGATCAACGCATCGGCCGGGCGCGCGCCGGCCTGCGGTCCGGTGCGCCACATGCGCGGCGCCATCTCCGGCGGCATGCGTCCCGGCAGGAATTTTGAGAACTGCGGCGCCTGCTTCAGCGACGTGTTGAGGAACCACAGCAGCTTGCTGCCGATCTCCACGCCTTCCTCGTCGGTGTCGCCGACATAGACGAACGCCGTATAGGCGAAGCGATCCAGCGCGGGCGGCGACAGTCCCGCTTCCTCGCGCGCTTTGCGATAGGCCGCCCAGGCGCGCTTCGTACCCTCCATGCCACGCAGCACCAGCGCGTTGACCATGCCGCGCCGGCCCAGTTCGGCCGACGTTTCGGGATCGCCGGTCGCGGCCCAGAGCGGCGGATGCGGACGCTGCCAGCATGGCGGCCAGATATTCACGTGGCGATGCGTGAAGTGCTTGCCCTCCCAACTGAACGGGCCGTCGTGGCTGGTCAGCGTCTTCACGATCAGGTCGATCGCTTCCCAGAAGCGTTCGACGATACCGATCGGGTTGGCGTTGCCGGACACCATCTCGCTGTCGCCCGACTTGACGAAGCCGATCTCCAGCCGGCCGCGCGAGATCACATCGGCAGTGGCATATTCCTCGGCCACGCGCACCGGATCGCGCCGCACGGTGACCAGCGTGCCCTGGCTGAGGATGCGCACCTTGCTGGTCTGACGCGCGATGTTGCCGAGGATCATCGGACTGGCGCCATACAGGCTGTTGATCCCGGAGTGGTGCTCGATCGAGACGATGTTCACGCCGAGATCGTCGCACAGCAGGTGCTCGTCCAGGCATTCGTGGAACAGATCGGCGGCGATCTTCGGATCGCAATAGCGGTTCGGCAGGCTGCCGCGCACCGACGCGGCGGCATCCAGCACCTCCTGCGGCACGAAGGGATAGGTGTTCTCGCAATGATACCAGGTCTGCATTGCGTCTTCCTGTCTATTGCGCGTGGATGGCGCGCCACACACGTTCCGGCGTCGCCGGCATTTCGATATGCGTCACGCCGAACTCCGCCAATGCATCGACGATCGCGTTGACCACCGCACCGAGCGCCGGCGTGGTCCCGCCCTCGCCCGCCGGACGGATGCCAAGAGGATGCGTCGGCGACGGAACCTCGCTCAGCTCGGTGACGATAGGTCGGCACCTCGTCGGCATGCGCGATGGCGTAGTCCATGAACGAGCCCGACAGCAACTGGCCGGATTGCGGATCGTACCAGCACTGTTCCAGCAGCGCCTGGCCGATCCCGTGCGTGATGCCGCCATGCACCTGGCCATGCACGATCATCGGATTGACCGCGCGCCCCACGTCATCGACCGCCGCGTAGCGCGCGATCTGCACCACGCCGGTTTCCGGATCGACCTCGACCTCGCAGACATGGCAACCATAGGGAAACGCCGCGAGGTTCACGGTCTCGTCGCCTATGCCGTCCAGGCTGCGCAGATCGTCCGGCAGGTCGTTGCGCTGCACGGCCGCGGCGGCGACCTCGAAGATGCCGATCGAGCGGTCCGTCCCTTTCACGACGAAGCGGCCGGAGGAAAACTCCAGATCGGCGGCGGCGGCTTCCAGGACGTGACCGGCGATCCGCATTCCCTTGGCGATGATCTCGTTCGATGGCGCCCAGCATGACGATGCTGCCGATCCGCAGCGCGCGACCGGAATGCGACCCGCCGCCCACCGAGACGCGCGCCGTATCGCCCTGCACCAGCACGACGCTGTCGATCGGAACGCCGAGCCATTCGCTGACGAGCTGGGCGAAACTGGTTTCGTGACCCTGGCCGCTGGAGACCGTGCCGATGACGAGTTCCACGACACCTTGCGGCTGCACGGTGATCTCGGCCCGCTCGCGCGGCACGCCGGTCGCCGTATCGACATAGTTGGCGACGCCGATGCCGCGACATCTGCCACGCCGCTTCGCTTCCGCGCGGCGTGCGGCGAAACCTGCCCAGTCGCCGAGGGCCAGCACGCGCTCCATCACCGCGTGATACGTGCCGCTGTCGTACTCCAGGCCGAACGGATTGCGGTACGGCATGGCGGATTCCGGCACCAGGTTCCGTCGCCGCAGTTCGATGCGATCGAACCCGCACTGGCGCGCCGCCAGATCGATCATCCGTTCCATCACGAACATCGCCTCGGGCCGGCCGGAGCTGCGATATGGCCGCGTCGGCGCGGTGTTGGTCAGCGTCGCGACGGCGCGGAAATCCACCACCGGCACGTGGTAGATGCTGGTCATGATCTCCACGCCCTTGTGCAGCGGGCCGAACGAGACGGGATACGCACCGCTGTTGACCATGTTGGTGCCGCGCATGGCGAGGAAATTTCCCCCCGCATCCAGCGCGAGTTCCGCATCGGCCGTCAGATCGCGCGCCTGGTAGTCGCACAGGAACGCCTCGCTGCGTTCGCAGGTCCACTTCACCGCGCGACCGACCCGCCGCGCCGCCCAGGCCACCAGGGCGAATTCGGGATTGGATGCGCCGCGCGTGCCGAAATTGCCACCGACATCGTGCATGACCATGCGCACGTCATCGTCCGTGACGCCAAGCACAACGGCCGTGTCGTGACGCGGACGCACCGCGCCGCCGGCGCCGGCGTGCAGCGTATAGCGCCCGGTTGCCGCATCGTATTCGCCGATCGCTGCGCGCGGCTCCATCGTCACACCGGCGATGCGCTGCACCGAGGTACTGAAGCGCACGACATGCGCGGCGGCTGCGAACGCGGCGTCGGCCGCGCGCGCGTCGCCCACCTTGGCATCGAGGCACAGATTCGATGCGGCGTCCGACCAGGTGCGCGGAGCGTCCCGCGCCACCGCCTGTCGTGAGTGAACCACGGCAGGCAGTTCCGTGTAGGCCACCATGACGAGTTCGGCGGCATCCTTTGCCGCGGCGCGGCTGGTGGCGACCACCATGGCGACGATATCGCCGACATGGCGCACCTCATCGGCGGCCATAGGATAGTGCGGCGGAATGTATTGCGGCGACCCGTCCGCATTGCTGAGTTTGATGTCCACCGGATGGCCGGTGCTCACCGAATGCGGGATCGGCTTCAGTCCATCGGCCAGCATGTCGCGAGCGGTCAGCACGGCGAGCACGCCGGGCGCGCGCGTCGCCGCGGCAACGTCGATCGATCGGATCAGCGCATGTGCGTGCGGCGAGCGGACCATCACCGCATAGGCCTGGCCCGGCACGTTGATGTCGTCGCTGTAGCGGCCGCGGCCGGTCAGCAGCCGCAGGTCTTCCCTGCGCCGCACCGGCTGTCCGATCCCGTTGCTGGCGGGACTGAGTGACATCGCATCCTCCCAGGCGTCGCGGCAGCGTGGCGGATGGCCCCGCCGCGATCAAGCCTCGTCCCGGGACGCGTCGATCAATCGCCGCAGAGCTGGGTCATGATGTCCTCGTGCAACGCGGCGATCTCGCGCTGCACCCAATCGAGGAACGGTGAGAGCCCGCGTCCCAGGATGTCCTCCACCGTCTGGCTCGCCAGCATGGTCCGGAGGTGATCCAATCGCCCCAACGCCTGTGCGCAGCCGCGCAGATAATAGCGGCTGCGCAGCGTCGTCAGATGCCAGTCGAGCTGCGCCAGGCTCAGCCCGGCCGACCGGGGGAACGCGCCGTTCAGCAGCAGGAAGCCGGCGACCTCATGCGGCACATAGCCGTGCGGATATTCGCGGCGATAAGCGTGGTAGCCGGCGGCCGCGCGCAGCAGCTCGTTCCATTCGCCGGCGTCGATCACCGCATCCGTCGCGGCGGGCGGCAACAGCGCGTTGAACTTGGTGTCGATCAGCCGCGTGATCTGATCGGCGCGCTCCAGATGGCGGCCCATCATGTAGAAGTGCCAGCACTGGTCGCGGTAAAATGTACCCTCGGTGATCCCGGTGTGCGCCTGCACGCCCTCCTTCAGCATCGCGCAGACGCCGGACAATTCCTCGGGCGCCAGGTCGATCGCGCTCAGCGCGCGGATCCGGCCATGAAACACGTTGATCTGCAGCCACATCTCGGTGGAGATCAGCGCCCGCAACGTGCGCGCATTGTCCTTCGCCGCGCGAATTGCCGACTGCACCGATCCCGGGTTCTCCGAGTCCAGCAGATAGAAATGCGCCACGCTGGTCGCTTCCGGCGCGGCGTGTTTGGCGAAGAACGCCTCCGCGTCGCCGTTGATGCGCAGCAGCGACATCCAGTTGCGCCCGCCCTCGGCATCGCGCGCGAAGGTCTTGGTGACGTCGAGCAGGCGCGCCAGGTTCTCGATGCGCTCCATGTAGCGCGCGAGCCACAGCGCACTGCCGGCGTGGCGCGCGATAAGGTGATGGCTGGAGAGGACCGGTTTCACTCATCTGCCAGCACCCAGGTGTCCTTCGATCCGCCGCCCTGCGACGAATTCACCACCAAGGACCCGGCCCGCAGCGCGACGCGCGTCAATCCGCCCGGCAGCACCCAGGTATCGCGGCCGGTGACCGCGAACGGACGCAGATCGACGTGCCGCGCCTTCACGCCATCATCGCACAGCGTCGGGCTGACCGAGAGCTTCACCATCGGCTGGCTGATATAGTTGGCCGGATTGGCCTTCAGCCGGTCGCGGAACTCGTCCAGCTCGGCCTTGCTGGCATGCGGGCCGATCAGCAGGCCGTAGCCGCCGGATTCCGCCACCGGCTTCACCACCAGCTCATGCAGATGCGCAAGCGTATACGCAAGCCCCTCCTTCTCGGCGCAGCTTCGCGTATCGACATTCGGCAATATCGCGTCCTCGCCGAGATAGTAACGAATGATGCGCGGCATATAGGCATAGACCGCCTTGTCGTCCGCCACGCCGGTGCCGACCGCATTGGCGATCGAGACCGCGCCGCGCCGCCATGCCTCGATCAGTCCGCGCACGCCCAACTGGCTGTCGGGACGAAACGCGTCGGGATCGAGGAAATCGTCGTTCAGCCGCCGATAGATCGTGTGCACCCGCGCGAGGCCGGCGGTGGTGCGCATCCAGACGCGGCCATCCTCGACCAGCAGGTCCTGCCCCTCGACCAGCGGGACGCCCATTTCGCGCGCCAGGAACACGTGCTCGAAATAGGCGGAATTGAAGATGCCGGGCGACAGCAGCACGACCTGCGGATCGCTGACGCCGGCCGGCGCGATCTCCGTCATCGCGCGATGCAGTTGCAGGCCGTATTCGTCCACGCTGCGCACCCGCAGCCCGGCCATCAGGTCGGACAGCACGCGCAGCGACATGTGCCGGTTCTCGACCACGTAGGCCACGCCGGACGGCGTCCGTGCATTGTCCTCCAGCACCAGGAAGCGGCCGGTGTCGTCGCGGATGATGTCGGTGCCGCAGATATGCACATAGGTGCCGAGGGGTGGATCGAAGCCGATCATCGCCTCGCAGTAGGCCGCATTGCCCAGCACCAGTTCGCGCGGCACCACGCCGTCGGCGAGGATCTTCCGCTCATGATAGATGTCGTGCAGGAACAGGTTCAGCGCGCGCACGCGCTGGATCACGCCGGCTTCCAGCGTGCGCCATTCCTGCGCGGTGATCACGCGCGGGATCAGGTCGAACGGCAGGATGCGGTCGATCGCGGTCGCGTCGGAATAGACCGTGAAGGTGATGCCGCGCTCCAGCAGGTCGCGTTCGGCTTCGGCGGCGCGGCGGCGCAGTGACTCGACCGGCAGCAGCCGCAGCCTTTCGCGCAGCAGCGACAGCGCTGAATGCGGTGGCTCACCCGGCCGCAGCATCTCGCAGAAGAGGCTGCCCGGATCGTATCCCGCCAGAACGCCGTCCTGCCGCATCCGCCGCCCTCGATCGGACTTTTCTCGGGGCATACCTTGCACGTTTTGTGCCGCGCTGCCACGACATTGCAACGTCGAATGGCGCCAAACCGCTGCCCAATCCACGGACGGTCGACTGCCTGTTCGCTGGGCAGCCGATCAGCGACGGCGGATCAGTGCGAGGCCGCCACCGATCATCGCCACCGTGGCGGCGAGCGGTCCGAAGCCGGCAAAGCCGAAGCTGCCGATCATCCATCCGCCGAGGCCGGCGGCGCCCAGCCAGCCGATGCTGTTGGAGGTGACGTTCAGTCCCATCACCGTGCCTCGCACGTGTTCCGGCACGTCGCTCAGCGATGCCATCAGCGAAGGCCGCGCGATCGCGTTGAAGAACACGTAGCCGAAGCCCAGCGCCACCGAGGTCTGCACATCGGTCTGCCAGCCGAACAAGGCGAGCGCGGCCACGCCGGAGGCCAGCATCGCCGCGGCGAAAATGGCCAGGCGATTGCGCAATCGATCGGCAAGCTGGCCGCCCAGCAGCGTGCCGAAGAATGTTGCCGATCGCGAACACGCCCAGTGGCAGCGCGACCGCCTCCAGCGACAGCGCGTAGGTCGATTGCAGGAACGTCGCGTAGTACACCGCCACCAGCCCGTAGCAGATGCGCTCGGCGATCCCCATGGCGAGCAGCCGCAGCACCGGACGCGACAGTGCCGCGCGCATCGACGGCACACGCGCCGCGGCGACGGGATCGACGTTCGCCCGCCGCACGGTGGTTGCCAGCAGGCTGGCCGCGGTGATCAGCGCCAGCACGGCGATGCAGACATTGACGCCGCGCCAGCCGATCCAGGAACCGACCCAGGCGGCCAGCGGCACGCCGACGAGAAGCGTCAGCGACTGGCCGCTCATCACCCAGCCCAGCGCGCGTCCCTGCTGCGTGGGCAGACACACGCGCCGACACCTCGGCGAAGATCACGCCGCTGAACAGGCCGCAGAAAGCGCCGGCCAGCGTGACCCAGGCGGCGACCGCGGCGAAACTGCCGCCGGTCGCGACGCCTGTCGTCGCCACCGCCAGTCCAAGCGGGCCGCCGAGCAGGAACGGGCGGGTTCCCCATCGATCGGACCCCGCGCCGGCGATCATCGATGTCATACCCCAGGAGATCGAGCTGATGGCGACCAGATCGGCGATCAGCGGCACGTTGGCCGACAGATCGCGCGCCATCTCGATCAGGAACGGCGCGCGCGTCGTGCCGCTTGCGGCGACGGTGAACATTGCGAGCGACGCGGCAGCCAGCAGCGGCCATGGCATGCGCGCCTGCACAGCAAAGCTGCCCGCGGCGCGGGACGTCCTGATCGCGGTCATCTCGACGGTTCCCCCAGCGGCTGACTTTGGCCCGGTTCCCGAATGAGACCAAGTCTCGCTTCCCTCCGGCCGCCGGAGTGCTACGCTGCATCCAAACGGAAGGGCCGCCGCGGGCGGCTCAGTAGACGGGAGAGACGACAAGATGACGTATGACCTGTTGATCCGTAATGGCCGCATCGTCGATGGTTCGGGGATGCCGGCATTCCGCGGCGACCTTGCGGTGAAGGACGGCAAGATCGTCGAAATCGGCAAGATCACCGGTGCGGCGGAGCGCACCGTCGATGCCGACGGCCTGGCGGTGTCGCCTGGTTTCATCGACAACCATTGCCACTACGACGCGCAGGTGACGTGGGATCCGCTGTGCACATTCTCGCCGCAGCACGGCGCGACCACGGTGATCTTCGGCAACTGCTCGCTCTCGCTGGCCCCGGTGCGCCGCGGCAACGAAGAGCGCATGGCCGAGTTCCTGTCCTATGTCGAAGCCATTCCGATGGAGGTGCTGCGCACCGTCGACGTCAACTGGGAGACCTTCCCGCAATACATGGACCGGCTCGACAAGAGCCTCGGCGTCAACGCCGGCACGCTGATCGGCCACACCGCCGTGCGCTTCTACGCGATGGGCGAGGACTGCCAGAAGCGCACCGCCACCGACGACGAGATCAAGACGATGCAGGAGGTCGTGCGCGACGGCATGAAGGCCGGCGCGATCGGCTTCTCCGGGCTCGCGCCAGAAGGGGCACTTCGATCCGCAGGGCGTGCCGATCCCGGCGCTGTGGGCCGACGAGAAGGAGGTCTTCGCGCTCGCCGACGTGCTGCGCGAACTCGGCACCGGCACGGTGCAGATGGGCGGCGGCGTCGATCCGGAACTCGCCGATGGGCATGATGGCCCGCCTGGCGGAAGCCTGCGGCCGGCCGGTGATCTACAACAGCCTGAGCCAGACCGTGCGCACCGGCGACAAGTGGAAGCAGCACATCGCCCGCGTCGACGAGACCGCGCGCGCCGGCATCCGCGCCTATCCGATGTGCAGCCCGAACCGCGTGACGCAGGACTTCACCATGAAGAACTGCCAGGTGTTCCGCGGCCTGCCGACCTGGCATCCGATCCTGATCTCGTCGGATGCGGACAAGATGCGCGCCTATGCCGACCCGCAGGTGCGCGACAAGCTGCACGCCGAGGCGGTCGAGCGCTCGGTGCCGATCTCGGGCGCCATCGGGTTCTCCAAGACCTGGTGGGACTACATGTGGGTGAACGAGCCGGCGCTGGAGAAGAACAAGCCGCTGCAGTTCAAGACCATCGGCGAGATCGCCAAGATGCAGAACAAGCGGGTGATCGACGCGTTCCTCGATCTGGTGGTCGAGGAGAAGCTGGAGACGCGCTTCCTGCAGGCCGAGAACAACATCGACGACGAGGCGGTGAAGCAGATCCTGACCTATCCGAACGCGTTCATCGGGTTGGGCGATGGCGGCGCGCACGTGCAGTTCCACGGCGGCTACGGCTACACGACGCGGCTGCTCGGCGAGTGGGTGCGCGAGAAGCACGCGATGACGCTGGAGCAGGCGGTGCGGCGGCTGACGTTCGAGTCGGCGTCGCTGTTCGGCATCAGCGATCGCGGCCTGCTGCGCGAGGGCCTGGCGGCGGACATCGTGCTGTTCGATCCGGAGACGGTGAAGCCGGGACCGGAGAGCGTCGTGCACGACTTCCCGGCCGGCGGCTGGCGCATCAAGGAACCGGCGGTGGGCATTCACATGACCATCGTGAACGGCCAGGTGCTGCTGGAGGACGGCAAGCACACCGGGGCGCTGCCAGGACGCGTGCTGCGTAATTCCTGGTACCAGGCGCACCGGAACTGAGGCTTCAACCGTCATGGCCGGCCGCGTGCTGCTGCGTGCCGGCCATGACGATCCGCCTCAATCCGGCGAGCGCGGCCACCGCGGGTTGCTCGGTGCGGCCGAGATAGGCGTCGGCGACGCTGTCGGGTGGTCCGTCGAGCCGCAGGTTCCCCTGGTCGAGCCAGAGCACGCGAGAACACCACTCCCTGACGATCCTCATGTCATGCGTCGAGAGGACCAGGATTTCGGCGCTGCGCACCATCGCCTCCAAGCGGATGCTGCGCGCGGTCGAGGAATTCCGCGTCGCCTGCCAGGATCCATTCGTCCATCAGCAGGATCTCGGGCCGGATGGCTGTGGCAAGCGCGAAACCCAGGCGGACCACCATCCCGGCCGAGTAGATGCGGACCGGCAGGTCGATGAAGTCGCCCAGTCCGGCGAATTCCGCCACATCATCCTCCAACCGAGGCAGAGCAGGCCGCGGCAGGCCGTTGTACAGGCCGCGCAGCATGATGTTCTCGCGGCCGGTCAGCTCCATGTTCATGCCGAGACTGGCGTCCAGCAGCGCACTCACGCTGCCCTGCACGGCAACCCGGCCGATCACCGGCTCATAGATGCCGGCCAAGGTGCGCAACAGGGTGGTCTTTCCCGCGCCGTTCGAGCCGATCAGCCCGAGCCGGTCCCCGCCCGTCAGACTGAAGCTGATGTCACGCAGCGCCTGCACCACGACGCGACGCTGGCGATCCTTGCCCAGCCGTCCGGATGCCGCCGCCATGACGGTCTTCTTCAGACTGCGCGCGTTGCCGTGATACAGGGGAAACAGGACCGAGACGCCTTCGATCTGGATGTATGGAGTGCCCACTGCGATACGCCTCGCGCTTCAGAGCCAGAAGGCGATGCGCCCGCGCGCACGCGTGAACAGACTCCACGCGAAAGCGCACAGGATCGCGCTGAACAGGCCTGCGCCGAGCCAGAGATGGTGGAGGACCGGCGCCGCGCCAAGCAACGGGGCCCGCACGATCTCCAGCAGGTCGAAGAACGGGTTGAGCGGCAAAAATCTCTGACCCGTGCCGAGTTGCTCCGGCTTCCAGATCACCGGGGTCATGAAGAAGGCGATCTGCATCACGCTGGCCACGATAGGCAGGATGTCGCGGAACCGCGCACAGAACGTTCCCAACAGCAGGACGAGAGCGAGCGAATCGATCGCCCAGAGCAGCAGGCCTGGGATCGCCAGCAAGGCGAACCAGTTCGGCCAGACGTGGAACACCGCGAAGACGACCGACGATCACCAGGACGTTGTGCGCGAGCACCAACAGGTTGCGAATGAGCAGGCGGGCCGCGAACAGAAAGAACGGGATGCGGACCGCGCGGACGATGCCCTCGGATTCGGTGAACGCGGTGCACGATTCCGACACCACGGAGCCGAGGAATCCCCACAACACGAGCGACAGCGCCAGATAGGGCAGATAGTCGTGGATGTCGGTGTGGAAGATGCCGGCGTAGAGGTAGCCCAGCGCGCCGACCATGATCCCGGTGGACAGCGTCAGCCACAAAGGGCCGAGCATGGAGCCGCGGTAGCGCAACCTGATGTCCAGCCAGGCCAGGGTCCAGGCGAGCCTGAGCAGGCGCGTGCCCTGGCGCACATCCCGTATGGCCAGACGGTTGCGGGTCGCGAAACTTGGGTCGCCTCTGAGCTCCAGAAGAGCGCTGGCTGCGGGCGTAACGGCCGTGTCCATGGATGAGGCAGCCGTTAGCATGACCGGGAGGCCGCCGCAAACGAGTCGCTCACGGTCTTCCAGAAGAAGATCGTGTCGCACGGCGTGCGATCGGCGTTCAACGCGTAGCCGGGGATGCGGCCCGCCTCGTTCCAGCCCATGCCGCGATACAGGCGCTCTGCTGCATCGCCCGCCCTGGTGTCGAGCGTCAGCAGCGTCCTGCCGACACGCGCCGCCTCGATCTCGGCGCGCGCCATCAGGGTTCGTGCGACGCCGCGCCGGCGCACGTCGGGATGCACCAGGAGTTTCTGCACCTCGGCGCGATGCGGCTGATTGGGCGATGCCGCGAATTCCAGCATCACCGTTCCAACCAGCACGGCATCGTCCCAGGCCGCGAGCAGAATCCGCGTGCCGGCGGCGACATCGGCGGCCATGCGCCGCCAAAAGCCGCAAGCGACATCACGATCGAGCGGCGGCAGGTACGACACCGACGCGCCGGCATCGACGCAGGCGCGCAGGATTTCGGCCAGGCGCCGCTCGGCCGACGCAGCCGCCGCGGTATCCAGCACCTCGATGCCGGAGACCGGCTTCGCATAGCCGAACTCCAGCGAGTTCGAGAGGTCATGCAGCACGTTGATCGGCCCGTGCCTCACGTAGCTGTGCTTCTCGTAGAAGCGGTGAGCGCGGTCGAACCGCGTGTCGCTCCACAAGACGAGCCGCGCCGCACCCGCCGCTTGGGCATGCGCTTCGGCGGTCGCGAGCAGTCGCGGCGCCAGATCGGTCCCTCGATACGGCGGCAGCATATAGAGCCGCACGATTTCCCACGCTGCATCGGGGCGCGGCACGGTGCCGATCATACCGACGATGCGCCCGTCGGCTTCCGCAGCCCACGACGCGCCGCCCCTGCCCGCGTAGTACGATGCCAGCGCGCGCAATTCCGGCACTTCGGCATCGATGTCGAGCTTGATGCTGGGGTACTCGCCCCAGCAGGCGCTGATCACGGCGATGAGCCCGTCAGCGTCCGAGTCGCGACCGGCGCGGACGACGGGTCCCGTCAATGCAATCCTTCGCAGAACCTGGCGATCCGGCGGCAGCCCTCGGCCAGCGATGCGTCATCCGTCGCGGTGCTGACGCGCAGGTAGGGGCTCATGCCGTAAGCCGCGCCATGCACCGTCGCGACATGCGCCTCTTCGAGCAGCGCCATGCACACGTCCTGATCCGTCGCCAGCCTGCGACCGCCGGCCGTCGTCCTGCCGATGCATCCGGCGACATTGGGAAACACGTAGAATGCGCCCTCCGGCTTGTGGCAGTTGATGCCGCGGCAGGCGTTCAGCATTTCCACCGCCATGTCGCGCCGGTTGCGATAGGCGACGATCTGCTCGGCCACGCCGTCCTGCGGACCGTCCAGCGCCGCCGCCGCCGCTGCCTGCCCCACGGTGGACACGCCCGCGGTGGCCTGGCCCTGCATGTTGACCATCGCGCGGATCAGGTTCTTGGGGCCGCCGGCGAAGCCGATGCGCCAGCCGGTCATCGCGTAAGCCTTCGACGCACCGCTTATCGTCACGGTGCGATCGCGCAGCTCCGGCGCCACCGCCGCAATCGTCGCGTGCTTGAACCCGTCGAACACCAGATGCTCGTACATGTCATCCGACATGATCCAGACATGCGGATGCTTCACCATCACATCGGCGATCGCGCGCAGCTCCGCGGCCGAACAGCAGGCGCCCGAAGGATTGTTCGGGTTGTTCAGGATCAGCCACTTGGTCTTCGGCGTGATCGCCGCGTCGATGTCCTCGGCGCGCGGCTTGAAGCCGTTGTTCTGCGGACAGTTCACGTACACCGGCTCGCCGTCGAACAGCTTCGTCATCAGCGCATAGGCGCTCCACGACGGCACCGGGATCACCGACTCGTCGCCTGGATTGAGCGTGGCGCCCAGCGCGTTGAAGATCGCCTGCTTGCCGCCGTTGGTGACGCAGATCTCGTCCAGCGCGAAATCCAGCCCGCTGTCGCGCTTGAACTTGCGCTGGATCGCCTGCTTCAGCGCCGGCGTGCCGTCCTGCGGCGGATACTTCGTGTCGCCCTTCAGCGCCGCCGCATGCGCCGCCTCGATCGCGTGCCGCGGAGAGGCAAAATTCGGCTCGCCCAAGGTGAGCGAGATGATGTCCACGCCTTGCGCCCGCAGCTCGCGCGCGCGGATCGTCATCTGAACGCTGGCGGCGACCTGGACGCGCCCGAGCCGCTCGGCGAATTCTGGCATCAGTGCAGTCCTTCGCAGAATTGCTGGATGCGGGTGCAGGCGTCCTGAAGTTCCTCGGTCGCGTTGGCATAGGCGATGCGGAAATGCCCCGGATAGCAGAAGGCCGAGCCGTGCACCGCGGCGACGCCGGTCTCTTCCAGCAGCGCCAGGACGAAGCTTTCGTCGTCGGTGATCTGCTTGCCGCCCCGCGTGGTCTTGCCGATGCAGCCGTGGATCGAGGGATAGACGTAGAAGGCGCCCTCGGGCTTGTGGCAGTAGATGCCGGGTGCCTTGTTCAGCATCTCCACCACGAGGTTGCGGCGCTCCTCGAAGATCTTGCGCATCGCCTCGATGGACTCCTGCGGCCCGGTCAGCGCCTCCACCGCCGCGGCCATGGCGATGGTGTTCGTGTTGGAGGTGGACTGGCTCTGTAGCTTGTCCATCGCCTTGATCAGCGCCACCGGCGCGCCGGCGAAGCCGAGCCGCCAGCCGGTCATCGCGTAGGCCTTCGAGCAGCCGTTCATCGTGACCGTGCGATCGCGCAGCTTCGGCTCGACCTGCACGATGGTGGCAGGCCTGAACCCGTCATAGGCGAGCTTCTCGTAGATGTCGTCGGTGAAGATCCAGACATCGGGATGCCGCAGCAGCACGTCGCAGATCGGCCGCAGTTCCTCGGCCGAGTAGGCGGCGCCCGTCGGGTTGCACGGATTGTTCAGCATGAACCACTTCGTGCGCGGCGTGATCGCCTGCTCCAGCGCCTCGGCGCGCAGCTTGAAGCCGTGGTTCTGCTCGCACGGCACCAGCACCGGCTTGCCATCGGCCAGCGAGACGATGTCGGGATAGCTGACCCAGCACGGGCTGGGGATGATGACCTCGTCGTCCTTGTTCAGCGTCGCCAGCATGGCGTTGAAGATCACCTGCTTGCCGCCGGTGGAGATGATGATCTCCTCCGGCTTGTAGTCGATGCCGGAATCCCGCTTGAACTTCTGCGCCACCGCCTGGCGCAGCGCCGGCGTGCCGGCGACATCGGTGTAGTGCGTCTCGTTGGCCTCGATGGCGCGGATCGCGGCGTCCTTGATGTTGCGCGGCGTGTCGAAGTCCGGCTCGCCCTGCGAGAGGGAGATGACGTTCTTGCCCTCCGCGATCATGTGCCGCGCCTTGGTCGCGATGGCGATGGTCAGGCTCGGCTGGATCCGGTCGAGGCGTTCGGCGGTCAGATGCATGGCGGATTCCTGAGATCAGGCAGGGCGCGGACCCTATCGGAGCGGGCTGGCCCGGGCAATCGCGGCCGCCGCAGAGCCGCGCTGCGCTCGCCACACAACCAGCAGGATCGCCGCCACCGCCGCCACGATGACCGTTGCCAGCGCATAGAGTTCCGGCGTGGGGCCCAGCTTGATCGAGGAGAACACCACCATCGGTAGCGTCGAGGCGCCGGGCCCGAGGTGAAGCTCGCCACCACCACGTCGTCCAGCGACAGGGTGAAGGCGAGCAGCCAGCCGGAGATCAGCGCCGGCGCCATCAGCGGCAGGGTGATCAGGGCGAACGCCTTCCAGGGCGGCGCGTAGAGGTCCATCGCCGCCTCCTCAGATCAGCCGGCGTGCCGGCCAGCCGCGCCCGCACCACCACCGCCACATAGGCGACCGAGACCGAGCATGCGCCAGTGTCACCGTCCCTGCCCCGCGGCCGGCGGGCCAGCCGATCGTCTGCTCCAGCGCGACGAACAGCAGCAGCAGCGAGAGCCCGGTGATCACCTCGGGCAGCACCAGCGGCGCGGCAGGCCGCGGTGAACGCACCGCGCGCGGGGAACGCCGAACCGGGCCAGCGCGTAACCGGCCAGCGTGCCCACGATCAGCGCCAGGGTGGCCGAGGCGGCGGCGATGCGCAGCGACAGCAGCGCGGCGGAGATGAGGGACTGGTCGTGCCACAAAGCCGCATACCAGCGCAGCGAGAAGCCGTCCCAGGCGGTGACCAGCCGTGACGCATTGAAGCTGAGCGCGACCAGGAATGCGATCGGCGCGTAGAGGAATGCGTAGCAGACGATCAGCCAGGCCGTTAGCGGGCCAACCCGCATGTCAGCGACCTCACACCACCCGATGCAGCAGCGCCTCGCCGGCGGCCAGGCGGCGGCAGTTCTCCGCGGCCAGCGCGAAACTGCGGTCGAACGTGCCGGTGGTCAGCCAGGCGATATGCGGGGTCAGCACGACATTGGGCAGGCGGAACAGGGCCTCGGACGCATCGTGCGGTTCGTGCACGAACACGTCGAGCCCGGCGCCGGCCAGCCGGCCGCTCGCCAGCGCCTCGGTCAGCGCCGCCTGATCCACCAGGCCGCCACGCGCGGTGTTGATCAGCACGGCGCCGGGCTTCATGCGGGCGATCGCCGCGGCGTCGATCAGGCTCGCGGTGTCGTCGGTCAGCGGCAGATGCAGGCTGACGATGTCGGCCTCGGCCAGCAGTGCGTCGAGGCTGCGCCACTCGCCCAACGCGTCGGGCATGCCGCGCGCGCGACGTGTAGATCAGCCGACAGCCAAGGGCGATCAGCACCGGCGCGAGCAGGCGCGGGATCGCGCCGTAGCCGACCAGGCCGACGGTGCGTCCGCCGAGTTCGCCGATACCGTCCTGGAGCTCGGGGTCGAGCCACTCGCCGCGCCGCATCGCCGCATCGAAACGCGGCAGCCGGCGCAGCACAGCCAGCATCAGCGCGAGCGTCAGTTCCGCCACCGCGCGCGCATTGGTGCCGGGCAGGTTGCACACCGCGATGCCGCGCGCCTTCGCCGCGTCGAGATCGATCGTGTTGACGCCGACGCCGATCTTCTGGATCAGCCGCAGCTTTGGCGCCGCGGCGATCATCTCGGCGGTGCAGCGCTTGAGCACGTGCCAGATCACGTCGGTTTCGGGCAGCAGGCGGGCGAGCAGCGCGTCGTCGTGCTCGGGGCAGACGGTGATATGCAGATCGGGGATGGCCGCGAGACGCGCCGCGAGATCCGGCCCGGCGGTGTAGTGGAAGAGGACGTTCAAGGCGTGCTGGCCCAGGCCACAGCGCACAAACCTACCGGGACCGGCCCAGCGCCGATGCGCCAGCGAATTTGGCGCGGGCGCCAAGCGCTTCCTCGATCCGCAGCGCCTCGTTCCATTTCGCCATGCGCTCGCCGCGGGCGAAACTGCCGACCTTGAGCTGGCCGACGCCCCAGCCGACCGCGAGATGCACGATCGTCACGTCCTCCGTCTCGCCGGAGCGGGCGGAGACGATGCCGGCGAACCCTGTCTCCTTCGCGGCCTGCCACGCCTCCAGCGTTTCGGTCAGCGTGCCGCGCTGGTTGGGCTTCAGCAGCACCGCGTTCGCCGCGCCGCGCAGAGCCGCTTCGCGCACCCGCGAGGCTTTCGACACCAGAAAATCGTCGCCGATCACCTGCACGCGCGTGCCCACCTCGTGGGTGAACGCGGCAAAGCCGACATCATCGTCCTCCGCCAGCGGGTCCTCGATCGACACGATCGGATAGCGCCTGATCCAGCCGGCCAGCAGCCTGATCATGCCGTCGCTGTCCAGCTCCTTGTCCTCCAGCGCCAGCTTGTATTTGCCGCCGCGACCGAATTCCGACGCGGCAACGTCGAGCGCGATGGCGACCTGGCCGCCGGGCTTGAAGCCGGCGCGCTCGATCGCCCGCACCAGCGTCTCGATCGCCTGCTCGTTGGTGGAGAACGCCGGCCACCAGCCGCCCTCATCGGCCACGCCTTGCAGCGTGCCGGCTTCCTTCATCAGCGCGCCGGCCGCGCGGTACACCTCCGCCGTCCAGTCCAGCGCCTCGGCGAAACTCTCCGCGGCCGGGCAGACGACGAGAAAATCCTGAACGTCCACACGCCGCCCGGCATGCGCGCCGCCACCGAAGATCTGGATCTGCGGCAATGGCAGCATGTGCACCTCGGGGCCGCCGAGATAGCGATACAGCGGCTCCCCCGCGGCCGCTGCGGCGGCATGCGCGGCGGCCATCGACACCGCCAGCACGGCATTGCCGCCGAGACGCGACTTGCTGGGCGTGCCGTCGAGCTCGATCAGACGGCGATCCAGCACCGCCTGATCCGCGGCGTCGATCCCGGCGACCGCCCGGGCGATCTCGCCGTTCACGTGGCCGATCGCGCGCGTCACATCGTAGCCGCCGAACGCGTCGCCTCCATCGCGCAGGTCGAGCGCCTCGCCGGTTCCGGTTGATGCGCCTGCCGGCACGATCGAGCGGCCGACGCCGCCGCCCTCCAGCAGCACCTCGGCCTCCACCGTCGGGCGGCCGCGGCTGTCCCATACGCGCCGTCCGTGCACGAAGGCGATCGCTGGTGTCGGTCATGCGGCGAGTTCCTCCTTCCAGGCCTGGCGCACGTCGCCCAGTGTCTCGACCGGACGCGCCAGCAGTGCGCGGGCGGTGCGTCGCACCCGGTTCCTGTCCTGCTCGGTGGTGATGTACTCGACCGGCGACTTGCCATCCACCCTGGCGAGGAACAGCCCGGGCAGCAGACGCGCGGCACGGGCCTCCAGCGCGGCCGGCGGCTCCCAGGCGACGCGGTTGACGTAGGTCGCGGCGAGCGCATCGAAGCAGGCCAGGAATCCGGCGATGGCACGCGGCGTCCACAGGCACTTCAACAGCAGGTGATTGAGGCAGAACGCGAGGTCGAACGCGGGATCGCCCCACCAGGCACACTCCGCGTCCAGGAACACCGGTCCGTCCGGGCCGCGCAGGATGTTTTTCGGGCTGACATCGCCATGCACCAGCGCATGCCGGTTGCCCTGGGTGGCGGACACGAGTTCGAGCAAGGGCTGTGCGAGGTCGGGATGCACGCGGGCGGTCGCAGCCAGATAGGGCTCCAGACGGATGTCGTAGAAGATCCGATCGGTGGGGAAGTCGGCAGCGACCGAAGCAGAGGCGGCGGTGGCGGCGTGGATCTGCACCAGCGTCTCGGCGACCTGGGCGGCGAATTCCGGATCGGCGTCGCCGTCGCGCAGTTGGGCTTTCCAGAGCGCATAGCGGTCCGGCGGCAGGAACTGCATCGCGAGCGCGCCGGTCGCCGCGTCTACACCCAGCAATTGCGGCGCTGAGCCTGGAACGGCCGCGTTGGCGCGCTGCATCCAGCGTGCCTCGTAGCGGTTGCGCTCCACCGGCGCCTGCCAGTCCGCCGCCACGCGCAGCCTGGCCAGTGCGCGCTTGATGCAGACGGGGCCAGCGGGAAGGTCGATTCGCCAGATATCCGAGGACACGCCGCCGGTCAGGCGTTCGCCGCGCGTGTCAGCGGATGCGGCCAGCAGACCCATTCGGCGCAGAGCATCGCTTATTTCGGGCGGCGGGGTCTCGGTCATTGCCTTTCTGTGCCGACCCGTCACGCAACGCGGACGCCGGCAAGCAGTTTGGCGCGCACTATGTAGTCGCCGAGGTTCCCAGGGGAGTAGACCGCTGCGGGCAGGCCAGGTGCAAAGGCCACAGGGCCCGCCGCCAGCCTATCGACGAGGGACTGCCCCACGAAAAGTCCGGCCGGAAAGTTCCGTGGCCCGCTGGGCAGCAAATTCCATGGCGGGTCGGCCCAAGGCTGATGAGCCGTACCACGCGCGTCGGGCTGCGGTACCCGGGCAAGCGGGTGGGCAAAGACCACGCCCAACGGCGCGAGCCTGTCGATCATCCAGCGAAGCGACCAGTCCGAGAGACCGCTCTCATTGTCAGCGGTGCCATTGCCACCACCGACGTCGGAGTGGGCCCCCGGGAACAGCGCCTGCGTGATGCGTGGATCATCCTCCCACAGCGTCGGCGTGAAATCCTTCCGCTGCTCGTCAACGGCCACCGCGTGCAACCCGCTGCGCACGACCGGACTCAGCTTGAGATCGGCAAACTGGAATTCGTCCACTCGTTGCATCTGCAAGGTGAATGCCGGTATGCCGAGCGCACCCACCGTGTCCCAGACGGCGACGGCCTCGATGGGTGCCGCTATCAGCAGATCGTCGCGTGGCGGCGCGGACAGAAAAGCCGGCAGGTCGAGCACTGTCTGCGCCAGGCGCGCAAACCAGCCCGTGCTGCTGCGAAGGGCGACTTTGCGATAGGCGTACCAGACCGCGGCGCCCAGGCGATAGGCCGACTCCTTGTCGGTCAGATCGATCTTGGTCGCATCGAGCAGGCCCTTTGCGGCGATCATCCCGGCGAGCGCGCGGGCCGTATACGCGCCGCGGCTGAAGCCGATGATGTAGATCCTGTCGCCCGGCACATAGTTCCGCGAGATGAAGGTGTAGCCGCGCACGATGCGGGCGATCAGTCCTGCACCGACCGAGCCGCCGAGGGCCTTGACCAGGAAGTTGGCGGAGTCTCCCACGCCATGCAGGTACTTGGACACCTGCTGCACGGTGCCGTCGGCCATGCGCAACGTGCGCTGCTTGCTCCTTGGCCAGCTTGAGGGTGTCCGGATCGTCCAGGCCCGCGAGGTTCAGGAACAGCTTGAAGACGTTGGTCGCGGGGGCACTCCCGTCGTCGTCATCAGGCTCGGAAGGCCCGTTCCACGTACCGTCGGCGCAGAAGACTACGTTCTTTGCCATGTTCCCCCCAAGGGAACTGCCTCAGCTCTCCAGCTCGCTATCCCAGTACAGATAGTCGCGCCAGCTCTCGTGCAGGTAGTTGGGCGGAAACCCGCGGCCGTTGTCCTGCAATTCCCATGTCGTGGGCTGCCGGGGATGGGCGCGCGGGAACATGCGGCACTCGCGCGGCAGGCGGGAGCCCTTGCGCAGATTGCAGTCACCGCACGCGGTCACGACGTTTTCCCAGGTCGTGCGCCCGCCGCGGCTGCGCGGCACCACGTGGTCGAATGTCAGGTCGTGCGCCGGCCGCCGGTCGCTACAGTACTGGCAGACGAACGCATCGCGCAGGAACACGTTGAACCGGGTGAACGCTGGCCGGCGCGCAGATGGGATGTAGTCCTTCAGCGCGATCACACTCGGCAGCTTCATGGTGACCGACGGCGACCGCACCTCGGTCTCATACTCCGACAGCACCGAGACCCGATCGAGGAAGACCGCCTTCACCGCGTCCTGCCAGGACCAGAGCGACAGCGGGAAGTACGACAGCGGCCGGAAATCCGCGTTCAGCACCAGCGCAGGATAGAATTGGCCACCGTCTGGCAAACGCCACTCCTCTGCGTCGGGAGCGCATTTGGTGGGCAATCCGTCATTGACCCACCATATCTTGTGCGCCGCCGAGAACCATTGCGTTTATCGCAGAGCGCGTAGCGAGCCGCAAGCCAGACCGGAACGGGATTCACCGGTTCGTCATGCGACTGCGCGAGGGCTCGTTGCGGCGGGAACACCCCCCTGTCCGACGTCCGATGATCCGCTCACCGAGGTCGTGCTCATGCCAACCAGTGACAGGCATTGCCGGCATGAAGTGCCTTACGCCGCAGTCGGAGATGAGGGTCAGGCTCCGACCCATCAGAGGCCGGGTCCGGCCGACAGTAGACATACAGCAGACATAGTGTGCTGCCATCTGGATTCGTCGCGGGAACTCGGTGTGGCGGAACGGCTGGTCAGCGGCGCACGCGGGGCGATCCAGCCATTCGCTGGACCGTCCGCGTCGACCGTCGACCGTCGTTAGCGCTCGATCCCGGCCAGGGCGTTCTGGATCCCAGCCGTCGCCCAGGGGGCCCACGGCATGGTGAAGAACTTGAACCCCTTCTGGACGAAGAAGTTCGGGTCCATCCCGGGCGGGATGAAATACATCCCAGCGGCGATGCCGTGTTTCGCGGCGGTCGCGGCAATCTTATCGAGGGCTCGCTGATAGGTGTCGCACCGGTAGTCGAGCGGGACCCCCAGCTCGATCGAAAGATCGGACGGGCCGATCAGCAGCACGTCGACGCCCGGGACCGAGGCGATGGCATCGAGGTTCTCCAGGGACTGGTTGGTCTCGATCATCGGCACGATAACGAGCTCGTTGTTCACGGCATCCATGTAGTCCCGGTAGTTCTTGAACTCGCCCCACTCGCCGCGCACTCCGGCGTTGCTGCGGTTGCCGAGGGGAAAATAGCGGCAGGCGCGCACCATTGCCTCCGCCTCCGCGCGGGTGTTGACCATCGGCGCAATGATGCCCCGCGCCCCGGCGTCAAGCGCGAAGCAGATCTGATACGCCTCGTTGGCGGCGACGCGCACTACCGGCGCCGCCTGCTTGCCGCGCATCGCCTGGATCGACGGCTGCAGCTGCTTGATCTCCCAAGGGGAGTGCTGGGTGTCGAACAGCAGGAAGTCGTACCCGGCGTCGGCCAGGATCGACACGTCGACGTTCGGTGCACCGGCCGTCCCGACGACGGTCCTACCTGACTTGATGGAGTCCTTGATGGCGTTCATCTGGCGTCGCTTCCTCCCACAGTAGCTTTCGCACCCGTTCAACCGACCGACAGTGGCGGGCGCGTCATTATCGCACATTGGCGAAGCGGCGCCGGCCGGTCCAGTTTGAGTTGCTCGAAGCGGCTCGCTCCAGCGCAGTGCGCATGGAATTGCCGCAGAGCGGTTTCGGCATCCCTATCCGGCTTGCCTCCTCGATGGCACGGGCTAAGATTGCCCGCGATCTTTCCTAATCCCACAAAGAGGGCGTCCCATGGCAATCACGATGTACAGCGGCTTCGTGCCGGTATGCCTGCAGTTGCTCGGTGGTCTCAAGACTGTGCTGAAGAAGGCCGAGGAGCACGCCGCGGCCCAGAAATGGGATACCACCGTGGTGCTGAACCTGCGGCTCTTTCCCGATATGTTCCCGCTCGAGCGGCAGGTGCGGCAGGTCTGCACTCATTCCTGCGGAGCCGGCCGGGTCGCCGGGGTTAGCCTGCCGTCCTTCCCCGACCAGGACAACAGCTTCGCCGAGATGCAGGCGCGCATCGACAAGACCGTCGACTTCCTGAAGGGGCTGCGCGCGGATCAGCTCGACGGCAAGGACGATACCGTCATCACGGTTCCGGTGGGTGGCCAGCCGCGCGAGTTCAAGTGTCAGAACTATCTGTACCATTTCGCGATGTTGCAGGTGCAGTTCCACGCGACGACGGCGTACGACATCATCCGCAGCACCGGCGCCAACCTCGGTAAGCGCGACTATCTCGGCCAAATGCCGTCGTAAACCGACGCACATACGCGGCTACGCTTCAAAGAGGAGACGGAAACATGGCACAAAAGGGTCGTGGGATTTTCATGGTGTACGTCGATATCGACGCCAAGGACGCGCAGGAATTCAACGAGTGGTATAACAAGGAACATCTACCGGAATTGCTGTCGGTGCCCGGCATTCTCTCAGCTTCCCGCTATGAGGCAGTCAAGGGCGGCCCGCAGTACCTGGCGTGCTATGAACTGGAAAGCGTGGCGGTGATGCAGACGCCGGCGTTTACCAACCGGCCGCGGACGCCGTGGGGACAGAAAGTCTCGCCGTCGGTGATTGGGAAGAATTTTGCACGCATTGTCGGGGAACAAATCTACCCGGGCGGCATAGAAATGCCGGAGCGTGGCATGGCCCCGGTGTTGCAGATTGGCCGTATGTCCGTCCCCGCCGAGGTCGATGCGGAGTGGAACGCCTGGTACAGTGGGGAGTATGTGCCAGGCTACCGCAAGGTGCCGGGAGTGATCTACGCCCGGCGCTATCGGGCTCTCGAGGGTACGAGCGGCTACAGCACGGTCTACGAATTTGCCAGTACGGCCGTGCCCGAAAGCCCGGAGTGGAAGGAGCAACAGCAACATTCCTCGCCCAATTCGCCGCGCATGCGGCAGGCCATGACGCATGCACCGGGTTCCCCGGGGGTGTACGTACGGGTGAATCCCTAGAGCTAGGGTACCGGAGGCGCTGGTGCTCTGACTTATTGGGACGCTACAGGCAATTTGCCGAGTTTGGCGAGGATATAGGTGGCGGGCGCCGTCCAGACGAAGGGCCGCGGCGCTGCGTTGCGCTGATCGAGGTATTGGTTGATTGCAGCTTGCAGACTTCCTGTGGAGCGGAAGCTGCCACGCCGTTACCGCTGGCGCGTGGCGCAGAGAAGAACATTTCGACCGCATTCAGCCATGAGCGGGATATCGGCGTGAGGTGGGACGTCCAGCGCGGATGCCGCGTGAGCCAGGCCTGCAACTTTGGATACTTATGGGCGGCGTAGTTGTGTGGTTGTCGACGATAGCCTCAACAATCCTGGCGGCTGACAGCGTGCGCGCTCGACGGCATTTGAAAAAGCGGATGAACTCCTGGTGGCCGAGGAACGAACCCGCTTCGCGGGAGGGGTGCCGGGTGTTGATCGAGGAGTAGTGGCCCAGCTGATGCGCCTGGATTGAGCACAGCCCTGTGCGGGCGAAGCATTTCGGCTCCCTTCAACCAGAGGAGCCGACTGATGGACGAGTCAATTCGCACCGCTGCGATCAGCCCACTGCGCCAGCGTCTGATCGACGACATGAACATGCGCCGGTTCTCGCGAGAGACGCAGCGCAACTACATTCGCGACGTGGGACGCTTCGCAACGTTCCTGCGGCGCTCACCCGATACGGCGACGGCTGATGACGTGCGCCGGTTCCAGATCGAACAGCGCGATGCCGGCGTGCCGACGCCGACCATGAACAGCATTGTGTCGGCGTTGCGGTTCTTCTTCACCCACACCGTCGATCGGCCCGACCTGACACGCAAGCTGATCCGGGTGGCGTATCCGCGCAACCTGCCAATGGTGCTGAGCCGGGACGAGGTCGCGCGACTGCTCAACGCGACCACCTGCCTCAAGCATCAGGCGGCTCTCTCGGTCGCCTATGGCGCTGGCCTGCGCGTGGCCGAGGTCGCGGCGCTCAAGGTGGCCGATGTCGACAGCGAGCGCATGCTGATCCGGGTCGAGCGTGGCAAGGGTGGTCGGTATCGCAATGCCATGCTCCCGGCAGATCTGCTCACCCTGCTGCGCGAGTGGTGGAAGGTCGGGCAGCAACAGGGCGTGATGCATCGCGACGGTTGGCTGTTTCCAGGACAGCACGCCATGAAGCCAATCAGCACCCGGCAACTCCATCGCATCGTCGTCGAGGCGGCACAAGCCGCGGAGATCAGCAAGCGGGTCGGACCGCACACACTGCGGCACAGCTTTGCCACCCATCTGCTGGAAGACGGTGTCGATATCCGCGTCATCCAGGTGCTGCTCGGCCACGCCAAGCTGGAGAACACCGCCTTCTACACCAAGGTTGCCACCCGAACGGTACGCACCGTGACGAGCCCGCTCGACAAGCTCGGCATGTTCAAGGCCGCAGAGATCGCACCCGCCGCCTGAGGCGGTGCGCGCCTCGCTCGAGGTCGCCGATATCTTCCGTGCCGCCGGTCCCACTTATCGGGCCACCCATGCCGGACACCTGAGCCTTCATCAGCTCAAGGTCATGTCGGCGATCGAGCATTGCCGCACGGCCGCCCTGGGCGGTCATGTCGAGGCATGCGAGGACTGCGGCCATCGGCGGATCGCCTATAACAGCTGCCGCGACCGGCACTGCCCCAAGTGCCAGGGCGCTGCCGCGCGCACTTGGCTGGCCGAGCGCGAGGCCGATCTGCTGCCGGTCGGATACTTCCACGTCGTGTTCTCGGTTCCCGCCGAAGTCGCCGACATCGCTTTGCACAACAAGGCGGTTGTGTACGACCTGCTGTTCCGGGCGGCGTCAGAGACCATGCTCACCATCGCCGCTGACCGGCGTCATCTGGGCGCGCGGATCGGCATCACCGCCGTGCTCCACACCTGGGGATCGGCACTGACCCACCATCCCCATGTGCACATGATCGTGCCGGGCGGCGGCATTACCCTCTATGGACAGCGCTGGATCTCTTCGCGACCGACGTTCCTCCTGCCGGTGCGTGTCCTGGGCAAGCTGTTCCGCCGCCTGTTCCTCACCAAGCTGATCGCACTCCACGACGCCGGCAGGCTTGCCTTCTTCGGCAGCCTCGCACCACTCGCTGACCGACAGGCCTTCCTGCGCCACCTCTCGCCGGTCCGCCATAAACGCTGGGTGGTCTACGCCAAGCCACCCTTCGCCGGTCCTGAAGCCGTGCTCGCCTATCTCTCGCGCTATACTCATCGCGTCGCCATCTCGAACCGGCGGCTGCTCGCTTTCGACGAGACCGGCGTCACCTTCCGCTACAAGGATTATCGCCGCAATGGCGCGGACCGCCAGCAGGTCATGACGCTCGGCGTCGACGAGTTCATCCGCCGCTTCCTGCTTCACGTCCTGCCGCGTGGGTTCCACCGCATTCGCCACTACGGCCTGTTCGCCGGTTCGGCGCGCAAGGCCAGCCTCGCGCGCGCTCGCGAACTACTCGCCGTCGCCCCGTCGCCCGATGACGACGCGCCGGAAGAGCCGTTCGATCTCCGTCCGCCGTGTCCATGCTGCGGGGGACACATGATCATCATCGAGACGTTCGAGCGCTGGCGTCAGCCCCGCGCACCACCGCACTGCACTTCACCAACCGGGAGAAACTCGCCGTGACCCGGCACGGCTCGCCGCAGTTCCCGGCCGCAGCACCCTCGTTGCCGCCAACGCCCGAGCTCGCGCCATCCGTCGTCAGCAACGCCTCCAAGCCCACTCTCGCCGGTGATCCCCACCGGCCACGCCATCCGATAAAGCGACGATTCAGACAGATCGCATCGCGTCTCGCGTTTCCCACTGCTGGTCGTGACCTCGCTCGGCTCAGCCGAAAACCGAAATACCCATAGACCCTCGTCTGCGGCCCGCGGGTTCGTTCCTCGCGGACTTTCGTACGCCAAGCGGCGCCCGAAACTCTTCACGAAACCGGAACGGCAGCTTTAGAGTGTCGAACGGCAAAAAAACCAGACATTCGTTCATTAGCTTGCCAGCGGCACGTGGCCTTACATAACGTTGTATCGCTTTACCTCTCTCTCATCCCAATCAATGCCAAACCCCGGCCCTCTCGCACTTACTCACCAGTCGGTAATATAGACGACACTCGGCGCCTTGAAGAATGACCGTATTAACCGAGGCATGCGCTTGATGGCGCTGAGTTGCGCTTCGATCTTCGCCTGCAGCTTTTCGCCGCGCCGCAGCGGTGTTCTCGCCACACCGGTGCGTTTCATGTGGCTCCATACCAGCTCATCGGGGTTCAGTTCAGGCGCATAGCCAGGAAGAAAATGCAGGGTCAGCATGCCCTTCGTGGAGGCAACATAGGTCTTGACCAGTGTGGTCTTGTGCGCGGGAAGCCCGTCGAGCACCAAATGCACCGGCTTCGAACGACGCCGCATCATGCGTCGCAGCAGCGAGACAAACAACTCGGCGTTCAGCCCGCCCTGGTAGGTGCAATACCAGAACCCACCCCGTGCGTTCACCGCGGAGGCCGCACTGATCGACTGCCGCTGGCCAGGGCGTTCGACCACAGGCGTCTGACCCTTCTTGCCCCAGGTCTTGCCGTGCACGCTATCGGCGCGAAAGCCCGACTTATCCCAGAAATACACCTCACCGCCCGAGGCCTTTGCCTGTCTGGCAATGGCAGGAAACCGTTCGCGCTGCCACGCCTCAATCGCTTCAGGATCGCGCTGGTAAGCGCGTTGCAGCGGCTTTTGCGGTGTCAGCCCCAGCTTGGCGAGCAGTTCGCCAACCGCCGTCACGCCAAGCCGAATGGCGAACTTCCGCTCGATCAGCTCGGCCACCACCGACCGCGTCCACAATCCGAAGTCCAGGCCATACTGACGCGGATCGCGGCCATTGATCCAGCGAAACACCTGTTGCTCCTGGTGCGGGGTCAAACTGCGTGGCCGACCCGTCGCCGGCCTCGAGTGCAGCGCTCTCAGTCCCACACCCGGCTTCGCTGCCGCGCTGAGCCAGCGGTAGATCGTCGTGCGATTGAAGCCATACGAAGCAACCACCGATGACGGACGCTCCCCGCTCCGCACACGCTCCACCGCCATCAGTCGAATGGCTTCCAGCGTCCGATGATCAAAACCCCGCCCATCTCGCTTCATCCCGCCGCTATAGCACCACCCACCGACTTGTACAATAGGAATGTCGTCTTAATTCCCGATGGGTTAGTAATGTTCCGTTGGTTGCCTGATACGGTCTCGTCAGAACAGCGCTGGCGACATCAAGATACTCAAGCCAATGCGCCGTGGGGGTTATCGACAACATATGAGAGCTCGCCTCTATAAAGAGGTGGCTGGAGACCGGTAGCGATGCGGCATGCGCCTGGCCCATCGCACTTACCCAACCTGTCGCTCCACCGATCTTCATGATATCGATCATCGCATAATCGCAAGCGCCACACGCGATAGCCTTTGCCATATCGCTGGGGAACCACCAGTTCTCACCGGTTTGCACAGGCACCTTGGATGCCCGACGAACCTGCGCGTGCCCATGGATGTCCTCAGCCTTCACCGGCTCCTCGACCCAATGAAGATCGTAATCGGCAAGCCGCGCAATGCGCCAACAAGCCTCGATAGGTTCAAGCGATTGATTGTAGTCGACCATCAGCGTGATATCGGGACCGATCATCTCCCTGACCGCTCGCACAGCCTGTTGGTCCTTGCCGAAGTCGCCATCGCCGAGCTTGATCTTGATCGCTCGGAACCCCTCTTGCACGGACCGCAAGATATCGTTCTCATCCGCGGCGGGATCGACGATGCCGTAGCTATCATATGCCGAAATGGCGGATGGAACTCCGCCCATGAGTTGAACGACGGGCTGGTCCGCGGCTCTCGCCGTCACGTCCCAGAACGCCATGTCGAGACCGGCGACAGCCATGCCGATCAGTCCCTGCCATCCGATGAGCCGGAAACGTCGATCGAAATCGCGCATGCGCGCCACCGGAGCAACACGCTGTCCCTTCAGCTCGGCCGCCATTCCCTCGATCAGCTGCACAAGGGGCGCCAACGCCGCAGGAATGTATGCGAAGAGATAGGACCTCCCGATCGCCCCTTGATCCGTGAAGACATCAATCAGCACGAGCGGTGCCGATGGGATGGTTCCGATGGCTGTGCGGATCGGCCGCTTCATAGGCGCGATGACCGGACGCGCCTTGATGCCATGTATCGTGAGCGTCGTTTCGGTCATCGGATTCCCTCTCGTTCTTGAGAGCGACGTGCGGATGTTTCCGCGGCTCGCCCTCAGCCTCACTGGGTATTGGCCTCTACTGCACAACCATGCCGGTCAGCAGATAGGCCTGCAGCATGACCAGGACGCCGACCAGGCAGGCCAACGCGACGGAGTGGAAGAACACGAACCGCAGGATGGATCCTTCGTGACCGAACCAGTTGGTTGCGGTGGAAGCCACCACGATGGACTGGGCATCGATCATCTTGCCCATCACGCCGCCGGACGAATTGGCCGCGCCCATCAAAATCGGCGACAGCCCGAGCTGCTGGGCGGTGATCTTCTGCAGGCCTCCAAACAACACGTTCGAGGCGGTATCCGACCCGGTCAGCGCCACACCCAACCAACCGAGCAGGGTGCCGAAGAACGGATAGAGGAACCCGGCATTGGCAAACGCGAGGCCCAGCGTCGCGTCAACGCCGGAATACCGGGTCAGCGTGCCGATCGCCAGCATGGCCGCGATGGTAATCAGCGAATAGCGCACCACCCAGATTGTCTGGCAGTACGCCCGAACCAACCCAGCCGGCGAGAAACCCATGATGAAACCAGAGATGATCGCAGCGATCAGCATCCCAGTGCCGGTGAACGAAAGGTAGGTAAACGCGAAGACCGCGCTCTCGCGAGTCGGTTGCGCGACCACAGGCGGAACCTTGGTGATCATGTTGTGCAGACCCTCAACCGCGTAGTTCCAGGTGAAGATCGGGTTCACCATGCCTTTGAACCATCCGGAGCCCCAGATCAGTAAGATGATGCAGACGATGATCCAGGGTGTAAGCGAGGCGCGTATTTCAGTCGGGGTGGGACGTATGACCGGTGCGGTAGACACGGGCGGCATTGTCGCGACGGAATCGTCGCGCGTCCGCAGCGCCGGTGACAGCCAGAGTTCACGTGGCTGCCAGACCCGAAGAAAGCCGATCAGGCAGCCCATCGAAATCAGCGACGCGCCAATGTCGACGATCCATGGGTTGATGAAATTGGAGATCAAATACTGCGGGACGGCGAAGGACACGCCGCAGACAAGGACGGCCGGCCAGATCTCGAGCATTCCGCGCCGGCCGGCGAATGTCCAGATTAGCCAGAACGGCACGGCCAGCGAGAAAAACGGCAACTGGCGTCCGACCATCGCGCCCAGCAGGTAAGGATCGAGCCCCGTGACCGATGCGAGACCGGCGATCGGTGTGCCGAGTGCGCCATAGGCGACTGGCGCTGTGTTGGCGATAAGTGACAGGCCCGAAGCCGCCAGCGGCGAGAAGCCCAATCCCATCAGGATCGCGCCAGTCACGGCGACAGGCGTGCCAAAGCCTGACGCGCCTTCGAAGAACGCACCGAAGGCAAACGCGATGAGCAGCAGTTGCAGCCGCCGATCAGCCGTGATGCTGCCTATCGTCCGCTGCAGCGTTTCGAAAACGCCTTTCTCAACAGTCAGCCGATACAGGAAAATGACGTTGAGGACGATCCAGCCAATGGGGAAGAGCCCAGTCGCGACGCCCAACAGCGTGGCACGGATTGCATGTCCCGGCGGCATGGTGAAGACCACGGTCGCCACCAGGATTGCGGCGGCCAGTGCGACCAAGGCTGCCAGATGCGCCTGGATCTTGCCGGAGGCCAGCAGGACCAGAAGTGTGACCACCGGAATTGCCGCCACTAGCGTCGAAAGCGCCTGCTGATTCAACGGATCATAGACCTGGTTCCACATTATACCCCCCGTATCAGGCTTGTTCTGTGATGGTTCCTGCCTTCACGTATCGGTTGCGGAACCAGAGAATCGATCCGGCGATTTGTAAACTCACTAGCCAGTATACATTCCAAGAGACTATCGTTGGCCATGCCAAGACCAACGCGGCAGACCAAGCGTCATATTCTCAATTCCGCCTATGACCTCTTCTACCGGAAGGGGTTTACAAGGGTCGGAGTCGACGAGGTCGCGGCGTTCGCTGGGGTCACGAAGCGCACGCTCTATTATCATTTCCGAAGCAAGGACGACCTCTTGGCGGCGGTGTTCGACCTCCAGCACGAACTGGCGCTGGCGCGCATTCGAAAGCACGTGGCTCTTCATAGCGGAAATGCGGAGGACATTCTTGACGTGCTGTTCTCCGAACTCGCGAGATGGACTGCGAAACCTGGGTTCGCCGGGGCGGGTTTCACACGCATTGTCATGGAACTTGCCGATCTGCCAGGTCACCCAGCACGTGCTGTCGCACGTCGTCACAAAGCGGCAGTCGAATCCTGGTACGCGGAACTACTTGCAGACGCGAAAGCTGTCGCTCCATCGAACCTTGCGCGGGAGATAGGTACTTCTAGTCGAGGGAGCTGTTGCACTGACCCTCATCCACGGCAATCGCGATTATGCGGAAGCCGCGTTGCGCGCTGCTAAGAAGCTGGTGCGTAGGCGCCGCGGGCCGCCTAGACAGCCTCATGGGCACGATGTCCGCTCCTGAGCGTTGTCACCAAGGGTGGACATGGGCGCTAGGCCGCCGGTACCAGGCGTGCTGAATGACCAGTTTCTGGATTGCTTAGCAGGCGGACTTGCGGCATTCATCGCAAGTTGTTGTCGCGGGACGGCGCATTCGGTGCTGGAACTATTCTGTCCGCATGGGAACGTTGATGAGGCCTGAACAAGCCTTCACGCTGACCGTCAACGGCCGGCGATATGAACGCTGGGAGGAAATCGGGGTCACGGGCGCATGGCGACGGACTTCAACATCGCCGTGTCCGAACGCTTCCTGGCATCGGCGCGCGACTTCCCGCTCGGGCCGTTTCAGGAATGCACGGTCGCCAACGGCAGCGATCCAGTGCTGACCGGCTACATCGACAACTATCTGCCCGAGGTTAAGGCGGATCGCCATGTGGTGCGCGTCACCGGGCGCAGCAAGACCGAGGACATCGTCGATTGCACGCCCGACATCGCGGGCGGGCAGTTCGCCGGCTACAAGCTGGACGCAATCGCCCGCGCGATCGCCGGCCTGTTCAAGATCGACGTCGTTGTGCAGACCGATGTCGGCGAGCCGTTCCCCGACGCGACGATTGAGCGGCACGAGACCGGCTTCGCCTTCCTCGAGCGGCTATGCCGGCTCCGTTCGGTCCTCGCCACGGATGACGAACAGGGCCGGCTCGTCCTGACCAGGACGGGCAACGACCGTGCGCACGATGCGCTGTTGCAGGGACCAGCGCCGGGTACAGCCCGGGACCGGGGCGTTTCATGAGATTTGGAGTCTGATAGCTCTACTAACTCTTGCCATACTCACAATAACAAGCATACTCCCGCAATGGACTGCGCCATCACACCCGAACCGCAAGCATACCCGGCTGCCCCAACGACCGCCTCATACACGCGCTGCGTGCAGCCCGCAGAGCCCAGACCACCTGCCACAGACACACCCGCTGCCATCTCAGCAACCAGCTCGCCGCTCGCCCGACGATCCGGAGTCTCGCCCAAAGCGCAATGAGACGCCGTTGGGACAACGTCACCCGCCGGAGAACGCCCGCTGCAAGGCCAACGCGCCCATCGCCAGGCCGGTGTCGTCGATGCCATGCCCCAGGCGCGGCACGTAAGCCGCCTCCACCGGCACGTTCGCCGCACGCAGCGCGCCCTCGGCATCGCGCGAACGCTGCACCGGAACCACGTCGTCCGCCTCGCCATGCACCAGCAGCACCGGCGCGCGATTGACCAGTTCCGCCGCGAGACTCTCGGGTGCCACCAGTGCGCCGGAGAACGCCAGGATCGCGCGCGGCGCCACAGCCCGGCGCAGTCCGGTGAACAGCACCGTCATCGCCCCCTGGCTGAAGCCCATCAGCGCGTACACTTCCGCCGGCAGACCCAGGCGCTCGAGTTCCGCGTCGATGAATGCGTCCAGGAAGCCGGCGGCGCGGCGCACGCCGGCCTCCATGACCGCGGGCGTGCGATCCGCCACGCTCCACCACTGGCGGCCGAAGCCGGATTCGTGCGGGAACGGCGCATCGACCGAGACGAACAGCGCGTCGGGCACCGCATGCGACCATGCCGGCGCGAGGTCGATCAGGTCGTGCCCGTCGGCGCCAAGTCCGTGGCACAGCACGACAAGCTCCTTCGGCGCCATCTTCGAGGCCGGTCCCCAGCGCGGTCCATCGAGCTCCGCCATGCCCCTCTTCCTTTCCCACCGACGCGACTACCTTGTGCCGCAGTCCCATGTCGATCGTCACCCGCTTCGCGCCAAGCCCCACCGGCTACCTGCATCTCGGCCACGCGTTCAGCGCGCTGTTCGCCTGGCGCCGCGCGCGAGAGGCCGGCGGCCGGTTCCTGCTCCGCCTGGAAGACATCGACCGGGCGCGCTGCCGTCCGCAATTCGCCGCGGCGATCCTCGAGGACCTGGCCTGGCTCGGCCTCGACTGGGATGGCGAGGTGCGGGTGCAATCGCAGCACTTCGCCGAGTATCGCGCCGCGCTTGATAGGCTGGCGGCGCGCGGCCTGCTCTACCCCTGCTTTTGCAGCCGCGCCGACATCCAGCAATCCGCCGCCGCTCCTCACACGCCCGATGGCATGCCGCGCTACCCAGGCACGTGCCGCGGGCTGTCGCAGGACCAGCGCGATTCCCGCATCGCTGCCGGCGAGCCTTACGCTTTGCGGCTGCATATGGACAAGGCACTCGCAGCACGCGGCGACGCCGCAATCCTGACCTTCGAGGCATCGGGCGAAGGCACCATCCGATGCCGCCCCGAGCCATTCGGCGACGTCGTCCTGGCCCGCAAGGACACACCGGCCAGCTATCATCTTTGCGTCACCCACGACGATGCGCTGCAAGGCGTCACGCTGGTCACGCGAGGCGAGGACCTGAGGCCGGCGACGCATCTGCACCGGCTGCTCCAGGCGCTGATGGACTGGCCCGCACCGCACTATGCGTTTCACCCTCTGCTGACGGACGCTTCAGGCCGCCGGTTGGCGAAACGGGACCGCGCCGCCACTCTGCGCGAATTACGCACCCAGGGACTTTCGCCGGCCGAGGTGCGCGCGCTGGCAACGCCGAAAGAACATCCGGCTGAGCCAGTTTCCCTGCGATGCCTGCGTGATGATTGGCGTATAGCCGGGCGGCGGCGTCCAACTCATCATCCGGGCGACAAAGCCGGGGCCCGGATAGGCCAGCCCGGAATTCTCGTTGATCACCGTTCGGATATCCGCGGGAGCCGCCGGGCCTGCCGCCTCGACCAGCGCGTCCTGGCCGGCGCTGCCCGCATCCTGTTGCACGGGCTGGGCATCGCCCTGTTGCGGCGCGAGCACGCCTGGGCGCGTCGGCCGCATTGCCAGCTCCGGCGGAATGGACAGCGGCATCTGGGTGGCCGCCACGGTCTCCGGCGCGGCGTCGCGCGACAGGGTGAAAGTGCGCGTCATGCTGTCATCCGAGCACGCCGCCAGCAGCAGCATGGACAGCACGGACAGGTATCGCATCGGAGCCTCCAGTTTCATCGCACGTCCCGGCGTGCCAAAATGAGCTTAGCCGTCTGCATCAACGCATCAAAACAGTCGAGGTAGCGTCATGCCAAGGGACATGCATTGGGTCGGCACCTGGGCCACGGCTCCCGCGCCGGCGGAAGGCGTCGCGTTCAGCAACCAGACACTGCGGATGAACGCGCGTGTCAGCATCGGCGGCGCACGCTGCGCGTGCGTTTATCCAATGCTACGGCAGCCGGCCGCTGACGATCGGCCGGCGCATATCGGCTTGCGCGCGAGGGTGCCGGGATCGTGCCCGGCTCCGATCGCGCGTTGACGTTCGGCGGCGAGGCGTCCGCGAGGATCGCGGCCGGCGCGCTGCTGCTAAGCGATGCGGTGGAGTTGAACGTTGCGCCGCTGGCCGATGTCGCTGTCACGTTCTCTGCCCGGCGACGTGCCGGCGAGCTTCGGCATCACCGGGCGCTATGCACGGCAGACCAACTACATCTCGCCGCCGGGCGATTTCACCGCTGAATGGTCATGCCGGTGGGCCGCATCACCGACGACTGGTATTTCCTGGGCGGCATCGATGTGCTGGCGGCGGACACCGGCGGCATCGTGGCACTCGGTGACTCGCTGACCGATGCGAAATCTCCACACACGATGCGTACTGCCGCTGGCCCGATCAGCTCGCCCGGCGTCTGATTGCGCGCGGTGGCCGGCCGCTCGGCGTGATGAACCAGGGACTGGGTGGCAACCGCATCCTGCACGACATCCGCGGCGACAGCGGCCTGCGCCGTTTCGATCGCGACGTGCTGGCGCAGCCGGGCGTGACCCATGCGATCGTGGTGCTGGGCACCAACGATCTGCGCAACCGATGGGCCAAACCCGAGGAGGAGGTGACCGCCGAACAGATGATTGCCGGGCTGAAGCAGATGGCGCTGCGGGCACACACGCGCGGCATCAGGATTTTCGGCGGCACGCTGACGCCGTTCGAGAACGAGACCTTCCTGGTCGGCGCCTGGACCCAAGCGCGCGAGGCGGTGCGGCAGGCGGTGAACGCCTGGATCAGGGAAGGCGGCGCGTTCGATGCGGTGACCGATTTCGACAAGGGCCTGCGCGATCCGGATCATCCCGCGCGCATGCTGCCGATATACGATTGCGGCGACCACCTGCATCCGAGCGATGCCGGCTACAATCGGATGGGCGATATCATCGACCTTTCGCTGTTCGACTGACCGCAGGGCGCGGTCAGCTCAGGCTGCCCGGATAATCCCGCCAGACGCTCGGCTCCAGCTTCAAGGTTCTGTCGGCGGGATACGTCGCCTGCCAGTACCGCGCGCAGTCACCGCTGGTCGGATTCCACACGCCTGGAAAGCTCCGGACATAGGCGAGGAAATCCTCCAGCACCTGAAGCCGGTTGCACCACCCGATCGCGCCGGGATGCAGCACCATGCTGAACTGCCGCCCGCGCCTGGACTGCGCAGCGAACTCTGCCCGCCAGTTGCGGAACAGATCATCGGCGTGTCGAGCCCGGTTCCCTTGCGGGGAAACGACAGGAACCACTGATCGTCGAAGTGGTAGTAGTACGGCAACGTCAGGATCGCACGCCGGGCGGCGAAATCCGTCACCCAGTAATGCGGCACATCGTCGGCCAGCCCGTTGCCCATGTATTGGTAGCCGGCGTCGATCAGCAGATCGATCGTATGCGGGCTGATCGTGCCTCCGGCAAACGGATCGTCCTGCCGCGGCAGACAGAACCAGCCGGTGGGCCGGTGGCCGATCGTGCGCGTCAGAATCTCGGTCGCCAGGTCGAGCCGCGCCTTTTCCTCTGCCGCGTCGAGCGCGCTGACATCCTCGTGCTTCAACCCGTTGCCCGCGATCTCATGGCCCTCGGCCATCAGCGCGCGCAGCCGCTCGGCGCGCAACTGCGCGATGACCGCAGGAGCCGCGAACGTCGCCTTGATGCCGAACCGCCGCAGCACCGCGAGAACCTGGTCCAGGCCGTCATGCGCGGCGAAATACGCATCCGGATGCATCAGATCGGCGGCGCAGATGCCTTCCGGACCGCGCGCCACGCTCAGGTCGACCACGACCGTCATGCAGCAGCGGTTGCCGTCCGGCCAGCGTATCTCGGCATCCCGCAGGCCGACTTCGTCGGAGATCGTGTAGCCTTGTTTCCAGGGCATCGTGCGGTCTCCTGGTTCAGACCGGAAAACGGTCGAGGCAATGCCTGGCGACCTCCTCGCAGGTGGCAAACCACACGCCGGGCAGCGTCTTCATTCGCGTGATCAGCCGGTCCATCATCTCGATGCGCAGCGCCCGGCCCGACACGAACGGATGCACCACGATATTGAGGTACCGCCGGCGCGGTATTGCTGCCAGAACGCCGCCCACCACAGATCGAACACGCGATCCGGATCGGTGATGCGCTGCGCGGCATTGCCGCTGCCCAGCCAGGCAAAGCTGTAGAACATCGCGTCATCGATTGCGTAATGGAACGGCAGGTTCAGCATCGGGTTCGCGCCATCGGCATCGCGCAGATAGTACGGCCGATGGTCGGCCGAATTCATGCGAGATGTAGAGGAAGCCTTCCTGCTTCAGCAGCCCCAGCGTGTGTTCGCTGCGGCTGCCGACCGGCCGGCGTCCCGCGATCGCCTCCAGCGCATTCGCCGTCTTCAGCAGGTGGTCGCGCTCCAGCGCCGGGTCCTTCGGCACATGGTGCTCCCACATATGATCGGCGATCTCGTGCCCGCTGCGCGCCACGGCACGCAACGCCTGCGGATAGAGTTCGCAGATGCGGCCAGGCGTGAAGATGGTCGCCTTGATGCCATGCGCATCGAACAACTCGATCAGCCGCCAGATGCCGACACGGCCGCCGAACTCGCCCTTGGCAAGCTGCATCGGCGGCTCATTCAGCAGCCGGCGCAGCAGCATGGCATCGAAATCCGCCGTGAAATTCACGGCGATCCGCGCGCCTTCCGGCCAGGTCAGATCGGTGATGCGCCGATGGCGCGCATCGTAGCGTTCTGCCGTGGCGCACAGGTCCGCGACCTCCTGTTCAAGCTGGCTGGTCATCGTTTCGAACTCCCCTCCACAACCGTCCCAATCATGCCACGAGTGTTGACTTGGCGCGCATCCGAGCCGCACAGTCCAGCAATTCCGCAATCCCCCGTCTTTGACAGGAGGGCGAATTGGCCGTGTACCGGAGACTAGCTGGCCCGATGCTACTGGCCGCCGCCGCATTGCTCTGCATGGCGCATACTGCCACGGCGGCGACGGTCGGTCCGGTGACCGACGAACTCGGCGTGATCCGCATCGCCAAGGGCGCGCCGATCCAGATCGGCGCCTATTGGGTGCTGTCGGGCGCCGACACCGCGCTCGGCGTCGACGAGAAGCGCGGCGTCGAGATCGCCTTCAAGGACGTCGGCGGCAAGGTCCTCGGCCATCCGCTCAAGTTGAACGCGGAAGACGACGGCTGCAACGCCGAGGGCGGCCAGACCGCGGCGACCAAGCTCGCCGCCAATCCGCAGACGGTGATCGTGCTCGGCCGGCCTGCTCGTCCGCCGCGACCCCGGGTGCGCCGATCCTCTGGCAGCAGGGCATCGTCGACATCTGCACGGCCTGCACCGCGCCCGCGCTGACCGCGGCCGACTCGCAAGCCGGAATATGACGGCTTCGCCCGCACCGTGTTCAGTGACAGCGAGCAGGGCAAGGCCGACGCCACCTACGTCCACAACGTGCTCAAGGCGCAGACGGTGGTCACCATCCATGACGGCAGCCCCTATGCGCAGCAGCTTCAGCGGTGATGGCGGACAACTTCAAGAAGATGGGCGGCAAGGTGCTGTCGCAGGAAGCGATCGCGCCGACCGATGTCGACATGCATCCGCTGCTGACCCGCATCGCCAGCGAGAAGCCGGACCTGATCTATTTCCCGGTCTTCACCGCCGCCGCCGCGCAGATCCTGCGGCAGGCGAAGGAGACGCCCGGGCTTGAGAACACCAAGCTGATGGGCGGCGGTTCGCTGCTGTCCGCCGACTTCATCGAGGCCGCCGGGCCGTCTGTCGTCGGCTTCATCATCGGCTATCCCGACCTGTCGCCGGAGGCGATGGGCAAGGGCTATCCGAAGTTCGTCGAGGAGTACAAGAAGGACTACGGCGAGGCGCCGATCTCCGGCTACCACGCCAACGCCTATGACGGTGCGATGCTCGCCATCAAGGCGATCGAGAAGGTCGCCAAGACCGACAAGGACGGCAACCTTTACATCGGCAGGAAGGCGCTGCGCGACGCGGTGTTCGCCACCAAGTTCGATGGCATCAGCGGCCCGATCGCCTGCGACCCGCACGGCGAGTGCTCGCAGTTCAAGCCCTCGGTGCTGCGAGTTCACCTCTGCTGACCCGAAGACGTTCGGTATCGGCAAGAACCCGAAGAAGATCTGGCCGTAAGTGTCGGGCGCTGTCTGCTGCCGCAGCGGGCCATGGCGTACAGCCATGGCCCGTTTCAATGCAGTCGACGTCGTCTTGTGGGGTCTGCGCATCGGCGTCGTGGTGGTGGTCGTCGTCGGCACGATCGGCACGCTGATCACGAACCGCTACACCGCCGCGCAGTGGTTCGACTTCGTCATGTTCGGCCTGACCATCGGCAGCATCTATGCCCAGATCGCGCTGGGCTACACCATGGTCTATGGCGTGCTGCGGCTGATCAACTTCGCGCACGGCGACTTCGTGATGACCGGCGCCTTCGCCGGCTACTTCGTCGCCACGCCGCTGGACCGTTCGGGCTTCCTGGATAGCCATCCGGTGCTCGGCATGGCCGCGATCCTGGCGGTGGCGGTCGTCACCTCCACCATCATCGCGGTGCTGACCGAGCGCATCGCCTACCGGCCGTTCCGCCGTGTGGTCGGGCTGGCGCCGCTGATCTGTGCCATCGGCGTGTCGTTCTTCCTCGAGCAGACGTTCCGCGGCATGTTCGGCTCCGCGGTGAAATCCTATCCGTCACCCGACTGGCAGCGCGCGACGTTCCAGGTGCTGGGCTTCAACGTGCCGCGGGTCGATGTGCTGGTGATCGGGCTCGCGCTCGTCTTCATGGCCGGGCTCTACCTGATCGTGCAGCGCACCCGGATGGGCACCGCGATGCGCGCGGTGGCCGAGGACGGTGAGGCCGCGGCGCTGATGGGCATCGACGTGAACAAGGTGGTGGTGTTCACCTTCGTCCTGGGCGGCGCGATGGCCGGCATCGCCGGCGTGTTCTACGCCTTCGTCTACAAGCAGGTGTATTTCTTCATGGGCTTCACGCCCGGCATCAAGGCGTTCGGCGCCGCGGTGCTGGGCGGCATCGGCAACATCCCCGGTGCGATGCTGGGCGGCTTCTTCCTCGGCATGGTCGAGTCGGTGGGCCCGACACTGTTCCTCGACGGCATCGGCATCCCGGCGCCCTACCAGTTGCGCGACCTGATCGCCTTCACGCTGCTGATCATGGTGCTGATCTTCCGCCCGCAGGGACTGCTGGGCGAGCGCATGGCGAAGAAGCGGGCATGATGCGCCGCCGCGCCGTCCTCATCGGTCTCGTGTTCGGCGCCGGTGCCGTGCATCTCGCCGTGGTCGGCGTGCTGCTGATGCTGCACCAGCGCTGGATCATCGTGGACACGCTGACGCTGGGCCAGGCGGTATTGCTGCTGATCGCCGGCGGCGCCGGTGCGATGGCCGGGCGTCCAGCTGCCGGGGCTGATCGCCGGAGCCGCCGCCGGCGTGCCGATCGCCGTGCTGGCTGCGGTGATGTCGGTCGTACCGCTGCAATCGATCTTCATCGCGCTGTCGTCTGACCTGTTCGAAATGCTGACGCTTCGGGCTGGGCCTCTGCGACGGGCATCGTCATTCTGATCGGCGGCGGCGCGATCGCCGGTCTGCTGGGCGCCGGGCTGCGCATCAGTCCCGCCGTCGTGCGGCGCGCGATCTGTCCCGGAGCGATCGCCGTGCTGTTGGCCGGCGTATTCCAGGAACTGATCCAGCTCATGCTGCAGCAATACGAGGGCCCGGTCGGCGAATTCCGCGACTTCCTCTACACCTGGGAGGGCCTGAGCCCGCAAGGCGCGATCACGATCTTCATTCTCGTGGCGATCGCCAGCGAGGTCTTGGGTTCCATCTTTCGCCGGCGTGCCGCACGGATCGCGCGTCGCACGATCACCGGCGCGAGCGCATGGTCTGGGCAGGGCTCGCCTTGCTCGCTCTTGTGCTGCTGCCGGCATTGGCCGGCTCGTATGTCGGCCAGGTGCTGATGCTGGTCGGGCTGTACATCCTGATGGGCATGGGGCTCAATCTGGAGGTCGGCCTCGCCGGCCTGCTCGATCTGGGCTTCGTCGCCTTCTTCGCCGTCGGCGCCTACACCACGGCGCTGCTCACCGCCGACTCGCTCGCATGCGCCTGGCGCACCTGTCTTACTGGGAGGCGATGCCGATCGCGGTGGCCCTGTCGATCATCGTCGGCGTGCTGTTCGGCATTGCCGGTACTCGGCGTGCGCGGCGACTATCTGGCGGTCGCGACGATGGGTCTCGGCGAGATCGTGCGCGTGATCGTGCAGTCGGACTTCGCGGCGCCGCTGCTCGGCGGCGCCCAGGGCATCCTGCAAATCCCCAAGCCACGACTGGGAGATTACGTGCTCGGCAATCCGGTCTCGCTGTTCTATCTGACGCTGGTCGCTTCGGCGGTCGCGGCGTTCGTCGCCTGGCGGCTGGAGAATTCGCGCCTCGGCCGCGCCTGGATGGCGCTGCGCGACGATGAGGACGTGGCGCAGGCGCTCGGCATCAACCTGGTGCGGTCGAAGCTGCTGGCCTATGGGCTGGGTGCGGCATTCGCCGGACTGGCGGGATCGATCTTCGCCACCATGCTCACCTCGGTGTATCCGTCGAGCTTCCAGTTGCTGATCTCGATCAACGTGCTGGCGCTGATCATCGTCGGCGGCATGGGCAGCCTGCCCGGCGTCGTGCTGGGCTCCATCGCGCTGATCGGGTTGCCGGAACTGCTGCGCGAGTTCGGCGAGTATCGCTATCTGTTCTACGGCGCGGTGCTCATCGTGATGATGCGGCTGCGGCCGGAGGGGCTGTGGCCGTCCGACGTGCGCCAGCGCGAACTGCACGCCGCGGACGAGACGCTTGCGCTGGACGCCGGCGCCGATGCGGTGCCGGCGCAGCCGAGGTAGCGGCGTGAGCGAACCCCTGCTCCGCTGCGATCACCTGACCATGCGCTTCGGCGGGCTGGTGGCGATCGCCGATCTCGATCTTGCGCGTGGCAGAGCACAGCATCCACAGCATCATCGGCCCGAACGGCGCCGGCAAGACCACGGTGTTCAACTGCATCACGCAGAACCTGCGGCCGTCATCCGGCGAGGTGTGGTTCGCCGGCGAGCGCATCGACGGACTGACGCCCGATCGCGTCGCGGCCGCGGGGATCAGCCGCACCTATCAGAACATCCGGCTGTTCCGCAACATCACCGCGCTCGAGAACCTGCTGGTCGGGATGCATCTGCATCTGCGTTCCACCTGGTGGGGCGCGGTGCTGCACACGCCGCATACCATGCGCGACGAGCGAGCGGCGCATGAGGAGGCGCTGCGGCTGCTGCAATTCGTCGGACTGCGCGGCCGCGGCGATATGCTGGCGCGCAACCTGGCCTATGGCGAACAGCGCCGGTTGGAGATCGGCCGCGCGCTGGCCACCAAGCCGAAGCTGCTGCTGCTGGACGAGCCGACCGCGGGGATGAACCCGCGCGAGACATCCGAGATGATGGAGTTCATCCAGCAGGTGCGTGCGCGGTTCGGCATCACCATTCTGCTGATCGAGCACCAGATGCGCGTGGTGATGTCGATGTCGGATCGCGTCACGGTGCTGGATCACGGCGTGAAGATCGCCGAGGACGTGCCGGCGCGCGTGCAGCAGGATCCGGCGGTGATCGAGGCCTATCTCGGCAAGGCCGCGAGACCGGCGGCGGAGTAACGCGATGGCGCTGCTGGAGATCGACGGCATCCACGTCTTCTACGACAAGATCGAGGCGCTGAAGGGCATCTCGCTCGCGGTCGAGGAGCGGCAGATCGTCACGCTGGTGGGCGGCAACGGCGCCGGCAAGTCCACCACGCTGCGCGCGATCAGCGGGCTGCTGCATCCGCGCCAGGGTGAGATCCGCTTCGACGGCCGCCCGCTGGCCGGCCTCGGCGCGCACGAGATCGCGGCGATCGGCGTGGTGCAGGTGCCGGAGGGGCGGCGCATCTTCGGCCGCCTGACGGTGAGCGAGAACCTGGAGATGGGCGCGTTCACCCGCCACGACCGGCGCGCGATCGCCGAGGACAAGGAGCAGATGCTGGTGCTGTTTCCGCGTCTGCGCGAGCGGCTGAAGCAGGTGGCGGGCACGCTGTCGGGCGGCGAGCAGCAGATGCTGGCGGCGGCGCGCGCGCTGATGGCGCGGCCGCGCGTGCTGCTGATGGACGAGCCGAGCATGGGGCTGGCGCCGATGCTGGTGGAGCAGGTGTTCGAGACGATCCAGCCGATCAACGCGCAGGGCGTGACGATCCTGCTGGTGGAGCAGAACGCGCCGATGGCGCTGGGGATCGCCGATCATGGGTATGTGCTGGAGAGCGGGCGCATCGTGCTGGACGGCCCGGGGCGGGAGCTGCTGGACGACGAGCGGGTGCAGCGGGCGTATCTGGGATGAGCACTTCATCGGCCTGTCGGCCGCCAGGATAGAGACCGGGTAGGCGTATTCGATTTTCTGGCCGACCCGCCGCACCGGAATGCCAAGCCGATCGTCGTCGGCCGATGCGGCGAACATCTCGATGATCTTCGCATCATCGCCCGGGTTCGGGAACGAGCGCGCCAGCAGGTTCCGGATTTCATCGCGCAGCTCGTAGAACGTCGCGCGCGGCTCGGGCAGCCCGACCGCGCCGAACAATCCCTTCAGCTCCGGCAGCGTCAGGCACCGCACATGCGACGGGTCGCGCAGCGTCTCGGCGCGGTTCCACGCCGCGGCCTTGGCCGGATCATTCGAGGCATACATGTCGATCACGACCACCCGGCCGCGGGGCGCGCACACGCGCACCATCTCGCGCAACACACTGGTAGGATCGAGGAAATGATGCATGGAGAACCGTGTCAC
>CAVPTU010000032.1:0-18365 GCA_963708565.1 uncultured Alphaproteobacteria bacterium
AGCGGACGCCTGAAGCTTCCGCGGCCTGTTAAGGTCGGACACCCAGGCCGGGCCAACAAGGCGGTGCCCGCCGCATGGATACGACGTATCGTGGACGCGCGTTTCAGAATGCAATGAAAGGCAGCAAACATGGGAAGGCTCGACGACAAGGTTGCAGCGGTGACGGGCGGGGCATCGGGGATCGGCGAGGCGACAGTCAGGCGTTTTGTTGCCGAGGGCGCGAGCGTGGCATTCTGCGATCGGGACGGCGAGCGCGGCCAGCGCGTGGCGGCCGACCTCCAGACCGCCGGCGCCAAGGTCGCCTTCACGCACGCTGACGTTGGTACCGAGGCCGCATGCCTCGCCTTCGTCAACGGCGCCGCGCAGAAGTTCGGGCGCCTCGACATCCTCGTCAACAATGCCGGCATCCGCAAATACGAGAAGGTCGACGAGGCGAGCGTAGCCAGCTGGAACGAGATCCTCAGCGTCAACCTGATGAGCTACGTCTTCTGTGCCAAGGCGGCGGTTCCGCTGATGCGCCGCAACAAGGGCGGCGCCATCGTTAACGTCGCCTCCGTACGTTCCGTCGTCGCAGGCGGCGGCAACCTGCAGTACGACACCACCAAGGCCGCGGTCGCGGGCTTGACGCGGGCGCTCGCCGCCGACCACTCGCCGGAGGGCATTCGCGTGAACGCCGTCGGCCCTGGCCCGATCTTCACGCCGTTCCATCAGCGCCGCATCGCAGCGGCCGGCGAGACCGTCGAGCAATATAACGCCAAGGCCGCACAAGGCACCATGCTGAAGCGCCCGGGCAGGGCCGAAGAGGTCGCCTCCGCGATCCTGTTTTTGGCCTCCGACGATGCCTCCTACGTCACCGGCGCCCTGCTGTTCGTGGACGGCGGTATGACGGCGCTGTGAGCAGTATGCGTGGCTGGTCGACGAGTGAGTGACAGGCATTGGCCTGCGCCGAGAAGATTACGGCACACACTCGCCACATCGCCGCGCTCGCGGTCGGAGAAAAGCCGCCTCTCGGCCGAGATATCGGGCGGGCGCGGCAGTACTCCGGAGCTTGCTGCTACAACCGCGCTACGAAGGTCACAGCGCGTTGGGCTGCTGCACAGGCTTACCCTGGCGCAGCATGTTGACGCCGACCAGAACCGCCGGCACGGCGCAGACCACCCAACTGGCACTATAGCCAGCGGTTAGCCTGAGCAGCAACGAAAAGACCGCGGGGCTCGACAGCGCACCGATCTGGCCGAATGACAGCACCCCACCGGTCACCGCGCCCACTCGTCCCGGCGGCGCTAGACGCGCGGCTTCCGACAGCATGATGCCGTGCCAGGACAACGCCGTGGCGCTGACCATCATCGCTACCGCGCCGATCGCCAGCAACGGCCAATGCGGCGTAAACGCGCCAAGCAGCCCAATGCTGACAGCCATGCCGAAGGCCAACCCGCCCAGGACGAACTGTGGCGCGACATAGAAGCCCCCGACCCAGGCCCACAAAATGCGGCCCGGCAACGCCACCGCAATGACGGTCGAATACAGCGATCCAGCCGCGACCAGCGGATGGCCCTGTGAGGTCATGTAGGTGACGAAATAGGCAACAAACACGGCCTGTGTGCCGTTGAACGCAAAGCAAGCGAACGATAGAGAGCGCAGCTCGCGGACCGCCAGCACTGCTGTGATCGTGGTGCGCAAATCCGACAAGCGGATCGGATGCCTAGGCGATGGCTCAGTATCAAGCCGGCCACGTAGTGGCTGGAGCATCAGCGCGACGGCCCAGCACAGCGCCGCGCTCGCCAGCATCGTGTCACGCCAGCCAAACGACTGTGCCATCACGGGACCAAGATAGGATAGTGTGCTGAAGGTTCAGCAATAAGACGGGCCGCTTGGGCGGTCATGGCATGCTGGTGATGTCTGACGTCACCGACCCGTGAAGGGTGCACATCATGACCAAGGGCGAGGGTAAGGCGGAAGTAATCGACCTGAAAGGATTGCTGGCGCGGGACGAGGATTTCGTGCGTGCAGCGGTGGAGGCGCTGGTGCAGGCCGCGCTCGAGGCGGAGATGACGGAGGCGATCGGCGCCGAGAAGGGGGAGCGGAGCGAGACGCGTGTTTCCTACCGCAGCGGCTATTACGGCCGCTCGCTGATCACCCGGGTAGGGACCCTGGAATTGCGCGTGCCGCAGGATCGGCTGGGGCGATTTTCGACTGAGCTGTTCGAACGCTACCAGCGTTCGGAGAAAGCGCTGGTCGGCACCCTGGCCGAGATGTACGTGCAGGGCGTTTCGACGCGCAAGGTCAAGGCGGTGACCGAGGCGCTGTGCGGCCACAGTTTTTCCGCATCCGCGATCAGCGCGATCAACAAATCGCTCGACGAGGGTCTGCGGGCGTTTGCCGAGCGGCGGCTGAGCGAGAACTATCCCTATCTGATCCTCGATGCACGCTACGAGAAGGTGCGCGAGGCCGGGGTCATCGTCAGCCAGGCGGTGCTGGTCGCGGTGGCGGTCGACGAAGACGGCCGGCGCCAGATCCTGGCAGTCGAGCTCGCCAATCGCGAGAGCCGATCGAGCTGGCGCGACTTTCTCTTGGCGCTCAAAGCCCGCGGGCTCGTCGGCGTCGAGTTTGTCGTCAGCGACGACCATCCCGGTCTCAAGGCGGCGATCCGCGAGGTGCTGCCGGAGGCGGCGTGGCAGCGCTGCTATGTGCATTTTCTCAGAAACGCGCTCGACTATGTGCCGCGCAAGGTCGACGACGACTGCCTGCGGGAGCTGCGCTGGTTTTACGACCGCCGCGATCTCGCCGAAGTGCGCCGCGACATCGCCGCCTGGCTGGCCAAATGGCAGGCCAAGTACCCGCGGCTGTGCAACTGGGTCGAGGACAACATCGAGGAGACGCTGAGCTATTACCGGCTGCCCTTGCCGCACCACAAACACATGAAGTCGACCAACATGCTCGAACGCTTGAACCAGGAGCTGAAGCGCCGCACCCATGTCGTGCGCATCTTTCCCAACGCCGAGAGTTGTTTGCGGCTGGTGCGGGCGCTGGCGGTCGAGATGCACGAGAACTGGCTCGAAGCGACGCGCTATCTCAACATGGAGCATCTGAAGGAATACAAGAAAGAGGCCCTGCGGGCCTTGGCCGCCTGACGGCGGCCGGGCGTGGTCGGCGCTGCGCTACACGGGGGCTCCGCGCCGCCCACGCCCTACATCACCAGCCTGCTTTTGCAGAACTTGACGCACACGACACAAGATAGCCGGTGAGCAGAATGCCTGCCGGAATTGCGCACTGGGCAATGGAGAAGGCAAATGGCGCATAGCGCATGACGGACCAGCGCCCCAGCAACTGGGAACTGGCCGGGGTTGCAACCGAGGCAACGCCGTTGCCAATAAAGGCCGACAGGACGAAGCCGACAGCACCACCGAGGACCGCCACCGCCAAACCGGCGCCTGTAAACAGCAGGGCGATCTGGCTCATGCGAATGGCGCCGTGCCGGATGATGAAGCCGCCCGATCCCAACTGGCCGATCAGCCCGGCAAAAGCAGTCAACGAGAAATAGATCCCGACCCAAGCGGCATCGGCATGCAGTTCGGCGATGATCAACGGCGCAAGCACCGCCGGCAGCGCCCGGGCGATCGAGCCGCAGGTTTGTTGCAGAAACATCGCCGTGACCGCGATCAGCATATGGGCCAATTGAACGCTTCCTCCAGACGAGTCTGTTCCAACCATCGGCGTGCCTACTACGGACTATTTCCTTGTTCAAATACTCCAGCGAAGCGGGAGGGGGCCTCGTGAGCGGCTACGGCTCGGAGGCAGCTCGGAAGCGATCGAGACCTATCTCAACATCAAGATTGTGGCGGCGCGACCTGGTGTTGCGGGTTTCGGATCCGGTATCTCACGCCGCGCTCCTTCGCCGGTTTGTCCTCGCGCGCCGAGGAACTGCCAAGGTCATTGCGCGATGACGGGTTTCAGGCAGAGCTTTCGATATCGCTCGGTGCAGTGGCCGGATGCGGGTGCGGCCGGTCGAAGTCATGATCGCGAAGATCGTGCCCCATATCGGCACCGGCTATGTTCAAGTGAGACGGATCCTGGCGGTTTCGGTCGCGGTTTTCCAGCTGCTGATCCAAGGCTCGGTCGGCCTCCTGATCCTGGCCCTCGGACTCTTCATCGCCAGCAATCTCGCCTTCGGCTTCACGATCTCGACGCTCGCCCGCAACCAGATGCCAGGCGATCCAGCTGGCACAGTTCACGCTTTTGCCGTCGATCCTGCTGTCGGGCTTTCTCTACCCGTTCCACCGTGTGCCGATCTGGGCGCAATGGATCGACGAGGCGTTCCTGATGACGCACATCCTACGGGGGTCGTCCGCGGTATCATTTGAAAGGCAATACCGGCGCCGAAATCCTCCCCAACCTGTGGCCGATCGCGGTCTTCACGCTGATCGTTGCGGCGATCGCAATCTGGTACTACCGCGAGAAGGTGGATTGAAGAGAATGTACCGCACCGGCGGGTCCTTTGCTCTTCAGGCGGGAAGGTCTGGAATCGACGCAACCTGTCGCCCGAGCAGGTCTCCGCGAAGGGCAGGAATACACCCACTGCGGAAATTCACAGGCGACGCCGTTTCTCAGCACGGCCTCAGTCATGCGCGCTACGCTGTGCGATCGGTTCGGCTGATCGGCTGGCGGAATGGGAGGATCGCAGATATGTCTGACTCTGCAGCGCTTCCTGAACGAGGCTCAACAGCTGTTGCCTGCAGCGGTGGGTTGCGCCGCCAAATTCATGCCAGGCCGGAGCTCGGGCTCGATCTGCCGCTGACGACCGAAGCGTTCATCCGGCTTCGAACGGTCGCTGACCGGCGGAACACCATTGCGTTCTCCCGGGACGCCGAAATCCGATACCGTACGCATTACGCCGATCCAGCTTGGAATTGCCTGTCGCGGCACCGTTCCGCGAGTGGTAAAGGGAAACATGCAGTTGGCAGCGTGCAAAAGGTCATGAGGCTCGGGAATCCGAGCCGCGCGCTCCTTTGGGGCGCTGGCTGGCAACTCTTCACGATCGCACTTGCAATACTAATGCTCTGTCCTGCCGCCGCCACGCACGCGCAGGCCGCGGAGCGCGCGCCCGACACGATGGAGGCGCGCCTGCTCGCCTGTGCGGCCTGTCACGGCCGACAGGGCGAGGGGACAAAAAACGACTACTTCCCGCGTCTCGCCGGCAAGCCGGCGGGCTACCTGATGAACCAGCTGGTCGCGTTTCGCGACGGGCGGCGTCGCTACCCACCGATGAACTATCTCCTCGAATATCTTCCCGACGCGTATCTCCAGAAGATCGCGGACTACTTCTCGGCAATGCGTCCGCCGCCGGCGCCGCAGACGGTCGCTGATGTGAGCTCGACCTTGCTGGCGCGCGGGCACGCGCTGGTAACCGAAGGCGATCAAGCCCAGGCCGTGCCGGCATGCGCCGGATGTCACGGCCCCCGGTTGACCGGAATGGAACCCGCCATTCCCGGCCTGGTGGGGCTGCACGCGAGCTATATCAGCGCGCAGCTCGGCGCGTTTCGGTACGGCACGCGGACGGCGCCTGCGCCGGACTGCATGCAGCTCGTCGCAGCGGGCCTGACCGAAAGCGACGTCACCGCCGTCGCGGCCTGGCTCGCTTCGTTGCCGATGCCCTCCGACCCGTCGCCTGTACCGAAGGGCACCTTGCCGATGCCGTTCGCCTGCGGCAGCGAACCACCCTGAGGAGGGCGCCGTGTGGATCGATCGGCTTTGGCCTTTGCCCGCCCTGGCATTCGTGCTGGTAGTCGGAACCGGCCAGATGATCCGCGCGGCGGCGGCCGACGACCAGGCCCTGGTCGCCAAGGGCCAATATTTGGCTCGCGCCGGCGATTGCATCGCGTGCCACACCAATCCCGGCGGCGCCTTGTTCGCGGGCGGCCGACCGATGGCCACTCCGTTCGGCACGCTCTATACGTCCAACATCACGCCCGACCCCACGACCGGCATCGGGTCGTGGACAGCGGATGACTTCTATAGGACCATGCATACGGGCCGCTTTCCAGACGGCGGCCTGATCTATCCGGCGATGCCATTCGGCTCCTACACCAAGGTGACGCGGGCGGATAGCGACGCGATCTTCGCCTATCTGCGCTCGGTTCCACCGGTTCACCAGGCGAACCGGCCGCACGACCTGCGCTTCCCCTTCAACAACCGCCAACTCATCCTGGGCTGGCGCACGCTGTTCTTTCAGGAAGGCGAATATCAGCCGGACCCGACCAAATCGGCCGAGTGGAACCGCGGCGCCTATCTCGTGGAGGGCCTGGGACATTGCGCGATGTGCCACTCGCCGATCAACGCCCTCGGCGGCAGCTCGGAGTCGGCGGCGTTCGAGGGCGGGCTGATCCCGATGCAGAACTGGTACGCGCCCTCTCTGACCTCGAATAAGGAGGCCGGGCTCGGCGAATGGAGCATCGAGGAGATTGTCGATCTGCTGCGCAACGGGATCTCGCACCGCGGCGCGGTCTATGGCCCGATGGCCGAAGTCACGTTCAACAGCCTGCAATATCTGAGCGACGCCGATGTGCGTGCCATGGCGATCTATCTCAAGAGCCTCGGCCAGGGTAGCCCACCCGGGACCGAGGTCTCCGGCCTTCCGGCGCCTGAGAGCAGCTTGCTGCTAAGCTTCGGCCGGACCGTCTACGAAACGCATTGCGCGAGCTGCCATGCGCGGAACGGCCGCGGCATGCCGCCCGATTATCCGCCGCTCGCGGGCAATCCGTCGATCCAGATGGAATCCGCGGTGAACCCGGTCCGCATGGTCCTCAACGGCGGGTTTCCGCCCGGCACGGCCGGCAACCCGATGCCTTACGGGATGCCGCCGTTCGCGCAAAGCCTTTCCGACGACGAGGTCGCAGCCGTTGTCACCTATATCCGCGCCGCCTGGGGCAACCGGGGGTCGGCGGTCTCCTCGCGCCAGGCCAACGAGCTGCGCACGGCGCCTTTGGATTAATGCAGCGATGATAAACTCCGATCCGGCCACCGATTACGATGATAACAGCGCGCTGCAAGAAGAGGCCGTAAACACGATCCTACGATCCGGGGCAAGGGGGGCGGTTGTGCTCGCCGGCCTCGCGACCGCCGTCGTCATCGGGATCTGGTTGGCGTTTTATCTGCTCGTCTTCGTGCCGCGTGCGATGGCGCCGTGATGCAATCCTTGTCCCAGCTTCCTGACGACGGCGTCGATCGCGCCGAGCGGGTCGAGCATCGCTGGGCCACGGTCGCGGTCGCGATCATGGTACTGCTCGTGGTCATCGCGACCTTCGCCGGACTGTATCATGCGGCCATGCCGCAGAAACGCGTCGAGACCGTTGATCCGCGTACTTTGCACCTCGCCGGGGAATTCATTGAAAGCAATCTCGGGAGCGCGGTCGAGCCCGACGGCTCGGTCACGGTGCGCGCGATCGGCCAGCAGTATTCTTTCACGCCGTCCTGCATGCTGGTGCCGGCCGATACGCCGGTCACGTTCCGCGCGACGAGTGCCGACGTCGTGCACGGCTTCCTGATCACCGGAACCAACATCAATCTGATGCTGGTGCCGGGCTATGTTTCCAGCTTGCCGGCGCGCTTCGCGACGCCAGGCGAACGCCTGATCCCCTGTCACGAATTCTGTGGCATGGGCCATGAAGGCATGTGGGGCAGGATCAAAATCGTCGACAAGGTCGCGTTCGCGCGCATGGCGGCGGATCGCCGGAGGCTGAGCTGTGTTGAATAGCAAGCGGCTGATCATCGCCCATCTGTGGCTCGCCTTTGGCGCCTTTGGCGCGGCGCTGCTGCTCGGCGAATGGCAAATGTTCGTTCGCAGCCCGCTCTCCGCCTGGATCGGCAATCCGGGATGGTACTACCGCTCGGTCACCGCTCACGGCACGACGATGGCGTATGTGTTTCCAACGCTCGTTGCCATGGGGTTCGGCTATTTCGTAACCGAACAGGCGCTGCAGCGGCCGATGGTCGGGCTGCGTTGGGCCTGGCTCGGATTAGCGCTCGTGGTCATCGGCACATTCACGGCGATCGTCCCGGTCGCCTTGGGGCTTGCCTCGGTGCTCTACACTTTTTACCCGCCGCTGATCGGCAGTCCGTTTTACTACATCGGCGTCGTGCTCGTCGTCGTCGGCTCGTGGGTCTGGGTCGCGCTGATGTCGGTGAATCTATACTGCTGGAAACGCAGACCACCGCGGCGCGCCGGTGCCTTTCGCGATGTTCGCGACGGTCGCCGGCGCCTATCTCTGGGGCTGGACCGCGGTTGGCGCGGCGATCGAACTGTTGTTCCAGATCATCCCGGTGGCGCTCGGCTGGCGCAGCACGATCGACGCCGGGCTCGCGCGCGTCTTCTTCTCCTGGACGTTGCACGCGATCGTCTATTTCTGGCTGATGCCGGCCTACATCGCCTATTACACGATCGTGCCCCGGGCGATCGGCGGCCGGCTGTTCAGCGATAGGATGGGGCGGATTGCCTTCATCCTGTTCCTCGTCGTCGCGATGCCGATCGGCATTCATCACACTTTCGAGGATCCGCAGGTCGGCGCCGGATTCAAATACCTGCATTCCGTGTTCACCGCCTTTGTCGCGCTGCCGACGTTGCTGACCGTGTTCACGATCTGCGCCTCGGTCGAGATCGCCGGGCGCCTGCGCGGCGGCAAGGGGGCGCTGGGCTGGCTGACGGCACTTCCGTGGCGTAACCCGGTCATGCTCGGGGCCGCGTTTTCCTTCATTATGCTTGGTTTCGGCGGCGCCGGCGGGCTGATCAATATGAGTTATCAACTCAACAGCACTATCCACAACACGCAATGGGTCACCGGCCATTTCCACCTGATCTTCGCCGGTGCGATCGTCATCATGTATTTCGTGATCGCCTACGACATCTGGCCGCATCTGACCGGGCGCGCGCTGGACAGCTTCGGCCTAATGCGTACGCAGCTCTGGTTATGGTTCGTCGGCATGATCGTGCTGACGTTTCCATGGCATTATGTCGGCATCCTCGGCATGCCGCGGCGCATGGCGTTCTACGACTACACGGATCCGGTGATCGCCGCGCAGGCTCCATGGGTGACGATGTCGGTCATCGGCGGCGCGATTCTGGTGGTCTCGGGCGCGCTGTTCCTAATCGTACTGGCGCGCGGCCAGACCGCACCGCGGACCGAGCCGGCGCCGTATCGGTTCAGCGTCGCCGCGCATCCGCCGCGCTCATTACCGGCCGCACTGAATGGCTTCGGGCTCTGGCTCGGACTGATGATGGGGCTGACCATCGTCAATTACGGCTTCCCGATTGCTCATCTCCTCGCGACATCCGGCACCGCGGTTCCTGCGGTCAGAGTGGAAGCCCGGTGACGAGCCGGCAAAGGATCGTGTCGCTGCGCAATCCGTGGTTCACCGCGCAGCGTCGGCATCACCGCGGCGATCGCGATCGTCGCGGCCGTTGTCGGCTTTGTGTGGTTGCCGCTCCAGCAGCAAGGCGGGCGTTTCCATGGGCGTCTGGGACGCGATCTGCAGCGCGGCCGGGTTGGTTCGCAATCCGCCGTCCAGCACGCAGATCGTCCATGCCGATTATCCGACGACGCAGCGTCGAAATCGATCCGCAGAATGCTGCAGGTGGCGAGCGCGGTATCGATCGGCCGAGGTGCAACACTGCCTTGCGTTGCACCATGTGCCACGGCGCACGCGGCTTGAGCCAGGCGGATACACCCAACCTTGCTGGGCAATACCCGGTCGCGATCTATAAGGAGCTGGTGGACTTCAAAACCGGCGCGCGCGCCAGCGCGATGATGGCTCCGCTGGTCGCCGATCTGAGCGACGCGCGATATGCGTGACCTCGCCGCGTATTACGCCTATCTGCCGCGGGTCTCCGACGATCCTGCCGTCGACGGCGGACGCCCCGGATCGTCGCGACGGCGCGCCGATGCGCAACATGCGCCCTGTGGCGCGTGCCACGGCGAGCTCGGCAACAAGGCCGGCGCGCCGTGGCTCGAGGGACAGCCTTGGTCTATCTGCACAGCCAGCTGAAGGCCTTCGCCTCCGGCGCCCGGCGCAACGACATCAGCGAGCAGATGCGCAACGTTGCGCGCGAGATGACGCCAGCGGAAATCGACGCCGCAAGCCGGTTTTACGCCGACCGTCCGTAAGACATAGAGCCGGTGTCGCGTCGCCAGCGAGGTCCGGAATTGGCACGTCTCGTCGGTCACGCTGGAAACCCCGGGTGCCAAGCTAGGGTAGCCACCCACTGCGGAAATTTACAGGCGACGCCCCTTTCTCAGCACCGCCTCAGTGATGCGCGCTGTGCTGGGCGATCGGTTCGGCTGATCGGCCGGCGGGAATGGGAGGATCGCAGATATGTCCAACTCGCAGCGCTTTCTGAATGAGGCACAACAGCTTTTGCCTGCCGCGGTGGCGTTGCGCCGCCAAATTCATGCCAGGCCGGAGCTCGGGCTCGATCTGCCGCTGACCACCGAAGCGGTGCTCGACGGGCTGCGCGGGCTCGATGTCGAGATTGCCCGCGGGAGGTCGACCTCGGGCCTAGTCGTCTCATTGCACGGCCCCAAAACACCAAGCTTTACGATCGGACCAAGGAGCGCCCCAGACAGGACCAGATAGAGGGGATCAGGTTGTAAAATAGCCAAAGACTGGAGCGATTGCCGAAGTCGGATAGCTCGGCTTACGCTGAGGCCCTTGCCGTCCGACGCCACCAGCCTCGGCCTGCCACAGAAGACAAACCAGCGAGGGAGAACAACGATGACCGAGTCGCTCGAAGACCGGTTTCAGAATCTGCACGAATTCGTCACCCAAGCGCGCACTAACCTCAATCGCAACAACTGGGATTATCTTATCGGCGGCTCTGAGACCGAGACGACCTTGGCTCGCAACCGTGCGGCGCTCGATGCCTACGGCTTTCGGCCGCGGGTTTTGCGCGATGTGTCGAACGTCGATTGCAGCCGCACTTTCTTCGGCAAGAAGCTCCGCATCCCGGTGCTTTGCTCGGCCGTCGGCGGGCTCGAGGTGTTCGAGCCGGGTGGCGGCGCCACCGTCGCAGCGGCCACCCGCGAGTTCGGCAACGGCATGATTCTAAGCTCCGGCGCACACCCGGGGCTGGAGAAAACAGCGGAAGCCTCTGGCGAGGGCTTCAAAATCTTCCAGCTCTACGTTCGTGGCGACGCAGAGTGGGTCGATGATCATGTCCGCCGCGCCATCGACCACGGCTATGACGCGTTCTGCTTCACCATCGACACCGATAGCCATAGCCGCCGCGAACGCGACATTGCCAAGCGTCACCAGCGCCGGCGCGCACGGGTGAGCGCGAGTGTTGACGAGGCCCGCATCTACCAAGCGCAATTCAACTGGCGCGACATCGAGCGGATCAAAAAGAACTTCGACATTCCGGTCGTTCTGAAAGGAATCGGCACCGCCGAGGACGCCAAGATTGCGCTCGAATGTGGCGCCGACTGCGTCTACGTCTCGAACCATGGCGGACGCCAGCTCGATCAGGGAGTCGGCTCGATCGACGTATTGCCAGAAGTGGTCGAAGCCGTCGGCGGCCGCGCCCGCGTCATGGTCGATGGCGGCATCTACCGCGGCACCGATGTGGTCAAGGCGCTGATCCTCGGCGCCGATGTGGTCTCGGTCGGTCGGCTGTATATTTACGGACTTGCTGCGGCCGGTGGCCCCGGCGTAGTGCGGCTGTTCGAGATCCTCGAAGACGAGATCCGCATCTGCCTGTCGTTACTCGGTGTCACCGGCTATCACGAGCTCGACAAGTCCTATATTCGCCCGGCGCGCCAGGTCGTGACGCCACACGTCCACAGCGTCTTCCCGCACCTCAACCTGCCCCCCGAGACGTATTAGCGGCTCAGATATGACGACCGGGTGCGCGCTGATCAGGAGAAGTGGGACAACCGGCCGCTCCCCGGCGGCTGCGGCGATCGCTGCAGCGGAGTCGGCGACCTGGGCCAGCTTTGCCCGCACCGGCATGCCCGATAACAAGGCGATCCCGCACTGGTCGGCCTATGCGGCGGCCGACCGGCGACAATGATGATAGACACCGAGTGGCGGGTGCAGAACGATCCCAGCATGAGGCGCGGCTGTTGTGGACCAAGATCGCGCTGGCCTGAGCGGGAGGCAACTCGTCGGAGGCGAGCACCTAATATCCTGGCTTATACGGAGAATACGTATGCCTCGACAGGTTCGTGCTGTTGTCGTCGATCCCGCCGCGCCGGGGAGGCTTGCAATCAAGCCGGTTGAATTGCGCGATCCCGATCGCGACGAGGCGGTGGTGCGAGTGACCGCAATCTCGCTCAACCGCGGTGAGACGCGGCGCGCCGTGCAGCAGGCCGAGGCCGGGTGGCGGCCCGGCTGGGATTTTGTTGGTGTGACCGAGACCGCGGCGGCCGATGGCAGCGGGCCCAAACCCGGGACTCGGGTAGTTGGCATTCTGCCATCGGGCGCTTGGGCCGAGCGGGTCAATTGCCGCACCCATGCGGTCGCCGCATTGCCCGATGCGGTCGGGGATGCCGAAGCGGCGACGTTGCCGGTGGCGGGCCTCACCGCGTTGCACGCGCTGCGCCAAGGCGGGCTGTTGCTCGGGCGCAAGGTGCTGGTCGACGGCGCCTCGGGTGGGGTCGGGCATCTTGCCTGTCAGCTCGCACTGGCGGCCGGCGCCCAAGTGTGGGGCCATGTGCGCCGCGAGGAATATCGCGCCGCTGTTGCAGAATGGTGCGGCGAGCGGGTCGTGCTTGACCGCGAACTCATTGCCGCCAAGGCTCATGGGCCGTTCTGGCTGATCTTGGACTCGCTTGGCGGTTCCGCCCTTGCTGCGGCGCTCGGCATGCTGCAGCCGGGCGGCACTTGCGTGACATTCGGGGTATCCGACGCTGCCCAGGTGACCTTCGAAAGCCGTGATTTTTTTGCGACCGGCGGGTCGCGGCTCTACGGGCTCACCCTGTTTCACGAATTGATGAGTGTCGAGCGAGCCGGCATCGGCTTGGCGCTGCTCGCGGATCTGATCGCGGCGAAGAAGTTGCGACCGCAAATTGCGGTCGAGGCGCCTTGGGGCGAGATCAGCACGGTCGCCCGTCGGCTGATCGATCGCGAGTTCACCGGCAAGGCGGTCCTGCGCGTCGCTTGAGGTTCACAACCTCGGCCGGGCGCGGTTTTGGGAGACCAAGACGACGAGCGACTGATCGGAACCGACCGCTACCAGCCCTCAGGCAATTTCGCCCGGTCGGGATTTGACCCGATATCTGAACCTGCCGCTTCCGACGATCATCGAAACATTCCTCCTCGCGGGCCCTGCACTTGTATCCAGTATAGATTAGCAGCTGGCGAAGCGAGGAGGGGACCATGCGGCTCAAGGACAAGGTCGCGATCGTAACCGGCGGTGCGCACGGAATGGGCGAGGCCGAAGTGCGGCTCTTCGCGGCGGAAGGCGCCCGGGTGGTCGTTGCCGATATCCTGGGGGATAAAGCCGAGGCGGTGGCCGCGAGCATCCGTGCCGTCGGTGGCGAAGGTATCGCCGCGACGATCGACGTAACCAGCGAAAGCGAATGGGCTGCCCTTATTGCAAAGTCCTTGGCGAGTTACGGTCGGCTTGACATCCTGGTGAACAATGCCGGGATTTCAGGTAGCTCGGTTGGCGATCCGGACGGGCTGGAAGGCTGGCAGCGGGTGATCGCGGTCAACCAGACCAGCGTATTCCTCGGTACCAAGCTTGCCGCCGAGCAAATGGCGAAGACCGGCGGCGGCTCGATCGTCAACATCAGCTCGATCATGGGCTTTGTCGGTGGCGCCGGCGGTCATCCCGCCTATAGCGCGTCAAAAGGCGCGGTGCGGATCTATACGAAGTCGGCGGCGGTGCGCTACGGCCCTCTGGGTATCCGAGTCAACTCGGTGCATCCCGGCTATATGCCGCCGATGCTAAATGCGACCAACGCCAACGAGCGCGCCGACAAGATCGCGCTGACCCCGCTGCGCCGGCTCGGCGAGCCAATCGAGGTCGCTTACGGCGTGCTATTCCTCGCCTCGGACGAGGCGTCCTTTATCACCGGCACCGAACTCGTGATCGATGGTGGCTATATCGCTCAATAGCAGTCGAACAAATGGCTAGACCTCGCAAAACCCCCGCCGGATACGGCAACGCAAGGGTCGATAGGCCCGCCAGGTCGATGACGATGGACGCGCAGGGATGGATCAACTTGCCGCCGCGCTGTTAATTCGGCCGGCGACACCGCGGACCTTGCGCGGGCCGGCGAGCCAAATCGCGGTGGCGGAGACGAGGCTAAGGACTATCGATATCCAAAATGCCGGCGCGTAATTGCCGAAGAGGTCGTGAAGGCCGCCGGCGAGCCATGGGCCCGGCCGCCCCGCCTAATATTGCCGCCAGCATCACCGCAGCCGAAGATGCTGCCGTAATTCCGGCCCTCGAAAATCTCGGCCGGGATTGCACCCATCACCGAGGTCAGGCCGTAGCCTAAGGCGCCCTGGGCGACAACCATAGCGTACAGAACTGGCATGGTCGGATGGCCGCGCAGCGCGATCAGGGCAAGGCAGCACAAAACGAAGCCGCCGTTGCCAATCATCCACACCCACTCGCGCCCGATGCGATCAGATAAATGGCCTAGCGCGATCTGGCCGGGCACTGCGACGAGACTGACGATCCCCAAGGCCCAGGCAGCGATTGCCGGCGAGAAGCCGATGTCGATCAGGTATTTGGTCTGGTGCACCTGCACTGCGTACCAGGCGAAGAGGCCGCAGAAATAGCCAACGGCAATCCACCAGAAGCGGGCGGTGCGCAGCGCCCGCGCCAGTGTCCAATCCACCGCCGCCCAGTCGTGATCGATGATGTTGCCGTGCCGGACACCTGCCAGGCTGCCCGCGCCGATGCCGTCGGGGTTCAATCCGAGATCCTTGGGTCGCCGCCGCAACAGCAGGTTGGGCGGCGCCAGCACGACCAAGACAACAATGCCGAGCGCCCAACAGGCGGCGCGCCAGCCGCGATCCTCGATCAGTGTTTGCAGCCACGGCAACAAGGTGATTGAGCCGATGCCGACCCCGGAAAAGGCGATGCTGAGGGCAAGCCCGCGCCGGCGCACGAACCAGTGGGTCAGGTACAATGACTGGCCGGTATAGGCGAGGCAGTTGATGCCGCCGCCGACCAATGCGCCGAGCGTCAGGTAGAGCTGCCAAGCCTCGCGCGCAAGCGGCGCCAGCAGCAGCCCCGCCGCCATGGCGACGACGCCGAGCTCGACGACGAGAGCCGGGCCGCGCCGGTCCATCAGCCAGCCGACAAAAGGCGTCACCAGAGCCGAGACGAGAAAGCCGAACGAGAAAATCCCGGCGGTGAGCCCTCTGCCCCAGCCGAATTCATCGAGGATTGGTGGGAACAGCAGGGAGAAGGCGGTGCGAGCGTTGACCCCCACCGCCATCGTTACGAACCCGATCGCAACCAGTAGCCAGCCATAGAAGAACGGCAAGCGCAGCCGCCCGCGCATTACGCGACCAGGTCGAGCAGGGTTTCGCCCGAACCGACCCGGCGGATGTTCGTGTTGGCGTCCGGCACCGCGTCACCAAGCCCAAGCCGAAGAACCCGCATGAACGACAGCCGGTCCTTGATCAGATATTTGATGCGCTCAGCTGAAAGGTTGTGGTTTGCCTGGAGGACCAAGATCTTGAACATCGGCTTGACCGCGCATTCGCCGCCCCCAGCGAGCACCCCGCCGCATCGAATCACAAATTCGCCGAAACCGCCAGGTTATCAGAGGTCTCCAATTGGCGCAGTGCGTCAGCCGCGCCGCGGTCCAGCCGAGCCGGTCTGTTCGCCCGAGAGACGCAACCCGACCCTAATCCCTCTCCACTAAAACGAAGCAAGCCCGTGCATGGCTCGAGAGCTTGCCGCGCCTGCCGCAGGTCGATGTGTAGATTACCACATTTAACGAGGAAGACGAACTCGCTCTCCGCCGGAGCGGGTTATCTGCGAAGGACGGCGAAGTTACGTTCTATCGCCTCGTGCAGTTGATCGAGCGCCGATGATATCGCAACGCTTATATCAATAAGGCCTCGGCTTCTGCCGCGCGATCAATGAGGCGCGCCACTGTACCGATCAACTCCCCGGGCGCGAACGGCTTGCCAAGGTGCGGCCGCCCGCAAATAAGGGCGGCAATGCCTCTCGGCCGTAGGCGGTCACAAAGACGAACGGAACCCTGCGCGCGTCAAGCACTTCCGCCACCGGATACACGGTTTGGCCACCGAGATCGACGTCGAGCACCGCTGCATCGAAGCCCTCGCTCGCCGCGGCGTCGAGCGCCGTAGCCAAGTGCGCGACCGGCCCGACCACCTGCCAGCCGACCGATTCCAATATCTCCGCGAGCAATGACGCGACCAGAAAATCGTCTTCGACGACCAGTATTCGCCGGCTTTCCCGCATCCGGTGTCCCCTTTCCGCTGTTGTCGTCATGGCGGCGCGGCAACGCCTCGAGAAGTGCCGCGACGGCATCGATCTTCCGGCCGAAGCCCCGACCCCCACGATGGGGGACTGGGGTCGCTCGGCACGAGTGCATGATGACCTAAATGCCGAGAAATCGCTTTATGACGTGCTTGGTTCTCTCTTAAGATGCGCTTGTCTTTTTCTTAAGAAAACACGTTAAGATGACCTAGAGACAATGCAATTCTCGTTTAACGGGTATTCTCTCGACACTGATCGCCGCGAGCTGTGGCGCGGCTCCGAACCGATCGCTGTTGAGCCCCAGGTCTTTGATCTTCTCGCTTACCTCGTACAGCATCGTGACCGAGTTGTTACCAAGGACGACTTGCTAGAGGCAGTGTGGGGCGGCCGGATCGTCTCGGGATCGGCGCTGACTACCCGGATCAACGCGGCGCGCCGGGCAGTCGGTGATACTGGCGAGGCGCAGCGCCTGATCCGCACACTGCCTCGAAAGGGTGTCCGGTTTATTGCTGAGGTCAAAGAGCAGGTTACATCCCTGGATTTCGCAACACTCCAGCGAGCTGCGGAATTTTCCGAGAAGCCGTCAATCGTGGTGTTGCCGTTTCAGAACCTTAGCGACGATCCGGAGCTGGAGTATTTCGCCGACGGCTTGGTCGAGGAGATCATCACCGCGCTGAGCCGCATTCGCTGGCTGTTCGTTATCGCGCGCAATTCGGCTTTTACTGCAAAGGTCGGGCGATCGATGTGAAGCGGGTCGGCCGAGAAATGGGCTTGCGCTATGTGCTCGAAGGCTCAGATGCCGCAAAGAAGGCGACCGTCTCCCCCGCATCATTCCCCAGCTAAGAGACACTGCCGACGGTGCACATTTGTGGGCCAACCGGGTCGACGGCTCGCTCGACGAGGCGCTAGAAGTGCAAGAAACGATAGCGAGCGGCGTCGCTGAGGCAATAAAGGAGATGCCTCGGGCCGGCGAGCATGCTAGCGGCCTCACGACTGGCGAGCCGGCACTCGGGCCATGCGGAATGGCTGAACGGCGGCAGCTCACAATCATGTTTTGCGACCTCGTCGGCTCGGACGGCGCTTGGGCGAGGCTACAACCCGGAGGGGTTCTGCACATGGTCCTGGGGGCGTATCATGCTGCGGTTACAGAAGAGGTCGGTCACTTCGGCGGTTATGTTGCCAAATCGATGGGCGGTGGGGTTCTCATCTCTTTTGCAATGCCGAAGCCCATGAGGACGATGCCGAGCGGGCGGTGCGGTCAGGGTTGGCCCTGGTCGAACGCGTCGGCCAACTCGATGTTGCAGGCGAGCCGCTGACTATCCAGCATCGGCATAGCGACGGGCCTCGTCGTCGTGGGCGATTTGGCCGGGGTGGGCGGCGCGCTGGAGCACGGGATCGTTGGCGAAGCGTCCAACCTCGCTGGCCTCCTGCAGGCGATGGCCGAACCGGGCGCGATATTGCTCGACCAGCAGACCCGACGGCTTATCGGCGGCATATTCGACTATTCCGAGCTCGGCCTTCGAGAAGTGCGACAGATCGGCGAGCCGGTGCCGGTGTGGCAGGTATTGCGGCCTAGCCGGGTGGAGAGCCGGTTCGAGGCATTGCGCGGATCGGCACTCACCCCGTTGGTTGGCCGGCAGGAGGAAATTGAGATCTTGCTACGGCGGTGGTCCCACGCCAAAGCCGGCGACGGTCAGGTCGTGCTGATCTCAGGAGAACCGGGCATCGGCAAATCGCGGCTGACGATTGCGCTTCAGCAGCGCATCGGCCCCGTGCCGCATACTCGCATTCGTCTTTTTTGCTCGCCGCATCATCAGGATAGCGCATTCCATCCGGTTATCGCTCACCTTGAACATGTCGCGGGATTCGAACGAAACGACGAGACGGAGACCAAGCTCGACAAATT
>CAVPTU010000033.1:0-411995 GCA_963708565.1 uncultured Alphaproteobacteria bacterium
GATGCCGCTGGCGGTCGGCGCCGTGAAGCCGGACGGCATCGACCTGACCATGGTGCTTGGCAGCGAAGGCTCGTGGCCCGCGCGCGCCGAGATGCTGCGTCGCGCCGCGAGCGATCCGGCGGTGCATGGCGGCGAGTCGTCGATGGCCGGACATCTGCGCCGGATCGACCAGGGCGACCGCAGCCTGGTCGCGCTGCCGGTGTTCCCGCTGCGCAATTTCACCGGGCGCGATCTGTATGTGCGCAAGGACGGGCCGGTGAAGACGCCGGCGGATCTGCGCGGCAGGCGCGTCGGGATGTACGACTGGGTGGCCAGCGGCTCGATCTGGTACCGGCATTTCCTGCGCTTCATCGGCGTGCCGCCCGAGGAGCTGCAATGGTGCATCGGCGCGGTCGACGAGCCGAGCATCACCAGCCACGTCTATACGCTGCCGGATGGCGTGCATGCCGCGCCGGAGGGACGCGCGCTGTCCGAGATGCTGATCGCCGGCGAACTGGACGCGATCTACAGCCCGCCGCGGCCGCGCCGCTATCATCCGGTGGACGGGCCGATCGTGCGGCTGTTCCCCGACATCCGCGCGATCGAGCGGCAGTATTTCCGCGCCACGCGCATGTTCCCGCCGCAGCATCTCATCGTGCTGCGGCGCGAGACGTGGCAGCAGAACAAATGGATTGCGCGTGCGCTGACCGACGCATTCGTCCGCTGCACGGAGGGTTCGGCAAGGCGCAGCGGTCGTTCCCCTATGCGTCGCCGTGGCTGGATGCGGAGCTGGAGGAGACCGAGGCGCTGATGGGCGCCGACTTCCATGCCGATGGGTTCGAGCGCGAACCGCGCGACGATCGAGGTGTTCGCGGAGCAGGCGTATATCGCCGGCATCGTGGCAAGGCGGATCAGTGCGGAGGAGTACTTCGCCGAGTTCCTGGAAAGTTAGCGGATGACCGGAGGCGGAATGCCGGAGGGCTGAGTCACGCGATCAGAATAAGGAGATAGGATGGGACGAGCGTGCCTCGAGCGCGCACCGCGCTAGCGTGTCAAGCCAGGAACAACCCGGCCAGTTCGATACCGGGCGGATCCAGCCGGATCGGACCGTCGCGAATGATGCGGGTGGTGATGCCGCCGACCTCGTCGCGCTGATGGTGGATGACGGCACGGTTGCGGATCGTGACGATCAGATAATGCCGCACCGACGGCAGCGGAAAGTAGCCTTCCAGCTTACTGCCGGAATCCCGCTGGCGGAGGATGGCGACACGACCTCCACCACGATCAGCGGATCGGGCACTTCGACGGCATCGTCATCCAACGGTGACCCGCAGCGGACCAGTGCATCCGGTTCGTACACCGTGTCGGCATCCACGCGGACCGACATGCCGTCCGGAAAGGCTTCACACGGCACGTCGGCGGCCCGGATCGCCTGCGCCAGAGCTTCATAGACGAGACCCTTGGCGCGCGCATGGCCCGCGCGCTCGGGCGCCATGCCGACCGCCTCGCCGTCGACAAGCTCGTAGCGCTGCCCCTCGGGCTGCTGCATCGCCCAGGCGATAAACTCGTCGGCGGTCATGCGGGCAGGCGTCGTCACACTCATGAGGCCGATACCATGGTGGCGCGGACCAAATGAGGCAACACCGTGGGGCAAGATAGAGAAGATTGCGCGAAAGGGCTTTCGCAGGTGCGGCATAAGCCGCATGCTAGGCCCGATCGGAATACCGAGGCATGCATGGCCGAGACCGTCCACGCCGCGCCGGAAGCCAAGACCGCCGACACCTCGCCGCGTGGTGGTGGTCAAGAAATACGCCAACCGGCGGCTCTACAACACGGAGAGCTCCAGCTACATCACGCTGGACAACCTGGCGGACATGGTGCGCCAGGGGCGCGACTTCGTGGTGTACGACGCCAAGACCGGCGAGGACATCACCCGCAGCGTGCTGACCCAGATCATCGTGGAGGAGGAAGGCAAGGGCCGCGCCCTGCTGCCGACCGCGTTCCTGCGCCAGCTCATCGGCTTCTACGGCGACCAGATGCAGAGCCTGGTGCCGCGCTTCCTCGAGCAGGCGATGGGGGCGTTCGCGCAGCAGCAGGAGCAGATGCGGGCGGCGATGCAGAAGACCATGGGCTCGATCGGCACCATGTTCCCGTTCGGCAACATGGAGGAGGTCGGCCGGCAGAACATGGCGATGATGGAGCGGGCGTTCAGCCTGTTCACGCCGTTCTATCGCGGGGCGGAGACCGGGGACGCCGGCCAGGCACAGGAGATCGCCGCACTGCGCGCCGAGGTGGAGAGCCTGCGCCGGCAACTGGAGGACGCGAAGACCAAGCCCTGATCGACCCTCTACGCGACCACCCCGCGGACCGCGGCGATGAAGGCGCGGATCAGCGCCGGGTCCTTCACGCCGGTCCGGCTTTCCACACCTGAGGACACATCCACCGCGACGGCGCCGGTGCTGCGGATCGCCTCGGCGACATTGTCCGCGGTCAGGCCGCCGGCGAGGATCCAGGGCGCCGGCGCAGCCCAGCCGCGCAGCAGCGACCAATCGAACCGCGCGGCGTTGCCGCCGGGCCGCGTCGCGTCGGGCGGCGGTTTGGCCTCCACCAGCAGCCGGTCGGCGCCACCGGCTCCGACGGGCAGATCGGCGGCGGTCGCCACACCGACCGCGCGCCAGATCGGCAGACCGAAGCGGGCCCGCAGCGCCGGCAGGTCCAGCGCGCCGTAGAGCTGCAGGATATCCAGCCGCACCATATCCAGCGTGGTGGCGATCGTCTCCGGCGTCGGATCGACGAACAGCCCCACGCGCGGCGGGCCGCCGGGCGAACGTGCCGACAGTCGGCGGCCTGTGCCGGCGTGACGAAGCGCGGCGAGGGCGGAAAGAAATTGAAGCCCACCCAGTCGGCGCCAGCGGCGATCGCGGTGTCGAACGCCGTCGGATCGTTGATGCCGCAGATCTTCACCTGCACGGTCATGGCGGCGGCGCCTGCGGCAGCCTCGCCTTCAGCTCCTGCACCTGTGCCTCCAGCAGCCGCACCGCCTGCTCCGCGTGGCGCGCGCGCCGGCGCTGGGCCAGTTCCGACACCCACACCATCGGGCCGCCGGCGAGGAAGGCGATCGCCATGGCGCCGAGCACGGCCAGCGAGAGCGGCAGCTCCAGCGTGTAGTCGGTGGGCCAGAGCCCCAGGCGGACCGGCGCGGTGTTCGACAGCGCGAACAGCACCAGCAACAGCAGCAGCGGAAGCGCGATCAGCAGGCGCATGGCCGACCGACCCTGTTCTCCCCCTCCCCCCAACCCCTAAAGAGAGGGGGAGAAATTATCCTACATTTACTGCGCGTTGTGATCCTATCCTGCCGCGATTGACCCGGTCGCGCAACTCCTTGCCGGCCTTGAAGAACGGCACGGCCTTCTCGTCCACCGGCACCGCCTCGCCGGTGCGCGGGTTGCGCCCGGTGCGCGCGTTGCGCCGCTTCACGGTGAAGGCGCCGAAGCCGCGCAGCTCCACCCGCTCGCCGCGGGCCAGCGCACCGGTGATCTGGTCGAAGATCGTCGCCACGATCAGCTCGACATCCGCGCCCCGCAGATGCGGGTTGTTGGCGGCGAGTTCCGCGATGAGCTCCGATTTGGTCATGGCCCCGCAAGCGGGTGGCAGTTCAGCCTCCGAAACGTTGCCAGACCAACCGCGTGCCGTCAAGGATAACTCCTTGGGAAAACAGGCTTTTCCATAACTCATCGAACATCCAGCCCAGGCTCGAGGAGAGTGCCCGGCTGGTCAGGCTGCTGGTGGAGACGTCCTCGACCGGCAGATCGGCCGAAACACTCCTTCTGCTGCGCCAGCCACAGCCGCGCGTCGTGCTCGCCGCCGATCGCGTCGATCAGGCCGAGCTTCAGCGCCTGCCGCCCGGTATAGGCCCGCCCATCCGCCAACTCGCGCACCCGCGCCGCGTCCATGTGCCGGCCGCTCGCGACCATGCCGACGAACTGGTCGTACATGTCCATCACCAGCCCTTGCAGCACGTCCCTGCCCTGCGGCTGACAGCGGCTTGGTGAAGCTGGGCTGATCCTTCAGCGGCCCCGAGGTGATCGCCTCTGCGTTCACGCCGATCGACTTCAGCAGGCCGGACACCTCGCCGGTCTCCAGCAGGACGCCGATCGAGCCGGTCAGCGTCGCCTCACGCGCGAAGATGCGGGCGGCGGGCACCGCGATCATGTAGCCGGCGGACGCCGCCGTCCCGCCCATCACCGCGACGACGGGCTTCTTCTCGGCGACGTGGGCGATCGCGTCGTGCAGGCCCTCGCCGCCCGCCACGCTGCCGCCCGGGCTGTCGATCGCCACGATCAGCGCCTTCACGCTGCGTTGTCGGCGAGCCTGGTCACTGCCTCGTCGAGCTTGCGGTCGTCGCTGATGATCCCGCTGACGGTCAGCCGCGCGAGGTGCGACCGGCCGAAGCCGATGTGCTCGCCGCGCAGCGCCACCAGCACCGCGGCCAGCACGGCGAGCACGGCAAAACTGCGCCAGAAGAACAGCCGGCGCTTCAGCCGGCGCCGATCGAGCAGCAGGTCGGTCTCCAGGCGCATGCGGCAGTGATCAGCGGACCACTGGACGACGTCAATCGCTCTCGGTCTGCGCCTGCTGGTTGCGGCGGCGGATCGCCGCGCCGAGGATGTCGCCCAGCGAGGCGCCGGAGTCGGACGAACCGAACTCGGCCATCGCCTGCTTCTCCTCCTCGACCTCCTTGCCCTTGATGGTCAGGCTGAGCTTGCGGGCGGCGCGGTCGACCGCGATGATCTTGGCGTCCACCTTCTCGCCCACGGCGAAGCGGTCGGGGCGCTGGTCGCACTTGTCGCGCGCCAGTTCGGCGCGGCGGATGAAGCCGGTCAGCACGTCGCCGACCTTCACCTCGATGCCGTTCGACTGGATGCCGGTGACCACACAGGTGACCACCTCGCCCTTGTGCACCGACTCCAGCACCGAGGCGGCCGGATCGTCCTTGAGCTGCTTGATGCCCAGGCTGATCCGCTCCTTCTCGACATCGACATCGAGCACCTTGGCCTTCACCACCTGGCCCTTCTCGTACTTGGCCATGGCCAGCTCGCCCGGCTCGTCCCACGACAGGTCGGACATGTGGATCATGCCGTCGATGTCCGGCGGACAGGCCGATGAACAGTCCGAACTCGGTGATGTTGCGGATTTCGCCCTCGACCTCGGTGCCGATCGGGTGCTCGTCGACGAACTGCTCCCACGGGTTGCGCTGCACCTGCTTCAGGCCGAGCGAGATGCGGCGCTTGGAGGCGTCCACGTCCAGCACCATCACGTCCACCTCCTGGCTGGTGGCGACGATCTTGCCAGGGTGCACGTTCTTCTTGGTCCAGGACATCTCCGAGACGTGCACCAGGCCCTCGACGCCCGGCTCCAGCTCCACGAAGGCGCCGTAGTCGGTGATGTTGGTGACGCGGCCGGTGTACTTGGCGCCGACCGGATACTTGGCCGCGACGCCGTCCCACGGATCCGCCTCGAGCTGCTTCATGCCGAGGCTGATGCGCTGGGTCTCCGGGTTGAACCGGATCACCTGCACCTTGACCTGCTGGCCGATCTGCAGCGCCTCGGACGGGTGGTTGATGCGCCGCCAGGCGATGTCGGTGACATGCAGCAGCCCATCGACGCCGCCCAGGTCCACGAAGGCGCCGTAGTCGGTGATGTTCTTCACCACGCCGTCGAGGATCTGGCCTTCCTTCAGGCCCTGGATCAGCTCGGAGCGCTGCTCGGCGCGGGTCTCCTCGAGCACGGCGCGGCGCGACACCACGATGTTGCCGCGGGCGCGGTCCATCTTGAGGATCTGGAAAGGCTGCGGCGTGCCCATCAGCGGGCCAACGTCGCGCACCGGGCGGATATCGACCTGCGTGCCGGGCAGGAACGCCACGGCGCCGCCGAGATCGACGGTGAAGCCGCCCTTCACCCGGCCATAGATGGTGCCGTTGACGCGCTGCTGGGTCTCGAATGCCTTTTCCAGGTTGGTCCAGGCCTCCTCGCGCCGCGCCTTCTCGCGCGACAGGATGATGGCGCCGTCCTTGTCCTCATAGCGCTCGACATAGAGCTCGATGACGTCGCCGGGCTTCACGTCGGGCTTGGTGCCGGGCGGGCCGAATTCCTTCAGTGCGATACGGCCCTCCGACTTCAGGCCGACATCGACGATGGCGTATTCGTCGGTGAGGCGGAGGACGCGGCCGGTGACGACGGAGCCGTCGAAGCCGGTATCCTGGCCGAGGGTTTCATCGAGGAGCGAGGCGAAGTCCTCGCCTCTGAAATGGTCCTGCATCGGGGCAGGCGGGGGAGCGGTGCGGGCGACGGTGGCGGATAGAGCCATGTGTTGGTTGTGTTCCGTTACGGAGGAGCCGGGCGGACCCGGTTTGACCGTTGGTGTGCGCGTTCCGGTCTGGAAACACGTCTTGCCCGCGGATAGCGACCGCGGGCCGGGTTGCAGGATGGCGAGGCCCTCACGGGGCGAGGCCGATATCGCAGACATACGCCGGGAGTTCGCGAAGTCAAGCTTGCCGAGTGTTTTGCGGCATACCTAGTCAGCATTGCGCCATGCTGGGGTAATTTCTGCCCAGCCGCCGCCTTACCTCCGCCAAGGCCCGCTCGAAGGCCGCTTCCGCGTCCAGGGACGTGGTATCGAGCACTTCCGCATCGGCCGCCTGACGCATGTTCGGCGCATCGCGCGTGTCGCGCGCCAGCATCTCTGCCTCGACGGTGGCCGGATCGGCCTCGATGCCCTTTGCCTTGAGCTCCAGCCATCGCCGGCGCGCCCGCTCGGCCAGCGAGGCGGTGACGTAGAGCTTCGCCGGCGCATCCGGGAAAGATCACCGTGCCGATATCGCGGCCGTCCAGCACGGCCCCGTGGCCGGTGGCGAAGCTGCGCTGGAAATCCAGCAGCGCGCGCACGCACCGCCGGGATTGCCGCCACCGCGGCCGCGGCGGCATCCGCGACCGGTCCGCGCAGGTCGCCGCGCTCCAGATCGGCGGGCCGCAGCGCCCGCGCCGCCGCCTCGGCCGCCACCGGATCGGCGGGATCGCCGCCGTCATCCAGCACCAACCGGCCCGACGGCGCGATACAGCAAGCCGGTGTCGAGATAGGGCAAACCGAGTGCCGCGGCGATGCGCCGTGCCAGCGTGCCCTTCCCCGCCGCGGCGGGACCGTCGATGGCGATGACCGGCCCGCGTGTCACGCCGGCGACAACGCTCCGCCGGCACGGTTCATCAGCTCGGCAAAGCCCGGGAAGCTCGTGTCGATGAAGGCCGCCTCATCCACGGTCACCGGCTGCTCGGTCGCCACGCCGAGGACCAGGGCGGCCATGGCGATGCGGTGATCCATGTCGGTCTCGACCAGGCCGCCGCCCGGCAGCGGACGGCCGTCGCCGTGCACGATCAGGTCGTCGCCCTCGACCTCGACCCGCGCGCCGTTCACCGCCAGCAGCGCGGCCGTGGCGGCGACGCGGTCGCTTTCCTTCACCCGCAGCTCCTTCAGCCCGCGCATGCGCGTGGTTCCCACAGCATGGGAGGCAATGACCGCAAGCACCGGATATTCATCGATCATTGTCGGCGCGCGCTCCCACGGCACGTCGACGCCGCGCAGTTCGCCATGCGACACGACCAGGTCGCCGACCGGCTCGCCGCCTTGCACGCGGCGGTTCTCGATGACGATATCGGCGCCCATCTCGGCCAGCGTCGCATAGAACCCGCAGCGCAACTCGTTCAGCCCGACCCCCGCGATGGTCAGCCGCGAACCCGGCACCAGCAACGCCGCCGCGACCAGGAAAGCGGCCGAGGAAGGATCGCCTGGCACCACGACATCGGCGGCACGCAGTTCCGGCTGGCCCTGCAGGGTGATGACGCGCCCCCTGCCCGCCTCCTCGACCTGCACCGTCGCGCCGAAATGGCGCAGCATGTTCTCGGTGTGATCGCGCGTGGCCTCGGGCTCCTCGACGCGCGTGATGCCGGGCGCGTTCAGCCCGCACAGCAGCACCGCCGACTTCACCTGCGCCGACGGCACCGGCACGCGGTATTCCAGCGGCAGCGCCTCCTTCGGTCCCTGAACGGCGAGCGGCAGCCGGCCGCCCTCGCGCGCGGCGAAGCGCGCGCCACAGGCCGACAGCGGATCGATCACCCGACGCATCGGCCGCCGGCGCAAACTGCCATCCGCTGTTCGCGGTGATGACCGGCGATGCCAGCCTGCGGCGGCGGCCGATGCGCCGGGTGATCGATCCGCTGTCGGCCTGCGGCGCGCGGTTTGCCTCGCGCGAGGGCGGCCGGCTGCCGCTCGCCGTGCAGGGCCCGAGGAGGCGCTGCCACTGGATATCGCGTGCCGGTGCCGTCGGCGCAGGTGAAGTCGGCGGTGCTGCTGTGCGGGCTGAACGCGCCCGGCATGACCCGCGTCGAGGAGCCCGAGGCGACGCGCGATCACACCGAAAACATGCTGCGGCATTTCGGCGCGACGGTGCAGGTCGAGGACGCGGGCAGGGGCCGTGTCATCACGCCTGCAGGGCCAGCCCGAGCTGCGTGCCGCCGATGTAGCGGTGCCGGGCGATCCGTCCTCGGCCGCCTTCCTGGTGGCCGCGGCATTGCTGGTGCCGGGCTCGCGACTGACCATCGCCGGGGTCGGCCTGAACGAGCTGCGCTGCGGCCTCTACGCGACGCTGGCCGAAATGGGCGCGGATATCGTTGTCGAGAACCGGCGGGTCGCAGGGCGGCGAGCCGGTTGGCGATCTGGTCGTGTCGCATCGGCGCGCTGCGCGGCGTCGATGTGCCGTGGGAACGCGCGCCGAGCATGATCGATGAATATCCGGTGCTTGCGGTCATCGCCGCGCATGCGGCCGGAACCACGCGCATGCGTGGGTTGAAGGAGCTGCGGGTGAAGGAAAGCGACCGCCTCGCCGCCACAGCCGCGCTGCTGGCGGCGAATGGCGGGCGGGTGGAGATCGAGGGCGACGACCTGATCGTGCATGGCGACGGCGCGCCCGCTGCCGGGCGGCGGACTGGTCGAGACCGATATGGATCACCGCATCGCCATGGCCGCGCTGGTGCTTGGGCGTGGCGACCGGGCAGCCGGTGACCGTGGACGACGGCGACCTTCATCGACACCAGCTTTCCCGGGCTTCGTCGCGCTGATGAACCGGCTCGGCGGAGCGTTGTCGCCGGCGTGACACGCGGGCCGGTCATCGCCATCGACGGTCCCGCCGCGGCGGGCAAGGGCACGCTGGCGCGGCGTATCGCCGCGCAATTGGGCTTGCCCTATCTCGATACCGGCCTGCTGTACCGCGCCGTCGGGCGGCTGGTGCTGGACGCAGGCGGCGATCCCGGCCGACCCGGCGGCGGCCGAGGCGGCGGCGCGCCGACTGCGCCCCGCCGACCTCGAGCGCGACGACCTGCGGGGCCTGTCGCGGATGCCGCCGCGGCCGCGGTGGCCGCGATTCCCGCGTGCGCGCCGCGCTGCTGGATTTCCAGCGCGACTTCGCGACGCGACCGCGGCGCGGTGCTGGATGGCCGCGATATCGGCACAGTGATTTTCCCGGACGCCCCGGTGAAGCTCTACGTCACGGCGTCGCTGGCCGCGCGAGCGCACCGGCGATGGTCGGAGCTGCAGGCGAAGGGCATCGCAGCCGACCCGGCGACCGTCGAGGCAGACATGCTCGCGCGCGACACACGCGATGCACCGAACATGCGACGAGGCGGAGGACGCGAGTTGGTGGACACGACCGACCTGGATGCGGACGCGGCGTTCGCCGCGCGATGGAGATCGTCCGCAGATCGGTGCCGCCACGTTAGGGATCGGCCGGACCCGCCCGGCCGCCACGCTGTGCCGCGGCTTGCCTGGGCGAATGCGGCGTATCTCTCCGCTCGCCCCCGCTTGCGGGTGCTTTTGGCTGCACCACAACCCGGCCCGCGGGACTGTCCGCGGGCAAGCCGTGTTTCCGCAAGGCACGCGCACACCAACGGCTCATCCCGGGTCCAGGCCCGGAACCATCCGTAACGGAACACAACCACCACATGGCATCATCCGCCACCGTCGCCCGCACCGCTCCCCCGCCTGCCCCGATGCAGGACCATTTCAGAGGCGAGGACTTCGCCTCGCTCCTCGATGAAACCCTCGGCCAGGACACCGGCTTCGACGGCTCCGTCGTCACCGGCCGCGTCCTCCGCCTCACCGACGAATTCGCCATCGTCGATGTCGGCCTGAAGTCCGAGGGCCGCATCGCACTCAAGGAATTCGGCCCGCCCGGCACCAAGCCCGACGTCAAGCCCGGCGACATCATCGAACTCTACGTCGAGCGCTACGAGGACAGGGACGGCGCCATCATCCTGTCGCGCGAGAAGGCGCGGCGCGAGGAGGCCTGGACCAACCTGGAAAAGGCGTTCGAGACGCAGCAGCGCGTCAACGGCACGATCTACGGCCGGGTGAAGGGCGGCTTCACCGTCGATCTCGGCGGCGCCGTGGCGTTCCTGCCCGGCAGCCAGGTCGATATCCGCCCGGTGCGCGACGTCGGCCCGCTGATGGGCACGCCGCAGCCGTTCCAGATCCTCAAGATGGACCGCGCCCGCGGCAACATCGTCGTGTCCCGCCGCGCCGTGCTGGAGGAGACCCGCGCCGAGCAGCGCACCGAGCTGATCCAGGGCCTGAAGGAAGGCCAGATCCTCGACGGCGTGGTGAAGAACATCACCGACTACGGCGCCTTCGTCGATCTCGGCGGCGTCGATGGCCTGCTGCACGTCACCGACATCGCCTGGCGGCGCATCAACCACCCGTCCGAGGCGCTGCAGATCGGCCAGCAGGTCAAGGTGCAGGTGATCCGGTTCAACCCGGAGACCCAGCGCATCAGCCTCGGCATGAAGCAGCTCGAGGCCGATCCGTGGGAAGGCGTCGCCGCCAAGTATCCGGTCGGCGCCAAGTACACCGGCCGCGTCACCAACATCACCGACTACGGCGCCTTCGTGGAGCTGGAGCCGGGCGTCGAGGGCCTGGTGCACGTCTCCGAAATGTCCTGGACCAAGAAGAACGTGCATCCCGGCAAGATCGTCTCCACCAGCCAGGAGGTGGACGTGATGGTGCTGGACGTGGACGCTCCAAGCGCCGCATCTCGCTCGGCCTGAAGCAGGTGCAGCGCAACCCGTGGGAGCAGTTCGTCGACGAGCACCCGATCGGCTCCGAGGTCGAGGGCGAAATCCGCAACATCACCGAGTTCGGCCTGTTCATCGGCCTGTCGCCGGACATCGACGGCATGATCCACATGTCCGACCTGTCCTGGGACGAGCCGGGCGAGCTGGCCATGGCCAAGTACGAGAAGGGCCAGGTGGTGAAGGCCAAGGTGCTCGACGTCGATGTCGAGAAGGAGCGCATCAGCCTGGGCATCAAGCAGCTCAAGGACGATCCGGCCGCCTCGGTGCTGGAAACGGTGCACAAGGGCGACGTCGTCACCTGCGTGGTCACCGCGATCCAGTCGAACGGCATCGAGGTGAAGGTCGGCGACGTGCTGACCGGCTTCATCCGCCGCGCCGAACTGGCGCGCGACAAGTCCGATCAGCGGCCCGACCGGTTTGCCGTGGGCGAGAAGGTGGACGCCAAGATCATCGCGGTCGACCGCGCCGCCCGCAAGCTCAGCCTGACCATCAAGGGCAAGGAGGTCGAGGAGGAGAAGCAGGCGATGGCCGAGTTCGGTTCGTCCGACTCCGGCGCCTCGCTGGGCGACATCCTCGGCGCGGCGATCCGCCGCCGCAACCAGCAGGCACAGACCGAGAGCGACTGACGTCGTCCAGTGGTCGCTGATCACTGCGCATGAGCCTGGAGACCGACCTGCTGCTCGACCGGCGGCGGCTGAAGCGCCGGCTGTTCTTCTGGCGCAGCTTTGCCGTGCTCGCCGTGCTGGCCGCGGTGCTGGTGGGCTTGCGCGGCGAGCACATCGGCTTCGGCCGATCGCATGTCGCGCGGCTCACCGTCAGCGGGATCATCAGCGACGACCGCAAGCTGGACGATGCGGTGACCAGGCTGGCCGACAACGCAAACGTCAAGGCGCTGATCGTGGCGATCGACAGCCCGGGCGGCAGCGTCGCGGGCGGCGAGGGGCTGCACGACGCGATCGCGCGCGTCGCCGCGAAGAAGCCTGTCGTCGCGGTGATGGGCGGGACCGCGGCGTCCGCCGGCTACATGATCGCGGTGCCGGCCGCCCGCATCTTCGCGCGTGAGGCGACGCTGACCGGTTCGATCGGCGTGCTGCTGGAGACCGCGCGAGGTGTCCGGCCTGCTGAAGTCGATCGGCGTGCACGCAGAGGCGATCACGTCGGGGCCGCTCAAGGATCAGCCCAGCTTCACCAAGCCGCTGTCGCCGCAGGGCAGGGAGGTGCTGCAAGGCCTGGTGATGGACATGTACGACCAGTTCGTCGGCATGGTCGCGAGCGGGCGGCACATGGACCCCGCGCGGGTGCGCGAGTTGGCGGACGGCCGCGCCTACACCGGGCGGCAGGCCCTGAAACTCGGCCTGATCGACGCGATCGGCGGCGAGCACGATGCGCGGCTGTGGCTGGCGAAGCAGAGGAGTGTTTCCGCCGACCTGCCGGTCGAGGACGTCTCCACCGGCAGCCTGGCCAGCCGGGCGTTCTCCTCGAGCCTGGGCTGGATGTTCGATGAATTATGGAAAAGCCTGTTTTCCCAAGGAGTTATGCTTGACGGCACGCGGTTGCTCTGGCAACGTTTCGGAGGCTGAACTGCCACCGCGTTCATCGGGGCCATGACCAAATCGGAGCTCATCGCGGAACTCGCCGTCAACAACCCGCATCTGCGGGGCGCCGATGTCGAGTTGATCGTGGCGACGATCTTCGACCAGATCACCGGCGCCCTGGCCCGCGGCGAGCGGGTAGAGCTGCGCGGCTTCGGCGCATTCACCGTGAAGCGGCGCAACGCGCGCACCGGACGCAACCCGCGCACCGGCGAGGCGGTGCCGGTGGACGAGAAGGCCGTGCCGTTCTTCAAGGCCGGCAAGGAGCTGCGCGACCGGGTCAACCGAGGCAGGATAGGATCACAACGCGCAGTAAATGTAGGATAATATCTCCCCCTCTCTTTAGGGGTTGGGGGGAGGGGGAGAACAGGGTCGGTCGGCCATGCGCCTGCTGATCGCGCTTCCGCTGCTTCTGTTGCTCGTGCTCTTCGCGCTGTCGAACACAGCGCCGGTCCGCCTCGGGCTCTGGCCCAGCGACTACACGCTGCAACTGCCCCTGTCGCTGACCATCCTCGGCGCCATGGCGATCGCCTTCCTCGCCGGCGGCACGATCGTCTGGTTGTCGGAACTGGCCCAGCGCCGTCGCGCGCGCCACGCGGAGCAGACGGTCCGGCTGCTGGAGGCACAGGTGCAGGAACTGAAGGCGAGGCTGCCGCAGGTGCCGCCGCCATGACCGTCCGGGTGAAGATCTGCGGCATCAACGATTCCACTGCGTTCGACGCCGCGATAAAAGCTGGCGCCGACTGGGTGGGCTTCAATTTCTTTCCTCCCTCGCCGCGCCACGTCACCTCGGCACAGGCCGCCCAACTGTCGGCCCGCGCGCCCGGCGGCCCGCCGCGCGTTGGGTTGTTCGTGGATCCCACTCCCGAGGCGATTGCCAGTACGCTCGATGTGCTGCGGCTCGATATCCTCCAGCTCTACGGCGCGCTTGACCTGCCGGGTCTGCGGGCCCGCTTCGGCCTGCCGATCTGGCGCGCGGTCGGTGTCGCGTCCGCCGCCGATTTGCCTACCCAAGCCGGCGGTGCCGACCGGCTGGTGGTGGAAGCCAAACCGCCACCCGACGCCACACGCCCCGGCGGCAATGCCACCCGGTTCGATTGGTCGCTGCTGCGCGGCTGGGCCGCGCCGGTGCCCTGGATTCTCGCCGGCGGGCTGACCGCGGACAATGTCGGCGAAGCAATCCGCAGCACGGGCGCCGTTGCGGTGGACGTGTCGTCAGGTGTGGAAAGCCGGACCGGCGTGAAGGACCCGGCACTCATCCGCGCCTTCATCGCCGCGGTCCGCGGGGTGGTCGCGTAGAGGGTCGATCAGGGCTTGGTCTTGGCGTCCTCGAGCTGTCGGCGCAGGTTCTCCACCTCGGCGCGCAGCTCGGCGATCTCCTGTGCCTGGCCGGGGTCCCCGGTCTCCGACCCGCGATAGAACGGGGAGAACAGGCTGAGCGCCCGTTCCATCATCGCCATGTTCTGGCGCCCGACCTCCTCCATGTTGCCGAACGGGAACATGGTGCCGATCGAACCCATGGTCTTCTGCATCGCCGCCCGCATCTGCTCCTGCTGCTGGGCGAAGGCCCCCATCGCCTGCTCCAGGAAGCGCGGCACCAGGCTCTGCATCTGGTCGCCGTAGAACCCGATGAGCTGGCGCAGGAAGGCGGTCGGCAGGAGGGCGCGCCCCTTGCCCTCCTCCTCCACGATGATCTGGGTCAGGACGCCGCGCGTGATGTCCTCGCCCGTCTTGGCGTCGTAAACCACGAAATCGCGCCCTTGGCGCACCATGTCCGCCAGGTTGTCCAGCGTGATGTAGCTGGAGGTCTCTGTGTTGTAGAGGCGCCGGTTGGCATATTTCTTGACCACCACCACGGGCGAGGTGTCGGCGGTCTTGGCTTCCGGTGTGGCGTGGACAGTCTCGGCCATGCATGCCTCGGTATTCAGATCGGGGCTAGCATGGAGCTTATGCCGCACCTGCGAAAGTCTTTTCGCGCAATCTTCTCTATCCTGCCCCACGGCGCTTGCCTCATTTGGTCCGCGCCACCATGCTATCGGCCTCATGAGTGCGACCGCGCCTGTCCGCATGACCGCGGATGAATTCATCGCCTGGGCGATGCAGCAGCCCGAAGGCCAGCGCTACGAACTCGTTGCCGGTGAGGTGGTGGGCATGGCACCGGAACGCGCCGCCCATGCACGCCTCAAGGGCCGCGTCTTCGGGGCCCTGGTGCAGGCGATCCAGGCCGCCGGGGCGTCGTGCGAGGCCTTTCCAGACGGCATGACCGTCCGAGTGGACGCCGACACGGTGTATGAACCGGACGCGTTGCTTCGCTGCGGCTCTCCACTGGACGACAATGCCGTCGAGGTGCTCGATCCGCTCATCGTGGTCGAGGTCGTGTCGCCGTCATCCGCCAAGCGCGATTCGGGGAGCAAGCTGGAGGGTTATTTCCGCATTCCCTCGGTGCGTCACTATCTCATCGTCACGACGCGCAACCTCGCGGTCATCCACCATCAGCGTGACGGTGCCGGAAGCATCACGACCCGCATCATTCGCGAGGGGGCGATCCGGCTGGACCCGCCCGGCATCGAACTGACCGGGTTGTTCCAGGCGTGACACGCTAGCGCGGGATGAGCACTCAAGGGCGCGCTCATCCCGTGCTATCTCCTTATTTGATCGCGTGACTCAGCCCTCCGGCGATTCCGCCTCCGGTCATCGCGCTAACTTTCCAGGAACTCGGCGAAATACTCCTCCGCACCGATGCGCCTTGTCACGATGCCGGCGAGATAAGCCTGTTCCGCGAACACCTCGATGGTCGCGCGGTTCGCTTCGAACCCATCGGCATGGAAGTCGGCGCCCATCAGCGCCTCGGTCTCCTCCAGCTCCGCATCAAGCCAGGGCGATGCATAGGGGAACGACCGTTGCGCCTTGCCGAACCGCTCCGTGCAGCGGATGAATGCATCGGTCAGCGAGCGTGCGATCCATGTGTTCTGCTGCCACGTCTCGCGTCGCAGCACGATGAGATGCTGCGGCGGGAACATGCGCGTGGCACGGAAATACTGCCGCTCGATCGTGCGAATGTCGGGGAACAGGCGCACGATCGGTCCGTCCACCGGATGATAGCGGCGCGGCCGCGGCGGGCTGTAGATCGCGTCCAGTTCGCAGGCGATCAGCATCTCGGACAGCGCGCGACCCTCCGGCGCGGCGTGCACGCCCGTCCGGCAGGGTATAGACGTGGCTGGTGATCCTCGGTTCGTCGACCGCGCCGATGGTCCATTGCAACTCCTCGGGCGGAACCCCGATGAAGCGCAGGAAATGCCGGTACCAGATCGAGCCGCTCGCCACCCAGTCGTACATCCCGACGCGCCCGCCACGCAGATCCGCCGGCGTCTTGATCGGTCCGGCCTTGCGCACATACAGATCGCGCCCGGTGAAATTGCGCAGCGGGAACACCGGCAGCGCGACCAGGCTGCGGTCGCCCTGATCGATCCGGCGCAGATGTCCGGCCATCGATGACTCGCCACCATGCACGCGTCGGATCGCTCGCGGCACGACGCAGCATCTCGGCGCGCGCGGGCCACGAGCCTTCGCTGCCCAACACCATGGTCAGGTCGATGCCGTCCGGCTTCACGTCGCCGACCGCGAGCGGCATCACGCGCGCATAGTCGGCGCATGTCAGTCGAAGCGGCAGGTCGGCCATCTCGATGTCCTCAGATGAAGCGGATCGCCAGCGCGGAGAAATCGTCCTCCAGCGGGCCCGGCCGCGCCGTCATGCGCACCTTGTCATACAGGCGGCGAGGGCCGCCCGGCCCTGCCATGACCGGCAGCAGCGACAGGATCTGCGAGAGGTCCCATTCGCGCCCCGCATGGTCGGTGATCTCGAACACGCCGTCGCTGAACAGGAACAGCGAGCTGCCCGGCGTCACCGGCGCGCGCGCGGCGGCGACGTCGCGATCCGCACTGATGCCGATCGATGGATTGCGCGTGCCCAACGGCATCGGCTGCGTTCGCGTCAGGCGCCAGCAGGTAGGCCGGATGGTGACCCGCCGTCGCGAACTAACCACACGATCGGCGACGTCGTAGACGCCGTACCACATCGTGAAGAACAGGTTGTTGTGCTGCTCCATCGGGAACATGCGGTTGAGGCCGCGAATCACCGCGGCGGGATCGCGGAAATCCACCTCCGGCAGCATGCGCTGGCGCAGCACATTGGCCACCGTCACCGAGAACAGCGCCGATCCTGCGCCATGTCCCGCGACGTCCAGCATGAATGCGGCGAAGCAGCGGGAATCCAACATCTGATAACCGAACGCATCGCCACCGAGACGCGTGCAGGGCTGATAGAACCACTCGGCCTGAACCGGCCCCGCGATGATGGGAGGCGGGAGCACCGACAGCACGTAGTCGTTTGCCTCGCCCAGCTCGCGATCCAGCGCCTCCCAGCCCGCCAGTTCCTGCTGGCTGCGCCGATGGTAGCTCAGCGCATGCGCGCCGACGGTGATGCGTGCGCCATCCTCCAGCACCACCGGGCCGGTGACGCGTTCGCCATTGACGAACGTGCCGTTGGTCGAGCCGAGATCGTTCAGCACGACACTGTCGTCTCTGACGTTCGAGCCGGCAGTGCCGGCGCGACACCGAGCTGCCCTCCAGCAGCACCTCGGCCGGGGCAGTGCGACCGACGGTCAATGGCAGCAGGCCCAGCGTCACGTGTCGCGGCGGAGCGTTCTCCGCCAGGATCAGCAGCAGATGCGCCGCTGTCTCGACCTGCGGCCGCGACGTGGCGGCGTCTGAAAGCTGATCGTCCGTTCAGTCAGGTCCTCATCGGTCTCGGCCACCGCCACACCGTCCACGCCAATCATATCGGTGTTACTCTGGACGGTTGTGACGGGGCAGGCAAGCGAACGGTCCTATTGCGACGAAGCCGTCGCCGCCGGGATGGCTGACTGGATGAGCTGCATGGCCTGCGCGCGATCGCGCGCAGCCAGCGCCTGCAGGGCCTGCGAGATCTGCGTCACCGCCGGATTGTCGCTCGGGTTGTTGGTCTGGCCCATCGGCACCGAGCGGTCGAGCAGGCGCGTCTGCGCCATCTCCAGCGACTGCTGCGCCTCGCCGGTGCGGCCCGCCTGGCAGCGAGGCCTGCGCGGCGCGCAGGTAATCGACCGGACTGGCATCCGGGCCGAGCGCCGGGCTCGGCAGATTCGGCGCGATCGTCGAGCGCGTGTCGCTCGCATCGATGTTGCTCGCGCGCGTGCCCATCGGCATCGACATGCCCGTGCCGACGTCATTGCCGGGCCGCGCGCCGGTCACCGGGTTGGTGCCGGGCGGCACGCCTTGCGGCGTTGGTGGGAACCGCGGTCTGGGCCAGCACGGGTGTACCGGCAAGGCCGGTCAGCACGGTGAGCCAGCATGGTGGATGACAGTGCCAGGGAACGCATCTGGAGTTCTCCTTCCCGATTGGTGGCGATTGGTTACGAGTGCGTCGTGCCGCAATTGTGGCAAGTCCTCGCGTCGCCGCGATGACATGCCTGTGAGCGTCAACGCCAGCGACGATGGAACCACAGCCATTGGTCCGGGTTTTCCCGCACCCAGCGCTCGATCACGGATGTGATCATCTGCGTGGATCGCTGCACATCGATCCGCCCGTCGGCATCGCGCGGCAGGTCGAACGGCCCCTCGGCCGCGATGCGGAAGCGATGGTCGGGCAGGCGGATCACCCGCACGCCGACCACCGGGCAGTCGAACTGGCGGGCGAGGCGGGCGATCGATGGGTTGGCCTTGCAGCGCCGGCCGAAGAACGTCACGTCGACGCCGCGCGAGAAATGCTGATCGACCAGCATGCCGAGATGCTCGCCGCGTTCGAGCGCGGCGGCCATTTCCAGCGGCGCCTGGGCGCGGCTGCGGATCAGGTGGCCCATCAGCGGTGCGCGGATGCGGGCGATCTCCCGCGCGACCGCCTTGTTGTTCGGCATGCGATAGAGCACCGCGGATGGCAGGCCGTGCGCCGCGGCCATCACCGCCGGCAGTTCCCAGTTGCCGAGATGCGCCGCAAAGCACAGCGCCGGTTTGCCGTCGTTCTGCAGCTCGACGAACACGTGCTCATCGTCGGTGACGATGCGGCCGGCGTTCGGATGCGCCGGGTCGTAGTCCCACAGGCGGCCGAGATGCACGTATTCGCCGGCGACGCGGCCGAGATTGTCCCAGGCACCGCGCAGCGTCGCCTCGATCCAGGCCGCGTCCTTGTCGGGGAACGCGGCGCGAAGATTGGCGCGGCCGATGCGATGCGCCGGGAGACAGCGGGCCGATGCGCCGCGCCATCGCGCCGCACCAGTCGGAGGCGCGGTCGGGATCGCGTGCGGCGCAGCGCCGCCAGCAGTGTCTTGACCAGGCGGCCAAGCAGCCGGTCAGCATAGAGCGAGAGGTAGCGGACCAGTTTAGAGCTCGACAAGGAGCTTCCCGAACACGTCGCGGCTTTCCAGCCGCGCGAGGCCGGCACGGAAGTCCGCCAGCGGATACACCGTGTCGATCACCGGCCGCACGCCGGCGGCGATGCGGTCCAGCGCGCGGCCGAGCGCGTTCAGCGGCGAACCGAACGAGCCGATGATGCGGTACTGCTGCTGGAAGAGCTGCATCAGGTTGATGCTGCCGGACGGGCCCGACGTCGCGCCGCACGTCACCAGCCGGCCGCCGCGCTTCAGCGACAGCAGCGAGCCGTTCCAGGTGTCGGCGCCGACATGCTCGAACACCACATCGACGCCCTTGCGGGCGGTAAGCTTGCGCACCACGCCCTCGAAGCGGTCCGTCGCGGTAGTTGATGACGTGATCGGCGCCGAGCGCGCGTGCCTTCGCTGCCTTGTCGTCGCTGCCGACGGTGGTGATGACGGTGCAGCCGAGCGACTTCGCCACGCGGATGGCGATGCTGCCGATGCCGGAGCCGCCGGCATGCACCAGGATCCATTCGCCCGGTTCCAGCCGCGCATTGTCGAACAGCATGTGTTCCACCGTGGCATAGGCGACGGCGACGCAGGCGGCGTCGCGCAGATCGACGCGCGTCGGGGAGCTTGCGCGGTCAGGCGTGCGGGATGGTTGGTGAGCTCCTGCGCGAAGCCATCGACGTGGAAGCCGCGCACGCCGGCGACGTTCTCGCACAGGTTCTCGCGGCCGCGCGTGCAGGCGGGGCAGGTGCCGCAGACCAGCGCGGCGTACGGCACCACGCGATCGCCGGGCGCGAGCGTGGTGACGCCGTCGCCGACCGCGACCACCTCGCACGCTGCCTCGGCGCCGACCGTCAGCGGGAACTGGCGCTTGGCGAACGCCATGCCGCGGAAGCCCCACACGTCGATATGGTTCAGCCCGACATAGCGGACGCGAAGCTGCACCTCGCCAGCGGCCGGCGGCGGAGGCGCATCGCGCCGCACCAACGCGAGATCGCGATCGGCCAGCAGTTGCAGCGCGTCGATTGCGGCGCGTCAGGCGTGATCACCCTTACGGCAGTCCCATCACCAGACACACATTCTGCCCGCCGAACCCGAACGAATTGGAAATCGCGTGCTGCACCTGCGCGTCGCGCGCGACGTTGGGCACGCAATCGACCGGCAGCGCCGGATCGGGCGTCTCGTAGTTGATCGTCGGCGGCAGCCTGCCGTGCCGCATCGCCAGCAGCGTGAAGATCGCCTCGACCGTGCCGGCCGCGGTCAAGCGTATGGCCGATCATCGACTTGTTGGACGAGATCGGGATCGCGCCTGCGCGCTCGCCGAACACGGCGGACACGCCGACCCATTCCATCTTGTCGTTCTCCGGCGTGCCGGTGCCGTGCGCGTTGATGTAGCCGATGGCATCCGGCGCCAGCCCGGCATCCTCCAGCGCGTTCCGCATGCAGGCGATGATCGGCTTGCCGTCCGGCGATGAGCGCGTGCGATGGAACCCGTCGGCCATCTCGCCGCAGCCTTCCACCACGCCGAGTATCGTGGCGCCGCGCGCGCGCGCATGCGCCAGGCTCTCCAGCACCAGCGCGCCGGCGCCTTCCGCCATCACGAAGCCGTCGCGGTCCTTGCTGAACGGGCGCGCGGCAGCCTGCGGCGGATCGTTGCGCGTGGACAGCGCGGACAGCAGCGAGAAGCGGATCAGGCTCTCGGGATTGACCGACGCATCGGTGCCGACCACCAGCGCCGCCTCGGCTTCGCCGCGCCGGATCGCCTCGACGCCGAGCTGGATGGCGGTGGCGCCTGATGCGCAGGCGGTGGAGGTTGCCACCGGCGAGCCCTTGGTGCCGAACCGCACCGCAAGGTTCTCCGCGACCGAGCCGAACAGGAACCGTTCGTAGTAGCGCGCGAACTTCCCGGTCGCCGGCGGCGCGCAGCAGGTCATCGTAGGTGACGGTCTCGTTGGCGCCGGAGGCGGCGGCCAGCGCGAGACGCTGCGGCCATTCCATCTCCACCGGCGGCAACGCCAGGAACATCGGTCCGGGAAAGTCGCCCGGCGCGCCGATGCCGGCTTCCGCCAACGCCTCCTCGATCACCAGTTCGGCGATCCGCTCGGACAGCGCCGGCGCCGACAGCTCGTCGACCGGCACGAAGTCCACCGTGCCGGCGATGTTGGTGCGCAGGCCGCCGATCGGAAACCGCGAGATGCGCCGAATGCCCGAATGCCCGGCGGTCAGTTCGCGCCAGTTGTCCGGCTTTCCCGCGCCGAGCGAGGTGACGCACGCCGGTGCCTGTCACCACGACGACCGGCCGGCCGCGACTGTCCGTGTCCGCGCGTCCCATGCCCGTCTCCTAGCCCGCTTCGACCACGGCGAGCGCCTCGCCGCGCCAATGGCCCCAGGACGTCACCAGCACCTGGCGCAGTTCGCCGGTCATCGGCTGTTCGTCAGGTTCGAGCGGCGCGAACAGCCGGCGTCGCGACAGCGACAGCGCCGCCAGCGCGAGATTGGCGGGGAACGACGGCTCCAGCGAATGGCCGAAAGCGGTCGCCGTGCCGCGCACCGGCAGGCCGAGGCCGCTCAGGAACGTCAGTTCCTCGGCGGTGGCCGCGGCACGCGCCGGAGGCGCCGGAAATCACCGCGGCATGCGGCGGCTGCAGATGATGGCGCATCGCCGCGAGCTGCGCTCGGCGTTCGCGGTCGCCTCGCCCGGGCGGCGCCGGCAGCGGTCGGTGGCGAGCGCCGCGATATGCGCCAGCACGCGTGCGCCGCGCGCTGGCGGCGTGCTCGCGGCTCTCGATCACCAGGAAGCAGCCGACCGAGCCCAGCACCATGCCGCCGCCCGCCGCCTGACGCGCCCAGACGCCGGCGAACGGCCGCTTCCACAGCAGCCCGCCCATCTCGTAGTGCAGCAGGACGTCCGGCCGCTGCGCGTTGTACGAACCGCCGACCAGGAACAGATCGCCCTGACCCGCAGCGATGCGCGCGCAGGCGATACGCACGGCATCGGCGCCGGAGGCCTCCTCGCCCATGAAGGTGCGCGACGAGCCCACCACGCCATGCACGATCGAGATGTTGCCGGCCAGCAGGTTGGAAAGCTGCGCGAGGAACAGCGTCGGCCGCAGGTCGGACAGCAGGTGCTCGTTCAGGAACGTGCCCGGATCGGCCGCCGACGGCAGTGCCGACAGGATCGCGGTATCCACCGCGTAATCGCGCTCGCCACCGCCGGCGGCGACGATCATGTCCATGCGCGACAGCAGGTCCGCGTTGCCTTTGACGCCGGCGGAATCCAGCGCGAGTCCGGCGGCGTAGGTGCCGATGCGCTGCCACGCCTCCATCTGCCGCTGATCGCCGCGCTTGGGGATCTGCTTGTCGAGGTCGAGCGGCGTCATCGGATGCACCGGCCAGGGCGCGAAGGTCGTCGCATCGACCACCGGCTGGAAGCCGCCTCGCGGTTCAGCGCCGCCCAGTGCGCCTCGATCCCCTCGCCGAGGCAGGAGACGAGGCCGATGCCGGTGATCAGCGCGTCGCGCGGATTAGCCATGCAGGAATGCCTCCGGCACGGCGACACGCCGCGCGGTCTCCAGCATTTCAGCGCGCAACGTGTCGTTGGGGAAGGGCACGACGCGATAGGTGATTTCGGCGTCGGCCACCTTCTTGCCTTCGGAGCTTATGCTGCCCTTCACCACCGCGTAGCCGGAGCCGTCGTGCAGCAGGCGCGCCTCGGCCTGCAGCGTCTGGCCAGGGACGACGAAGGCGCGCAGCTTGGCCTCCTTCACCTGGGCCAGGAACGGCATTCGCTGGAAGCGCAGCACGGCCAGCACCAGCCAGCCGCCGGTCTGCGCCATGGTCTCGATCATCAGCACGCCGGGCAGCAGCGGATAGCCGGGGAAATGGCCCTCGAACACCGGGCTGGCGTCGGGCACGACGCAGTCGGCTCGGACGGTCCGCGCCTCCGGATCGAGCGCGGCGATCCGGTCCACCATCTGGAAGTATTCCAGCCGCATGCGCGGATCAGGCCGCCTTGGCAGCCACCAGCTTGTCGATGTTGGCGCAGAGGTTGCCGAGAACGAAATATTCGTCGGTCGATACCTTTCCGTCGTTCACTTCCTGCGTCCATTGCTCGAGCGGCATCTTGATGCCGAACGCCTTGTCGATGGCGAAGGCGACGTCCAGGAAGTCCAGGCTGTCGATGCCGAGATCGTTGATGGCGTGGCTCTCCGGCGTGATCTTCTCACGCGGGATGTCGCACGTTTCGGCAATGATCCCAGCGACGGTCTCGAAGGTCGACGACATCGATCAGCCCCTGCAAACGCGGCCGGGCACTAACACCGCGGCGGGGGTGCCGCAAGAGCGCGCGCGCCAAGCTACAACCAGTGCGCCGGGTGCCAGACCCAGCCGGAATCGGTCTTCTCCCAGTAGCGGCGGCATCCAGGTCCCGCTGTTGCTGGCCGCATCGACGTACTGGCCCGGGCACCCAGACATACGAACTGCCGGTCCAGTCCCAGTGTCCCGGTTGCCAGGTCAGCGGCACCGGGCTGACCGGCGGCTTGGGGATCGTCTCGGCCATCGGCGCCGGCATCGGGCGCCGGCGGCGCCGAACTGGCGCAGGCGGTCAGCAGCAGCAGGACGGCGATGGCGCAGTACTTCATCATCGGCAGGATCCTCCTCAGCCGGGCAACAGCACGGTGGCGACGGCCTGCGCGGCGATGCCCTCGCCGCGCCCGGTGAAGCCCAGCTTCTCGGTGGTGGTCGCCTTCACCGAAATGCAGGACGCATCGACCCCGAGGATGCCGGCCAGCCGTGCGGCCATCGCGGCCGCGTGCGGGGCGATCTTCGGCCGCTCGCAGATCAGCGTCACGTCGGCATTGGCCAGCCTGCCGCCGCGCGCGGCGATGCGCCCGGCGGCATGGGCCAGGAAGCGGGCGCTGTCGGCGTTCTTCCAGGCGGCCTCGGAGGGCGGGAAGTGGCGGCCGATATCGCCTTCGGCCAGCGCGCCATAGATCGCGTCGCACAGAGCGTGGATGCCGACATCGGCATCGGAGTGGCCGGCAAGGCCCTTGTCGTGCGGCACGGCGACGCCGCACAGCATCAGCGGGCGCCCCGCCTCCAGCACGTGGACGTCGAAGCCGGTGCCGACGCGCGGGATCAGGGCTGGCGGTCATGGCGCGCTCCAGCCGGGGCAGGTCCTCGGCATAGGTCAGCTTGATGTTGTCCTCCGAGCCGGCGACGATCGCCACCGTCTCTCCGATCGCCTCCAGCAGCGCAGCGTCATCGGTCGCGGCCACATCGGTGACGGTGCGGTGCGCCTCGAGCAGCACCTGATAGCGGAACGCCTGCGGGGTCTGAGCCCGGTACAGCCCCTCGCGTGGCACCGTGGCGGCGATCGTGCCGTCTGTCACGCGCTTCAGGGTATCGGCAACCGGGACGGCGGGGATCGCGCCGGCAGCGCGTTCGAGCGCCGCCAGCAGGGCAGGGATGGTCCCCGCGGGGATCAGCGGTCGCGCCGCGTCGTGCACGAGGACGATGTCGGGCTCCGCCGTCGCCAAAGCCTCCAGTCCGGCCCGCACGCTGTCCTGGCGCGTCGCGCCGCCCGGTACCGGCGGCAGATGTCGCAGGCCGCGGAGCGCCGCATCGATCGCTGCGGCGTCACCGACCGGCTGCAGCAGCGCCACGTGTGCGGCCAAAGTCTCGGCGGCATGGCGGATCACCGGCTTGCCGGCGAGCGGCACGAACTGCTTCGGCGTCTCGGCGCCGAACCGGCTGCCGGACCCGGCTGCCACCAGGATCGCTGCTACCCGCATTCCGGCACCGTTGCCGGGGCAAACGGCCGGCGTCAATCCGGGGCCGATACCACGGCTGTCGTAGCGAAGATCATTTCAATATCGATACGACGCTGCCTGCCGTGACGGTGTGAACAGGTTGCGCATTGCATGTTGGCAAGCGTGTCTGTAATTTGCCCAATTGATGGGCAAGTGTCATAGCCACACCACAGTCACGACCTGCGAACCGCCACCGATCGACCTCGGCAATGGCGTGCGAATCGACACGCCGGTCATCCTCGCGCCGATGTCCGGTGTCACCGATCTGCCGTTTCGCCATCTGGCCAAGCAACTCGGCGCCGGCATGGTGGTGTCCGAGATGATCGCCTCCTGGGCGATGATCCGCGAGAATCGGAAGACGCTGGCGATGGCCGAAATGGATGGCTGCGGCGGCATCAGCGCTCTGCAGCTCGCCGGCTGCGAGCCCGGCGGCGATGGCCGAGGCGGCGCGGCTGGCGGTGGACCGCGGCGCCGACCTGATCGACATCAACTTCGGCTGCCCGGTGAAGAAGGTGGCGCTCGGGCAGCAGGCCGGCTCCGCGCTGATGCGCGACGAGGACGGCCGCCGCGGCGATCCTGGAGGCGACAGTCCGCGCCGTGCCCGTGCCGGTGACGCTGAAGATGCGCATGGGCTGGGACCACGCCAGCCTGAATGCGCCGCGCATGCGCGCGCATTGCCCAGGACTGCGGCATCCGCATGATCACCGTGCATGGCCGCACACGCCAGCAGTTCTATACCGGCTCCGCCGACTGGGACTTCATCGGCCAGGTGAAGGCAGGCAGTGGACATCCCGGTGATCGCCAACGGCGACATCGTGACCGAGGAGGATGCCGCGGAAGCGCTGCGCCGTTCCGGGGCCGATGGCCTGATGATCGGCCGCGGCTGCTACGGCCGGCCCTGGTTCATCGCCCAGGTCGTGCATTTCCTGCGCACCGGCGCGCGAATGCCGGAGCCGCCGCTGCCGCGGCAGAAAGCCGTGGTGAAGAGCCATTACAGCGCCATTCTCGATCGTTTCGGCAACCAGGCCGGTGTTCGCCTGGCCCGCAAGCACCTGTCATGGTACTCGCGCGGGCTGCCCGGCTCGGCCGAGTTTCGCGCCGCGATGAACCGGCTGGCGGATGCCGATGCGGTCATCGGCCTGATCGATGCGTTCTACGACCGGCTGATCGCCCGCGGCGTTGCCCGCACGCCGCCGCGCCGCGACGAGATGCTGGCGGAGGCGGCATGATCAATCCGGTCACCCGCGCCGCGCTGGCCCTGCGGGAACGCCGCCGGGCGCCCGACCTGGCCAGCATCATGAGCGCCCTGCCGGTTCCGGTGGTGCTGCTCGATACCGACAACCGGTTCCGCTACGTCAACCACGCCGCCGAGCAGTTCCTCGGCATCTCCGCCTCGGGCCTGTCGCAGCTTCGCCTGCGCGACCTGGTGCCGGAGGACAATCCGCTGTTCCTGCTGGTCGAGCAGGTCCGCAACAGCGATGCGACCGTGTCGGACCATGACCTGTCGGTGGACAGTCCGCGGCTGAACAAGCAGGGCATGACGGTCCAGGGATCGCCGTTGCCGGAGGAGCCGGGTGCGGTGCTGCTGGTGCATGCAGGATGCGTCCGCCGCCCGCGCGCTGGACCGCCAGCTTGCCTTCCGCGGCGCCGCGCGCAGCGTCACCGGCATGGCGGCGATCCTCGCGCACGAGGTGAAGAACCCGCTCTCCGGCATTCGCGGCGCGGCACAATTGCTGGAAACCAGCGTCGATGCCCAGGACCGCGAGCTGGCGGTGCTGATCCGCGATGAGGCGGATCGCATCCGCGCGCTGGTCGATCGGATGGAGATCTTCGGCGAGAAGCCGATCGCGCGCACCGCGGTGAACATCCATCGCGTGCTGGAGCACGTGCGCAAGCTGGCGCAGTCCGGCTTCGCGCCGCATGTGCGGTTCCACGAAATCTACGACCCGTCATTGCCACCGGTCTGGGGCAATCGCGACCAGCTCGTGCAGGTGATCCTCAATCTGGTGAAGAACGCCGCCGAGGCGGCGACGCAGGAGGACCAGCCAAATCCGGAGATCACCCTGACGACCGGATTCCAGCACGGCATGCGCCTGACGGTGCCCGGTACCACGACGCGGCTCGACGTGCCGTTGCTGGTGGCCGTGCGCGACAACGGGCCCGGTATTCCGGACGATATCCGGCCGCACCTGTTCGATCCTTTCATCACATCGAAGCCGTCCGGCAGCGGGCTCGGCCTCGCCTTGGTCGCCAAGATCATCGGCGACCACGGCGGGCTGATCGAGGTGGACAGCCGCCCAGGCCGCACGGAATTTCGCCTGCATCTTCCCGTGCTCAACGAGGACGAGACCGACACCGGCATTTGATCTCTGGAGCTACGATGACCCCACCTACCGTCCTGGTCGCGGATGATGATCGTTCCATCCGCACCGTGCTGACCCAGGCACTGGGTCGCTCGGGCTATCAGGTTCGCAGCACGGGCAATGCCGCCACGCTCTGGCGCTGGGTGGAGGATGGCGAAGGCGACCTTGTCATAACCGACGTCGTCATGCCGGACGAGAACGGCCTCGATCTCATTCCGCGCATCCGCAAGATCCGCCCCGACCTGCGCGTGGTGGTCATGAGCGCACAGTCGACGCTGATAACCGCGGTGAAGGCGACCCAGCGCGGTGCCTTCGAGTACCTGCCCAAGCCGTTCGATTTGCAGGAACTGCTGTCGGTGGTCGGCCGTGCCCTCGCAGTTCCGCCGCAGGTGAGCGCCAGGGCGCCAGAACCGCGCGACGCCGATGAGAGGCTGCCGCTGATCGGCCGCAGCCCGGCGATGCAGGAGATCTACCGGACCATCGCGCGGCTCACCACCGCCGATCTGACCGTGATGATCAACGGTGAATCGGGCACCGGCAAGGAGCTGGTCGCCCGCGCGCTGCACGACTACGGGAAACGTCGCGCCGGTCCGTTCGTTGCGATCAACATGGCGGCGATCCCGCGGGAGCTGATCGAGAGCGAGCTGTTCGGCCATGAACGCGGCGCCTTCACCGGTGCCACCAATCGCAACCAGGGCCGCTTCGAACAGGCCAACGGCGGCACGTTGTTCCTCGACGAAATCGGCGACATGCCGCCCGAGGCGCAGACACGCCTTCTGCGTGTGCTCCAGGAAGGCGAGTTCACGTCGGTCGGCGGACGCCAGCCGATCAAGGCGAACGTGCGCATCATCGCCGCGACCCATCGCGACCTGCGCAATGCGATCCGCCAGGGACAGTTCCGCGAGGACCTGTTCTATCGCCTCAATGTCGTGCCGATCCGGCTGCCGCCGCTGCGCGAGCGCGTCGAAGACATTCCACTGCTTGCGCGCCACTTCCTGGAACGGGCGCAGGATGACGGTCTGCCGGCCAAGACGCTGGACCAGAGTGCGGTCGATCAGCTCAAGCGCTATTCCTGGCCGGGCAACGTGCGCGAACTGGAGAACCTGATGCGCCGGCTCGCCGCGCTCTGCCCGCAGGAGGTGATCGGCGCCGAGCAGATCACCGCCGAACTGGTGGAAACCGCGCCGGCACCGACGGAGACACCGGTGGCGACCGGGCCGGAACCTCTCGTGCGCGCGGTGGAGCGTCACATCCGTGACTTCCTTGCGGCGCATCACGACGGCGGCGTGGCACCGTCCGACATTTACGACCGCGTGATCGCAGAGGTTGAACGGCCGCTGATCCGGCTGACGCTGGCGGCAACTCGCGGCAATCAGATCAAGGCTGCGGCGATGCTCGGCCTCAACCGCAATACGCTGCGCAAGAAGATCCGCGACCTCGACATACCGGTGGTGCGAGGGCTGATGTGAATGCCGCCCCGCCACCCGGGTCGCTGAGACCCCAACCGCCGATCGAGCCGCCGCCGGCGGAACTGTCGCGCGCGCGCTCGGTGCTGGGCAGGATCGTCAATATCCTGCTGGGCAAAGTGGTGACGCTGGTGCTCGCCACGCTGGCCTTCGCGGTCGGTCTCGCCACCTTCATCATTCTGGCACGCGGTACACCGTTCGGCGTACAACCCGGCGTCGGCGTCGGCCTTGTGCTGGCAAATCTTTGCGCCGTGTTGCTGCTGGTCGCGGTGCTGGCCGGGCGTCTGACGCGCGTCTGGGTCGAGCGCCGCCGCGGCTCCGCCGGGTCGCGGCTGCATGTAAGGCTCGTGCTCCTGTTCGGTGGTGTCGCAGTGGCGCCAGCGATCGTAGTTGCGTGCTTTGCCGTCGCGTTTTTCCATTTCGGCATTCAGGCCTGGTTCAACGATCCGGTGCGTCAGGCGGTCTCCGAGTCATTGCAGGTCTCGCGCGGTTATCTGGAGGAGCACAGAACAACATCCGCTCGGTGGCTCTGGAGATGGCCAACGATCTGACGCGCGCCGGCCAGTTCCTCACTGCCGATCCGTCGGTCTTCGCCGAGGTGCTGGGCACGCAGACGACGTTGCGGGGGCTGACCGAGGCGGTGATCTACGATCCGCTCACCAAGCAGGTGCTCGCGGCCGCCGGCTTGTTTGCCGGCATGGGCGTCGAACTGCCGTCCCAGGCTGTGACGACGCAGGCACAGGGCGGCGACGTCGTGGTACTGTCGGCGGGCGACGGCACACGTGTGCAGGCCGTCGTGCGCCTCGATTCGACGCCGCCGCTGATGCTGATGATCGGGCGGCCGGTCGATCCGGCAATCCTCGAACACATGACGCGCACCGAGCAGGCGGTCACGGAGTACCAACGGCTCGACCAGAACCGTTCCTGGCTCCAGATCGCCTTTGCCTGGATCTTCGCGATCGTGGCACTGCTTGTGCTGCTGGCGGCCGTGCTGATCGGACTGGTGCTGGCCAACCAGATCGCGCGGCCGATCGGACGGCTGATCCTCGCCGCTGAGCGTGTCCGCGGTGGCGATCTGAACGTGCGTGTGACGGAGGCGCCGACCGGTGACGAACTGGCTGGCCTGTCGCGCGCGTTCAACCGGATGACCGGCCAGCTTGCCGCACAGCGCGGCGAACTGATGGAGGCCTACGGTCAGATCGACGAGCGGCGGCGCTTTACCGAGACCGTGCTGTCGGGGGTTTCCGCCGGCGTGATCGGTCTCGACGCATCGGGCCACATCGAGCTGCCGAACCGCGCCGCCGACCACCTGCTGGGGCGCGATCTGCTGGCAGCCCTCGGCCGCGAGCTGGCCGACGTGGTGCCGGAATTCGGCGACCTGCTTCACGAGGCCGCGGCGTCGCCGGAGCGCGCGCGCACCGCCGAGATCCAGATCGGGCCGCCTTCCGGGCGACGGACTCTGCTGGTGCGAATCGGCGCCGATCTGTCCGGCGGGCGTACCGACGGCTTCGTCGTGACGTTCGACGATATCACCGAGCTACAGGCGGCGCAGCGCAAGGCCGCATGGGCCGACGTGGCACGCCGCATCGCGCATGAGATGAAGAATCCGCTCACGCCGATCCAGCTCGCGGCCGAGAGGTTGAAGCGGCGGTTCGCGCGGGAGATCACCTCCGATCCGGACACGTTCACGCAATGCGCCGACACCATCATTCGTCATGTCGGCGATATCGGCCGCATGGTCGACGAGTTCTCCAGCTTCGCGCGGATGCCGCAGCCGATGATAAAGCCGGCCGATGTCGGCCGCATCGCGCGCGAGGCGCTGGTGCTGCAAAGGACCGCGCGGCCGCAGATCACCTGGCGCAGCGACATTCCCGAACAGGGGCCGGTGGCGCCGTGCGACCGGCGGCTGCTCGGCCAGGCGTTGACCAACCTGTTGCAGAATGCCGCCGATGCCGTTGCAATGCGCGAGGCGGCCGGCACGATCGGCCTCTGCGTACAGTCGACCGACGACGACGTTCGCATCATCGTGACTGATGATGGCGTTGGCCTGCCACAGGAAGATCGTGCGAGGCTGACGGAACCCTATGTAACGCACAAGCCAAAGGGCACTGGACTCGGTCTCGCCATCGTCAAGAAGATCATGGAAGACCACCACGGACGGCTGACGCTGGACGACAGGCCCGATGGTCCCGGCGCAGTTGCTGCGCTGGTCCTGCCCGTGAAGGTGTCGGATGGCGTATGACATCCTGATTGTCGATGACGAACCCGATATCCGTTTGCTGATCGACGGTATCCTGCGCGACGAAGGCTATGAGACGCGCGGTGCCGGCGACGCCGATGCGGCGGTCGCCGCGTTCCGCATACGGCGACCGTCGCTGGTGATCCTTGACGTGTGGCTGCAAGGCTCACGCATGGACGGGCTCGGACTGCTGGAGGCGTTCCGCAGCGAGGAGCCGCAGGTACCGGTGGCGATGATCTCCGGCCACGGCAACATCGAGATGGCGGTGCAGGCGATCCAGCAGGGCGCCTACGACTTCATCGAGAAGCCGTTCAAGTCCGATCGTCTGCTGCTGGTGGTGCGGCGTGCATTGGAAGCCGCGGCAATGGCGCGCGAGAACGCCGAACTGCGCTTGCGCGCCGGCCCCGAGACCAGCACTGACCGGCGACAGCGCGGTGATCTGTGGGCTGCGCGCCGGTGTCGAGCGCGTCGCGCCGACCGGTTCGCGGGTGCTGATCCAGGGGCCGGCCGGCAGCGGCAAGGAGGTCGTGGCGCGCATGGTGCACGCGCGTTCGCGCCGCGCCGACGGGCCATTCGTGGTGCTGAACTGCGCCACCCTCGCGCCGGCCCGCTTCGAGGAGGAGTTGTTCGGCCTGGAGGCAGGCGCCGATCCGATCGCTGCAGCCGCGCCGCGCCGGCGTGCTCGAGCGCGCGCATGGCGGCACGCTGCTGCTGGACGAGGTCTCCGACATGCCGCTGGAGACGCAAGGCAAGATCGTCCGCGCGCTCCAGGATTCGACCTTCGAACGTCTCGGCGGTTCGGCGCGGGTGAAAGTGGATGTGCGCGTGCTGTCCACCACCAACAAGGATCTACAGACCGAGATCGCGTCCGGGCGGTTTCGCGAGGACCTCTACTATCGGCTGGCGGTGGTGCCGCTGCGCGTGCCGGCGCTGAAGGACCGCCGCGAGGATGTGCCGGCGCTGGCGCAGCTCTGCATTGCACGTTCCGCCGAGAATGCCGGCATGCAGTCGCGCGAGCTGTCGGCCGACACGCTCGCGGCACTCCAGGCCTACGATTGGCCGGGCAACGTGCGGCAGTTGCGCAATCTGATGGACTGGCTGCTCATCATGGCGCCGGGCGGCGCGGCCGATCCGATCCGCGCCGAGATGCTGCCGCCTGAGATCGGCGCGAATGCGCCGGCGCTGCTGAACATCGATCCGACGGCGGACATCATGGGCCTGCCGCTGCGCGAGGCACGCGATCTGTTCGAAACGCAGTATTTGCAATCGCAGTTGCTGCGGTTCGGCGGCAACATCAGCCGGACCGCGCAGTTCGTCGGCATGGAGCGGAGCGCGCTGCACCGCAAGCTGAAGCAGCTCGGAGTCAATTCGGACGAAAAGGTGAGTGGATGAGCGACTTGTCGGAACGGGGACATTCACTCGGTCGCGCGGAGCGGCTGCGGATTCGCTCGGGCGCGTTCACCGGCCCGACCTCGGGGGTGGCCCCAGGCAACGTCCAGGCCAATCTGGTGATCCTGCCGCGCGCGCTGGCGAACGATTTCCTGCGCTTCGCTCAGGCGAATCCCAAGCCCTGTCCGGTGCTCGCCGTGTCCGAGCCCGGCGAGCCGACATTCGCCACGCTGGGACGCGAGCTCGACATCCGCACCGACCTGCCGCGCTACCGGGTCTGGCGGCATGGCGAACTGGTGGAGGAGCCGACCGACATCAGGGATGTCTGGCGCGATGACCTCGTGAGCTTCGCGATCGGCTGCTCGTTCTCCTTCGAGGAGGCGTTGATCGAGGACGGCATCGAGGTCCGCCACATCGCGTGCGACCGCAATGTGCCGATGTACCGCACGTCGATCCCGTGCGTGCCGGCTGGCGTGTTCCATGGACCGCTGGTGGTGTCGATGCGGCCGCTGCGTCCGGCGGATGCAATTCGCGCGGTGCAGATCACTTCGCGGTTTCCCTCGGTGCACGGCGCGCCGGTGCATCTGGGGCTGCCCGATGCGATCGGGATCAAGGACATTGCGAAGCCGGACTATGGCGACGCGGTGCCGATCGGAGCGGACGAGTTGCCGGTGTTCTGGGCCTGCGGTGTGACGCCGCAGGCGGCGATCGCGGCGGTGAAGCCGGAGTTCTGCATCACGCACGCCCCCGGATCGATGCTGATCACCGACCTGCGCAATACGAAGCTGGCGGCGCTTTGACGCGATCCCCGGCCGCGGCGGTGGACCACATCGAGGCGCTGATCCACCAGGAGGTGGGGCGCAACATCGACGGATTGTTCGCTGCTACGAAGGGCAATCTTTGGCACGCGGCATCCGCACTGGCCGCGGCGCAGCGACCGTCGGTCGCGATCATCACCGGCTTTTATGTGCCGCTGGGCACGCCGCCGGCGGCGGAAACCGACGGGCCCGTCGGCGCCGCGATGCTGGCCGGCGCGCTGACCCGTCTGGGCATCGCCTGCCGCGTCGTCACCGACGAGCCATGCGGTGCGACATGCGCGGCGGCGTTGCGCGGTGCCGATGCGGCGCTCGACATCGTGCCGCTCGACGTCGTGCCCTTGGGCGGCCGCGTCGACGGCACGATCGCACTGTGGCGACGGCTCGGCGTCACCCACGCGCTGTCCATCGAACGCTGCGGCCGCAGTACCGATGGCGCACCGCGCAACATGCGCGGCGAGGACATCAGCGCGTTCACGACGCCGCTCGACGAACTGTTCCTCGCCGGCCCGTGGCAACGCATCGCGATCGGCGATGGCGGCAACGAGATCGGCATGGGATCGGTGCCCGCTTCGGTGATCGGCGCGCATGTTGCACACGGCGAGAGGATTGCCTGCGTCACACCGGCCGACCATCTGATCGTCGCCGGCGTGTCAAACTGGGGCGCGTATGCACTGATCGGCGCACTGGCAGTGATCCGCGACGATTGGCGCGCAATGCTGATCGATTGCCTGGATGCGGCGCGCGATGCGGCAATCCTGCGGGCGATGGTGAACGACGGACCGGCAGTGGATGGCGTGACGCGGCAGCGCACTTTGACCGTGGACAGCCTGCCGGCCGAGGTGCACCACGCCAAGCTGCGCGCGATCCGTGCGGTGGTCGAGACCTATGCAGCGGCGTGAGTTCGTTTGCGAGGGTTATCGCTTCGCGCCGGAGACCGGAACACTCTCGCTGCACTACGCGTTCGATGGCGGCCCGCGCTTCGAGGAACGCATCGCGCTGCCGCTTGCCGCGCGATCGCTGTCGGATGGCGAAGCCGCAGCGCTCGACAGGGTGTTCCGTCTGCTGCTGCTGGCGTGCGGCGTCAGTTACTACAAGGCGTGTGCGCCGCAACGTATCCGCTGCGCGGCCTTCCCGCTGGATGCCGCGACCGCCGCCTTCTTCACCGACTTCTACATGAAGGGTCTGGCCGAATTCGCCTGGCGGAACGGCATCGATCTTGCGGGGCTGTGCTTTGCGGTGGACATGGTCGAACCGGCATCGGCGCAGCAACTGCAACTGCCGCGCCTCACCTGCGTGCCGGTGGGCGGTGGCAAGGATTCCATCGTCACCATCGAATGCCTGAAGCAGGCGGGCGAGCCATTGGTGCTGTTCGAACTCGGCAACGCCGCACCGATCGAGGCGACGATCGCGCAGGCCGGGCTACCGGCGATCCGCGTGACACGCAGGCTCGATCCGGCACTGTTCGCGCTGAACGAGGCGGGAGCGCTCAACGGACACGTGCCGATCACCGGCATCCTCAGCATGCTCGTGCTGGCCTGCGCGATCATCCATGGTTTCGATGCGATTGCGATGTCGAACGAGCATTCGGCCAGCGCGCCCAACCTTGTCGCCGCTGGGCGCGAGGTCAATCATCAGTACAGCAAGTCGTTCGAATTCGAGCAGGCATTCAGCCAATTCATCGAGCGGCATGTCGTGCAGGGCGTGCGCACCTTCTCCCTGCTGCGGCCATTGTCGGAGATCGCCATCGCGCGCCGGTTCGCGCGCCATACGGCGTATTTCCCCGTGTTCCGCAGTTGCAATGCAGCGTTCCGTCAGTCGCCGGAGCGCCGGGCGACGAACTGGTGCTGCGATTGTCCGAAGTGCCGCTTCGTCTTTCTGGCGCTGGCACCATTCGTCGAGCGGCAGCTTCTGATCGCGACGTTCGGTCGCGACATGCTCGACGATCCGGCCCAGATCGACGGGTTTGCCGAATTGTGCGGGCTACAGCGGCACAAGCCGTTCGAATGCGTCGGCGAGGTCGAGGAGAGTGCGACGGTGATGGCGCATGTCGCCAATCTGGCGGATTGGCGCGATGACGAAGTGGTGCGGGCGCTCGCCCCGCGCCTGCCGCCCGGGAATTTCACCGCATTGTTCGCGTTGCGCGGGCCGCATCTGGTTCCCGAGCGATACCTGGCGATGCTCGATGCGTGTGGCTGAGCTGCGCGGCCGACGTGTCGCGATCTGGGGCTTCGCGCGCGAAGGGCAGGCGGCGCTGCGGTTTCTCCGCGAGCACGATCCTGGCCTGGCGATCACCGTGCTCGACGATGCCGACGGCCCGCGTGATGCAGATGTGGCGCTGATCAGCGGGCGCGACGCGATCGCCGCGGCGATCGGCGGCTTCGATGTGGTGGTGAAGTCGCCCGGCATCAGCCTCTACGATCCGCTGGTATCGCAGGCACGGGCGGGTGGCGTTCGGTTCACATCGTTGCTCAATCTGTGGTTCGCCACGGCACCGGCGTGTCGCACGATCTGTGTCACCGGCACCAAGGGCAAGAGCACCACCACGGCACTCATCGCGCACATGCTGCGCGGCGTCGGCTGGAATGCCGTGGCGGCAGGCAATATCGGCGTCCCGGTGACGGAGCTGCCGCGTTGCGGGCTGGATGCGGCGGTGATCGAGGTGTCGAGTTATCAGGCGGCGGACTTCTCCGGGCTATGCGACATTGCAGTGCTGACCTCGCTGTTTCAGGAGCATCTCGACTGGCACGGCAGCGTGGCGGCGTATCGGCGCGACAAGCTGAACCTGCTGCGTCATGCACGGCGCTCGCTGATCAACCGCGAGGCGCTTGCCGCGGTGGCCGACGTGCTCGATCTCGGGCAACTGAAGCATGACACGTTTACCGTGGATGCCGCACTGCAGATCGGCAACCGTTATCTCGCGCGTCCGCACAATCTGGCCAACCTTGCCGGCGCGCTGGCGGTGACGCGGTTGCTCGGCGTGGATGCGGCTTCGGCGCTGCGCGCGGCAGAGGATTTCCCGCCGCTGCCGCATCGCCAGCAGGAGATCGTGGAGGTCGATGGGGTGCTGTATGTCGATGACAGCATCTCCACCACGCCGGAGGCGACGATGGCCGCGCTCGACGTGTATCGCGACAGGGCGATCACAGTGATCATCGGCGGTCATGACCGTGGCATCGACTACGATGCGCTGATCGAGCGGCTTCGGCAGGAACCGCGGCCGGGCGTTGTTCTGATGGATGCCAGCGGCCGGCGGATCCATCCGCGGCTCGGCTACAGCGCCCGCGTCCGGCTGGTCGATTCCATGTGCGAGGCAGTGGCGCAAGCGCGCGAGATGACACCACGCGGCGGCGTCGTTCTGCTGTCGCCGGCGGCGCCGAGTTACGGCCGGTACAAGAGCTTCATCGAGCGAGGCGAGGACTTCGCGCGCTGCCTGCCTTAGCGCTGGACGAGCACACAAAGGCGCGGTCAACCCGCGCTATCTCTTTGTTTGATCGCGTGAACTCAACCTCCGGCAATTCCGCCTCCGGTCATCACGCTCGAGGTGCCGGCGGCCACCTTCGCGCGTTCCCTCCGCCGGGTTCGGTTCACCTCGTGGCGCGCGGCTTCGTTCTGGGTGAGCAGTTCGAGGGTCTCGCTCTCGTCGTCGCTCACGTCGCACAGCGCCTGGTCGACGTACGCCCGGTGCTGCGGATCGCGCAGGACGGCGCGGCGCATGAAGTCGATGGCGAACCAGCGATGCGCCATGCGTGCGTGCTTGCTGGCGATCTCCCACCAGTATTTCGGATAGAACAGCCAAGACCGGCTCCAACGGAAAACTGGGCCTGCGGTCGCGGCGATACTTCAGTCGGAAGATGCCGCCTTGCAGCGGATGCACATTCTCGACAGCGAGGTAACTGGAAAAGAAGAACAGAACCGCCGCCAACCGGTGCATTCCCATGCCGGCGGCGGCGGCGCGGCGCAGGATCGTGCGCATGTGGCCGGCGTGTAGTACATGTCCCACGCGCCGCGATACACCTGATGCCACACCTCGCGCGTCATCACCGGATGATCCGCCACGACGTGTTCCAGGTCGTACTTGTTCATGTCCGGGTCCATCCAGGCGCCCTTCTGCGCCAGCACCTTGTGGTCCTCGGATCCCGGCAGCGGCGTGAGGCAGAAGAACTCGAGGATGTCGAGCGGCAGTTCCTTCTTGATGATCTCGATGTCGTGCCTGATCGATTCCGGCGTATCGCCCGGGAACCCCAGGATGTAGCCGGCATAGGTGATCACCCCGGCCTGCTTCCAGGCGAGCAGCATGGTGCGATATTCGGTGATCCGGTTCTGCCGCTTCTTCGCGGCCAGCAGGTTGGTCGGATTGATGTTCTCCAGCCCGATGAACACCCGCGTGACCCCGGCGCGCGCGGCTTTTTCCACAAAATTCGGCAGTTTGTGGCACAAGGTGTCGACCTGGATGATCAGCCGCACCTTGATCCTGTCGCGCTCGCGGATCTGGATGATCCGGTCGAAGATCGCCTCCCAATCCTTGTTGCGGGCGAAATTGTCGTCGGTGATGAAGAACCGGCGCACGCCTTCGGCCCAGTGCTGCTTGATCAGCCGCTCGATATCGTCGGGCGAGCGCCGCCGCGACTTGCGGCCCTGCACGTTGATGATGGTGCAGAACGAACACTGGAACGGACAGCCGCGGCCGGCGTCGAAGCTCGCGTGATGCTTCAGCGTGCGTCCGATGGTGGCGCGCGGCAGGAACGGTGTCGGCGTATCCTCCAGCGGCGGCAGGTCGGCCAGATGATTGTAGATCGGCGCCAGTGTTCCGGCGGCCGCGTCGTGCAGCACGCTGTCGATGCGACCCTCTGCCTCGCCGGCGAACAGGCTGACACCGATGTCGAGCGCCGCCTGAAGGTCTGCCTGCATCTCCGGCAGCATCGCGAGGCAACCGGAGACGTGGAATCCGCCGATCATCACCTGAATGCCTGCCTCGCGCAGCGGGCGGGCGATGTCGATGGCGCGCGGGAACTGGTTCGACTGCACGCCCACCAGACCGACCATGCCGAAGCGGTCATGGCGCCGCAGTAGTGCCATGATCTGTCCGATCTTCACCCGTGTGTTGGTTTCATCGAGTACGGTGATGTCGATCGGCTGATCTGGACCCAGCACCTGGCGTTCCGCCGCATCGGCGGCCAGGGTGTACATGACCGCGAGCGAGTTCGATGGTATCGACGAACGCAGCCACTGCACGACATAGCCGTCATCGTCGTAGTGCGACGGCTTTAGCAGCACGAGCTGAAAGCGACGCATGGGTTCCCCGCCCCCGGAGTTCGGCAAGGACGATAGCGATGCGGGACGTGAGCGGGAAGCGATTCGGTTTGCCCCTCCAACCCCTCCCGCGAGAGGAGGGGAGCAAGTCAGACTTCGTGCTCGCGCGCCTTGGTGGCCAGCGCGTCCACCCGATCGTTCATCGGATCGCCGGAATGGCCGGGCACCCAGCGCCACTCGATCCGATGCGCCTTCGCCGCTGCCAGCAGCCGCCGCCACAGCTCCACGTTCGCCACCGGATCGCCCGCCGCGTTGCGCCAGTTGCGCCGCACCCAGCCGTCGTGCCAGCGCGTCACCCCGTTCTTCACGTATTGGCTGTCGGTGTGCAGCACCACGCGGCATGGCCGCTTCAGCGCCTCCAGCGCCATCGTGGCCGCGGTCAGCTCCATGCGGTTGTTGGTGGTTGCCGGATCGGCGCCGGACAGCTCGCGCTCGGCGCCGCGGAAACGCAGGATTGCCGCCCAGCCGCCAGGCCCGGGGTTGGGCTTGCAGCCGCCGTCGGTCCAGACCTCGACCACCTCCGAGGCCGGCGGACCGGGCGTGATGGTGACCTGCTCAGATGCCATAGGCGTGCTCATCCCGTGCGGCCAGATGGAAGCGCAGGCGACGCAGGTATTCCAGCGGGTCCTTGCGCGTCACCAGCGCACCCGGCGGCGTGTTCAGCCAGTCATACAACCGCGTCAGCATGAAGCGGATCGCAGCACCTCGGCACAGTACCGGCAACGCCACCCTCTCGGCATCCGACAGCGCGCGCGTGGCGCCATAGGCGCGCAGCATCGAGCGCGCCTTGGTGACATTGAACGAGAAATCCGGCTCGAAGCACCATGCGTTCAGACACACGGCGACGTCGTACGCCAGGACGTCGGTGGCGGCGAAGTAGAAGTCGATCAGTCCCGACAGTTTGCCGTCGAGAAAGAACACGTTGTCGGGGAACAGGTCCGCGTGGATGTGGCCGGTCGGCAGCCCCTGCGGCCAGGCGGCCAGGATGCCGGCAAGCGCGCATTCGAGCTCCTTGGCGAGGCCCGGCTGCACTTCGTCCGCTCGCGCGCGCGAGCGTTCCAGCAGCGGCGTCCAGCCGTCCGGCCCCAGCGCGTTGCGCCGTGCCGGCGCGTAGTCGCGGCCCGCGACGTGCAGCGCCGCCAGCGCGGCTCCCACCGGCCCGCAATGTTCGGGCCGCACCCGGCGCGGCCAGACCCCCGGCAGGAAGGTGGTGATCGCGGCATGCCGTCCGCTCAGATGTCGCAGCGCCTCGCCGTCGCGGCCGCGCACCGGCAACGGGCAGACGATGCCGCGCCGCGCCAGATGCTCCATCAGGCCGAGAAACCAGGGCAGCTCCGCCGGATCGACGCGCTTTTCATACAGCGTCAGGATGTAGTCGCCTGACGTTGTGCGCAGGGAGTAGTTGCTGTTCTCCACACCCTCGGCGATGCCGCGGAACGCCACCATGCTGCCGATGTCGTAGTCCGCCAGGAAGGCGGCGAGCGCCTCGTCGGTGACCTCCGTGTAGACCGCCATGCGGGCTCAGATCACGGCGGCGGGAAGGGGGAAAATGCTGGCCTCCTAGGCAGTTGTGGACCGGAACCGCGACGCGCACTATGCCGGCCCCTCAGATCCCCGGCAACGAGTCCCTGATGCCCGCACGACAGAACCTTCGATGGGCGCCGCGCGCCGTGCTGCTGGCCGCTCTGCTGCCGCTGCTGGCCGAGTGCGGGCCGGCACGCAATCAGTTCGCGCCGCCTTGCCCGCGACGCGCGATCCTGGGCGATGTCGCGGACCTCGACGTCTACCGCAACTCCACCGCGGCCGCGCACGATCTGATCGACCTCGTGCTGCACGCCAGAATCGTCGGGATGCAGGGCACCTGCAAGGAAGGCGATGAGAAGAACCAGCTTGCCGTCACCGTCAACGTTGGGGTCGAACTGACCCGTGGGCCGGCGATGCCAGGGCGCGAGACGGACGTGCCGGTGTTCGTCGCCGTGACCCAGGGTGACACGATTCTCGACAAGCACGTCTACCTGATGCACGTCGTGTTCCCATCGAATGTTGACCGCGTCACGCTGACGCCGGGCATAGCGAACCTCGTCCTGCCGGTGTCAGCGGCGAAATCGGGCGCGGCCTACACCATCCTGGCGGGGTTCCAGCGCAACCCGATGAGGAACCCCTGGCGGCATCACGGCGTGCGGCGCGGCTCGGCACCGGCGCAACGCGTCCAGCACGGCGGCCCGCACATCCTCGGGCTGCGAGCACAGCGCGCGCAGGATGATGTTCATCCGGTTGCGCAACTCGTAGACCTGGTCCAGCAGCGACAGAACCAGCGGGATCGTGTCCTCGCCGATCGCCATGTCGCGACGCAGGTCGTGGATCAGACGGACACGCGCCACGTCGATCTCGTGAAACACCAGGCCGGCCTCTTCGGTATCCGGCACGACCCAGCCCTGCTCGACCCATTGGGTCAGCTCGACCGTTGTGAGGTCGGGAAACAGTGCTGCGACCGCGATCACGTCCATCACTCGGTCTCCAGGCCGGCGCGCGGGTTGACAGGATGCCGCGGCTTCCAGGTCTTCAGGAATTCCGCGAGTTCGGGTTCCTCGGCCGGCGGCAGCACGGGATGGAGTTCGACGAACTGGTGCCCCTTGCCCTCGATCCCACGGCCGCGCAGACGCAGCCGGGTGCCGCTGCCGGAATTGGGTGGAATGGTCAGACGTACGGGCCCCTTGATCGTGGGCACCTCGAGCGCGGCGCCGAGGACTGCTTCCTCGAGGGTCACCGGCAACTCGACGATGATGTCGTCGCCCTCGCGGCGGAACAGGGGGTGCGGCGCGACGGTGACCTCGACCAGCGCATCGCCCGGCGCTCCGTCGCCGATGCCTGGCATTCCCTGGCCCTTGAGCCGGATTACCTGACCGTCGCGAACGCCGGCCGGGATTCGCACGTCGAGCGTGCGGCCGTCCGGCAGCGTGACGCGGCGGGTCGTGCCGTTGACCGCATCGAGGAAATCGAGCGTGAGCTGGTAGTAGGCATCCTGCCCGCGCATCGAGAACCGTCGTCCGCCTGCCGTGCCGGACCGCCCGCCGTATGCCTGGGCAAAGATGCTCTCGAGGTCCTCTGCGTCAAAGCCCGCATCGGCGCGGTATTTCTCGCGGCCGGCGGCGTCGCCGAAGTCGCGGTAGAACGGGCGCTGCGGCGGTACCTCGTTGCCGGAAGCATCGATCTCGCCGCGGTCGTAACGGGCGCGCTTCTCCTTGTCCGAGAGGATGTCGTAGGCGGCGCTGATCTCCTTGAACCGTTCCGCCGCCTCAGGCTTGCCGGGATTGACGTCGGGGTGATGGCGCTTGGCGAGCTTGCGATAGGCGGAACGGATCGCCGCATCGCTGTCGGTCTTCTGCACGCCAAGGACTTCGTATGGGTCTCTCATCGGACAGAAGATCAATGATCAATGATGTGCGAAATCAAGTCCCTGTCCACACCGGCTGGCGTTTACCGAGGAATGCGTCAATCCCCTCGGCCGCATCGCGCGCCAGCATGTTCCGCGTCATCACTTCCGAGGCGTAGGCATAGGCGTCGTCGAGACCCATCTCGGCCTGGCGGTAGAAGGCCTCCTTGCCGATCGCCAGCGTGAGCGGGCTCTTCGCCACGATCTGGCCGGCGAGTGACGCGACCGAGGCATCCAGACGTGCGCCCGGCACCACGCGGTTGACCAGGCCAAGAGCGTACGCGCGGGCTGCATCGATCAGTTCGCCGGTGAGCAGCATCTCCATGGCGGCCTTGCGTCCGACAGCACGTGACAGCGCGACCATCGGCGTGGAGCAGAACAGGCCGATATTCACCCCCGGCGTCGCGAAGCGCGCGGTATCCGCCGCTACCGCCAGATCGCAGCTCGCCACGAGCTGACATCCCGCAGCAGTCGCAATGCCGTGCACGCGGGCGATCACCGGCTTGGGCAGCCGAACGATACTCGTCATCAGCCGAGAGCAAAGCGCGAACGTCGCCTGGTAGGCCGCGCGGTCGGGCTTCGACCGCAGCTCGCGCAGATCGTGGCCGGCGGAGAAGGCCGGTCCCGCGCCGCCAATCACCACCACCGTCACGGCTTGGTCCTGCCCGATCGCCGTGAGTTCGTCGATCAGGGCCTGCATCAGCGCCATGGAGAGCGCGTTGCGCGCCGCCGGGCGGTTCAGCGTCAGCCAGGCAACGCCGTCCGCGTCGCGCCTCAGCAGCACGCGCTCGATCACGGCCGATTGCTCGTTCATGCCTCGCCCTCCGCGGTGTTCCGCTGCACGATGCCGCCGATCCTAGCAGGAGACCGCGTGCCATGACGAATGCCGCGACGCAACCCACGGGCGAGCTTGCACTCCGCACCGTGGCGATGCCTGCCGACACCAATCCCGCGGGCGACATCTTCGGCGGCTGGATAATGTCGCTGATGGACCTCGCCGCCGGTGTCTACGCGGGCACGCGCGCCAAAGGCCGTGTCGCCACCGCCGCCGTCTCCAACCTGAGCTTCCTTCAGCCGGTGAAGGTCGGCGACGTGGTGTGCGTCTATACAGATGTCACCCGCACCGGGCGCAGCTCGATTACGCTTGGGGTCGAGACGTGGGTGCTGCGTCGGGGCCAGGGTGAGCGGATGCGGGTAACGGCGGCTGAATTCGTGCTGGTGGCGGTGGATGAAGACGGCCGGCCGCGGCGGCTGCCGGATGAGCAGCAGCAGGGCTCTGCGCGATAGCGCTAGAAAGAAAGTATTCTAAACGCAGATATTACTAACCCATCGGGAATTAAGACGACATTCCTATTGGTACAAGTCGGTGGGTGGTGCTATAGCGGCGGGATGAAGCGAGATGGGCGGGGTTTTGATCATCGGACGCTGGAAGCCATTCGACTGATGGCGGTGGAGCGTGTGCGGAGCGGGGAGCGTCCGTCATCGGTGGTTGCTTCGTATGGCTTCAATCGCACGACGATCTACCGCTGGCTCAGCGCGGCAGCGAAGCCGGGTGTGGGACTGAGAGCGCTGCACTCGAGGCCAGCGACGGGTCGGCCACGCAGTTTGACCCCGCACCAGGAGCAACAGGTGTTTCGCTGGATCAATGGCCGCGATCCGCGTCAGTATGGCCTGGACTTCGGATTGTGGACGCGGTCGGTGGTGGCCGAGCTGATCGAGCGGAAGTTCGCCATTCGGCTTGGCGTGACCGCGGTTGGCGAACTGCTCGCCAAGCTGGGGCTGACACCGCAAAAGCCGCTGCAACGCGCTTACCAGCGCGATCCTGAAGCGATTGAGGCGTGGCAGCGCGAACGGTATCCTGCCATTGCCAGACAGGCAAAGGCCTCGGGCGGTGAGGTGTATTTCTGGGATGAGTTGGGCTTTCGCGCCGATAGCGTGCACGGCAAGACCTGGGGCAAGAAGGGTCAGACGCCTGTGGTCGAACGCCCTGGCCAGCGGCAGTCGATCAGTGCGGCCTCCGCGGTGAACGCACGGGGTGGGTTCTGGTATTGCACCTACCAGGGCGGGCTGAACGCCGAGTTGTTTGTCTCGCTGCTGCGACGCATGATGCGGCGTCGTTCGAAGCCGGTGCATTTGGTGCTCGACGGGCTTCCCGCGCACAAGACCACACTGGTCAAGACCTATGTTGCCTCCACGAAGGGCATGCTGACCCTGCATTTTCTTCCTGGCTATGCGCCTGAACTGAACCCCGATGAGCTGGTATGGAGCCACATGAAACGCACCGGTGTGGCGAGAACACCGCTGCGGCGCGGCGAAAAGCTGCAGGCGAAGATCGAAGCGCAACTCAGCGCCATCAAGCGCATGCCGCAGTTGATACGGTCATTCTTCAAGGCGCCGAGTGTCGTCTATATTACCGACTGGTGAGTAAGCGGATTCACGCAAAACACGCAGATAGTGAGGTCCACAGCCTGCGAATCGCACTGAACCATCTGCGTGTTTTGCGTGAATCTGCCTCTTATTTGCGTTGAAATTCTTCCTTTCTTTTTCTATGCGATCACGACGCGGGCACAATCAGCGCATCGACCGCAGTGATACTGTCGCCGGCGCAGATCAGCGGATTGACATCCAATTCGGCGATTGCGGCGCGGTGATCCACGGCAAACGCAGCGACCCGGCAAATCACTTCGGCCAGACGGTTGCGATCCACCGCCGGCATGCCGCGGAAGCCGTCGAGCAGCCGCGCGCCCTTAAGCTGTGCCAACAGCGCCAGCGCCTCGTCGTGCGTCACCGGGGCGGGTGCGAGCACCGTATCCTGTAACAGCTCCACCAGAATGCCGCCGAGACCGACCACGACCAGCGGTCCGAACAGCGGATCGACGCGCGCGCCCACCACCATCTCGACCCCTTGCGGCATCATCTTCTGCACCAGCACACCGGCGATGCGCGGCGGCGGGATGACCGCGTTCGCGCGCGCCATGATCGTCTGATACGCTTCGCGCACCTCGTCGGCGTTGTGCAGGTTGAGCCGCACGACGCCAGCCTCGGTCTTGTGCGGCAGGTCGGGCGATTCGACCTTCAGCACCACCGGATAGCCGAGCGATCCGGCGGCATTCACCGCGTCATCCGCGCTTTGCGCGACGCGTTCGCCCACCACCTGCACGTGGTACAGCGCCAGCGCCTCCTTCGCCTCGCGTTCAGTCAGTGCGCGGCTGCCTGCGGCGGCAATCATCGCGCCGGCCTGGCGGACAATGTCGGGCGGTGTCGCCGCAGGTGGCGCTGTGCCCGCGGCACGCTTTGCCGCTCGCCAGTGCCACGCCGCCAACGCCGCGAAGCACGACGGCATCGAGCGGAACAGCGCGACGTGCTCCGCCTCTTCCGCTTCCTTCACGCCGGGGCCCTCCAGCCATTCGCTCTGCCAGGCGATGCAGGCGATCTTGCCGTGCTTCGCCGCCAGCGAATCATAGACCGGGATGCGCTTTGCCGAAGGCGCGTAGCCGTAGGTCTGCGGTACCACCAGCGCACCGTAAGCGGCGTCGCCGAGTAATGCATCGGCGCAGGCGTTGAGCGATTCCGGATTGGCAAGGATCTGCGCCGTTACGTCGCACGGATTGCGCGCCGAGCCGAATTCCGGAATGTGCGCAAGCAGCACATCGCGCACCGCATCGGAAGGCTGCGTCAGCGGCACGGCAAACTGCTCGGCGCGATCGGCCGCCATGATTGCCGCACCGCCGGACGCTGCAACCACGGCGACGCCACGCGCCTTCGGCGGCTTCGCCTTGGCGAAGAACGCGGCGGTCTCGCACAGCGCCTCGTAGTCATCCACCAGGATCGCGCCCGCGCGACGGAACACCGCGCGATACGCCACCTGCGATCCGGCCAGCGAGCCGGTATGCGACATCGCCGCCGCGGCACCCTGCTCGCCGGTCGCCATCTTGAACACGATCAGCGGCTTGTCACGCTGCCATGCACGTTCGGCCGCGACCAGCATGCGCTCCGGCTCCGCCATGCCCTCGAACACGCAGGCGATCGCGGCGCAGGACGGATCGTCGGCCAAATAGGAAATGTAATCGGCTATGTCCACGTCACAGGAATTGCCCGACGTCAGCACGTGGCTGAACGACACGCCGCGCACCACCGCCTGCGCCAGCGCCATGCCGAGAGCGCCCGACTGGCTCACCATGCCGATCGAATGCTTGCGCGGCGGCGGGATCGGCGTGATGTCCATGAAGGTCACGCGCATGTCGAGCGGCGCGTTCACCACGCCGATGCAGTTCGGCCCGACGATGCGCATGTCGCTTTCGCGCGCGATCGCCGCGAGGCGCTGCTGCTGCGCGATGCGGACTTCCTTGCCGGTCTCCGCGTAGCCCGAGGCGAACACGATCACCCCGCCCACGCCGGCGGCGGCGCATTCCAGCACGATCTCCTCCACAGCCTCGCGTGGCGCGGTGACCACGGCGCAGTCAGGCACCTCCGGCAGAGCGGCGACATCGGGATAGCAGAGCTGATCGCCGATACGTTCGTAGCGCGCGTTCACCGGATATACGCGCCCGCCGTAGTGCTGGAGGTTGACCAGCACGCGCTCGCCGAACGAACCGGTGCGCGTCGAAGCACCGACCACCGCGACGCTGGCGGGATGCAGCAGACGCGTGAGGTCCGCATGGCGATAGACGGTAGTTCGTTTCGACTGCATGGCGCGCTCGATTGACGTTTCCAGACGGCGAGCATACTGATCGGTAGCTTTCCAGCAAAGGACACCAGGATGTCGTCGCTGTTCGATCTGACCGGCAAGGTCGCCGTTGTCACCGGCTCCAGCAAGGGGATCGGCCGCGCCATCGCGGAACGTCTGGCGGAGCATGGCGCGAAGGTGGTGGTGTCCAGTCGCAAGGCCGATGTCTGCGAGACGGTGGCTGCCGGCATTCGCGAGCGGGGCGGCGAGGCCGCGGTATTCCGTGCCACATCGCGCGCAAGGAGGAACTGCAGAAGCTGGTCGATCAGACCACCGCCCTGTGGGGCGGCATCGACATCATGGTGAGCAACGCCGCGGTCAATCCCTATCTCGGGCCGGCGGCCGGCGCGTCGGACGAAGTGTACGAACGCGTCATGGGAGCCAACGTACGCAGCAACTTCTGGCTGGCGAACATGGTGTGCCCGCAAATGGCAGAGCGCGGCGGCGGATCGTTCATCGTGATCTCCTCGATCGGCGGTCTGCGCGGCTCGGCATCGCTTGGGCTGTATGGCATCTCCAAGGCGGCCGACATGCAGTTGGCGCGCAACATCGCGGTGGAGTGGGGGCCCAGGAACGTGCGCGCCAACTGCATCGCACCAGGTCTGGTTCGCACGGATTTCGCTCGGGCGCTCTGGGAAGACCCGGTGCGCTATCGCAAGACCACGCGCGACAATCCGCTGCAGCGCATCGGCGAGCCGGACGAGATCGCCGGTGCGGCAGTGTTCCTCGCGTCGCCCGCGGGAAGTTTCGTCACCGGCCAGACCCTGGTGATCGATGGCGGCACCATGGCGGGCGTCGTGCTGCAAAAGGATGACTGAGCCGACACGCGAAGACGCGGAGGCGCTGGACCGCGAGGACGAGCTGGCCGCGTTTCGCGAACGCTTCGTGCTGCCGGACGGCGTGATCTATCTCGACGGCAACTCGCTCGGTCCGCTGCCCAAGGCGACGAAGGCGCGCCTGGCGAAGGTTATCGAGCAGCAGTGGGGACAGTCGTTGATCCGAAGCTGGACGGAGCACCGCTGGATCGATCTGCAATTCCGTGTCGGCGAGAAGATCGGGCAGCTGACCGGTGCGGAGGCGGGAACGACAGTGGTGGCGGACTCCACGTCGGTCAACCTGTTCAAGCTGCTGGCCGCGGCGTTGGATCGGCGGCCGGGACGCAAGGTGATCCTGACCGAGAAAGGCAATTTCCCGAGCGATCTTTATGTGGCGCAGGGTCTCACCGAGCTGCTGCACGACGGCCACGAGGTGCGCGCGGTTTCCGATGTCGGGGCGGCCATTGACGAGCAGACCGCCGTGCTGATGCTGACGCACGTCAACTACCGCAGCGGCGCGATGCATGACATGGCGGCATTGACGCGTGCGGCGCATGCGGCGGGCGCGCTCGTGTTGTGGGACTTGTCGCATTCGGTCGGCGCGGTGCCGTTGCGGCTCGATGCCGATGGCGTCGATCTCGCCGTGGGGTGTGGCTACAAATATATCAACGGTGGTCCTGGTGCACCGGCGTTTCTGTACGTCGCGAAGCGGCTGCAGGACGATCTGCGGTTGCCCCTGACGGGCTGGCTCGGTCATACCGAGCCGTTCGCGTTCGAGAGCAGCTATCGGCCGGCGAGTGGTATTGCCCGCACGGTGGTCGGGACGCCGCCGATCCTGTCGCTCGCCGCGTTGGAGGGCGGGATCGATATCACGCTCGAGGCACCCATGCGGCGGCTGCGCGCGAAGTCGTTGCGACTCGCCGAACTGTTCATCGCGCTGATGGAGGGGGAGGCCGGTTTCGGGCTGCTCACTCCGCGCGAGGCCGCCGCGCGCGGCAGTCAGGTCGCGTTCGCGCATGCGGACGGCGACGCAATCATGCAGGCTCTGATTGAACGTGGGGTGATCGGCGATTTCCGTGCGCCGGATGTGCTGCGGTTCGGCCTCGCACCGCTGTTCCTGCGGTATGTCGATGTGTGGGACGCCGTGGCGGTGCTGCGCGATGTGATGCGGAGCAGGACATCCTGAACTCTCCCCTACCCCTCCCGCAAGGGGGAGGGGAGAGTGATCCTTCTGATGTTAGCCGTTCTTCGCCTTGTTCTCCAACGCCTCGGTAAGCCGCTGGGGATCGACTTCGATCTTCACGCCGGCCCGTTCCAATTGGCATAGCATGATCGCGCGCGAGTCACGGTCGGCCCAGCCGCGGTTCAAGCCCTCGGCCAGGTCCGCCAGCGCCAAATTCGCCAGGCGCATCGGCACGTTCAACTCGCGCCCAAGCGCTGTTGCCAATGACACGTCCTTATGCGCCAGGCGAAGCGCGAAGGCTGGCGGCTCGTACTTGTTCGGCAGGAACTGGTCGGTCAGCGAGTTCGAACGCGCCGCGCCGGCCGATCGCGCCTTGACGCACCGCCTCCCAGATCGCCAGCGGCTCGATGCCCGCCTTCACGCCCATGCTGAACACTTCGGCGGCCGCCGCCGTCGCGATGTAGCCGAAGCAGTTGTGCACCAGCTTCGCAACCGAGCCGGCACCGATCGGGCCGATGTATTTCGCCGCGTCGCCGATCATGTCGAGCACCGGCTTCCACTGGTCGAACACGTCCTCATCGCCGCCGCACCAGATGGCCAGCTTGCCGCTCGCGGCCCCGCGCGGGCCGCCGCTGACCGGAGCGTCGAACAGGAACGCGCCCTTCGCGGCGAACGCTTCGTGCGCCTTGCGCACCACCGTCGGCGAGTTGGTCGTCAGGTCGAAATACGCCGTGCCCTTCTTGATGCCGGCCAGCAGACCGGCGGCGACCGCTTCGAACTCCGGCGGACCGGGGAGCGAGGTGAAGATCACCTCGCTCTGCTCCGCCACGGCCTGCGGCGAGTCCACCCACACCGCACCGTCCCTGATATGACGCGCGGCTGCCTCGCGGCGGATGTCATGCACCACCAGCGTGTCGCCGCGCGCCTTCAGGCCCTTCTGCAAGTTGGCGGCCATGCTGGCACCCATCGTGCCAAGACCGATGAATCCTGCCTGCATGACGCGCCTCCTTGCTAATTAGCCTCGAAGACTTCGCGCGCGATGTTGGCCGCCGTCATCGCGGCCGGCCAACCGGCATAGAAGGCGAGGTGCGTGATCACCTCCGACAGTTCCTCCTTGGTCACGCCGTTGACCAGCGCGCGTTGCAGATGGCCGCGCAATTGCTCCGGCCGGTACGTCGCGATCAGCGTCGCACAGACGATCAGGCTGCGATCGCGCTTGGAAAGTTGCGGCCGCTCCCACACATCGCCGAACAGCACCTTCTCGGAGAGGTCGATCAGCTTGGGAACCGTGCCGCGGACGCGGTCGCGCGATTCAGTCGAGGGTGCCTGAGCCATGATTTCCTCCTTCGGTTGGTGTCGTGGCTACTGAACTCTCACTTCGGCTCCACGTCCAGCCGCGCCACGATGCCCTCAAGCCCCGGCTTCGCCGCCGGATAGCGTTGCAGGACAAGCGGATCGTGGCCCGGAACGATCGCGTTCGGCGCGCTTGCTAGCTTTCGCATCGTCGCATAGCCCGCCAGCGTGTCCTCGTGGCTGTGCATGATCGGAAACGCGCGGCCTTCCTCCATGTTGGCGTAGAAGTGGCTGGCATCCGACGCGAGCACCATCCAGCCGCGCCGCGTCCACACGCGCACGACCTGCAATCCCTTCGAGTGCCCGCCCACATGATGCACGGTCAGTCCTGGCGCCAGCTCATCCATGCCGTCGTGGAACACGACGCGACCGGCGAAAACCTTGCGCACGATCGCTACCACATCGTCTTCCTCGAACGGCCCGCGCAGACCCGCGTGGCACATGCACCGCCCGGTGCAATACGCCATCTCGATGTCCTGCACATGGTAGCGGGCGTGCGGGAACAGATCGTAGTTGCCGCAGTGGTCGTAGTGCATGTGCGACAGGATCACGTCACGCACTTCGCCGGGCTCCACGCCGATCGCCTTCAGCCCAACCGAAGGCGACCGCACGAACTGGCGTTGCCGCTTCTCGCCCATTGGCGCGTCGAAGCCGGTGTCGAACACGAACGAACACGATCCCGCCCCTTGATCGCCCAGACGAAATAGTCGAGCGGCATCGGTCCATCGTGCGGATCGCCACCGATGAAGTTGTTCGTCCGCCGTGCATTCGGATTGTGCGCGTAGTGCACGGCGTAGACCTCGTAGGGCTCGGGCTCGGCCATCACGAGACCTTCGGCCACAGCGCGTCAGATGCCGCGATGGCGGCGGGATACACCGGCGTCGGCCTGCCCTTCTGCCACTGCACGATGCACAGCTTGGCGCCGACGCGGCGGCCCTTCTCGTCGTATTGCAGGTGAGCGTCGGGGAAGAACAGCGCGGGACCCGTGGTCATGTTGAGCTGACGAATCGCGTCCGCCACCTTGTGCCGGTCGGCCGCGCCGGCGCGTTCCAACGCCTCCTTCAGAATCAGCACGTGAACATAGGCGAATATCAAGTCATGGCCGAACCACGGCTCCTTGGTGCGCTCGACGAAGCGCTGCGCCACATCCGCCACCGCCTTGCCGGGCCAGTTGGCCAGACCGACCAGCACGCCTTCCAGGTTGTCCGCGCCGGCAACCTTCAGCAACTCTGGCACGCACCAATGACCGCCGCCGCCGACCATCGGCAACTTGCTCGCTGTCAGGTTGTACTCGGCGAACTTGTCGATCAGCAACTTGTCGTCCGGCACGTTGGTCGATTGGATCAGCATGAAATCCGGCCGCGCGGAGCGCACGCCCTGCACCAGTGTCGTCGCATCGGTCAGCGGTGGCGTGTAGACCTCGTCGACCACCAGGTTGAGCTTCTCGTTCTTGAACACGTGGTCGTGCAGCGGTTTGTAGAAGCTCACCGCGGCGGCGGTGTTGTCGCCGACGATCCCCACCTTGGTCGGACGCTTGCCGCTGGCCTTGGTCGCCAGATCGACGATCATCGGCACCAGATCCTCCGCCTGCGCATCGGCGGTCGGCGAGGACTGGAACACATAGTTGAAGCCGCGGCCGGTGATCGCGTCGGAATAGGACAGCGTCAGCCACGGCAGTTCCGCGCGCTCGGTCACCTCGGTGACGGCCAGCGTGAAGGTCGAGAGCCAGCAGCCGAAGCCGCCGACCACATCGGGGTTCTGCGCCAGCATGCGCTGCGCCGCGTCCTTCGCCTTCTCCGCGCTGTCCTGGGTGTCGTATTCCAGCAGCTTCAGCTTGGCGCCGCCCAGCGACTTGATGCCGCCGGCATTGTTCACGTCGTCGATCGCCATGCGCGCGCCCATCTGCTCCAGAATGCCCTGGCGCGCCCACGGGCCGGACAGCGGCACCAGCATCGCGATCGGCACCTCCTTCGCCTGCGCGCGGGCGCGGCGCGGCGTGATCGCGGCGGCGCCGGTCGCCAGGCCGAGGCCGAGCGCGGTGCGTCGGCCGATCGTGGATACGTTCGTCATGATGGCGTTTCTCCCTCAGTGGCTATGCGTCAGTCAGGCCGAGATAGGAGCGGCGCACCCGATCATCGGCAAGCAGCGTTTCATACGAGCCGTCCAGCACCACGTGTCCGGTCTCCAGCACGTAGCCATGATCGGACAGCTCCAGAGCCTCGGCAACGCGCTGTTCGACCAGCAGGATGGTGACGCCATCCTCGCGATGGATCTGCGAGATGCGTTCGAAGATCGTGTCGGCGACCGCCGGCGCCAGGCCCATCGAGGGCTCATCGAGCATCAGCAGCCGCGGCGCTGAGGCGAGGCCCCGGCCGATCGCCAGCATCTGCTGTTCGCCGCCGGAGAGAGTGCCGGCAAGCTGCGTGGCGCGTTCGGCGAGGATCGGGAACAGCGTGTGTATACGCTCCAGCGTGCGCGCCCACTGGGCGCGGCCGGCCTTGGTGTAGGCGCCCATCTCCAGGTTCTCGCGGACGGTCAGCGTCCTGAACACCTGACGCCCCTCCGGAACATGGGCGATGCCGAGATGCGCGCGCGCCGCCGCCGGCATGGTGAGCAGATTCTGGCCGAGAAATGTGATGTCGCCCTGCACCGCCGGCACGATGCCGCAGATGGTCTTGAACAGAGTTGATTTGCCGGCGCCGTTTGGGCCAACCACGGTAACGAAGCGTCCTTCGGCAACCGACAGCGATACGTCGATCAGCGCGCGCAAACCGCCATACGCGACGGAGAGGTTGCGGACCTCAAGCATGGGGGATGGAGGGAAGCAGAAGCGAGCGCGCTGAATTATGCATTCTGTCGTGCCAGGAACTTTTTGCCGAGATACGCCTCGATCACCGCACGGTCCTCGACCACGTCGCGCGGCAGGCCCGATGCCAGCACCGCGCCGTGGTCCAGCACCACGAAGCGATCGGCCAGCCGCATCATCGCGTGCATCGTGTGTTCGATGATGGCGATCGTCAGGCCTTCGTCGCGCAGCTTTGCCAGCACGTCGAGCACCTCGTTGCATTCGTCGCGGCCGAGGCCTGCCAGCGTCTCGTCGAGCAGCAGCAGGCGCGGCTGGCCGGCCAGCGCCCGCGCGAGTTCCATCAACCGCAACTGCTTGTTGGTGAGCTGCCCCGCCTGACGCGTCGCGAGCTGCAACAGGCCGACGTGGCGCAATGCCAGTTCCGCTGCCGCCATGGCGTCGCGATCCGACAGTCCGGCGCCGTAAGCACCGACCACCACATTGTCCAGCAACGGCAGACGGGGAAAGCTGCGCACCACCTGGAACGTCCGCCCGACCCCCATGCGGCACACCTGATGCACCTTGCGGCCGAGCATCGGTTCGCCCGCCAGCGTCGCGCTGCCCTCGTCTGCCGGCAGCACACCGTTCAGCAGGTTGAACAGCGTGGTCTTGCCGGCGCCGTTCGGACCGATGATGCCGAGGATCTCGCCCCGCGCGACGGTGAAGCTCACCTCGCTGACCGCGCGCAGGCCGCCGAACGAGCGCGAGAGATTTTGCACCTGTAGCAGCGGAGCCGAGCCACTCATCGTGGCGTAGGCGCGAGACGGTACCGGAAGGGCGGGCAGGGCAGGGGGCGGTGGCGGGAGTGCGCGGCGGAACCAGCGGTCGCGGACGGTCCAGAACAAGCCATCTGGTGCTGCCAGGATGATCACGATGATGGCCGCGCCATACACCACGCCCTGGATGCCGGGAAGCACATTGCCAAGCTGCGCGTTCAGCGATTCCGCCAAAGGCACCAGCACCGCGGCACCGATCACCGGACCCCAGATCGACGCCACGCCGCCGAACAATGCGACCACCACGGGCTGCGCGGATACCAGCAGGCCAAAGACCGAATCAGGCGTGATGACCAGCAGCACACAGGCATACAGCCCACCGGCAGCCGCGGCGATCGCGCCCGAGGTGATCAGCGCGCGCATCTTCCATTGCCGCGCGTTGATTCCGGCTGCCTCTGCTGCCAGCTCGTTCTGCCGGATCGCCAGCAGCGCCAGGCCAAAACGCGAGTTCTCCACCAGCACGCAGACCACCACACCCGCGGCGAGCAGGCCCATAGCGACGACGGTGTAGAGACGCGTGTCAATGAATTCGAGATACGCTGCCGGGTGCTCACGGTGCATTGGCAGCGACAGTTCCTGGAAGCCGAGATATTGCAGGAAATACAGAATGGCGAGCGGATAGGCCAGCATCGACAGGGCGAAATAGTGTCCACGCAGACGGAACGTGGGCGTGCCGATGATCACGGCGGCAACCGCGCCGACCAGCATCCCGAGAGGAATGCCCAGCCATGGCGTCAGGTCCCAGTAGATCAGTGCCAACGTGACGGTGTAGGCACCAATGCCGAAGAACGACGCATGACCGAATGAAAGCTGGCCGCCATAGCCGGACAGGATGTTCCACGAGACACCGAACAGCGCCCAGATCGGCACCAGAGTCAGGATCAACTGGTAATACGGATTGGTGACGAAAATCGAGAGCGCGAGATAGACGACCGTGACGATCGCCAGAGCGATTCCGTCGCGTCTCAGGCGCGCACCCGCACCCTGTCTCATGCGCGTTCCGCCGAGCGGCCGAAGAGACCTTGCGGGCGCAGCATGATGATCAGCAGGAACACCACGAAGATTGCGGCATTCTGCAATTGCGGCGGCAGCACCAGCGCGGAGCATTGCTGCACGAACCCCACGGTCAGGCCGCCCCAGAAGGCGCCGAGGATGCTGCCCATGCCGCCGAGGACCACGCCCGAATACATGATGATGACGTAGTCCAGACCGACGAACGGGCCGAACGACAGATACGTGGCCATCAGGCCGCCGGCGATTGCGGTAATGCCGCAACCCAGCGCGAAGGCGATGCGATAGGCGCGGTCGACGTCGATGCCCATATAGGTCGCCGCCGTCGGATTGTCTGCCGCCGCGCGCAGCGACTTGCCAAGCCGCGTGTATTCCAGTGTCAGGTAAAGCGCGATCGCGATGACGATGGCCACCGCGCAGGCGATCATCCGCGCCTTGTTGAGAAACACCGTGGCGTCGCCGTAAAACCCGGAAACCTCGAAGGCGCGCGAGGCCAGCGGCGTGCGCACGGTCTGCGGTGTGGAGCCGAACACGATCAATCCGCCATTCTGGAGGATCAGCGAGATGCCCAGGGTGACGAGAAGCTGGCCGAAATGGCCGTCGTCGATGCTGCCTGCCGTGCGCAGGCCGGAGACCCGGGCGATCAGGAACTTGTGCAACAGCGCTCCGCCGGCGAACACGACCGGGCCGGCGCAGAGCGCGCCGATGAACGGGCCGACATAGGGCCCCAGAAAGGCGAACACGCCGGCCCCCGTCACCAGGTACAGGCTCGCGTACATGCCAAGCATCAAAAGTTCGCCCTGGGCGAAGTTGACGATGCGCATGATGCCGAAGATCAGCCCGAGGCCGATGCACATCAGACCGTAGATGCAACCGATGGTGAGGCCGGCGGCGACCGCGTTCAGCGTGTTTTCGATGAGGACTTCGAGGTCCACCAGCTTTCTTGTGCCTCCCAGGCGTCTTGTCGGCGGCTGTCTTACTGGCTCCCCGCGTCCGCCTCAAGCGACCATCCGGCGATCAGACTGCCCAGGTGACGGGGCGCCTCGCCGGGCCACAGCAGTTCGCCGTCGATCGTGGCCCCCCAGGCTGCCGCGACGCCCATGGCACGCAGGCCGTCTGGCGCCACGGCGCGGTACGAGACATGGTGGTGGCCGTGCACGATCAGGCTCGCCCCCATGGCGCGTGCCAGTTCGTCGAGCGCCGCATTACCGGATGGATGGCTGCGCGGGGCCTCGTGCGTCACCAGGATGTCGGCACTCTGGCTGGCGAGGTAGTCGTAATCCTCCGGCCAGATCGCGGTGGCGCCGAGCGAATGGATCAGCGCGGCGACGTGCTCTTCGCCCCAGTTGAGGGCGCCCAGGTCCTCCGGCAGTTGCGCACGTCGATGTACGCGCGGCGGATCGGGCGGCTCCCAGATGCGCGGGCGGAACGTGCCACCGAGACCGGCAATGCGCACACCGGCAATCTCGACAACCCGCGCGTGCAGGGCGCCCTGTGCGGTCCGGGGATTGCGGTTGGCCTCGACCAGGTTGGCCCACATTTCGGGGCCACCGTCATTGTCATGGTTGCCGAAGATCCAGTGCACATCGATGCCGCGGTCGAGCAGCGGCGCCGCCAGGTCGTCGAGCGGTCTGTCGCACTGGATGTCGCCCAGCAGGATGGCGGCGCGCGGGGGCGGATCCAGGTTGGCGAGGCCGAGCTCGACGCTGTGCCACTGCTGGTGGATGTCGCCGATGAAGACAATCGTCATGGTTCCGTACGTTCCGTAGCTTTGGGCCTGACCTGTCGCTAGCTAATCAATCTGTCCGGTTTTGGTAGCGCGTGATCTGTCCGCTTCGTTCTTGCTCTGTGCCGGGGCATGCCCCGGCACAGAGCGGCCGCGATGGAAGCGTGTCATGCGGCCTGGCTCTGCTGGTGAATGATGCAGCCATTGGCATCGTAGTCGGCCAGCCGGTGGGGTCCCCAGAACACCGCGAGTTGGCCGTCGGGATATTCGATGCACGCGAACGGTCGCCTTCACGAAGTGCGGTCGCAATCGAGAGGGCGGCAGTTGCAGGCTCAGCCGGTGCCATCTCACCGTGTTGTCGTTGCCCACCTTCCGATCCTCCTGGATGCACAGGATCTCTCGCCACGCGCCCCTCGCATCAGCGACAAACGCCGAGCCCTCCTGCTCCGCAGCAATCGCGAACCGCGCATTGTGGTCCGCGATGTAGACATCATGGAACCAGCGGTTGGCCCCCTCCACCGTGGCGATGCCGGCCAGCGCGAGCTCCTTCGGCAAGCGGTCCTGCAGCGTGCCGAACATCCGCTCCGAGCGGCCACGCGCCTGCGGCGAGTAGGCCGCAATGTGCTCGATGCCGAGCTGCTTCAGGGCGCGGCCGAACTGGGTCAGCACCGTCTTCGACACCCGGGCACCTGCCGCCGGCGTCTCGAAGTAGTGGCTGCCACGATCCGTGTAGAGCGAGCAGAACAGTCCGTGCGTCTCGACAACCTCACGCACGCCCCGCAGGCTGGAGGCCGTGCCTTCCTGGTCCACCAGGAACAGCGAATAGAGCGCGCTGGTGGCGTCGTCCATCGTCACCACCAGGTCATACTTGCGCTCATCGCCAGCCAGCCAGGCGTGCGTCGAGGCGTCCTGATGCAACAGCATTCCCACCATCGGACGCCGCGGGCGCTTCTTGCGATGCGCCGAGCGCGTCTTCGCCGGCGTCACCAGCCCGGCACGATGCAGATGCAGCTTGGTCACCGTGTAGCCCAGTGTGTAGTTGTGCCGCTTGCCCAACTGCTCATGGAAATGCTTCACCGTGAAGCCGCGGTAGAGATCGCAATACAGACCCAGCATCCGCTCAATCTCCGCAACAGCCGCGCGCCGCAACGACGGCTGAAGGCGGCCAGGCCCGCCAGCCCTTCCTCCCGATGCCGATCCCGCCATCGACGAAACGTCCGTTCGCTGATCCCAAGCAGCTCCGCTGCCTCCATCTGGCTCAGGTCAGACCGCTCCGTCCGACCAAGCACATCCTCGAAACGCATCCGACGAATCCCCTCGTCAACGCCTGCCCGGTCCATCGACACCCCCCTTCTCGGAGGCCCAGTGGACCGGACACTTCACGAGCTACAAACACCGGACAAACCACGAGCTAGCCACAAGCTTTGGGCCTGACCTTGACGATGTCGCGGCGGCGTCCCTAGCCTTCCACGAATATCAATAAATGGAAACCGGATGAACGATCGGGTCGAACTGGAGCCGGCGGCATTTCTGGACCGGCTCGAACGGACCGCCAGGCGAACGGAAACGCCGTGCGGCGACGGAACGATGGTGTGGCGGTCCTGGGGCGAAGGTCCCACGCTGGTGCTGTTCCACGGCGGCGCGGGATCGTGGCGGCACTGGGCGCACAATATCGACGTGCTGCTCGCGCACGTATCGGTTGCTGGTGCCTGACCTGCCTGGGCTGGGCGAGTCAGCGTTTCCGCCGGATGGCGACGATGCGATGCAGGTCGCGCAGATCGTGGCGAACGGCATCGATACCGTGCTCGGGGCGGAGGCGCGTTACGACGTCGCCGGGTTCTCGTTCGGCGGCACGATGGCGACCTGCGTGGGGGCGATCCACGGCGCGCGCGTGCGATCGGTGACGATCATCGGCTCGAGCGGCGTGGGACCGTCGGGCAGCGCGGTGGAATTGCTGAAGGTGCGGCATCTCACCGGCGACGAACGCGTCGCGACGCACCGGATCAATCTGAATCGACTGATGATCGCCGACCCGGCGAAGATCGACGCCCTGGCGCTGGCGATCCAGGAGTGGAACACGCGGCACTCGCGGTTGAAGACGCCGACGCTGTCGCGCAGCGGGGCGCTGCCGAATGCGCTGAAGCGGGTGGTTGCGTCGGTGAACGGCATCTGGGGCGAACGCGACGCGCCGGCCAACCCGCGCGCGCCGCTACGCGTGGCGGCACTGCGCGAGATGCGGCCTGATGCCGATGTGCGCATGATCCCGGGCGCCGGCCATTGGGTGGCGTATGAGGCGCCGGAGCAGTTCAATGCCATGCTGCTGGAGATGCTGAAGCGCACGCGACCATAAGGGAGGAAGCATAATGTCGGACGCCGGCGAGATCGCGCGCGGCCCAGGCGAGATGGTGGGCAACGCCGGCCCAGGAATGCTGGCGGGGCTGCGGGTCATCGAGGTGGCGGACGAACGCGCCGAATATACCGGGCTGCTGCTGGCCGGGCTCGGCGCCGACGTGGTGAAGGTAGAACCGCCGGAAGGCAACGCGACACGGCGGATCGGGCCGTTCCTGGAGGATGAGCCGGGGCTGGAACGCTCGCTGTTCTTCTGGAATTACAATCGCAACAAGAAGTCGGTGGTACTGGACCTGCGCGAGACCTTGGCGCGCGAACACATGCTGCGCCTGCTGGAAGGCGCCGACGTGCTGCTCGACGCAAGCTGCGGCGCGTTGAACGCGGCGCTGGGACTGGATCGTGCCGCACTGAACGCGCGCTTCCCGTCGCTGGTGACGGCGCGCATGACGCCGTTCGGCGATGACGGGCCGTGGCAGGATCTTCAAGAGTTCCGATCTGATCCACCTTGCTCTGGGCGGGATCATGATGAACTGCGGATACGATCCAGACCCCAATCTGGAATACGACACGCCGCCGATCGCGCCGCAGATCTGGCACGCCTATCACATCGCCGGCGAGCAGCTCGCGACCGGCATCATCGCCGCACTGATCCATCGCCATCGCAGCGGCCAGGGCCAGGACGTGTCCGTCGCCGTGCACGAGGCGGTGTCGAAGAACCCCGAGCTCGACATCATGCACTGGGTGATGCGGCGCGTGCCGATCTGGCGGATGACCAATCGGCACGCAGCGGAGACGCCGAACCATTCGCCGAGTATCAGCCACACCAAGGATGGTCGCTGGTTCATTTCGCACGGCATGGGTGCGCGCGATCTGAAGAACCTGGTGCCGCTGCTGTCGAAGTACGGCATGCAGGCGGATTTGCAGCCGCCGCCGCCGGATGCCGATCTGCGGGCGCGGCAGGTGCCCGGTTCGCAGGCGGGCGACGAGACGCGCGCGCACATGCTGGATGTCGTGCAGCGATTCATCCGCGCCTGGACCTATGCCGACATGCCGTGGCGCGAGGCGCAGGATGCCGGCCTGCTGTGGGCGCCGCTGCGCAAGCCGCATGAGAACGCGCTGGATGAGCACTGGCTGAAGCGCAAGAGCTTCGCCGACGTGTTTCATCCGGAGCATGGCCGCAGCTTCCGCTATCCAACCAGCAAGTGGCTCAGCACCAAGACAAGCTGGCAGGTCGGACGGCGGGCGCCGCTGCTGGGCGAGGATACCGCCGCGGTGCTGGGCGAAGCGATGCGACGGCCGCAGCGTGCCGGCGGAGCCGCGCGGTGTAGCGAACCCGAGACTGTCGGCGCTGCACAACAAGCCGTTCCCGTTGCAGGGCGTGAAGATCCTCGACTTCGCGTGGTTCCTGGCGTCGGCGGGCGGCACGCGTTTTCTCGCCGCGATGGGTGCGGAAAGCTACAAGGTCGAATGGAAGGACAATCCTGACACCCGGCTTGCCGCCATGGCGCCGGTCGGCGGCCGTGCGGCACGCGACACCGCGACCGGCCCGTTGCCTGGCGTGAAGGACCCCGACATGGGCGGGCAGTTCAACAACAAGAACGCGGGCAAGCGCGGTATCTCGCTGAACATCCGCCATCCCAAGGGTTTGCAGATCGCCAAGGACCTGGTGCGGATCTGCGATGTCGTGGCCGAAGGATTTTCGCCCGGCGTGCTGCAACGCCTTGGGCTGGGCTACGACGTGATGAAGAGTATCCGGCCGGATGTCATTTACATCCAGCAATCCGGTATGGGTGTGCACGGCACGTATGGGCGGATGCGCACTGTCGGCCCGGTTGCCGCGGCGTTCGGCGGGCAGGGCGACATGTCGGGTCTGCCGGAGCCGGCGATGCCCGTCGGCTGGGGCTACTCGTTTCTCGACTGGATGGGCGCCTACGGCTACGCGCTCGCGCTGCTCGGCGCGCTGTATCATCGCGAGCGTACCGGCGAAGGTCAGTGGATCGACGCGTCGCAATGTGAATCCGGATTGTTCCTGACCGGTGCTGACAATTCTCGATTGGTCGGCCAACGAGCGTGTGTGGCGGCGCTACGGCAATCGCTCGCCGTACAAGCCGGCGGCGCCGCATGGTGCCTATCGTTGCGCGGGGAAGGATCGCTGGATCGCCATCGCCTGCTTCACCGATACAGAATGGCGGGCGTTGGCGCAGGTGGCAGGGCAGGGGGCATGGCTGGACGATCGCCGTTTCAACACACTGGAACACCGGCTGCTGCACCAGGACTCGCTCGATGCGCTGGTGGAGGGATGGACGCGCACGCAGGACCGCTATGACTGCATGATGAAACTTCAGCGTGCGGGCGTGCCGGCAGGCGTGTGTCAGAATGCCGAGGACCGCTGCGATGTCGATCCGCAGCTGCGGCATCTGAAGTGGCTGACGGAGGTCACCGGTACCAAGATCGGCACCTGGCCGGTGTATGAGCTGCCGATGAAGTTGAGCCGCACGCCGGCCTATATCGGCGGCCCGACCAATCGCGGCGCGCCAGGCTATGGCGAAGACAACGAGTGGCTGCTGACCGAGCTGTTGGGCATGTCGCGCAGTGACGTCGAGCGGCTCGCCGAAGAAGGCGTCATATGATCCTGCTCACCAACAACGAGGGCACACTCGGCGTTCCGACCACGGCACGGCTGCTGACGGAAGGCGCGCACGCGCTCGATGCGATCGAGGCGGGCATCAGGCTGATCGAGGCGGATCCATCGGTGCGCACGGTGGGACGCGGCGGCTGGCCGAACCTGTTGGGCGAGATGGAACTCGACGCCTGCATGATGGACGGCACCACGCTGCGCTCGGGCGCGATCGGCGCGCTACAGGGTTTTCTGCATCCGGTCAGCGTCGCGCGTGCGATCATGCGCCATCTGCCGCACGAGTTCCTGGTGGGTGCCGGGGCTGCGCGGTTCGCGCATGAAATCGGCGCCGAACGCGCGGACAATCTGATCGAGGACTTCACGCCGCGCCTGGCAGGCGTGGTTCGACAACGAAGTGCCGCCGGAGCAACGACGTGCCTGGCCCGATACGCCGCTCGCGGCGCTCTGTCGGCACGCAATCGATCCGGAGGTCGGGCGCGACACGACGGTGTTTCTGGCGCAGGATGCAGCAGGCAATATCTGCTCGGGCACCAGCACGTCCGGCTGGGGCTGGAAATATCCCGGCCGTCTCGGAGACAGCCCGGTCATCGGTGCCGGTTCGTATGCCGACACGCGCTACGGGGCGGCGGCCTGCACCGGCGCCGGCGAGATGACGATCCGCTGCTGCACCGCGCGCTCAATCGTGCTCTATATCAAGCAAGGTGCGAGCGTCGCCGATGCGGTGCGCGAGGCGGTCGAGGACATGCGTGCATTGCAGGGTGGTCTGATCAGCCGTGTGACGATCCATGCGATCGACACGAAGGGCAATCACAAGGTGGTCGCAGTGAACGGCACCGGCGACAACAAATATTGGCTTTGGCGTGGGACGGTCGAACCGAGCCTTCTTCCGGCGGAACCGATCGTCATTTCCAAGGCTGGCACGCCGCCAACTTCCACCACACGCTATACGCGTCGGTGACCGCCGGCCACTACACCACCTTCTGCTCGCGCAGCTTCGCGATGTCCGCATCGCCATAGCCCAGTTCACGCAACACGTCGTTGGTGTGTTCGCCTGGTTCGGGGGAAGCGCGCCTCACGCTCCACGGTGTGCGCGACAGTTCGACCGCCTGGCCGACCACCTCGACATCGCCCAGCACCTTGTGCTGCACATGGCGCGTGATGTTTAGGTGCTGCACCTGCGGGTCAGCGAACATTTCGTTCATCCGATAGATCGGTCCGCAGGGCACGCCGGCCTTGTTCAGCAGAGCGATCCAGTCGGCCGTCGTGCGCTTGCGGGTGATCGCGCCGATCGCGGCATTCAGGCGCACGCGATTTTTCGAGCGATCGGTGTTGGTGGCGAAGTCGGGATCGCTCACCAGTTCCGGCGCATCGATCACCTGGCAGAAGCGCCGGTAGATCGCCTCGCCGGCGGCGCCGATGTTCATGTAGCCATCCGCGGTCTGGAACACGCCGGTCGGGATGCTGGTCGGATGATCATTGCCTGCCTGGCCGGGCACTTCGTGGGCGATCGTCCAGCGCGCCGCCTGGAAATCCAACATGGCGATTTGTGCGGCGAGCAGATTGCTCTGCACCCACTGGCCCTCGCCGGACTCCTCACGTTCCAGCAGCGCCACCAGAATGCCCATGGCACAGAAGATTCCGGCGGTGAGATCGGCGACCGGAATGCCGACGCGCACTGGACCCTGGCCCGGGATTCCGGTGATCGACATCAGGCCGCCCATGCCTTGCGCGATCTGATCGAAACCAGGGCGTTCGCGATACGGGCCGTCCTGGCCGAAGCCGGAAATGCTGGCATAGACCAGCCGCGGATTGATCGGCCGCAGGCTCGCGTAGTCGATGCCGAGACGGAATTTCACATCGGGGCGATAGTTCTCCACCAGGACGTCGGCGCCGCTCACCAGACGCTTCAGGATCGTCACGCCCTCCGGCGACTTCAGATTGAGCGTCATGCTGCGTTTGTTGCGATGCAGGTTCTGGAAGTCCGGGCCATGCCGTCTCGCCGCCCATGCCTGCGTCGCCTTCCGGCGATTCGACCTTGATGACTTCGGCGCCCCAATCGGCGAGCTGTCGTACCGCGGTTGGTCCGGCTCGCACGCGCGACAGGTCGATTACCTTGAAGCGGGCGAGGGGACCTTGGCGCAGCGAAGCATCCATTGCGCGTTATCCTTGTGGATACAGTTCGTCAAAAAGCCATTGCACGATTTGTCTGTGGCGTCGACCTTGACAGTCATAACGGTTACGTTTCTAATGGTCGCAGGTTTGTGATGAAACATCACGGTATAGAACCATAATCGCCGTGGGCCAGTAGCATTTTACGGTGCTATTGACCGGAGCTACCCGCCCTCAGAGCTGAGTATGAGGCGGATATAGTGGCCTGAAAGGGAGAGGGAATCCCTCACTGGTTCGGGGAGCTACGGGTGTCCAGCGTGACGTATAGCGAGACCGCCTCTCCGACCGGGGGCCGAACAGACCGTCCAACGCTGATGATTGTGGACGACGATCCCGAGGTACGCATCATCGTGGCCGAGTTCCTGCGCGATTTCGGCTATCAGGTCATCCAGGCCGGCGGCGGCGCCGAAGCGCTTGACCTGCTTGCGCACAATCCCGCCCTACGGATGATCATCACCGACATTCGGATGCCCGATATGTCAGGAATTGAACTGGCCGATATCGCAACGCGGCGTCAGCGCGACCTGAAGATCATCCTGATCTCCGGCTATTTCGTATCCCAGCAGGTTGAGCGCCGGTTCCTGAGGAAGCCGTTCCGTATGCGCGACCTTGAAGCGGCCGTGCGGTCAGAATTGAACGCGTGATCTGACTGGACGATATCATTCGTTCTCATAAAGTAACGTATGGGATTGGCCAGCCGAGGACCGCGGTGCTATGATCGATACGTGATGGATCGGCACCTGATGTCGAACGGAACCCTGTCTGCCGCGGTCAAGGCGGACGGCGCGGAACTCTGTTCGCTGTGCGATGCCGCCGGTACCGAGTTGCTGTGGCAGGCAGCGCCGATCTGGCCGCGTCATGCGCCGGTGCTGTTTCCCATCGTCGGCCGGCTGAAGGATGACACGCTGCACCACGAGGGCAGGACCCATCGACTGACGCAGCACGGGTTCGCCCGCGACAAGCGCTTCGCCTGGCTGAACCGTAGCGCCACCGGATGCCGGCTGGTGCTGCACGAGGATACCGAGACGCGCGCGGCTTATCCGTTCGCGTTCCGGCTGGAGATCGCCTACGCGCTCGACGATGACGCGATCGAGCAGCGCTTCACGATGACCAACCCCGGGCGCGCCGTATTACCGGCGTCGATCGGCGCGCATCCGGGATTTGCCTGGCCGTTGACCGACGGCGTCGACAAGCGGCGCACCTGCTCGAATTCGCCGACCCGGAGACGGCGCCGATCCAGCGCCTGATGGATGGGTTACTGCTGGCCCAACCAGAACCGACGCCGATCGCCGACCGGACCCTGGCGTTGGACCCGGCGTTGTTCGACGCGGACGCCGTGATACTGCCCGATCCTGTGAGCCGCTCGGTGCGTTACACCGCCCCCGGCGCGCCGGGGGTCGAGGTGGCGTGGGACGGCTTCCGCCAACTCGGCCTGTGGTCGCGTGCCGGCGGCGATTTTCTCTGCATCGAGCCCTGGCACGGGACGGCCAGTCCGGTCGATTTTGACGGCGAGTTCCTCGACAAGCCCGGGCTGATGCTGATACCGCCGGGCGAACGCCGGACGCTGTCGCTGCGGATCAGGCTTTGCTGACCTGAAAGTCAGGTTCCAAGGGCTTTATTGTGTTTGATCTTCTGCCAGTCGCTCTCCATTTCATCGAGCGACATCTCAGCTAAGGTCTTTCCTTTAGAAGCAGCGGTCTGCTCGATGGCATTAAACCTCTTGTGAAACTTTAGGTTTGCCTGTCGCAGGCACGCTTCGGGATCGAGATCGAGCTTGCGCGCCAGGTTGGCGAGCACGAACAGCAGATCGCCCACCTCGTCGGCCAGCCGCTCGGGTTTCGCGTCGGGCAGCTCGGCACGAAGCTCGGCAACCTCCTCATCGAGCTTGGCCAGCACCGCAGACGGCATCCGGCCAGTCGAAACCGACCCGGGCGGCGCGCGCGGTCAGCTTGGCGGCGCGCGTGAGGGCAGGGAGGCCAACCGGCACGCCCGCCAGCGCGCCGGTCTCGGCCCTGGCAGCCCTCTCGGCGGTCTTGTGGGCCTCCCAGGCACGGTCTGTTCCGCGGCATTGCGTGCCGCCGCGTCGCCAAAGACGTGAGGGTGGCGGCGGATCATCTTGTCGGCGATCGCCCGCGCGACGTCGGCGAAGTCGAACTGGCCGGCTTCCTCGGCCATCCGCGCGTGGTAGACGACCTGGAACAGCAGATCGCCGAGTTCCGTCCGGCAGGTCGGCGAAGTCGCTTCGAGCGATCGCATCGGCGACCTCGTAGGCTTCCTCGATCGTGTAAGGCGCGATCGTCGCGAAGTTCTGCTCCTTGTCCCATGGGCAGCCCCGATCGCGGTCGCGCAGGGCGGCCATGATGTCGAGCAGGCGGCGGAGTTCGGTTTCGGCGCTGGCGGGTTTCTGTCGCATAAGATATATTATGTTAAGTCAAGGGTCATGCCATCATGGCCCGGTTCGATGCCCGCCGGCAGGTTCGCTTCCAGCCAGGCCCAATCCATATCGGTGCCCATGTGGGTCAGCACTGTCCTCCGCGCACCGATGCGGCGCGCCCAGCCCGCAACCTGCGGCAGATCGGCGTGCGTCTTGTGCGGCCCTCGACGCAGGAAGCAACCGACGACCCAGGTATCGACACCGGCCAGTGCTGCGAACGCTGCGTCGTCCAGGTGCACAACATCGGTCGAATAGCCGAAGTCGCCGATGCGGAGGCCGAGCGATGGGCTGAAGCCGTGGTCCTGCTCGAACAACCGCACGGGCATGCCGGCTATGACGACGGTCTCGCCCGCGGCGACCTCGCGCGCCACCAGCACCGGCCGGAAGAAGCCCGGAGGCTCCCAGGGACGAAACGCGTAGCTGAACCGCCGTGTCAACTCGTCCAGCGTGCGCCTGGTGCCGAAGGCGTCCAACGGCCGGTCGGCAATGCGGTTCAGGATCCGCACGTCGTCGAGGCCGGTGATGTGGTCGGCATGCGCATGTGTGTAGAGCACGGCATCCACCTGCGGGACCCGGCACGCCAGCAACTGCTCCCGCATGTCCGGAGCGGTATCCACAAGCAGCCGCGTTCCCGCATCGCACTCGACCACGATGGTGGCACGGGTCCGCCGGTTGCGTGGCTCGGACGGATTGCAGACACCCCAGTCGCCGCTGCCATCCTCGCCGCCGATCAGCGGCACGCCGGCGGAGCCGCCCGTGCCAAGCAGGGTTACCCGCATCCCGGTTATGCCGCCTTGCTGAACAGGTGGCGGAAGTTCTCGGTCGTGAGATCGGCCAGCGCCTGCGGTTCCAGGCCGCGGACCTCCGCCAGCACCCGCGCGGTGTGCGCGACGAAGGCCGGCTCGTTGCGCCTGCCGCGGAACGGCACCGGCGCAAGATACGGCGCGTCGGTCTCCACCAGCAGCCGATCCGCTGGAAGATCGCGGGCGATCTCTCGCAATTCACTGGATTTCGGGAAGGTCAGGATACCCGAGAAGCTGACATGGCCGCCGATCGCGACAGCCGCCTCCGCCAGTTCCCGCGACGAGCTGAAGCAGTGCAGCAGGAATCTGAAGTCGCCGCCGTTATCGCGTTCATCTTGCAGGATTGCGGCAATATCCTGATCGGCGTCGCGGGCATGGATCGCGAGCGGCACGCCGGCGAGCCGTGCGGCGCGGATATGCGCGCGGAACCCGGCCTGCTGCACGTCGCGCGGGGAGCGATCGTAGAAGTAGTCCAACCCTGACTCACCGATGCCGATGACCCTGGGATGGCTGGTCAAGGCGGCGATGGCCTCGGGTTCCGGCACCGGTTCCTCGGCCGCGTGGTGCGGGTGGATCCCGACCGTGCACCAGACGTTGGGCTGCGCCTCCGCGATCGCCGGCAGGCGCTGGGACTGTGCGAGGCTGGTGCCGATGGTGACCATCTCTCCCACTCCAGCAGCCGCCGCGCGCGCCAGCACGCCGGGACGCTCGTCATCGGTGTAGTAGTCGAGATGGCAGTGCGAATCGATCAGCATGGGCCCCCGTCAGAATCTGAACCAGGAAATCCTCCTCCCCTCGCGGGAGGGGGCAGGGGGAGGGGAACCACCCTCCCCTCACGCCGCCGGTTCCACATAGCGTGGGAACACGCCCTGCGGCGCCGGCAGCGCGGTGCCGTCAGCCAGCGGCGTGGCAAGATCGGCCAGTTGCCTGGCATCCGCCGGCACGCCGAGTTGATCCAGCAGCCGTCCCACACTGCCGGGCATGAAGGGTTGGAGGACCGTGCCGATCACCCGCAGCACATCCGCCAGCACCCGCAGCACCGTCGCCATGCGCGCCGGATCTGTGCGGCGCAGCGCCCACGGAGCCTGATGGTCGACATAGGCGTTGGCGGCGCGGACGACCTTCCAGACGTCGTCCAGCGCCTCGTGGAAAATCTGCCGATCCAGCCGCTCGCGCAGCGCCGCGGGCAATGCCTCCGCCGCCGCGAGCAGTTCGCTGTCGGCCTCGGTGACGGGCCCCCTCCCCGGCAGCCTGCCCTCGCAGTTGCGCGCGATCAGCGAGAGCGACCGCTGCGCCAGGTTGCCGAGATCGTTCGCCAGCTCGACGTTGATCCGCGTGATCAGCGCCTGGTGCGACAGCGTGCCGTCGCCGCCGAACGGTTTCTCGCGCAGCAGGAAGTAGCGCACCTGATCTAGCCCGAACGCCGCCACGAGCTGCCGCGGCTCGATGACATTGCCGAGCGACTTGCTCATTTTCTCGCCGTCGACCGTCCACCAGCCGTTCGAGGTCACCCGCTTCGGCACCGGCAGCCCGGCGGCCATCAGCAGCGCCGGCCAGTAGACCGCATGAAACCGGATGATGTCCTTGCCGACGAAATGCGCGTCCGCCGGCCAGTATTGCCAGCGCGGCGCGCTCTCGTCCGGGAAACCGCAGGCGGTGACGTAGTTGTTCAGCGCATCGACCCAGACGTACATCACATGACCGGGCGCGTCCGGCACCGGAATGCCCCAGGTGAAGCTGGTGCGGCTGATTGACAGGTCGCGCAGGCCGCCGCGCACGAAGCTCATGACCTCGTTGCGGCGCGAGGTTGGAGCGATGAAGTCTGGCTGGCTTTCGTATAACTCCAGCAACTTGTCCTGCCATTTGGAGAGGTCGAGGAAATACGAAGGCTCCCTCACCCACTCCACCGGCGCCCCGCTCGGTGCCACCTTGCTGCCGTCCGGGCGCGTCGTGAGCTCTTCGTCATCGTAGAAGGCTTCGTCGCGCACCGCGTACCAGCCCTCGTAGTGGCCCAGATAGATGTGCCCATTCGCGGCGATACGCCGCCACAACTCGGCGCACGACGCCTTGTGCCGAGGCTCGGTGGTGCGGATCCACTGGTCGTACGAGACGCCCATCTTGTCCGTCATGTCACGGAAATCGTCGGAAATCCGGTCAGTAAAGGTCTGCGGGTCCACACCCTGTGCCCGGGCCGCGGCTTCCACTTTCTGCCCGTGCTCGTCGGTGCCCGTCAGGAAGAACACGTCGAACCCGTCCAGCCGCTTCCACCGTGCCATCACGTCGGCCGCGATCGAGGTGTAGGCATGCCCGATATGCGGCGCGCCGTTGACATAATAGATCGGGGTCGTGACGTAGTACCGCCTGGTCATGGCATATTTCCGCTGAGCATCCCGAGAGTGGCCACGACTGCCTGGCGCTTGTCCAGGTTAAATCGCTCCGTCTCGTCCTGGAGCCGCGTCAGCGCGTGCCACACGTCGCCCCAGGCATCAAGGGGACGCAGCGCAACCAGCCGCGACTGCTCCTCGTCACCCCGCCCTCGTACCACGTCGCGCACCGCCGCGGCGATGCCTGCCCGCAGCAGGTCCATGAAGTTGGTGAAGGCGGTCTCGCCGCGCGCCAGCGTATCGGCCACGGCGTAGGCGCGCATCGGCTTCAGAGCGGGCAGCGCGGCCAGCACCTCGTTGACCAGGCCGGCGATCGCCAGCCCTTCCTCCTGCGCCAGCAGCAGCGCACGGCCGGGCGAGCCCTCCGCCACCGTCACCAGCCGGCTGCGTTCATCTGCGCCTTGCTCGGGCAGATAGCTCGACAGCAGCCGCTCCATCGCCTCCGGCGCCAGCGGGTCCAACCGCAGCCGCCGGCACCGGCTGCGGATCGTGGCGAGCAGCCGGCCGGGAGCGGCGCACACCAGAAGCAGGATCGCCCGCCGCGGCGGCTCCTCAAGGATCTTCAGCAGTGCGTTGGCTGAAGACTGATTCATCTCCTCGGCGCCATCGACGATGGCGATGCGCCAGCCGCCCTCGGCCGGTGTGAGGCTCATGAAGGTGCTGATGCCGCGCACATCCTCCACGGCGATCTGCGTGCGCATCCGGCGGCGCTTTTCGTCATACGCAAGCTCGACCGTGTGCAGGTCGGCATGCGCGCCCGCGGCGACCCGGCGGAACACCGGATGCGCCGGCTCCAGCGCCAGGCTCGTTTCTCCCGTTGCCGGCATGCCGGCGAGCAGGCGGCGCGCGAAGCGGTAGGCCAGGGTCGCCTTGCCAACGCCGTCGGGGCCGGTGATCAGCCAGGCATGGTGCATGCGGCCCGAGCGCATCGCCTCCAGCAGCGTGGCCTCGGCTGCTTCGTGGCCGAGCAGAAGTGGGTTTGCGCGTGGTTCCGGGGCCATGAGGGTCGTTATAGCGCGCTGCTGCGGCGCCGCGTCAGCGGGGCGTGTGACCGATTTCATATTCCCGCCCGCGCCGGCGGTGTTAGCCCGCGGTTCGCAGCAGGAGCCACGAGCAACATGACCGTACGCTGGACCCTCAATCTCTGGTCAGACGACCCGACGCAAGGAACGGTTGGAGTTCCCGCCAGTGTGAAGACGACGGGATCCTGGGAAAGCCGCGATTCCTTCCACTGCAAAGTCGTCAATGGCAACTGGGACGGCTCGGATCTGGTAGGCAGGGGAGGCTCGCTCTACCAGTCCAACGGTACCGATCGCTTCCGCCTCATCGACTTCAAACCCTTCGAGCAAAACTATGACACGCCCGGGTACCGGGTAGGCGACAAGGGGTCGGGCAAGTGGATCAACCCGTGGTTCACGGTAGGATCGAGCGACTTGACCTGGGAGATCACGGCGGCAGACCGGGGCGGCAGTCTCTACACCATTCTCACGACCGACGATGGTACGGACTATTCCACCGACGACAGCGAGGCTGCAGCCTAAGCCGGATGTTCGCCTGAGACAGGAGCGACCGAGCCGCAAACACAGGAGCCGGGTAGCCCCTATCTCAGGTGGTTACGCTGGGAGTGTTCGGGTTCGACCTGTTTGGCGACAGCGGCGAGGCGTTGCCCGCGCGCGGAGCAATGTTCCACTCGCTATTGCCACCCGGTATCGTCGTTGATCCAGATCAATGCCACTGCTGCCGCAGCATGACCAAGTGAGCTCGCGTCAGGGCGGGAGACGGCAACATGATACGTTCGCGACGGATCGGACAGGTTCTCAGCCTGAGCCTGTTGCTGGCGACCGCCGCCAGCATATACGCGCAGGCGGACGCGCAGACACAGAACGCGCCACCGGGCAAACCGCCGGCAGCGCAAGGCAAACGCCAGGCGCCGACGAAGATGGTGCTCGAGCCGCGCGCGATGGCCTTGCTCAAAGCCGCCAGTGACCGGCTGGCGGCAGCGAAGTCGATGTCGTTCACCGCCACCGCGAGCTACGAGTATCCGAGTCAGCTCGGCCCGCCGATCCTCTACACGGTGCGTTACGACGTCGCCATGCAGCGGCCGGACAGGCTCCGGGTGATAATTCCAGGCGATGGGCCGGCGTCCGAGTTCTATTACGACGGCAGGACGATGACGGCCTACGCTCCGGCGGAGAACCTGGTCGCAGTCGCCGATGCGCCGCCGACGATCGACGGTGCGCTGAAGGCCGCGTTCGATAAGGCCGACATCTATTATCCGTTCACCGATCTGATCGTCGCCGATCCCTATGTCGCGCTGACGGATGGTGCGGTCCTCGCGTTCTATATCGGACCGTCGGGCATGGTGGGGGGCACCAGGACCGAGATGGTCGCGTGGGCCAACGGCAATGTGTTCCTCCAGATCTGGATCGGCAGCGACGACAAGCTGCCGCGGCGGGTGCGTGCGGTCTACCGCAACGATCCGCTGACGCTACGCCACGAGCTGGACCTGTCGAACTGGCAGATTGACCAGGCGATCCCGGCGGACACCTTCACCTCGGAGAAGGCAAAGAGCGCGTCGCCGATGAAGTTCGACAGTCCCGCGCATGCGCCGGCGCCGCCTGGGCTGAGGCCGCTGGGGAACGCGAAGCCGCCCAGGTCCGCGTCCGCCCAGCCGGCGGCGAAGTCACCCTGAAGGGGGTCGAATGTCATGAAAGCAATCGTCGTTGTGACTGCGGCCCTTCTGGTGGGCGCGATGCGACCGGATCCGGCCCACGCGTGGGCCAGCGCCAACCGGTGGGGCGGCAGTACCAGCCACAGTTGGGGCTCCACCAGCCACACCAACGCCTGGGGCGGCAGCACGAGCCATGCCTACGGCGAGGGCACCGAACATACCAACGCTTACGGCGGCAGTACGGCGCATGCCTGGGGCGGCGGGACCGAGCATACCAACGCTTACGGTGGCAGCACCTACGGGGCGTACGGAGCCGGAGCAACGCACACCTATGCCTCAGGAGCGAGCGTCTATCACCCACCCGGCTATGGCGGGTATTCCGGGTATCCCGCGTATCATCCGCCGGTCGCGGTGCCGTACTACTCGGCGTCTGGCTGTTATGGCTGCGCGGCGGCCGCCGGTGCGGTCGTCGGCGCGGCCGCCGGCGTGGCTGTCGGTGCGGCCGCCGCGAGTGCCGCGTCCGCGCCGCCGGTCTATGCGCCCCCCGCCGCACCTGTGGCGTATGCAAGCTTGCCGGCCGGCTGCATCTACCGGGTCCTGCCGCAGGAATACGAATGTTCGGGAACCTGGTTCGCGCCTGCCTATGGGGCCAACGGCGTCTACTATCGAGTGGTGCCTCCGCCGTGAGGCCGGAGCGAGCGATAGTCCTGGTTGGCGCGCTGTGCCTGCTGATCGCGGGTTGCACGCCGAAGCCGCAAGGCCCGATCACGACGGCGTTCGATGGCGTCTATCACGGCAACGGCTATTCGGCATCGCCTCCTGACTCGGACTGTCCGGCCGTCATGCCGGCCGATCCGCTGAGGGTGTCAGGAGGGGAGGCGACATACGATGACTTCCGTGGCTGGGTGGCACCGGGCGGTGCCGCGCGGCTGTCGTCTCAGGAAGGCACGATCGAGGGCCGGTTTCAGAGCAGCCATTTCGAGGGCCTGCTCCAGTACAAGGTCCGCGGGTCCGACCGCCTGGCATGCGGCTACACGCTGAAGCTGGACCGGGCCTCCTGAGCAGGATTACCGCGTCATCCGCCCGATCGTCTCGACCAGTTCCTCGACCTTGTGCCTCTGCTCCACCGGATCGCCTGACGCGAACGCGCCGGCGACACAGTGCGACACGTGGTCCTGAAGCACCTGCTCTTCGACCTTGTGCAGGGCGGCCCGCACCGCATCGATCTGGGTAAGCACGTCGACGCAGTAGCGATCGTGCTCGACCATGCGCAGCACGCCGCGCACCTGACCCTCGATACGCTTCAGCCGCGCCGCCACTTTCTGTTTTGTCGCCGCATGCATCTTGTTACCATACCCTGGCAGGGTATATTAGCGCAAGCATGGATCACCGACATGTCTCCGCCTCCCCGCGCGCAGTCCCCACACAGGACCCCATCGAGGACCCGGTATGCGGCATGAAGGTCGATCCCGCCACATCGCGTCACCGCTTGGAGCACTGCGGCACGACCTTCCATTTCTGCTGCGCCGGCTGCCGCGAGAAATTCGCCGCCGATCCCGCGCAGCTACCTGTCGCCGCGCGAACCGGCGGCCGCCGCGCCGGATGCCGTCTACACCTGCCCGATGCATCCCGAGGTGCGCCAGACCGGCCCGGGCAGTTGCCCGATCTGCGGCATGGCGCTGGAGCCGATGACCATCACCGCCGAACCGGAGGCGAACCCGGAACTCATCGACATGACCCGGCGCCTGTGGATCGGTGCCGCGCTGACCGTGCCGGTCGTCGCGCTCGACATGCTGCCGCATCTGGGCTTCGACACGAACTGGCCGCAGCTCGTCCTGGCCACGCCGGTCGTGCTGTGGGCCGGCTGGCCGTTCTTCCGCCGCGGCTGGGAATCTCTGCTCCGCCGCAGCCTGAACATGTTCACGCTGATCGCTCTCGGCACCGGCGCCGCCTGGGCGTACAGCGTCGTCGCCACGCTGGCGCCCGGCCTGTTCCCGCCCGGCTTCCGTGCCGGACGGCCGTGTGGCGGTCTATTTCGAGGCCGCTGCGGTCATCACGGTGCTGGTCCTGCTGGGCCAGGTGCTCGAACTCCGGGCGCGCGAGCGGACCGGCGGTGCCATTCGCGCGTTGCTGAACCTGGCGCCCAGGACCGCACGCCGCATCACGGCCGGCGGCGACGACGAAGAGGTTCCCCTCGATCGGATCCATCCCGGCGACCGCCTTCGCGTGCGGCCCGGCGACAGCGTGCCGGTCGATGGCGAGGTGCTGGACGGCGGCAGCGCCGTCGATGAGGCGATGGTGACCGGCGAGGCGATGCCGGTCGCCAAACACCCAGGCGATCCTGTGATCGGCGGCACGATCAACGGCACCGGCGCGCTGATCATCCGGGCCGAACGCGTCGGCTCGGAAACCATGCTGGCGCGCATCGTGGCCATGGTCGCGGAGGCGCAGCGTTCGCGCGCGCCGATCCAGCGGCTTGCCGACGCCGTCGCCGGCTGGTTCGTGCCGGCGGTGATTGCCGCCGCGGTGATCGCATTCGCGGCCTGGGCCCTCTGGGGACCGCCCCCTGCCCTCGCCTACGCCCTGATCGCCGCCGTATCGGTGCTCATCATCGCCTGTCCCTGCGCTCTCGGTCTCGCCACGCCGATGTCCATCATGGTCGGCATCGGCAAGGGCGCCAGCGCCGGCGTGCTGGTCCGCTCGGCCGAGGCGCTGGAGCGGCTGGAGAAGGTCGACACCCTCGTGCTCGACAAGACCGGGACGCTCACCGAGGGCCGGCCGCGCGTCGTCGCGGTGGTGTCGGCCGGAGCGATGGTCGGAGACCGATCTGCTGGCTGCGGCTGCGTCGGTCGAGCGCGCCAGCGAGCATCCCTTGGCCGCCGCCGTGGTGGCTGCGGCACATGAGCGCGGTCTGTCCGTGGCCGAACCAGAAGACTTCCGCTCGCTGACCGGACGCGGCGTCACCGGCGAGGTGAACGGCAGGCTGGTCGCGCTGGGCAACGCGAAGCTGATGCGCGATCTGGGAATTTCCCTCGAACAGATTGAAGCTGCAGCTGAACCACTGCGCAATGACGGTGCGACGGCGCTCTTCCTGGCGATCGACGGCAAGGCCGCCGCCGTGCTCGCCATCGCCGATCCGATCAAGCCGACCACGGCCGACGCGCTGCGCCGGCTGAAGGCGCTCGGACTGCGGATCGTCATGCTGACCGGCGATAACCGAACCACGGCGGAGGCGGTCGCGCGCCGGCTGGACATCGACGAAGTGGTGGCCGAGGTGCTGCCGGCCGACAAGCACGACCTCATCCGTCGCCTGAAGGAACGAGGGCCACATCGTCGCCATGGCCGGCGACGGCGTCAATGACGCCCCCGCGCTGGCCGCGGCCGATATCGGCATCGCCATGGGCACCGGCACCGAGGTGGCGATCGCGAGCGCCGGCATCACTCTGGTGAAGGGCGACCTCACCGGCATCGTCCGGGCGACTCTGCTCAGCCGCGCCACCATGCGCAACATCCGGCAGAACCTGTTCTTCGCCTTCATCTACAATGCGGTCGGCGTTCCGGTTGCCGCCGGCGTGCTGTATCCGGCCGTCGGCATCCTGCTCAGCCCGATCATCGCCGCACTCGCCATGTCGTTCAGCTCCGTCTCCGTGATCGCCAACGCGCTGCGCCTGCGCCGCCTGCGACTCTGAGGGCCGAAACGCTGCTGCAACCGCATGCGCCCTAGGTTCGGCTGGCAACCGGTGCGCACAGAGGCTCGCACAACATGGCAACGACAGGCGAATGGGCGACCGCCTCACGGATGAACGCGGAGCTGTCGCGGCTGCTGCGCGCCCTGCGCCGCGAGAGCGAAGCGCGCGCGGATGATGGCGACCGGGCTCGATGCGATCATGGGGTCTCTCGGCGCCGAAGGGGTTGCGGTCATTCGCGCATTTCCGGCCCTGCCGGCAGCGGAGCCGGAAGTTCTGCATCGCGCCGGCATGATCGGCCGCGCCGCCGCCGACGGCCGCTGAAGTTGCTGCAACTTGCGGAGGTCGGCACGCCGGCGGCGTCGATCGAACCGAACACCCGCCCGATCGCGGTCGCGGTGTGCCGGCAGACCAGCGCCGAGAAGCTTGGGGTGGTGCTCTGGCGCCGCCGCGGCGCGCGCGTCTGGGCGAGGCGACGATATGCCGCTGGTCGACTCGGTCGCCGGCATCGTCCGGCTGCTGCTGGATCGCGCGTCAGGCGCGCGCGACGCGTTCCGCTCCAGCCGACCGGTTCGCTCACCCCGCTGCTCACCAGCGCACCTTCATCACCGAAGTGACCCGGCACATCGCCCGGCTGGACCGCGATGACGTGCCGGGCACGCTGATGCTGGCCGAGGTCGACAATCTGGCGAATACCATTCGGTTGCTGGGGCCGGATGGCGGCGACCAGGTGCTGAGCCGCGCGGCCACGCTGCTGCGCGGCGCGGTGCGGCCGACCGACCTCGTGGGTCGCACCGGAGATACCGAGTTCGCCGTGTGGCTCAGCGGCGCGGACCATCTGACTGCGGCCGAACGCGCCGAGGACCTGTGCCTGGAGGCACCGAGCCAGGTCATCGGACCCGACAATGCCACGGCAGTCCGAGGTCAGCTTCTCGATCGGGATCGCCACGCGCCAGGCCGGCGAGAGTTTCTCCGATCTGGCCGGCAGGGCCGGCCAGGCGATGCGGCAGGTCAAGGCGCGAGGGCGGCGGCTACTGGCGCGTCTCGCTAGCGCAGGGCCGCCTGAGCGCAGCCCGCCTTCGGTTTCGATGAAGGCGGCGATCTCCGCGAACGCCGGTTCCGGCGCGGATATTGGCGAACACGAACGGCCGCTCGCCGCGCATCTTGCGCGCGTCGCGATCCATCACCTCGAGGCTGGCGCCGACGAAGGGCGCGAGGTCGATCTTGTTGATCACCAGCAGGTCGCTGCGCGTGATGCCGGGACCGCCCTTGCGCGGGATCTTGTCGCCGGCCGAGACGTCGATCACGTAGATCGTCAGGTCGGCGAGTTCCGGACTGAACGTGGCGGCAAGGTTGTCGCCGCCGGACTCGATCAGGATGAGGTCGAGCTGCGGGAAGCGGCGGTTGAGTTCGCGCGACGCCGGCGAGGTTGATCGAGGCGTCCTCGCGGATCGCGGTGTGCGGGCAGCCGCCGGTCTCGATGCCCAGGATGCGCTCGGGCGGCAGCGATCCGGCGCGGGTGAGGAACTCGGCATCCTCCTTGGTGTAGATGTCGTTGGTGATCGCCGCGATGTCGTAGTCGGCGCGCAGGCGCTTGCACAGCGCGTCCATCAGCGCGGTCTTGCCGGTGCCGACCGGGCCGCCGATGCCGACACGCAGCGGGCCGTGATGCGAATGCTTCATGAGCGGAACAGCCTCGTGTACTGGGTTTCGTGGCGCATGGCGGCGAGGTCGGAACGGAAGGCGCAGCCGCCCAGGTCGTCGAGCGTGGCCGCGCGCGTTTCCGCGGCGACGCGCAGGATGGCCGGTTCGAGTGCGGCGAGAACGCGCAGGCCCGTGCTCTGGCCGAGCGGGACCAGGCGCACGGCGGCGGAGATCAGGTTGACGGTGAAGGCCTGGAGATAAGCGGCTGTGGTTGCGTCTTCATCGATGCCATGGCGGCGCGGCGAGCGCGCCGACCGCTACGGGATAGGCGACCCGTTCCGGCAGTTCCGGCGGGTGCCAGGCGGCGGCCGCGGCGATGAACGCCGTGCCCTGATCCAGCGTCTCGGCGCGACGCTCGCGCGACGGCGCGATGGCGGCGGCAAGGTCGTTCAGCGCCGCGCAGTCACCGCCGGCGCGGTGGGCGTGGCGGAGCAGGATCGCGTCGTTGCGGCCGGAGCCATGATGCAGGACATCGGCGAGCCAGATGCGCAGCGTGTCGCCGTCGGTCACGTCGCCGCATTCCACCGCCCATTCCAGGCCGTGCGAATAGGCGTAGGCGCCGGTGGGGAATGCCGGCGAGAGCCAGGCAAGCAGCCGCAGCAGTGTGGGAGCAGGAACTCCCCTCCCCTTGCGGGAGGGGCGGGGGAGGGGCTGCCGTCGGCGCTGCCCCCTCCCCCCAGCCCCTCCCGCAAGGGGAGGTGGAGATTCTGTATTCGTCCCTCACTCGATGATGATGATGGTGGCCGCCGGCATAGGCGCCCGCCTCCGGATCGAACGGTGCCTCGATCGCATCGACGTGGCCGCCCAGGCCCTCCACCATCTCCCCGATCACATGATCGGCACGAATGCGGATGCGATCGCCCAGCAACTGCACCGGCAGATGACGATTGCCGAGGTGCCAGGCGATCCGCACCAGCTCGCCCTCGTCGTGCGCGTGGATCTCCAGCAGCGGTTCCGGCTGCGCGCACACCCGCACCACCTGGCCATCCACCGCCAGCCCGTCGCCGTCGCGCAGGCGCACGGCCTGCGGCAGATCGAGCAGCACCTCCCTGCCCTGCTCGGTGCGCAGCAGAATGCGTCGGCGATGGCGGCGATCGAAATCGATCAGCACGCGGTCGAACTCCGCTCGCCGCGTCCCAGGTGCCGGCAGGCAGGACGGCCTCGGCGCGCATCAGAACAGGAAGTAGCGCTGTGCCATCGGCAGCACGGTCGCGGGTTCGCAGGTCAGCAGCACGCCATCCGCGCGCACCTCATAGGTCTCCGCATCGACCTCGATCACCGGCGTGGCGTCGTTGTGGATCATCGATTTCTTGCCGATGCCGCCGCGCGTATTGGCAACCGGCACCAGCCGCCGTTGCAGCTTCAGTGCCTCGCCGATGCCGGCATCCAGCGCCGCCGCCGAGACGAACGTCAGGCAGTGCTCCGCCAGCGCGCGGCCGAACACGCCGAACATCGGCCGGTAGTGCACCGGCTGCGGCGTGGGGATCGACGCATTCGGATCGCCCATCGGCGCGCAGGCGATCGAGCCGCCCTTGATCACCAGATCCGGCTTCACGCCGAAGAACGCCGGCGACCACAGCACGAGATCCGCCAGCTTGCCCGGCTCGATCGAACCGATCTCGCGCGCCATGCCCTGCGCGATCGCCGGGTTGATGGTGTATTTCGCGATGTACCGCTTCACCCGCGCGTTGTCGTTGCGCTCGGTATCGCCGGGCAGTGCGCCGCGCTGCGTCTTCATCTTGTGCGCGGTCTGCCAGGTGCGGATGATCACCTCGCCGACGCGGCCCATCGCCTGACTGTCCGACGACATCATCGCCAGCGCGCCGAGATCGTGCAGGATGTCCTCGGCCGCGATCGTCTCTCTGCGGATGCGGCTTTCGGCGAACGCCACATCCTCCGGGATCGTCGCATCGAGGTGATGGCACACCATCAGCATGTCGAGATGCTCGTCCAGCGTGTTCGCCGTGTAGGGCCGCGTCGGGATTGGTCGAACTCGGCAGCACGTTGGCCAGCGAGGCGACCTTGATGATGTCGGGCGCATGTCCGCCGCCGGCGCCTTCGGTGTGGAACGCATGGATGGTGCGGCCCTTGAACGCGGCGATGGTGTCCTCGACGAAGCCTGACTTGTTCAGCGTGTCGGTGTGGATCATCACCTGCACGTCGAAGCGGTCGGCAACACCGCAGAGCGCAGTCGATCGCGGCGGGCGTGGTGCCCCAGTCCTCGTGCAGCTTCAGGCATGCGGCGCCGGCGCGGATCATCTCCTCCAGCGCGGCGGGGCGCGAGGCGTTGCCCTTGCCGGCGAAGGCGATATTCACCGGCAACCCTTCCGCCGCCTGGAGCATGCGCGCGAGGTGCCACGGTCCCGGCGTGCAGGTGGTGGCGGCGGTGCCGGTGGCGGGACCGGTGCCGCCGCCGATCAGCGTGGTGATGCCCGAGGCGATCGCATCCTCGACCTGCTGCGGACAGATGAAGTGGATGTGCGCATCGATGCCGCCGGCGGTGAGGATCTTGCCCTCGCCGGCGATGATCTCGGTGCCGGGACCGATGATGATGTCCACGTCCGGCTGGATGTCGGGATTGCCCGCCTTGCCGATCTTCGCGATGCGGCCGTTGGTGATGGCGACATCGGCCTTCACGATGCCCCAGTGATCGATGATCAGCGCATTGGTGATCACCGTATCGACCGCGCCTTCGGCCTGCGATGCCTGCGACTGCCCCATGCCGTCGCGGATCACCTTGCCGCCGCCGAACTTCACCTCCTCGCCGTAAGTGGTGAGGTCGCGTTCCACCTCGACGATCAGGTCGGTGTCGGCGAGGCGCACGCGATCGCCGGTGGTGGGGCCGAACATGTCGGCATAGGCAGCGCGGGGAATGCGGGCCATCAGTCGAGCGCTCCCATGACAGCGGCGCGGAAGCCCTGCACGACGCGGCTGCCGCGATACGGCACCAGCGTGACTTCGCGCGTCTGGCCCGGTTCGAAGCGGACGGCGGTTCCTGCCGCGATGTCGAGCCGCTTGCCGCGCGCGGCGGCGCGATCGAACGACAGCGCCGGGTTGGTTTCGGCGAAGTGGTAATGGCTGCCGACCTGGATCGGCCGGTCGCCGGTGTTGGCAACCGTGAGCGTGGTGCGCGCGAGCCCGGCGTTCAACTCGATCTGGCCGTCCGCGGGAGGATTTCACCGGGGATCATCGATCTCCTGCCACTCCTTCGCTCGCAATGACATGGATTCATCGGATCGGCTCGTGCACGGTGACCAGCTTGGTGCCGTCGGGAAACGTCGCCTCCACCTGCACGTCGTGGATCATCTCGGCGACGCCCTCCATGACCTGAGCGCGGGTGATGACCTTGCCGCCGGCCTCCATCAGATCGGCGACGCTGCGGCCGTCGCGCGCGCCCTCGACGACGAAGTCCGTGATCAGCGCGACGGCTTCCGGATGGTTGAGCTTCACGCCGCGCTCCAGGCGGCGGCGCGCGACCATCGCGGCCATGCTGATCAGCAGCTTGTCCTTTTCTCTCGGCGTCAGGTTCATCCGCTTCCCCTCAGCACTGCCAGACGCGCGGCAAGGGCCGCCCGCCGCGCAATACAAGCAATGCGGCTATCACGCCGGCACGCAACGTTGCACCGTCGGCGGCGAGCATACGCGCGATCAGCATGCCGTCCCAGGCGCTGGCGCCGATCCCCTGAGCCGCGCAGCGGATCGAGCATGGTCTCGGCGTCGGATGCCACATATACCAGCGTCGCTACAGCGCGTGCGCCATCGGCGACCGCCGGGCGCCGCAGGGTCGCCGCCACCTCGCCCTCCAGCCGGATCGCGTCATGCAGCAGCAGGCGGCCGCCGCGATGCACCTCGTAGACATCGCGCAGCGAGGCGTGCTCGACGACCTCGCCCATGGCCGCGCGGCCGAACACCAGGCTCTCCACGCCGAGGAACCAGGCATCATCCGCCAGCTCGACGTGCAGGCTGACGCCGCACGGCGCAACGATCGAACAGGATCGTCTCCTGCGGCAGCCACTCCGCCGCTCCGCCATCCGCCACGGCGATCCGTGTGGCGCACGTTCGAGGCGGGCGTGCCGGGCAATGCCCGGTAGTATCGTTCCGCCGCCTGCGAGGCGATCGTCGCTCGCGCTCCCGCGCCCACTTCGAACCTGCTGTCGAGTGCGTCGCCGCCGGCGATCCCACCCGACGTGTTCAGCGTGACCACGTTCATCCAGCGAGGGTCGTCGGGTCGCGGAAAGCGTGCCTTCAGGCACCCCGCCTGCCGCAGCCCATCCAACACCGAGTGCGAGCCGCGTCGCTTCAGCGACACGGAAAGTTGGCCGGATGCCCGTTGCAGACGGTGCGACTTGGAATGCGACGGTGACAGCGTCCACCAGTCCACCGTTATTGCTGGACGCATGCACCATGCGACGTTTGGCAGCGCCAGCGAACCTTGCCAACCGGTCATACCGAGAGGCGGCGTCGTACATCCGCCTCGTCCAGGTCCTCCCGCCGTCCCGCCAGCACGACGTCGCCGCGGTCCATCACCACGATGGTCTGGGCGAGTTCCTGGGCGAAATCGAAATACTGTTCGACCAGCAGGATGGCCATGTCGCCGCGCGACCGCAACAGCGCGATCACCCGGCCGATATCCTTGATGATACTCGGCTGGATCCCCTCGGTCGGCTCGTCCAGCACCAGCAGCCGCGGCTTCATCACCAACGCCCGCGCGATCGCGAGCTGCTGCTGCTGGCCGCCCGACAGATCGCCGCCGCGCCGGCGCAGCATCGTCTTGCAGCACGGGGAACAGCTCGAACACCTCGTCCGGCACGCGGCGCTGCGCCGCGCGGCAATACGGCAAAGCCGGTCTCCAGATTCTCGCGCACCGTCAGCAGCGGGAAGATGTCGCGTCCCTGCGGCACCCAGGCGATGCCGCGCCGCGCGCGATCGTGGATCGCAAGCCGGGTGATGTCGGCGCCTTCCCAGCGTATCGCCCCGGCGCTGACCGGATGCGCGCCGGTGATCGCGCGCAGCAGGCTGGTCTTGCCGACGCCGTTGCGCCCGAGCAGGCAGGTGACCGCGCCGACCTCCGCGGTCAGCGACACCTGGCGCAGCGCGATGGCGGCGCCGTAGTGCAGGTCCACATGATCGACTTCGAGAGTCATCGCCCCAGATACACTTCGATGACCCGCGGGTCCTCGCTGACGTGGTCGATCGAGCCTTCCGACAGCACCGAACCTTCGTGCAGCACCGTCACCTTCACGTCCAGCGCGCGCACGAACGCCATGTCGTGCTCCACCACCACCACGCTCCGCGTCCGGTTGATCTCGCGCAACAGTTCCGCGGTCTGCTCGGTCTCGGCGTCGGTCATGCCGGCCACCGGTTCGTCGACCAGCAGAAGCTGCGGTTCCTGCGCCAGCAGCATGCCGATCTCCAGCCACTGCTTCTGCCCGTGCGACAGTCCCGCCGCCAGACGATGGCGCTGGTCGATCAGCCGCGTGGTGACCAGGATCTCCTCGATGCGCTCGCCGCTCCGCCGCGCGTCTCGCGCGCCCACAGCGTGAAGCGCGGCCTGCGGTCCTCGGCCAGCGACAGCAGCAGGTTGTCCCATACGGTGTGCGGCTCGAACACCGTCGGCTTCTGAAACTTCCGCCCGATGCCCAGCGATGCGATCGCCGGTTCGTCGAGGCGCGTCAGGTCGGTGTCCTTGCCGAACACCACCTTGCCCTCGTCCGGTCGCGTCTTGCCGGTGATCACGTCCATCATCGTGGTCTTGCCGGCGCCGTTCGGGCCGATCACCGCGCGCATCTCGCCGGCCTCCAGCACCAGCGACAGCGCGTTCAGCGCCCGGAAGCCGTCGAAGCTGACGGTGACGCCGTCGAGATACAGCAGCGTGTCGTGCAGTTCGGCGCGAACGTCGCTCATCCTGTCGCCTCGCGTGGCTCGGCTTGCGGCGCGGCTTGCGCGGGCACCGGTTCGGGAGCGATGGACGCGCTCGCGCCGTGCGAACAGACCGACGATGCCGCGCGGCAGCAGCAGGGTGACGAAGATGAAGATCGCGCCCAGCGCGTAGAGCCACAGCGAGGGCAGCGCGCTGGTGAGATAGGTCTTGCCCAGGTTGACCAGCACCGCGCCGAGGATTGCCCCGGACAACGTGCCGCGGCCGCCGACCGCAACCCAGATCACCGCCTCGATCGAATTGGCCGGCGAGAACTCCGACGGATTGATGATGCCGACCTGCGGGACGTAGAGCGCGCCGCCGATCCCGGCCATCACCGCCGAGAGCACCCACACCACCAGCTTGTACGATTCCGGCCGATAGCCCAGGAACCGCGTGCGCGCCTCCGCGTCGCGCACCGCGATCAGCACCTTGCCGAAGCGTGAGGTCACCAGCCAGCGCGCCAGCAGGAACTGCGCGCACAGGAACACCGCGGTGATGACCAGCAGCGCGCAGCGCGTGGCCTCGGTCTGCACCGGAAAGCCCAGCAGGTCCTTGAAGTCGGTCATGCCGTTGTTGCCGCCGAAACCCATGTCGTTGCGGAAGAACGCCAGCAGCAGCGCATAGGTCAGCGCCTGCGTGATGATCGACAGATACACGCCGGTAACCCGCGAACGGAAGGCAAGCCAGCCGAACACCAGCGCCAGGATGCCCGGCACGAGCACCACCATCAGCGCGGCGAAGCCGAACCACTCGAAGCCGTGCCAGTACCAGGGCAGTTCATGCCAGCCCAGGAACACCATGAAGTCCGGCAGATTGGCGTTGCCATAGACGCCGCGCGCGCCGATCTGGCGCATCAGGTACATGCCCATGGCGTAGCCGCCGAGGGCGAAGAACGCCGCATGGCCGAGCGACAGGATGCCGGCGAACCCCCACACCAGATCGACCGCCAGCGCCAGCATCGCGTAGCAGAGGTATTTGCCGGTCAGCGCCACGACATAGGTCGGCACGTGCAGCGACGCGGTCGGCTCGGTCGTGAGGTTCAGCACCGCGAGCAGCACGGCGCCGCCCAGCACCAGCGCCAGCGTCAGCAGCGATGCGCGATTGAGGATCATCACAGCATCCTCCCCCTCCCCTTGCGGGAGGGGGCTGGGGGGAGGGGGAATGGGAGCTTCGCATGGCCCCCTCCCCCCAACCCACTCCCGCAAGGGGAGGGGGAGAATGCTACGGTGTTCATGCCTCCGCCGCCCGGCCCTTGAGCGGGAACATGCCGCGCGGGCGCCGCTGGATGAACAGGATCAGCATCACCAGCACGACGATCTTGCCCAACACCGCGCCCGCCACCGGTTCGAGGAACTTGTTGACGATGCCCAGCGTCAGCGCACCCATCACGGTGCCCCAGAGATTGCCGACGCCGCCGAACACCACGACCATGAAGCTGTCGATGATGTAGCTCTGCCCGAGATTGGGCGAGACATTGTCGATCTGGCTCAGCGCCACGCCGGCCATGCCGGCAACGCCGGAGCCAAGCCCGAAGGTCAACGCGTCGATCCACGGCGTGCGGATGCCCATCGCCGCCGCCATCTGCCGGTTCTGCGTCACCGCACGCATCGCCAGGCCCAGCGAGGTGAAGCGCAGCGCCGCCATCAACGCCGCCAGCACCAGGAAGGCGAAGACGATGATGTACAGCCGGTTATAGGTGATCGTCAGGCCGCCCAGCTGTGTCGCGCCGCTCATCCAGTCCGGCGTGCTCACGTCGCGGTTGTTGGGGCCGAACAGCGAGCGCACCGCCTGCTGCAAGATCAGCGACAGGCCCCAGGTCGCCAGCAACGTCTCCAGCGGCCGGCCGTACAGCCAGCGGATCAGCGTGCGCTCGATGGCGATGCCGATCAGCCCGGCGACGATGAACGCGAGCGGCACGGCGATCAGCAGGCTGCCGCCGAACAGTTCCGGTGCCGCGCTCGCGAATGACCTGCTGCACCATGAAGGTCACGTAGGCGCCGATCATCACCATCTCGCCGTGCGCCATGTTGATCACGCCCATGACGCCGAAGGTGATCGCCAGCCCGGCCGCGGCCAGCAGCAGCACCGAGCCCAGTGACAGCCCGTAGTAGATGCTCTGCACAACGCTCCAGAGCTGCAGATTGCGATCGATCGCGGTCACCGCTGCGGCGGCGGCCTGGGCCACCGCCGGCTTCTGCCCGGACAGCGACGCAAGCAGGCTTCGGCTGTCGATGTCGCCGCGAGCGCGCAGCACTTCGATCGCGGCCAGCCGATCCGCGTCGCTGGTGTTGTCGGCGAACAGCAGCGCGGCGGCGCGCGCCTGCTCCATGCGGCGCTTCACCTCGGCGTCGCTTTCGTGCGCCAGGGCGCGTTCCAGCGCCGGCAATGCCGCCGGATCATGCGAATGGAACACCGCCTCGGCGGCGTCGAGGCGGGTGCGCCGCATCCGGCGCGAACATGCGGAGACTGCCGAGTGCCGCATCGACCTCGCCGCGGACCGCATTGTTCATGCGCACCTGCCTGAGGCCGCTCGACATGATGTCTGGCGCCGGCTTGCCGCTCGCCGCATCGACGAACGAGCCATCGGCGGTCTTGATGAACAGCGCCTTGTCGGCGGTGCGGGCGAACAGGCGATTGTTCTGCAACGCGGACAGGATGGCGGCGGCCTGCGGATGGCCGGATACCGCAAGCATGCTCGACACCCTGCCGGATCGTCTCGTAGCTCGGCGATGCCAGCGCGGCGAACGCATCGTCGGCCGACTGCGCACGAGTTGTCACGGGTGTCAGGGCCAGTGCGGCGATCAGCAGCAGCCAGGCGAGACGCTTCATCGGCACGCTTTCAGTAGTCGTGGGGGTGGCCCGGGAGGAAACGGGCCACCCCCATGGGGATGGTCAGCTCAGGCCGTCACGCCTTTTTGCCGCCACCTGCGCCACACTTGCCGGTCTTGACGTTGAACGCTCCGCACGAGAGCGGCGCACGCCAGTCGCCGATCAGGTCCTTGGTGTCCTCGACATACGGCGACCATTCCTGTGCCACCACCAGACCCGGCGTCTGCGAGACCATGTTGAACTGGCCGTCCGATTGGATCTCGCCGATCAGCACCGGCTTGGTGATGTGGTGGTTCGGCATGATCGTCGAGTAGCCGCCCGACAGGTTCGGCACCGACACGCCGATCAGCGCGTCGATCACCGCGTCGGACGCCGTGGTGCCGGCCTTCTCGACGCCCTTCACCCACTGATTGAAGCCGATGTAGTGCGCCTCCATCGGGTCGTTGGTGGTGCGCTTGGCGTTCTTGATGAACTTGTGCCACTGGTCGATGAACGCCTTGTTCTCCGGCGTATCGACGCTCTCGAAGTAGTTCCACGCAGCCAGGTGGCCGACCAGCGGCTTGGTGTCGACGCCGGCCAGCTCTTCCTCGCCGACGCTGAACGCCACCACCGGGATGTCGGTCGCCTTGATGCCCTGGTTGCCGAGTTCCTTGTAGAACGGCACGTTGGCATCGCCGTTGATGGTGGACACCACGGCGGTCTTCTTGCCGGCCGAGCCGAACTTGCTTGATCGAGGCCACGATGTTCTGCCAGTCGGAATGGCCGAACGGCGTGTAGTTGATCATGATGTCGGCCGGCGCGACGCCCTTCACCTTCAGATAGGCTTCCAGGATCTGGTTGGTGGTGCGCGGATAGACGTAGTCGGTGCCGGCCAGCACCCAGCGCTTCACCTTGCTTTCGCTCATCAGGTAATCGACCGCCGGGATCGCCTGCTGGTTCGGCGCGGCGCCGGTGTAGAACACGTTGCGGCTGCACTCCTGGCCTTCGTACTGCACCGGATAGAACAGGATGCCGTTGAGCTCCTCGAACACCGGCAGCACCGACTTGCGCGACACCGAGGTCCAGCAGCCGAACACCGCGGCGCACTTGTCAACGGACAGCAGGCCGCGCGCCTTCTCGGCGAACAGCGGCCAGTTGGAGGCGGGATCGACCACGACAGCTTCCAGCTTGCGGCCGAGCACGCCGCCCTTGGCGTTCTGCTGCTCGATCAGCATCAGCATGACGTCCTTCAGCGTGGTCTCGCTGATCGCCATGGTGCCGGAGAGCGAATGCAGAATGCCGACCTTGATCGGTCCCGTTTGCGCGGCGGCCGGCGTGAAGGCCGCCTTGACGCCGCCCATCGCGGCGAGCGTGGCGGCGGCGACGCCGAGACCGCCAAGCCGGCGGCGGGTAAGCGTGAGTGTTGGATGATGCCATAGTCCTGTTCCCTGTCCGTTCTGTTTTGTGGCGAGGCTTGCGCCTCGCATCACCATCGCGAGAGGTGCAACCCCCATGCCACGAAGCCGTGAGCGCGCGGGCAGCTGCGTGGGGCGAATCGAGGCGCGCCCCGCATGCGGAATAATCAGGCAACGCAGGGCCGTCATGACCAAAATTTAGGCTTGCGGCGGCGCTTGCCGAACGCGCTGGTCTGGGGTCGGATACGCGCGCGCACAATCCGGGAGCAGCGGTCCATGATCCACGTCGTCGCCATCATCACGGCCAAGCCAGGCATGCGCGAAGCGATCCTCAAGGAGTTCCGCGCCAATGTGCCGGCGGTTCACGCCGAACAGGGCTGCATCGAGTACGGGCCGGCGATCGACGCCGACGGGTTCCCCACCAAGTTCGGCGACGACACGTTCGTGGTGATCGAGAAGTGGGAAAGCCCCGAGGCCTTGAAGGCGCACGCCGCGTCGCCGCACATGGCGGCCTATGGCGCGAAGACCCGCGAGATGGTGGCGAATCGGGTCGTCCACGTCCTGTCGCCGGCCTGAACGCGACGCTCCTCCTCTGCCTCGCGGGGGAGGCGCTTCCGCGGATTCGCAGCGGCGATTCGCCGCCCACAGATTTCTCCACAGGATATTACGAAATATCCCCAGTTCTTTCTTCTTGCAGCGTAATCCGCGGCGGTTCCGGTTGACCGTCACACCGCGCACTTGATACGCCAAATGTGTGCCCACAGCCGATTCGCGTCCGTTCATCCGAGTCCGCGGCCGTTCGTTCATGGCGCTCGTTCTCGCGCCCGAACCGCCCGTGGAGGATTGGCTTGACGCGCTGGACGCGCAGATCAATCGCTCGCCCGTCGTTCTTCGCCGGTCGTCCGGTGGTGCTCGACCTCGGCGCGCTGCCGAGCGAACAGCCGGATGTCGCGGGCCTGCTGCAGCGCCTGAACAGCCGCGGCATCCGCATCATCGGCACCGAAGGCGCGCACCCGTCATGGCAGGGACTGGAGGCCTGGGCGCCGCTGCACGCCACCGGCACGCGTCCTGCGCGCGCGGTCGACGTGCCCGACGAACGCCGCGCGGCGCAGCCTCAGGACGGCACTTCGCTGCTGATCGATCAGCCGGTGCGATCCGGCCAGTCGATCGTGTTCGAGAAGGGCGACGTCAGCATCGTCGGCTCCGTCGCCTCCGGCGCGGAGGTGATCGCCGGCGGCTCGATCCATGTCTACGGCACGTTGCGCGGCCGCGCGATCGCCGGGCTCACCGGCAACAATCGCGCGCGCATCTTCTGCCGCAGGCTGGAAGCCGAACTGCTGGCGATCGATGGCGTCTACCAGACGGCCGACGATATGGATGCGACGCTGCGCGGCAAGCCGGTGCAGGCCTGGCTCGCCGGCGAGGCGATGATGTTGGCAACGCTCGACTGAACGAGGGGAGAAACAGATGGCCACGGTCATTGTCGTGACATCCGGAAAGGGCGGCGTCGGCAAGACGACGTCCACCGCGGCACTCGGCGCCGCGCTGGCGCAGCAGAACCAGAACGTGGTCGTGGTCGATTTCGACGTCGGGCTGCGCAACCTCGATCTGGTGATGGGCGCCGAACGCCGCGTGGTGTTCGACCTGATCAACGTCGTGCAGGGCGACGCCAAGCTGCCGCAGGCACTGATCCGCGACAAGCGGATCGACACGCTGTCGCTGCTGCCCGCCTCGCAGACGCGCGACAAGGAGGCGCTGACGGCCGAGGGCGTGACGCGCGTGATCGGCGAGCTGCGCGAGAAGTTCGACTGGATCATCTGCGACAGTCCGGCCGGCATCGAGCGCGGCGCCACGCTGGCGATGCGCCATGCCGACGCGGCGGTGGTGGTGACCAATCCGGAAGTCTCGTCGGTGCGCGACTCGGACCGCATCATCGGCATGCTCGATTCGAAGACCGCGAAGGCCGAGAAGGGCGAGCGGATCGACAAGCACCTGCTGCTGACGCGCTACGATCCGGCGCGTGCCGCGCGCGGCGAGATGCTGAAGACCGAGGACGTGCTGGAGATCCTGTCGATCCCGCTGCTCGGGATCATCCCGGAGAGCGAGGAGGTGCTGCGCGCATCGAACCTCGGCACGCCGGTGACGCTCGGCAATCCGAACAGCGTGGCGGCGAAGGCGTATTTCGAGGCGGCGCGGCGGCTGAAGGGCGAGACGCTGGTTGTCACCGTGCCGGCGGAACGCCGCAGCTTCATGGGACGGCTGTTCGGCCGGAGGGCCGTTGCATGAATCTGATGAGCCTGTTTCGCCGGCGCAACTCCGCGCCGGTTGCGCGCGAGCGGCTGCAGGTGCTGCTGGCGCATGAGCGCGCGTTTGTCGGCAAGTCCGATCTGCTGGCGGTGCTGCAGGAGGAGATCATCGCGGTGATCGCCAAGCACGTGACGATCGAGCGCGAGCGCGTGCAGATCAAGCTCGACCGCGGCGATCCGATCTCGATCCTGGAGATCGACGTGGAAGTGCCCAGTGCCGCCGCCGCCGCGGCGCTGCGTGAGGCACGGCCGGCGATGGCCGGCGGCTGAGCCGCTACTCCGCGGCCAGCAGCGCGACGGGGAAATCCGCGAGGATCGTCTCGAGCGGCAGCTGCACGGTCGAGCGGCTCCAGACGGCGGCCGCTGATCCTGATCGCGCATCCGCCGCCCGATCGTCGTTCGGGCAGATGCAGCGTCGTGGACCGCCAGACCGCGGCCGGGAATCGTGATCGATGTCGCATTCGCGGTGTCCGGCAGACCGAGCAGCCTGCCCGCCAGACGCGGCACCACGACGATGCAAAGCGCATCCCCGCGCGATCGGACGAAACGCCACGACATGCGCGGCCAGCGGCCCCCTCACCTCGATCGGGCGATACTCCCCGCGCGCGAACAGTTCCGGGACTTCGCGGCGCAGCGCGAGCGCGCGGCTGGATCACCGCCTGCTTCACTCTCCCATCCCGCCAGCACGCCGCCAGCGCGACCGGCGCTCGCAGCTTCCCGCAATGCCTCGATGCGCCGCGTGAAATCCACCGGCCGCCGATTGTCGGGATCCACCAGGCTCAGATCCCAGAATTCGGCGCCCTGATAGAAGTCGGGAACGCCCGGCACGGTCAGCTTCAGCAGCGTCTGCGCCAGCCCGTTCAGCGCGCCCGCCGGCCCGATGCGCCGCGCGAACCCGGAAGCATCCGCGACGAAGCGCGTCATCCGCCATGATCGTGTAGAGGAACGACCGCGCCGCGTCCTCGTACTCCAGGTTCGGCGCCGTCCAATCCGTCGCCAGCTTCGCCTCGCGCAGCGCCTTGAGCTGCCAATCGGCCAGCCGCTCCGTGTAATCCCGCAGATCGAGCGGATCGGTGGGCCAGGCACCGACGATCATCTGGTACAGCATCGCCTCGTCGCCCGGCGAAGGCATCGGCGCATCGCCAAGCCGCCGATGCGGCGTGTTCAGCTCGTAGCCAGCGTCGCACCGCGCGTTCCCACTCGTCCGGGATCTCGCTCAGCACCGCGAGCCGCGCGCGGACATCCTCGCCGCGCTTGTGGTCATGTGTCGCGGTGGCGAGCATCGCGTCGGGGAAATGCTTGCGCCGCGCGAGACACGCTGCGTGGAACTCCGCCACCGAGGCGCTGAAGCGCCGTACATCGGCGCCAACCTCGTTGCGCGAAAGCAGGACGCCGTAGCGGTAGTAGGCAGTGTCCTCGACCGCCTTTGCCGCGAGCGGCGCACTCAACTGCTGGAAGCGGACGGCGCTGTCGGGTGTTGCCTCTTCGCCGAGCCAGCGCTCGAGCAGCGCGAGCGTCGCGACGATCGGCGGCAGGCACATGCTTCATCGCAGCAGCCACCGCGCTGCGTCGAGTGCGTCGGACCGCTGCCCCACGCCATAGCTGCGATACACCGGGAAATGCGCGAGCAGCGCCACGAGCGCTCGACGGATTGCACTCCGGGTGATGTCCCGTGTCTCGAGGCGCATGACCGCAATGCGATGCAGCGATCCGACCAGCGCATCGAGTTGCGCGGCAAACGAACGATCCAGGACTGTCGCGCCGCGCCGCCTCTTCCTCCTTGGCAAAGTCTGACGGGACGACCGCTGAGCGAAGCCCAAAGATGCCGCAGGGCTGCTCTCGCCTGAACCGTCGTGCAGCAGCGCGCTCACCTCATCCATGAAGTCGTAGCCGCTGGTGCCATCCACGGCCCAATCTCCGGCAGACGCTCGCCGGCACCGAGGATCTTCTCGACGACCAGCCAGGCCGGACCCTGCGGCGCATCCGGCGGCCGCTGCGGCGCCAGTTCATCGAGACGCGCGCGCAGCCGGCGGCAATAGCCGCGGCGGATCGGCCAGACCATCGACGTGATCGACCCGCACGCCGTCGATCAGTCCCTGCTGGTACAGGCGAAGCAGCGTGCGCGTGCGTCGCCTCGAACACCGCCGCGTCCTCGATGCGCAGCGCGACCAGGCCGTTGATGTCGAAGAAGCGTCGCCAGTTGATCGCGTCGCCTGCGCTGCGCCACCAGGCAAGCCGGTAGTGCTGGCGTTCGAGCAGGCGATGCAGCCGTTCCCTCCCCGCCTGCGTCGCCGGATCGAACGCGTCCGCCCGTGCCGCGGCGATCTCCGCGTGATCCTCGGGACGGATCGGGAAGCAGTTGTCGAAATACCGGATGACAGGTGCGTCGCCGTCGCGCGCCAGGGTGATCGCGCCGTCGCGCAACGCTTCGCCATATGGCTGGCCCAGGAAGGGCGCGAGCACCTTGTCGCACCGGTCCCAGTCGATGTCGAAATACGTCGCATAGCGGCTGGCGCGTCCGTGCCGCAGCACATCGGCCCACCAGGGGTTCTCCATGCCGCCCGCGGCCATGTGGTTCGGCACGATATCGACGATCAGCCCGAGCCCGGCGGCACGCAGCGCCACGACCAGCTTCCGCAGGCCCGCCTCGCCGCCGAGTTCCTCGTTGACCCGCGTGGGATCGGTCACGTCATAGCCATGCATCGATCCCGGACGCGCCGTCGAGAATCGGCGAGGCATAGAGATGGCTGACGCCCAGCGACGCCAGGTAGGGCACCAGATTCGTCGCATCGGCGAAAGTGAAGTCACGGTGCAACTGCAGGCGCATGGTTGCCCGCAACACTCTCATAGGCGTGGCCGCCGCATTGCCAGTTGCGCCACCCGCCGTGCGGTGCGCGGCTCATCGAGCAGCGTGCCTGCCTCCGCCGTCATGCCGCCGCCGCCAGTTGGGATGCTGGTCGATGGTTCCCGGCAGGTTCGGCTGTTCCTCAATCCCCAGCAGGTCCTCGATCGGCGGCAGACAGAGCGGCGACGGCGTGGCGGCCACGAAAGCCAGCGCCGCATCCACCACCGGCTGCGTGTCGTTCGGCGATGGCGCATCGCCTTCGCCGACGCTCGCCTGAACGAAGGCCTGCCAAATCGCGCCGCGATCGCCGGTGCGCTCCGCCGATACGTCCGCCTCCTGCACGCCCACGCCAAGCCGCCCGCTTGCCGCACGCGTCGTGATGTCGCTGCCACGCCACCAGCCGGCGACGGTCGGCAGGTCGTGCGTCGAGGTCATCGCCACGGCAGTGTCGCTCCACGCCTCGGCGGACTGAACCCGTGGTCGTCCCGTTCGAACCACAGCACGCGCATGCCGTGCACGCCGGCGGTCTCGAGCGCGTCGTGGAATCCGTCGGGCACTGTGCCGAGGTCCTCGCCCACCACGATCGCGGCATGCCGCTGCAACTCGAGTGCCAGCAGCCGCAGCAGATCGGTGAACGGAAACGTCAGGTATGCGCCATCGGCTGGATCCGCACCCTTGCGGGATCAGCCACAGGCGCGTCAGGCCCATGGCATGATCGATGCGCAGGCCGCCGGTGTTGCGCAGCGCCGCGCGTACCGTCGCGAGGAACGGTCCGAAACCGCCGGCGATCAGCGCGCGCGGCGAGAAGCCGGTAAGCCCCCAGTCCTGGCCACGCGGATTGAACAGGTCGGGCGGCGCGCCAATCGAAAGACCGCCCAGCACGTCGCCCTGACGGCTCCATGCGTGGCTGCCGCCCGGGTCCATGCCGACGGCCAGATCGCCGATCAGGCCGATGCGCATTCCCGCATTGAGCGCGCGGCTCTGCGCTATGCCGAAGGATCGATCGGCGAGCCATTGCAGGAAACTGTGGAACAGCACCTCGCGCTCGTGCGACGCCGCGAAGACCTTGACGGCGGCACTGTTCGGATCGCGCAGATCTGCTCGGCCAACGATGCCAATCGCCCGCACCCGAGCCGCGGCCTGGGCCGCATGCAGCGCTTCGAACACCGCGTGCTGCGTCAGCAATTCGCCGCCATCGGCGCGGAAGCGGGCAAAGTCCAGATGGAGCGTGCCGTAGGCGTTCCGGCGCATCGATGAAAGGCTCGAACAGTGCCCGCAGCAGCCGATGCTTGGCACGCGCGGCCGCCGGCCAGTCGATCAGCGACAGCGCCTCCAGTCGCTCGAACGTCTCGCTCAGACCCTTCCGTCCGCAGCGTTTCGGACACATGCGCCTCGCCGAACACCAGGGCCGGCGAGGCATGCAGCGGGTTGAGGAACAGCCGCGTTGACGGCGAATAAGGCCCGAAGCGCGAAGGATCGGCGCCGAACAGTGCATGCAGCGGACTGAGCGCCAGCGCATCCGCCCCGCGCGCTCCGGCTGCCTCGGCAAGCGCCGCAATGCCCGCGGCGTCACCGATCCCGCCATCGCCACAATGGCGCAGCGAATAGACCTGCGCCGCGATGCCCCATAGCCGCGCATCCGGCACGGCATCATCGATGGTGCGGCAGCGTGTCGGTGCGACCGCGAGGACAAACTCGCGATCCTCGAGCAGCAGCCGATGATAGCCGGTCTCGCTGATCGCGGGCACGCGCAGCCGTCCGCGGACCGGCGAGAGGGCAGATATCGCGCGTGCCGCCGACTTCGAGGCTGAGCCGCGCCTTTTGCATGTCGTTCGCACCGACATCGAGCCGCGTCGGGCGTCCGGCCATCGCGGTGATCAGCGGCGGCAACGCATGCACATTGGAGCGGCGCTGCAACAGCCGGCGGCTCGCCAGCAGATCGCCGCGCGTACTTGCAGGGCAGCCCGAGCGCCTCGAGCACATGACGCAGCACGTCGGGCGCGACAGTCTTCGGCCGGCCGGCGAAATCCTGCCACTCGACGGCAATTCCGGCGCGTTGCGCGAGATCGCGGATCACCTCGTCAGACATCGCCAGAGTATGACATATCGAGAAAGGCGCAGGTGCAATGGCCGGGCAGCCGGCCCGACGGCAACTCCGCACTGGCGAACAGCAGGGTACCCGGCCGGCAGGTCGAATGTCACCGCCTGCGCGTCGAGATTGGTCGCCACGGTCAGTACCGCGCCGTCGCCAAGCTTGCCATCGCGCTACGACAGCCTTCGGTCCGATCGCTTCGGCCGCCAGCGCATGCGCCGCATCCAGTCGCGGCACGATCTCGGCTGCACGCAGTGCGATGAGACGGCGGTAGAGCGCCTCGCGCGCCGGACCAAGCGCGGGGTCCGGTTGCGGCATCGAGGCAGCAAAGGTCTGCGGCCGCGTTCGGGATCCGGAATGCGTTGGCGGCTGGCCGGATCGGCGAACTCCTGGAACTTCGAGAATTCGTTGCGCCTTCCCTCGCGCACCGCATCGGCGAGCTCTGCGCCGTGGTCGGTGAAGAACAGGAATGGCGTACGGCTGGCGCTCTCCTCGCCCATGAACAGCAGCGGGATCTGCGGACACAGCATCAGCAAGGCTATTGCCGCTTCCAGCGCCGCGGGCTCCGCCAGCGTCGTCAGCCGTTCGCCGAATGCCCGGTTGCCGATCTGGTCGTGGTTCTGAAGAAACAGCACGAAGGCGCTCGGCGGCAGATGAGCACTCGGCATGCCGCGCGGCTCGCCCAGGTAGCGCGAATGCTCTCCCTGGTAGATGAAGCCTTCCGCGAGACAGCGTGCCAGCTTCCAGGCCGGCTGGTCGGCGTAATCGAGATAATAGCCGCCGTCCTCGCCAGTCAGCAGGACGTGCAGCACGTTGTGCCCGTCGTCATTCCACTGCGCATCGATGTCCTTGCTGAGGTGCGATGCATCGTTGTGATGCTCGAGCACGAGATGCACGTGGCGACCGGGTTCGACGGTGGCACGGACCTTCGCCGCCATCTCGTCCACCCAGTCCTGATCCAGGATGGCATGCACCGCATCGAAGCGCAGGCCGTCGAAGCGATACTCCATCAGCCAGTAGAGCACGTTGTCGGTGAAGAAGCCGCGCACTTCAGGTCGGCGGAAGTCGATCGCGGCTCCCCATGGCGTGCTGACGGTCCTCGCGAAAGAACTGCGGTGCGTAGAGCGACAGGTAATTGCCGTCCGGACCCAGATGATTGTAGACGACGTCGAGGAAGATCATCAGCCCAAGGTCGTGCGCGGTATCGACCAGCGCCTTCAGGTCATCGGGCGTGCCGTAGGCCGCTGTCAGGCGCATAGGGCAGCACGCCGTCATATCCCCAGTTGCGCTGACCCGGGAAATCATTGACCGGCATCAGCTCGACGGCGGTGATGCCGAGGTCAGCCAGCCTGGGAAGCTCCCGCGCCACGCCCTGGAATCCGCCAAGAACGCCGGCATGGAGTTCGTACAGCACCGTCTCGCGCCATGGCCGTCCGCGCCAGTCCGGGTTGCGCCACGCATAGGAGCGCGGATCGATCACCACGCTCGGGTCATGCACGTCATCGGCCTGCGCGCGCGAGGCGGGATCGGGCACCAGCATTCCGTCAGCCAGGCGATAGCGATACTGTGTTCCGGCAGGACAACGGGCGGTCGCTTCGAACCAGCCGTCGGCCGAGCGCGTCATCGGCAGGACGGGACCGCCTTCGATCGCCACACCGACGGTCTCCTGCGCCGGTGCCCACAGGCGAAACCGCGTCGATCCGTCCGGCTGCGGACGATGCGCCAAAGCGGCTGTCAGAGGCAAACTCGGGAACTCATCCGATGGTGCTCATGCGTGCAGCAGGACGGCACTGTGGGCAGCCACGCGAACCTCCTGCCCCGTGACAGGGCGCTCGTGGACATCCGGCTCGGCGCTGTCGAGCAGCACACGGCCAGGCAGATGGGGCGCGGGCAATCGGAAGTCGCACGGCCGATCGCCCGGATTCAGCAGCAAGTTCAGAATGGCCAACCTTTCCCTCGGAAACCCGCATCGCTCGACGCAAAATCAACGTCCGCTGCTCGATGTCGTTCCAGGCCTCGACTGGAATTGTTCCCCCTGACTGATCGAACCAGGCGATGTCGGCGATACCTGGCGCGGGATGCGCGCTGGCCGTGCAGAAAATGCGGATGGCGCAGGACCGGATACTCGCGGCGCAGCGCGATGAGGCGCGCCACGTAAGCGGTCAGCGCAATTCCCGGCGGCGATGCCGCCATGCTCCAATCCAGCCAGGATATTTCGTTGTCCTGGCAATAGGCGTTGTTGTTGCCGCGCTGCGTGCGGCCGAACTCGTCGCCGGCCAGCAGCATCGGTGTGCCGGCGGCAAGGAACACAGTGGCCAGCATGGCGCGCTTGACACGGTCGCGTACCGCGTTGATCGCCGGATCGTCGCTCGGCCCCTCCACGCCCCAGTTGCTCGTGTAGTTGGCCGGATGTCCGTCGTGGTTGCCCTCGCCGTTCGCGGCGTTATGACGCTCGGCATAGCTCACGGCGTCCGTGAGCGTGAACCCGTCATGCGAGGCGACGTAATTGATCGATGCCCATGGCCGCCTGCCGTGACGGGCGAAGATATCGGCGGAACCTGCTAATCTTGCGGCAATTGCCGGCCGATGGCCGCGATCGCCGCGCCAGTAGCGTCGAACCCCGTCACGAAACCGATCGTTCCATTCGGCGAAGCCGGGCGGATGGTTGCCGAGTTGGTAGCCTCCCGGTCCGATATCCCAGGGCTCGGCGATCAGCTTCACGCCCGCGAGAACCGGATCCTGGCGCAGCGCGTCGTAGAAGCCGGCGCCTGGATCGAAGCCATGCGGTTCGCGTCCGAGCGTCGCGCAGAGATCGAAGCGGAAGCCATCGACATGGAACGAGGTCACCCAGTGGCGCAGCGAATCCATCACCATCTGAAGGACGCGCGGATGCGAGAGATTGAGCGTGTTGCCGGTGCCCGTGTCATTGACGGTGCGGCGCGGATCGCCTGCCTCCAGCCGGTAGTAGCTGGCGTTGTCGAGGCCGCGGAACGACAGCGTCGGGCCGATTTCGTCGCTTTCGGCGGTGTGGTTGTACACGACATCGAGGATCACCTCGATGCCGGCGGCGTGCAGCCGGCGCACCGCCACCCGCATCTCGTTCGGCGAGCCATTCGACAGATAGGAAGGTTCCGGCGCGAAAAAGCCAAGAGTGTTGTAGCCCCAGTAGTTGCGCAGGCCCCGCTGCTGCAAGGCGCGATCCTGCAGGAAGGCCTGCACCGGCATCAGTTCGATCGCGGTGATCCCGAGGCGCCGCAGGTGGTCGATCATGGCCGGATGCGCGAGGCCGGCGAATGTGCCGCGCTCCGATGGGCGGATGTCGTCGCGAAGCATGGTCAGCCCGCGCACATGCGCTTCATAGATCACGGTATCCGACCACGGCACGGCAGGTGGATGATCGTCTCCCCAGTTGAACGAATCATCGGTCACCACGCATTTCGGCATCGACGGCGCGCTGTCTCGCCGGTCGAACGACAGATCGACGCGCGTCGAATGCTGGCGGAAGCCATATAGCGCGTCCGACCAATGCAAGTTGCCTGCCAGCGCACGCGCGTAAGGGTCGAGCAACAACTTGTGATGATTGAAGCGGTGGCCGCGTTCCGGCGCATAAGGGCCGAACGCGCGGTAACCATAAAGCAGGCCCGCGGTCGCGCCCGGCAGATAGCCGTGCCAGATCTCGTCGGTGTACTCCGGCAAGCGTATAGCGCGCGATCTCATGCCGGCCGGAGGGTTCGAACAGGCAAAGGTCGATTCGTTCGGCGTGCGCCGAGAACACCGCGAAGTTGATGCCGAGCCCGTCCCATGTCGCGCCGAGCGGAAACGGCCGGCCCGGCAGCAACGCATCAGGCAGGTGCTGCATGCGTTCGGGCCGGTCAGTCGCCCTGGCGCAGGAACAGCGTCGCCAATGGCGGCAGCGTGATTTCGAGCGACTGAGCCTCGCCGTGGCGTTGCACCGGTACCGTCTCGACGATCCCGCCATTGCCGATATTGGACCCGCCATAGCAGGCGGCATCGGTATTCAACAGTTCCCGCCAATTGCCCGGTCGCGGCACGCCAATGCCGTAACCCGTTCGCGGCACCGGCGTCATGTTGCAGACGACCAGCACCGGCGGGACGGTTTCATCGCCATAGCGCAGGAACGCAAACACCGAGTTCTGCCGGTCGTCTCCGACGACCCATCGGAAGCCTGTGGGCACGACGTCGCGCTGATGCAGCGCGTGCTCCTGCGCATAGAGCCGGTTCAGGTCGCGCACCAGGCGCTGAATGCCGAGCCTGAACGGATCGTCGAGAGCGCCCCAGTCGAGCTCGCCGTCGTGGCTCCATTCGTGCTCCTGCGCGATCTCGCCGCCCATGAACAGCAGCTTCTTGCCGGGATGGCCCCACATGAAGCCGAGATAGCTGCGCAGGTTGGCGAAGCGCTGCCAGTTGTCGCCCGGCATCTTGCCGATCAGCGAGTGCTTTCCATAAACCACCTCGTCGTGCGACAGCGGCAGCACGAAGTTTTCGGCGAACGCGTAGAGCAGCCCGAACGTCATGTCGTTGTGATGCCACGGCCGGTGGACCGGATCATGCTCGATATAGCGAAGCGTGTCGTGCATCCAGCCCATGTTCCACTTGTAGGCGAAGCCAAGACCTCCCTCGCGGATCGGCCGCGACACGCCGGGCCAGGCCGTCGAACTCCTCGGCGATGGTGATCGCGCCGTGACAGCGCTCGCCGACGACGGCATTGAAGTGGCGCAGGAAGCCGATCGCCTCGAGGTTCTCGCGGCCGCCATAGATGTTGGGGATCCATTGCCCCTCGTTGCGCGAGTAGTCGCGGTACAGCATCGACGCCACGGCATCGACACGCAGGCCATCGACGTGAAAATGCTCGAGCCAATAGAGCCCTGACGCGATCAGGAAACCCTGAACCTCGCGGCGGCCGAAATTGTAGATGTAGGTGTTCCAGTCCTGATGGTAGCCTTCACGCGGATCCTGGTGCTCGTACAGCGCGGTGCCGTCGAAACGCGCCATGCCATGGGCGTCGGTCGGGAAATGCGCCGGCACCCAATCGACGATGACGCCGATATCGGCGCGGTGGCAGGCATCGACAAACCGCGCGAAACCCGTCGGGCGGACCGAAGCGCGCGCTCGGCGCGAACAGGCTGAGCGGCTGATAGCCCCAGGAGCCGCCGAACGGATGCTCGCTCACCGGCATCAGCTCGACATGGCTGAAACCCATCTCGCTGACATAAGGCACCAGCCGCGCCGTCAGCTCGTCCCATGTCGGAATGCGCCCGCTCGGATGGAACCACGATGCGGCGTGCATTTCGTAGATCGAGATCGGTGCATCGGTGTCATGCCGGCGCGCGCGTTGCCGCATCCACCCCTCGTCGTGCCAGACATGCGGCGTGGGATCGCTGACGACAGATGCAGTGGCCGGCGGCGGTTCGGTCGCACGCGCCAGCGGATCGGCCTTGAACGGCAGTCGCCAACCGTCAGGACCGACGATGGCGAACTTGTAGCGCGCGCCGGGACCAAGCCGTGGGACGAACAGCTCCCACACGCCGGACGGATAGCGCAGACGCATCGGATTGCGCCGCGGATCCCAGGTGTTGAAATCGCCGACAACGGAAACCGCGCGGGCATTCGGCGCCCAGACGGCAAAGCGCACACCGCTGACGCCATCGATCGTGACGACGTTCGCGCCGAGATGCGACGCCAGTTCGAAATGCCGCCCTTCGTTGAACAGATGCAGATCGAGATCGCCAAGCAACGGCCCGAAGGAATAGGGATCTTCGGTTTCCTGCACGGCATCGGGCCAGACAATGCGCAGCCGGTACGGCTTGGTTGCTGCTCACCCTGCCGACGAACAGGCCTTGCGGCGTCGGTCGGTGCCAGTCGCCCGAGCGGTTCGCCGCTTGCGCGCGCCATGCACGTCGACTTCCAGCGCGCCAGGCAGGAAGGCGCGGACCTCGCGTCCCATCGCGGTGTCGTGCGGACCCAGCACGGCGAATGGATCAGCCAATGTGCCGGCGGCGAGCGCTTCCGCCACGCCCGGCGGCAGACCGGAAAGTTCAGGCATGTCGTTCATGATGCTACCTGCGCGATCAGTTGGGCGAGGCCGTGCAGCGGAACGTCGATCCAGGCGGGCCGGTTGGCCGCCTCATAGGCGATTTCGTAGGCCGCCTTCTCGATCAGGAACAGCAACAGCAGGCTCCGCTCCGCCGACGGCATCCTCGGCCGGCATCACTTCGGCGTAGCCGGCAAGGAAGCACTGCGCCGCGCGTTCGACGAATGTCCGCAGGAATGCGTCGCGTTGCGGATCGGCGACATGCGCCTGGAGTGGCGACACTCCTGCGCTTCATCACCGCGGCCGCATAGTCGAACGAACGGAGGATGCCGGCGACGTCGCGGAGCCGGCTGTTCTTGGCCCGGCGCAGCGCAACCGGCTTGGCCGGCTCGCCCTCGAAGTCGATGATGTAGATGTCCCCGTTGGCCACCAGCAACTGGCCGAGATGCAGATCGCCATGAATGCGCGTGAGCATCGCACCGCGACCGGACTCCGCGAGCCGGCGTGTCGTCGCGGCGATGCGGTCGCGTTCCGCCAGCACGACAGCCAGGTCCTGCGCGGCATCGGCGTCCCATTCCCGCGGCGCATCGAGCGCGGCGAAGGCATCGGCGAGCTGTTGCGCCGCCTGCTCCGCCCATTGCTCGATCATGTCGGCACTCGCGCTGCTCCGGTGCGAACGCCGGATCATCGGTATCGCGCGCGAGCACCGCGATGCATCTCGCCCAGGCGGCGCCCGAGCAGGGTGGCGATGGCGCCGTAATCCTCGTGCTGTTCCGCTTCGGTCGCCTGCGCCTCTTCGGTTCCGGCGGTCAGATCCGCCAGACCGCGCATCAACAGGTCCAGCGTCCAGGTCCAGGCATCGCCCTGGTTGCGAATGAAACCTTGCGCGATCGCCAGTGCGTGGCGCTCGCCATCGGCATCGATACGCACGACCTCGCCGAGCAGCGGCGCGATGTTGGCAAAGCCCTGCTCGGTGAGGTAGCGGCCCATTTCCGCCTCCGGATGCGGCCCAGCCGATACCCGGCGAAACAGCTTCAGCATCGCCACGTCGCCGACGATCATCGAGGAGTTCGACTGCTCCACCGACAGCCATTTCATCTCGGCGTCAGGCGGAACCACCGTCTCCGCCATGCGCGAGGTCGGTTCGAAATGGATCTCGCCGAACTGCGTGCCGTCCGTCAGCCCGGCCAGAATGGCGTTGGCGAATTCCGGCAACGCGAAGGCGTCGGTCAGCAGACCGACACGCGCACCGCGCCGCACGCGAGCGAGGGCAAGCTGCGCGGGCAGCGGCCCGGTCTGCCGATCCTCCCACGCGATCGCCAATGGCAGCAGCCAGTGCGACGCGCCCGCCTGCGTTTCGGTCTCGATCTCCGCCAACAGCAGCTCCAGCTCGGCCTGCGGCAACGGTACGATCGATGTCAGTCGCGTCGCGTGCAGCGCCTGGTCCTTCATCGCGAACCAACGACGCTTGGCGAGATAGGCCGGCAGGATGTCATGTTCGAGGACCGCACGATTGATCGGCAGTGCGTCGGCCAGGCGGCCTCGCAGAACGATCGTCTGATATTCGGGCATGGGTTCCGGTGCGGGCGTATGGGTCGTCGGCCAGCCCGCCTCCTCATCGGCCAGATGAAACCAATAAAAGCCGTACGGCGGCAGCGTCAGCAGATAGGAGAGCTGACCGATCGGCGGAAATATCGAGCCGCCGTCCAGTTCGACCGGCGTGCGGCCGGCGAATTCCGACAGCTCCAGTTCCACCGCCTGCGGCGTGCGCGCCATGTTGGCGACGCACAGGATCGTGCGGCCCTCGTATTCGCGGAGATACGCCAGAACCTTGCGGTTCTTCGGATACAGCAGGCGGAAGTCGCCGCGGCCGAACACCTGATACTGGCGGCGGATCGCGATGGTGCGACGCATCCAGTTCAGCAGCGAATGACGGTCGCCGGACTGCGCCTCGACATTCACCGCCTCGTAGCCATACAGCGCATCCATGATCGGCGGCAGCACAAGACGCGACGGTTCGGCGCGCGAGAATCCGCCATTGCGATCGGGCGACCACTGCATCGGCGTCCGCACGCCGTCGCGGTCGCCGAGATGGATGTTGTCGCCCATGCCGATCTCGTCGCCGTAATAGATCACCGGCGTGCCGGGCATCGACAGCAGCAGGTAGTTCATCAGCTCCACCCGCCGGCGGTCGTGCTCCAGCAGCGGCAAGAGCCGGCGCCGGATTCCCAGATTAAGCCGCGCCCGGCGATCCGCGGCATAGGTCTCCCACAGGAAATCCCGCTCGCTCGACGTCACCATTTCCGAGCGTCAGTTCATCGTGGTTGCGCAGGAAAATGGCCCACTGGCTGTTGGCAGGGATGTCGGGCGTCTGGCGCAGGATGTCGGTGATCGGAAAGCGATCCTCGCGCGCGATCGCCATGTACATCCGCGGCATCAGCGGGAAGTGGAATGCCATATGGCATTCGTCGTCGTCGCCGAAATAGTCCTTGGCGTCCTCCGGCCACTGATTGGCCTCCGCCAGCAGCATGCGATCCGGGTAATGCGCGTCCAGCTCGGCGCGGATCTGCTTGAGAACCGCATGGGTCTCCGGCAGGTTCTCGTTGTTGGTGCCCTCGCGTTCCACCAGGTAAGGCACGGCATCGAGCCGCAGGCCATCGACACCGAGATCGACCCAGTAGCGCAGCACCGCAAGCACTTCCTTCAGCACGCGCGGATTGTCGAAATTCAGGTCGGGCTGATGGGAATAGAACCGATGCCAGTAATAGGCGCCGGCGACCTCGTCCCACGTCCAGTTGGACCGCTGCGTATCGACGAAAATGACCCGTGTGCCGGCGTATTTGTGGTCGTCGTTCGACCAGACATAGAAGTCGCGGTACACCGACCCGACCTTCGCCCGTCGCGCCCGCTGAAACCACGGATGCTGGTCCGAGGTGTGGTTCACCACCAGCTCGGTGATCACCCGCATGCCGCGTGCATGCGCCGCGGCAATGAAGCGCCTGACGTCGGCCAGCGTGCCATAGTCAGGATGGACGCCCCGATAGTCGCTGATGTCATAGCCGTCGTCGAGGCGCGGCGAGGGATAGAACGGCAGCAGCCAGATCGTGTTCACGCCAAGATCGGCGATGTAGTCGAGCTTGGAGATCAGACCGGGAAAATCGCCGATGCCGTCGTTGTTGGCATCGAAGAACGACTTGATGTGAAGCTGATAGATGATCGCGTCCTTGTACCACAGCCCGTCTCCGCTCAACGCGGCACGGTTCGTGGTCTCCGTCGGAGTGGCAACGGCTACGTCCATCATGGCGCACCCGTCGGTGCGATCTGCCAGATGGCATAACGGCAGATCGGCCGGATCGAGGCGGATTCGCTGCTGCTTGCCGGTCCAGACGAAGCGATGGCCGCGCACGAGGTCGGAGGCCGCCAGCGATTCGTGGTCCGGCAACCCCCATTCCCACAGCGGAATCTCGATCGCCGCCTCCTGCACGTTGTGCGGGTCGAGATTGATCGCGATCAGGATCATGTCACGCCCGCCTGGTGTTCGCTTGCCATACAGCAGCACCTGATCGTTGAAGGCCGGATAGAAAGTCAGACCGAGATGGGTCTGCAACGCGGGATGCGCCCGCCGGATGCGATTGAGCGCGGAAATTTCCGCCACGATGTTGCCCGGCGCCGTGATGTCGCGCACCCGGATCTGATACTTCTCCGAGTCGAGATATTCCTCGCGGCCGGGCAGCGGCGCCGCCTCGCAGAGTTCGAAACCCGAATACATTCCCCACAGGCCGGACAGCGTGCACGCCAGGGCCGCGCGGACCAGAAATGCCCCGCCGCCCGACGGTCTGCAGAATAGGGCGGGTTGATGTCCGGTGTGTTGACGAAGAAATTCGGGCGGAAGAACTCCCGCACCGGCGGCGCATTCAGCTCCGTGAGATACTCGATGATCTCCTGCTTGGTGTTGCGCCAGGTGAAATAGGTGTAGGACTGCGTGAAGCCCACCTTCGCCAGCCGATACATCATCTTCGGCCGCGTGAACGCCTCCGACAGGAAAAGGACATCGGGGTGCCGTCCGCGAATATCGGCGATCATCCATTGCCAGAACGGCAGCGGCTTGGTGTGCGGATTGTCGACACGGAAGATCCGCACGCCCTGGTCCACCCAGAACTGCACCACATCACGCAGCGCGAGCCAGAGCGATGGCATCGCCGCCTTCGCGTAGAAGTCGGGATTGACGATGTCCTCGTATTTCTTCGGCGGATTCTCGGCGAATCGCATCGATCCGTCGGGGCGCCAGCGGAACCAGTCGTGGTGCTCGCGCAGCCACGGATGATCCGGCGAACACTGGATGGCGAAGTCGAGCGCGATCTCCAGCCCGTTGTCCTTGGCCGCGGCGACCAGCGCGCGGAAGTCAGCGAGCGTGCCGAGTGCCGGATGGATCGCATCGTGGCCGCCCTCGGGCCCGCCGATGGCATACGGACTGCCGAGATCGCCAGGCTCGGCGCGCAGCGCGTTGTTGCGGCCCTTGCGGTTCGTCGTGCCGATCGGGTGGATCGGCGGGAAATACAGCACGTCGAAGCCCATGGAACGGATCAGCGGCAGGCGCGCGATCACATCGGCGAACGTGCCGTGCCGCTCGGGGTCATCCGTGGCGGAGCGCGGAAACATCTCGTACCAGCTCGCGAAGCCGGCCTGCGGACGATCGACATCGAGCGGGATCGACGGCGCGAATTCGCCGGCAAACGGCTGGTCATCAGCCGCGTGCATCAGCATCGCCGTGTCCTCCGACAGCAGCAGCGCGATCTGCCGCTCAGGCGTCCGCAGCGCGAATCCGTGCCGCGATACTGCGCATGATCGTTTGCCGCCTCGATCATGTGGCAGCCTTCCTCGATCTCCAGCCTCACGGTCCTGGCCGGCGGCATGCTTGGCGGCAAGATCATGGCGAAAGGTCTCCCAGCTATCCCACCACGCCTCGACGGTGAAGCGATGCCGGCCGACGCGCGCCGGCGTGAAGCTCGCCTCCCAGCGATCATTCTCCACCAGCCGCATCGGGACACGATACCAACCCGCCTCGTCGTCGGCGCGCCACAGCACCGCGGCCGCCAGCACGTCGTGGCCATCGGCAAAGATATCGGCACTGACCGTGACGCTTTCGCCGACCAGGCGCTTCACGGCGAACGCGCCGTCAGGCACGCGCGGACGGACCGCCTCGATCGCGATCCGCGCGGCCGCAAGTCGATTGGGGTCGAGGTCCTTGTCGCGGACCAGCGGGTGAACCACGGGCTGCGCGGGTGACGCGTAGTGCAGAATGCGCACCTCGCCGGGAACCAGCGGCGCGTCGGCGCCTTCCGGCGGCTCCTCCAGGGTGAACGCCGCGCCCGCCTGCGGGGGCAACGGCGATAGCGACAGGCCGAGAGGCGCCGCGCGGCCGATATCGGGATTGGCCAGCACCAGCACGGCGCGCGACGCGTCGCGCGCGTCCGTTGCATCGACCCGCAGCAGCGCGGTGACAGGAGCCTCCGGGTCGGTGAGTTGCCGCAGTTCGCCGTCCACGCCGACAAGCGGCGACGCGATCGACCAGCGCATTCGCATCAGCGATATCCGCCGTCAGATCGCATGGCGCCTCATCCCGGGCGCGTTGCAGGTCCTCGGGTCCTGCCCACCGCGGCGTCGAAGGGCCGGCGCGCCGCATACTCGAAACCCATCGGCACGAACATGCCGTTTGCCGCGGCCGCCGCCAGCCGCAGCGCGAAGCGATACGCCACGGCAATATCGCCGCCTGGCGGCACCCGAGCCGCCCGCCGCTCGAAGAACGAAGGCTCCGGCGATGCGATGACCGGGGCGATAGCGCCGCAATATCTCCATCTCCTCGACCAGCCAGCTCGCATGCCCATCCCACCAGGCGAGCGAGCGAACACACATGATCGAAGCCGATCCCTTCGAGCCGCGGCAGCGCGGAGCGTTCGACGCCCGGCGTCCAGGCCAGGAACACGCATCGCTCATGCTGCTGTTTCAAGGTCGCGATGAGCCGTCGCCACAGTCGCGCCGGGGCGCGGTCGGGATCCAGGCAGCGGAACCCGGTGACGCCCGCCTGCACCAGGCGCGTGAGCCGGTCCAGCCACCATTCCGCCATCGCCTCGGCGACCTCGGTCTGCTGCAATCTCGCATAGGCGACGTCGAGCCGATGCGGCGCCCGCCAGGGGCTGGGCAGCGCGCCACAGCCGCCTGGCGCGAACCAGTCGTGCTCGCGGCGGCGGATCGCGGCATCGATCGCGACCTGGTCGATGGACAGATCAAGCCAGACGCCCAGGCCATGCTCCGCGGCCTGCTGCGCGATGCGAGCAATGCCGGCATCGGCAGGCCCCGGCCAGCCCAAGCGCCGGGTGCAGCGCCTCGTGGTCACCGGTGATGAAGATGTCGCCACTGGCGCCCGGCAAGAACGGCGGCGCGACGCACACCGTGTCGAATCCCATGGCACGGCAGCGCGCGAAGTGCGCCGGCCAGCCGACCAGATCGCCGGCAACCAGCGGGTGCAGGTGGTAAATCTTGGGTGCCATGCCGTGCGTGATTCCGTGTCCCTAGGGGGTCCCGATTGCGACGGTGAACGCCTCGGAATGATACAAACGACAGTCTGCGGCAATCGGTTGGCATTGACTGCAACGCTTGCGCCCGCCACGCATTCACTTAGCCGGGAGCGGCCGGGTCCGCAATTGTCAGTGAAGCCCGCGATCGCTGACAGGCCGGTGGACATGGCAGGCCACCCCTGGCAGTGGGATACGATGACCGGCAGCCGAAGACCAAGGGCTCCGATTGGAACGGCCTTGGCAAGTGAAATACGCGTTAATGTGCCGGCTGGAAGGCGGCCTTGCGCTCTATCAGGGTCGATATAGGGATCTGTCAGAATGCACCGAGCGAAGATCGAGCCGGTTCAGGCACTGCGCGCGGTCGCCGCACTCAGCATCGCCATCCTGCATGTGCTGCATGAGGCGATCGGCCTCGATCCGAGCGGGACGGTAGAGCGCTGGCACAACGCGCTGCCCTGGGATTCCGGGGTCGATCTGTTCTTCGTCATCTCCGGCTTCGTGATGGTCTATGCCTCGAACGACCTGTTCGGCCGTCGCAACGCTCCTGCGCTCTTCATAACGCGGCGGCTCATCCGGATTGTGCCGCTCTACTGGGCTGCGACCACGTTGTTCCTCTTGATGGCACTCACCACAAGCGACGCGGTGTCCGAGACTACCGGCGGCATCGGCAACATCCTGATGAGTTATGCGTTCTTGCCGTCGCGGCGTCCCGATGGCGGCATTCAACCGATCTACAGCCTGGGCTGGACGCTGAATTACGAGATGTTCTTCTACGTCGTGTTCGCGGCGTTCATCTGGCAGCTTCGACATCGCGCACTGATTCTGGTCGCGCTCACGCTCGCCGCCGCGATCGCGGTGCACAGACTGGTACCCGCAGAGGCCACGGCGCTGGTCTTCTGGACCGACCCGATCATGGCCGAGTTTCTGTTCGGCATGGTGATCGCGGCTCTCGCCTCCGCCGGGATCGGCTGGTCGTTCCGGGTCAGCGCCGGCCTCGCCCTGGTGGCCGTGCTATGGCTCGTGGTCGGCTACGTTTCGGGTGTTGGCGGCAGCCGGCCCGTGGTGGTGGGCCTGCCGATGGCGTTGCTGGTGGCCGCCGCGGTATTCGGGGGCGCCTTGCGACTGCCACGCGCACTGCCTTTGCTTGGCGATGCGTCGTTCGCGCTGTATCTCGTCCACCCGTTCTCGATGCGGGTGGTGCGGCTGCTCTGGCAGGGACTGCATTTGACCGGGCCGGCCGCGGCGGTCGCATATGTCGCCGTCGCGCTGCTGCTGGCGGTCGCCGCCTCGGTCGCGGTTCATCTGTTGTTCGAAAGACCCGTCGGCGGCTGGCTTCGCGCGCGCCTTGTGGACCTTCAGGCACGACGAGCCCCGCTTCCCCACGGCGCCGCCTAGGCGCCTATCGGCCCGGCCGGTCGCTGGCGGCCCGCCCGCGATGCCCGTGCCAAGTGGAATTGCTTGCGATGTCAATGGATAAGCTCTTACGATCCGTCATCGAGTGTGGTGACGGGAAACGTATTGTGAGACATCAAGGTTGGAAGACCGCCGGAGTGTCCGGCGCGGCTGTGCTCGGGCTTCTGCTGTCGGGGTGCGCACAGACCCCACTGGGGCCGACCGTGCAGGTCATGCCTGGCCCGGGCAAATCGTTCGATGCGTTCCAATACGATCAGGCCGGCTGCAGACAGTTCGCCGAATCGTCGGTGGCCGGCCAGGCACAGAACGCCAACAACCGGGCGGTCGGCGCCGCGGCCATCGGCACGGTGCTCGGGGCCGGCCTGGGCGCGGCGATCGGCGGCGGCCGCGGCGCCGCAATCGGGGCCGGCAGTGGCGCCATCGCCGGCACGGGTCTCGGCATGGGGAGCAGTTCGAACGAGCAGTACGGCATCCAGCAACAGTACGACAATGCCTTCGCGCAATGCATGTATGCGAAAGGCAACATGGTGCCCGGTTACGGTCCGATGATGGTCAACGCCCCGCCACCGCCGCCACCACCCGGCTACAATGGTAACCTGACGGCAGCGGTGCAGGCGCAATTGATCCGGCTCGGTTATCTGCACGGCGTGGCGGACGGCGTCTCCGGACCACAGACGAGCGCCGCGATCAGCCAGTTCGAGAGCGTTTCGGGCCTGCCGGTGGACGGCGTCCCCTCGCCGCCCTTGCTGGCCAGGCTACAGGCGACTCCGTAACTCGGGCGCGGGCACCCCTCGCCTTTCAGGCCGAACCGGACTATTTAAGGACGCATGATGCGGTGCAGCGTCAGGCGATTTGGCGCGTGCTGACCAACCACTGAATCGAGCCCTTTTTTGAGCGATATTCCCGACGACGCGCCCCCGGGTCCGCCCGAGGACACCCCGCCTGTGACCCTCGAGGAGGAGATGCGACGCTCCTACCTCGACTACGCCATGAGCGTGATCGTCGCCCGTGCGCTGCCGGACGCGCGCGACGGGCTGAAGCCGGTGCACCGGCGCATCCTGTTCGGCATGCAGGACGCCGGCTACACGGCGGACCGGCCGTACCGCAAGTCGGCCCGCGTGGTCGGCGACGTGATGGGCAAGTACCACCCGCACGGCGACGCGGCGATCTACGACGCCATGGTGCGCATGGCGCAGCCGTTCTCGATGCGCGTGCCGCTGATCGACGGCCAGGGCAATTTCGGCTCGGTCGACGGCGATGCGCCGGCGGCGATGCGCTACACCGAGGTGCGGCTGGCGCGTGCCGCGTCGCTGCTGCTGGACGACATCGACCAGGACACGGTCGATTTCCAGCCGAACTACGACGAGACCGAGGAAGAGCCGCGTGTCCTGCCGGCGCGCTTTCCCGAATCTGCTGGTCAACGGCGGCAACGGCATCGCGGTCGGCATGGCGACCAACATCCCGCCGCACAACCCCGGCGAGATCATCGACGCGACACTGGCCTTGATCGCCGATCCGGATACGCCGCTCGAAGAGCTGATGCGCATCGTGCCGGGGCCGGATTTTCCGACCGGCGGCATCATCATCGGCCGCTCCGGCATCCGCAGCGGCGTTCGAGACCGGGCGCGGCTCCATCACCATCCGCGCGCGCGCCGAGTTCGAGGAGATCCGCCGCGACCGCGAAGCGATCGTGATCACCGAGATCCCCTATCAGGTGAACAAGGCCACGCTGCTGGAGCGCATCGGCGAACTGGTGCGCGCCAAGCAGATCGAGGGCATCGGCGAGATGCGCGACGAGAGCGACCGCTCCGGCATGCGCATCGTGATCGAACTGAAGCGCGACGCGACGCCCGAGGTGGTGCTGAACCAGTTGTTCCGCTTCACCCAGCTGCAGGTCAGCTTCGGCGTGAACATGCTGGCGCTGGACGGCGGCCGGCCGCGGCAGATGGGGCTGAAGGACGCGCTGCAGTGCTTCATCGCATTCCGCGAGGAGGTGATCCTGCGCCGCGCCCGGTTCGAACTGGGCAAGGCGCGCGATCGGGCGCATCTGCTGGTCGGCCTCGCCATCGCGGTCGCCAACATCGACGAGGTGATCCGGCTGATCCGCGCCAGCGCCGATGTCGCGACGGCGCGGCAGGCGTTGATGGACCGCGATTGGCCGGCGGGCGATGTGGGCGCGCTGCTGGCGCTGATCGACGAGCCGGGCAACGTGATCACGCCGGAAGGCACCGTGCGCCTGACGGACGAGCAGGCGCGCGGCATCCTGGACCTGCGGCTGCAGCGCCTGACCGGGCTGGAGCGCGAGAAGATCCACGAGGAGATGAGCGAGGTCGCGGCGAAGATTCGCGAACTGCTGGAGATCCTCGCCTCGCGCCCACGCCGCATGGAGGTGATGCGCGACGAATTGCTCAAGGCGCGCGCCGCAATCGACTCGCCGCGCATGACCGACATCATCGAGGCGGACTCCGATCAGGACGACGAGAGCCTGATCGAGCCCGGCCAGATGGTGGTGACGATCACGCGCGACGGCTTCATCAAGCGCACCACGCTGGAGACGTTCCGGGCGCAGAACCGCGGCGGGCGCGGGCGCACCGGCGCATCGACCCGCGGCGACGACATCGTCACGCGCAGCTTCAATGCGCATACCCATCAGTGGGTGCTGTTCTTCTCCTCGGGCGGCAAGGCGTTTCGCGAGAAGGTCTGGCGTCTGCCGGAGGCGGGGCCGACGGCGAAGGGCAGAGCCCTGGTCAACCTGCTGCCCGAGCTTGGCTCGGACACCATCACGACGGTGCTGCCGCTGCCGCAGGACGAAACGCTGTGGGACAGCCTGCATCTGCTGTTCGCGACCGCCTCGGGCAACGTGCGGCGCAACCGGCTGTCGGATTTCCGCAACGTGCGCGCCACCGGCCTGATCGCGATGAAGCTCGACGATGGCGACCGGCTGATCGGCGTTGCGACCTGCCGCGAGGGACAGGACGCGTTCCTCGCCACGCGCAAGGGTCGCTGCATCCGCTTCGAGCTGTCCGATGACACGGTGCGCGTGTTCGCCGGCCGCGACAGTTCCGGCGTGCGCGGCATCCGCCTCGCGGGAGGCGACGAGGTCATCAGCCTGTCGGTGCTGCGGCATGTCGAGGCGACCAACGAAGAGCGCGAGGCATACCTGAAGCATGCGAATGCGAAGCGTCGCGGCAATGGCGATGAGGAGGCCGATCCGGCCACGGACGCGGAGGAGCCTGCCACCGATCTGCAACTCGACGAGGCGCGCATCCGGGAGTTGGAGCAGGCGGAGGAATGTCTGCTCACCGTGACAAATGCCGGCTTCGGCAAGCGGACCTCGGCCTACGAGTATCGGGTGACCGGCCGCGGCGGACAGGGGATCGCCAATATCACTTTGGCGCCGCGCAACGGCACGGCCGTGGTCGCGACCTTCCCGGTCGAGGACGACGATGACGTCATGCTGGTGACCGATGCGGGGCGGCTGATCCGCGTGCCCGCCAATCAGGTGCGTCGCACCGGCCGCCAGGCGATGGGGGTGACGTTGTTCCGCGTGGACGCAGACGAGCACGTTACCAGCGTGTTTCCGGTGATCGAGGACGCTGGTGACGAAAACGGCGTGTCGGAGGAAGAGGACTAGATGGCCCAGCCTGTGAAGAAGCTGCGTGTCGGTCTGTATCCAGGCACGTTCGATCCGGTCACCAACGGCCATCTCGACGTCATCGCCCGCGCTGCGCGCCTGCTGGACAAGTTGGTGGTGGGCGTGGCGATCAGCACCGGCAAGGGCCCGCTGCTCTCGTTGGAGGAGCGTGTCGAACTGATGCAGGCGGAGATCGCCCGCATCGCCACGCAGAACGGCATGGTGATCGAGGTATTGCCATACGACACGTTGCTGATCGACTTCGCCCGCAAGGTCGGCGCCTCGATGATCGTGCGAGGCCTGCGGGCGGTGACGGACTTCGACTACGAGTTTCAGATGGCGGGCATGAACTACCGCATGGCGGCGGACATCGAGACGGTGTTCCTGATGGCGAGCGAGCGCCATCAGTTCATCGCATCGAGGCTGGTCAAGGAGGTGGCGATGTTGGGGGGCGATATCTCGTCATTCGTCCCACCGTTGACACTCGAACGCGTATTGCAGCGTATCCGGGGCTGAACTATCCCGCTGCCATGACGTTTGAGGGAGGGCGCCGATGCACCGACGCAGTCTGATCGCGGGCGCCGCGATCGCAACCCTGACAGGGGGAACCGTTATGAGCGACAACGCCGACGCCCAGACCAAGACAGACCCCGAGAACACCCTGTACATCGACCTGAAGCAGGGCCGCGTGGTGGTCCAGATGTTCCCCGACATCGCGCCGAAGGCGGTGGAGCGGATCAAGACGCTGGCACGCGAAGGGTTCTACGACAACACGCCCTTCCACCGGGTGATCGAGGGCTTCATGGCGCAGGGCGGCGATCCGACCGGCACCGGGACTGGCGGTTCAAAGCTGCCGGACCTGCCGGCGGAATTCACCACCAAGAGGCATTTCCTGCGCGGCACCTGCGGCATGGCGCGCACATCGGACCCGAACAGCGCGAACAGCCAGTTTTTCATCATGTTCGCCCCGGCGCCGCATCTGGACGGTCAGTACACGATCTGGGGCCAGGTGATCCAGGGCATGGAGTTCGTCGATCAGCTCAAGCGTGGCAGCGGCTCGGGTGGCACGGTACAGAATCCGGATCGGATCGTGCACATGCGGGTCGCGGCCGACGTGAAGGAGTGACCCGAACGTATTGACCGGCGCCGGCGCTTGGCGTTCTAAGGCGCGGAGCGAGCCCGTAGCTCAGGTGGTAGAGCACGAGACTTTTAATCTTGGGGTCGTGGGTTCGAGTTCCCACCGGGCTCACCAGGCGCGCGCCGCGTGCTCTTTTGTCCCCGCGACGCTCGGTTACGCGATGGACACACAGCGGTAACACTATAAAGTTGTATTTGCGACTCGCATTGTCGGACGCGGGAAAATGCTTTTTGTCAAACGGCTCCGCACGAAGTGGACATCGCTGGAGTTTCCCAAACCGCGATATGATGCGGCAGAACCGGTCGCGTTCATGCACATACCCAAGACATCGGGTACGGCACTGATCGCCGGCCTCCGCGCGGCCATCGAGCCACGCCAAGAGGTCACCGGGGCCGATCGCGTTCTATTCGGCGGCTTTCGCGCCTTCGACAGCTTTGATCGGGACGAACAAGGGCGCTTCTCCAGCCAGCCGTCAGATCTGCCGGACGGTGATTTCATAACCGGCCATATCGCGTTCTCCACACTCCGGCAGCGGTACGGATCGATCAACTATGTCACTGTCCTGCGGGAGCCGATTTCGCGCATCCTGTCGCATTGGCTGTTTTGGCGCACCGTTCCGGATGACTATCTGGCGCGGTTTGGTAGCTGGGCCGATAATGTGCGGCGGGCGAGGGAACCGCTGGAAGGTTTCCTATCCTGCAAGAATGTCGCGTGCCACACCGACAATCTGAGCATTCGGATGCTGCTTTGGCCACATCCGCTCATCCCCGAAGACGACTTCATCGATTGCCGTTTTGATGACGCCCTGATGCACGAGGCTATTGTCGCGCTAAGGCAGTTCGCATTTGCGGACATCGTCGAAAACCCCAGGATGCTGAGCAACCTGGAGGACTGGCTCGGTCGGCCGGTGCCATATCCCGTTATTAATGAAACATCTCACATTCCTCTGTCGCTTCAGCGCCCCCTCCACAGCGAGTTCACCCCAGAGGCGCTCACTTTGATGGAGACGCGCACGCGATTGGACCTCAGGCTATGGACGTGGCTTGGGAACCAGCGTGTCACAGGACCCAGCATCGAGACGCTGCGGCAGCGCAGCATATTGTGCAACGTGACGCGGCAGGCGATGCTCATGACGTCGTTTTCGGAAAGCACGAATGCGACGTCGCGGCAAGCCGATGCCGCATAACAGAGGCCGACGTCCGTTGTCGCGCCATGCCGCTACGATCAACCGAGTGAAAGAGCCATTCTGATTGCAGAAACGTGCTCGCTGAAGCCCTCATTCGAGACGGCCTCCAGCCACTCCAATTGCTCCTGTCGCGTGAGGAACCGCACCGAAAAACCGGTCAGTTGTTGGAATACCGAGGCGTTGGCTTCATTCGGTACGGCCAAGATATCTGAAACCGGGCTGATTTGCGGTTCGTCTTCAGGGTGCGGGGACAGCACGGTACCCCGCACTAGGTAGAGCTGATACCCGGCACTCGTGACGAACTTCTTCAGCGCGACCGCCCTTTCGGGTTGATCATTTGCCTCCTGGATGGATTCAAACACGAATACTGGACGATGTTCGGTAAGAAGACGTTGTGCGCCACGCAGGGCCGCCAATTCATGACCCTCAATGTCGATTTTCATCGCGAGAGGTTGCTGAATGAAATCCGGGCTATCCCGCTCGATGAGCTCCACAATTGTATCCAGTTGCACGCCCACCGCCCGCATCGCCGTTGTCGTCGTTGAAACCTGAGCCCACGCTTCGTCCCCGACATATGAGACAAAGCCATCATGATCCGTTACGGCGGCTTGGACGATCCGGAAGCGGTCCAGGCGGTTCAACGAAGCGGCCAGGATGAGCTTCATTGCATTACGCGGCAGCATCTCGACTGCAATGACACGGCTGCCGGCGGCGGCAACCGGCAGGCAAATCGTTCCTATGTTGGCACCGAGGTCGATGAGTGTTCCGCGACCCGACAGGATGCGAACCAGTAAGCGCGCAACGTCGCTGTATTCTCTGCTATCGATGACCCACTGATCATAGGCAGGCGGGTCTTTGCCTTCTACGACGATTTGCCATGCCAGTCTCTCGTCGCCGGTGATCGATACGGCGCGGAACTCCGAAGGCAGCGCGAAAGGGCGCGTCAGGTTCCTTGCCTTCCTGTTCAGTCCGGCTGCGACATTGTATGACTGCTCTCGCCTTCCGTTGAGGGCCTCGGTCACCTCATTCAGGAGCTGAAGCGCTGCGTCCCTTTGCGATCTCGCTTCTTCGAGTCGGGCGAGGGCGGCGTCCCGCTCGGCAAGCGCTTGGTCACGCTGCCAAAAAGGGCGGCGAACGAGCGGCAGGCGGCGGTGAAGTTGAAGCTGGCTTGCGATTTGCCTAACGTTCATTGGCATGACCCGGGGTGCCTGGGGAAGGAAAATATGCTCTGCGATACGAGTGGCTGCTTGTGTTTATGCTTTCCCATACGTAGAGGAGGAATGGTTTCTTTATGAGTGTATTCGTGATTCTGTGATGTCTTCAAGAGCGCCTAAACTCGCTGTTTTGCTGCCACCTGCACTGCAGGCTGGTGTTCTGGCGGCTGCTCTCTCGCTCGTGCGCACTTTGTCCGAGGAGTGCAGCGCTCACATAGCGGTGGGGCTGCCGACGACGGCGGTCGATGAGTGGGAGTACACGGCGGCGTGCTTTCGTGCATCCGCGGCGACAGTCGGCATACGGACCCTGACCTGGACCCAGCTTCCGCGCGACGTCGTGGCAAGGATGTTCGGCTCTGATGTCGACGCGCCCTCGGATGTTTCGTGCGTCCAGGTTCCACACGACCGCGCCTGGTCGTTCACGGACTGCGACGGCTGGATCGTGTTCGGCGATACCACATTGGGTGCGACAGCATGGTTGCGACCGGCAATCGTCGTGGCACCGCAGTTGGCAGAGCGCTATGTACCAGCATTTGCCGGCCAACACGATGTCGAGCGACGGATCGACACGTTTCTTTCCTGGCGCGCGGCACGTGCTGTCCTCGGGACCACTGACGCTGACCGCGGCGATCTTGTCTCCTATGCCGGCGTGCATCCTGATCGCGTGAAGCCCTTGCCACTGCTTGGTGACCTATCTACCAGCGACCAGGTCGGCCCGGTCATGGAGAATCCAGCGATCGTCTGGCATCCTGCCTACCCGTGGCCAGCTCCGGCGACGACAGCAGTGACTGCGTGGCGCGAGTATCTTGAAGTCGAAGGCAAGCTGGAGTTGTTGATTGTTGGCCGCCATGCGGATGCGGTTGCTTCGGCACCTCCCGTGTCCAGCATACTGGACGATTGTTCCAGGATCGGTGGCCGCTGGCACACGCGTGCGGTCCTGCCGGGCCGTCGGCTTGATCGTCTGCTGGACGGAGCGCGGATCCTCTGGAGCCCGACAGCGGCTGACGACGGCCACTGGCTGGTCGCACGGGCATTGGCGCGTGGCATCCCAGCCGTGGCCGCAGATTCACCCCACCTGCGCGATGCCCTGAATGCGGATATCTCCTCAATCCCGATGCTATGGACTTACGCCGCACACGATATTGTTGCGGGCGCCGCCGCCTTGACGGCCGCATCGACGGCTCCGCCTGTGGAGGGTCTGCCACCACTACGTCTGCGTCCGGTATCCGCTGCAACAGTGTCGTGGCGCGAGACGCTGGATGAACTTCGGCTTCGCGCCAGTGACGACTGAGCCGCAGCGGATCGCGGTCGGGGTTTGGATCGAACTGCCCGACTATGCGGACTGGAGCCACCAGGGTGTCTCACGCGTCATCGGTTTTCTCATCGAGGGCGCGGCCCAGCGCGGAGACATCGTTTGGCGCCTGGTTGCACCCTCAGCCCTTTGCAATCAGATCGCCGAGGACTTGCGAACTTTGGCGGCCCGCGAAGGGCAGGATTGGACGTTGCATTCCCCTCCGCCAAAGGTGGCGCCTGAACATTGCGGACCTCTCGTCCAAACGCCGGTTCAGCCGCCCGAACCTGTCGTTGGGGCGCCACTCGAGCTTCCTGAAATCACCAGTGTGCCCTCAGGTCCGATCGGATTGACGCCTCGCAGGATGGGTCAAGTCCTATTTGTCGCTGGCTTGGCGGCGCTGCCGCTGCTGCTGTTGCGCGCCGCGCTACGGCCAATTCTGCGACCCATCACGACCAGGCTGCGGTTGATCGTTCACATGGCGCGCGACCCCGTAGCCTTTGCACCGCGATTGGCAGATGCCGTTGCTCGGCTGCCACGTGGCCTGGGCAGCAAAGCCGCGCGTAGCCTGCGGATCTGGGCGCTGGCAGCGCAAGTCCCGCCACCCGCAACTGACTTGGCTTCCTCATCGACCCCGGCGCCGGCCCCCTCGCCCCCCCTAGAGCCCCTGGTCCCGGTGCCAGACCCCACGCCTCCCGCGGATCCGCTGACCCCAGCACCACACTTCCGGGATCAGGCCATGTTCGCCAATGCAGAGGTGCCGGTGCAAGGTTGGTTGGTTCCCTTTCCGAATTTCATCGGTTCGCGTCTCTTGACTGGCCCGCGAGCCGTCCTCTTCCCCGACGCAATCCCCTATCTCTTGCCTATGGGGTGGCGAGACGATTTCAGCCATCCGGAAGCCGGTTTTCCCCTCTGGCGATCGTATACGAAATGCACGCTCGAGGAGGCCACAACCATCATCACCTTCTCAGAGCATGTCAAACGTGTGCATGGCCCCAAACTCTTCCCTCCTGGCGTGCCGGTCGTGGTTGCGCCGCCTGCACCCCCGGATCTGTCCGCCCTGCTTCCGGGACGTTCCGCGGCCGCCGCATGCCGCGTCTCGTCCCGCAAGGCGGCAGCCTCGGTGCTGCGGCACCATGCAGCGACCCGCGGGTGGCGATACCTCGCTGACTTTCCGTTCGAGGATGTAACCTACGTTGCAGTCTCGACTCAGGACCGCCCGACGAAGAATGTTCAATTGATCGTTACCGCACTGTCACGGTTGCTCCGCCGGCGGTTTGTGAATTGCAAGATCCTGATGACCACGCCGCTGTGGCGCGACGCCAGTTGGACCGATCTGCCAGAGACAATCTCGAGTGCCGGCCTCGATCTGGATGTTGTCTCGATGCCTGAGCTGCCGCGCGATGTGCATGCGGCGCTTTATCACTGCGCAGCGCTGGCTGTTCATGCGTCCTTCCTGGAGGGTATCGTTGGCACATTGCCGTTCTTCGAAGCAGTCAGCGTCGGCACGCCGTGTCTGATGGCTGATGGGCCACACGTGCGCGAATTGCTGAAGCACCATGCTCTGGCAGACACCGTGTTCGATCCGTTCGACGCTGACGGCCTCGCCGACCTGATCATGCGGGCACTAGCCCGGCGCGACGCGCTCCTGGCCTCACAATCTGCTGTTTTGGCTGCATTGAGGCGCAGGGACTGGTCGGCGGTTGCGGCCGAATATGCCACGGCCGCCACAGGACATGCGTTCTCGGCCGAAAGGCCGCGCGTGGCGTGACCATGCAGTCGCCGCTCGCCGCTGTCGGCGTTTGGGGCGAGGCAGCACCTGGGGCTCGCTGGGCCAATGAAGGAATGCAGCGCCTGCTCGGTTTTCTGATCGAAGGCGCCGCCGCCGCTGAGCTGCCTGTGGTCTGGCGCGTCGTCGTGCCAAGCTGGTTGGCGGCCGAAGCCGAAGCTGACTTGCACAGCCTGAAGGCACTCCCGGGCATCCACTGGACGCTACACACGCCTCCGTCACTGACCACGCCAACAGCGCCTACTTTGCCCTCAGTCATCATGGACGCGGATACAGAGCCTGAATGGGTCCGCGAACTTGCCGCGTTTGCCAACGCTGAGGTGCCGGTGGATGGTTGGCTGGTTCCTTTCCCGTTTCTCACCGGCGCTACTCTCCTATCGCGCCGTTACGCCGTGATACTGCCGGACGCAATCCCCTTCAGCTTTCCGCTCTGTTGGCACCCGGATCATTGGCGTGCAACTGGCGAATTGCCTCTCCAGCGGCAGCGCACCGCACGTGTCATCGCCAAGGCCGACACAGTCGTGACTTTTTCCGAACACGCGAGAGTAGAAGCCGCTCACCGATTGTTCGGCGTACCGAGCCACCGCACAATGGTCGTGCCACATGCTCAACCCGACCTGCGGCCACATCTCTCTTTCCTGCCGGCCGATGGCGATCGGACAACGTTGAGCCGAAAGGCAGCGGCTATGTTGCTGCGTGCTCATGCCGAAACACGCGGCTGGCGCCACCTGGTCGACTTTCCGTTCGAGCACATGGACTATGTTGTCGTTTCCACTCAGGATCGTCAGACCAAGAATGTTGTGGCAGTGGTAGATGCGGTGGCGCAGCTTCTGCGGCACGAAGCATTAAACCTGAAGTTGCTTATGACGACGCCGATCCATGTGGGTGCGGCATGGACCCCCTTGCCTGGGCGCATTGCGTCCCACGGCTTGGATTTGGATGTCTTATCGCTGCCCGACTTGCCGCGCGATGTCCATGCGGCCTTGTATCACAGCGCCTCGCTGGCGATCCACGCATCCTTCTATGAGGGTGGTCAAGCGCCGTTTCCCTTCCATGAGGCGGTGAGTGTCGGCACTCCATGTCTGATAGCCAATGGCCCGCATACAGAGGAGTTTCTCGGCACGACCGACTCACGAGACTTCGTGTTCGACCCGTACGATCCTTTGTCACTTGCCAGGGCTGTTCGCGCGATCCTCACCGACCGATCGGGCGCGCTGACCCGGCAACGGGCACTCATTTCGGTTATGCCGGTACGTGGTTGGGGGGATGTTGCGGCTGACTATGTCAGTGCCGCTTTGGGCTGGCGAATTGCCGGTGGTGTCCGCACGACTGGGGAGTTCGCCGCATGATCGGTCTGCTGCGCCGCCCGTGGATCAAGTTTGTAAACCGATTGACATTCATCCAGCTCAACGCGCTTCGTGAGTCCGGCATGCCTCAACAGCTTGCCGCCTTGGACGCGCGTCTGGCCGATATCGGTCTGAAGATCGGCTCGATAGAGCAGCGCCAGGGCGACACCGCGTCGCAAATAGGACAGATTGAAAACCGCTTGGCCGACACCGCTTCGCAAATGGCCCAGATAGTGGATTGCCTGGTCACCAACGCTTCGCAGATAGGACAATTGTCCGACCATCTGGCTAGTATAACGCCGACACTCGGCGTCACAGCGGAGCGCACTCTACTGATCGCTGAAATGTTGACCGCGTTGGCGGGACGCCAGGTCTTGCCGCTGGATACCGGCTTTGTCGCAACACGCACACCGGTCGGCTGGATCGTACTGCCCGACACCGAGATAGCCACGCTGCTGCACTTGGCGGATGGGCGTAATTCGCAGGAACCCGGGACCGTGCGGTTTCTCCAGGACCAACTCCCGCAGGGCGGTCATGCCATCGACGTTGGCGCGCATGTTGGTATGCTGACCGCGCCGATGGCGAGGGCTGTGGCGCCGTTTGGGCGCGTCGATGCGCTTGAGCCCGTGCCCCGCAACGCTGAGGCACTGCGGCGCACGATCCTCGCCAACAGTCTCGAAGCGACGGCGCACGTGTATCAAGTCGCGGCCGACGCGGTAGGGGGGGTCGCGAAATTCGCCCTCGGCTCGAACGGCCAGATGGGAACCTTGATAGGCGCGGAGAGTTTGCCCAAGGACACGATCGAAGTCGCCACGGTGTGCCTCGACGACATCAATCCGCCAGGTTCCAGGGTCGACGTCGTGAAGATCGACGCGGAAGGAGCCGAGCTACGCGTATTGTCTGGCATGAAACGAATCATCGCCGACAACCCCGGCCTCGTCGTCGTGGCGGAATTCGGACCATCGCACCTCCAAGCCCAGGGTGTGAGCATCCAGGACTGGTTGGGGGCTTTTGCGCAAGCCGGTCTGCACGCCACGGCCGAGATCAACGAGGCTGCGCGCACGGTGGTGCCCCTGCGGCCTGTCGATGCGTTAGAAGAAGTGTATTCGATCAACATCGCCTTTTCCGCCTCGCTTGACGCGCTAACCCCTGCTAACCGACCGCGGTGACCGTGATGCACGACGTCGTCATCCTGGGAGCGGCAGGGCACGCCAAGGTCTGCATCGAGGTACTGCGCGCGACGGGGCTCTATCGGCCGTGCGCATGTCTGGTGCCCGACAGCAGCTCTGCGACAGTCCTGGGCGTACCCATTATCCGGACACTTGATGACGCTGCGGGACTGACCAAATTGCGCGCCGAAGGAGTGTCGTCGGCGTTCGTGGCACTTGGCGCGAACCGCGTGCGGGACGCTGTCGGGACTGTCGTCGAACGAGCCGGATTCACGTTGATCACGGCTGTGGACCCGGGTGCGCGCCTGTCACCGAGCGTCCGCGTCGGAGTAGGTGTACTCTTGATGCCCGGAGCGATCGTGAATGCGGATGCCGTGTTAGGCGATCTTTGCATCGTAAACAGCGCGGCGGTCATCGAGCACGACTGTCAACTGGGTCGTGCCTGCCACGTGGGGCCCGGCGCCGTACTGGCCGGCAACGTCACGCTGGGCGATCGCGCCTTTGTTGGTGTCGGGGCTGTCGTCCGCCCTGACATCCGCATCGGCGCGGACGCCGTGGCGGGCGCAGGAGCCGCGGTCGTCAGCGATGTGGCCGCGAAGACTACGGTCGTTGGCGTGCCCGCCCGCCGTTTGGGGGGTTCAAATGCACCAGAGCCCGGCCAGGACGGCAAATGCGAACCGAAATGATATGCTGAATACGGGAGAATAACGTTGTCAGCAAATGGCTCCAGATCCTCAAACGCAGCGCGCGAGCCTTTTCTGCCGGTCTACCAGCCGGACCTGTCGGGCAACGAGCGCGCATACTTGATGCAGGCGTTCGATAGCACCTGGATCTCCTCACGCGGGGAGTTCCTTGATCGCTTCGAGGCCGCCATGGCTTCGCGGATCGGCACGCCGCATGTGAGCGCCGTATGCAATGGCACCGCAGCCTTGCATGTAGCGTTGCATTGCCTCGACTTGCAGCCTGGAGATGAAGTGATCGTACCTTCCTTCACGTACATCGCGTCGGTCAATACGATCGTCCAGGCAGGCGGGATCCCGGTATTTGCCGAGGTGCGGGAGGATGACTGGCTGCTCGATGCGGATGATGTGCGACGGCGCATAACACCGCGGACACGCGCAATCATGCCAGTCCACCTCTATGGATTGGCATGCGACATGGATAAATTGTGTGAAATCGCCGCTGAATCCGGGTGCTCACTGGTCGAGGACTGCGCAGAGGCTTTAGGCACGAAATGGCGTGGTCGCCAGGTCGGCACGTTCGGGCGCGTTTCCGCCTGGTCGTTTTTCGGCAACAAGACCGTTACCACTGGCGAAGGCGGAATGGTAGCGACCACGGATCCGGCATTGCACCGCCGGATGGCAATCGTGAAGGGTCAAGGCATGGACCCAGATCGACGATACTGGCATATCGAGCTGGGCTTCAACTACCGCATGACCAATCTTGCCGCGGCGATCGGATTGGGACAGGTCGAGCGCCTCGATGACATTCTACGCTGTAAGCGCGCGATAGCCGCGCAATACCGTGCGTCCCTGGCCGGGCATGGTGTGACTTTTCAGGTGGCTCCAGAGGCGGTGGAAAGTTCCGAATGGCTCATCAGCGTGCTGTTGCCGCGAGGAGCCGATCGCTCCGGTGTCATGCAACACCTGGCACGTGACGGGATTGAGACGCGACCGGTCTTCTACTGTGCACATCATATGCCACCGCACTATCGCCCAAGTCTAAGGCTGCCGATCAGCGAGGATATCGCTGAGCGTGGCATCAGCCTTCCCAGCTATCCCTCGCTTTCGCAGGCCGATATCGCCCGGGTTTGCGTGTCTCTGACCGAGGCCCTTCGGTCCCAATGACCTGAGCGGCCGCTCTCGAATCCCGTTCGCCGCATCACTCACCGGAGGCCAATTGCAGCCGGACGAACTCATCGTAGTCGCGGATGTAGTCGCTCGGATCATAAGCCTCGCTGGCGAACACCAGTAGGACGGCATCGGGCGAATGCTTATATTGGACCGTCCATACCATCGGTGAAATCGAGACACCGATGTCGCGTCGATCAAGGACAATTTCCTGCCGATGCCTGCTGTCGTCGACCACCAGAGACATCGATCCGCTCACGCAGACCATGAATTGCGAACAGTGCCGATGGGCCTGCTCACCGCGCACCTCCTTGGTCGGTATGTTGTACACCAGAAAGAAGCGCCTGGGTTGAAACGGAATTACGTCGGGAAATTCCGCGACGGAGAGAGTTCCACGCAAATCGGCAAAGGTGGCCAGACGGTGGACCGTGACGCCGGCCACAGCGCTGCGCGTGGCTGAACCGATCTGCTGCGGCACGTCCCGCTCCGTCAGCGGCGTGATCCGTGATGCGCTATCGACGTAGCCGGCAATGCGGGCGGGATTGCCCATTACCATCGAAAAGGGCGGCACATCGCCGGTCACCACGCTCCCTGCGCCCACCATCGAATAGCGGCCTATTCTGAGCCCCGGCATGATCGTGCTGTTGGCGCCGATCGATGCTCCCTTACCCACGGAGGTCTGCGGAACACGCTCTTGGTAGATCTTGCTGCGCGGAAACTTATCGTTGGCAAAGGTTACGTTCGGGCCGATGAACGCGTCATCGTCTACGCGCATGCCATCCCACAACTGGACTCCGCATTTCACCGTAACCCTATTGCCGACGACGACATCGTTCTCGACGAACACGCCGTCGCAGATGTTGCAGTCGCTTCCGATGCGCGCACCAGGAAGCACGTGGGCAAACGCCCATATGCGCGTTCCCTCGCCCAATTCCTGTGTCTCACATAGGGCGTTTGGATGAACGAAGGCTTTCATCGCGAGTCTTCCCGTGAAATGTTTCATGCATCATCGGTATGTAGGGCGGCCGCGCCTTGCTGTTCTCAAACGTTCGCCAGATGTAGTTGCCTACAATTCCCAGCGCCAGCATGTTCGCGGCGAAGGTGGTCAAGATCGCCAGGATTACGGGCGTATACCCCGGAACTTCGATCTTCCCGGCGAGCCATGCAAAGAACACGACCAAACTCAGCCCGGCAGAACCGACCAAGCCAAACAGGCCGACGGCCGAGATCAGCGTCATCGGCAGATCAGTCAGGGAGAAGCAACTATCCAACAGGTAGCGCAACTTGCGCCGGAATGTCCAACCGCTGCGTCCCTCGATACGCGGCCGGCGAGCGTAGGGCACATACTGGCGGCGGAAACCAAGCCAAAACAGTAGACCGATCAGCGTGCTGTTGGATTCGCGCAGGGACAGCAGCGCATCGCGTACGACTTGGTTGCAGCCGAAGACGTCTACACCGCCGCGCGGTATCTCCGGCTGCACGAAGCGGCGATATGCTGTCCAGAATAGTCCTGCGGACAACCTCTGCGGCCACGGGTCTCCGCGAGACTGGCGTGTGCCAACCACGACATCTACCGCCTCCTGGTCGAGCGCGCGGAAGAAAGCAACGATCAGTTCGGGAGGTTCCTGCAGGTCAGCGGCAAGGATTGCGTAGAACGGTCCTCGGCCGCTCTCGAGGCCCATGCGGATAGCCGCAAACGAGCCGAAATTGCGCGACAGGCTGATGAGTTGCGACGGGAAGGCGGCGTCTGCGAGCAGATCGTGGAGGATAAGGTAACTGCGATCCGGCGAGCCATCGACCACGAAAACCACCTCGAGTCGATGTTCGAGTTCGCTCCCGATCCAGGTCAGCGCCTCCAGGAGGTGTGCGATCGTCGCCTCGTTACGGTAAACCGGGACGACTACCGTATACCGAGTGTTCGACCCTGGAATAGCGGCCATTAGTCGGGCACCAGCGTAGGCGACTTCGGGCAGGCTTGCCCGGCGCAGCGCTGGTAAATCGCCAGTGACCATCGCGCCGACACGAGACTCTGCACGTGGACGTAGCGCATCAGCAAATCTGCGACCCACGCCGGCGGCGGGCGGGTCCGAGCGTCAGTAACAATGGCTATGATATCGGGCTTGTTTGCATCAACCCCGTAGAAGGATTGCATCCACGCGTCCACCCGCGGTGGCACAGTCCCATAAAACTGATAGAAATCCCAGGTTGCCAGCGCATCTGGTGACATATCCGTCAGCAGATATAGCCCAGGCATCCGTCCAACTGCAATTATCGTTCTGCCTCCCCGGCCGACCTGTTTCAGCAGTTGCGTAACCTCGGTGATAAAGACGGCTCGGTCCGGCGAGGTCAAGAGACCGGCGAATACGCCATCCCGAACCCGTACGGCAGGTGAACGCAATGGGTTCTCAGGCTCGCCGTAGATATATACAAATGCCTGTGCGCCGGTTGCCAAGGCGATCGTCAGCAGCATCGCGCATTGTGCGGCTTTGGCAGACCGCGGCGCGGAGCAGGAAATCAGCAGTACCGGCCCCAGTAGCGCCGCCGCAAAACCACCGATAGGGAAGTTATATAGCCCATTCGTGGCAGTCGCTGCCGTGACGAGGCCGGCCAGAAGGGCAGCGAGATAAATCGTGCAAATCACCGGCGGAGCAAAGTCGCGCGCTTGCGGCAACACTCCGCCTAACCCGGTCAACGCGCACAGCAGAACGACGTCGTGACCTCGGAAAAACAACACAGGACCCGTCGCGCAGGCGATCAGCACGATACCAGCGAGCAGTAAGCACGCGACGAGGCCTGCATTGCGGTTCTGCCCGAATGCGCGCGGCAGAAAACCGATTGCGACGGAGACCAGACACAGCACCAAAAAGATTGGATGGCGCCAGAGCAACCCGAGTGCCGCGGCGATTTTTGTGCCTGGTCCATCGGACACTTTCATTTCAGCGCTGGTAAATCTCAGGATGTCGAGCAGACGGGTCCAACCATAGACGCCGAGCAAGAGACAGACACCGACACACTGCCAGGTCGCGCAGACGAGGCTGGCGCGGAATAAGTCTGTCCGCGCCGCGCGCCCCCGCATCATTGAGGCAGCCAATCCGATCACTGCCACAGGCACCACAGCCAAGGTGGGGTAGGCGACGACCGCCACCATCCAGGCAAATCCAGAAAGCGCGATAGTAACCCAGACAGATGATCGCGACGGTTCTACTGAGCTCTCTGGCCGGGGCAACATTGCCATCCCAAACAGGGATAAGCCGCACACCAGGGCGAGCATACCGATTGTGTTGTAAGACGGTGCAGGCAGACTAAAAGGTACAAAGCAGACCACGAGCATTGCTGCACAAAATGCAACGCTCCGGCTCCTGATTCGCGCGATGAACCTGTAGCAGCAAATGCCGGTGACGCAGCTCGCGCCCATGAAGACGATGCGTAGAAATAGCATAAGTCCACGCTCGCCTCCGGTCACTGCGGTATACAGCCAGGCAAAAGGCAGTACAAGTAATTCAGCGGTCTGGTGCAGGACGAGATTCTTGCCGCAGCACAGACCATCCTTGAGCCATCCGTCGATGAAGGTGGCATAATATGAACTCATCGGAAAGATCGACGCCGATCGTCAGGCGATAAAGCAATGCCGATAACACAACAAAAAGGATCGTGCAGGGAACAAGAGCGATCATGACATACCAGTCAGGCTGGTCTGGACGGAATCCGCTCGAACCGAACCTTAAATCGCAGGAAGCGGCGTTCCCACAGAAAATATGAGATAATGGCCATTGTGACTGCCACCATGACGTTCAGCAGCAGTATCGCTGCCCAGCGCAGCCCCGGGTCAAGGTCGCTAAGCGGCCACCTGACATAGCGAGAGACCAGTAACAGACCCAGCTCGTGGTAGACGTAGATGCCGTAGGAGATCTTGCCCAGGAAGGGCAGCCCATTCAGCAACAGAGCGCGCGCGCCACCGAAGGGCAGCAGGACGCCAAGAAGCAGTGCACCGGAGGCAAGGGCGGTAATCGTCAACTGCCAGACGGACTGGATCGACGCGCCGATTTGCGGTGCGCTGGTAACAGCCCAGAATCCCACCAGGGCAAGCAGCAGGAACAGCCAGCCGAGCGGGAGGCGAGCGAGAGCAGGGCGCTGTGCAAGGAGCAGGGCACACACCGCGCCGACCACGAATGGGTCTAGTCGGCACAGGGTAAAGACCCACACGGTCGGGTATGGAACCGCGTTGGCAATTACATACCACCGCACGCCGGCGGTCAGTGCCATCACCAGGAAAGTCAGTCGCCAGAAGTATGGCCGAAGCGCCAAGCCGAAGAAGACAAGAGCCGGCGCAACCAGATAGAACTGTTCTTCTAAGGAGATGGTCCAGAGATGCGCGAACGGAGCAAGGAGGCTCGTCGGAAACAGCGCGTATGATAAATTCCCGGCAAAGACAAGGAATGGAAACAGGTGCTGCTCAAGGGCGGGCACCTCGTTCCGGAACGGCATATACAGGCGGGGGATCAAAAAGAAGGCCGCCAACAAATAGGGGAAGTAGAGCGGCCAAATCCGGAGCGCGCGGCGAATATAAAATCCCTGGATTGAAATTGTCCCCCTGATGGCTTTCTCCTGCATCAACAACGAAAATATCAAATAGCTGGACAGTACGAGGAAAATATCCACACCCACCCAGCCGAAGGTATTGAGCCGCGTCAACAATCCCAAGCCGGGAGTGTCGGAAGAAAATGAGAGGGCGGGCGGCGGGGAATGACTGATGATAACGAGTAGCGCCGCGAGGAACCGCAATCCATCGAGCTGCGGGAAGTAACTGCGCCGCGCCAAGTGCGGGATGGAACGCGCTTGGATCGCGCCAACTGCGCAACCGCCGGTTTCCCTCACATCGTGTTCTCCCCCTTCCCGCCCATAATCATTGGGGCGGGTCGCCAAATTGCCCTTGCGGCAGATGACTGGCAACTCCCATCCGGGTTGCAATCGCCGCCCAGGCGTCTCGCATTTGGCTCTCAGGGAGGCTGGCAGCTTTGTCTTGCCACTGACAGGCGCATGACCTGAAGTTCAGGATCGTGTCCCCGGACGTGGTGTAAGAGCGTGGCTGGTCATTACGCTCTCCGGCGGGGCTGGCCGGTTTGTCAGTCTGCCACGGCGGGCAGGCTGACGATGGCATTATCGCTCAAGGGAGCGATGGTTTCCAGCGTCATGTAACGTGCGCGCTGAACGGCCCATTCATCGTTCTGCTCGAGCAGGATTGCGCCGACGAGGCGTGTGATCGCCGCCTCGTTGGGGAAGATGCCGACGACATCGGTGCGCCGCTTGACCTCGCCGTTCAGCCGTTCGAGCGGGTTGGTGGAGTGCAGCTTGGTCCGGTGAGCGGCGGGGAAGTCCATATAGGCCAGCACGTCGGTCTCGGCTTCATCCATGAAGGCGGCAAGTTTCGGCAGTTTGGGGCGCAGCTGGTCGGCGACCTTGCGCCATTGCGCCTTGGCCGCCTCGGCGTCCTCTTGTGCGAAGGCGGTGGCGATGAAGGCGGAGGCGACGCCGCGGCCCTGGCGTCCGGCATGGGCCAGCAGGTTGCGCATCAGATGCACGCGGCAGCGCTGCCAGGTGGCATGCAGCACCTTGGCGATCGCGGCCTTCAGCCCTTCATGGGCATCGGAGATCACCAGCTTCACGCCGCGCAGGCCGCGGCGCGCAAGCTTGCGCAGGAATTCGGTCCAGAAGGTCTCGGCTTCGGAGGGACCGATGTCCATGCCGAGAACCTCGCGCCGGCCATCGCTGTTGACGCCGACCGCGATGATCACGGCGACCGAGACGATGCGGCCGGCCTGGCGCACCTTTACATAGGTGGCGTCGAGCCAGAGATACGGCCAGTCGCCTTCCAGCGGTCGGTTCAGGAAGGTCTGCACCTTGTCGTCGATCTCGGCGCACAGCCGCGCTACCTGGCTCTTGGAGATGCCGGTCATTCCCATGGCCTGCACCAGGTCATCGACCGAGCGGGTCGAGATGCCGTGGACGTAGGCTTCCTGGATCACTGCGGTGAGGGCCTTCTCGGCCATCCGCCGTGGTTCCAGAAAGCCGGGAAGTAGCTGCCCTTGCGCAGCTTCGGAATGCGCAGTTCGACGGTGCCGGCGCGGGTCTCCCAGTCGCGGTCGCGGTAGCCGTTGCGGTGGGTGAGGCGGTCGGGGTTGCGCTGCCGTGCGGCGGCGCCGGTGAGGCCCTCGACCTCCAGCTCCATCAGGCGCTGGGCGGTGAAGCCGATCATCTCGCGCAGCAAGTCGGTGTCGGCGGTCTTCTCCAGCAGCCCACGGAGGTTCATGGTGTCTTCGGTCATTGTCGGGTCCTTGGTTGGCGTTGAAGTTCGCAACCAAACCCTACCGAAGATCCGCGATGACCACCGCGGTGGATAAGTGGCCCGCCTCCGCCAGACTCTTGGCGGTCGCTGCGGCGGGCCACTTACCCACCGCTCTTACACCACTCCCTGGGGCACGACCAAGTTCAGCCGGTTTCGCAGACACCGGATAGGTAATCAGTGCAAAATGCCGTCCCTGGGAGGCTCCGGATCACTGAAAGACGTAGGTCAAACCCGCAAGCCCGATGCACATGCCGACGAAGACGCTCATGAAGTAGTCGATCGGGGTCATGACGCTCTTCTCCACCTCGCTTGCAGCCGATCCCGTCCATCGCTTGTGTCGGGATGACTGCTCTTCGCAGTGACGCGAAGATAATATTGCCCAACGCAGGGATAATCCGGCCCGCAGGCAATTCATCTGTGCGGAATTTGACGAGATAGCTCTCACGGAGCCTCGAGCGATCACGGGCCTAGTCTCGTCCCTGTCGCCACGCGCGGAGCCAGGTCACCACGGCGCCGCGATCCGGGCCGGACAGGCCCGCCAGCGCCCAAATGATGTCGAGCATCGCACGGCGCTGGTCCTCATCGAGGGCGGCGAGGCCAAGCAGTGCGTCGTGTTGCCAGCCAGTGCCGTTCAGGTCACGCGGCGGCGCACTGAAGGGTGGCGTCCTGCGCCGACGCACCAACGCCGCAATCGCCAGCACGACGAGTGCTGCCGCTGACTCCCAACAGCAGGCACTGAATTCGCTCCATGGTGGATGTCATACCGGAAAGCGAACAATATCCTAGCTGGCCGAACGGTTACGGCCACTGGATTACGACGCTGACCGGCAGGACAGCGGCGGCCCGCCTGTCCGCGACCGCGATGGACGCTGCCTAGGCAGGCCACTGAAAGCAAGGAGCTAGCTAGGTCCCGATTCCGTCCATAATTTCAATGCGGCGAACTTCGGAATCCGGGCACTAGAACGGAATTTCGTCGTCCAGGTCGCCGCCCTTCGGCGCCTCCCACGATGGGCCGCCGCCACGCGGCGACGCACCGGCGGTCGCCCGCTGCGCCGGCGCGCGTTCGCGGTAGCCGCCGCCCTCGCCCGCGCCGCCTTCCTCGCCGCCGGTGCTATCCAGCAGGTCAGTTCGCCGTTGAAGCGGCCGATCACCACTTCCGTGGTAGTAATGCTCCTGGCCCGACTGGTCGGTCCATTTGCGGGTCTGCAGCGCTCCCTCGACGTAGACCTTGCGGCCCTTGCGCAGGAACCGCTCGGCCACATCGCCGAGCCGGTCATTGAAGATCACGACCCGGTGCCACTCGGTGCGTTCCTTGCGCTCGCCGCTCTGGCGGTCGTTCCAGGTCTCGCTGGTGGCCAGCGTCAGATTGACGATCTTCGTGGCCGTCCTGCAGTGGTGCGCACCTCGGGATCCTTGCCCAGGTTGCCAACCAGGATCACTTTGTTGACGCTGCCAGCCATCGCTTCAATCCCTCACCAAAGGAGGCACCCTAGCCTCCGCTCACATGTCGCTGCCATCCTATGGGCCATCCTGGACGGAGTCGCTTAACAGACCTTTCCAAGACCCCGGAAAATTGCCATATAGACTGAGAACATCCCGAGAACAAGTGTAGGATCACGCGGCATGGCCGGCTCCATCCACGTTCGCGGCGCGCGCGAGCACAATCTGAAGAACGTGGATGTGGTGATCCCGCGCGACCGGCTGACGGTGATCACCGGCCTGTCCGGCTCCGGCAAGTCCTCGCTGGCGTTCGACACCATCTATGCCGAGGGCCAGCGGCGCTACGTCGAGTCGCTGTCGGCCTATGCGCGGCAGTTCCTCGAGCTGATGGGCAAGCCCGACGTCGACTCGATCGACGGCCTGTCGCCGGCGATCTCGATCGAGCAGAAGACCACCAGCCGCAACCCGCGCTCCACCGTCGGCACGGTGACCGAGATCCACGACTACATGCGGCTGCTGTGGGCGCGCACCGGCGTGCCCTATTCGCCGGCGACCGGCCTGCCGATCGAGGCGCAGACCGTGTCGCAGATGGTCGATCGCGTGATGGCGATGCCGGAAGGCACGCGTCTGCTGCTGCTCGCGCCCGTGGTGCGCGACCGCAAGGGCGAATACCGCAAGGAACTGGCGGAATTGCAGCGCCGCGGCTTCACCCGCGTGAAGGTGGACGGCAAGCTGTACGAGATCGGCGAGGTCCCGTCGCTGAACCGCAAGATCAAGCACGAGATCGAGGCGGTGGTGGACCGCATCGTGGTGCGCGACGGCATCGCCCCGCGGCTGGCCGACAGCTTCGAGACCGCGCTCGGGCTGTCGGATGGCGTCGTCTACGCCGAGAACGCCGATGGCGGCGAACGCACGGTGTTCTCCTCGCGCTTCGCCTGTCCGGTGTCGGGGTTCTCGATCGAGGAGATCGAGCCGCGGCTGTTCAGCTTCAACTCGCCGCATGGCGCGTGCCCGGCGTGCGACGGCCTGGGCGTGGAGAGCTTCTTCGATCCCGCACTGGTGGTGCCGGACGAACGGCTGTCGCTGGCGGGCGGCGCGGTCATGCCGTGGACCGGCGCGCAGAGCCCCTACTACGACCAGACGCTGCAAAGCCTGGCGCGCCACTTCAAGGTGAGGACGAGCGACGCATGGCAGGACCTGCCGGCGAAGGTGCGCGACGCGATCCTGAACGGCACCGGCGAGGAGCCGGTGGCGTTCACCTACAAGGACGGCGTGCGCGCCTACACGGTGACCAAGCCGTTCGAAGGCGTGCTGCGCAACCTGCAACGCCGCTATCAGGAGACCGACAGCGTCTGGGTGCGCGAGGAACTGTCGCGCTACCAGGCCGAGAAGCCCTGCGCGGTCTGCAACGGCGCGCGATTGAAGCCCGAGGCGCTGGCGGTGCGCGTCGGCGGCAAGAACATCGCCGAGGCATCGGAACTCTCGATCCGCGCCGCGGCGGCGTGGTTCGCAACCGTGATCGACACGATGACGCCGCAGCGGCAGGAAATCGCGCGACGCATCCTGCGCGAGATCTGCGAGCGGCTGCAGTTCCTGGTCGATGTCGGGCTCGATTACCTGACGCTGTCACGCAGTTCCGCCACGCTGTCGGGCGGCGAGAGCCAGCGCATCCGCCTGGCCAGCCAGATCGGCTCCGGCCTCACCGGCGTTCTGTACGTGCTCGACGAACCGTCCATCGGCCTGCATCAGCGCGACAACGAACGCCTGCTCGGCACGCTGCGCCGGCTGCGCGACCTCGGCAACACCGTTCTTGTGGTGGAACACGACGAGGAGGCGATCCGCGCGGCGGATCATCTGATCGACATGGGTCCTGCCGCCGGCATCGACGGCGGACGCGTCGTGGCGGAAGGCACGCCGCCGGAGGTGTCGGCAAATCCCAAGTCGCTGACTGGCGATTATCTCGCCGGGCGCAGGCGCATCGACGTGCCGATGATGCGCCGTCCGATGCAGAAGGATCGCATCCTCCGCGTGGTGAATGCGCGCGGCAACAACCTGAAATCGATCAGCGCGGGCTTTCCGCTCGGCACCTTCACCTGCGTCACCGGCGTGTCAGGCGGCGGCAAGTCCACGCTGGTGGTGGACACGCTGTACAAGGCGACGGCGCGGCGGCTGATGGGCGCGGGCGAAGTGCCGGCGCCGCACGAGCGCATCGAAGGCCTGGAACTGCTCGACAAGATCATCGACATCGACCAGTCGCCGATCGGTCGCACGCCGCGCTCCAATCCCGCCACCTACACCGATCTGTTCGCGCCGATCCGCGACTGGTTCGCCGAACTGCCGGAAGTCCGCGCGCGCGGCTACAAGCCGGGCCGCTTCAGCTTCAACGTGAAGGGCGGACGCTGCGAGGCCTGCCAGGGCGACGGCGTGCTGAAGATCGAGATGCACTTCCTGCCCGACGTCTACGTCACCTGCGACGTCTGCAAGGGCAAGCGCTACAATCGCGAGACGCTCGAAATCAAGTTCCGCGACAAGTCGATCGCCGAGGTGCTGGCGATGACGGTCGACGAGGCGGTGCCGTATTTCAGCGCGCAGACGCGCATCCACGACAGGCTGCGCATCCTCCAGCAGGTGGGGCTCGGCTACATCGCGCTCGGTCAGCAGGCCACCACGCTGTCGGGCGGCGAGGCGCAGCGGATCAAGCTGTCGAAGGAACTCGCGCGCCGCGCGACCGGGCGCACGTTGTACATCCTCGACGAACCCACCACCGGCCTGCATTTCGAGGACGTGCGCAAGCTGCTGGAGGTGCTGCACGCGCTGGTCGATCAGGGCAACACGGTGGTGGTGATCGAGCACAATCTGGAAGTGATCAAGACCGCCGACTGGATTCTCGATCTCGGTCCCGAGGGCGGCGACGGCGGCGGCCGCATCGTCGCCGAGGGCACGCCCGAGGACATCGCCGCGCATCCCGACAGCCACACCGGCCGCTTCCTGTCGCCGCTGCTGATGCGGGCAACAACGCGGCAGAAGGTGCGCCGCCGCGCATGAACGGACCCTGCCATTGAGGCAGCAACTGATCCTTTGATACGATGTCGCCATAGACCGACAGGGGAAGCCGACATGAAGGACTTCACTTGCAGGCGCGGCGGCCTGTCGAATGCGCTGCTCGCAATGTTCGTCCTTGCGGGTTCGATGATCGCTCTCGGTGGATGCAACACCACCGCCGGCCTGGGTCAGGACGTCAGCGCGACAGGCAAGGCCGTGACGAACAGCGCCGAGAAGGTCAAGCAAGGATTGTGATCCGTCAGACGCGGGCAGCAATACCGGCGAACGTGACGGCCAGCCGGTCAGCGAGGCCGCGCTGTGGCGGCAAGCCGGCGGCGCGTCGCAGATCGCGCCTCGCCAGCACCGCGGGCAGAGCCTGCCGCGACGGCGCGTCCTCGGCAGCCGCAGTGGCCGCAGCAGCATCAATCCTTCGTGGGCAAGACGCCGCGTCACGGCTCGCGCAGCCACGCGCGGCTCGGCGATGACGGCCTCGGGTGTCAGGCCGTGCTCCGCCAGAATGTCCGCCGGCAGCAGGCAGCGGCCTTGACGGCTGTGCGCGGGAATGCTGCGCAGCAGACCGGCAACGCCGTAGGCGGCCCCGAGCGGCCGCAAAATCTCCGGATCGGGCGCGCCGAGCAGACGCGCCGCGGCAACCGTCACGCCGCCGGCACTCGCGAACAGATAGTCGCGCCAGTCGGTCACTGTCTGGAATGCCGGCTCCGCCTCGGCCTCGCGCGCATCGATCAGCCGCAGCAGATCGCCGCGATCGAGTTCGCCGGCATCGAGCGCAGCGCGCAGCGGTTCGGCCACCTCGTGACGGCGATGCGCGCCCTCGACCACCTCGCGCCACCATTGCAGCCGGATCAGCGACAGCGGCGGCTCCGACACCACCTCACGCGCCCGCGCCAGCTCGTGATTGAACGCATAGAGCGTCAGCAGCGCATCGCGCCTGTCGGGCGGCGCGAACAGCGCGGTGAGGAACCGGTCGGGATCATGCCGGCGAACCAGCGCGGCGATCGCCTCGTTCATCCGCCCAAGGTGGCGCCTAGGTGGCATTCGCCGCCAACCCGTGCCAGCTTGACGCGTTCCAGCACCGGTCATAGCTAAAGGCCACTCCCGGCGAACGGCATCGCTTCACTGCAACCAGCGGAGGACACTCCATGGCTTTCGAACTTCCCACCCTTCCCTATTCCAAGACCGCCCTCGGGGCAAAAGGGATGTGCGAGGAAACCCTCGACCTGCATCACGGCAAGCATCACCAGGCCTATGTCACCGCGCTGAACGGCTTCGTCGAAAGGAACGATGCGCTGAAGGGCAAGTCGCTCGAGGACATCGTCAAGCTGTCACACAACAAGGCCGACATGGCGCCGGTGTTCAACAATGCCGGCCAGCACTGGAACCACATCCTGTTCTGGCAGTGCATGAGCCCGAACGGCGGCAGCATCCCCGGCGCGCTGGAGAAGAAGATCACCGAGGACTTCGGCGACGTGGCGAAGTTCAAGGACGCGTTCAAGGCCGGCGGCGTCGGGCAGTTCGGCTCCGGCTGGGTGTGGCTGGTGCTCGCCTCCGACGGCAAGCTGAAGGTGACGCGCTCGCCGAACGGCTCCAATCCGCTGGCCACCGGCGAGGGCAAGGTGCTGCTCGGCTGCGACGTGTGGGAGCACAGCTACTACCTCGACTTCCGCAACCGCCGCCCGGACTATCTGCAGAACTGGGTCGACAAGCTGGCGAACTACGAATACGCCGAGGCGCAGTTGAAGTCGGCGTAATCAGTGCGAGGGGAGCGTACGAGCGCGCTCCCCTAACTTGCCTTCTCCTTCGCGGGTTTGGGATCATTCGCCGCGGTCGGCCGGACCACGCTGGAGATCGTATCGCGCAGCACCGTGACCCGGATGTTGGGGGCGATCTCCACCTCGATCTCGCTGGACGCGACCTGCTTGCCGTCCTTGTCGGAGACCATCGGCACGCGCTGCACCGTGCCGATGATGCCGCCGCCGGTCACCACCCGGTCGCCGCGCTTCAGCGCGGAGATCATCTGGCGGTTCTCCTTCGCCTTCTGCTGCTGCGGCCGGATCAGCAGGAAGTAGAACACCACGAAGATCAGCACCAGCGGCAGGAACTGCGTGGCACTGCCGAACATGCCGGTGACGTCCTGCGCGTAGGCGGGGGAGATGAGCATCGACATGAGTTCCTGGGTTGCCTGGATTGGGGCGGGACCATACTTTCCGCCCCCTTCCCGTCAAGCTTCGCGGATCTGAAACGATGGACCAGCGCCTGATCGAGCTCGCCAGCCGCATTGCCGAGGCGCTGGAACGCCTGGCGCCGCCGCCCCGGGCCGAGGTGGACCTCGCCTGCGCCGAGGCCTTCGTCTGGCATCCGTCGCCGCCGCATCTCGCCCCGGTGATGAAGGTCTCGCGGGTCGATATCGCGCTGCTCAAGGGGGTGGAGCGGCAGAAGCAGATCCTGCTCGACAACACGCTGCGCTTCGCCCGCGGCCTGCCGGCCAACAACGCCATGCTGTGGGGCGCCCGCGGCATGGGCAAGTCGTCGCTGGTGAAGGCCGTGCACGCGGTCGCCAACGCGCAACTGCCCGGCAGCCTGGCGCTGGTGGAGATCCATCGCGAGGACGTCCGCTCGCTGCCCGAGCTGCTCAATGTCCTGCGCGGACAGGCCGCGCCGCTGCCTGATCCTGTGCGACGACCTGTCGTTCGAGCGCGAGGATTCCGACTACAAGGCGCTGAAGTCGATCCTGGAGGGCGGCATCGAGGGACGCCCCGAGAACGTGCTGTTCTACGCCACCTCCAACCGCCGCCACCTGATGCCGCGCGACATGATCGAGAACGAGCGCTCGACCGCGATCAACCCATCCGAGGCGACCGAGGAGAAGGTGTCGCTGTCCGACCGCTTCGGCCTCTGGCTGGGCTTCCACAACTGCGACCAGGACACGTTCTTCGCCATGGTCGACGGCTATGCCGCCAGCATGCAGCTGCCCATCACTGGTCGAAGCGCTGCACGCCGAGGCGATCGAATGGTCGATGACCCGCGGCGCGCGCTCCGGCCGCGTGGCCTGGCAGTTCATCCAGGACCTTGCCGGCCGGCTGGAGGTGAAGCCGGCGTAATGCCAGCGCTTCGCGAATTGTATCGGCTGCGCCTAGGCTTTTCGGCGGGCAAGCAGGGAGGAGCCCGCCATGTGGGATTTCCTGTCGTTCGATACCTTCATCACGCCGAAGATCATCCGTGTCGTGTTCGCGCTGGGCCTGCTGCTGATCGCAATCGCCACCCTGATCCGGGTGATCCTGGGCATCTGGCAACTCAGCCTGCTCACCGGCGTCATCCTGCCGCTGATCGGCGCCTGCGTCGTCGTCCTGCTGTGGCGGATCTATTGCGAGCTGATCCTGGTGTTCTTCGACATGCGCGACAAGCTCGCCGACCTCGCCTCGCGACCGCACAGCTGATCGTCAGTCCGACGCGATACGCTCCATCCCGCCCATATAGGGCCACAGCACGGCGGGGATCAGGATCGAGCCGTCCGCCTGCTGGTGGTTCTCCATCACCGCGATCAGCGCACGTCCCACCGCGACGCCCGAGCCGTTCAGCGTGTGCACATAGGCGATCGTCTTGCCGTCGGCGGAGCGGAAGCGCGCGTTCATCCGCCGCGCCTGGAAGTCGCGGCAGTTGGAGCAGGAGCTGATCTCGCGCCACGCCTGCTGCCCCGGCAGCCACACCTCCAGGTCGAAGTCGTGCGCGCGCGACCGAAAGCCGGTATCGCCGGACGACAGCACCACGCGGCGGAACGGCAGCTCCAGCAGCGTCAGCACCTTCTCGGCGCACGACGTCATGCGTTCGTGCTCGGCCGCGCTGTGCGTCGGGATGCGCGATCGACACCAGCTCCACCTTGCGGAACTGGTGCTGGCGCAGCATCGCCGCGCGTGTCGCGCCCGGCCGCGCCGGCCTCCGCGCGGAAGCAGTCGGTCAGCGCGGTCAGGCGGATCGGCAGATCCTTCTCGGCCACGATCTCGCCGGCCACCGTGTTGGTCAGCGGCACCTCGGCGGTCGGGATCAGCCAGCGGCCGTCGGTGGTCTGGAACAGGTCGTCGGCGAACTTCGGCAGGCTTGTCGGTGCCATAGGCCGTCGCGTCGTTGACCAGCGACGGCACCATCGTCTCGACATAGCCGTGCTCGCGCGTGTGCAGGTCGATCATGAACTGCCCGAGCGCCCGCTCCAGCCGCGCCAGCGGCCCGCGCAGCACGACGAAGCGCGTGCCCGGCGAGCTTCGCCGCCGTCGCGAAATCCATCATGCCGAGCGCCTCGCCCAGCTCGAAATGCTGCTTCGGCTGGAAGCCGAGATCGCGCGGCTCGCCGTGCTGCTTCAGCACGACGTTGGCCGTCTCGTCCGGCCCATCGGGCACGTCCGGATCGAGCACGTTGGGCAGGCCCTCCAGCACCCGCCTGATCGCCTCGTCCAGCGCGGCCGCGCGCTTTTCCAGCTCCTCCATCTCGCCGCGCAGCGCCGCGGCCTCGGCTTCCAGCGCCGAGGTATCGGCACCGGCCCGCCTGCCCTGCCCCACTTCGCGCGAAATCGCGTTGCGCCGCGCCTGCTTCTCCTGCAGCGCGGTCAGGGCGGCGCGCCGCTCCGCATCCTGCGCCGAGGATCTCCGACGACACCGGCGCCAGCCCGCGCCGCGCCAGCGCGGCATCGAACGCCGGCCGGGTCGGCTACGGATGGCACGGATGTCATGCATGGCTGCACCGCTTCACGTACACTTCCACCGGTTTCGGCTCCACCATCTTCGCCGCAAAGATGGAGATCTCGTAAAGCGCGATCAGCGGCAGTGCCAGCCCGGTCTGCGTGATCACGTCCGGCGGCGCCAGCATCGCGGCGATCACGAACATCCCGACATAGGCATAGCGCCGGAACCGCTTCAGCCCCTTCGACGAGATGATCCCGACCTTGGCCAGCAGCGTCAGCAGCACCGGCAGCTCGAACGTCAGGCCGAACGCGAAGATCAGCTTCATCACCAGGTCGAGGTATTCGGACACGCGCGGCAGCAGCTCGATCGGCACGCCGCCGCCGCCCGTCGGGTCCTGGAAGCTGGCGAAGAACTTCCAGGCGAACGGAAACACAAAGTAGTACGCCAGCGCCGCGCCGAGCAGGAACAGCACCGGCGTGGCCAGCAGGAACGGCAGCAGCGCGCGCTTCTCGCTGCGGTACAGGCCAGGGGCGACGAACAGCCAGATCTGGTTGGCGATGATCGGGAACGCGATGAACGCGCCGGCGAACAACGCCACCTTGATGCGCGTGAAGAACGCCTCGTAGAGCTGCGTGTAGATCAGGTGCGGGTCGGGATTGCCCTGCGAGCGCAGCACGTCCGCCAGCGGCTCGGCCAGGAAGAAGTAGATCCGGCTCGAGAAGTAGTACGACACCATGAAGCAGATCAGGAAGGCGCCGATCGACCACATCAGCCGTCGGCGCAGCTCGACCAGGTGCTCGAGCAGCGGCATCGGCTTGTCGTCGATCGGATCGTCTTCTTCGATATCGGCCATGGTCGCCGATCAGGCTGACAGCCGCGCGCGGCGCTGCCGCACGACATCCGGCGGAATGAACGCCGGCGGCTCCGGTCCGTCAGCGTCGTGTGCCGCCGCCGGCTGCACAAGGTTCGGCGGCACGAAGGCTGGCGCCCGCGGCACGCATGGCGTCGCGGTCACGGCAGGTTCCTCCGGCGCGGGCTCTTCGATCACCACCGCGCCCTCGATCACCGGCTCGCTGACGGCAATCTCCTCGACCGACGTGACCGACGGCGCTGTGGGCTCCAGCGGATTGGACGCGAATGTGGCGCGGATCGAGCCATCCGCATCGATCGTCTTCTCCATCTCGCCACGGATGTCGAAATTGCGGATCTCGTTGATCGAGGCGCGCACCTCGCTCAGGTCCGCTTCCCGCACCATCTCATCGACATGGGTCTGGAATTCGGCCGCCATGCGGCGCGCCTTCTTGATCCAGCCGGTCACCGCGCGGATGGCCGCCGGCATGTCCTTGGGCCCGATCGCGATCATCGCGACCACGGCGATCAAGGCGAGCTCGGACCAGGCGAAATCAAACATGGTGACAGTTAGCAGTGGTCAGTGGTCAGTGACCAGTGGCCGGCACCTCCGCTGTTGCCGCCGCATCCTGATCACTGGCCGCCGGTTCACCGACGATCGAGAGCGGCTCGAGCAGCAGGTCCTCGCGACGCGGCAGCTCGCGCAGGTCCTTCAGGCCGAACTGGGCGAGGAACTGCGGCGTGGTCCCCCACAGCGTCGGCCGGCCAGGGCTTTCCCGGCGGCCCTTGGGCGCGATCAGGTTCGCCTCGAGCAGCGCGTCCAGCGTCTGCTGCGACAGGCTGGTGCCGCGGATCTCCTCGATCTCCGGCCGCGTCACCGGCTGGTGGTAGGCGATGATCGCCAGCGTCTCCATCGCGACACGCGGCAGGCGGCGGGGGATTTCGATCACCTTGCGCAGCAGCGGCGCGAGGTCCGGCGCGGTGCGGAACTGCACGCCGCCGCCGACCTCGGCCAATTCGACGCCGCGCCCGGCATAGCGCTCGCGCAACGCCGCGATCACCGCATCGGCGTCCATGTCGTCCGGCAGAAGCTGCGACAGCGCGCGCGCCCCGACCGGTCCGGCGCTGGCGAACACCAGCGCCTCGGCCAGACGCAGGGCTTCTTCCTCGGTCATGCGCCCTCCTCTACCCCGCTCGGGACGCGCCGCACCAGGATCGGGCCGAACGCGCTCTCCTGCCGCAGGCGCACGTCGCCGCCGCGCGCCAGTTCGAGCCCGGCCAGCAGCGTGCTGGCGAAAGCCGCGCGGCGCTCCAGCGGGCTGCCGATGGTGTCGGGCAGGAAGTGCTCCAGGCTGGTCCAGTCCGGCAGGCTGCCCAGCAACGCGCCGAGACGCTGCAGCGCGTCCTTGACGCTCCACAGGGTGAGCGGCCGCGCCTGATAGCGCCGCCCGCTCGCCCGCCGGCGCATCGACTGAAGATACGCCCGCACCAGCGATCCAAGGTCGAGCGACAGGCGCGAGCGGTCGATCTCCGTATGGTCCTCCGGCGCGCCGCGGGCGAACACCTCGTGGCCGAGCTGCGGACGCGCGGACAGCCAGACCGCGGCGGCGCGGATCGCGGACAGATCGCGCAGCCGCGCGGCCAGCACGTCGGCGGCCTGCTCGCCCTCCTCGGCATCGGCGCCCTCGGGCAGCAGCAGGCGGGACTTCAGCCAGGCGAGCCACGCCGCCATCACCAGCCAGTCGGCGGCGAGTTCCAGCCGGATGCGCCGCGCGCCCTCGATCACCGCCAGGTACTGCTCCACCAGCGCCAGGATCGAGATCTTCGCCAGGTCCACCTTCTGCGCTCGGGCAAGGTCGAGCAGCAGATCGAGCGGGCCCTCGAACCCCTCCAGCCGCAGAACGAGGTGATCGGCCTCAGATGTGGACATCGGCCCCACCGATATCGTGCCCGCTGAGCCGCAACAGCAGGTTGATCGCCCACGGCACGACCGTGCTCGAGCGCCTGGCGAAACGGATCGAAGCCCGGGAATCAGATACGGCAGCACGAACACGACCAGGATCACCACCAGGATGCCGATCGCGCTCCAGCCGCGCCCAGCGGCGCGCCAGCTCCAGCGGCAGCAGCCCGACGGCGATGCGGCCACCGTCGAGCGGCGGGATCGGCAGCAGGTTGAACAGGCCGAGCACCAGGTTGGTCAGCATGAAATAGAACAGGAAAGTGCCGACCACCGGATGCTGCGCGATCGAGGCGTCGAGATAGTCCAGGCCGTTATCGACAGCCGCATTCGGCGCCGGCAGCAGCAGCGCGCCGACCCAGGCCAGGAAGAAGTTCATCGCCGGACCGGCGACCGCCACCGCGGCCATGCCGCGTCGCGGGTCGCGGAACTTCCAGGCCGCGACGGGCACCGGCTTGGCCCAGCCGAACATGAACAGCACGCTGGTCGAAGCGTCAGGAGCTGGAAGATCAGCAGGAAGCCGGGCAGCAGGATGGTGCCCACCCGGTCGACATGGCGCAGCGGATTGAGCGACAGCCGCCCCGCCAGCCGCGCTGTGTCGTCGCCCAGCGCCAGCGCCGCGTAGCCGTGCGCCGCCTCGTGCAGGGTGATCGCCAGGATCGCCGGGATCACCGCCAGGGCGAGCTGAAGGACGATGTTGCTCACGCCAGCAGCCGATCCCGTTCGGCTGCCAGTGCCGCGCGCGTCCAGCGGCAGCCGACGCCGCGCCGCGAGCGCCCGGGCTGCGGCGAGGCGCGTGATTGCGGCGGCGCTGAGCGGCGGGCACCGCGCCAGCAGATCGGCGGTGGGCGCGAATTCGCCGCTGCAATACAGCGCCACGTCGCAGCCGGCGGCCAGCGCCTCGCGCGCCAGATCGGCCGGCGCGCCGGCCAGCGCCTTCATGGCCAGGTCGTCGGTCACCAGAACTCCTTCAAAGCCTATCCGGCCGCGGATGATCGTCTCGATCACGGTCGGGGACAACGTCGCCGGCAGCGCGCCGTCCCAGGCGGGATAGACGATGTGCGCCGACATGGCCCAGGGCAGGTCGGCGTTCAAGGCGAACGGCAGAAGATCGGCGTCGAGGTCGTTCGCCTCGACGCGCGGCAGGGCGAAATGGCTGTCCACGCGCGCGCGGCCGTGGCCTGGCGCGTGCTTGGCAACCGGCTGCACGCCGGCGGCCAGCAGGCCCGCGGCAAATGCCCTGCCCAGCCGGGCAACCGCGTCCGGCTCCTCGGCCAGCGCCCGGTCGCCGATCACGGCGTGCGCCCCCGGAATGGCCAGGTCCAGCACCGGTGCGGCGACCACGTCGAAGCCGGCGGCGGCGCAGTCGAGGCCGATCAGCGCGCCGGTCAGCCAGGCCGCGCGCACGCCGCCCAGCCTGGCCGCCGGCGGATGCGCGCGCCAGTGCGGCGGACGCAGGCGCGCGACCCGGCCGCCTTCCTGGTCCACCATCAGCACCGCGCCAGCCGGCAGGATGCGCCGCAGGTCAGCCGTCAGCGCGGCAAGCTGCGGCGGCGATTGGATGTTGCGCGCGAACAGGATCACGCCGCAGGGCGGGTTCGCGCGGAACAGCGCAGCCTCAGCGGCTGTCAGCGCCGGCCCGGCGATGCCGACGATGGCGGCCTTCAGAAGTCGGCCACCGAGCAGTTCAGCCCCTTGGCGCGCATCCGCTCGCAGAACGAGTTGGCCTGCGCCACATCGGAGAAGCCGCCGGTGCGCACCCGCCACAGGGTGTGGCCGTCGTGGTCGATCTTGCTGAAGGTGGGCTTATGCTGGCCGAGGAGATCAGGCACGCGCTTGGACAGGCGTTCCCATTCCGACTCTCGCCGCCTCCTCGGAGCGCACCGCGGCAAGCTGGACAAACGTATTCGTCACGGCAGGCGCCGGGGCGGGTGCAGGGGCCGCGACCGGGCGCTTGTCGACCGTGGCGGCGGGTTTCGCCACGACCGGCTTCGGTGGCGCTGCCACCACGGCAGCCACCGGCGCGGGCGCAGGGCTCAGCACCGGGGCAGGCGTGGCAACCTGTGCCGGCGCGGCCGCGACGGGTGGCGGAGCCGGCGGGGTGAGCATCTCCTGCGGTTCCGGCGTTTCCGGCGGTGGCGCAAGCTTGCCGACCTTCGCCTCGGCGCCGCCGGACAGAATGTCCTCGTTGGCGCCGGCCACCTGGAGGCCACCAGGGTTCTCCGGCTTCACGCGAAGCGGCCGGCTGTCCGCCTGCACCACGGGCACCGTGCTGCCATGTTGGCCGATCAGCGACGAGCCGCCGATCACCAGCCACCAGCGTGGCTGCCCAAGCCGCCGGCGATCAGCGCCAGCCGCTTGGTGACTGGATCCATCCCCTGCCGGTGCCGGGGAATGCGATAGGTCGGGCTGGGAATGCTCAGATCGTCTGACACGTGGCCTGCTCTTCCTTTGGGGCGCCGTCCGCGGCTCCCCGCGGGTCAGCGCATTTCCTCGACGGGCTCCACGCCCATCACCGTCAGTCCCGAGCGGATCACCACCGCCGTTGCCGCCACCAATGCCAGCCGGGCCAGCGTTTCAGCCGGCCGGTCCGCCTGGAGGAAGCGCAGCGTGGAGTCGTCCTTGCCTCGGTTCCACAACATATGAAAGTCGGCCGCCAAGTCATAGAGAAAAAACGCGATTCGGTGTGGCTCACGCGCCTGTGCGGCAGCCTCCACGAGGCGCGGCCACTGCGCCAGCCGGCGGATCACGGCCAGTTCGGCATCGGCGGTCAGGCTGTCCAGCGGGACCGTCGCCAAGGCGGCGTCAGCCACCGGGGCGTCGCCGAACATCGCGACCGCCGCCCGCAGCACCGAGCGGCAGCGGGCGTGCGCGTACTGCACGTAGAACACCGGGTTGTCGCGCGTCTGCGCCACCGCCTGATCGAGATCGAACTCCATCTGCGCGTCGGCCTTGCGGGTCAGCATCGTGAAGCGCACCGCGTCGCGGCCCACCTCGTCCAGCAGATCGCGCAGCGTCACGTAGGTTCCGGCGCGCTTCGACATGCGCACGGGCTCGCCGCCGCGCACGACGCGCACCATCTGGCAGAGCACCGCCTCGAACGACGTATCCCGGTTCCCGGACAGCGCCTTCACCGCCGCGCTCATGCGCTTGACATAACCGCCGTGGTCGGCGCCGAGTACGTCGATCAGCACATCATAGCCGCGCTTCACCTTGTCGGCGTGATACGCGATGTCGTTGGCAAAATACGTGTTGGAACCATCGGATTTGCGCAGCGGCCGATCGACGTCGTCGCCGAATTGCGTGGCCCGGAACAAGGTCTGCGGCCGCGGTTCCCAATCGTCCGGCGTCTTTCCCTTGGGCGGATCGAGCACGCCCTCATAGATCAGCCCGCGCTCCTGCAACCATTCGATCGAGGCATCCACCGCGCCGCTGTCGATCATCGCGCGTTCCGAGCCGAACACGTCGTGATCGACGCCGAGCAGATGCAGGTCCTCGCGGATTTCCTGCATCATCGCCGCGATGGTGAAGTCGCGCACGATGTCGAGCCAGACTTCCGGCGCCGCGATATCGCCGTCCGGCTGCGCCAGCGACGCACCGTATTTCTCGGCAAGACGCTCGCCGATCGGGATCAGGTACTCGCCGCGATATTGCAGGCCGCCGGGCACTTCGTCGGAAAAGTCCGCTTCGCTGAGCGGCGTGCCGATCGCTTGCAGGTAGCGCCAATAGGCCGCCCAGGCGAGCGCGGTGACCTGCGCGCCGGCATCGTTGATGTAGTATTCCTTGGTGACGTCGTAGCCGGCCTTGATGAGCAGATTGGCGAGCGCATCGCCGACAACCGCGCCGCGGCAGTGGCCGATATGCATCGGGCCGGTGGGATTGGCGGAGACGTATTCGACATTGACGCGCGTGCCGTTGCCGATGTCGCTGTCGCCATAGGCTTCGCCGGCGCGAAGGATGTCAGGCAGCAATGCATGAAACATCGCCGCATTCAGCTTGAGATTGACAAATCCCGGTCCAGCCGCGTTCGCCTCCGCCACACCTTCGGCATGACGCAGATGTTCGCAGATGGCGGCTGCAAGTTTCGCAGGCGGCTGATGCGCAGCCTTGGCAGCGACAAGTGCGGCGTTGGTCGCCATGTCGCCGTGCGAAGGATCCCGCGACGGCGTGACTTCGATGCGGGCGACGACGTCATCAGACAGATCTGGGACAACGCTGCGCGACTGCATACACAGCGATCTCGCGCATCAAGGCATAGACATCGCGCGCCATCACCCTGCCACTCCCCTTGCGGGAGGGGGTTGGGGAGCGGGGTCATTCCGCGCCACCACTTCGGCCTCGTACCTCACCCCGACACCGACAGATCAGTCAGCCGCCGGTGCTCGTCCATCGCGTAGCGATCCGTCATCCCCGCAATGTAGTCGCCAACCAGGCTCGCCGCACGCTGCGTGCCCGACTCCCCCGCCCGCGCGCGCCAGTCATCGGGCAGCAGCGACGTATCCGCGTGCAGCAATCGGAACAGCTCCGCCGTCAGCACCCGCGCCTTCGTCGTCATCCGGTTCACCCGCCAGTGCCGATACATCCGCGCATTCAAGAAAATCCTTGATCACCTGATTTGCCTCTGCGATCGGCGCACTGAACGCCACCACCTTCTGCTTCGCCTTGCGCACCGCATCGGCATCGCGCGGCGCAAGCTTGTCCAGCCGCCGCCGCGTCTCGGTTATGACGTCGGTGACCATCACATCGATCACCCGCCGTATCGTCTCGTGCCGCAATCGCGGCGGCGGGACATCCAGGCTCGACATGCGCGCCGCCGATAGCGCCTCGCCCACCACCGGCAGATGGGCAATCTCCTCCGGCCCGAACAGCCCCGCCCGCAGTCCATCATCCAGATCGTGACTGTGATACGCGACATCGTCGGCCAGCGAGGCAACCTGCGCCTCCGCGCTGGCATGGCTGGAAAGCTCCAACCGGTGCCGGTCGTTGTACTCGGCGATATACGCCGGCGGATTGCGCAGCGGGCCGTTGTGCTTGGCCAGCCCCTCCAGCGTTTCCCAGGTCAGATTGAGGCCATCCCAGCCGGCATAGCGGCTCTCCAGCATCGTCACCACGCGAAGGCTCTGCGCGTTGTGGTCGAAGCCGCCGAACGGCTTCATCGACAGATTGAGCGCCTCCTCCCCGGCATGGCCGAATGGCGGATGCCCCAGGTCGTGGGCCAGCGCCAGCGCCTCGGTCAGGTCCTCGTCCAGCGCCAGTTCGCGCGCGATCGAGCGGGCGATCTGCGCCACCTCGATGGAATGGGTGAGCCGCGTGCGGAAGAAGTCGCCCTCGTGGTTGACGAACACCTGGGTCTTGTATTGCAGCTTGCGGAAGGCCGACGAGTGGATGATGCGGTCGCGGTCGCGCTGGAACGGCGAACGCGTCGGCGCCTCCGGCTCGGGATGCAGCCGCCCGCGCGACAAGCCGGCATGCACGGCATACGCCGCCAGGGTGGCACCATGCGTCATGGGCGGCGGGCTTACACCCGGCTTCAATTCCGCGCCATCCCGCCCTATGTTACCAGTCATGGAACAGTTCGCACTGACCGAGCGGGCAGCGGCCCGCATCGCCGAGATCGTCGCAGCCGAAGGCCACGCTGCCGCCCTGCGCGTCGCCGTGCTGGCAGGTGGGTGCAGCGGCTTCCAGTACCGCTTCGAGCTGGACGCGACGCCGCAGGACGACGACCTGGTGATCGAACGCGGCGGGGCGAAGGTGCTGGTGGACCCGGCCAGCCTGGACCTTCTGGCGGGGTCCGAGCTCGACTACACGGACGAGCTGATGGGCAGCCACTTCGCGGTGCGCAACCCGAACGCCAAGTCGGCCTGCGGCTGCGGCACGAGCTTCTCAGTCGAGTGAAGCTCGCCACCTGGAACGTCAACTCGATCCGCCAGCGCGAGAAGCACGTCGCGCGCTGGCTGGAGCGGTGCCAGCCTGACGTCCTGCTGCTCCAGGAGATCAAGTGCGAGGCCCCAGCATTTCCGGCGCTCCCCTATCACGGCCTCGGCTACAAGTCCGAGGCGGTGGGCCAGAAGGCCTATAACGGCGTCGCTGTGCTCTCCCGTCTGCCGTTCACGGTGACGCATCGCGCCCTGCCCGGCCTGGCGGCGGACGACGCCCAGTCGCGCTACATCGAGGTCGAGGCCGACGGCATCACGATCATCGGCATCTATCTCCCCAACGGCAATTCCGGCGGCGAGGCGGGTTTCTCCTACAAGCTTGCCTGGCTCGACCGCCTCGCCGAACGCGCCGAGGCGCTGCTCGAGGCAGAAACCCCGTTCGTGATCGCCGGCGACTTCAATGTCTGCCCGACCGACGACGACCGCGCGCCTGGAGCGCTGTCACCCACCGATGCGCTGGTGCGGCCGGAAACGCGCTCGCGCTTCCGCCGCCTGCTGTGGGACGGCCTGACCGATGCGGTCCGCGCGGTCCATCCGCACGGTGCTGTCTATACGTTCTGGGACTATCAGGCGGGCGCGTGGCAGCGCGACAGCGGCCTGCGGATCGACCATGCCCTGCTGTCGCCGACGCTCGCCGAGCGGCTGGTGGCCGCCGCGCCCGATCGCGAGGAACGGGCGCAGCCGCAGCCGTCGGATCACGTTCCTGTGGTGGTCGAGCTGCACTGAGCCCGAAGGCTCAGCCCCAGTGGGCGGGCACCCAAATGTAGCGGTGGCCGTTCCATCGCCAATGTCCTGGAATCCAGACTCCCGGACGCGGTGGCCCACTCATGTAATGCCCATTGTACCAGACATACCGATAGCCGTTCCAACGCCAATGCCCCGGCTCCCAGTAATAGCCGCGACGTGGCGGCGGCACCGGCTCGCTGCGCGGCGGCGGTACGGGGCCATATGGAATCGGCGGCTGCGCCACGGCGGTGCCAATTCCCAGTCCGAGAACGACGATGGCAGTCCCGGCGATGATCATTCGCTTCATCAAGGCCAACTCCCGCAACAGCATCTCACCACATAGATCGGCCCGCAGTAACCCGAGGTGCCAAATCGTTACAGCATCAGCAAAGCGCAACATGCGTGCTGACAATGTCAGTTCAGATTGTGCCGGAATTGTAGCCGGCGCGATCGGCATCAGATGTCCGCGTAGCAATGCGTCTCCGCCGCGGCCCCCGCATGCGTCACCGCGCCAAGATGCGCGGGACCGACCAGTTGCGCGTATTTCCAGATGGCGCCGCTGTTGTAGTCGGTCTTGCGCGGCTGCCACGCGGCGCGACGTGCAGCGAGTTCCGCATCCGACAGCACCACGTCGATACTGCCCTTCCCGGCGTCGATGACGATCTTGTCACCGTTGCGCAGTAGCGCGATCGGTCCGCCGACCGCTGCCTCCGGCCCGACATGACCGACGCAGAAACCACGCGTCCCTCCGGAGAAGCGCCCATCGGTGATCAGCGCCACGTCCTTGCCCTTGGTCTCGCTCTGCCCGTAGATCGCCGCCGTGGTCGACAGCATCTCGCGCATTCCGGGTCCGCCTTTCGGACCCTCATAACGCACGACGATGACGTCGCCCGGCTTGTAGGCGCGCAATCGCACCGCCTCGAAAGCCTCCTCCTCGGAATCGAAGCACAGCGCGGTGCCCTCGAAGCGCAACTGGTCGCGCTCCATGCCGGCGACCTTCACGATGGCGCCATCGGGTGCGAGGTTGCCCTTCAACCCGACCACGCCGCCGGTCGGCGAGATCGCCCGCGACACCGGATAGACCACGTCCTGATCGGCCGGGAACACCACGTCCTTCAGGTTCTCCGCCATGGTCTTGCCGGTGACCGTCACGCAATCGCCATGCAGCAGCCCGCCATCCAGCAGCGCCTTCAGCACGACGGGGATGCCGCCGATGCGATGCACATCGAGTGCCACGTATTTCCCGCCGGGCTTCAGGTCGGCGATGTACGGCGTGCGGCGCATGATCTCCACCACGTCGTCCATGGTGAAGCGAATGCCCGCCTCGTGCGCGATCGCCGGCAGATGCAGGCCGGCATTGGTTGAGCCACCGGTGGCGCCCACGACCACGGCGGCGTTCTCCAGCGCCTCGCGGGTGACGATGTCGCGCGGGCGCAGCCGGCTGTCGAGCAGCGCCATCACCGCGCGGCCTAACTCCACGGCCCAGCGGTCGCGATCCTCATAGGGCGCCGGTGCGCCGGCGGAGCCCGGCAACGCGAGGCCGATCGCCTCGCTCACCATCGCCATGGTGTTCGCGGTGAACTGCCCGCCGCACGCGCCGGCAGACGGGCACGCGACGCATTCCAGCTCGTGCAGCTCCGCGTCCGACATCTTGCCGGCCGAGTGCTGGCCCACCGCCTCGAACACGTCCACCACGGTCACGTCGCGATCATGGAACCGGCCCGGCAGGATCGAGCCGCCATACATGAACACGCTGGGCACATTCAGCCGCAGCATCGCCATCATCATGCCCGGCAGCGACTTGTCGCAGCCCGCCAGCCCGACCAGCGCGTCGTAGCAATGCCCGCGCATCGTCAGTTCCACGCTGTCGGCGATCAGATCGCGCGACACCAGCGAGGACTTCATCCCCTGATGCCCCATCGCGATGCCGTCGGTCACCGTGATGGTGGTGAATTCGCGCGGCGTGCCGCCGGCCTCGCTCACGCCCTTCTTCACCGACTGCGCCTGGCGCGACAGCGCGATGTTGCAGGGCGCGGCCTCGTTCCAGCAGGTGGCGACGCCGACGAAGGGCTGGTCGATCTCGTCCTCGGTCAGGCCCATCGCGTAGTAGTAGCTGCGATGCGGCGCCCGGCCGGGCCCCACCGTCACGTGGCGCGACGGCATGCGCGACTTGTCCCAGCGCCTGGTCAGCATCGTTCGGTCCTTTCGTGGTCGAGGCGGGTGGTTATAGCGGAGGTGCGGCGGAGGCCAAATCAGCGCGGCAGCGGCGGCAAAGGCGCATCCGTCGCGAAGCGGTATATCGTCGTCGAACGGAAATCCTGCCCCGGCCGCAACTCCGTCGATGGAAAATTCGGCTTGTTCGGACTGTCAGGAAAGTGCTGCGTCTCGAGCGTGAACGCCTCGGTCTGACGATACGTCGTACCCGATGAGCCGACGACGGAACCATTCAGGCCGTTGCTGGTATAGACCTGCAACCCCGGCTCGGTCGTGAAGCAGTCGATCACCCGGCCAGTGCTCGGATCATAGCCGCGTGCGGCAAAAGTCATGCTCTCTCCGGGGCGCTGGTTCAGCACAAAGTTATGGTCGTAGCCATGCGCGTAAACCAACTGCTGGAACGCGCTGTGCAGCCGGGCGCCGATCGGCATCATCTGCCGGAAATCCAGCGGCGTGCCTTCGACAGTCGACACTTCTCCAGTCGGGATCTGATCAGGCCCGGCGGGCGTGTAGCGGTCGGCGTTCACCAGCAGCATCTGATCCGCGACCGAACCCGAGCCGTTGCCCGCCAGATTGAAATAGGAGTGGTTGGTGAAGTTGATCACCGTGTCCTTGTCGGTGCTGGCCAGATAGTCGATCCGCAGCGCGTTGTCATTGGTCAGCGTGTAGGTCACATGGGTCGTCAACGTGCCCGGAAAGTTCTGATCTCCGTCCTTGCTGACATAGCTGAGCGTCGCGGCGACGCCGTCCGCCACGCGCGAGGACGACACCGTCCAGACCTGTTTGTCGAGCGCGTTGGGACCGCCATGCAGCGTGTTGGCGCCATTGTTGGCAATCAGATGGTAGGTCTGGCCGTTGAGCGTGAACTGCGCGCCGCCGATACGATTGGCGTAGCGGCCGGTGATCGCGCCGTAATGTGCGCTGAGCGTCTCGTATTCGTGCAATGTCCTCAGGCCGAGTACGATATTGTCGGCGCGTCCCGTCCGGTCAGGCACAACGATCTCGGTGATCACGCCGCCATAGCTGAGGAAGCGCGCGCGCAAGCCGTGATCGTTGGTCATGGTGAAGATCTCCACCGCCTGCCCGCCTTGGGTCGTGCCGTACGGTGCCTGATCAACCGTGGCGGCGGCGTTGGCCGTCTGACCCGTCATCGCAGCCCCCAATGCCGCGGCGATCGCGAACGCCGCATGTCGCCCGAACTTACTATCGAGGCGAAAATGCCCCCGGCTCTTGAGCCCTCCCATGGCGCTTTCTCCTTGTTAGTATATATGACCATTGACATCAGATATCCTAATCTCCATGTCCCTCCCCTTTCGTCACTCCAACGGATCGTCATCGCCATGCATACTCTGCCTGATCTCCCCGCCTCCGTCGCCCGCGACGTATTCGCCACACTGTGCGCGGGTCTCCCGCCTCCCCCCACCGGCACCGCCGAGGCTTGCGCTGTCCGTGACGAAGCAGCCATTGCAGCGGTCGCCGCACTGCACCCCGCCGATGCTTTCGAGGCAAGGCTCGCCGCAGAGATCGTCGCTGCCGATGCTCAGGCCATGGACTCCTTCCGCCTTGCCTCGCAGTACCTGCAACGACCTTGCCGCCACGCTGCGCTGCCGCGCCCAGGCAGCCGCCATGATGCGGCAGATGCAGAGCGCGCTGCGCACGCTGATCAACCTACAGTCGGTGCGGCAGAAGGCCGCGGCGGCCAAGCAACCGGAGGCACCTCCCAAAGACGCGATGCCACAATCCGAACCGCAGCCTGACCTCGCCTGCCGGCCCGGCTCGATTTCGCCCCGCCCGAGCCCGCCGTCATCCAAACCCTCGTCAACGGCACCAGTCCCATCCTGTGCGCCCTCGGCCACCCCGAACGGGCAACCGTCGCGGCCGCCCGATGAGCTCGTATCACACCAAGGGATGCTGTCTCATGCCCCGACGCAATGAGACGGAGCCGCGACTACGGCTGCGCAGGCGACCTGCAACGCGTCGTGATCATAGCAGCCGGGCGAAGCTGAGTTCGTGCCCGTCCGGGTCGGTGATGTGGAAATAGCGTTCGCCCCATGCCGCGTCGCGTGGCGCGAATGCGGGCGACAGCCCTGCCGCCACGATGCGCGCATGCACGGCATCCACGTCATCGACATGGAAGATCGCGCGTCCCCATCCCGACCAACGCCCGGCGTTCCTGACTTCGGTCAGGTTCAGATAACCACTGCCTGCATGAAAGCTGGTGAAGCCGGCGTCCGGGCCGCCCGATTTCAATGCAAAGCCGAGCGCCGCATAGAACGCCACTGAACGCGCCATGTCGTGGGTCACCAGCGTGACCGCGCTGAGCGCTTCGATCATGCGGCGAACCTTACCGCCGCGGACCGGCTACTCCCGCATTGCCAAAGCGCGCTTGGCGGCCGGACGGTCCCAGCACTTGTGCAGCCACGCGTGCACCTTCGGCCACTTGCCGATATCGAAACCGAGTGCGCGCACCATCGCCGCGGCAACGTTCAGGTCGGCCACGCTGAAGTCGCTGCCGGCGAGCCACTGCGACTTGCCAAGCGCGATCTCCAGCACATCGAGCGCTGCCGTGATCTCGTCCCACGCGCCCTTGGCGGCCGCGGCGTTGCGCTGCGCCTCGGGCAGCACGAAGGCGTTGTTGGCATAGGTGGTCATCTGCCGATCCAGACGATCGACCTCCCAGAAGCACCACTGCCAGGTCAGCGCCTCGTTCTTCGCGTCGGCCGGATACAGCTTGCCGTGCTTTTTCGCCAAATAGAGGTTGATCGCCATCGATTCCGACAGCACGAACCCATCGTCGTCGATCGTCGGCACGCGGGCATTGGGGTTCAGCGCCAGGTATTCCGGCGTGCGGGTCTGCGGGGACCGCGGCGCATAGTCGAGATGCTCGTATTGCAGGCCGAGTTCCCCGGCCATCCAGAGCGTGCGGACGCCGCGCGAGCGGGCCGAACCATAGATGCGGAGCATGCATTTCCTCCTGGGGCGGTGTTTGTCCCGACAGTGTGCTATGAAGGCCCGGATTGCGAAAGCCACCCGAGGAGAGGGCCCCGACATGACCGAGACACGACCGGTTCTGGCCGTCACGATGGGCGATCCCGCCGGCATCGGCCCCGAGATCGCGGTGCGCGCCCTGCTGGCCCCGGAGGTGCGTGATTGCTCGCGCAGCTTCCTGATCGGCGACGCAAGGGTGTTCGAGCGCGCCCTGTCGGTGTGCGGTCTGTCCGCGTCGCTGAACCGCATCGCCGGCCCCGAGGCGATCGCCGACCGCGACGGGGTGATCGACGTGGTGCACCAGGACACCGCCGATCCGGACGTGCTGCAGATGGGCAAGGTCCAGGCACTCGGCGGCGAGGCGGCCTATGCCGCGATCCGCACCTCGATCGATCTGGCGATGGCCGGCCGCATCGCCGGCGTGGCCACGACGCCGATCAACAAGGAATCGCTGAAGGCGGCGAAGATCCCGTTCATCGGCCACACCGAGATGTTCGCCGAACACACCGGTGCGCGCGAAGAGATGACGATGTTCACCATCAGCGGCCTGAAGATCTTCTTCCTCACCCGCCATCTGTCTTTGGTGGATGCGTGCCGCCAGATCACCCGCGACCGCACCCTCTCTGGCATCGAGAAGGCCATGAAGGCGCTGCACCAACTCGGCATCGACGCACCGCATCTGGCAGTGGCCGCGCTGAACCCGCATGGCGGCGAGGACGGGCTGTTCGGCCGCGAGGAGATGGACGCGATCAAGCCGGCGATCGAGGCGGCACGCGCGCGCGGCATGCACGTCAGCGGCCCGGTGCCGGCGGACAGCGTGTTCCACATGGCGCGCATCGGCCGCTACGACGCGGTGCTGTCGCTCTACCACGACCAGGGCCACATCGCGGCGAAGATGATGGACTTCGAGAAGACGGTGAGCGTCACACTCGGTTTGCCGATCCTGCGCACCAGCGTCGATCACGGCACCGCATTCGACATCGCCGGCACCGGACGCGCGAGCGCGGTCAGCATGATCGAGGCGATCAAGGTCGCCGCGGAATACGTGGTGCGCGGCGTGCGGCTGGGCGACGACGTGGCGCAGGCGGCGGAATAGACGGCGCCATGTCCGACAGCGCCGTCCGGTCGGCGCTGCGGTGGGTCTGCCTGTTGCTGGCGCCGCTCGGGCTGATTGCGGTCGAGCTGTTTCACCCCGCCGGCTTCACCGCGCATCCCGGGATGTATCAGTTTCTCTCGCAGCCCGAAGCGTATCAGCCGCAATTCCAGGCGCTGGGTTATTTTGGACCCATGTGGTGGTTCACGCTGCACATGATCCAGACGCCGCTGGTGGCTCTGGTCGTCGTCGGCCTGTGGCTGATGCTCGCCGAGGTCACGGACACCGACAGCGGCTACGCCCGCGCCGCCGCGTGGTTCGCCCGTGCCGCCATCCTCGTGTTCGCGATCTACTACACGGTGCTCGATGCGATCGGTGGCATCGGGCTCGGCCGAACCATCATCACCACCGAGGCGATGGCGGCATCCGGCCAGCTCAACCCGCAGCAGCTTGATGGCGTGATCCTGTTGCTCAACGCCATGTGGACCGACCCGCTGGTCGGCGGCGTCGGTTCATTCGTCAGCCTGACCGGCTCGTGGGCGATCTTCATCGCCATGCTCGCCGCCGCACTTGCGTTGCTGCTGACACGTCGCGTGCCGTGGCCGCCGCTGATCGTGTTGATCGCGTTCGGCTGGGAGTTGCAGACCAGCCACGCCGCCATGCATGGACCGATCGCATTCGCCCTGCTCATCGTCGCGTCAGCCTGGCTGTGGTGGGTCAGGCGCCGGCACGTACCAGCGGCGCCGGGATAGCCTCGATCATCACGTTGATGCAGGCCGGCTTGCCGCTCGCCAGCGAACGTTCGATCGCTCCCGGCAGTTCATCGGCGCTCTGCACCAGTTCGCCGTGCCCACCGAGCGCCGCCACCACCAGGTCGTACCGCGTCGGCAGAAGCTCGCAGCCGAACGTGCGGTTGGGTCCGTAGTCGCGGACCTGGAGATTGTATTCGGCGTTCCAGCGCGCATCGGTGCCGACCACCGCGACAAACGGCAGATTGCAGCGCACCGCGGTCTCGAATTCCGCCATGTGGAAGCCGAACGTGCCGTCGCCCAGCACGACGAACACCGGCGCCTCGGGTTCGACCACGCGCGCCGCACCCGCCATCGGCAGCGACGATCCGATCGAGCCGCCGACGCCGTTGATCATCCGCCGCGGCACCACCGGCAGCACGCTCTGACCCCATTGCGCGAACTCGCCGCCGTCGCAGATCAGCACCGTGTCGGGATGCCGCGCGACATGCGGCTTCAGCGCGCGGAACACCTCGATCGGATGCAGCTTGCCCGGCGTCTTCGAAGCAAGCGCGTCCCACGATGCCGGGCGATCCGTCAGCAGCGCGCGCACCTCGGCGAACCATGTGTCGCTCGACACGCGCTTCCCGGCGGCGCGGCGGATCAACGCCTCGCCGGCCGGACGCGTATCGGCGACGCAGCCGAACGCGACGCGGTCGCCCTTCTCGCGGATTGCCCGATCGACCAGCGCCGCCTCGGGATCGATGACGATCCAGCGGCAGGCCGCATCGACCGCGGGCGCCTCGCCGAACCTCAGCGTGAAGTCGAGCGCCTTGCCGAGCAGGATGATCAGATCGGCGCGGCGGATCGCATCGGCGAAGGCGCCGAGCGTCGCGTCGTTGAAGCCGCGCGGGCTTTCCATGATCGCGGTCGGGATGCTGCGTCGCGGCCTCGATGCGTGCCAGCAGATCGCGGCCGGTCTTGTTCGCCATCGCCGGCCCGGCCAGCAGGAACGGCCGCTGCGCCGTCGCGATGATGCCGAGGATCGCATCGGCCGCGGCGTCGTTCAGCGCGACAGGCGATGCGGCGAACGCTGCTGGCGCCGGCCACACGACCTCGTCTGCGGCGACTGTCGCATCGAGCAGATCGGACGGCAGGCTGAGATGCACCGGGCCGGGCCGGCCGGAACGCGCGATCCGGATCGCCTTCGCCACCTCGGCGCCGAGTGTCGCCGCCGACGTTGCGGTCCACGACGCCTTCGCCATCGGCGCCGCCACCTCGGCCTGGCGCAGTTCCTGAAATCCGCCGCGGCCGAGCTGCGTCGTCTCGGTATGGCCCGACAGCAGCACCAGCGGCGACTCCTGCCCCAGCGCCGTCATCAGCGCGGCGGCCGCGTTGGCATGGCCCGGACCGCCGGTGACCATCGCGATGCCCGGCTCGCCGGTCAGCCGCCCCCAGGCATCGGCCATGTGCACCGCCGCCGCCTCATGCCGCGTGTGCACCAGGCGATGCCGCGTATCGATCGCCGCGTCGAACAGCGACATGATGTGGTTGCCGGAGAGCGTGAAGATCGTGCGGTGGCCGGCGCGTTCCAGCGTGCGCATGACGATGTCGGCGCCGCGGATGGTCGGTGCTGCTCATGGCGATCGGTTCCCTCGGGTCAGTCGGCGCAGCAGCAGCCGGGCCGCCGTGCGCAGGAGCATGGCGAGACCGGCAAGCGCCACGGCCGAACCCAGCAGGCGACGCAGAAGAAGCTGCGGCAATGCATGCGCGATCGGCGTGCCGATCGCAATCCCGAGCGTCAGCGTCGCGGCCAGGCCGGCGGCGAGCCGAAGATCCATGATGCCCGCGACGATGTTGGCGATGCTCGCCAGACCCGCGATCGGCAATGCGATCGCCTGGCCCAGACCGATCGCCGCCAGCACCGGCACATCGAGCAGCAGCAGAACGGGCAGCAGCACGAACGCGCCGCCGGCGCCGGTCAGCGCGGAGACGAAACCGGTGCCGCCGCCGAGCCCGAGCAGCGTCGCCGGCGCCAGCCGGCGCCGCCCGATCCCTACGCCCTGCCGCGGCAACAACGCGTAGATGCCGCCGCTCAGCAGCAGCACACCGATCGCCGCTTCGAGCAAGCCAGCCGGCGCGATCTGCGTCGCGCGGGCCCCGAGATAGGCGGTCGGCAATGCCGCGAGACAGAGCAATCCCGCCTCGCGCCAAGGGATGGAGCCGCGCCGGGCATAGAGCGTCACCGCCACAGCGCAACTCGGCACATAGCTCAGCAGCGCGGCGGCGATCGCGTGCTTCACGTCGATGCCGAGGGTCAGCGTCAGGAACGGCACCAGCAGCACGCCGCCGATGCCGACGGCGCCGATGGCGATGCCGAGGAGCAACGCCGGTCAGCCGCGATCAGCGACGACAGGACCCAACGCGACTGTCTCCGCCTCCGCCAACCCGCTTCTAGCTCGATCTGCTGCAGCGCCGCCTCCAGCCGCGCGATGTCGGCCTGCGCGCCGGCAAGCCGCTCGCGGTTCTCCTCCACCACCTCCTCCGGCGCGCGGCGCACGAAGTCGGCGTTGTCCAGCTTCTGCGCTGATCTTGCGCGCCTCGCCGGCCGCCTTGTCACGCTCGCGCGTCAGGCGTGCGCGTTCCTTGCCGACATCGACGGCATCGGCAAGCGGCAGCACCACGGTCGCCTCGTCCAGCACAAGCTGCGCCGCGCCCTTCGGCATCTCGCCATGCCAACGGCCGCAGTTCGGAAGCGCGCGCGAGGCGCCGGATCGCCTCCATCCAGCGCTGGCCACGCGCCAGCGATCTCCGGTGCGGCGTCGCGCAGCAGGATCGGCGTCAGCGTGCTGGGCGGCACGTTCATCTCGGTGCGCACCGAGCGCACCTCGGAGATCAGCCGCACCACCCAATCGAGCTCCTCGCGCGCCGTCGCGGCATCCGGCACGGCGATCGGCTCCGGCCACGGTGTGCGGATCAGGCTGGATGGTTCGCCGTAGCCGAAGCGATCCCACAACTCCTCGGTGACGAACGGCATCGACCGGATGCAGCAGGCGCAGCAGCGTGCCCAGCACATAGGCCGCGGTCTGCCGCACTTCGGTTTCCGCCAGTGCAGGCTTGGCGAATTCCACGAACCAGTCGCAGAACGTGTCCCAGGTGAAGCGGTAGCAGGCGGCGGCGTATTCATCGAAGCGATACGCCTCGAGCGCCGCGTTCGCCTCCTCGATCGCGCGGTTCGTCGCATCGAGGATCCATCGCGTCAGCGGCAGCGTCGCACGCGATGGATCGAACGACGCGTCCGGCCGGATGTCGTTCATCTCGCAGAACCGCGCAGCGTTCCACAGCTTGGTGACGAAGCGCCGATAGCTCTCGACGCGCGCCGCGCCCAGCTTCACGTCGCGCCCGGGTCCGGTCAGCGCGCAGATGGTGAAGCGCAGCGCATCGGCGCCGTAGCGATCGATCAGCTCCAGCGGGTCGATGCTGTTGCCCTTCGACTTCGACATCTTCTGGCCGCGCTCGTCGCGCACGAGGCCGTGGATGTAGACCGCGCGGAACGGCACCTCGCCCATGAAGTGGATGCCCTGCATCATCATCCGCGCGACCCAGAAGAAGATGATGTCGAAGCCGGTCACCAGCACGTCGCCGGGATAATACCGCGCCAGCTCCTTGGTCTGCTCCGGCCAGCCCAGCGTCGAGAACGGCCACAGCGCGGAGCTGAACCAGGTATCCAGCACGTCCTCGTCCTGGGTCAGCGCGACATCGCTGCCGTATTGCGCGCGCGCCGCCGCCTTGGCCTCCGCCTCGGTCTCGGCCACGAACTCGCGGCCGTCCGGGCCGTACCAGCAGGGAATCTGATGTCCCCACCAGAGCTGACGCGAGATGCACCAGGGCTGGATGTCGCGCATCCAGGCGAAGAACGTGTTCTCCCATTGCTTCGGCACGAAGACCGTCTTGCCGGTCTCCACCGCCTCGATCGCCGGCTTCGCCAGCACTTCAGCGTTGCAGTACCACTGCGTCGTCAGCAGCGGCTCGATCGGCACGCCGCCGCGATCGCCGTGCGGCACCTGATGGGTGTAAGGCTCGACCTTTTCCAGCAGGCCGAGCCGCTCCAGCTCCGCGACGATCGCCTTGCGCGCCACGTTGCGGTCCATGCCGTCGAGCGAACGCACGAACGCCGGATCGGCGACGCCGTTCACCGCCGTCAGCGCATCGGCAATCTCCGCCAGCGCAACGTGTGCCTGGCGATCGAGGATCGACGGCATCGGCAGCCCATGCCGCTGTCCGACAGCGAAGTCGTTGAAGTCGTGCGCCGGCGTGATCTTCACCGCGCCGGTGCCCTTCTCCGGGTCCGAATAGTCGTCAGCGATGATCGGCAGACGGCGCCCCACCAGCGGCAGGATGGCGTAACGCCCGACCAGGTCGCGATACCGCGCATCTTCGGGATGCACCGCCACCGCGGTATCGCCCAGCATCGTCTCCGGCCGTGTCGTCGCCACGGTGATGAACCGGCCGGCCTCACCCTCGATCGGATAGCGGATGTACCACAGCGATCCCTTGACCTCGAGATTCTCCACCTCGAGGTCGGAGATCGCCGTCCGCAACTTCGGGTCCCAGTTCACCAGCCGCTTGTCGCGATAGATCAGGCCTTCCCGGTACAGCGTGACGAACACCTTGCGCACCGCGGCGGACAGACCATCGTCCATGGTGAAGCGCTCGCGCGGCCAGTCGAGCGACGCACCCAGCCGGCGCAACTGTTGCGTGATCGTGCCGCCGGATTCCGACTTCCACTGCCACACGCGCTCGACGAATTTCTCCCGTCCCAGGTCGCGCCGGTCGGTCCCCTGCTCCGCCAGCAGCCGCTCCACCACCATCTGCGTGGCGATCCCCGCGTGGTCGGTGCCCGGCTGCCACAGCACGTCGCGTCCCTGCATGCGCCGCCAGCGGATCAGCGTGTCCTGCACGGTGAAGGTCAGCGCATGGCCCATGTGCAGGTTGCCGGTGACGTTCGGCGGCGGGATCATGATGGTGTAGGGCGGAGCGTTCGAATCCGGATCGCAGGCGAACGCCCCCGCCCTCTCCCAACCCTCATACAGGCGAGGCTCGATCTCCGACGGGTTGTAGGTCTTGTCCAGCATTTCGCTCTCCTGCGGCCCCACGCGGATGCCGCAAGAGGCCAGCGATGACAATACGGCTCAGGGTACGACGCGGCCTACGACGCGCTCGATCTCGGTGCGCACCAGGCGCTCGACCAGTGGCGGCAGGTTGGCGTCCAGCCACGCCTTCAGCAGCGGCCGTATCTCCTCGCGCACGATGTCCTCGATCGTCGGCCCGCCGCTGCGGACCTGCGTGGACCGCTCGCGACAGGGTGCGCACGAGGCTGCCGACCGACGATGCCGCGGCCGCGGCGGCCTCCGGCGCCACCAGCGTCGTCACAACCGGCGGCGGATCGGTGGCCGGCAGCGGATCGGTGGCGGCGCCTCGGGATGGCGCGGTTCAGGTGAAGCCGGTGCAGCCGGGCCAGGCTCGGGCACCATCATGGCAGGGTCCAGCACCAGCACGTCGTCGCCGGCCGGCTGCGCCGGCTGGCGGGCCGCCCTCGGCAGCCGGAGCCTCGTCCTCGCTCAGGATCCGGCGGATCGAGGCGAGGATGTCCTCCATCGACGGGATCGCCGCCGGGAGGGCCGGGAGGTGTCTGCGGTTCGCTCATCGCAATCGTCTTCTCAGCGGCCCGGCTGGTCGGTCGCGTAGTCGCCGAGACCGGCCCACTTGTTCTTCACCGCATTGTAGTAGGCGGTCTCGTCATACAACGGCACCGGCAGATGCAGATCGTTCGCGGTCAGCCGCCCGATCGCCGCGGCCACCTGGTAGGACGCGGTGACGAGCTGCGCCAGGTTCTGCACCAGCGTGACCTGCGAATTCAGCAAAGCCTGCTGTGCGTTCAGCACGTCGAGCGTGGTGCGGCTGCCGACGATCGCCTCGCGCTCCACACCTTCCAGGGCGATCTGGTTGGCGCGGATCGCCTCCCGATTGCTGTCGGCCGACGCTTTTTGCGCTGCCAGCGTCTCCCAGGCCTGCACCGCGTTCTGCACCGCGGTGCGACGGGCATCGTCCACCTGCTTCGACGTCTGCTGCTCGCTCTGCTTCGCCTGGCGCACGGCGGAGTACTCGGCGCCGCCCTGATAGACCGGCACGGAGAGCTGCACGACCGCCTGATAGCCATTGGTCTGCGCACTCCGCGCGGCCGCATTGTTCGACTGGAATACCTGACCCTGAAAGCTGACCTGCGGCAGAAGCTGGGAGAACGCCACATCCACCGCGTCCTTGGCGGCAGCATCGTTGAACAGCGCGGCAACCACCACCGGGTTGTTGTGCGCCGCCATGATGGTGGCATCCTGCTCGTTCTTCATCGGCAGAGCGAGCGGCTGCGGCTCCACCAGATCGGCCGGGGGCAGGAACCCGACCACCTGCTGATACGTCCCGCGCGCCGTCTGCAGGTTGCCCTCCGCGACCTGCCGCTGCGATGTCGCCTGCGCCAGCGCCGCCTCCGCCTGCGCCACGTCGGTGCTTGGTGATCTCGCCGACCCGGAAGCGGTCATTGGTGGCCTGAAGCTGCTTGGCCAGCACCTGCTCGTTGTTGATGTTGAGTGCCAGCAACTGCTGCGCCTCGATGACGCCGACATAGGCGTTGATCACGTTGGTGAAGCTGGTCTGCTCCTGCGCGATCAGGTTGGCGCGCTCCGCCATGACCTGGTTCTTGGCGCGGTTGACGTTGGCCTGCGTCTTGCCGCCGGTATACAGGGGCTGGGTGAGTGTTGCCTGCGCGGTGCCGATCAGCCGGTCGGTCTGCGCGTTCAGGAAGCCGCCCGAAGCACCGGAAAACTGGCGGCTGAACCCGTCGCCATACCCGGCGGTTCCCGCCATCACGACGGTCGGCCGCCAGCCGGCCAGCGCCTGAGGCACGTTCTCGTCGGTCGCCCGCAGCTTGGCACGCTCGGCCTGCAACGCGGGCTGGTTCGCGTAGGTGGCCGCCAGCGCCTCGGCCAGCGTGTGCGGCACACCGGGTTGCGGCGCCGGCGCGGCGGTCGCGCTCTTGGCCGTCGGCCGCGCCAGTGGTTATCGGCTTGGCAGGAGCAGGTTTGGCCGTCGGCGTCTGGCCGAACGCCGGCGCGGCCACGAGCACCGAACCGAGACCAAGCACCCAGCCGTAGCGAAGGACCATGTCCGCTCCTCTGCCTCGCGGGAAGACCTCTGTGCCACAGCGCGCAGCCTGACGCCAAGAGTCTATGACACCTCGTCGCTCAGAACACGAAGCCCGGCGACCGGCAGCAGGCTGGGGATCGGCGGGGTGGCGCAATCGAACATCGGCCGCGTGCGCAGGCCGGCGGCGGTGACCTCGGCCAGCACCGCCTGGCCGAGGCCGGCCGCCCCGGCGCAGATCGCGACCAGCCGCCCGGTCTGCTGGTGCAACTGTTCGCCGATCACGGGCGGGAATTTCGCGCACCGCCCCTTCGATCAGGATCACGTCGTAGGGCGCGCCCGGCGGCCAACCGGCGGCGAGCGGGCCGGCGACCAGCCGCACCGACGGCGCAAGCTCCGCCAGCACGCCGCGGGCGATATCCCGCAGCGACGCCGACTCCTCGAGCGCGGTCACCCTGGCGCCGCAGGCGGCCAGCAGCGCCGCGCCGTAGCCGGTGCCGGCGGCGACCACCAGCGCGCGCTCGCCGGGAACGATCGCAGCAAGCTGCACCAGGCGAGCGATGACCGCGGGTTCGATCAGAACGCGGCCCTCCCCCAGGGGCACGTCCTCGTCCGCATAGGCCAGCACGCGCGAGCGACGGCGGCAGGAACCGCTCGCGCGGCAGATCGCGCATCGCGGCGATGATGCGCGGATCGGTCACCTTGTTGGGGCGGATCTGGCTGTCCACCATGCGGTTGCGGGCTTCGGCGAATGCCTGGGCGGCAGGGTCCATTGGGGCTGCTCATCGGAACGGGAAGGACAGGCTTATAGAGGCGCCGCGGGGAGCCGCCAAGCCGGCCGACGGCGGGACTTGACCGGCCGGTGCGGCGACGCCGATATACGCCGCCTTCGCTCGGGCTGGTCCGGTGGCAGAGTGGTGATGCAGCGGACTGCAAATCCGCGAATGTGGGTTCGATTCCCGCCCGGACCTCCAGAGTCCTTTGCCCCGTTGGCACGTGAGATCCGGAAGACCAGTATGGCCAGGAAATGCCGAACATCGGTTGCGTGATGACCCGGCGGCGCACTCTCCTGCTGGCGGTGGGCGCGACGCTGTCCGGCTGTGGTTTCCAGCCGGTCTATATGCGGACCGCCTCGGGCAGCGCCGGAGTGGCGCAGCGCGAACTGGCAGTCGATCCAGGTAGAGCCGATTGCTGACCGTCCTGGTCAATTGCTGCGTCAGGCGCTGCAAGAACGGCTGGAGGGAGCCGGGAGCGCGGTGGCGCAGCGCTACGATCTCCACGTGTCGTTCGGGATTTCCGGCGAAGGCATCGCTGTCGAGCAGACCAGCGTCCCGACCCGCATCCGGCAGATCGGCAGTGCCTCCTGGACCCTCAATGCGCAGGATTCCGCGCGCAGCCTGCTGAGCAGCGGCTCCGCGAGAGCGGTCGACGGAATGAACCTTTTCGACTCGCAATATTTCGCTGCCGATCTGGAGAACTCCGCCGTCACGCAGCGGCTGGCCGATGCGCTGGCGGATCAGATCGCCCTCCAGCTTGCGGCCTATTTCCGTAAGCGGGGCGCCGGGTGACCGGCGGCGGCGAAGCTCCGCGCGCTTCCCGCCACCGCCGATCCGTTGCTGGACCTTACCGCACCACCCGCAGGGCCGGACGCGCGCGGGCGGCCAGGCGGCGATACAGGGCCAGATAGTCCTCGGCCATGCGCTCCGCGCTGAACCGGCGCTCGAAGCAGCGACGCACCTCGGCGCGCGACAGATCCGCAGCCTGCCGGATCGCCGCGACCGCCTCCGCCTCCTCGTTCCACGATCAGCCCGCTGACGCCGTGCTCGATGATCTCCGGCACCGAGCCGCGATTGAACGCGATCACCGGCGTGCCGCAGGCCATCGCCTCGATCATCACCAGGCCGAACGGCTCCGGCCAGTCGATCGGCACCAGCAGCGCGATGGCGCCGCTGAGGAAGTCCGGCTTTTCCGCATCGTTGATCTCGCCGATCAGTTCGACGTCGCGACCATCGATCATCGGCTGGATCGTGTCGCGAAAATACGATTCGTCCACCTTATCGACCTTGGCGGCGATCTTCAGCGGAATGCCGGCCGCCCGCGCGATGCGGATCGCCCTGTCCGGCCGCTTTTCCGGGCAGATGCGGCCGAGAAACGCCAGGTAGCTCGGCGTGACATCGCGCGGCGTCAGCAGATCCTCCGGCAGCCCGTGCTGCACGGTCGCGATGAAGTTGGAGTTCGGCAAAGGAGCGCGCTGGGCGTCGGAGATCGATACCAGCGGAACATCCGGGAAACAGTCATAGACCGGCCGCAGCTCCGGCAGGTCGAGCCGGCCGTGCAGCGTGGTGATGAATGGCGTGTCCTGCCGGCTGAACAGCGAAAACGGCCAGTAATCGAGGTGGCAATGCAGCACGTCGAACTCATCGGCGCGCTGGCAGACCTGCTCCAGCATCAGCATGTGGGGGGCTATCGCGTCCCGCACCGTGGCATCGAAGCGCAGCGCGCACGGCCACATCGCCGCAAGCTCGGCACTGGTGCGTGAATCGCCGCTGGCGAACAGCGTCACGTCATGTCCCATGGCAACCAACTGCTCGGTCAGAAACGATACGACGCGCTCGGTCCCTCCGTACAGCCTGCGGCGGCACTGACTCGGTCAGTGGTGCAATCTGGGCAATTCGCATGATCGTGAAGCCTCTTCCAGTGTAATGTCACGCAACAGCGATGTCGCCGGAAGTTCAGGCTTTTCTGCGGCAGGACTTGGCGCTGGCCGCGGCTCACGGCGATGTTACCGGGTGATGACGCATCGCGACGGTATCGTTGTGCGTTGTCGCATCCGGTAAGGCACGCCAGCGCGAGGAGGGAAATTGGGGCGCCTCGTTATCGTGTCCAACCGAGTGCCGTTGCCTTCCGAACGAGGGCCGCGGGCCGGTGGACTTGGCCGTTGCGCTAGCGGATGCATTACGGCCCGGATCGGTCTGGTTCGGCTGGAGCGGCCGGCGCTCCGGTTCGGCCGACTGCCGAGGTCCGGCAACAGCGCTCCGAGGGCACCACCTACGCGACGATCGACCTGACCGAGGCGGAATACCGCTCGTTCTACGTCAATTTCGCCAACGGCGCGCTGTGGCCGCTGCTGCATTTCCGCCTCGGGCTCGTGCAGTTCCGGCGCGAGGACTACGAGGGCTATCGCGCGGTGAACCGCCGGTTCGCCGAAGCGCTGGCCGGGATGCTGCGCGAGGACGACCTGGTCTGGGTGCACGACTACCACCTGTTCCCGCTGGCGGAGGAACTCCGCCTGCTGGGCGTGCGCAATCGCATCGGCTTCTTCCTGCATACACCGTTCGTTCCGCCGGCGCTGCTGCATGTCCTGCCGCGCGCCGCGGAATTGCTGCGGGCCATGTGCGCGTTCGACGTCGTGGGCTTCCACACCAGCACCTATCAACGGGCCTTCCTCGATTGCGTGCGAGGAGATTTTGCCGGGCACGCGCGTGAGGGATGGCGGGTTCATGTTTGCCGGCCGCCACGTGCTGGCGATCGTCGATCCGATCGGCATCGACGCCGCCGGCTTCGCCGAGACGGCGGCGCGCGCCGACCGCAGCGCCGAGACGGCGCGTTTGCGTGACAGCCTGGGCGGCCGCGCCTTGGCCATCGGCGTCGACCGGCTCGACTATTCGAAGGGTCTGGTCAACCGCTTCGAGGCATTCGGCCGTTTGCTGGGCAAGTATCCCGAGCATCGCCGCCAGGTCAGCTTCCTTCAGATCGCCGCGCGATCGCGCGAGGAATCCGGCAGCTACCAGCGACTGCGGCGCGAGCTCGACCGGATCGTCGGCGACACCAACGGCCGCTTCTCCGAATTCGACTGGGTGCCGTTGCGCTACATGACCAGCACGGTGCGCCGGCAGATCCTTGCCGGCTTCTTCCGGATCGCCCGCCTCGGGCGTGGTGACGCCGCTGCGCGACGGCATGAACCTGGTGGCGAAGGAGTATATCGCGGCGCAGGATCCCGCCGATCCCGGGGTGCTGATCCTGTCGCGCTTCGCCGGCGCGGCGGAGGAGCTGACCGAGGCGTTGATCGTCAATCCGTTCGACGCCGACGAGATCGCCGATGCGATGCATGAGGGCCTGAGGATGCCGCTGGCCGAGAGGCTGCGCCGCTACGGCGCCCTGCGGGAGCGCGTGTGGGACACCACGGCGCACAAATACTGCACGCGGTTCCTCGCCTATCTCGAGCAGGAGGAACGGCCGCTGCCGCGGTTCAGGCTGCAGGTCGCGTCATAATGACCGGCAGCCGCGAGACCATTCGGCTTCCGTATTCCTGCCGCACTCTGGACACTGCGCCGCCATCCCCGGCGGTGTATGGTCAACCGCGTGCTGTCCGGGTGACCGTGCGCGGGCAGGGCGCGCGGCGGACCACCAAAGGGAGACTGGAATATCATGCAGCGTTCGATCGCACCCATCGCAGCCGCTCTGGGGATGGCGCTGGCATTGTCCGCATGCACCGACCCCTACGACCCGGGCCAGCGCGCGGTGGGAGGCGGCCTGCTGGGCGCCGGCGCCGGCGCGGCAATCGGCGGCCTCGCGGGTGGCGGACGTGGCGCGGCCGCGGGCGCCCTCATCGGCGGCGCTGTCGGCGCCGTCGGCGGCGCGGCGACCACGCCGCGGCCGCCGCCGCCGGCTTACCAGCCGCCGCCTCCGGGCTACTATCCGCCGCCGCCCCCGAGCTATTAGAGCGTGAAAATGACCAGGGGCGAAACGCCGAGCTCTGATCCCGCTCCCCAACCCCCTCCAGCATGGGGAGCGCGCTCCAGCGATGCTGTATCAGGCGTCGGCGAACACCGCGACCGGTGCACCGACCGACCGGTGCATCGGTGCGGAACAATCCACCCAGCGTCGGGTGCTGCGCCAGTGCCTCAGGCGAGCGGCCTTCGCGCAGCGACGTCACGTAGAGATGGCGTTCGGCGAAGCACGGCATGGTCGGACCAGGCACCGGGAACGGCAGCTTGCTCAGCAAAGCACCTGACGGCGAGAAGCGGTTGACGCACCCGGCGGACGGTCCGGCCGACCAGTAGGCGCCCTCCGCGTCGACCGCGGCGCCGTCGGGGCGACCCTCCTCATTGGTCAGCGTCGCCAGCACGCGGTGGTTCGCAAGCGCACCGCTCCGTGTGTCGAAGTCCCACGCCTCGATGATCCCGGCGGTCGAATCCGAGTGGTACATGACACTGCCATCGGGCGACCAGGCGAGGCCGTTCGACACCGCATAGCCCTCGGCCTTGCGCTCTATGCGACCCTGCGGCGTGACGCGGTAGAGCGCAGCGGTCTTCTGGCGCGGCGAGTTCTCGTCCATGCTGCCGACCCAGAAGCAGCCGTCCGGTCCGACCTTGCCGTCGTTGAGGCGATTGGTCGGCGGTTCGTTCACCGGCTCGGTCAGTTGCTCGATCGCCTTGGTGCGCGGATCGAACAGCACGACGCGATGCCGCAGCGCGACGACGAGCCGGCCGGACCGGCAAAGGCCGAAGCTGCCGACGACCTCGGGAAAATCCCACGAGGTGCGCGCGCCGTCGTCCACCGACAGCGCATTGATGCGCTTGCCGGGGATGTCGCAGAACAGCAGCCGCCGGGTGGAGGCATCCCATACCGGCGACTCGGCGACGCCGCAGCGGGAATCCCAGACGAGTTCGAATTGGCTCATGCTCAGCTCCGCCGGATGTTCCGGGATACCGGACTGCCTCGCGGCACCCCGGTCAAGACCACGAAGCGTATGATACACTATGCCCGAAGTGAGGGCTGACCATGAGCGAGACCAGCTTTTCGTCCGCGCCGCTCCGCCATCATCACGTATTCCTTGGCGCAGAGCACGAGACGAGCGAACGCAGGACATGGGCCGTGATCTGGCTGTGCGGCGCGATGATGGTCGCCGAGATCGTCGGCGGTCTGCTGTTCGGCTCGATCGCCCTGGTGGCCGATGGCATGCACATGAGCACGCATGCCGGCGCGCTGCTGCTCGCAGCGCTGGCCTACAGCTATGCGCGCAGCCATGCCGATGATCCGCGCTTCACGTTCGGCACCGGCAAACTGGGCGACCTCGCCGGATTCGCCAGCGCGATCATCCTGGCGATCATCGCCCTGCTCATCGGCTACGAGTCGATAACCCGCATCTTCGCGCCGGTGCCGATCCACTTCGCGGAGGCGATTCCGATCGCCTGCCTGGGCCTCGCCGTCAACGTCGCCAGTGCGCTGCTGCTCAGCGGCGGCGGGCATCATCAGCTCACGATCGACCACCCGACGGACATGCGCACCACCATCATCACGACGACGCCGCCCATCGGCACGGCGACGAACATGCCCATGGCGCGACCCATGCCGACAACAACATGCGGGCCGCCGTGATCCACGTGATCGCCGATGCGACGGTCTCTGTCATGGTCATTGTCGGTCTGTTGTTGGCCCGCGCCTTCGGCTGGCTCTGGATGGATCCGCTCGCGGGGATCATCGGCGCCTGCGTCATTGCCAGTTGGTCTTTCGGCCTGATTCGCGACACCGCGGCAATCCTGCTCGACATGAACCCCGACCGGCATATGGCGGAACATCTCCAGAAGGCCCTCGAAAGCGACGGCGACACGCTCGCCGATCTGCATCTCTGGCGCCTGGGACCCGGCCATCTTGGTGCGATTGTCTCGGTGGGCACTCACGCGGAGCGCGGCCTCGACTACTACCGTGCGAAACTGGCGCGGTTCAGCTCGCTGTCGCACGTCACCATCGAGGTGCAGAAGACGCCGGGTCACACCTGATCGTAGTCGATCACCACGCGCTCGGTCACCGGATGCGACTGGCAGGTCAGCACGTATCCGGCCTGCAGTCTCCCACGGCTCCAGCGAGTAGTTCACCGTCATCTCCACCCTGCCCTCGACCAGCTTCGCGCGGCAGGTGCAGCACATGCCGCCCTTGCACGAATACGGCAGGCTGCGGCCGGCGCGGATCGCCGCGTCGATGATCGCCTCGCCTTCGGCGACCGGTATGTCGAAACGCGCGCCTTCGCTGATCACCGTGGCGATCGCCTTCGGCGCGGCATGTGCCGGCACGACAACCGCGACGTGGCCGGCCGCCGACACCAGGCGTGAACCGCTCGACATGCACCCGCTCGCGACGGCATGCCGAGATCGGTCAGCGCCTTTTCCAGCCCTTCGATCATCGGTTGCGGCCCGCAGACGAAGGCCTGGTCCACGGTCGCGGCCGGCACGACCGAGCGCAGCAGCACGCCGACCTTCGCCGCATCCAGATGGCCGTTCAGCATCGCGATGTCCTGCTGCTCGCGCGACAGGACGTGGAACACCGACAGCCGCGCCAGATAGCGGTCCTTCAGGTCCTCCAGCTGCTCGCGGAAGATGATGTCGGCCGCGCGTGCGATTGCCGTAGAACAGAAAGAACCGCCCCGCCTCACGCCGCAGCACCGTCTTCAGGATCGACATCACCGGCGTGATGCCGGACCCCGCGGCAAACGCCACCAGCGTGCGCGTCGATCCCGGCTCGATCGGCACGCCGAAGCGTCCGTCCGGCGTCATCACCGACAACGTGTCGCCCGGCCGCAGATGCTCGGTCGACCCAGTTGGAGAACGCGCCGCCCGCCAGCCGCTTGATCACGACGCGCAACTCGCCGTCATCCAGACCGGAGCAGATCGAATAGGATCGCCGCACATCCTCGCCGTCGATCGTGGCGCGCAACGTGAGATACTGGCCTGGCGTGTAGCGATACGCCGCCCGCAGCCGCTCCGGGACGGTGAAGGCGAGCGACACCGCGTCCGCCGTCTCGCGGCGGACATCGGCGATCGTCAAGGTGTGGAAGCGCGGCGGGGCCATGCGGGCGTCTTGCGCGATCGGCCGGCGCGGCACAAGTCTCTGTCATGCGCCAGGCAATCCATCGGCTGACGATATCGACCGACGGTCAGGGACTGGTCGAGATCACCCAACCCGTGTGCCGATGGGTAACGGAGCAGGCGATCGCCACCGGGCTGCTGACGATCTGGTGCCGGCACACCTCGGCGTCACTGCTCGTGCAGGAGAATGCCGATCCCGACGTGCGCGCCGACCTCATGGCGTTCTTCCGCCGCCTCGCGCCGGAGAATGCCGGGTACCGTCACGAGGACGAGGGGCCGGACGACATGCCGGCGCACATCAAGGCGGCGCTGACCCAGACGCAGCTTGGCATCCCGGTCGATGGCGGACGACCGGTACTCGGCACCTGGCAGGGCATCTACCTGTTCGAGCACCGCGCCGCGCCGCATCGCCGGGAGATCGTGCTCCACCTGATCGGCGAGTGACGCTGCACGATTAAACGTTCAGTAACCGCCGATCCCATAGATTGCGGCATGCATGCTCTCAGCAACCTAAACCTCCGCACCAAGCTAAGCCTGCTGCTCGGCCTTTCGGCACTGGCTGTCGTGATCTCGATCGGCGCAGCAGCATGGCTGATGCAAGGACGGATGTTCAACGACCGCATCGATAAGCTACGTGCCGTCGTGCAGTCAACGATCAGTATCGCCAAATCACTGGATAGCCGAGTGGCGGCGCATCAGTTCACTCATGAGCAGGCGCTGGCATTGCTCCGCGACGACATTCACGCCATGCGATTCGATGACGGAGGCGGCTACGTCTATGCTCAGACCTTGGACAACATGGTCGTGCTGCACGGTGCCAGTCCGGCGCTGGAGGGTAAGCCGGTACCAGCCAACGTCACCGATGAGAATGGCCGGCCGGTCACAGAGTTGATTCGGGACGCGCTGAAGAACAGCGATAGCGGCGTGGTGAGCTACTCATTTCCCAAGCCGGGGCAGGCGGAACTGCAGCCGAAGGTTTCCTACGTTGCCCGCTTCGCGCCGTGGGACATCGTGTTCATCGCTGGTGCCTATATTGATGATCTCGATGCCGCGTTCCATGCCGTATTGTACCGGTTGGCGTTGATCGGTGGTGTGATTCTGGTCATCACATCTGCCGTCGCATTTCTAGTCAATCGCGATATTACCGCGTCGCTTGGCGCCTTGAGGACCGCTATGGATCGGTTGGCAAAAGGCGATCTCGCTACTGAGATTCCTGGCACGAACAGGCACGATGAAGTCGGCGGCATGGCCGCTACAGTGCTGGTTTTCAAGGACAACATGGCTGAAACTGAGCGGTTGAGGACCGAGGAGGAAGCAATCAAACGGCAGGCGGCAGCGGAGCAGAAGGCTGCTCTGCACCAAATGGCAGATGGCTTCGAGAGCAAGGTGGGCCACTTGGTTGGTGCGTTTTCCTCGGCTTCCACGGAGTTGGAGGCCACCGCGCAATCGATGACCGGCACGGCGAAACAGAGCGACCAGCAAGCCGCTGCCGTCGCTTCGGCGGCGGAGGAGGCAAGCACAGGTATGCAGACCGTGGCATCGGCCGCCGAGCAACTCACAGCCTCCATCGGTGAGATCAGCCGACAGGTCGCGCAATCGTCGAAGATCACCGCGAAAGCGGTGGATGACGCCAAGCGCACCGATGCAATCGTGCATGCATTATCTGAGGCTGCCGAGAAGATCGGTACCGTCGTGGGTATGATTACCGACATAGCCAGCCAAACCAATCTCCTGGCACTCAACGCGACCATAGAGGCTGCACGTGCTGGCGATGCTGGCAAGGGATTCGCCGTGGTGGCCTCCGAGGTCAAGAGCCTCGCCAATCAAACAGGCAAGGCGACGGGAGAGATCGACGTGCAGATTACTCAGATACAGGCTGCAACCAGAGAGGCCGTCGAAGCGATCCGGGGTATCTCCGGCACCATTGAGGAAGTCAGCGCAATCGCGACCACCATTGCCGCAGCCGTCGAGGAGCAGGGCGCCGCCACGTCGGAGATCGCTCGCAACGTCCAGCAGACGACACAGGCAGCGCAGGAGGTGACGGCAGGCATCAGCGGAGTGAGCCAGGCAGCGAGCGAAACAGGTGCGGCGGCGGGTCAAGTGTTGACCGCAGCATCCGACGTGTCGAAGCAGGCCGAACAACTCTCCAGCGAGGTCAACACCTTTGTAGCGGGCGTCAGAGCAGCGTAGCACAGGTGCGCGGCAGCATCGGGACGGCCGTTGATCCACCGCATCCGCTCAGTCGCCACAAGCAATAGGAATAGCTAGCCATCCTCCCCCCGCGTGCATGGTGGACACATGGCGTAGGCGACCCATCGATCGCATCGAGCGACTGCCGTGCGCCGACGTCCCGTGCCACGATGCCTCAGGGGACACGGACCGCGCGTCGCCCCAGCCCGTCGAACAGATCCAGCATCCGCTCGCGCCATAGTGCAATCGCATCATCGCGCGCCAGCAACTCGAACCGGCTGGCGCAACGCGGCCATTGCAGGCTGCCGAACACGATGTAGTCGGCATAGCTCGGAGTCTCTCCGCCCAGCCAGACCTGCTTTGCCAGCACCATCCGCACCGGCGCCAGCATAGCGCGGAACTCTTCCACCCTCGTCTCGCGCCCGTCCTGCACCGCCTCCAGGGTCATGCCGAACCGCGCCTCGCGGCTCTCGCGAAAGTATTCCCGGTCCTGCGCCGCGACCACCTCCAGCAGGTCACGCACGATCAGCCGCGCGATGCCGGCCATAATCACTCCATCCGCCCAGGCATTGACGAAGCGCGCATGCGCCCGGCCAGTGGCGCCGCCGAACAGAGCAGGCCGATCCGGATACGCGTCCTCCAGGTACTCCGCGATCGCCCAGCTATCGGAAACCACCCGATCGCCGTCACGGATGACCGGCACGCGCCCCTGGCCGGAGAACGCCAACGCCGCCTTCTCGGTGAACCGCCAGGGAATTGTCTCCACCGCCAGCCCCTTGTGCGCCAGCGCCATTCGTGTTCGCCAGCAATACGGGCTGAACCGCAGCGCCGGATCCTCGCCCGCGAGATCATGCATCGCGATCGCCATCGCCGGTTCCCCTTGTTTCGCCCGCCGTGATATACGGAATCGCGCCAGGGAGAGAAGCGGTTGGACGATCAGACGGTCCTGAGCGATCGCGACCAGTTCGATGAGGCCGCCTATCTGCGGCTGTACCCGGACATCGTGAAGGCGATCGCCGACGAACGCGAGACCAGCGCCTGGCAGCACTACGATCGGCACGGCCGCAGCGAAGGCCGCAAGCCCAACGACCTGGATGCGGAGTTCTACCTGCGCGCCTATCCCGCTGCGCAGCAGGAGATCGCCGCCGGCCTCGTCACCTCGCCGCTGGCGCACTACCTGAAATTCGGCCGTGCGCGGGGATTCCTTTGCAACGCCAAGGCGCCGCGGCCGGCCGATGCCGCCGCCATGCCGTCACGCTTCGGCGGTCTGTGGACCGACCTGCCGAGCGCCGCCGACCTTATCCGGGGCAAGCTGGAGATCGGCCAGATCAGCGAGCGGCAGGCGGAAAAGCTCACCTTCTGGATGAACAACGGCTACGTCATCCTGGATAATGCAATACCACCGGCCGTGGCGGACAAGGCTGTGCTGGATCTCGATCGGGCCTACGATGGCGGGTTCCCCGATCTGAAGTTCGAATGCCACGCGATCGCGCCCGAGCACCTCCATTGGCAGCCCGAGATCAATCCCCACCCCGCCAAGGCGCTCGATATCCATCATTTCTCGCCCGCGGTCCGCGAGTTGATGTTCGCGCAACCGGTCGCGGAGTTCCTCGGGCTGATCTTCGAAACCAAGGCGTTCGCCTCGCAGACGCTGGGCTTCCTCCGCGGGTCAGCGCAGGAAGGCCACCAGGATTCGGCCTATGTCCCGTACACCATCCCGCGCCAGTTCGCCGCCACCTGGGCAGCGCTTGAGGACGTAACGATCGGCGCCGGCGAGCTGTTCTACTATCCCGGCAGCCACCGCTTCGAGGAATTCACCTACAAGGACCACTTCAAGAGCGTGCATGAAGCGCGGCGGACCACCGGCGATGACCCGGCCCGTCAGCAGATCGAACGCCATGTCCGCTCACTTGAAGAACGCGCGGTTCAGCGCGGCATTCCCAAGCTGCCGTTCGCGGCCAGGAAGGGCGACGTGCTGGTCTGGCACGCGGACCTCGTGCACGGCGGAAATCCGGTGTCGCGTACCACCACCCGCAAGAGTATCGTGACCCACTACTGTCCGAAGCACCTTTCACCGCTGTTTTCCGAGCATGCCCGGACCAGAGTGTGGGAGCATGCCGGCCACCGCTACACCAGCGGGTACTACACGAGCGAACCGCTGAACCAGCAATGACACAGGCATGAACGTCCTCGCACCGCCCAAGGCACGGCTTGGCATCGAGATCGTCCACGATCTGGTCTGCCCCTGGTGCTTCCTGGGCGTCCGCCGGCTGACGCGCACGCTGCGCCGGCGGCCAGACCTGCTGTTCGACCTGACCTGGCGACCCTTCCTGCTCAATCCCGACATGCCGCGCGGCGGCATGGCCCGGCCCGGACTACGTGATCCGCAAATTCGGCGGCGAGGACCGCGCCCGGCGGCTCTATGCGTCGATCGCCGAGATCGGCCGCGCCGAGGGCATCCTGTTCCGCTTCGACCGCATCCGCCGCACGCCGTCCAGCGTCGATGCCCATCGCCTGGTGCGCTACGCGGCACGCTTCGGCCAGGTCGACGCGATGGTCGAGGCGCTGTTCTCGGCGCATTTCACCGACGGCCTGGACATCGGCGATCACGCGATCCTGGTCGCGATCGCCACGGCATGCGGCCTGGACGGAACCGCCGCGCGACGCTTCCTCGCCGGCAACGAAGAAGTCGATGCGGTGCACGCCGATAACCTGCGGGCGCATCGTCTCGGCATCAACGGCGTCCCATGCTTCGTCATCTCAGGCCGCCACGCCATCGCGGGCGCGCAGGAGCCCGAGGTGATCGAGCGGCTGCTCGACGTGGCGGCAGTCGAGGCGGCGGAGATCGGCTAAGCCGCCTTCGCCTGCCCCGCAATCCGCTCCAGATTGCCCAGCGCGTCGCGCGCGAAGCGCAGCCGCGTCGCCACGTCCATCTCGCGCGAGATCGCCAGCTTGTGGTCGGGACGCAGGCGCACCAGACCGCCCTTGCTGGCAAGCCAGACCACCAGCCCCGCCGGATTGGAAAACGCATTGCCGCGGAAACTCAGCAGCATTCCCTTCGGCCCGGCCTCCAGCTTCTCCACCCCCGCCTCGCGGCAGGCGCGCTTCAGCGCCACCACCTGCAGCAGGTTCTCCACTTCCTGCGGCAGCGGTCCGAAGCGGTCCACCAGTTCCGCCGCCATCGCCTCGGTCTCGGCGTCCGACGCCAGCGCGCCGATGCGGCGATACAGCCCGAGCCGCACCGGCAGGTCGCGCACATAGTCCTCCGGGATCAGCACCGGCAGACCCGAGCGAGATGTTCGGCGTCCAGTCGCGCTCCTGCCCGCCGCGCCGTCCCTCGCCGGCACGCAGCTCCGCGACCGCGTCCTCCAGCATCTGCTGGTACAGCTCGATGCCGACCTCGCGGATGTGTCCCGACTGCTCGTCGCCCAGCAGATTGCCGGCGCCGCGGATATCCAGGTCGTGGCTCGCCAGCGTGAAGCCGGCACCCAGCGCGTCCAGCGTCTGCATCACGGTCAGCCGCTTCTCCGCCGCCGCGGAAAGCCGCATGTTCGGCGGCCAGGTCAGATACGCGTAGCCGCGCTGCTTGCCCCGCCCGACACGGCCGCGCAACTGATAGAGCTGCCCCAGCCCGAACATGTCGGCGCGATGGATCACCAGCGTATTGACCGCCGGCATGTCCAGGCCGCTCTCCACGATGTTGGTGGACAGCAGGATATCGAACCGCCCGTCGCCGAACTCGGTCATCACCCGTTCCAGCTCGGTCGGCGCCAGCCTGCCATGTGCCTGCGCCATGCGCGCCTCCGGCACGATCTCGGCGAGGCGTTCGGCCATGCGCGGACAGGTCCTCGATGCGCGGCACGACGCAGAACACCTGGCCGCCGCGGAACCGCTCGCGCTGGATCGCCTCGCGGATCACCACCGCGTCGAACGGCATGATGAACGTGCGCACCGCCAGCCGATCGACCGGCGGCGTGCTGATCAAACTCATCTCCCGCACGCCCGTCAGCGCCAGCTGCAAGGTGCGCGGGATCGGCGTCGCGGTCAGCGTCAGGACATGCACATCCGCCTTGAGCTGCTTCAGCCGTTCCTTGTGCGCGACGCCGAAATGCTGCTCCTCGTCCACCACCAGCAGCGCGAGATCGGCGAACTCCACCGACTTCGCCAGCAGCGCATGCGTGCCGATCACGATATTGATCGTCCCGTCGGCGATGCCGCGCCGCACCTCGGCTGCCTCCTTCGCCGCCACCATGCGCGAGAGCTGCGCGATCTTCACCGGCAGACCGGCAAAGCGTTCGGAGAAGGTGCGGAAATGCTGCCGCGCCAGCAGCGTCGTCGGCACCACCACCGCAACCTGGCCGCCTGACATCGCGGCGATGAAAGCCGCGCGCAACGCCACCTCGGTCTTGCCGAAGCCGACATCGCCGCAGATCAGCCGGTCCATCGGCCGCCCCGAGGCCAGATCCTCCAGCACATCGGCAATGGCGCGCGCCTGATCCTCGGTCTCGGCGAACGGGAAGCGGGCGCAGAACTCGTCCCATGCGCCCTCGCCCGGCGCCATGATCGCGGCGTCGCGGATCTTGCGCGCCGCGGCGATGCGGATGAGCTGGTCCGCCATGTCGCGGATGCGCTGCTTCATCCGCGCCTTGCGCGACTGCCAGGCGACGCCGCCCAGCTTGTCGAGCGCCACGCCCTGCGCCTCGCTGCCGAAGCGCGACAGCATCTCGATGTTCTCGACCGGCAGGAACAGCTTTTCGTCGCCGTCGTAGATCAGCCGCAGGCAGTCGTGCGGCGCATCCGATGACGGTCAGCGTCTCCAGCCCGTCGTAGCGGCCGATGCCGTATTCCTGATGCACGACCAGATCGCCCTCGGCGATCTCCGTCGCCTCCGCGATGAACTGGTCGGCGCGCTTGCGCCGCCGCGGCGGCCGGCTGATGCGCTCGCCCAGCAGGTCCTGCTCGCCCACCAGTGCGAGTTCGATCGGCGACGAAGCCGCGCTCCACCCCCAGCGTGACCAGCGACAGCGAGCCGGCCGGCTTGCGGCGGATCGCTGCCCAGCCGTCCTCCTGCGCCGGATCCTTGAAGCCGTGCTCCCGCAGCAGGTTGGCCAGCCGCTCGCGCGAACCGCGGGTCCAGGCGGCGACGACGATCCGGCGGCCCTCGCCGCCCCAGCGTTCGGCCTGGCCGCGCAATTGTTCGAACACATTGGTGCCCGGGCCGCCGCCGCTCTGGAAGAACACCGGCCCCGGCCGACCACCGCCATCGACGCCGACCGCGCCATCCGGTCTGGCAAACGGCGAGAACGCGAACAGCGGCCCGCCTGCCAGCATGGCATCCCAGCCGTCCCGGTCGAGATACAGCCGCTCCGGCGGCAGCGGCCGGTACGGCACCTCGCCGTCGCGCGGCACCAGGCGGCGCGCCGCATAATGGTCCTCGATCATCTCCAGCCGCGCCGCCAGCACCTCGTCGGCCTGATGGTCCAGGCTGACCGACGCACCCGGCAGATAGTCGAGCAGCGTTTCCATCCGCTCGATGGAACAGCGGCACCCAGTGCTCCATGCCCGGATGCCGCCGGCCCTCCGAGATCGACAGATAGATCGGATCCTCGGCCGCCGGCTGGCCGAAGATGTCGCGCCAGCCCGAACGGAAGCGAGCGATCGCGTCCGGGTCGAGCGGCACCTCGGACACCGGGCGCAGCGTCAGTCGCTGCCGGCGGTCCGCGCTGCGCTGGGTGCCGGGATCGAAGATGCGGATCGACTCGATGGTGTCGCCGAACAGGTCGAGCCGCACCGGATCGCTCTCGCCGGCCGGGAAAGACGTCGATGATGCCGCCGCGCATGGCGTATTCGCCCGGCTCCATGACCGTGCCGGCGCGGCCATAGCCGTTGGCCTCCAGGAAGCGCGCGAGCTTCTCCGGCTGCACGGTGCCGTTGGTGCGCAACTCCAGGCTGGCGCCGCCGAACGCCGCGCGCGGCGGCACGCGCTGCACCAGCGCGTTCACCGTGGTCAGCACGATGCGCGGACCGGTGGGCTTCTCCAGCAGGCGCGCCAGCGTGGCGATGCGCTCCGACACCAGGGCCGGATTCGGCGACACGCGGTCGTACGGAAGGCAGTCCCAGGCGGGGAAGCGCAGCACCTCCGCCTCCGGCACCACGAACGCCAGCGCCTCCGCCAGCCGCGCCATCCGCGCGTCGTCGCGCGTGACATGCAGGACAGGCCCCGCGAACTCGCCGCGGCGGCGCGCCAGCAGGAAGGCGTCCCACCCCTCAGGCGCGCCGAAGACCGGTGTGGCGGTCATCGCTCGCCCCCTCCCCCGCGACCCCCTCCCGCAAGGGCGAGGGGGAGGACTGCTGCACCGCCCAGCCTCGCCCAACACGCGCCGCAGCATCGGGCTGTCCGCCTCCGCCGGAATCGGCAGGCGTCCGGTCAGCCAGTCCGCCAGGTCGTTCTCCGGCAGCTCCAGCAGCGCCTCCAACGCCGCGAGCTCCGACTCGCGCATTGCGTCTATGTGCCGTTGCACGAAGCCACCGAGCAGGATGTCGTTCTCGTACGTCCCGCGATGGGTGGCGCGATACAGCAGACGGCGGCGCCTCGCATCGATGCGAGGCTGATTCTGGTTCACTCATCGGCGCGGTGTCATATAGCCGTGCGATAACCCCATGTCAGCCCGTGGACCATGACCCGCTCACGCCGCTGTTTTCGCCGCTGACCACCCTGAAGGGCGTCGGGCCCGACGGTCGGCGCGCTGATCGCCAAGGCGGCCGGCGGCGAGCGCGTGATCGACCTGCTGTTCCACCTGCCCGAATCCTACCTGGATCGCCGCCAGCGCCCGACGATTGCGCAGGCGCGGCCGGGCCAGATCGCCACCTTGGCGGTGGAGGTGGTGCGGATCGAGCCGCCGGCCAATGCGCGCCAGCCGTGGCGGGTGGTGGTGACCGACGGGACCGGGTCGGCCGAGCTGGTGTTCTTCAAATTCAACCGGGAACGCCAGATGCCGGTCGGCGCGAAGCTGCTGGTGTCCGGCAAGATCGAGCTGTTCGGCGCCCGCCGCACCATGCCGCATCCCGAGCACGTGGTTCCCGCCGACCGGCCCGAGCTGCTGCCGGCGATCGAGCCGGTGTGGCCGCTGACCGGCGGCCTTTGGCCACGCCAGGTGGCCAACGCCATGGCGCAGGCGCTGGCGCGGCTGCCTTCGTTTCCCGAATGGCACGACGCGGCCCTGTTGCGGCGCGAGAAATGGCCGGCCTTCGCCGATGGCCTGCGCGCGGTCCAGGCGCCGGCCGGAGATGCCGGCGCAGGTCAACCGCGTCCCGGCTCGCCTACGACGAACTGCTGGCCGATCAGGTCGCGCTCGCGGTCGTCCGCGGCCGGCTGCGCCCACGGCCCGGCCGCGAGCCTGACCGGCGACGGCAGCCTGCGCGCCAAGGCGCTGTCGCGCTTCGGCCATGCGCTCACCGCCTCGCAGCGCGAGGCGCTGGCCGAGATCGATGCCGATCTGGCGTCCGATCGGCGCATGCTGCGGCTGCTGCAAGGCGATGTGGGCTCGGGCAAGACGGTGGTGGCGCTGCTGGCGATGCTGCGCGCGGTCGAGGCCGGCAAGCAGGCCGCGATGATGGCGCCGACCGAGGTGTTGGCGAAGCAGCACCATCGCACGCTGTCGCGCCTGTCGCCCGCTCCGGTGGCGTTGCTGACCGGCGGCGTGAAGGGACGCGCCCGGGCGCAGTTGCTGCGCGGACTGAAGGATGGCTCGGTGCCGCTGGTCGTCGGCACCCACGCGCTGTTCCAGGAGAGCGTCGAGTATCACGATCTGGCGCTGGCGGTGATCGACGAGCAGCACCGGTTCGGCGTCGATCAGCGGCTGCTGCTGGGCGGCAAGGGCGAACTCACCGACGTGCTGGTGATGACCGCGACGCCGATCCCGCGCACGCTGCTGCTGACGCAGTGGGGCGAAATGGAGGTCAGCCGCCTGACCGAGAAGCCGCCCGGGCGGCAGCCGGTGCGCACGTCGCTGCACTCGCTGGGCACCTTGCCCGATCTGCTGGATGCGGTGGCGCGCAAGCTGGACGAGGGCGCGCAGGTCTATTGGGTGTGCCCGCTGGTGGCGGAGAGCGAGGCGGTCGATCTGGCCGCGGCCGAGGCGCGCTTCGCGGTGCTGCGCGAACGGTTCGGCGACGTGGTGGGGCTGGCGCACGGCCAGCAGGACGCTGCGGTGCGCGATGCGACGCTGGCGGCGTTCGCGGCGGGCGGATGCCGGCTTGCTGGTGGCGACGACGGTCGTGGAGGTCGGCGTCGATGTGCCGGCCGCGACGGTGATGGTGATCGAGCATGCCGAACGCTTCGGGCTGGCGCAGTTGCACCAGTTGCGCGGGCGCGTCGGACGTGGGGCCGCGGCGAGTTTCTGCCTGCTGCTGCACGAGGAGTGGGTGAACGACGCCGCCAAACGCCGGCTGACGTTGCTGCGCGATACCGACGATGGGTTCCTGATCGCCGACGAGGATTTCCGGCTGCGCGGCGGAGGTGACTTGCTTGGGACGAAGCAGTCGGGATTGCCGGGATTCCGGTTGGCCGATCCGATCGAGCACGAAGGGCTGCTGCACATGGCGAACCGCGACGCCGCGGTGCTGCTGCAGAAGGATCCCAAGCTCACGTCGGAGCGCGGGCGCGCGGTGCGCGTGCTGCTGCGGCTGTTCGAGAAGGCAGCGGCCATGCGCACGTTGGCGGCCGGGTAATAAAGGAAGAATTCAACGCAGATAAGAGGCAGATGCACGCGAAACACGCAAATGGTTCCGTGCGCTTCACAGGCCACGGACTACACGCCTGATCTCCAGGCGCGATCTGCCGAAGTTCAGCAGCAGACAGAGCCGCAGGCCGGTCGCTTTGAGATAATTGCGTGCATTGCATCCGGTGCGACACGTGACATCCATATGCTGCATTTGACCGCGAACCGCGGCCTGCAGTTCGTAGCCAATGCATTCTCATAGACGCTCTTCGATGAACCCAGCTGCGAGGTGTTGAGCACAGTGAGCGCGAGCCGATAACGCCCCGACAGATCATTCAGCCTTGTGCTATCTGCGTGTTCCGCGTGCATCTGCTTCTTATCTGCGCTTAATACTTGCTTCCCTTCGCAATGCTGCCTACCGGACGGAGTTCCCCGCGCGCTATTGCCTCATGTACGGTGCCGGACTTAGCGTCACAGTCCTCGCAAGGAGTTCCACGCCATGCGTTCCTGGATCCACCACACCAAGGGCCGCCACGTCCGCCAGGCCCGCGTCGGTCTCGGCGACCTGCGCGAAGAGCACATCAGCCGCCAGGGCTTCTTCGGCCCCGTCGCGATGATCTACCGCGAGCACGGGCCCAACGAGATCGTGCGCGTCGAAGGCACCCTGCATCCGCGCCGCGTCGCGGATACCGGCCGCGTCGAGCCCTCCGACATGACCGATCCGCGCGGCATGCCGGAGGTGATGCTGTCCAACGCCGATGTCAGCGTAGCCGTCAGCCGGCGCACCGCGGCAATGCCCTACGCCTACCGCAACACCGACGGCGACCTGCTGTATTTCGTGCACCAGGGCACCGGGCGGTTCGTCACCGAGTTCGGGCCACTCGCCTATGAACCGGGCGACTACGTGCTGATCCCCAAGGGCATCACATTCAGCGTCGTGCCGGATGCCGGCGACAGCCACATGCTGGTGGTCGAATCCCCTGCCCCGCTGTCGCTCACCGAGCATCAGCAGGTCGGCCGCCACATGCCGGTCGATCCCACCGTCCTGGTGCTGCCGGAGTTGCACGACCAGCGCTGGCCGCAACGCGACGAATGGGAGCTGCGGGTCAAGCACGGCGGCGCGCACAGCTCCATCTTCTACCGCAACAACCCGCTGGCGTCGGTCGGCTGGAAGGGCGACCTGTTCCCCTACAAGCTGAACATCCGCGACATCATTCCGATCAGCTCCGATCGCATCCATATCGCGCCGTCGGCCTGGTGCACGTTCCAGGCGACGGGGTTCGTGGTGATCAGCTTCGTGCCGCAGATCGCGGTGGCCGATCTGAACGCCGAGGAACTGCCGTCGTATCACCGCAACGTCGACAACGACGAAAGCGTGTTCGTGCATCACGATGAATCGGGCAGCCGCAAGCCGGGCATGCTGTCGCACACGCCGCAGGGCATCCTGCACGGCGCGGACGAAGCGACGCGCGCCGCCTTCCAGAAGCGGCGCACGCCTGGAATGCGGCGAACACTGTGCGGGGTCAGCGTCGATACCGACCGGCCGCTGATGGTGTCAGCGGCGTATGAGCGCCTGACGCAGTAGCCACGTCAGTCCTTGTAGTCGGGCTCCCGCTTGTCGAGCATCCGCTTCAGCGCATCGAAGTGCCACTGGTACGGCGGCCGGCCGCCGTATCCCTCGCCCTTGCGATAGGCCGCGAACGTCGCCTCGATCACATCGTCCGGCAGGAACCTCAACGGCCGCCCGCTCGACATGGCCAGAAGCTGCACCTGCGCCACGCGCTCGGTGTAGTACAGCAGGTCATACGCCTCGGCGACCGACTTGCCGACCGTGGCGACGCCGTGGTTCGCCATCATCAGCACCTTCTTGTCGCCGATCACGCCGGCCAGCCGCTCGCCCTCTTCCGGTTCGATCGCCGGCCCGGCGTAGGTGTTGTCGTAGCCGGTCACCATCATGATGCCGAGTTCGGTCTGGCCGATCGGCAGGATGCGCTGGTCCTCCAGCCGCGCCAGCGCACTCGCGTACGGCATGTGCGTGTGGAACACCGCGGCACCGTCGGGCAGCAGCCGGTGCATCGGCGCGTGGATGCAGTAGGCGGAGCGTTCGATCTCGCCCTCGCCCGCCAGCAGCGTTCCGTCGTAGCCGACCTCCATGAAGCAGCTCGCGGTCACCTCCGACCAGTGCAGCCCGAACGGGATCTGGTAGTAGCGATCGTTGCGTCCCGGCACGCGCAGCGTCAGGTGATTGAAGATGCCCTCGTGGAAGCCGTGCATCACCGCCAGGCGATGTGCCGCCGCCAGGTCCACCCGCGCCTGCCACTGCGCGGCGGCCAGATCGGTGTCCACATTCCGTTCGATTGATTCCAAAGGCATTGCGATCTTCCCTCCCGCTGGCGGCGCTGCAGTGCAGCATAAGGCGCTGGGTCACGCCGGCGGGGCGCACCATCGTGGCGGCATTGCCGCCTGGCGTCAGCGGCCATTGTGGCCCGGAGCTACGCCGCTTCGTATTGCTGCAGTATCACCAAGGCCAAGTGACGGTGGAGCGGCTGACCGCGCAATTGCGCGCCGTCGGGATCAGCATCTCGAAGCGCCAGGTGATGCGTCTGCTGATTGATGGCCAGGATGACTTCCTGGTCGAGAACCGTGAGGTGCTGCGGGCCGGCCTGCAGACGGCGGCATGGATCACGGTGGACGATACTGGCGCGCGCCACGCCAGACAGAATGGCTTCTGCACACAGATCGGTAACGACAGCTTCACCTGGTTCGGCACGCGGGCCAGCAAGAGCCGATTGAACTTCCTCGATCTCCTGCGCGCCGGACACACCGACTACGTGATCAATGATGCGGCCTTGAGCTACATGCGTGGCCGTGCCCTCGCCGGACCCGTGATCAGCCAGTTGGCGGCGCAGCCCCGGGCACACTTCGCCAACCAGTTCGCTTGGCAGGCGCATCTCGACCGCCTCGGCATCAGTGCTGTGCGCGTCACTCCAGACCCGGTGCAGATCGCGACCGAGGGCGCACTGTGGGGCAGCATTCATGCCCACGGCTTCCTGCGCAAGGCCGTCGTCGTCAGCGATGATGCCGGTCAATTTGACGTTGGCCGACATGCGCTGTGTTGGATCCATGCAGAGCGATTGGTGCACAAGCTCGACACCTTCACCGATCTGCACCGCAACGCACAGCAGCGCATACGCGCGCTGATCTGGTGGTTCTATGCCGACCTGAAGGCCTATTGCGCGGCGCCGACAGCACAACGCCGCAGCGAGATGCGTGCCCGCTTCGATCGCATCTTTCGCCGCCGCACCGGCTTCGCCACACTCGATCGCCTGCTGGCGCGGCTGCACGCCAATAAGGCCGAACTGCTCACCGTCCTCGAGAGGCCGGACATACCGCTCCACACCAACGGCTCCGAGCGGGACATTCGCGTGTTAAGCCTTTGTCATCCTTGCCCCCGCAGCTTGCATTGCCCCAGAATTCCGCTATTCCCGCCGCCCGACAGCAGTACGATGGGGAGGTGCGCGGTGAGCGGCGACAGCCAACCCGTGCTGATCGAGATCGCCGGACTGACCAAACGTTTCGGCAGCTTCACCGCGGTGGACAACGTCTCGTTCAACGTGTCCCGCGGCGAGGTGCTGGGCTTCCTCGGGCCCAACGGCGCCGGCAAGTCCACCACGATGCGCATGCTGGCCGGGTTCATGATCCCGACCGCCGGCACCGCCCGCATCTGCGGCCACGACGTGCAGAGCGACGGCGTGGCGGCGCGGCGCGTCCTGGGCTTCCTGCCGGAAGGCGCGCCGACCTATCCCGAGATGACCGTCGCCGGCTTCCTGACGTTCTGCGCCAAGGTGCGCGGCTTCGCCGGCAAGGACCTGACGCAGCGGTTCGAGCATGCCGTGGAGCTGACCCGGCTCGGCGGCGTGCTGCTGCAGCCGGTGGAGACGCTGTCGAAGGGCTTCAAGCGCCGCGTCGGCCTGGCGCAGGCGCTGCTGCACGATCCGCCGGTACTGGTGCTGGACGAACCGACCGACGGGCTGGACCCGAACCAGAAGCACGAGGTGCGCAGCCTGATCGCCCGGATGGCGCCGCAGAAGGCGATCGTGATCTCGACGCATATCCTGGAGGAGGTCGACGCGGTGTGCACGCGCGCGATCATCATCGCGGCCGGCCGCGTGGTGGCGGATGCCACGCCGGCGGAGCTGCAGCGCAAGCATCCATCGGGCAAGCTGGATGACGTCTTCCGCCAACTGACGATGGAGGCCGCGTGACGCGCCCCCTCCCCCAACCCCCTCCCGCAAGGGGCGGGGAGATCGGAGGGGTAGACCGTGCGCAACGTCTTCATCGTCGCGCGGCGCGAACTCGGCGGCTACTTCGCCACCCCGGTCGCATCGGTGTTCATCGTCATCTTCCTCGTCCTGCAAGGCGCGCTGACCTTCAACCTCGGCGGCTTCTTCGATCGCGGCCAGGCCGACCTCAACCCGTTCTTCACCTTCATCCCCTGGGTGTTCCTGCTGCTGGTCCCCGCCATCACCATGCGCCTCTGGGCCGAGGAACGCCGGCTCGGCACCATCGAGCTGCTGCTGACGCTGCCGATCACGCAGACCCAGGCCGTGCTCGGGAAATTCCTCGCCGCCTGGGCGTTCTGCGCCATCGCGCTGGTGCTGACCTTCCCGTTCGTCATCACCGTCAACATCCTGGGCCAACCGGACAACGGCGTGATCGCATCAGGCTATGTCGGCGCGCTGCTGGTCGCCGGCGCGTTCCTCTCGATCGGCGCGGCACTCTCGGCGCTGACCAAGAACCAGGTGATCGCCTTCGTCCTCGGCGTCGCGGTCTGCTTCGTGTTCGCCGTCGCGTCCTACCCGGTGGTCACCGACTTCCTGTCGCGCAACACGCCGGCGCTTGCCGCGATCGCGCGGCGCATCGCGGTGATCGACCGCTTTCAGGACTTCACCCGCGGCGTGGTCAGCCTGCGCGACCTGATCTTCTTCGCCACCTTCATCGGCTTCTGGCTGTTCCTCAACGCCGTGATCGTCGAACAGCGGAAGGCGGACTGACGCCATGCGCCGCCGCATCTGGTACTCCATCATCGGCGTGATCGCCGTCGCCGCGATCGTCATCGGCATCAACATGTTCGCCGACGCGCGGCTGGCCAACCTGCAGGTCGATCTGACGCACAGTCACATCTACACGCTGTCCTCCGGCACGCGGAAGATCCTGGCCGGCCTGAAGGAGCCGATCACGCTGCGGCTGTTCTATTCGCGCCGTCTCGGCAGCACCGTGCCGGTGTACGGCGCCTACGCCGACCACGTGCGCGAGATGCTGGGCGAATACGCCGCGGTCTCCGGCGGCAAGATCCGCCTGGAGTTCTACGATCCCGAACCGTTCAGCGACACCGAGGACCGCGCGCTCGCCTACGGCCTGCAAGGCGTGCCGCTCGATCAGGGCGGCGTGCAGGTCTATTTCGGCCTGGCCGGCAACAACCTCGAAGACGATGAGCGCACCATCGCCTTCTTCCAGCCGGAACGCGAGCGCTTCCTGGAATACGACCTGACGAAGCTGATCTACGACCTGTCGAATCCGAAGCGGCCGGTGGTCGGCGTGATGTCGTCGCTGCCGCTGGACGGCGATCCGCGCGCGATGATGATGGCGATGCGCGGCCAGCCCGCCGCCGGCGGTCAGCCCTATGCCTCGACGACGCTGCTGCGGCAGACCAACCAGGTGAAGACCGTCGCCACCGATGCGCAGGTGATCGATCCCGACATCCAGGTGCTGCTGGTCGCGGAGGCGCAGAACCTGTCGGACGCCACGCTGTATGCGATCGACCAGTTCGTCATGCGCGGCGGCCGGCTGATGGTGATGGTCGATCCCTGGAGCGAGGCGATGGCCGCCGCTCCCTCGCCCAACGGCATGCCGCCGACCGATACCAGCTCCAACCTGAAGAAGCTGTTCGACGCCTGGGGCATCGAGTTCGATCCCACCAAGGTGGTCGGCGACCTCACCGGCGCCTGGCGCGTGCGCGCCAACGCCAATGACGAAGTGCAGGCGGTGAACTACGTCGCCTGGTTCAACATCCGCGACGGCATCAATCACAACGACCCGGCGACCGCCGACCTCCAGCAGGTCACGGTCGCGTCTGCCGGTTCGATCAGCAAGGCGCCGAACGCCTCGATCGACTTCACGCCGCTGCTGACCAGCAGCGCCCGCTCGGGCGAGATACCGGTGGACGAGGTGAAGATGCCGGATCCCGCCAAGGTCCTGGCCGACTTCAAGCCGTCGGGCGGTCCGCGCGTGATCGCGGCGCGCGTCCACGGCGTGCTGAAATCGGCGTTCACCGGCCCGCCGGAACTGGCGAAGGACCAGAAGCGGCCGGAGAACTTCCCCGCCTACAAGGCGCAGACCGACGGTCCCGCCAATCTCGTGGTGGTCGCCGACAGCGACATCCTGGCCGACCGGTTCTGGGTGCGCGTCTCCGACTTCTTCGGCCAGCAGACGGCGATGCCGTTCAGCGACAACGGCCCGTTCGTCGCCAACCTGATCGGCACGCTCGCCGGCGGCGACGCGCTGATCGGCCTGCGCTCGCGTGGCGACAGCAACCATCCGTTCATCCTGGTCAACCAGATGCAGAGCGAGGCGGAGGCCAAGTTCCGCCAGACCGAGCAGGCGTTGCAGAAGCACCTGGACGACACGGAGAAGCAGTTGCGCACGCTGCGCCAAGGGCCGACGGGCGCGGACCAGGCCGCCGCGCAGGCGGTGATCACGCCGGAGCAGCGCACCGCCATCGACGCCGCGCGCAAGGACATCGTCGATACGCGGCAGCAGTTGCGCGCGGTGCAGTACGACCTGAACCGTGACATCTCGCGGCTCGAGACCGAGCTGCGCGTGTTCAACATCGTGCTGGTGCCGGCGGTGCTGGCGATCGTGGCGATCGTGCTCGGTGTCATGCGCAGCCGCCGCCGCGCGAGGGCAAGGGCATGAGACCCCGCACCCTCGTCGTACTCGTCGTCATCGGCATCGTTGCCATCGCCGGCGGCTGGTATTTCGGCACCGCCCAACAGCCCGGCGAACAACAGGCCTACAACGACGGCAAGCTCATGTTCCCCGGTCTCGCGCCGAAGCTGCAGGATGCCGCGCGGGTCGAGATCACCCATCAGGGCAAGACCACCGCCATCGTGAAGCACGGCGACACCTGGGGCCTCGAGGACCGCGGCGGCTACGTGGTCCAGGCGAGCAAGCTGCGCGGCATGCTGACCGCGCTGACCGAGCTGCGGCTGGTCGAGCAGCGCACCGCCGATCCCGAGCAGTTCAGCCGCCTCGGCCTGGAAGATCCGAACGGCAAGACCGCCACCTCGAACCTGCTGCGCGTGCTCGACGCATCGGGCAAGCCGATCGTCGCGCTGATCGTCGGCCATCGCCGCGTGCGGACGCAGGGCAATGTGCCGGAGCAGGTCTATGTGCGGCGGCCCGACGACAATCAGACCTGGCTCGCGGAAGGCAGCCTGCAGGTCGATGCCGATCCGCAGCTCTGGCTCGAGCGCGACATCATGAACATCGACCACGGGCGCATCGCCAGCGTCGCGGTGACCCACGGCGATGCGACGACTCGATCTGGCGCGCGACGGCCAGAAGCTGGTGGTGAAGACGCCGGCGGATCATCCGCCGCTCGACGACTACAAGCTCGATGACGTCGACCGCGGGCTGGAACTGCTGACGTTCGAGGACGTGCAGACCGACAAGCAGCCGGTCGGCGACAAGATCGGCCAGTCGGTGTACACCACAGGCGACGGGCTGGCGGTGACGGCGACGGTGTTCAAGGGCGACAAGGACATCTGGGCGCGCTTCTCGGCCGCGGGCAGCGACAAGACCAAGGACGGAGGCGGACAAGTTGAACGCGCGGCTGGCTGGCTGGACCTATCAGCTCGGTGCCTGGAAGGAGAAGGCGCTGGTGCCGTCGCTCGATGATCTGAAGGCGCCGCCGCCGGAAAAGCCCGCCACCAGCCCGCCGGCCGAAGCACCCAAGCAGTGAGCGATCGCGAATATCCCGCCCGGCCGATCGTCGGGATCGGGATCGTGGTCATCAAGGACGACACCGTTCTGCTGGTTCGCCGCGGCAAGCCGCCCAATGTCGGCACGTGGACACTGCCGGGCGGCGCGCAGGAACTCGGCGAGACCGCCGAGGAAGCGGCGCGCCGCGAACTGCTGGAGGAGACGGGCCTCGAAGTGGATGCGCTGCACTTCGCCGCCACGGTGGACAACATCCGCCGCGACGCGTCGGGGCGCGTGCGCTTCCACTACACGATCATCGACTTCGCCACGCGCTGGGTTGCTGGCGAGCCGGTAGCCGCGACCGATGTCACCGAGGCGACGTGGGCGAAGCTGGATGCGCTCGACGAGTTCAACCTGTGGAGCGAGGCGCACCGGGTGATCGCGATCGCGCGAAGACTGGTGGGATAATCGCTGCGACCGCGTTACCACTCCTCGACATCTCCGACCGGCCATGATTCACTCGCCCGCAAATCGGATCGGGGACGCACGAGCTGCCTCCGCCGGTCAGTTATGCAGCCATGCACGCTGGCTTTGGAGTTGCCGCACCAACAGGCATTCAGGAATGTCACACAGAATGTCATCCGGCGAGGGCTTCGAGACGATGCGCGATCCCATCAAGCGAGCACGCCAGATAGGTGATGGCGCACTCCGCGCGATGGTGGGCATTGGCGCTGCAATACTCGTGGTGGCCGCGTTGGGGATTGCCGAGGCCGTCTTCGCGCCGCTGACTTTCGCGCTGTTCATCATCGCGATCGTCTGGCCATTGCAGGCCCGGCTGCAGGCGCTGCTTCCGAAGCTCGTTGCTCTCGCGATCAGCGTGCTCGCGACCATCGTGGTCATCGGCGCATTCGCCTGGACGATCACCTGGGCCTTCAGCAGGGTCGGTCGCTACATCGTCACCGACGCTGCCCGGTTCCAGCTGCTCTACAACCAGATGACCGATTGGCTCGCAGGGCATGGCATCGTGGTCGAGAGCCTTTGGGCCGAGCACTTCAACGTCGGCTGGGTGCTGCGAGCCTTCCAGGAGATCACCACAAGGATAAACGGCACGCTGAGCTTCTCGCTCGTTGTCCTGATCTACGTCATTCTGGGCCTCATGGAAGTGGACGACGCGGCCCGCAGGCTTCGTGGCATGAGGAACCGGGAGGCCGGACGGGTGATGCTGACCGGTGGCAGTCTGACCGCCGCGAAATTCCGGCGCTATCTCCTGGTCCGCTCGCTGATGAGCGTCGTGACGGGTTTCCTGGTGTGGGGTTTCATCTCGCTCTGCGGACTTCCGCTCGCGCAGGAATGGGGCGTGATCGCCTTCGCACTCAACTACATTCCATTCATCGGCCCATTGGTCGCAACGGTTCTGCCGACACTCTTTGCCATCGCGCAATTCGAAGCCTGGCAGAATGCGATTCTGGTCTTCGGATGTCTGAACCTGATTCAGTTCCTGGTCGGCAGCTACCTCGAGCCACGGATCGCCGGCAGCGTTCTCTCGATGTCGCCGTTCATGGTGCTGTTCGCCGTGTTCTTCTGGACCTTCCTGTGGGGCATCGCCGGCGCGTTCATCGGCGTTCCTATCGTTATCGCGGTCCTGACCATCTGCGAACAAAATGCGTCGAGCCGCTGGGTTGCGGAGGTGTTCGGAGCGCCCGCTGACGCGCGGGATTGACGGCGCCTTGCGGGAGACACCGATGACACCGATCCTCGATCCGCGAAACGGCGACATCGAGGACGATGCTTCCAGCACCAAGAAGCGATCGATGCTTTCGCTGGCGGGCAGCCTGCTCGCGGAGATCAGTCTTCCGAAGCTCGCAATCGCCTGGATGCTGCTGATCGGCTTTCCCGGCCTGCTGCTCGGCGCCGCGCCGCTTCTGGTGTCGATCTGGATCGCCGCGGTCTGGTCCCACGCCGCGAACATCTTTTACGAGATTCTGCCGGTGCTGTTGCTGCCGCTGCTCATGGCAATCGGCTGGTTCGCGGGCCGGCCACTGCTGCGGCTCGCCGAAAGCAGCTTCTGGTCATTGAACGCGCTGGCCGTCCAACCCGCCTATATCGTGTTTCGCGAGGGCATTCGGCATCTTGCCGAGGGGCTGCTTGCGTCGCGGATGAGCGAGGCCCGGCGCGGCTCCATTCGCGCCGGCGCTGCGGCGGCGTCGGGCCTGCTGATCTGCGGGCTCGGCTTCGGCATCATCATCCTGGTGTGGCCCGCGACCCGATGGGTCGGCAGCCTGGCGGATCTTACGCCGCCGCACCGGCTGGTGCTCGTCGTGCTGGCGAACAGTGTTGTGCTCATCTGCGGATATTTTGCGACGGCGGCGCTGATCTGGGGCGTTGCCGATGCGACCATGGCCCAGCCGCGGGATTTTCGCGACTTTGCCGCCGAGACGGACGGCGACCGAACCTGGCGCGTCGCGCACCTGTCGGACCTCCATACGGTCGGCGAGCGCTACGGATTTCGCATCGAGAGCGGAAGATCGGGCGCACGTGGCAACGAACGACTGAAGCAGACGCTGGCGCGATTGGATGAGATCCATGCAGCGCATCCGCTGGATATTATTCTGATAACAGGAGACCTGACCGATGCCGGCCGCTCGGCGGAGTGGGTCGAGTTCTTCGCTGCGTTGGCCGCGTACCCGCGGCTGGCCGACCTGGTGATCGCGCTGCCGGGCAACCACGACGTCAATGTGGTGGACCGCGCGAGTCCCGCACGGATGGACCTGCCGACGAGCCCCATGAAGCGCCTGCGTCAGGTCCGGACGATCTCCGCACTCGGAATGCTGCAAGGTTCGCGGCTCCATGTCGTGGAGAGCAGCGCTGGTAAACTCGGCAACACTTTGGCTGAGGCACTGAAATGGCACGGCGGCGACATGGCGGCCTTCGCCGACAACGGATCGCTGCGCCTGTCGCGGTCATTGGCCGGACTGTGGGCGACGATCTTTCCCATGGTCATGCCACCTGTCACGGACGATGGGCTCGGGGTCATCGTGCTGAACTCCAACGCCGAGACACATTTCTCGTTTACCAATGCGTTGGGCCTGGTATCGGCCGAACAGGCGCGTGCTCTTGCTGTCGCCGTCAGACAATATCCGCGCGCCTGCTGGATCGTCGCTCTGCATCACCACGTCATCGAATATCCCAAGCCGGCAAAGGCATTGTCGGAACGCATCGGGACGGCCCTCATCAACGGCAGCTGGTTCATCCGTCGGTTGCAGAATCTGGCCAACCACGCCGTGGTCATGCACGGTCATCGGCATATCGATTGGATCGGAGAATGCGGGGGCCTCTTGATTGTTTCCGCCCCTTCCCCCGTCATGGAGCCGATCGATTGTCTGGAAACCTACTTCTACGTCCACACCCTCGCCGTTGGCGCGGATGAACGCCTCAAGCTGCTGGCTCCTGAGCGGATCAACGTGCGGGCTCAGCCGGTGGCCGACGAAACATGCGATGTGATGCCACAGGGCGTGTGACTGGAATGCCAATGAGCGGGCAGCGCTAGCGGAGGACGTCGCTTGTCCGATCAATGGTCAGGACCTGACGATGTCCTGTATTCTGGCAATCGGGGCCCGTCGGGCTGCGAACAAACTTCCCCATGTTGGACCGCGACAGGATGTCCAGCACGCCCTTCTTGCCGCCGCCTATGATCAGTGGCGGCGTGCCCGGAACCACGACCGGCCCGGAGGAGCCCAGATCGAGGTCGATGTCATTCAGATGGCTTTGGTTGCAAGGCGTGAAGTAGTCCTCACTGCCCAGCCGGTTTCGCTACATGGGCGCGGTGATGGTGGCAACTCGACAATCTGCCGCTAACTGCGTCTATGCGACCGGTGCGTGGTCTTCCGCGTGGACAGCGACAGTGACACGCCGCCGCAGATCAGCCCCAGCCCGGCCGGCACCAGCCAGGCCGGGCGCAACATCAGCGGCACGATCAGGTAGTCCCAGAGCCACGCCGCGATGTGCGCGCCGATGAAGTTGTGCGTGGCATCCATCAGATCGTGATCGACCATGAACAGCAACTGGCCGAGCGGCACCTCGGGCGGACCGAGCATCGCCAGGGCGACGGCGCCTACCAGAAGCATGGCGGCCAGTACGGCCAAGATACGTTGGGCAATCACATGAACAGTTTCTCGTTTTTGCGGTCGCTGTAAAGCGAAGCGACGAACTCACCATAGCCGTTGTAGATCTGCGTCGGCACCATTTCGTTGCTGCCCAGCAGCCGCTCCTGCGCCTGGCTCCAGCGCGGATGCGCCACCGCCGGGTTGACGTTCGCCCAGAAGCCGTACTCCGCCGGCTGGATCGCCTGCCAGAAGTTCATCGGCTGCTTCTCGCTGAAGCTGATCTTGGTCAACGCCTTGCAGGATTTGAAGCCGTATTTCCACGGCACGGTCAGCCGGATCGGGCCACCGTTCTGCGGCGGCAGCGGCTTGCCATACAGCCCGGTCGAAATGAACGCCAGATCATTCGCCGCCTCGTCGATCGCCAGCCCCTCGATGTACGGCCAGGGATAGAACGGCGAGTTCAGCCCGGGCATCGTCTTGTCCTGCGCCGTCTCGAACACGACGTATTTCGCCGATGCCAACGGCTCGGCGATCTTCAGCAACTGGCTGAGCGGGAAGCCGGTCCAGGGCACGGTCATCGCCCAGGCCTCCACGCAACGATGGCGATAGACCCGCTCCTCGAGCTGAACCTGCTTCAGCAGGTCATCGATCGCGATGGTGCGCGGCTGCGCGAGCTTCGCCCTCCAGGCTGATCGTCCACGGCCGCTGCTTCAGGGCCTGCGCCGCCCGCCACAGGTCCTTGTCTTCGCTGAACTCGTAGTAGTTGTTGTAGGTGGTCGGCATACTTCTCGGGCGTGATGTCGCGGCCAGGGACGTATTTCGGATTGCGCGCCGGCGCGGCGGCGGCCAGCACCACCGAGCCGGCGCCGGCCAGCGCCGCGCGACGGCCCAGCACGAGCGCCTCCGGGGTCACCAGGCGCTCCGACAATTCCCAACCGCGGCGTCGCAGGATGTGCATAGGTCTCTCCACCAAGCCAGATAAGCCCAAACTGGGGTCTCGGCGCCGTTCGTCACCCGGACGTGACGACGCTTCCCAGCCGCATTGTCCGACGCGTCAGGATGGGGAACATTACATCCGATTCGCGCCTTTGGCAGGAGATTTCATGCACCTCGCCCGCTTCCCCCGTGTACGCCTGTTTCCCACCCCCACGCCGCTCGAGAAGCTGGCCAATCTGAGCCGCCACCTCGGCGGCCCCGACATCTGGATCAAGCGCGACGACTGCACCGTGGTGGCGACCGGCGGCAACAAGGTGCGCAAGCTGGAGTGGCTGGTGGGCGAGGCGCTGGCGCAGGGCGCCAACCACCTGGTGACCCAGGGCGCCGTCCAGTCCAATCACGTGCGCCAGACCGCCGCGGTGGCCAGGCGGTTCGGCATGAAGTGCTCCGCGCTGCTGGAGCACCGGATCGACACCAACGACCGCGACTATCTGAACAGCGGCAACGTGCTGCTCGACCGGCTGTTCGACACGGCGATCGAGTACCGCCCCGGCGGCACCGACATGAACGCCGCGGCCGAGGCGAAGGGCGAAGCGCTGCGGGCGGCCGGCGAGAAGCCGTACGTGATCCCGGGCGGCGGCTCCAACCGGGTCGGCGCGCTGGGCTATGTCTCCTGCGCGCAGGAGTTGATGCAGCAGGCCGACGAGATGGGACTGCGCATCGACCGCGTGGTCACCGCGACCGGCAGCGCGGGAACCCAGGCGGGGCTGCGTGGTCGGGCTGGAGGGCAGCAACGCCGGCATCCCGGTGCTGGGCATCGGCGTGCGCGCGCCCGAAGGACCGGCAGGAGGCCAACGTTCACCTCCTCGCGGAAGCCACCGCGGACTATGTCGGCATGCGCGGCGGCATCGCGCGCTCGGCGGTGGTGGCCAACTGCGACTATGTCGGTCCCGGCTACGGCCAGCCGACGCCCGGCATGACCGAGGCGGTGCTCATGCTGGCGCGGCTCGAGGGCGTGCTGCTCGACCCGGTCTATTCCGGCAAGGCGATGGCCGGCCTGATCGACCTGATCCGCAAGGGCGAGATCGGCAAGAAGCGAGACGGTGGTGTTTCTGCACACCGGCGGCGCGGTCGGGCTGTTCGGCTATACCGGCGTGTTCGAACAGGCGATGGCCGAAACCGCGCGCTGAGAGGGCGGCGCTGCGTCAAGCGGATAGCCGTAGCCGAAGTCCCGGCGCAGGTGGCGCTCCATGGCCGCATGCACGAACGCCATATCGGCGGGCGCGAATTCCACCTGATCCCTCCCCTGTTCGGGCGGTACGACGGCCGCGTCGTCCGATGGATCGAGCCGCGCGCGGATCGAGTCGCGGTCGATGTACCGAAGTGCCGCGGCAATCGCCTGGTCGCCGAGCCCGATACCGAAATGCGCCGCGATCCGGCGCAGGCAGAGTTCCGGTGCGGCCTGAAGATCCTCATAGCGGACGACGAGTACGCGACCGGGCTGCGCGTGCGCGACGTCGCCCCAGCGGTTGAAGAAATGCAGGTACCACCAGAGATCGGCAACGTAGCGCCGGCCGCTCGGATCGCCACGCACATACGCCGCGGTCGTTCCGCCGTAGCGTTTGCGCCACTTGCTGTAGTTCGAGCGCATTGCCGCCTCGATGTCGCGCACCAGCACGACGACGGGCGGGTGCGGCAACAGCCGTATCAGCCACCTCCAGGCGAAGGCAATCGAAGGAATGGTGTGCGAGCTGCCGATCCAGGGGACAAGCGCCGGCCCTCGCCACTTGGGGTGGCTGATGATCCGGTCAGCCTCCCTGCCGCTCGACCGCGACGGCGGTGCAACATCGAACTGCTGGGCGATCGCGCAACTCAGCATGAACTTGAGCCAGTGGGTGCCCGAGTTTTTGCCGGTGACCAGGAAGCCGTCGACCCCGCGGTATTGCAACAGAAAGAAATTCGCCATATCGGCCCGCAGGACACGCACGAAGAACTGCATGTTCTGCCAGCAACTTGGGCCGGCGACGGTAGGAGGCAGATAGGCCAGCGCCACCAGGTCCTGCGGCAGCAACCGGCGCGACGCGACGAATCCGCATGCAATGAAGCTCACCTCGTCCAGATGTCCCAGCACAGGAATACGATCTGGAATCAAATCTATCGGTACGAACAGATACGATACGCCAAGTAGAAGTACGATTTTTGACAAATGGCAGGAGCGCCAGCTCAACAGTATGAACCGCAGGATGCGCAATTTGCGGCGGATATTACTTATCGTCAGCGCAGCGCGATGGAGGTCGAGCGACATCGTTTCCCCTGCGACCGTCGACGAAGATGATTGTCACGGGTGCGCGGGAGGCGATGTTAAGTGGTGTTAAGTAGTGTATCCGCGAATGTCATCCGGGCGTCCAACGATAAGGGGAACATCACGATGTTGCGAAGCGATGACCGCATCCTTACCACCCACACCGGCAGCCTGCCGCGTCCGGCAGCGCTGACCTCGCTCTATGTGCGCCGCTCGCGTGGCGAGGCGATCGATGCCGCGGAACTCGACCGCGAGGGCAAGGCGGCGGTGCACGAGGTGGTGGCGAAGCAGATCGCCGCCGGCATCGACATTCCCAACAACGGCGAACAGCAGCGCGAGGCGTTCTTCCTCTATGTGCGCCATCGCATGAGCGGATTCGGCGGCGGCTGGACGCGCAAGGTGTTCGCCGACGTGACTCACTATCCCGCCTTCATGGCATGGAAGGCCGCGCACGACGCAGTCAACCAGTCGATCAGCAATGTCGGTGGCGTGCCCGAGGCGATCGGCGAAGTGCGCTACCTGGATCGCGCGCCGGTCGAGGCCGAATGCGCGGATTTCCGCGCCGCGCTCGATGCCGTGCAGGGGCGCTATGCCGAACCGTTCATGACGGCGCCCTCGCCCGGCATCATCGCCGCGGCGATGCGCAACGCCTGGTACGACACCGAGGATGCGTATCTTGCGGCACTCGGCCGCGCGCTTCAGGTGGAATACGAAACCATCGTCTCAAACGGCTTCGTGCTGCAGATCGATGCGCCCGATCTCGCCATGGAGCGCCACATCTCCTACCAGGACCGACCGCTCGGCGAATTCGTCGGCTTCGTCGAGCGCGTGGTGGCGACGATCAACGCGGCACTCGCCAATGTGCCGCGCGACCGGGTGCGGCTGCACGCCTGCTGGGGGAACTACGAGGGCCCGCACGACTGCGACGTGGCTCTGCCGGAGGTGCTGCCGACGATCCGCCAGGCGAACGTGGGCGGCTTCGTGCTGCCGTTCGCCAATCCCCGCCACGCCCACGAATATCGCTGCCTGAAGGACCTGCCGCTCGACGACGGCCAGGTCATCGTCGCCGGCGTGGTCGATCCGCTGACGAACTTCGTCGAGCACCCCGAGGTCATCGCCGACCGCATCGAACTCGTGGCGCGCGCGGTGGGCGATCCACGCCGCGTCCTCGCCGGCACCGATTGCGGCTTCGACACCTCGGCTGGTCGCGGCCGCGTCGCCGACGATGTGGTGTGGGCGAAGCTGGCGGCGATGGCCGAAGGCGCCCGCATCGCCACCAAGCGATTGTTCTGACACGCTCCCCTCTGCGGAGGGGGTTGGGGCGAGCGGACGACGGAAAGACAGACGTCCCCGAGCACGCGCGCCATATTCTTGCCGACCTTGCCGAGCGCCTCCTCCCACGCGAACACCCCGAAGCGATCGAACTCCGGCACGACCGCGCCGCCCGGCAACGCGAACGTCGACCGGCATATCAGCGCATCGAGTCGCCGGCATCTCCGCCCGCATCCAGACGAACAGCGCGAGGTCCTTGTCGCGTAGATACGCATGCACGCCGAGCGGGCGCAGTTCGGCCTCGGTCACCGCAAGGCCGGTCTCCTCCGCCAGTTCGCGCACCGCCGCGTCCGACCAGCAACTCACCCGGTTCGGCCAGCCCCTTCGGAATGTCCCACCGCGGCGAGCGCGTGGCGTGGCCGAGCAGAGCGCGGCGCCGTCGGTGACGATCACGCCGCATGAAATGCGCCTCGCCATTCAGCACGGGATGCGCGACGAAGCGCGTGGTCGGCGCGACGAACTCGTCCTGCGCCGCCACCGTCAGGATCTCGCGCGAGCCGGCTTCCGCCGTGCGCCGCAGCAGCCCATGCACCGCGGATCCTGCCTCCTCCATCGCCTTCACCGCGTTCCCGGTGCTGAGGCGATGGAACAGGAACAGCGCGGCGATCGCATCGCCGGCGCCGTTCACCGATACCGGCAGACGCGGCGTCCGCAGCAGGTGGAAGCGTCCCCCCTCCCCCACCAGCAGATCGAGATGATCGCCCGGCGTGTGCTCGGTCTCCAGGCTGGTCAGCAGCACGCAGCGCATCCCGTCGGGACGCATCGTGGCGGCAAGGCGTTCGACCGCCTCCTTCGCCACCGCCAGCGTGCCGCAGTCGAGACCCGTCAGCCGCTCCAGTTCGAACCGGTTGGGCGTTGCGATGTCCGCCTGCGGCAGCGCGTGATCGCGCAGGAACTCCTCGATGCCTTCCCGCACATACACGCCTTCCTCGACATCGCCGATCACCGGATCGCAGCAATAGATCGCGTTCGGGTTCGCCTCGCGCACGCGGGCGACGGCGTGCAGGATCGCCTCGCCGATGCCAGCGTCGCCCATGTAGCCCGACAGCACGGCGTCGCAATGCCGCAGCACGTCGCGCGCCGCGATGCCGTCCACCAGCTCGCGCACCGCGTCGCCGGTGTAGACCTGTCCGGTCCAGTGCCCGTAGCCGGTGTGGTTGGAGAACTGCACCGTGTTGATCGACCACACCTCGGCGCCCAGCCGCTGCAACGGGAACACCGCGCTGGCGTTGCCGACATGGCCGTAGGCGACCCAGGACTGGATGGAGAGGATGTTCATGCCGGCTGATGTAGCTCCCCTCGGGCCGCGGCGCGAGGCGGCTGTCACAGACCGATACAACAGGGCAATCGACCAGCAAAACGGCGGTGGCAGCGTAAGCGCCAAGCGCTCAAGGAGTTCCTCGCGATGATCCGCCGGATCGGCTGCCTGCTTGTGCTGGTGCTCTGCATGACGTCTCTGTGTGCCTGTGTGATCGCGCCGGCGCCGGTCTATGGGCGTCCTGGCGGGGCATGGGTGCCGGCCCATTACAATGGCTGGCGCTGGGTGCCGGGCCACTGGGCCTGATCTGAACCTGCCGCTATAACCTCCGACCGAACCGGCCGGGGGATGGACCATGCGACGTTACGGGCGGATTGCGCTTTGCGCGGGGTCGTTGGCGCTCTCGTTGCCGGCGGCCGCTCAGACGCTGCGGGTCGCGGTGAGCTCGCCGGTGACCAGCATCGATCCGCACTACCACAATCTCGCGCCCAACATCTCGCTCTCCACCCAGATCTTCAACCGGCTGATCGAGCAGGACGAACACGCCCGCCTGATCCCGGGCCTCGCGGAATCCTGGAAGCTGGTGGCGCCCGACACATGGGAGCTCAAGCTGCGCGACGCGAAGTTCCAGAACGGCAATGCGTTCGTCGCGGACGATGTGGTGTTCACCATGGATCGCATCCCGAAGGTGCCCAACAGCCCGAGCAATTTCGCCGCCTACACCAAGCCGGTGACGAGTACCGAGGTGGTGGACGACCACACCATCCGCCTGCACACCAAGGGCGTATTCCCGCTGCTGCCGACCTATCTCGCGCAGTTCTTCATCATCAATCGCAAGACCGACGAGGGGATGACGACCGAGGACTTCAACAGCGGCAAGGCGGCGATCGGCACCGGGCCGTTCCGCTTCGTGTCGTTCAGGCCGGGCGACCGCGTCGAGCTGGAACGCAACGACAGCTACTGGGGACCGAAGCCGGTCTGGCAGAAGGTCAGCTACCGCTTCATACCGAACGATGCATCGCGCACCGCGGCACTGCTCGCCGGCGATGTCGATTTCATCGACTTCGTGCCCACCGAGGATCTCGAGAAGCTGCGCAAGGATCCGAAGGTCAAGCTGTGGGAGACGCTTGGCCTGCGGCTGATCTTTCTCGGCCTCGATCAGTCGCGCGACGGGCCGAGCCCTTATGTGTTCGGACCCAATGGCGAGAAGCTGGACAAGAATCCGCTGAAGGACCGGCGGGTGCGCCTCGCATTGTCGATCGCGATCAATCGCAAGGCGATCGTCGATCGCGTGATGGAGGATGCGGCGGTGCCGTCCGGGCAGTATCTGCCGCCCGGCGTGTACAGCTACGACCCCGACATCAAACCGCCGCCCTACGATCCGGAGCAGGCGAAGAAGCTGCTGGCGGAGGCGGGCTACCCCAAGGGTCTCCGCATTGCGCTGCACGGTCCGAACGACCGCTACGTGAACGATGCGAAGATCATCCAGGCGGTCGGCCAGATGTGGACCCGCATCGGCGTGCAGACCGAGGTCGATCCGCTGCCGTGGTCGAGCTATGTCGGCCAGGCCAACAAGCAGGCGTTCTCCGCCTTCCTGTTCGGCTGGGGCACCGGCACGGCGGAGGCGTCGGATCCGCTGATCGCGCAGAACGCCACGTTCGATCCTGCCAAGGGCTGGGGCGCCGCCAACCGCGGCCGCTATTCCAATCCGGCGCTCGACAAGCTGATCGGCGAGGCGCTGGGCACCGCGGACGATGCGGCGCGCGAGAAGATCCTCCAGCAGGCGCAGCGATGGCGTTCGACGATGTCGCGATCATTCCGCTGCACATCCAGAAGAACATCTGGGCGACGCGCGCCGGCTTCACCTATGTGCCGACGGTCGGCGAGGACCTGCATCTGGTCAATGTGAAGCCCGCAAAGTGAACGCGCAAGCAGTCTCTCCCCCTCCCTGCGGGAGGGGCTGGGCGAGGGGAGGATAGTGCGGTGACGATCTCTCGCTGTTCCTGGGCCGAAGGCGCCGATGCCGCCATGCTCGCCTATCACGACCGCGAGTGGGGCGTGCCGCATCACGACGACCGCGCGCTGTTCGAACTGCTGACGCTGGAAGGCGCTCAGGCCGGGCTCTCCTGGCGGACGATCCTGGCGCGGCGCGACGAGTACCGCGCGCGCCTACCACGGCTTCGACATCAAGCGCGTCGCCGGCATGCGCGATCCCGCGTTGGAAAAGCTGCTGACGTCGTCAGGCATCATCCGCAACCGGCTGAAGGTCTATTCGGTGCGCGACAACGCCCGCGTGGCGCTCGACGTGATCGCCGAACACGGCAGCCTCGACGCGTATCTGTGGTCGTTCGTCGGCGGCAAGCCGCTGGTGAACCGCTGGCGCGAAAGCAAGCAGGTGCCGGCCACGACCGCCCTGTCCGACCAGATGAGCAAGGCGCTGGCCAAACGGGGCTTCCGCTTCGTCGGCTCGACCATATGCTATGCCTTCATGCAGGCGACCGGGATGGTGAACGACCACCTGGTCTCCTGCTTCAGATACAAGGAGTCCGGTCATGCAGAACACTGAAGAAATCTGGCGTCTGGTCGATGCCAGGAAGGACGACTTCGAGGCGCTCAGCGATCGCGTCTGGGGCATGCCGGAACTCTGCTACGGCGAATTCCGCTCCTGCGCCGAGCACACCGCGATGCTGGAGCAGCACGGGTTTCGCGTGACCACAGAATGTCGCCGGCATCCCCACCGCGGTGATGGGCGAAGCAGGCGAAGGCGGTCCGGTGATCGCCATCCTCGGCGAATACGACGCGCTCCCCGGGCTCAGCCAGGAGGCCGGCGTGGCCGAACCGAAGCCGCTGCCGGGCGACGGCTATGGCCACGGCTGCGGTCACAACCTGCTGGGGTCCGCGTCGATGCTGGCGGCGACGGCGGTGAAGGACTACCTGGCCGCGCACGGCATCAAGGGCCGCGTGCGCTACTACGGCTGTCCGGCCGAGGAAGGCGGCGCGGCGAAGGGCTTCATGGCGCGCGCCGGCGCGTTCAGCGACGTGGACGTCGCGATCTCCTGGCATCCCGCCGCGTTCTCCGGCGTGAACGAGGCGGTGTCGCTCGCCAACACGCGCATCGACTTCACCTTCCACGGCCGCGCCTCGCACGCCGCCGCGGCGCCGCATCTCGGGCGCAGCGCGCTCGATGCGGTGGAGCTGATGAATGTCGGCGTGAACTACATGCGCGAGCACATGCCGTCCGACGCGCGCGTCCACTACGCGCTGCTGGACGCCGGCGGCATCGCGCCCAACGTCGTGCAGGCGCGCGCCAAGGTGCGCTACCTGATCCGCGCCCGCGAACTGCCCGAACTGACGCGGCTGATCGAGCGCGTGCGCAAGATCGCCGAGGGCGCGGCGCTGATGACCGAGACGCGCGTGGAGTCGCAGGTGGTCAGCGCGGTGTCGAACCTGCTGGCGAACACGCCGCTGGAACGCGCGATGCACGACAACCTCCAGCGCCTCGGCCCGCCGCCGTTCGACGACGCCGACCGCGCATTCGCCGCGAAGATCCAGGCGACGCTGACCGATGAGGACATCGAGGCCGCGTATCGCCGCGTCGGCGTGCCGATGCAGAACGGTGTGTCGCTGTGCGACCAGATCGTCCCGCTGGATGCGAAGAGCGCGCCGATGATGGGCTCCACCGATGTCGGCGACGTGAGCTGGGTGGTGCCGACGGTGCAGGCGCGCGGCGCCACCTACGCGATCGGCACGCCGGGCCATTCCTGGCAGCTCACCGCACAGGGCAAGATGCCGGCGGCGCACAAGGGGCTGGTGCACGTGGCGAAGGTGATGGCCGGCACCGCCGTCGATGTGATCCAGGACGAGGTGCTGCTGGCGCGCGCGAAGGCGGACCATCAGGCGCGCATCGGCCGCAATCCCTACGTGTGCCCGCTGCCGGACGACCTGGAGCCGCCGATCAAGATGTCGGCCTGACCCCTGTCATAGCGAGCGAAGTGCAGCAATCTCGGTCGCTCAGAGCGCTGGATGTAGCGTTGCCGGTTCGATAGGATACCCCACCTTTACTGTTGGGGAAATGTCATGAATTTGTCGCGTCGCGGCGTGCTGGCCGCAACGGCGGCCGGTGGCGCCGCTATGACCGCAACGCTCGCGCGTGCCGCCACGTTCGGCAATCCAGACCAGCCGCCAGAGGGCGCGGTCAACGTCACCAACCCCGGGGCACTGACCATTCCCGGTCCGCATGATGCCGGTCTGGCCGGCACCATGCCCACATTCCTCGACCCACCGGCGACCGACGTCGGCAGCATGCCGCAGTTCTGGGCCTCGTTTAACCTCGCACCGCGGCGCATCCAGGACGGTGGCTGGGGGCGCCAGGTCACCGTTGCGGACTTCGCCATCTCGACCGAGATCGCCGGCGTCAATATGCGCCTCTCCGCCGGTGGCATCCGCGAACTTCACTGGCACCAGCAGGCCGAATGGGCGATCATGACCTACGGCAACTGCCGCATCACGATTCTCGACGCCCTTGGCCGTCCTTACGTGGCGGACGTGAAGGAGGGCGATCTTTGGTATTTCCCGGCAGGTCTGCCGCACTCCCTGCAAGGCCTCGGTCCCGACGGCGCCGAGTTCGTGCTCGCCTTCGACAACGGTGCCTCGTCGGAGTTCAACACGCTGCTGGCGACCGATTGGATGGCGCACACGCCGCCTGAGGTTCTGGCGAAGAATTTCGGCGTGCCAGCCGAGGCTTTCAAGAACATTCCGCTACAGGACCGTTGGATCTTCCAAGGCAAGGTGCCGGGGCCGCTGGCCGAGGTGCAGGCGGCGGTGGCGAGCAAGGCCGGCGCGCCCGAATTCCCGTTCACCTTCTCGCTCGCCGATGCGCCGAAGGTCAGCGATAACCGGGGCGGCTTCGTGCAGATCGCCGACAGCTCCAACTTCCATGTCTCCAAGACCATCGCCGCCGGCCTGGTGACGATAAGACCCGGCGCCATGCGGACGATGCACTGGCATCCGAACGCCGACGAATGGCAATACTACCTCAAAGGGACCGCGCCGGATGACCGTGTTCAATGCCGGCCCCTCGGCGAACACCGCGAATTTCCATCCCGGCGACATCGGCTATGTGCAGAAGGGCCTTGGCCACTACATCGAGAACACCGGCAACACGGACCTGGTCCTCGTCGCGGTGTTCCGCTCGCCGCGCTACGAGGAGATTTCCTTCTCCGACTGGCTGGCGCACTCCCCGCCGGAGATGGTCGCCGCCACCTTCAACCTGGAGCCTGAGACGGTCGCGCGCTTTCCAAGGAACCGCCCGGACCTCATGCCCGAGTAACCGCACCGCGAAGCGAAGCAATCCCCGTCGAGTTGCACACCTTGGTGGAGATTGCTTCGTCGCTTCGCTCCTCGCAGTGACAGGTGTTTGCGTCCGCGCTTAGGCGTTCGGCGCCACATCCAGCCCCTCCAGCTCCGGCCCCGGCAGTGGGTGGCGGCGCATGCGCGCGCGCGTGTCATACGCATCCAGCATCTCGCCGATATTGAACGCCGACATCAGGCATCCTCCCGCGCCGGCGTAATCGCCGGCCGCACATGACGCTCGAACAGTGCCACCGATTGCAGCGCCTCATCGCACGTGATGTCGCCGAACGCGAAACGGCAAAGCAGATAGTTCAGCCCGCCCTCGTCGATCGACGTCTGCAAGGCCGCGCGCACATGCTCCGCGGTTCCGGCGACCGCGCGGCCTTGTGCCTCCGCCTCCTCGAACTGTTCGGGAAACAATGCGTTGGGATTGGGCAACTGCATGTTGTGCTTGCGCCACAGCAGCAGGAAGCTGTCGCGCCACTTGCGGTAGCCGCGCTGCGCAATCTCCAGCGCCTCCTTGCGCGTCGCGGCAATCACGATGTGCCGGCTGACTCCCATCAGCGGCAGCTCGTTCGCCGGATTGCCCAGTGCCTTCCATTCAGCGCGGTAGCGGTCGGTGATCGCGCGCATTCCCCTGCCGCCGAGATTGGCGACGACGTTGACCCGCCGCTCCGCCGCCCACGGCACGGCATCCGGTCGGCCGATCCCGTACCAGAGCGGCGGATGCGGCTGCTGTAGCGGCGTCAGCTCCATCGGCACATTGGCGTAGCGGTAGTATTTCCCCTCGAAGCTCAGTTCCTTGTTGGTCATGCCGCGCAGGATCACCTCCAGCGCCTCGGCGTACATCGCGGGCGCCGCGTCCGGATCGATGCCGAAGTAGCGCAGCTCGATCGGCGAAATCCCGCGCCCTACCCCGAGCAAGAAGCGTCCGCCGCTCATCTGATCGAGCATGCAGATCTCTTCCAGCAGCTTCAGCGGATGGTACAGCGGCAGCAGATACACCAGCGGCCCGAAGCGCAACCGCTTCGTCCGCTCGGCCACTGCGGCGAGCCAGACACCGGGCGACGGCGCAACGCCGAGCGGCGTCGCATGGTGCTCGGCGACGTGGTAGCCGTAGAAGCCGGCGCGATCATATGCCTCCACCAGCCGCAGCCGATCGGCATAGAATCGATCGAGCGAAACCGGTCCGCGATCCATGTGATCGAACACGCCGAATTGCATCGAACGGACCTCCCTGGGGTTCGCCGTCGAGCGTGCCGCATGCGGTTGGTACGGTCGAGTCCGAGAGGTTTGGACTGGCAGCCGCAACAGACGCTCGCCATTCCGCGCCTCGCAGATCAACGGCTGCGCGTTCTGCCGAATGCATACGCGCGACGCACGCAAGGCCGGCAAGTCACAGGAGCGCCTCGATCTGATCGGCGCATGGCGTGAGGCGCCCGTGTTCTCATCACGTGAGCGCGCCGCGCTGGCATGGACCGAGGCGGTAACCCGCGTCGCCGATACCCACGTGCCGGACGACGTCTACGAATTGGCGCGGGCGGAGTTCAGCGAGCGCGAACTGGTCGATCTCACCATGGCAGTGGTGGCGATCAACGGCTGGAACCGGTTGATGGTCGCGTTCCGGGATTCCGCCTGCCGTATCGCGCAACGCCTGACCCGGCTCAGTGCCGCGGCTCCGACGCCATCTGCTGCAAGCGCGACGCCGTCGCGGATCGTGATGCGGCCGGGCTCGACCGCGACCGTGCCTTCGCGGCGCAGATGCGCCAGCACCCGGCACACCGTCTCGATCGTCAGCCCGAGATGATCGGCGATGTCGGTGCGGCTCATCGGCAGGTCCAGCACCTGCGGGCGCGTATCCGGCAGCCGCTCCGCCATCTCCAGCAGGAAACGTGGCGATCCGCTCCGACGCGGTCTTCCGTCCGAGCAGCACCAGCCGCGTATGGGCCATGCGCAGGCTGATCGAGGTCAGATCGCGTAGCCGGCGCGTCAGCGCCACGTTGCTCTCGGCCAGCGCATCCACCATCCGGCGCGGATAGCGCCGCAGCACCGCATCCGACACCGCCTCGGCCGCGAAGTCGTAGGTCCCCAGCGCATCGAAGCCCAGCAGGTCGCCGCCATCAGGAACTCGCCGATCTGGCGCCGGCCGTCCTCCATCAGCTTGACCATCCGCACGCAGCCGCTCAGGATCCGATAGCAGTAGTCCGCCCGAACCCCCTGACCATGAATTTCCCGGTCGTGCATCACCGAGACGGTGGTGCCGAACTGCTCCAGCAGATCGAGCGCATCGCGCGGCGCGGCCTGTAGCCGCGACGGAATGGCCGAATGCCGAACATCGGCAGTTGCCAGGACGCTGTTCCGTCCGCTCCATCGTCGCCTGCATCCGACTCTCCATCACCGTTAATGTTTCGCTGGCTCCGGGTGTATCGGCCGCCCGCCAAGGGCGAAATTCGGAAACGGACGTACGGAATGCTACGTATGGCTTCCGGAACGCGGTCGGCTGGGAGACGCCCGATGGCTGAGGCACCTCTGGTCCATATCGTCGACGACGACGCGTCGGTGCGCGATTCGTTGGCCGTCCTGCTGGAATCGGCGGGTTTCTCGGTGCGCGCCTACGCTTCGGCCAGCGGCCTTCCTGCAGTCGGCGTCCGACGCGCGGCCGGCTGCGTGCTGACCGACGTGCAGATGCCGGAACTCAACGGCCTGGAATTGCAGCGCCGCATGACCGAGCAGGGCATTCGCCTGCCGGTGATCGTCATGACCGGCCATGGCGACGTGCCGATCGCGGTGGAGGCGATGAAGGCCGGCGCCGCGGATTTCCTGGAAAAGCCGTTCGACGACGAGCAGTTGCTGACGGCGGTCAGCAACGCCATCGCGCTCAGCCAGCGGGTGCGCGACGAGGCCGCGGCCGTGGCCGAAATCACCAGGCGCCTCGCCACGCTGACCCCGCGCGAGCGCGAGGTGCTGGACCGCCTGGTGGCCGGTCAGCCGAACAAGACGATCGCCTACGATCTCGGCTCCAGCCCGCGCACTGTCGAAGTGCACCGGGCGCGCGTCATGGAGAAGATGGGCGCGCGCAGCCTGCCGGAGCTGGTGCGCATGACGATCGCGGCGGAACAGGCGAAAGTCGCCGGGCCGTTGACCTAGGTCAAGGCGGCTTGCTGGGAATTCGACCACATTGCACCCATGCTGATCCACGACATCAGCTCGAGCGGCGCGGGAGCGGACGGGATGCAAGGCGGATCGCGCCGGCTGGTGGCGGTGGTCGACGATGACGATGCCGTGCGCGATTCGCTGCGGTTCCTGTTGGAGATCGCCGGCTACCCCGTCGCCACCTACGGCTCCGCCGCCCAGTTTCTGCGATGACGCGCCGATCGGCGAGCTCGCATGCCTGGTGGTGGACCAGCACATGCCCGACCAGACCGGCCTCCAACTGGTGGCCCGGCTGCGCAGCCAGGGCGTAACCCTGCCGGTGGCCCTGATCACCGGCTCGCCCTCGCCAGATCTGATCCGTATGGCAGGCGATCTCGACGTCGCAAAGGTGCTGGAGAAGCCGCTGGACGAAGACGTACTGCTCGACTTCATCGCGCACGCGAGCGGCTGATTGCGACGGACTCCGCATCGAAACTTTGCCCGCAGGCCCGGGGCCGCTACAATCAGGGTCGTATGCAGCAACCAGAACTCCCCTGCCCGTCCCGACCCATGTCGCCAGCGACTCGGCGCTGCTGCGCTCGATCCTGGATACCGTGCCGGACGCCATGATCGTGATCGACGCCCACGGCATCGTGCAGTTCTTCAGTTCGGCCGCGGAGCGTCTGTTCGGCTACACCGCGAGCGAGGTGCGCGGCCAGAACGTCAGGATGCTGATGCCGCCGCCGTACCGCGAGCAGCACGACGGCTACCTCGACCGCTACCGCCGCACCGGCGAGCGGCGCATCATCGGCATCGGCCGCGTCGTGGTCGGGCGGCGCAAGGACGGCAGCACCTTCCCGATGGAGCTGTCGGTCGGTGAGGCGATCCAGACAGATCAGCGCCTGTTCACCGGTTTCGTCCGCGACCTCACCGAGCGCCAGCAGACCGAGCGGCGGCTGCACGAGCTACAGGACGGGCTGCTGCACGTCTCACGCGTGCGGTCGATGGGACAGATGGCGGCGGCGCTGGCCCACGAGTTGAACCAGCCGCTGACCGCCACCGCCAACTATGTCCGCGCCGCCGTGCGCCTGCTGGCCGCACCCGAGCCCAATCTCGAGCGCATCCGCCAGGCGATGAACCATGCCGTCGAGCAGACACTGCGCAGCGGCGAGATCATCCGCCGGCTGCGCGACTTCGTCACTCGCGGCGAGGTGGCACGCCAGTCCGAGAGCATTGCCAAGCTGATCGAGGAGGCGAGCGCCCTGGCGCTGGTCGGCGCCAAGGAGCGGGGTGTCAAGGTGATGATCGGCATGGACCCCGACCTTCCCGCGGCCTCGGTGGACCGCGTTCAGGTCCAGCAGGTACTGCTGAACCTGATCCGCAACGCGATGGAGGCAATGGAGGGTTGCGAAGTCCGCGAACTCGCGGTTGCGGCGTCGACGCGGGCCGACCATATCATGATCAGCGTGACCGATACCGGCAGCGGGATCTCCCCCGAGATCGAGGCCCGGCTGTTTCAGCCTTTCGTCACGACAAAGGCTGATGGCATGGGGATCGGCCTGTCGGTTTGCCGTACCATCATCGAGGCGCACGGCGGGGTGCTGTGGATGGAGCCACAGCCCGGCGGCGGCAGTGCGTTCCACTTCACCCTGCCGACCGGTTGATCCAGATCAAGGCAGGCTCCGGCACGCTACCGTAAACAACGGCTCGACAACGGAGGACGCCCGTGCAGCCCAATCCTGACAATGGCGATCCCGAACTACTTGCGCTCGCCCGAGCGACCGATCAATTGGCCGCGACCATCGTCAATTCCGGTATCGCGAAGAGACTCCGCGAAATAGCCGACGAGGTGCGCAGCCTGGCCCGGCAAACCGCGCTTAGTTGACGCTGCGCCGGCCGTTGGCGTGAACCCTTTGTTAGCCAGTTTTCAGCTTACGTGCGTGGGACAACCCACTGAGGAAGGAGTCCCCGATGTCGCACATGCCACGTGCTGTCCCCAGGACTGCCGCGGCGGACTGTCAGCGCACTGACATCCACTCCATGCCGACCGCCCAACATTCCACGACATCGTTTCCCGTCATGAACGCGCGCTATGTTCCTCTTTCGCAGCGCACAGCAGACCAGTTGCAGGCCAACGCGGACGAGCTCCGTCGCATGGCCGCGACCGCCGGCACCACCGATGTCGCGAAGGCGCTACTGACCCTGGCCGGCCGCTATGCCGCGCTCGCCGCGAAACGGCGGGGGGCCGGAGGCTCATAGCACCGCGCCGCACAATTCCCGATATCGCGCCTCCACATCGACCCGCCGCAGCCTCGCCGTCCCGGCGCACGCGACGGTGGCGGCTCCAGCCGCCGTGCCCCACGCCAGGGCCTCGGTCGGCGTCGCCCCGCGCGCCAGGGCGAGGCTGGTCGCGGCCAGGAACGCGTCGCCCGCACCCACCGAGCTGTGCATCGGAACATCCATTGCCGGCATCCGGATCACCCCGTCCGGAGTGGCCAGCAGGGCGCCCTCGACCCCGAGCGTCAGCGCCACCATCCGAGCGGCACCCCGCCGCACCAGCGCCATGGCCTGCCTGTCCTGCTCGACCGGGTCCTTCAGCGGCCGCCCCACCAGGTGCTCCAGCTCGCCGAGACTGGGCTTGACCAGCTCGCATCCCCCCTGCTCCAGCGCCGCAACCAGCGCAGCGCCCGAGGTGTCCAGCACGAAGCGCTGCCCTTTGCCCGCCGCGATCCGCGCCACCTGCGCATAGGCGTCATCCGGGACGCCATTCGGCAGGCTGCCGCTGGCGATCAGCCACTCCCCGGGCTCCTGCTCGACCGCCGCCAGACAGGCCTGGAACTCCGCCTCGGTCAGCGTCGGGCCTTCCGGGACGAAGCGATATTCCAGGCCGCTGCTGGCGTCCTGCACGTTCAGGCTGACCCGGGTGCGCCCCCTGATCAGCACGCTGCGCCGCTTCACGCCGGCCTCGTCCAGCAATTCCTCCAGCACGCGCCCGGGCGCTCCGCCGGCCGCCAGGATGGCCAGCGTGTCGCCGCCCAGCTCGTGCAGCACCCGTGCCACGTTGACGCCGCCTCCGCCGGGGTCGGCGTGCTCATGGTGCATGCGGATCTTGTGCGTCGGCACCACCGCGTCCGCATCGGCGGCGAGGTCGAGCGCGGGATTCAGCGTCAGCGTGATCAGGCGTGGTTGCATGGTGACCGAAGCTAGCAAGTGGCACCCGACAGTGGATTGATCCACGTCAATGATTTGCTAACGCACGAGTGGCCAGATGCGCGCCATGGACGAAACCCAGCGAACGACGTCGCGGCCCGCGCACGATCTGACCCCAGCGGTCGATCTGACGCTCCATCACGGCTCCGGGCCGTTCCGCACGCGGCTGCCGCACTACGTCGCGCTGAAGCCGCCCTGCAATCACGCCTGCCCCGCCGGGGAGGACATCCAGGCCTGGCTGGCGCTCGCCCAGGCGGGCGAATACCGCCGCGCGTGGGAGACGCTGATTGCGGACAATCCGCTGCCGGCGACGCATGGCAGGGTCTGCTATCACCCGTGCGAAACCGCCTGCAATCGCGGCGAACTGGATGCACGCGGTGTCGATCCACGCGGTCGAGCGCTTCCTCGGCGACATGGCGACTGGATGAAGGCTGGACGGTTCCCGTGGCCCCGGCCACCGGCAAGCGCATCCTGGTCATCGGCGCCGGCCCGAGCGGGCTGTCGGCCGCCTATCACCTGACCAGGCTCGGCCATCAGGTGGAGATCCACGAAGCCGGCCCGGTGCCTGGCGGCATGCTGCATTTCGGCATTCCCGCCTACCGCCTGCCCCGCGCCGGCCTGCTGGCCGAGATCGCCCGCATCAGGCGCATGGGCGTGCGAGATCGTGCTGAACCACAAGGTCACCGACCTGCTCGCCGAACGCGACGCCGGCCAGTTCGACGCGGTGTTCGTCGCAATCGGCGCGCATGTCGGCAAGCACGTCGACATCCCGGCGCGCGACGCGGTGCGGGTGCTGGATGCGGTGGCGCTGCTGCGCGAGACCAGCACCGGCGGCAAGCCGCTGCTCGGACGGCGGGTCGTGGTCTATGGCGGCGGCAACACGGCCATGGATGCCGCCCGCAGCCTCCGCCGTCTGGGCGCCGATGAAGCGCTGATCGTCTACCGCCGCGACCGCGCGCACATGCCCGCGCACGAGTTCGAGGCCGACGAGGCGCTCGCCGAGGGCGTGAAGATCAAGTGGCTGACGACGATCAAGGAGATCGTCGGACCGACGCTGACGATCGAACGGATGGCGCTCGACGACAAGGGCTGGCCGCAGCCGACCGGCGAGCTGGAGACCCTGGAGGCCGACGCGGTGGTGCTGGCCCTCGGCCAGGACAGCGACAGCGATTTCCTGCGCACGGTGCCGGGCGTCGCGTTCAAGTGGGACACCGTGGTGGTGGACCGGCAGATGATGACCGGCCATCCGGGCGTGTTCGCCGGCGGCGACATGGTCCCGGCGGAGCGCACCGTCACGGTCGCCGTCGGGCACGGCAAGAAGGCGGCGCGCTGCATCGACGCCTGGCTGCGCGGCACCACCTACGACAAGCCCGCGTCCGCGCCGCTGGTGACGTTCGACATGCTGAACCTGCCGGTGTTCAGCGACGTCGATCCGGCGGTGCAGCACCATCTGACCAAGGCGCAAAGCGTCTCCGGCTTCGAGGAAGTGATGGCCGGCCTGAGCGAAGCCGAGGCGCGGCACGAGGCACAACGTTGTCTGTCCTGCGGCAACTGCTTCGAATGCGACAACTGCTACGCGGCCTGCCCCGAGCAGGCGATCGCCAAGCTGGGCATCGGTCTCGGCTACAGTGTCGATGCCATGAAATGCACCGGCTGCGCCACGTGCTTCGAGCAGTGTCCCTGCCACGCGATCGATATGGTCGCGGAGGATACCTGACCATGACCTCCCACTCCCCTGCCGAATCCCGCGCCGTGATGGACGGCAACACCGCGGTGGCCCACGTCGCCTACCGGGTGAACGAGGTGTGCGCGATCTTCCCGATCACGCCGTCCTCCACCATGGCGGAACTCGCCGACGAGTGGTCCGCCAAGGCCATCCCCAACATCTGGGGCAACGTCCCGGTCGTGCAGGAGATGCAGAGCGAGGGCGGCGCCGCCGGCGCGGTGCACGGCGCGCTGCAATCCGGCGCGCTGACCACGACGTTCACCGCCTCGCAGGGCCTGCTGCTGATGCTGCCCAACATGTTCAAGATCGCCGGCGAGCTGACGCCGACGGTGTTCCACATCGCCGCCCGCGCCATCGCCACCCAGGCGCTGTCGATCTTCGGCGACCATTCCGACGTGATGGCGGTGCGCGCCGCCGGCTTCGCCATGCTGTCCTCGGCCTCGGTGCAGGAGGCGCATGACGCGGCGCTGATCGCCCAGGCGGCGACGCTCGAATCGCGCATTCCGTTCCTGCACTTCTTCGACGGCTTCCGCACCTCGCACGAGATCGCCACCATCACGCTGCTGAGCGATGCGCAGATCCGCGCCATGATCGACGACGACCTGGTGCGCGCACATCGCGCGCGGGCGCTGTCGCCGGAGCGTCCGGTCGTGCGCGGCACGGCGCACAACGCCGACACGTTCTTCCAGGCGCGCGAGACGGCCAATCCGTTCTATGCGCGCGTGCCGGAGATCGTGCAGCAGCAGATGGACCGCTTCGCCGCCGCGACCGGCCGGCAGTATCATCTGTTCGACTACCACGGAGCGCCGGACGCCGATCGCGTCGTGGTCATGATGGGGTCCGGCACGGAAACCGCCGGCGCCACCGCGACCGCGCTGAACGAGTTGGGCGAGCGGGTCGGCGTGCTGCAGGTCCGGCTGTACCGGCCGTTCGCCGCCGACGCGTTCCTCGCGGCGCTGCCGCGCAGCGTTCGTGCCGTCGCCGTGCTGGAGCAGACCAAGGAACCCGGCGCGCCCGGCGAGCCGCTGTATCTCGACGTGGTCAACACGCTGGCGCAGGCGGTCGCGCGCGGCCGGCGGCGCACCATGCCGCTGGTGATCGGCGGCCGCTACGGCCTGTCGTCGAAGGACTTCAATCCGGCGATGGCGAAGGCGGTGTTCGACGAGCTGCGCCGCCCCGAACCGCGCAATGGCTTCACGGTCGGCATCATCGACGATGTCTCGCACACCAGCCTGCCGCCCGACACGTCGTTCAGCATCGAGCCGAACGACGTCGTGCAGGCGGTATTCTACGGTCTTGGCGCCGACGGCACCGTGGGCGCCAACAAGAACAGCGTGAAGATCATCGCCGAGGATGCCGGTCTGCACGCGCAGGGCTACTTCGTCTACGATTCGCACAAGTCGGGCGCGCAGACGATTTCGCATCTGCGCTTCGGTCCGCGGCCGATCCACGCGCCGTACCTGATCCAGCAGCGCCGGTTTCATCGGCTGCCACCAGTTCCAGTTCGTCGCGCGCCACGATGTGCTGCGGCTGGCGGCGCCCGGCGCGACCGTGCTGCTGAACGCGCCGTACGGTCCCGACGGAAATCTGGGATCACCTGCCGCGCTCGATGCAGGTGAAGATCATCGGGCTCGGGCTGCGGCTGTTCGTCATCGACGCCTCGCGCGTGGCGCAGGACGTCGGGCTTGCGCGGCCGCACCAACACCGTGCTGCAGACCTGCTTCTTCGCCATCTCGGGCGTGCTGCCGCGCGAGCAGGGCGATCGGCCACATCAAGGAGGCGATCCGCAAGAGCTACGGCAGCAAGGGTGAGGCGGTGGTGCAGGCGAATTTCCGCGCGGTCGACGACACGCTCGAACGGCTGTTCGAGGTCGCCGTGCCGGAGGCGGCCACCAGCCGCTTCGACCTGCGCGCCGCTTGTGCCGGAGCACGCGCCGGCCTTCGTGCGCGAGGTGACCGCCGCGATGCTGGAAGGCCGCGGCGACGAGATTCCGGTGAGCCGTCTGCCGGTGGACGGCACCTGGCCGTCCGGCACCGCCGTCTGGGAGAAGCGCAACATCGCCGACGCCGTGCCGGTATGGGACGCCGACACCTGCATCCAATGCGGCCAGTGCAGCTTCGTCTGCCCGCACGGCGTGATCCAGGCGAAGTACTTCGACGCGGCGAAGCTCGACGGCGCGCCGGCAAGCTTCCGTTCGGCGCCGATCAACGTGCGCGGCTTTCCCGACGTCCGCTTCGCGCTCGACTTCGCGATCGAGGACTGCACCGGTTGCGGGCTTTGCGTCGAGGCCTGTCCCGTTGTGCCGCCCAAGTCGCTCGCGATGCACGACAAGGAGCCGCTGCTGGACGGCCGCGCAGCGGACAACGCGTTCTTCGCCGCACTGCCGGTGAACGACCGGGCGCGCGTGGACTTCGCCAATGTCCGCGGCGTGCAGTTCCTCGAGCCGCTGTTCGCCTACTCCGGCGCCTGCGCCGGCTGCGGCGAGACGCCGTACCTGAAGCTGCTGTCGCAGTTGTTCGGCGACCGGCTGCAGATCGCCAATGCCACCGGCTGCTCGTCCATCTACGGCGGCAACCTGCCGGTGACGCCGTGGTCCACCAATCAGCGAAGGCCGCGGACCCGCCTGGTCGAACTCGCTGTTCGAGGACAACGCCGAATTCGGTCTTGGCTTTCGTCTGGCCGCGGACAAGCACCTGGAAATGGCGCAGAGCCTGGCCCGCGAGATGGCGCCGGCGCTGGGAGCGGATCTTGTGAATGCCGCGCTGACTGCCCCGCAGGTGAACGAGTCGGACATCCGCTTGCAGCACGAGCGCGTCGGCGAACTGAAGCGGCGTCTGCACGCGCTGAATGATCCGCGTGCGAAGGATCTGCTGTCCGTGGTCGAGCATCTGGTCCGCCGCAGCATCTGGATCGTCGGCGGCGACGGCTGGGCGTACGACATCGGCTATGGCGGGCTGGACCACGTGCTGGCCAGCGCGCGCGACGTCAATGTGCTGGTGCTCGACACCGAGGTGTATTCCAACACCGGCGGCCAGGCCTCGAAGGCGACGCCACTCGGCGCGATCGCCAAGTTCGCCTCCGCCGGCAAGCGGGTGGCGCGCAAGGACCTGGCCTTGCAGTCGATCGCCTACGGCAATGTCTATGTCGCGCAGGTGGCGATGGGCGCCAATCCGCAGCAGACGCTGCAGGCGTTCCGCGAGGCAGAGGCGTATTCGGGGCCTTCGCTGATCCTCGCCTATTGCCATTGCATCGCGCACGGCATCGACATGCAGCGCGGCATGAAGCAGCAGGACCTGGCGGTGGCCTGCGGCTATTGGCCGCTGTTCCGCTACAACCCCGCGCTGCGCGAGGTCGGCGAGAACCCGTTCGTGCTGGACAGCCCGCGGCCCACGCTGAAGTTCCGCGACTACGCCTACAACGAGACGCGGTATCGCGCGCTGGCGCAGAGCCGGCCCGAGGAAGCCGCGATACTGATGGCGCAGGCGCAGGCGGCGCTGGAGGAAAAGTATCGCAGCTACGAGGAGATGGCCGGCTGGTCTGCCACGCGCTTCCATCCGGCCGGGCTGCGCAACAGCGGCATCGCCGGCGCGTGCGGCGAACGCGTCGACGAAGATGCGGAGTGATGCTAATGCTTGTCGGCGTGAGCGACTACGATCTCGACATCTACGCGTGGAGCCAGCGGCAGGGTGCGTTGCTGCGCCGGCTGGCGGCCGGCGAGCGCGTCAACGACGCGGACCTCGACTGGCCGAACATCGCCGAGGAGATCGAGACCGTGGGCCGATCGGAACGCGCGGCGCTGCGCAGCCACATCCTCAATGTGATCGAGCACCTGATGAAGTTGCAGAGCTCGCCGGCGACAGAGCCACGCCCCGGTTGGCAGGAAACCATCGACCGCGCGCGTGTCGGAGATCGAGGAGTTGCTTGAAGGATAGTCCCGAGCTTGCGTTCAGCCGTCAGCCGGCCTGATCGCAGGAAATGTTGCCGAAGGCACGCCGCTTCGCCGACACGGCGCTGACGCGGCATGGCGAGACAGCGCGCGTTCCATCTGGCGAACGATAACTTATAACGAAGAACAGGTGCTGGGCGACTGGTTCCCCGACGCGCCGTAGTGGAGATCAGTGCCCCAGCGCCTGCACGATCTCCTCGGTCATCTTCTTCGCATCGCCGAACAGCATCATCGTGTTCGGCCGGAAGAACAGCTCGTTGTCCACCCCCGCATAGCCCGACGCCATCGAGCGCTTGACGAACAGCACCGTCCCCGCCTTCTCCACATCCAGGATCGGCATGCCGTAGATCGCCGACTGCGGGTCGGTCTTCGCCGCCGGATTGGTCACGTCATTGGCGCCGATCACATACGCCACATCGGCGGTGGAGAACTCGTTGTTGATCTCCTCCAGCTCGAACACCTCGTCGTACGGCACATTGGCCTCGGCCAGCAGCACGTTCATGTGCCCGGGCATGCGGCCGGCCACCGGATGGATGGCATACTTCACCTCCACCCCTTCCTTCTTCAGCGTGTCCGCCATCTCGCGCAGCGCGTGCTGCGCCTGCGCCACCGCCATGCCGTAGCCCGGCACCACGATCACCTTCGACGCGTTCTTCATGATGAACGCCGCATCCTCGGCGTTGCCGCTCTTCACCGTGCGGTCCGCCGTCGCGCCGCCCGCCGCCGCCGCGCCGCCCTCGGTGCCGAAGCCGCCCAGCAGCACGTTGATGATGCTGCGGTTCATGCCCTTGCACATGATGTAGGACAGGATCGCGCCCGAGGCGCCGACCAGCGAGCCGGTGATGATCAGCGCCAGGTTCTGGATGGTGAAGCCGATGCCCGCCGCCGCCCAGCCCGAATAGCTGTTCAGCATCGACACGACCACCGGCATGTCGGCGCCGCCGATCGGGATGATGATCAGGAAGCCCAGCCCGAACGCCAGCAGCGCGATCAGCCAGAACACGACCTGGCTGCCGGTCGCGACGAACAGCCACGATCAGCACCACCAGCAGGATGGCCAGCCCGAGGTTCAGCTTGTGCTGGCCGGGGAACGTGATCGGCGCGCCGCTCATCAGCGCCTGCAGCTTGGCGAACGCGATCAGCGAGCCGGAGAACGTGATGGCGCCGATCGCCAGCCCGAGCGACATCTCGATCAGGCTCTGCGTGTGGACGTTGCCGAGCGTGCCGATGCCGAACGCCTCGGGCGCATTCAGCGCCGCCGCGGCGACGAACACCGCCGCGAGGCCCACCAGCGAGTGGAACGCCGCGACAAGCTGCGGCAGCGCCGTCATCTGGATGCGCAGCGCGACGAAGGTGCCGACCGTGCCGCCGATGATGATGCCGAGGAAGATCAGCCCGTAGCCCAGACCGCCCATGCCGTGATGGGCGAGCGTGGCGATCACCGCCACGCGCCATGCCGATCATGCCGAACCGGTTGCCCTGGCGCGACGTGACCGGCGACGACAGGCCGCGCAGCGCCAGGATGAACAGGACGGCGGCGATCAGATAGGCGAGCGCGGTCAGGTTGGCGGACATCGGCGCGCGCCCCTATTGCCGCTTCTTGAACATCGACAGCATGCGCTGCGTCACCACGAAGCCGCCGAAGATGTTCACGCTCGCCAGCATCACGGCGACGAAGCCGAAGCCCATCGCCCAGCCGCTGGTGCCAAGCCCGGTCGCCAGCATGGCGCCCACCACGATGACCGAGGAGATCGCGTTGGTCACCGACATCAGCGGCGAATGCAGCGCCGGCGTGACGTTCCACACCACGTAGTAGCCGACGAAGCAGGCCATCAGGAAGATCGCCAGCAGGAAGATGAACGGCTCCACCTCGGTGACGGCGCCGCTGGTGCCCGCCAGCAGCGCGTGCGCGTGGGCCGCCAGCTCGTTGGCCCGCTGCGCCAGCCGATCAGCTTCGTCGGCCAATTGGGTCGGGTTCATCGGCGCACTCCGCTTCTAGGCAGCTTGCGAGGGCAGGAAGTTCGGATGCACGACAGCGCCGGCACGTGTCAGCATGACGCCCTTCACGATCTCGTCGCTCTCCGGCAGCTTCGGCGCCTTCGCCTCCTTGTCCCAGAACGTGCTGAGGAAGGTCAGCAGGTTCCGCGCATACAGCGCGGACGCGGCAACCGGAATGCGGCCCGGCCAATTGTGGTAGCCGAGGACGGTGACGCCATTCGGCGTGACGATGCGCTCGCCCGGCACGGTGGCGGCGCAGTTGCCGCCGGCATCGGCGGCGATATCGACGATCACGCTGCCCGGCCGCATCGCATCGACCATCGGCTGCGTCACGATGACCGGCGCACGCCGGCCCATCACCAGCGCGGTGCAGATCACCAGGTCGTTCTTGGCGATCGTGGTGGCCATCAGCTCCGCCTGCTTCTGACGGAACGCCTCGCTCATCTCGCGTGCATAGGCGCCGGTCTGGCTGGCGGTCTCCTCATCCTCCACGCCGACGAACGTGGCGCCCAGCGACTTGATCTCCTCCTTCGCGGCGGGACGCACGTCGGTGGCGGAGACGATCGCGCCGAGACGCCGCGCGGTGGCGATCGCCTGCAGCCCGGCCACGCCGGCGCCGATCACGAACAGGCGCGCCGGCGGCACCGTCCCGGCGGCGGTCATCATCATCGGGAAGCCACGCTGGAACGCGCCGGCCGCCTCGATCACCGCGCGGTAGCCGGCGAGGTTCGCCTGGCTCGACAGCACGTCCATCGCCTGCGCGCGGGTGATGCGCGGCAGCAGCTCCATCGCCGCGCAGTCGATGCCGGCCGCTGCAAGGCCCGGCACCAGCTCGGGATCGCCGAAGGCGTTGGCGATGCAGACCAGCAGCGCGCCACGCGGGATCTGCGCCCGCTGTTCCGGCAGCGGCATCTGCACGGCGAACACGATCCCGGCACCGGCCAGAGCGGCGCCGCGCATCGGGCGCGATCTCGGCCCCGGCGGCGGCGAACTCGCGGATCGGGGATCGCCGCCTCCGCGCCGGCGCCCGCCTCGATCGCGACCGTCAGGCCAAGCCCGACCAGACGCTTCACCGTATCGGGCGTGGCCGCTACACGCGTCTCGGACGCGCGGCGTTCCTTCAGCACCGCAAGGCGCATCCGCTCACTCCTTCAACAGACACGACCAGAGGGGAGAACCGGGCACGCGAACACATGCGCGAACTGCCCCAGACCGACGGCGCGGCACCATGCGCGAAGGGGGTGGGTGGTGCAAGAGGCGATCGGTCCCTTCGTCCATCCGCAGCCTTTCGCGTGGCGCGACGGGATCGGCTTCATCACCGGTGCTGCATCCGGCATCGGCGCGGCCCGCCGCACGCGTCCTGTCCGCGAGGGCGCCCAGGCGGTATGACCGCGGGACGCACGGGACGCATGGAGCACGGGTTAACCTATTGGTCTCGCCGTTGCGCTAGGTTCATCCGCAACGGTCAGCCAGAGGTCGATATGGCAATGCGATGCGCGTTGCTCGCCGCCGCCGTGGTGGGTCTTGTCCCCGTGGCATCGCCGCTGGCCAGCGACCTTGCCGCGACCGCAAGCCGCCCGGCGTCGCTTTCGCATTCGGCGCTCAAGGCCACGACATTCAAGGCCGGAACCGTGATGACCAATATCGCCGTTCTGTCCTATGCGACCGGCGGACTGGCGGGAGGCGCGGCGCTGACGGCATTCATCACGGCCAGTGCCTGGACGCTGTACACCGCGAACGACTATCTCTGGGACACCTACTCCCCGCCGCCGGAGAAGCAGGAATTCGACGCCAGGGCAGATGCCTGGCGCAACACCGAGAAGTACCTGACCTACAAGCCGGTCATAGCATCGATCAAGCTGGGATCGCTCTACCTCTATACCGGTTCGGCGGCGGTCGTCGCGGTGTTCGGCACGGCATCGATCCTGACCAATACCGTCGTGTTCTACGCCAACAACATGGCGTGGGACTGGTACGACTGGTACAGCGCAGCGCCCCCAGCCGCGCCGGCACGATAGCGCGGAATGAGCACGCCTTTACTCACCCATCGGGAATTAAGACGACATTCCTATTGTACAAGTCGGTGGGTGGTGCTATAGCGGCGGGATGAAGCGAGATGGGCGGGGTTTTGATCATCGGACGCTGGAAGCCATTCGACTGATGGCGGTGGAGCGTGTGCGGAGCGGGGAGCGTCCGTCATCGGTGGTTGCTTCGTATGGCTTCAATCGCACGACGATCTACCGCTGGCTCAGCGCGGCAGCGAAGCCGGGTGTGGGACTGAGAGCGCTGCACTCGAGGCCGGCGACGGGTCGGCCACGCAGTTTGACCCCGCACCAGGAGCAACAGGTGTTTCGCTGGATCAATGGCCGCGATCCGCGTCAGTATGGCCTGGACTTCGGATTGTGGACGCGGTCGGTGGTGGCCGAGCTGATCGAGCGGAAGTTCGCCATTCGGCTTGGCGTGACGGCGGTTGGCGAACTGCTCGCCAAGCTGGGGCTGACACCGCAAAAGCCGCTGCAACGCGCTTACCAGCGCGATCCTGAAGCGATTGAGGCGTGGCAGCGCGAACGGTTTCCTGCCATTGCCAGACAGGCAAAGGCCTCGGGCGGTGAGGTGTATTTCTGGGATGAGTCGGGCTTTCGCGCCGATAGCGTGCACGGCAAGACCTGGGGCAAGAAGGGTCAGACGCCTGTGGTCGAACGCCCTGGCCAGCGGCAGTCGATCAGTGCGGCCTCCGCGGTGAACGCACGGGGTGGGTTCTGGTATTGCACCTACCAGGGCGGGCTGAACGCCGAGTTGTTTGTCTCGCTGCTGCGACGCATGATGCGGCGTCGTTCGAAGCCGGTGCATTTGGTGCTCGACGGGCTTCCCGCGCACAAGACCACACTGGTCAAGACCTATGTTGCCTCCACGAAGGGCATGCTGACCCTGCATTTTCTTCCTGGCTATGCGCCTGAACTGAACCCCGATGAGCTGGTATGGAGCCACATGAAACGCACCGGTGTGGCGAGAACACCGCTGCGGCGCGGCGAAAAGCTGCAGGCGAAGATCGAAGCGCAACTCAGCGCCATCAAGCGCATGCCTCGGTTAATACGGTCATTCTTCAAGGCGCCGAGTGTCGTCTATATTACCGACTGGTGAGTAAGTGCTCATCCCGCGCTATTGCGCCGGCGGCACGCCTGCCTCGGACAATGCCGCCGCCTGACGCGCGGACAGCACCGTCTCGTCGAAATCCGCGATCAGGCCGCCGAACAGCCGGCTCCAGTTCAGTTCCGCCTTGAGCCGCAGGAACACGCCTCCCAGCCCGATCGCCGAGCGATCCATCAGCACGAACTCGCGTGGCGGCCTCACGCCGCCGGTGCGTTTCAATCCGGCATGCACGCGCTCGGCCACCTCGCGCCCGAACTGCGGATCGTCGGTCTCCTGAATGCGCCGCACCCTGTCATCGCATAACGGTTCGTACAGAAAGCGCGCCCACAGGTTCAGCGCCGCCATCTTCTCCTTCGACAGATCGGTGAAGCCCCATGTCGTGTAGGCGTGGTGCGCCTTCGCATCGTCGTCGTCGCGCACCGCCTCGAACAGGTCGATCACACCGCGCACGAATTTCGCGCCGAACACCCGGATGGCGCCGAAGTCCAGCAGGTTCACCGAGCCATCCGGCCGCACCTGATAATTACCGAGATGCGGATCGCCGTGGATCACCCCATAGCGATAGAACGGCACATACCAGGCGCGGAACAGCGCCTCCGCCATGCTGTTGCGCTCCTCCTGCGGCGGATCCTCCGCGAGGCGCTGCATCAGCGGCCGGCCATCGAGCCACGTCATTGTCAGCAGCCGGCGCGTGCAGAAGCCGGCCATCGGCAGCGGCACGTGCACCGTCGGGTCGTTCGCCAGCATCAGTCCATACAAACGCATCTGCGCCGCCTCGCGCTCGTAGTCGAGTTCCTCGCGCAGCCGTTCGCAGAGTTCCTTGTAGACCTCCTCGTGCTGGATGGCGTTATCCATCCGGTGATAGATCGCCATCGCCAGGCGCAACTGCCGGAGATCGGCCTCCACCGTACTCGGCATGTCCGGATATTGCAGCTTGCAGGCGACATCGGTGCCGTCATGCAGGCGGGCGCGATGCACCTGGCCCAGGCTGGCGGCCGCGGCGGCCTCATGGCCGAACTGCGCGAATTTCGCCTCCCAGTCAGCACCGAGTTCATTTGCCATGCGCCGGCGCACGAAGTTCCAGCCCATCGGCGGCGCATTGGCCTGCAACTGCGCGAGTTCGGCGGCGTATTCGGCGGGCAGCGCATCCGGCACCGTGGAAAGGAACTGCGCCACCTTCATCAGCGGACCTTTCAGTCCGCCCAGAATAGTGCGGAGGTCTTCGGCATGTGCGGCACGGTCGGTCTTGATGCCGAACACACGTTCGCCGGCCACGCGCGCAGCGATGCCGCCAACGGCACCCGAGGTACGCGCCATGCGGCGTATCTCACCGAACAGGTTGCTGCGGTCAGACATCGAGAAACACAGGAGATGCGAACCTGTCCGCTCCCTCCAGCCGCGCCGATGGACAGTAGAAATCGGCGACGTAACGCCCCAGCGGCACCTGCCGGCGAAACTTTAGTCCTCCGATAGAATGCCGGCGCAGCCCCGGCCAAAGCCTGCGTTCCGCCGGCGTAGCAGTCCGCCGTATCGCGCGAGCACGGCTCAACAACGAAGGCCGACGAGCGCACGCCCCCCAACCCCCTCCCGCAAGGGGAGGGGGAGTATCGTGTGTTGTCCTCACCCGTCGCGCTCCAGTTCGTCGATGAACCCGGAGATCACGTCCAGACCCCTCTTCCAGAATGCCGGATCCGATGCATCCAGCCCGAACGGCGCCAGCAGTTCCTTGTGCCGCTTCGTCCCGCCCGAACGCAGCATCGCGAGATACTTCGCCTGGAACCCAGGATGCCCCGACTGGAACACCGAGTACAGCGCGTTCACCAGGCAATCCCCGAACGCATAGGCATAGACATAGAACGGCGTATGGATGAAATGCGGCACATACGCCCAGAACACGCTGTATTCCGGCGTGAACTCGAACGCCGGCCCAAGGCTCTCCTTCTGCACCTGAAGCCAGATCTCGCCGATGCGGTCCGGCACAAGCTCGCCCGACCGCCGCTCATCGTGCAGCAGCGACTCGAAATAGTAGAACGCAACCTGGCGAACCACCGTGTTCAGCATGTCCTCGACCTTGGCCGCCAGCATGATGCGCCGGCGCTTCGGGTCGGCCGCATCCAGCAGCGCGCGGAACGTCAGCATCTCGCCGAACACGCTCGCCGTCTCCGCCAGCGTCAGCGGCGTGCCTGACATCAGGTAGCCCTGCTCGCGCCGCCAGCACCTGATGCACGCCGTGGCCCAGCTCATGCGCCAGCGTCATCACGTCGCGCGTGCGGCCATGATAGTTCAGCAGCAGATAGGGATGCGCCGACGGCACCGTGGGATGCGCGAACGCCCCGCCCGCCTTGCCCGGCTTCAGCGTCGCATCGATCCACGGCCGGTCGAAGAACCGCTGGCCCACCTCGGCCAGATCGCGGACTGAACGCGCGATACGCCGTCAGCACCCGCTCCCGCGCATCGTTCCAGCCGATCGTCTGGTCATCGTCGTCCGGCAGCGGCGCGTTGCGGTCCCAGTGCATCAGCTTCGGCAGGCCGAGCCACTTCGCCTTCATCAGGTAATAGCGGTGCGCGAGGCGCGGGAAATCCGCCCGCACCGCCGATACCAGCGCATCGACGACCTCATCCTCCACCATGTTGGCGCGGTTGCGGTAGCTGCCGGGACGCGGATAGTGCCGCCACGTGTCGATGATCTCCTTGTCCTTCGCCAGCGTGTTGGTGACCAGCGAGAACAGCCGGATATTCCCGCCGAATGCCGCGCCGATCGCCCGCCCCGCCGCCTTGCGCACCGACCGGTCGCGATCCGACAGCTTGTTCAGCGCCGCGCTGACGGTGAGCTCTTCGCCGTCCATGGGCACCCGCATCGCCGCAACCGTCTCGTCGAACAGCCGGCTCCACGCGCTCCGCCCGGTCACCTCCTTCTCGTGCAGCAGCTTCTCCAGTTCGTCCGAAAGCTGGTGCGGCCGGAACACGCGCAGGTCGCGCAGCCACGGACGCCACCTCGCCAGCGCCGGGTCCGCCAGCTTCTGCTCCAGCACCGCGTCATCCAGCCGGTTCAGCTCCAGGCTGAAGAACAGCAGGTGGCTGCTGATCGTGGTCACCCGCTCGCTCACGGTCTGGTAGAAGCGGCCGATCTCCGCATTCGTGGAGTCGCCCGAGAACAGCAGTTGCGCATAGGACATCAACCGGCCGAGCAGTTCTTCGATCCGCTCGTATTCGGCGATCGCCGCGGCGAGCGCGCTTCCCGGCATGGCTCCGAGCCTGCCCTGATGCGCCGACGCGAACGCGCGCGCCGCCTGCTCGGCCTTGGTCAGATCCGCCTCGACGGCCGGGCTGTCCGGTCCCGGATAAAGATCGCCAAGGTCCCAGGTCGGCAGGTCCTCCACCTGCTGCTGGCTGGAGGCGGCATCGGCTGGCGCAGAATGGCGCATCATCACGTCCTCACGAGGCTGCGGTTGTCATCCATGTAAGGTAGTAGGGGCGCCGGTCAAAGTGTTGCGCCCGGCGCCGAACGGGCGACGGGAGGTGGCGTGCAGCAATATCCGGCCTGGCCAAACCTGCCAGCGATGATGTTCGCGCTCGCGCGCACGTGGCCGGAAAAGCCACTGCTCCGATGCTTCCGCGACGGGGCCTGGCACGCCAACACATGGGGCGAGTTCGGCCGCATGGCCGCGTCCTGCGCCCGCCATCTGCGTGCCGCCGGCATCGCGGCCGGCGAGCGGGTGCTGATCGTGTCGGAGAACCGGCCGGAATATCCGATCGCCGAAACCGCGCTGATGGCGCTGCGCGCGGTGCCGGTGCCGACCTACACGACCAATACGGCGGCCGATCACGCGCACATCCTGCGTGACTTCGGGCGCGCGGGCGGCGATCGTCTCCTCCCCTGCCCTCGCCGGCACCCTGCGCGCGGCGGGGCGTCTGGCGGGCGGCCTCGATCTGCTGGTGGTGATCGACGGGCCGCCGGACGACGCGGGCGGCACGCCGCGGCTGATGCACTGGCCCGCGCTGGTCGCGGACACGGCGCCGCCCGACGACATCGCGCTGGAGGCTGCGTCCATTTCCGCCGATACGCTCGCCTGTCTGATCTACACCTCCGGCACCGGCGGCGCGCCCAAGGGCGTGATGCTGCCGCACCGATCGATCCTGTCCAATTGCCGCGGCGCATCCGAGCTGCTGCGGCCGTTGCGGCTGAAGGATGAGGTCTACCTGTCGTATCTGCCGATCTCGCACAGCTACGAACACACGGTCGGGTTGTTCTTTCTGCCGAGTATCGGCACCGAGATCGTCTATTGCCGAGGCGTCGAGCATCTGGCGGCCGATCTGCTGACAGTGCGCCCGACCATCCTCACCACCGTGCCGCGCGTTCTGGAGGTGATCCGCAGCCGCGTGCTGACCCAGGTGGCGCGCCAGGCGCCATGGCGGCAGGCGCTGTTCCGCCGGGCGCTGGAACTCGGACTGAAGCGGGTCGACGGCCATCGGTTGACATTGGCCGAGCGTCTGCTCGACCCGCTGCTCGACCGCTTCGTGCGCGCCAGGGTGCGGGCGCGGTTCGGCGGAAGATTGAAGGCGGCGATGTCGGGCGGCGCGCGGCTGGAACCCGAGGTGGGCCGGTTCTTCCTGGCGCTCGGCCTGATGATCATGCAGGGCTACGGCCAGACCGAGGCCGGTCCCGTCATCAGCGCCAATCCGCCCGACGGCATCCGCATCGACACGGTTGGACGCGTGCTGCAGGGCGTCGACCTACGCCTCGCCGAGGACGGCGAGATTCTGGTGCGCGGCGACCTCGTGATGGCCGGCTATTGGGGCACGCCGGATGCCACCGCCGCTTCCATCCGCGACGGCTGGCTGCATACCGGCGATATCGGCGCGCTGGACGACGACGGCTATCTGCGCATCACCGATCGCAAGAAGGACATGATCGTTCTGTCGGGCGGCGAAAACGTCTCTCCGGCCAAGATCGAAGGCATGCTGATGGCGGAGCCGGAGATTTCCCAGGCGGTGGTCGCCGGCGACGGCCACTCATCGCTGACCGCGCTGGTCGTGCCGGCCGACGGCCACGATGACGTCTCGGCGGCACTGGCCGTCAATCGCGTGAACCTGCGGCTGTCGGTGACCGAGCGCATCCGCAAGCACGCCGTGGTGCCGCCTTTCACCGTGGAAAACGGACTGCTCACCCCAACACACAAGATCAGGCGGATGCTGGTGATCCGCGCCAACTCCCCCTTGTCCTAGCGCGGGATGAGCACTCAAAGGCGCGCTCATCCCGCGCTATCGGGGAAGTGCCGCCTCGATATCGGCACTCGTCAGCCGCCACGCATTGTCCAACTCGGCTACGACGTCGCGCATGAAGGCTTCGGTCAGCGCCAGTGCGCGCTGCGGGTCGCCGAGATGGTCGGCAAGCAGCGCCAGGGCCAGTTGGCGCGGACCGTCGCCTTCGTAGGTCCATTCGAAGCCCGTGCGGTTGAAGCAGCGGATATCGAGGCGCGGGTCGAGTGGGGCGCCATCGACCGTCACGACAGCGCCGTCGAGACTGCGGCCACCCTCATAGACCTTCATTTGGACAATGTCGGAGCTAGGACGCCGGACGCGCGGCCCGCCGCGAGGTCGCCGTCCTGCCGCGTGCGAGGCGCATCGTCGTCAGCATCATCGCGATCACCAGCGCATAGGCGAGCAATTGTGCGGGATCGGGTGTCGCGGTGTAGCCCACCAGCGTGTGAAACAGCCGGCCGGGAATGCTGTCGTCGCCGAGCAGCCAGGACGTGTCCCACACCGGCGTTGCGAGGCCTTGCAGGTAGTCGGCCTGCTGCAGGAAGAACACGGCCTGCGCGGCAAGGCCGGCCGCGAGCAGCGTGATCAGCCCGGTGGTGACAGCGAACAGGCGATGCGCCGGCACCGCCAGCAGGCCGAGATAGATCAGCGCCGAAAGCGCCGCGCCCAGCGCGACACCGAACGCGCCGCCGACCATCATGCCTGAGACCGAAGTGCCGCCGGCGGCGAACACGCCGTAGAGGAAGAGCACCACCTCCGAGCCTTCGCGCAGCACGGCGACGGCGACCACGACGGCGACCGCGGTCAGCGGCCGATCCCCTGCCGCCACGGCGCTACCGACGGCGCGCACCTCTCGCGCCAGCTCGCGCCCGTGGCTGGCCATCCAGCCGTTGTGCCAGGTCAGCATGCCGACGGCGACCAAGCAGGATGGTGGCGTTGAACAGCTCCTGGCCGGAGCCGTCGAACAGCGCCCCAAGTTCGCTGGCGAACGCGGCGACCAGTCCTGCACCTGCCGTGCCGGCCAAAATACCGCCCGCGACCCACCAGCCGCGACGCGGCACGGAGCGCGTTGCGGCCATCACGATGCCAACGATCAGGCCGGCCTCGATGACCTCACGGAAGACGATGACCAGACTGGCGAGCATCGGCGTTCCTAATTGCGACGAATTCTCAATTGCAGGTAGGCCAGGCTTCGCTCCCGGTCAAGCCGCAACCTGACCGAGCACGTTGCGGTGAGATGGTCATTCGGCCACGTTCTCGCCAGCAATCATTCCCAGACTGACGCTCGGGTGGGAACGCGCAAACGGCGTGGCAGATCACCCAAGGCAGCGCATCCGCTGCCAACCAATCGCTCAATTCAAGGAGACGATGCATGCGAAAGGCATATTCTATCGGTTTGGCTGCATTTCTCGTGGCGTCGCCGGCAATGGCGCAGGTAGCGATCGGCGGCGACAACGACGCCGTGCGACATGAACAGAACGCTCAGCAGGACCGGATGCAGGCTCACCATGACACAGCCGAGGCCCATCGCGATGCCGCGAGGGGCAATTACGGCGCGGCGGCCCGTGAGCAGCGTGAGGCGCACCAGGAGTGGCGTGATTCGCATCACCAGCAGCACGACGTCGACCGGGACGCCAACGGCGTCCCGCTGTACGGGCGCTGATAGCCGCCGGCGTTAGCTCATGACCGAGCTTGCTTCGTTGCTGCGCTTCTCGCGATGACAGGCTCACCGCCCGCGGCCGCGCGCTCCTTTTCCAGGAGCGCGCGCTTGCGGGGCACGCCCCAGCGATAGCCGGTCAGACTGCCGTCGCTGCCGATGACGCGGTGGCACGGCACGGCCAGCGACACGGGATTGCGTGCACAGGAGCGCGCCACGGCACGCACCGCTCGAGGGTCGCCCACCATGCGCGCCAGCTCGCCGTAGGTGCGGGTCTCGCCCGGCGGGATGCGGCATAGCGTGCGCCAAACGCGCTGCTGAAACGCGGTGCCGCGCAGGTCGAGCGGCAGGTCGAGCGCCTGCTTCGGTTCCTCGAGGAAATCGAGCACCGCGCGCACCTCGCCGGCCAGTGCCGCGTCATCGGCGACGATGCTGCGCCCGCGGAAAGCGCTGGCGCAGATCGCCGAGCAGCGCCTCGTCGGGCTCGGCGAAGCCGATGAAGCACACGCCGCGGTCGGTCGCGCCGACCAGCAGCCGGCCGAACGGGCAGTCGGCGAACGCGGTGCGGATCACCTCCCCTGCACCGCCGCGCCGCAGCGCGCCCGGCGTCATGCCGAGCAGCTCGCCGGTCTTCTCGTAGACGCGGCTTTCGGAGCCATAGCCGGCGTCCGCCACCGCGTCGGCCACCCGTGCACCGCCTGCCAGCGCCGTCGTGCAGCCGCCGGGCCCGCACACCTTCGGCATAGCTGCGCGGCGTCAGTCCGGTGTGGTCACGGAACATGCGCAGGAAGTGGAAGCGCGAGTAGCCGGAGCGGTCCGCCAGCGCGTCCAGCGAGGGGATGTCCTCCGACGCCTCGATGAAGGCGCAGGCGTCCTGCACCACCGCCTGCGCCAGCCGGGCCCGCTCGCCCTTCGGATCGCAGCGCTTGCAGGCGCGGAAGCCGGCGGCCTCTGCCTCGCCGCAGGTGCGGAAGAAGCGGACGTTCTTGCGCAGCGGCGGCGGCGACGGGCAGCCCGGCCGGCAGAACACGCCCATGGTGGTGACGGCGTAGAGGAAGTCTCCGGGCTCGCGGCGGATGACCTGATCCCAGAGCTGATCGTGCGACAGCCGATCGATCATGTGTGTGTCTTTCATGCCGCCATACTGGGCATGGCGCCGCGCGGTTCGCCATCCGTGCATTGCCCCCACTGCCCTCCTCTCGAGGCGGAGGGGCGCCGATGCAGGAACAACTTGCTTCCGCCAATGGCCGCCCGGCAAACTCAGAGCGATTCGGGGGAATCGTCATGCACATCACGTTCTCAGCCCTGCTCGCCGGGGCCCTGCTGTCCGCCGGGAATTGCCGCGGCTGAGCCATGCGCGAAGCCCGCCGACGTGACTGCCTTCGACGTCGCCGGCCTGAAGAGCAAACTGATGGTGACGGCGCTCACCTGCAACCAGCAGGATCGCTACAACGACTTCGTCCAGCGATTCCGCACCGAGCTGGTCGCTCACGAGCGCGCTCTGCACGCCTATTTCGCCCGCGCGTTCGGCGGCCGCGCGCAGCGGGAGCACGACGACTACATCACCAGCCTGGCGAACACCCTGTCGGAGACCGGCATCCAGCAAGGCACGCTGTTCTGCCAGCAGAATGTCGGCATCTTCACCGAGGTGCTGTCGTTGTCGCGCGGTACGGAGCTGGCCGGCTACGCCGCCAGCAAGCAATTGCCGCAACCGATCGCGATCGTGGCCTGCCCGGCCGCCGTGACGCGCACCGCGCAGGCCGGCAGCAACCACCGTTAGCCAACGAGGCCCTAGCCGTGGCAGGATCGGTGCTTGCCAGCACCGAGCCACCGCCGCATGCATCAGCTCCTGCTTCTGCGTCACGCAAAGTCGTCCTGGGACGACGCGAAACTGCGCCGATCGCGATCGTCCGCTGAGCAAGCGTGGCCGCCGCGCGGCCGCGGCGATGCGCAAGGCAATGCTCGATCTCGGACTGACGCCGGATGTGGTGCTGGTTTCGCCATCCCGCCGCACGCTGGAGACGCTGGCGGCGCTGGAGCCATGGGACGATACGCCGCTGGTGGAGACAGGTGGAGGCGCTCTATCTCGCGACCGCGCAGCAATTGCTTGGTGTCCTGCGCGGCGTCAACGAGACGGTGCGCAGCGTGATGCTGATCGGCCACAATCCCGGCATGCACGAACTCGCCGTGTCGCTGGCCGGTGGCTCGCATGATCGCGTTGAGCGCCGGCTTCCCCACCGCGGCAGCTCGCCGAATTCGCCGTCGCCACGCAGTGGCAGCAACTCGACGCGGCGGGCACGCAGGCTGGTCCGTTTCCTGACGCCGCGCGATCTTCAGGAGACGGCGACCTGAGCGCATGGAACTGGAGCTCGGCCTCGATCCGGACGATGCGTCGCGGCTGACCCGGCTGGCGCTTCTCGCGCCGTTGAAGAGCGGCCGGGCGCGCAGCCGGGTGGCACGGATCATCTGGCACGACAGTCCCGATCGGGCGCTGGCGCAGCAGGGACTGGCACTTGCCGAGCAGCGTCCGCTGTGGCGGCTGGAGCGGCTGGTTCCCGACGCACGGAGCTGGCCGCCGGGCGCGCCGGCACCGGTGATCGCGACAGGGCGGACGGCGACCGCGCTTGGCGAGACGCTGCCCGAACCGCTGATGCCGATCGCGGCGTTCGAGGGCCGGGCGGGGAGCCTCAGCCTGGTAACGGAACAGGGCCCGGTGGCGATGACCCTGCTGAGCGGCGCGGTTCGGGCGGTCGCCGCCGAACACCGGCTCAGCCGGGTCCGGTTGGAGGGTGCCCCCGAGGCGGTGCAGCCGCTGGCGGTCGCGCTCGCCGGCGAGGTTCGCCTCGCGGTGCCGCGCGCCAGCCTGGCCGCCGAGGCGTTCGCGGTCGCCTCGGGCAAGCCGCCGGAAGCCACGGCACGAGGGTGCGCCCGATCTGCCGCCCGGCCTGTCGGTGGCGGAGGCGTTCGCCCATGTCGTCGGCCACCTGAGCGATGTGGTCGATGCACTTCGCGCCGGCCGCGGCCAGTGGCCGCGAGGGACCCGAGCCGGTGCATCAGATGCGCGTCGCGGTGCGCCGGCTGCGATCGGCGATCAAGGTATTCCGCCGCGCAGTACGGTCCCCCGCAGTGGATGCCGCGGACGCGGGGCTGAAGGCGCTTGCCACGAAGCTGGCGCCGACGCGCGATTGGGACGTGTTCGTGACGGAGACCGCCGCATCGGTCACCGCCGCGTTTCCCGACGAGCCGCGGCTGAGGCGGCTGCTCGCCACGGTGGAACGGCGTCGGCGGGTCTGCCACAGCGATCTGCGCGGCTTCCTCGCCAGCGTCGAATTCCGCCGCCTCGGGATCGAGCTTGCCTGCCTTGCCGCTGTGCAGGATTGGCCGGCGATCATCGATGATGCGGGACAGGCGGAGCTCGTGGTTTCGCTGGAGGCGTTTGCCGCGCACGTGCTGGACAAGAGGCTCAAGCTTGTCAGTCAGATCGACGACGACCTTGCCGGCCAGGAGCCGGCCTCGCTGCACGCGATCCGGCTGCGTGCCAAGCGATTGCGTTATGCGGCGGAGATCTTCGCGCCGATTTTTCCCGGCAAGCCTACGCAGCGCTTCATCCGCAGGCTGGGCCGATTGCAGGACCGGCTTGGCGCGCTGAACGATGCTGCGGTCGCGGCCCACCTGCTCGACGAGCTGTCAGGCGGCAACCACGCCTTTGCCATCGGCCTCGTGCTGGGCTTCATCGGCGCGCACGGCGCTCGCACGCGGGAGCGGATCGACGAGGCGTGGTCGCGGTTCCACCGCCTCGAAGCATTCTGGCGCTGAACCGCTCCGGTTTGGCGGCGTCTTCGCGTTGTGGCACGCTGCTTCTCGATCTCGGAGGGATATGCGTCCATGCCCGACAACACCGCCGTCTTCGATCTTCTCGCCGGCGTTCGCATCGTCGATTTCACCCAGTTCGAGGCAGGACCGTCGTGCACCGAGGCGCTCGCCTGGCTGGGCGCAGAAGTGGTGAAGATCGAGAACCCGAAGATGGGCGATCCGGGACGGCGGCTCCGGCCCGGACAGCCGGACGATGACCCGTACTACTTCCACGTGTTCAACGCGAACAAGAAGTCGATCACGCTCAACCTGAAATCACCGCGCGGCCTCGATCTGGTAAAGGATATGCTGCGCCGCGCCGATGTCTGCGTGGAGAACTTCGCACCCGGCACGATCGAACGCCTGGGTCTCGGCTACGACGTGGTTCGTGATCTCAATCCGCGGATCATCTACGCGCAGGTGAAGGGGTTCGGCGAAGGCAGTCCGTTCGAGCAGAATCTGGCCTTCGACATGATCGCGCAGGCCTGCGGCGGCACGTTCAGTGTCACCGGCGCGCCGGACGGACCGCCCACGCGTCCCGGCATTTCGCTGGGCGACACCGGCACAGGGATGCTGATGGCGATCACCATCCTGGGCGCGCTGCGCAAGCGCGATGCGACCGGCCAGGGCAGCCGGCTCCAGGTGGCGATGCAGGATGCGATCCTGCACTACATGCGGATCAATTTCGCGACCCAGGGTCTGACCGGCAAACCGGCCCAGCGCGGCGGCGACAAGGTGCCGGGGGTGAACAACGCACCGATGGGGCTCTATCCGTGCAAGCCGGGCGGACCGAACGACTACGTCTACCTGATGACCAGCCGCGCCAACCCTGACCACTGGGACCGCCTGCTGAAACTGATCGGCCGCGAGGACCTGATCGGCGATGCGCGTTACGCGACGCCGATGGACCGGCTGGAGCGCGAGCGCGAGGTGGACGCGATCATCGCCGAGTGGACGCGGCTGCACACCAAGCACGAAGCGATGCAGATAATCGGCGCAGCCGGCATCCCCGCCGGCGCGGTGCTCGACACCATGGAACTCCAGAACGATCCCAGCTTCGAGCAGCGTGGCATCATGCAGGTGATGCACCATCCGGTGCACCGCGACTTCAAGATGCCGGCCTGGCCCGTTCGGGTGGACGGCAGCCCGTCACGGATTGCGCCCTCGCCGGTGCTGGGCGAACACACCGGTGACGTGCTGGGCAGATGGTTGGGTTTGAGCGAGGCCGACGTGGCGGCGCTGCGGCGTGACGCCGTGCTGTAGCCGGTCATTCGCCGCCAATTCGTGCTTGACCTGAGGCGCCGAGCGGCGGCATCCGGCACGAGACAAGTCACGGGATGACCAAACTTTGCCGATCGGCCAGCCGCGACGGATTTTCCGCTCCGGGGTGCCCCGACCCAAGGCCAGGGGCGTGGTGGCGCTGCTGGTTGCCGGCGTGACGGTGGCGGCTGGCGTATCGCTCGCCATGCGGCCGCACCGCGACAAGTTGCCCTCGGCGCCCGCCGCGGCTGCGGTCGTGGGCGACCTCAGTGCCGAGCCCGCCCAGGTCGCGGTAATCGATGGCGGAACCCTGAAGTTGCGCGACCGGGTGGTCCGGCTGTTCGGCGTCGCACCGCCGGCGCGCGGTACGTCCTGCGACATGCGCGACGCGGCCGGGCAGGACTGCGGCTCGGCGGCGGCCAACGCGCTGGCCGCGATGGTGCGCGACCTTCCCGTCACGTGCCGGGTGACGGGCGCTGACGGCCTCGATCGCCCCTTGGCGATCTGCGCGGCGGGCGGCACCGAACTCAACAGCGCCGTGATCGCGGCGGGCTGGGCGCGGGCGGATAGAGCGCAGCCCGAATTCCAGCGTGCGGAACAGGCGGCAAAGGCGGGACGCCGCGGCGTCTGGGCGTCCGACGCGCACTGGTGACGGCGGAAATCTCGCTGCAAAATGCCAGCGGGTCGCGAAATAAGATGTCTGGCAGCAGGCCTTGCGCGCAATACGGCTTTTGCGCCGGCACTGGGTTTCTGGCGGTGCCAAAGGATTAACCACATTCCGGTTAATTGTTGCTATTGCATTGCACCATAACGCTTTTTCGGCGCCTCCGGCTTGCACGATGGGGATGTCGGGCATTAGCTCTGCATTCGCGGAAAGGGGGGGCGACATGGCGGTTGCATCGGAAACCAGGAAGCGCGGCGGCAAGGCCCGCGAACCCGCGGCCGACAAGCAGCAACTGCTGAAAGCCTACCGCGACATGCTGCTGATCCGCCGTTTCGAGGAGAAGGCGGGGCAGCTTTACGGCATGGGGCTGATCGGCGGCTTCTGCCATTTGTACATCGGCCAGGAGGCGGTCGTCGTCGGCATGCAGATGGCGCTGTCGGAGGGCGACGAGGTCGTCACGTCGTATCGCGACCATGGCCACATGCTGGCAACCGGCATGGACCCGCGCGGCGTGATGGCGGAACTGACCGGGCGCGCCACCGGCTATTCGCACGGCAAGGGCGGCTCGATGCACATGTTCAGCAAGGAGAAGAACTTCTTCGGCGGCCATGGCATCGTCGGCGCCCAGGTCAGCATCGGCACCGGGCTGGCGTTCAGCAACTGGTATCGTGGCAACGACCGTGTGGCGGTCACCTACTTCGGTGAAGGCGCGTCGAATCAGGGCCAGACATTCGAAAGTTTCAACCTCGCCGCGTTGATGAAGCTGCCGGTGATCTACGTGATCGAGAACAACAAGTACGGCATGGGCACCAGCGTGGAACGCGCTTCGGCGTCGCGCGATCTGTCGAAGAACGGCGGGCCCTGGGGCATTCCCGGATTGCAGATAGACGGCATGGACGTGCTCGCGGTGAAGGCGGCGGGCGACCAGGCGGTGGCGCATTGCCGCGCCGGCAAGGGTCCATTCCTGATCGAGGCGAAGACCTACCGCTATCGCGGCCACTCGATGTCGGATCCCGCGCGCTATCGCACGCGCGAGGAGATCCAGACCATGCGCACGCAGCACGATCCGATCGATGGGGCGCGGCACAGGCTGGAAGCGCTCGATGTCGAGGAGGACGCGATCAAGCATATCGACGATGAGGTGAAGGCGATCGTGCAGGACGCCGCGGACTTCGCTCAGGGCAGTCCCGAGCCGGACGGGGCGGAGCTCTGGACCGACGTGCTGCTGGAGGGCTGAGAGATGTCGACGCAGATCCTGATGCCGGCGCTTTCGCCCACCATGACCGAGGGAAAGTTGTCGCGCTGGCTCAAGCATATCGGCGACGAGGTGCGGGCCGGCGATGTGATCGCCGAGATCGAGACCGACAAGGCCACGATGGAGGTCGAGGCGGTCGACGAGGGCAAGCTGACGCAGATCCTGGTGGATGAGGGCACCGATGGAGTGGCGGTGAACACGCCGATTGCGGTGCTGGCGGCGAATGGCGAGGACCTGGCCGCTGCCCCCGTGGCAGCGAAGCCCACGCCGCGTGCCGAAGCGCCGGCGCCGCAGCCGCGGCCGGTTGCCGCTGCTCCGGAGCCGGCACCGAGGGCGGAGCCGGACAAGGACTGGGGCCCGACCAAGCCGATCACAGTGCGCGAGGCGCTGCGCGATGCGATGGCCGCCGAACTGCGCCGCGACGACCGCGTGTTCCTGATCGGCGAGGAGGTCGCGCAGTACCAGGGCGCGTACAAGATCAGCCAGGGCCTGCTGGACGAGTTCGGTCCGAAGCGGGTGATCGATACGCCGATCACCGAGCATGGCTTCACCGGCATGTCGGTCGGCGCGGCGCTCAATGGTCTGAAGCCGATCGTCGAGTTCATGACGTTCAACTTCGCCATGCAGGCGATGGATCAGATCATCAACTCGGCCACCAAGACGCTGTACATGTCGGGTGGGCAGATGGGCTGTCCGATCGTGTTCCGCGGACCCAACGGTGCCGCCGCGCGCGTCGCCGCTCAGCACTCGCAGTGCTATGCAAGCTGGTACGCGCATGTGCCTGGACTGAAGGTCGTGGCGCCGTGGTCGTCGGCCGATGCGAAAGGATTGCTGCGCGCGGCTATCCGCGATCCCAATCCTGTCATCGTGCTGGAGAACGAAATCCTTTACGGCCACACCTTCGAATGCCCCACCGATGAGGACTTCATCCTGCCGATCGGCCGCGCCAAGGTCGAGCGCGTCGGCCAGCATGTGACGATCGTCGCATTCGGCATCATGGTCGGCCTGGCGATGAAGGCGGCCGAGGCGCTGGCGGAGCAAGGGATCGAGGCGGAGGTTATCAATCTGCGCTCGTTGCGTCCGTTCGATACCGCGACCGTGGTCGAGAGCGTGAAGAAGACCAACCGGCTGGTGTCGGTGGAGGAAGGCTGGCCATTCGCCGGCATCGGCGCAGAGGTGGCGATGCAGGTGGTGGAGCACGCGTTCGACTGGCTGGACGCACCGCCGGTGCGGGTGCATGGCGCCGATGTGCCACTGCCGTATGCCGCCAATCTGGAGAAGCTCGCGCTGCCGCAGCCCGAATGGGTGGTGGACGCGGTGAAGAAGATCGTCTGAGGGGGAGCAACCGATGGCGACCAACATCCTGATGCCGGCGCTGTCGCCGACGATGACCGAGGGCACGCTGTCACGGTGGCTCAAGAAGGAAGGCGAGGATGTCCGTGCCGGCGACGTGATCGCCGAGATCGAGACCGACAAGGCGACGATGGAGGTCGAGGCCGTCGATGAAGGCGTGCTTGGCAAGATCCTGGTTGCCGACGGCACGGAAGGCGTCAAGGTGAACGAGCCGATCGCGATCCTGGTGGATCAGGGCGAAGCGGTGCCGGCTGCCGCACCGGCCGCGACGCCCGCGGCTGCGCCTACACCTGCTTCGGCGCCTGCGGCGAAGGCGGAGCCGCCAAGGCCCGCAGCGCAGAAGGCACCACAAAACGGCAACGGGCACGATGCAGGCGGCGAGCGCATCTTTGTCTCGCCGCTGGCGCGGCGGATGGCGAAGCAGGCGGGGCTTGAGCTCGCGGCGCTGAAGGGCAGCGGGCCGAACGGGCGCATCGTCAAAGCAGACATCGAGGCGGAATTGCGGAAGGGCGCGCCCCCCGCCCCGCCCCCTGCCGCCGCCACTGTCCCGCCGATCGCGCGACCGTCGGCGCCGATCGCCGCACCGCACACGCTGGTGCCACACAGCTCGATCCGCAAGGTGATCGCACGGCGCCTGACCGAGGCGAAATCGAGCATCCCGCATTTCTACGTCTCGATGGACGTGGAGATCGACGCGCTGATCAGGCTGATGAACGACCTGAACGCCAAGTCGCCGAAGGAGGGCCCCGACGCCTACCTGATCACCATCAACGATCTGGTGATCAAGGCCGCGGCCGTCACACTGCGGCGCGTGCCGACAGTGAATGCCGCATGGACCGACGAGGGAATGGCGCTGTTCGACGACGTCGATATCAGCGTGGCGGTCGCCATCCCGGACGGACTGATCACACCGATCATCCGGCGCGCCGACCAGAAGGGGCTGGCGACGATCAGTCGCGAGATGAAGGATCTGGCGGGACGCGCGCGGGGGGGCAAGCTGAAGCCGGAGGAGTTCCAGGGCGGCGGGTTCTCCATCTCCAACATGGGGATGTTCGGCGTGACCGAGTTCGCCGCGATCATCAATCCGCCGCAATCGGCGATCCTGGCGGTGGCCGCCGGGCAAAAGCGGCCGGTGGTGAAGAATGACTCGCTGGCGATCGCCACAGTGATGACGGTCACGCTGAGCGTCGACCATCGTGTGGTCGATGGCGCGCTGGGCGCTCGGTGGCTGCGCGAGTTCAAGCGCATCGTCGAGGACCCGTTGAGCCTGTTGCTGTGACGGGGGGCGATCCCCTCCCCCCATCCCCCTCCCGCGCGGGGAGGGGGAGGTTCTTGCCGGTGACCCTTCGCCCTACCGCGCCAGGCGACGTCCCGACGCTGCATCGGCTGATGCGCGACTTCGCGACCTACGAAAGGCTCGAACAGCGCTTCAGGATCACCGAGGCTGGACTGCATGACGTGCTGTTCGGCCCCAAGCCGGCGCTTGAATCCGTGTTGGCCGAGGTTGAAGGCGCCACCATAGGTTTCGCGATCTGGTTCTTTCTGTTCGGCACCTTCACCGGCCGCTATGCGCTGTTCGTCGAGGACATCTACATCGAGCAGGCGCACCGCGGCCGCGGCATCGGTATGGCGCTGTTCCGCCACATGGCGCGCATCGCGCTCGATCGCGACTGCGCCGACATGGAGTGGAACGTGCTGGACTGGAACACGCCCGCGATCGAATTCTACCGCCGGATCGGCGCCAGGCCGGTGAGAGGCTGGATCCCGCAGCAACTGAGTGGCGACGCCCTGATCGCGTTGGCCGAAGGAGCAGGCAATGGCTGATCAGAGCTTTGATCTCGTAATACTCGGTGGCGGCCCGGGCGGCTATGTCGCGGCGATCCGCGCCGCGCAACTCGGCATGAAGATCGCGGTGGTGGAGCGCGAGCATCTCGGCGGCATCTGCCTCAACTGGGGCTGCATCCCGACCAAGGCGCTGCTGCGCACCTCCGAGATCAACCACCTGCTGCATCATCTGCCCGAGTTCGGCTTCGCAGCGGTCGAGCCGCGGTTCGAGATCGATAAGGTGGTGAAGCGTTCGCGCGCGGTGGCGAAGCAGCTCTCGCAGGGCGTCGCGTTCCTGCTGCGCAAGCACAAGGTCACCGTGTTCGACGGCGCGGGGAAGCTGGCGGGCAAGCAAACGCTGGCGGTGGAGAAGGGTGGCAAGCCGGTCGCCACGTTGAAGGCGCCGCACATCATCCTCGCGACCGGTGCGCGCGCGCGGCAGCTTCCCGGGATCGAGGCGGACGGCAAGCTGATCTGGAGCTACAAGGAGGCGATGGTGCCGCCGGCGATGCCGAAGTCGCTGCTGGTGATCGGCTCAGGCGCGATCGGCATCGAGTTCGCCAGCTTCTATCGCAACATGGGCGCCGAGGTGACGGTGGTGGAGGTGCTGCCGCGGATTCTTCCAGTCGAGGACGAAGAGATTTCCACCTTCGCACACAAGGCGTTCGAGAAGCAGGGTATCCGCATCCATGTCGGGGCCGCGGTGAAGGGCGCGAAGAAGGGCCGCGACAATGTGGTGGTGACCGTGGAGGCAGGCGGCAAAAGCCAGGACATCACGGTGGATCGGGTGATTTCCGCCGTCGGCATCGTCGGCAACGTCGAGGGGATCGGGCTTGAGGGCACCGGCGTGAAGGTCGATCGCACGCATGTGGCGATCGACGAATATTGCCGCACGGGCGAGCCCGGCGTGTATGCGATCGGCGACCTGGCGGGGCCGCCGTGGCTGGCGCACAAGGCGAGCCACGAGGGCGTGGTGTGCGTTGAGAAGATCGCGGGGCTGAACGACGTGCATCCGCTGGATGCGACGAACGTTCCTGGCTGCACCTACTGCCGCCCGCAGGTCGCGTCGGTGGGGCTGACCGAGGCGCGCGCGAAGGAGTCCGGGCACGACGTGAAGGTCGGGCACTTCCCGTTCATCGGCAACGGCAAGGCGATCGCGATGGGCGAGCCGGAGGGGCTGGTGAAGACGGTGTTCGACGCGAAGACCGGCGAGCTGCTTGGCGCGCATATGGTGGGGGCGGAGGTGACGGAGATGATCCAGGGGTTCGCCATCGCACGGACTCTGGAGAGCACCGAGGCGGAGCTGATGCACACGGTGTTCCCGCACCCGACGGTGTCCGAGACGATGCATGAGGCGGTGCTGGATGCATATGGGCGGGTGATACATATCTGATTCGCGATGGCGCCTCTCGGCATCCGCGCAGGCCAGCCATCCGCGTATTTCGCTGATTCCCTGCGTCACTCGGCCAGGCTGGTCAGCCGGCCGATCCGCTCCGGCGGCATGTCGAGCAGCCGCGCCAGCACCTCGCGGCGGAAGTTGTCGTACACCGCGTCCTTACCGCGGATGTCGGCGCCGAGGTTCACCGCCGAGCGCTGATACCGCGAGTTCATATACGGATTGAGCCGGCGCTGTATCTCGTCATCCAGCGCGATCACGCGGCTGCGCGATCGCCGCGCGTTCGGCCGCCGACATGCGCGGCGTAGTAGCTCATCCACCAGTCGAGGATGCGCAGCCGATGCACCTCCTCATCCGGCCCCACGCGCTCCTCGGCAAAATGCTTGATCGCCGGGTCGCTGATCCGGCTGGTGCGGCGCTCGGTGTGCAGCCGCGACAGGATGTGCAGCTCGTAATGCAGCTCCCAGGCGAAGAAGCTATGGATGTCGCGATACGGCAGATCGCCGAGGCCGTCCCAATGCATGCCGCACGATGTCGGTGATCTGCCGGATCGGGTCGCGGCCGAGCCGATGCTTCACGTAATCGCGGACGAATCGGCATGAAACCCGTCGTCGCCGATCTGGCGCGCCAGAAAATATTGCTCGTCCAGCTCGGGGAACAGCCGGTCGAGCGCCTTGGACGCCGCCTGCACGATCAGCGAATCGTGGCCGGCGGTCCAGATCCAGTTGTCGCAGATCCCCTCGATCTCCAGCGCCGTCATGGCGGCGACGCGCGGGGCGCCGTGCGAACCAGCGGCAGATGCGGCGCGAAACGTCTGACGACGTCGCGGTAGATGTCATCCTCGATCACCTCAGACCAGCGGTGCTGCGCCGAGACGATTTCCATAGTGCACCTTCGCCTGAAGCGAAACGGAGAAGAGCGCTAATTGGGCCCGTCGTGGCAAGCCACTGCTTGACGCCCCCCCCTGCCCCGCCACATCTGGCCTGCCATGGCCACTCGTCTCGTGATCGACCATCGCGCCGGCGGCGCGGCAAAAACCCCGTCGTTGCGCCATCCGGAGAAGGCGCACCGGCCGGACAACCCCATCCAGCGCAAGCCCGCCTGGATCAGGGTGAAGGCGCCCACCCATCCGGTCTATCACGAGACCCGCGCCCTGATGCGCGCCAACGGCCTCGTCACGGTCTGCGAGGAAGCCGCCTGCCCCAACATCGGCGAGTGCTGGTCGCAGCGTCACGCCACCATGATGATCATGGGCGACACCTGCACCCGCGCCTGCGCGTTCTGCAACGTCGCCACCGGCCAGCCCGGCCCGCTCGCCGCCGACGAACCCGACCGCGTCGCCGATGCCGTGGCGAAACTCGGCCTCGCCCATGTCGTCATCACCTCGGTGGACCGCGACGATCTTCCGGATGGCGGCGCCGGCCACTTCGCGGCCACCATCCGCGCCATCCGCGCCGCGGCACCGGCGACCACGATCGAGGTCCTGACCCCCGACTTCCTGCGCAAGCCAGGCGCGGCCGAGCGTCGTGGTGGAGGCCCGCCCCGACGTCTACAACCACAACCTGGAAACGGTGCCGCGGCTCTATCCGACCATCCGGCCCGGCGCGCGGTACTTCGCCTCCCTGTCGCTGCTGCATCAGGTGAAGCAGCTCCGATTCGTCGATCTTCACCAAGTCAGGCCTGATGGTGGGGTTGGGCGAATCCCGCGTCGAGATCATGCAGGTGATGGACGACCTGCGCTCGGCCGAGGTGGATTTCCTCACCATCGGCCAGTATTTGCAGCCGACGGTGAAGCACGCGGCGGTCGATCGGTTCGTGACGCCTGACGAGTTCGCCGACTACGCGGCCATGGCGCGTGGCAAGGGGTTCCTGCTGGTCTCCGCCACGCCGCTCACCCGCAGCTCGTACCACGCGGACGCTGACTTCGCCGCGCTCCACGCCGCCCGCGAGGCGCAGCGCGCCGCTTCTGCCTGATGCCCACCCACGCGGAACGCCAGATCGTCCCCTACCGGCCCGACCAGCTCTTCGACCTGGTGGCCGACGTTGCCAGGTATCCGCAGTTCCTGCCCTGGTGCGTCGCTTCGCGCGTGCGCAGCAAGGCGGAGCGCGAACTGATCGCTGACCTGACCATCGGCTTCGGCCCATTCCGCGAAACCTTCACGAGCCGCGTCAGCCTCGAGCGGCCACAGCGCGTGCGCGTGCGCTACGAAACCGGCCCGTTCCGCTACCTTAACAACCAGTGGGAGTTCCTGCCGCACCCGCAGGGCTGCGAAGTGGACTTCTTCGTGGATTTCGAATTCCGCAGCCGCATACTTCAGGCGGCGATCGGCGTGGTGTTCAACGAGGCGGTGCGCCGTATGGTCGGCGCCTTCAACAAGCGCGCGCGTGAGGTCTACGGTCCCCCGACAGTGGCGCAAGCTGCGACCACGCCGGCCCCAGGCTGAGCATTAGCGATCCATTAGTGTTGGATCAGGCAGGTTGCCCTGCATCGCTCCACCATGAGGATCCTCGCCATGCGAAATGCGCTGCCGCTGCTCGCCGCTATCGTTTTCTCGATCTCCGCGCACGCCCAGACAACTGCCGGCAAGCCCGCGCATACGCACCTGTCGATGCAGCAGCGCTTTGAGCAGGCCAATGTCACGCATGACGGCCAATTGACGCTGGAGCAGGCAAAGACCGGCTACAAATCAATCGCCCGCCACTTCGACGCGATCGATCGGGACAAGAAGGGCTACATCACCGAGGACGACGTCCGGGCCTACCAGAAGACGCAGCACGCGCTGCACCACCAGGCCGCCACCAGCCCCCACGCGCCGAACAGCTAATCAGGCGGAGTAGGCCTTCAGGAACGTCGCCACCGCTGCCTCGACCGTCGCATCGATCTCAGCGTCGACAGGTGGCGTGAGCCCGAGCGAGGCGCGCAGGAACACGCCCGTCCGCAGCATGCCGACGAACTGCTCGGCCGCCGTCGTCGGATCGGTCACGGTGAGGCGTCCGGCCACGGTCTGCTCGGTGAGCCACGTGCCGAAGCTGCGCATCAGGGCCGCCGGTCCGTTCTCGTAGAACGCCCGGCCAAGCTCGGGAAACCGCCTGCTCTCGGCGATCACCACCCGGTGGATCGCCAGCGCCCGGTCCTCCAGGAAGAAGCGCAGCAGGCGGCCGCCGAAAGCGAGCAGGGCCACCCGAACGTCGCTCGCGTCCGCGGGCAGAAGGTCGCCGAGGGCAATCCTCTGCTGGCAGGCCTCCTCGACGATGGTGGCGAACAGCCGGTCCTTCGAGCTGAAATGCGCGTACAGCGTGGCCTTCGAAACGCCGGCGGCCCGGGCGACCGCGTCCATGCTGACCGCGCCGTAGCCGTGCGCCATGAAGAGCGACGTCGCGGCGTCCAGCACGAGCTGACGCTTCGGCGACTCGCTGTCGGCGCGGATGTCCGTCTCGGTGCTCACGCCGCCAAATTGGGCTTGCCGGTCCGGGGTTTGCAAGAGGATCGACCAACTAAACTGTACCGTTCAGTTTGCCCTTGACTGCTGCGCTGCACAACACCAGTATCGCGCAGTGAACTGAACGGTACAGTTCAGAGGAGCCGAGAATGAACGCCGTCGCCGAAAAGCCGGAACCGCTGGTCGCTGGCAAGCAGAGCGAGGCCACGCCTCGCCGAATCAGCCGTCTGTGGCGGCTTTGGCGGCCTGCCGCGGGCCTGGTTGCGGCGATCGGGCATCGCGCGTCACCGCCGCGTGGTGGTTCACCGAGGGGCGTTACATCCAGAGCACCGACAACGCCTATGTCCAGGGCGACATCGCGGTGCTCAGCCCGCGCATCGAGGGCGACGTCGCCGCGATCAAGGTCGCGGACAATCAGCGCGTTCGCGCCGGCGACCCGCTGATCGTGCTGGATCCGAGCGACTGGCGTGCCCGCCTCGCCCAGGCCAGCGCCAACGCGGCAGAGGCAGCGGCCGCCATCGAGACGGCGCAGCGTCAGGTCGCTCAGCAACAGGCCACCATCGAGGCCGCACAGGCCGCCATCATCCAGGCCCAGGCCGAGCAGGCGCGGGCCGGCGCCGATGCCGACCCGGTCCGGAACGCTGGTGGCGGGCGGCTGGGCCTCGCGCCAGGCCAACGACCAGGCGATCGCGGATGCGCGTAAGGCCAATGCCGCGCGTGATCGCCGCGCAGGCCCAGAAGGCCGCGGCCGAGCAGCAGCTCGACGTGCTCAAGGCGCAGGTTATCCAGGCCAGCGCGCGGCAGCAGAACGCCGCCGCTGCGGTACAGCTTGCCGAGAACAACCTCGCCTACACCGTGATCCGCGCGCCGTTCGACGGCATCGCCGGCAATCGCGCCGCCGAGTTCGGCCAGCATGTCACGCCGGCCACGCAGCTCATCGCCGTCGCGCCGCTGCGCGAACAGCTCTACGTCATCGCCAACTTCAAGGAGACGCAGCTTCGCCGCATGCGGCCGGGCATGAAGGTGCGGCTGATCCCGGACATCGACCCTGATGCGGCGGTGGATGGCCGGGTGGACAGCCTGGCGCCTGCGACCGGCGCTTTGTTCAGCCTGCTGCCGCCGGAGAACGCGACCGGCAACTTCACCAAGGTGGTGCAGCGCGTACCGGTCAAGCTGGTGATCGATCCCGGCCAGGCCGCGCAGGCCGGTTGGCTGCGCGCGGGGCTGTCAGTCACCGCAGAGGTCGATACCCGCGGGCCGGACGCGCAGCGGCTTGGCCTGTTCGGCGCCGCTGCCGCAACGTTGGGGCATGTCATGCCATGACCGCCGCGACGGAGCGCCTGAGCTGGCGCCAGTGGGCCGGCTTCATGGCGATGGTGGTCGGGATGTTCATGGCGATCCTGGACATCCAGATCGTTTCCGCGTCGATTTCCGACATCCAGGCCGGCCTCGCCGCCAGCCCGGACGAAGCCTCGTGGGTGCAGACCAGTTATCTGATCGCGGAAATCGTCATGATCCCGCTGTCGGGCTGGCTGTCGCGGCTGTTGTCCACCCGCGTGCTGTTCGTCGCCAGCGCTCTCGGCTTCACGGTATTCTCGTTTGCCTGCGCCGGCGCATCGAGCCTGAGCGAGATGGTGGTGTTCCGCGCCGCGCAGGGCTTCATCGGCGGCGCCATGATCCCGACGGTGTTCGCCACGACGTTCCTGCTGTTTCCCGGCGAGAAGCGGACGCAGATGTCGGTACTGATCGGCCTCACCGCCACCATGGCGCCGACCATCGGTCCGACACTCGGTGGCTGGCTGACCGATCAATACTCCTGGCACTGGCTGTTCCTGATCAACGTGCCGGTTGGCATGGTGGTGGCGGCGGCGGTGTGGACCTGCCTCGACATCGACAGGCCCGACTGGTCGCTGCGCCGCAACTTCGATCTGATCGGACTGATCTTGATGGCGTTGTTCCTCGGCGCGCTGGAATACGTGCTGGAGGAAGGCGACCGCTGGGACTGGTTCCAGGACGAGACGATCGCCTGGTGCGGCGCAATCTCGGCCGTCGCCGCGGTGCTGTTCTTCTGGCGCATGCTGGCGCAGCCGCGACCCGCTGGTGGAGCTGCGCGCGTTCGCCAACGTCAATTTCGCCTTCGGCTCGCTGTTCAGCTTCGTGCTCGGCATCGGGCTGTACGGCTCGGTGTATCTGGTGCCGCTGTTTCTCGGCCGCGTGCGCGGCTACGACAGCCTGCAGATCGGCGAGACGATGTTCGTGACCGGTGTCGCGATGTTCCTCTCGGCGCCGATCGCCGGGCAGCTCGCCCGCGTGCATCGACCTGCGCGTGATGCTGGCATGCGGGCTGGTGATGTTCGGTGGCGGGCTGTGGTGGATGGCGGCGCTCACGGTCGACTCCGCGTTCTGGGAACTGTTCGGTCCGCAGGCGCTGCGCGGTGCCTCGATGATGCTGATCATGCTGCCGGTCAACCAGATCGCGCTTGGCCGGCTGCCGCCGGAGGCGGTGAAGAATGCATCCGGCCTGTACAACCTGATGCGCAACCTGGGCGGCGCGGTCGGGCTGGCGATGATCAACACCGTCGCGACGTCGCGGCTTGCCGTGCACACGCTGCATTTGCAGGAGCAGGTGACCTGGTCGCGCTCCGCGCGCGATGCAGGCGCTGGGCAACATGACGCATATGCTGACCGCGGCGAAGTCGGGCGACGCGCATCTCGCGGCGCTGAAGCAGGTGGCGATGATGGTGCAGCAGCAGGCGCTGACACTCACCTACAACGACGTGCTGATGCTGATGGCGGGATGCTTCTTCCTGGCGTTGCCGCTGACGCTGTTGCTGGCGAGACCGACCGCCGCGGCGGTCGAGGCACATTAGTGCGCTGTCGTTGAAGGGCGAGGCGCTGCGACATCGTCAGTAGACATGATTTTAGCGCAGGAACGGATTGTCGCGCCGCTCGGCGCCGATGCGTCGAGCCCGGGCCATGACCGCACAGGAACGCGAAGTCGTCCCCGAGCGGCAACAATTTCTCGGTGATGGCGCGGATCAGCGCGGCGTGGTCGCCGTAGGGAAAATCGGTGCGGCCGATCGATCCCTGGAACAGCACATCGCCGACCATCGCGAACCGCGCCGCATGGTTGACGAACACCACATGGCCGGGCGTGTGGCCGGGACAGTGCAGCACGTCGAAGCGATGGTCGCCGAGCGCCACGCTGTCGCCTTCGGCCAGCCAGCGGTCGGGCGTCACGTTGCGCATGGCGAAGCCATAGGCGCGGCCCTGCTCTTCCAGGCCTTGCAGCAGGAATTCGTCACGCTGATCAGGGCCTTCGATCGGCATGCCGTGCGACGCTTCGCCGGAGGTCCGCCGCACCGCCGGCATGGTCCAGGTGGCCATGCGTCAGCCAGATGCGCTCGACCGACACGCCGGCCTCGCTCGATGGCGGCAAGGATGCGATCGACATCGCCGCCCGGATCCACCGCCACGGCTTGCTTGCTGTCGTCGTCCCACAGGATCGTGCAGTTCTGTTGAAACGGTGTGACGGGGATGATCGCGCCGCGCAGTTGGCCCATTGCCTGCTCCCTTGTGCGAGCAGATTAGCGCCCATCGCGCTCGATCCGGCAACTGCGTGTGGTCGCGGATGGCCGGATCAATCCGCGCTGCTACGAAGCCTTTCGGCTGCGCTTGCGGGACGGCTGGGTGGATTGCGCGCGCTTCGGCTGGCTGGCTTTCACTTGGGCACTGGGCTTCTCGTCACCGATGGCAAGCTGCGCGCACGCACGCAGCCAGAATTCCTCATCGCGACCTGACGGTCGGCCACTGGCTTCCCAAATGTGATAAGCGCGCTCGCGAATTCGCACCTCAAGCATTTCGGCGGCAGGCTTCATGCGCTGAATCTCCTACGGCTGCACCGGGATTTGGTAGCGCGACAGCGCGATGTCGCGTCAAGCCTCAACCAGATACCGCCGATAGACCGCTTTGTCGTTAACGGTGCACCCCGCGCTGACGCGTTTGTCGCGTCGCCACCTCGATCGGATTCGTCTCGGCAGCCTTGATCTGCCCTTCCATCAGTGCTCGCTGGTGGCCGTCGACTGTGCTCCGCCCATGATAGTGCGGCTCACCGTCGACGGGCGGCAGCAGACGAATGATCCGGTACGGACCAGGAGGAACGGCGAGCGATCGACCGGAAACCAGATCGCCCAATGCGTAGCGGTGCGTCATGCGCCAAGTCTCGACACATTGCGGAACTGTTACAATACAACTTTGGATGCGAGGCGGACAGCTTTAGGGATTAATCGGGCCGCCCGCCTGACGTGCTGTGCCCCGCGCGCGGCGGCTTCTTCATCACCACGAACCCGGCCAGCTCCAGGTACTGCACGAGGTGTTGTGCGGTGATCCGCGCCGCCAGTTCTTCGGCGTGTCTGAACCGCTTGCGGCCATCGAACGTCAGGGCGAACGCCAACGCGCGGCGAAGGTCATCGGGATCGGCTGGTGCGAGCGCGGTGGGTTCGTCCGGCATCTGGAAAGCATGCGCCATGTGAACGAACAAATCAAGAACATGAGGCGCCGGGCAACTTGCCACTACGGCCCTCGATCCTTCATGCTGACGGCATGCCAGACCAACGCTTTCGAACCCTCGAGCGCCTGATCCGCCAAGCCAACCAAGCATCGTCCAGGAAGCCGGATTCCATTCAGATGCTGGCTGAGGTGATCCGACTGGTCACCGAGGATGGCGCCGATCCCTACCTGGTCATCGGCGTCCTCGTCGAAGGCGCCGTCCACACTGTCGCGCGGCATATTCCGGCCGAACGGCAGGCGGAGACGACCGAACAGCTTGCGCAGCTTCTGGTGGAGCGGCTGAAGGCCCGCGGCCTCGCCTGAGGCGGCGACGCGGTCAGTGCAGCTTCGGCGACTTCAGCGAGCTCGCCCGATCGCGGGACCGCACCGTCAGCGCGACAGGGCTCTTTTCGCGCATCAGCCGCAACCGCACCTCTGCGCCGGCGCTGCCGGATGCCCAGACCCGCCGCCACAGGCCGGCCAGATCGGTGATCTCGTCGCCGCCCACCGCCAGGATGCGGTCACCCTGCCGCACGCCTGCCTGTTCCGCGGGGCCATTGTCGGCGAGGCCGCCCACCACGATCGAGTTCGTCCGCCTCAGTGGCGTACATGCCCAGCCAGGGCCGCGCCGGCCGGTTCACACGGCCGTAGCTCAGCAGGTCCTTCATGATCGGCGTCAGCAGCCCGATCGGCACGACCATGTTCATGTCGAGCCGCTGTCCCTTGCCGTCGCCCTGCTGGAGGATCAGCGAGCCGATCCCCATCAGCTTGCCGTCGCTGCTCAGCAACCCGCCGCCGCCCCAGAACGGGTGCGCCGGCGCGGTGAAGATCGCGTCGTCGAGCACATATTCCCAATAGCCGGCGAACTCCTGGCGTCCGACCACGCGGGTTTCGATCGCGTGATGCCGGCCGCCACCGGCGGCGAACACGACCTGATCGCCGACCTTCAGGCTGTCGGAATCGCCCATCTCGAGCGCCGGCAGGTCGAGCCTGCCCAATGCCTGCACAAGGCCGAAGCCACTCTCCTGGTCGTATGCCAGGGCGTGACCAGGGATCGCCCGCCCATCCGAGGAAGTGATCCAGATCGTCTCGGCTTCCGTGATCAGATAGCCGATCGTCGCCACCAGGCCGCTCTCGCGGATCACGACGCCACTGCCCGCGCGCTCGGTGCCGAGACTGCCGGCGGTGAACGCGTCCTGGGGTACGTAGGTCTTCAGGCTGACGATTGCCCGAAGGGCGCGCTCGAGATCGAACGAGTAGTCGTCCGGGTCGGGCTGCAGTTTCGCTGGGATTTCCCAATCCTGGTTCTTCATGCCTCGACGTCTTCCCTGGTTCGAAGGCGGGGCGCTCATGGCCACAATATCGGCGCTTTGCGTGCCCGTGGCCAGAGATCAATAGCGTGTTTCACGCAACGCTCAGAACAGACGGTCCGACGGCCCGTAGGGCACGATGATATCCGAGGGATCGGCCAGGTTCAGCATCGCGCGTGCCCGTTCATCGAGCGCATCGGCATCGATATGGCGTGAGCGAAGGCCGGCGACACGGCGCTCCCAGGCGTCGCGCTCGGCGCGCGCCTTGGCCTGGTCGGCCTGCGCCTGGGTGAGCAACTCCTGCCGTTGCGCATAAGCGACGAGACCGTGATTGCCCTGCACCGCATTCCATCCGAAATAGCCAACCAGAGATAGAAAGATAAGGGGTGCCACCGCTGCTTTCAGCCTACGCTTGACCTCGCGTCCAAGTATCATCGACCGCTCCAACCGCGCGTTGTCATGCTACAGGATTCGGGTCCGGAGGTGAACGAGCGGTTTTTCGCCTCCGGGCAGTAGCGGAATGTCAAATGTGAATGGCGCGCTGCCGCCGTCGCCTCCTCGATGCAGCGGGACCGGGCCTGGCCATGACGATTGAGAAACGTCCTCGATTATTTCCCGACAACGCTCAAATCATCGCGACACGACGCGGAACCGGGTCGCCATCCGCGCTGATCGTCGCCGGCCCGACCGCAAGCGGCAAGTCGGCGCTGGCGCTGCAGCTGGCCGAGCGCTTGCGCGGCACGATCATCAATGCCGACGCCATGCAGGTGTACCGCGAGCTGCGCGTGCTCACCGCGCGGCCGACGCCCGAGGACGAGAAGCACGTGTCCCGCACGCGCTCTACGGCGTGCGGCCCGCGGCCGAACCGGGCAGCGTCGCGTGGTGGCGCGCGGCGGCGCTGGCGGCATGGAGCGGGCGCGCGCGGCCGGCCGACTGCCGATCCTGACCGGCGGCACGCGGCCTCTATTTCGCTGCGCTGACCGAGGGCTGGCGGCAGATCCCCGATCCCGGGCCGGCCGCGCGCGACGGAGGCGCGCCGTCTTGCTGAAGGAGATCGGTCCGGCCGCCCTGCACGCCCGGCTCGCCGAGGTCGGACCGGAGACAGCGGTGCCGCCTGCGTCCCACCGACAGCCAGCGCGATCGCCCGCGCCTGGGAGGTCTGGCGCGGCACCGGGCGCGGCCTTGCGGCCTGGCAGGCGAGCACGCCGGCGAGCCGGCGCCGTGGCGCTTCGCCGCCATCCTGCTCGACCCGCCGCGGACCGGAACTGCGCGCCGCCATCGCCGCGCGCTTCGCCGCGATGCTGGCCGGCCGGCGCGCTGGAGGAGGTGCGGGCGCTGCTGGCGCTCGGCCTCGATCCGGCGCTGCCGGCGATGCGCGCGCATGGCGTGCCGGAACTGGCCGCCCATCTGCGCGGCGAATTGACGCTTGCCGGAGGCCGCGCGGCGGAGCGGAGCTGGTGACCGGCCAGTACACCAAGCGCCAGGCCACCTGGTTCCGCCACCATCCGCTGGCCGCACCGTCGCACACGCATACGATCCATGCGCGAATTGCAGGTCGATGAGCAATTTCGGAAAGAAATTACCCCGATATCTTGGCATTTATTGAAAGCATGGGTTGACGCACCGCACCATCCGGCCTATCGGTGCGCCCCCGCCTGTCACCCGGAGCAACGGACCATGTCGGCAGACGACGACCCAATCGGGAGCAGAAGTTCTCCTCCGCGCCCTGAAGGACCAGGGCGTAGAGGTCATCTTCGGTTATCCCGGCGGCGCGGTACTGCCGATCTACGACGCGCTGTTCAAGCAGAACGCCATCCGCCACATCCTGGTCCGCCAGGAGGGCGGCGCGGTGCACGCCGCCGAGGGCTATGCCCGCTCCACCGGCAAGGTCGGCGTGGTGCTGGTGACCTCCGGCCCCGGCGCCACCAACGCGGTGACCGGGCTGGTGGACGCGCTGATGGACAGCATCCCGGTGGTCTGCCTGACCGGCCAGGTGCCCACCCACCTGATCGGCAACGACGCCTTCCAGGAGGCCGACACCACCGGCATCACCCGCCCCGCCACCAAGCACAACTACCTGGTGAAGCGCCCCGAGGACCTGGCGCGGGTGGTGCACGAGGCGTTCTACGTCGCGCGCGCCGGCCGGCCCGGCCCGGTGGTGATCGACCTGCCGAAGGACATCGTGATCGGCAAGGCGCCCTACGCGCCGCCGGCCGACGGCCACCCGAGCTACCGCCCGCAGACCGAGCCGGACCTCGGCCAGATCGCCAGGGCGATCGCCCTGCTGAAGGCGGCGAAGCGGCCGATGATCTACACCGGCGGCGGCGTGATCAACGCCGGCCCCGCCGCCGCGGCCGCGCTGACGCAGTTCGTCCGCATGACCGGCTTTCCCGTCACCAACACGCTGATGGGTCTCGGCGCCTATCCCGCCTCCGATCCGCAGTTCCTCGGCATGCTGGGCATGCACGGCACCTACGAGGCCAACCTCGCGATGCACGGCTGCGACGTGCTGCTGGCCATCGGCGCGCGGTTCGACGACCGCGTCACCGGGCGGCTGAACGCGTTCAGCCCGGGATCGAAGAAGATCCACGCCGACATCGACAGTTCGTCGATCAACAAGAACGTGCCGGTCGATGTGCCGATCGTCGGCGACGCCGGCCGCGTGCTCGACGCGCTGATCGCGGCGTGGCAGGCCGACGCGACGGTGCCGGACACGCAGGCGATCGCTGCGTGGTGGCGCCAGATCGATGCGTGGCGCGCGAAGGACAGCCTGAAATTCACCCAGGACATGACGCCCGGCGCGATCATCAAGCCGCAATACGCGATCCAGCGGCTGTACGAACTGACCCGCACGGTCGGCAAGGAGATCTTCATCACCACCGAGGTCGGCCAGCACCAGATGTGGGCGGCGCAGCACTTCCACTTCGAGCAGCCGAACCACTGGATGACCAGCGGCGGTCTCGGCACCATGGGCTACGGCCTGCCGGCGGCGATGGGCGTGCAGGTCGCGCATCCCGACGCGCTGGTGATCGACATCGCCGGCGAGGCGTCCGTGCTGATGAACATCCAGGAGATGGGCACGCTGGCGCAGTACCGGCTGCCGGTGAAGGTATTCATCCTGAACAACCAGTACATGGGGATGGTGCGCCAGTGGCAGGAACTGCTGCATGGCGGGCGCTATTCGGAAAGCTACAGCGCCGCGCTGCCGGATTTCGTCAAGCTGGCGGACAGCTTCCATGCCGTCGGGCTGCGCGCCGACCGCGTCGAGCAGTTGGATGACGTGATCCGCGAGATGCTGGCGTGCGACCGCGCGGTGATCGCCGACATCGCGGTGGATCCGAAGGAGAACTGCTTCCCGATGATCCCGACCGGTGCGGCGCACAACGAGATGATCCTCGGCCCCGAGCACGAGGACGAGGCCGCCGGCATCACCGACGAAGGTCTTGTACTGGTCTGACATTTCTCCGTCATCCCCGCGACGTCGGGGACCCAGGCGAGAAACCGCAATCCCCGGGCCCTGGGCCCCCGCATTCGCGGGGATGACAATAGGACGCACATGCCTGACACCACACTGCGCAGCGCGACGATCTCCGTCCTGGTGGAAAACGAACCGGGCATCCTGGCCCGCGTCGTCGGCCTGTTCTCCGGCCGCGGCTACAACATCGACAGCCTCACCGTGGCGGCGGTGGAGAGCGGCGGCGAGCGCTCGCGCATCAACATCGTGACCTCGGGCACCGAGATGGTGATCGAGCAGATCAAGGCGCAGCTCGATCGCCTGGTGCCGGTGCACCGCGTCGCCGACCTGACGCGCGAAGGCCCGCACATCGCGCGCGAGATGGCGCTGATCAAGGTTGCCGGCACCGGCGAGAAGCGCGTCGAGGCGCTGCGCATCGCCGATGCCTTCCGCGCCCGCGTGATCGACGCGACGCACGAGAGCTTCGTGTTCGAACTGACCGGCGGCACCGACAAGCTCGACGCGTTCATCGACCTGATGCGCCATCTCGGCCTGGCCGAGGTGTCGCGCACCGGCGTGGCCGCGATAGCGCGCGGCGTGCAGACGATCTAGGGTGCGGGCATGTCATTACGAGAAGCGGCGCGACCGGGCAGTCCTGACCGAGATTGCTTCGTCGCTGCGCTCCTCACAATGACACTGGAAAGGAGCGAGTGAGATGCGCGTTTACTACGACCGCGACGCCGACGTGAACCTGATCAAGGGCAAGCGCGTCGCCATCATCGGCTATGGCAGCCAGGGCCACGCCCACGCCAACAACCTGAAGGACAGCGGCGTGAAGGATGTCGTCGTCGGTCTGCGGCCGAACTCCGGCGGGGTGGCGAAGGCGGAAGCGGCCGGACTGAAGGTCGATGGACCCGGCCGAGTGCGCGAAATGCGGCCGACGTGGTGATGGTGCTGACGCCGGATGAGGGCCAGGGCGACCTGTATCGCGAGAAGCTCGGCCCGAACATGAAGCGCGGCGCGGCGCTGGCGTTCGCGCACGGGCTGAACGTGCATTTCAATCTGCTCGATCCGCGCCCCGACATCGACGTGTTCATGATCGCGCCGAAAGGTCCCGGCCATACGGTGCGCAGCGAGTACCAGCGCGGCGGCGGCGTGCCGTGCCTGGTCGCGGTGGCGCAGAACCCGTCGGGCAACGCGATGGAGGTGGCGCTGTCCTATGCCAGCGCGATCGGCGGCGGCCGCGCCGGCATCATCGAGACGACATTCAAGGAGGAATGCGAGACCGACCTGTTCGGCGAGCAGACCGTGCTGTGCGGCGGCCTGGTGGAGCTGATGAAGGCCGGCTACGAGACGCTGGTGGAAGCCGGCTACGCGCCCGAGATGGCGTATTTCGAGTGCGTGCACGAGGTGAAGCTGATCGTCGATCTGGTCTATGAGGGCGGCATCGCCAACATGAACTACTCGGTCAGCAACACGGCCGAATACGGCGAGTACGTGTCCGGACCGCGCATCGTCAACGACGCGACCAAGGCGGAGATGAAGCGCGTGCTGGCCGATATCCAGTCGGGCAAATTCGCGCGCGACTGGATGCTGGAGAACAAGGTGAACCAGACAAGCTTCAAGGCGATGCGCCGCCGCCTGTCCGAGCACCCGATCGAACAGGTGGGCGAGAAGCTGCGCGCGATGATGCCGTGGATCGCCAAGAACGCACTGGTGGACCGGTCGCGCAACTGAATTGCTGACTGCATCCACCTGCCAGGGCGGTGCGCTGTGGCGCGGCACGGAGTCACTTGCCGATGCCGTGTGGATCGATCTGCTCGAACCGACGCAGGATGAGACCGAGCGTGTCTTGCGCGAGACCGGCCTCGCCATTCCCAGCGAGGCCGACATCAACGAGATCGAAAGCTCCAGCCGCCTCGCGACGCGCGACGGCACGCTGTATCTCAGCATGCCCCTGGTCAGCCGACCGGATACCGAGCCGCGTTCGATCTCAGTAGGCTTCGTCCTTTCGCCCGAGCGGCTGATCACCGTCCGCTTCGCGCCGAGCAGGCTGTTCGACCGCTTCATGGCGCAGCCTGCTCAGGGGGCGCACAGCGGCGCGCATGTGCTGGTCTCGCTGCTGGAGGTGATCGTCGATCGCCAGGCCGATGCGCTCGAGCAGGTGAAGGCGGAGTTGGAATCGCTGTCCCACCGCATCTTCTCCGATGACATGGCGGCGGCCAGCGGACGCAAGCGCGAGGATACCATGCTGCGTGCCGCGCTCGTCACGCTCGGCCGCGTCGGCGACCTGATCTCGCATATCCGCGAGAGCCAGGTGGGTGCCGGACGCATCGTTCCCTATGTCGAGACGGCGGCCGAGGCATGGCTGCCGAAAGAGCTGCGCCCAAGATTGCACACGCTGCGGCGCGATATCGCTTCGCTGAATGATTTCGACACGCATCTCAACGACAAGTTGCAGTTCCTGCTGGATGCGACGCTCGGCTTCATCAACATCGCGCAGAACAACGTGATGAAGGTGCTGACGGTGGTTTCCGTCGTCGGCATCCCGCCGGTGCTGGTGGCCGGCATCTACGGGATGAACTTCAAGAACATGCCGGAATACGACTGGTCGTGGGGCTATGCCTGGGGCCTCGGCTTGATCATCGTGACGGGCCTGATCCCGCTGGCCATTTTCAGGTGGCGCAACTGGGTCTGAGGGAAGCGCATCATGCAGCGCATCGAGGTCCGCGAGGCTGATATCACGGCGCTGGCGGTCGATGCGATCGTGAACGCAGCCAACCAGTCGCTGCTGGGCGGCGGCGGCGTGGATGGCGCGATCCATCGCGCGGCGGGTCCCGAGTTGCTGGAGGAGTGCCGCACGCTGGGCGGCTGTCCGACGGGGCAGGCGAAGATCACCAAGGGTTACAGGCTGCCGGCGAGGTTCGTGATCCATGCGGTCGGTCCGCGCTATCGCGACGGACGGCATGGCGAACCGGCGCTGCTGGCGAGCTGCTATGCGGAAAGTCTCAAGCTGGCGGTGGCGAACGGGGTGCGATCGATCGCGTTTCCCGCGATCAGTTGTGGGATCTATGGGTATCCGATTCCGGAGGCGGCGCGCGTTGCGGTGGGGACCGTGGCGGAGTTCGTAGCGGGCGATGCATCGATTGAGCGCGTGGTGCTGGCGTGCTTCGGCGGAGAGGTGCTGGAGGCCTATCGCGTTGCACTTGCGGAGGTGCGGACGTAGTGGCGGCCCCCCCTAACTCCCTCCCGCGAGGGGAGGGGGAGACGTTCTTCCTCTCGCCTTTTGGTTCAGTAGATCGTTGCTTTCAGGCGTTCCGGGTAGGCCGCGTCGTATTCCGGGCCGCCGACGCGGCCGCGCGTGATGTCGGCCAGGATCGTGCCGGTGCTTGGCAGACTGCGACGCTCCACGTGTTTCGCCGGGTTCCATAGATCGGAGCGCACCAGCGCCTTCGGGCATTGGAAGTAGACCCGCTCGACATGCACCACGAGCACCGAACGCGGTTGTTTGCCTTGTGCAGGGAACCGCTCCAGCAAGGCGGGATCGACGGAAATCTCTGCCCGCCCGTTCACCCGCAGCGTCTCGCCGACACCCGGGATCAGGAACAGCAGCGCGATGCGCGGATCGCTGATCAGGTTGTTCAGGCTGTCGGCGCGATTGTTGCCGCGGCGGTCAGGGATCAGCAGTGTCCGCGCATCCTCGACGACGACGAACCCCGCCGGGTCGCCGCGCGGCGACACATCGAGCCCGTCGGGACCGCTGGTCGCCATCACCATGAATGGCGAAGCCTCGATCATCGCGCGATAATGCGGATGCACGTAGTCGATCTCCTTGGCGATCGCGCCTTCAGGCGGTTCGCCATAGAGTTCGCGCAGCGCCGCCGCGTCCGTCAGCAGGACTTTGTCATGCACACCGTCCATCGTCGCCTCACGCCATGATCCCGGTCGCCATCGTCACCGGCTTTCTGGGTAGTGGCAAGACCACGCTGATCGGGCGCATCCTGCGCGACCCGGCCTTCGCGCGCACCGCGGTCATCGTCAACGAATTCGGCGAGATCGGCCTGGATCACGAGCTGATCGCCAGCAGCGACGAGACCCTGCTGGCGCTCACCACCGGCTGCCTGTGCTGCGCGGTGCGCAGCGACCTCGTGGCCACGCTGCTCGATCTCCACCGGCGCCGCGCGGCCGGGGAGATCGCTTACGACCGGGTGCTGATCGAGACGTCGGGGCTGGCCGATCCCGCTCCGATCCTGCAAGCGCTGATGACCGATCGCGACATCGTCCAACACCACGCGATCGACGGCATCGTCACCGTGGTCGATGTGCTGCACGGCGAGGCGGCGCTCGACCGGCATGCGGAGGCGCGCCGTCAGGTGGCGCTCGCCGATACGCTGCTGTTGAGCAAGACCGACCTTGCCGAACCGATCGAGGCACTGCGCGAACGACTCGCCGCGCTCAATCCGGATGCCACGCTGCGCGCGGCGCGGGATATCGCGCCCGCGACGCTGTTCGGCGGGACCGCCGCCGCCGGCCGCTTTGCTGCATTGCCTGAACCGGCGGGGCACAATCCGTTTCTGCGCGCGCAGCATACCGACGGGATTGCGACGTTCACGCTGCAACGCGATCGGCCGATTCCGGCGCTGGCGCTCACACTGCTGCTCGAGGCACTGGCGGAACATTGCGGCGCGCGGCTGCTGCGCCTGAAGGGGCTGGTGAGCATCGAGGAAATGCCCGACCGGCCGGCGGTGATACACGGCGTTCAGCACGTCGTCTCGCCGCCCGAGTTTCTCGAGCGCTGGCCGTCGGCAGATCGCGCCACGCGTATCGTGTTCATCGTACAGGGCGTGCCGCGGTATCTTCCGGCACGGCTGCTCGATGCGATCGAACAGGAGGTGCGCGAGGCGATGGCGGGAGGGTAGAGGGGCCTTGGACCGCCCCCTCCCGCACGGGGAGGGGGACATGATCGTTTAGGAGGAAACATAAGAATGCGACGACGCGACTTCTTGCTGGGTGCTGCGGCGGCGACGCTGGCGCGGCCGGCGATCGGCGGCGACGACGAAGACACTGATCTTCATTCCGCAATCGCCGCTGGCCAGCCTCGATCCGGTGTGGACCAGCGCGATGACCACACGCAACATCGGCTTCATGATCTACGACGTGCTGTTCGGCCGCGATGCGGAGATGAACCCGAAGCCGCAGATGCTGGCAGGCTACGTCATCGAGGATGACGGCAAGCGCTGGGTGATGACGCTGCGCGAGAACCTGTGGTTCCATGACGGCACGAAGGTGCTGGCGCGCGACTGCATCGCGTCGTTGCGGCGCTGGATGCAGCGCGATCCCGGCGGCGCCACGCTCAAGGCGCGGCTCGACGCGTTGGAGGCGCCGGACGATCGCACCATCGTGTTGCGGCTGAACAAGAAGTTCCCGGCGCTGCCGAAGCTGCTGTCGAAGTTCCAGACCGCCGCGGTGATGGTGCCGGAGCGCATCGCCAACGGCACCGATCCCTTCAAGCAGATGACCGGAGAGCGTCGGCTGCGGGCCCGTTCCGATTCCTCGAAGGACGAATACGTCATCGGCAGCCACGCCGCGCTGGTGCCGTTCGAGCGCTATGTGCCGCGCGACGAACCGGCGAGCTTCACCGTCGGGCGGGCATCGCGTGCTGGTCGATCGCGTGGAGTGGAAGATGATTCCCGATCCCGCCACCGCGGCGAACGCGCTGGTGACCGGCGAGGTCGACTGGCTGGAAATGCCGATGCCGGACCTGCTGCCGATGCTTGCAGCGGGCGCCGAACGTGGTGACCGGGCGGCTGGACGAGTGGGGCTTCATCAGCCAGTTGCGACCCAACCATGTCATTGCGCCGACCAACAACGTGAAGCTGCGGCGCGCGATCCTGGCGGCGATCGATCAGCGCGCGGTGATGGACGCGATCATGGGCGGCGATCCGGAGGGCACCATCGTGCCGATGGGTTATCTGGCGACCGGCAAACCCGAAGTGGACATGGCGGGGATCGAGGCGCTCACCAAACGCCGCAGCACGGCCGAGGTGAAGGCGATGCTGGAGGATGCCGGGTATCATGGCGAGCGGCTGGTGCTGCTGCACACCACCGATCAGCCGTTCTACAACTCGGCCTCGCTGGTGGTGGCGGATGAGCTGTCGCGCGTCGGCATGACGATCGACGATCAGGCGATGGACTGGGGCACGGTGCTGCAACGCCGCTCGCAGCCGGCAGCCGTTGGACAAGGGCGGTTGGTCGCTGTTCGTCAGCGTCACACCGGTGCCGGAGTATCGCGATCCGCTGCTGGGATCGCTGTTGCGCGGCAACGGCAAGGACGCGTGGATCGGCTGGCCCGACATTCCGCGCATCGAGACGGCGTACAACGCGTGGCTGGACAGCGACGATGCCGGCGGAGCAGACGCGGCTGGAGCGCGAGATCCAGTTGGTGGCGTTCGAATCGGTGCCGTTCATTCCGCTGGGCCGCTACATGCCGCGCGCGGCGTGGAGCCAAGGGATCAGCGATCCGCTCAAGGGACCGGCGCCGGTGTTCTGGAACGTGAGCAAGGGGTAGCAATTGTCATTGCGAGGAGGCGAAGCCGACGAAGCAATCTCCAGCCCGTGTGGCGCGAACGTAGGTGCCAACGTCGATGGGGATTGCTTCGTCGCCGTGCTCCTCGCAACGACAGGCGTTACCGGCCGCCGCGCAGCTTGTACCACGGATGCGGCACGCCTGGCGTCTTCACCCGCAGCGTATACACGGACGTGCTGGCGGTAAGGAACAGGGTGCGCAGGTCCGGGCCGCCGAACGCGCAGTTCGCGCACACCTCCGGCATCTCGATGATGCCGATCTTCGAACCGTCCGGCGCGAACACCCACACGCCGCCGGTGCCGGTGCAGAACACGCGGCCGGCCGGCGTCCACCTTCATCCCGTCGGGCACGCCGTTCGTGCCATCCGCCGACATGTCGGCGAACACCCGCCGCCGCACCATGTTGCCAGCCGCATCCAGTTCCACGGCGTGGATGTACTGGCACCAGCGCGTATTCGCGATGTAGAGCGTCCGTTCGTCCGGCGACAGCGCGAGACCGTTCGGATACTCCACCGGCACCGCGAGGCTGACCGAGCCATCAGGCGCGATGCGATACACGGCGGCATCCAGCTCACGCTCGTTCACCGGCACGCGATAGCCGGGATCAGTGAAATACAGCGAGCCGTTCGAATGGCAGATCACGTCGTTCGGCCGGTTCAGCTTCTTGCCCTCGAACCGATCGATCAGCGTCGTCACCGCGCCGTTCGCCTCGATCCGCGTCACCATGCGGCCGTCACCCTCGCAGTTGACCAGGCGCCCCTGGAGATCGAACGTCGTGCCGTTGCCGCCGATGGTCTTGCGCACCACATCCGACTTCTGTCCCAGCGCCATGCGGTACAGCAGGTTCTGGCGAATATCGACGAAGTAGTAGAACCCGTCGGGATGCCACAGCGGTCCCTCGGTGAACACGAACCCGCCTGCGACTTTCTCCAGTTGCGTGGTCTCAAGGATATCGGACAATCCGGCCATTGTTGCTTCCTCCCATCTTCGAGTGATCAGCCGCCGCGCTTGACCAGCGGTGCCACGAATTGTGGCTCGGTGTCCCAGGGGAACAGGATCCATGTGTCCTGCGACACCTCGGTGATGAACGTATCCACCGTGTCACGTCCCGCCGGCTTGGCGTAGACCGCGGCGAAGTGCGCTTGCGGCAGCAGCCCGCGCACCACGCGCGCCGTGGCTCCGGTGTCCACCAGGTCATCGACGATCAGATAGCCGGTGCCGTCGCCCGCCGCGGCGGGGGGCTTGATCACCGTCGGCGCCCCGCTGTTCTCCTCCTCGATCAGGGTGCCGCCGCTGCCTGCCGCGTAGCTCACGATCGACACGCTCTCCACCAGCCGCACGTCGAGTTCGCGGGCGATGATCGCCGCCGGGATCAGGCCGCCGCGCGTGATCGCCACAATGCCGGCGAACGGCCCCTTATCCATCAGCCGCCACGCCAGCGCGCGGGAATCACGATGCAACTGGTCCCACGAGACGGCGTAGTAGTGCGCCGCCATCAGAACAGCCTGCCGCCGTTCGGCACCTTGAAGTCGGGCTTGATCAGCACGACCGCGCCCTCCTCGTCCGGCATGCCCAAGGTCAGCACCTCGCTGATGAATGGGCCGATCTGGCGCGGCGGGAAGTTCACCACCGCGCAGACCTGACGGCCGATGAGCTGATCGGGCCGGTAGTGCACGGTGAGCTGCGCCGATGAGCGCTTCATCCCGATCTCGCCGCCGAAGTCGATGACCAGCTTGTAGGCCGGCTTGCGGGCCTGCGGGAATGGCTGCGCATCGGTGATGGTGCCGACCCGGATATCGACGCGCTCGAAGTCGCCGTAGGCAATCGTTTCGGCCATCGGCCGTTGCTCCAGTGGTCAGTGGTACTTGCTGGGCCATACTGGCGGACTTGCCGATCCGTGACCACTGGAGCGAAGCGAAGAATGCGCGATCACCACCTCCCCGGCCGCAGTCCCGTGTACGCGACGCATGGCATGGCCGCCACCTCGATGCCGGCCGCCACGTTGACCGCGCTGGATGTGCTGCGCGCCGGCGGCAACGCCCTGGACGCCGCGGTGGCCGCGACCGCCGTGCTGTGCGTGATCGAGCCGCAGTCCACCGGCATCGGCGGCGACTGCTTCTGCCTTTATGCGCCCGCCGGCGCCGGTAAGGTGTTCGCGCTGAACGGCTCTGGCCGCGCGCCGGCCGCCGCCACGATCGATTGGTATGAGCAGCACGGCATCGGCGCGCTGGAGAACACCTCGGCGCACGCGGTCACCGTGCCTGGGGCAATCAACGCCTGGGAGACGCTGTTGAAGGCGCATGGCCGAAAGGGCCTCGACGAACTGCTCCAGCCGGCGATCCGCTATGCCGCGGACGGCTGGCCGGTGCACCCGGTCGTGGCGTGGGCCTGGAAGCGGCTGGAGGCGAAGCTACGCAAGAACGGCACGCACGCATTCCTGCCAAATGGCGTCGCGCCGGAAGCCGGCGACATCTTCCGCAACCCGGCACTGGCCGAAACGCTGCGCGGTGTCGCACGTCACGGAGCCAAGTCCTTCTACGAAGGCGCGGTCGCGGCCGACATCGTGGCGACGCTGCGCGCGCGCGGCGGCCTGCACACCGAGGAGGACTTCGCCAACGGACTCAGCAACGCCGAGTTCGTCGAACCGATCACGCTGAACTGGCGCGGTTACGACGCCTATCAGTGTCCGCCCAACGGTCAGGGCATCGTCGCGCTGATGATCCTCGGCATGCTTGGTGGTCTGCCCTCCGCAGCCGACGGACCGTTCGGCGCGCTGCGCTATCATCGCCACATCGAGGCGGCGCGGCTGGCCTATCGTGATCGCGACGCCTTCGTCGCCGACCCGTCGCACGTCGATGTGCCCGTGAAGAAGCTGCTGAGTGCGGACTACCTGTCCCGCCTGCGCACGTTGATCGACGACACCAAGGCGTTGCGCGCGATGCCATCCGCGGGCGAGACGCTGCTGCCGCCGCATCGCGACACGATCTATCTCTGTGTCGTCGATCAGGATGGCAACGCGTGCAGTTTCATCAACTCGCTGTTCGAGGGTTTCGGCTCGGCGATCCTCGCGGAGCGCTCCGGCGTCATGTTGCAGAATCGCGGCTTCGGCTTCCGCGTCGAGCGCGGTCATCCGAACTGCATCGCTCCGCGCAAGCGGCCGATGCACACGATCATCCCCGGCATGGTGATGAAGGACGGTCACGCGGTGATGCCGTACGGCGTGATGGGCGGCCATTTCCAGCCGATGGGACACTCGCTGTTCCTCACCAACATGCTGGAATACGGCCTCGACATTCAGGAGGCGCTCGACCTGCCACGTCTGTTTCCGCTGCGCGGCAAGGTGCAGCTCGAGCACGGCATCCCGCGCGACATCAGCGAGAGGCTGGCGCAACTGGGCCACGACGTGGAAACGGTGGAACGCCCGCATGGCGGCGGCCAGGCGATCTGGATCGATCGCGCACGCGGCTGCCTGGTCGGTGGTTCCGACCCGCGCAAGGACGGGCTCGCACTCGGCTACTGATCTGGCGGAGCCGTGCGACCTCGACGCGATCGCGGCGCGCGGCCTGATCGGCCCGAGGAAGCGCCAGCCGAGCTCCGCCGAAGACGCGAACTAACGCGCGGTTGAAACAGTCTGCATCACCAGCCGGATGAACCCGTCGACCGCGGCGGGATCCATCCAGCGCATCACCGCCACCAGATCGTTCGCGGGATCGACCCAGGTGATGTTGCCGCCGGCACCCGAGGCGAAGAAGCTCGCCTCGGACGCACTCGGATAGCGCGCCCTGCCGGTGTTCAGCCACCACAGCAGCCCGTAGTTCGGATGCAGCGCGCAGGGTGTCAGCGACTTCGTCGATCCAGCTCTCGGGCAGCAACCGCCGCCCTTCCCACACGCCGCGATGCAGCATCAGCAGGCCGATGCGCGCCTGGTCCTCGGCATGGATCGCAATGCCGCCGCCCCAGTGGCTGCCGCCGGACACTCGACTCTATCATCCGCCCGTCGATCTCCACCATCGACGTGCGGTAGCCGTGCCAGCTCCAATCGGACGAAGCACCGATCGGTCGCATGATGCGTTCGGCGAACACCTCGGGCAGCGGCCGGCCGAACCGCCGCAGCAGGGCCAGCGCAAGACGGTTCACTCGCACGTCGTTGTATTCCCAGAAACGTACCCGGCGGGCGTAGCGGCCGCGCATCGCCCTTGCGGCCCTTCCCTTCCACCGCGAGGTTGCGGTTGCGATCGACGATGTCGGACTTGCCGAACAGCGTGCCCTCCCATTCCGAGGTCTGCTGCAGCAAATGCCGCCAGGTGATGGCGCCATTGTGCGGCCCGCCGAACCCACCGTCGTCCACCGTCCGGCCAACCGGCTCGTCGAGTCTCGGCTATCAGCCCGTCGGTCACGGCGATGCCGGCCAGTAGGCTGAGGTAGCTCTTGGCGACGGAAAAGGTGAAGTCGATCTGGCGCGCATCGCCCCAGCGCACGACCGCCGAACCGGCCCGCAGGATCAGCCCATTTGGCCCGCCACGCGGACGGATGGGCCCGAGGAGTTCGTTGTGCGGCGGCGGCTCGAAGAAGCCGCCCTCGAGGTGCCTCCGCAGATCGCGCGGCCACGGCGTCTCGTGCGACAGGGCATAATCGGCAACGCCATCCTGCATGGGGTCTCCTCGAGCTTTGGCCCCGGGATACCACATTGACACCAGTGCGCGCATACTACCCCAGGAGTCGCCCAGCGCGGAAGCAACCGCCGGGTGGGGCAATGGGACCGGGGGACGCTCGTGGCAAGGCTTGAGCGCAACGCTAAACGTGCAGCCCTGTTAGGCAGCCCGCTGTTCGCTGCCATGCGATCAGACGAACTCGACGAGATCCTGAAGTTCGCCTCGGAGCGGCGCGCCCGCCGTGGTCAGACGATCCTTCAGCGCGGCGACAATGGCTCCTCGCTGATGGCGGTGCTGCGCGGCCGCGTCCGCATCAGTTCCATCTCGGGCGACGGCAAGGAAGTGACACTGAACGTCATCAACCCAGGCGAAATTTTCGGGGAAATCGCTCTGCTCGATGGCGAACCGCGCAGCGCCGATGCCACCGCGATCGAGGACACTCTGCTGCTGGTGGTCGAGCGGCGGCACTTCCTGCCCTTCCTGCGCCAGAACGAGGACCTGTACCTCCGCCTGCTCGCCGTGCTGTGCAGCCGGCTGCGGCGGACCAGCATAACATTGGAAGAGATCGCGCTGTTCGACCTGCCGGTGCGCCTCGCGCGCGTGCTGCTGAAGCTGGCGGACGATTATGGCCGGCCGAATGCCGCCGGCACGCGCATCGATCTGAAACTGTCGCAGCGCGATCTCAGCAATCTCGTCGCGTCGTCGCGCGAGAGCGTCAACAAGCAGTTGCGGACATGGCGTGAGAACGGCGTGGTCGATTTGGAGGAGGGCTTCATCGTGCTGCGCCGGCCGGCCGAACTGCACCGGCTCATCGACGTCAAGTGACATCCAATTCCATCATCGTTCCGGAAGCCACCCATTCGGCCAGGCGAGCGACGCTCGCGTGCAACAGGTCCAGCAGGCCGGAGAGCTGCTCCGCAGCCGGTTCCTCACGGGCCATCGTCTGCTCGATGTGGGCGGCGGCGTTCCCGAGGCGCAGCAACCCCACGCTGCGTGCCGTGCCAGCGAGCGTGTGAACCTCGCGCAACAGCGGGTGACCGCGGCGGTTGATTGATTGCTCCAGGCGCTCGATCGTGCGCTGTGCCTCGGACAGGAACAGCCGCGTCACGTCGGCCACGCCATCAGCGCCGATGTCACCGGCAAGTTGGTCCAGTACCCCGGCGTCGAGCAACGGCGACACAGGCGTCCTGGTCGGGCCCGCGGTATCGGGCATCATGACGGCCTCGATCGCGGCAGCCAGGCGCTCCGCTGTTACCGGCTTGCTGACAAAACCATCCATACCCGCGCGACGGCAGGCCACCTCGTTGCCGGCCCCGGCGCTCGCCGTCAGCCCGATGATCGGCGTGCATCCATTCCGCCCGGGCTCGCTCCGGATCAGCCTGGTGGCGGTGAGGCCGTCCATTCCCGGCATCATCAGATCCATCAGGACCAGCTCGTAGGGTATCGAGCGTATTGCCTGCACCGCCGCCGTCCCGTCGGCAACCGCGTCCACACGATGGCCCATGCGCTCGAGCATGCGGCTGGCAACCAGGCGATTGGTGACGTTGTCCTCGACCAGCAGAACGTGCAGCCGATGCAGTGTGGCGCGCGGCGCTGAAGTTGCGACCTCGACGCCAGGTTTGTCCACGGGAGCATTCTTCAGCATGACCTCGAATCCGAACGTGCTACCGACCCCTGGTGTGCTCTCGACGAACAGCGACCCTGCCATCCGCTCGACAAGCTGCCGGCTGATGGCCAGGCCAAGACCGCTGCCGCCGAACCGGCGCGAAATTGAGCCATCCACCTGGCCGAACTCCTGGAACAACCGTGGCAGCGCCTCGTGCGGAATACCGATGCCGGTATCATCCACCGCCACTGCGAGCCGAACGCTGCCCGGTTCGTGCCGCTTGCACGAGACCGTCATGTGCACGCTGCCCCGTTCGGTGAATTTGATGGCGTTGCCGATCAGGTTGAGCAGCACCTGTCGCAGCCGCCCCGCGTCACCCACAGCGCATTGCGGTACGTCGTCGGCAATCGCGAGAGTCAGATCCAGCCCCTTCCCATGTGCCGCGGCGGCGAGCATATCCACCGTTCCGGTAAACGTCGCCCGCAGGTCGAAGGGCACCTCCTCCAGTTCCATGCACGACGCATCCAGCCGCGTGAAATCCAGGATATCGCTGATCAGTTGCAGCAGATGATCGCCTGACTGGCGGATGATCTGCACATAGCGCAACTCGTCCGCCTCGAGCCGGTGGTCGAGCAACAGTCCCGCGGCGCCAATGATGCCGTTCAGCGGCGTACGAATCTCATGGCTCATCACGGCAAGCAAACGAGAACGTGCGCGTCCGGCCTCCTCGGCCGCGTCACGGGCGGCCGCGATTTCTTGCTCGTTGCACTTCTGTTCGGTGATGTCCGTATAAGTGCGCACCGCACCACCGTTCGGCAGCAACGTCGTGCGCACCTCCAGTACGGTGCCGTTGGGACGCTCCTGCTCGTAGACCGGTGCGCCAGCCTCCAGCGGATCGACCAAGGCCGCAATGGGGTGAGGTGTCGAGGCAAATTCGCCGTGCTCTTTCTGCCACCGAATGATCGCATCGAAGCCTGTATCCTCGCGCATAAGCTCCGGTGGCAATCCCAGCAGATCGCGGACGCGGCGGTTGATCACGCCGACGCGGCGGTCCTGATCCACCATGATGATGCCCTGGCTCATGTTCTCCAGCGTGGCGGTCAACCTGTCCTGATAGCCGGCAAGCCGTCGACGATGGATTGCCAGGATGATGCCGATGCACAGCACCAGGGCCGAGAGTCCGATACCAGCCGCGACATACTGAAAGCGATGCTGACGATAGGGCGCGAACACCTCCTCGGAGCCATAGCCGACCAGGACAACGAGAGGGTAATCGGCAAGACGACGATAGCTGACGATGGCAGGTCGTCCGGTCATCTCGGCGACGGCCAGCTGATAGTGGCCCTGACCGGCCAGCGAGGCTCGTTCGAGCAGCGGCGAATTTGTCAGCGGCCTGCCGATCAGTCCCGGAACCGGCCGCCCGGCACGGATATAGCCGTCCAGTCCCACCAACATGACGAAGCCGTCACCGATCTGAAGCAACTCGTAGAATCGGGCGAGATAGGAGGGATCCAGCGACGCGACGACAACACCGAGGAACTCGCCATCAAGACCATTGACCCGCCGGGTGAACTGCACGGAGTAGCGATTTGACACGCGGCCGAGCAACGGCTTGCTGATGAACAGTACGTCCGGCCTGGCTCCGACATGAACGCGAAAGTGTTCGCGATCACTGAGATCGACCGACTGCCCGGTTTCGGCGAGGTTGCTCTGCACCAGCATGCCGGACGCGCCAATCATAGAGAGCTGAAAGGTCTGGTCGTTGATGAACGGCCGATCGCCTACCCAGCGGGCGAGATCGAAATTTGCCGGATCGCGCGCATATAAATCACGGGCGATGAGCAGTGCCTGATCGATCGCGGCAATGGAGCGGATGATGTTCTCCTCGAACGCGAGCGCGAGGTTGCTGGTCTCCTTGATCGCGGCACGCTCTGTGGCGGTGCGCTCCTGGCGGACCTGAAGCCAGATACCGCCCCAGATGAGCAGCAGGACACAGCCCAGCAGCAGCGCCTGCATCAGCGTGCGGGCGGTCCAGCCGGGCCACCAAGCCCTCATGCCTGCACTGCCATCATGCCTGCACTGCCTTGGGGCGTCGTGCAAGCCAGGCATGCAGCGCGCTTTCCGACATCGGCCGGCCGAACCGCCAGCCCTGTCCGGTCTGACAGCCCGCATCGCGCAACCGATTTGCCACCAATTCGGTTTCCACGCCCTCGGCAACCACCGACAGGTCCAGCTCGCGTGCCAGCGAGATGGTGGCGCGCACGATCTTCCACGCTTCATTGTCCGTTTCGCACGAAGCGATGAAGGATCGATCGATCTTGAGCTCGGTGAACGGCAGTCGCAGCAGGCTGAGCAGCGACGAGTAGCCGGTGCCGAAGTCGTCCAGCGACAGCCCGATCCCCTTGATGCGCAGCCGGGTCAGCAGCTCCATCGCCGGTAGCGGACTGGCGATGAAAGTGGTTTCGGTGATTTCGGCCACCAGCGCTCCAGGCGATAATCCGTGTTGCAGCAGCAGCGCCTGGATTTCCTCCGGCAGTGCCGGATTGGCCAGCACCAGCGGCGAGATGTTGACGGCGACGACACAGCTCGGGTGATGTCGGCGCCAGCGCTGACAGGCAGCGAGCGCATCAGTCAAAATGCGCCGTGTCAGCGGCACGATCAGGCCACTTTGCTCGGCCAGGGGGATAAAGACGTCCGGTCCGACCGGTCCACGCGGCGCATGGCGCCAGCGCGCGAGCGCCTCGAAACCAACCACCTCCTGGTTGGATAGGGCAACCTGCGGCTGGAAAACCGCTACGATCAACTGGCGGTCGAGTGCTTCGCTCAGTTCCTCGACCGTTGGCGGAGCCGGGCAGGCATGGCTGGACCGGACCCGCGACGGCAGTGGATTGGCCAGCAGTGCACGCAACGCCGAGAGGCCGACCGGCTTTGGCAGCGCCCCGGCGACCCGCAGGCCGAGCTCGGTGGCATACCGGATGCTGGCGGCGCGCACCCTGTCGTCCAGGCGCGAGATGAAGATCACCACCGGATCGGCCGGATTTGCCGCGATCAGGCTCAACAGGCTGATCCCTTCCCGCTCGCGGAGCGACAGGTCCAGAAGGATGACGTCGTAGGCTCGCTGGGCGATGCGGCTGCTCGCTTCCTCCAGTGAGGTTGCACTGTCCGCAGTGAAGCCGAACGCCGCCATTGCACGGGTGACGATCAGGCATTGGACGGGTTCGTCGTCCACGACCAGGAGACGTCGAGCGGTGTCGATCTGCGTGTCCACGTGTTCTCCTGGGTGGCGCTGAGCTGGTCGGCAATTGTCGCGAGGAGGGATGAAAAAGCCGTGAAGCGACAGACGTTGACACGGCGCGGTGCGACCCGGTGTTCTGATCGCATGCGAATCGCTCCGTGCGCCGTCGCGGTGCTGCTCCTGCTGCTCGCTCGACCGGCGGCAGCCGATGGCACGACGCAAGACCGATATTTCGTCACCAGCGACGGCGTGCGCCTGCACTACCTGGAGGCTGGACCGCGACTCGGCCACACCATCGTCTTTGTGCCTGGCTGGACCATGCCGGCGTGGATCTGGCAGCCGCAGATCCAGGCGTTCGCCGGGCAATACCACGTCGTGGCGTTCGACCCGCGTGGCCAGGGCGACTCGGACGCACCTGCCTCAGGCTACGAGCCGGGACGGCGCGGCCAGGACATCGCCGAACTGATCGCCAATCTGGCACCGGTGCCGGTGCTGCTGGTGGGCTGGTCGCTCGGCGTGCTCGACACGCTGGCCTATGTGCGGATGCATGGCGACGACAGGGTGGCCGGCCTGGTGCTGGTGGACAATTCGGTCGGCGAGGAGCCGCCGCCGCCGCCTCACGCCCCTCGCCGCCCCGTGCCGGTGCTGCCGCACGCCATCGCCATGCACCGGTTCGTACTCGGCATGTTCCATCACCGACCAAGCGAAACCTATCTGGACCGCCTCACCGAGGCCACGCTGCACACGCCCGAGCAGGCGTGCCGTGCACTGCTGGCCTATCCGTTGCCGCGCACCTACTGGCGCGACGCGGTGTATTCCACCAACAAGCCGGTGCTCTACGTGGTGCGGCCCGGCTGGCTGTCGGAGCAGGCGGCCAACCTCGCGCACAACCGGCCAGGCACGCAGATCGCCGTGTTCGGCGACGCGGGCCACGCGCTGTTCGTCGATGATGCGGCGCGGTTCAACGCGCTGCTCGCCGGCTTCATCACGCGGACCGTATGGCCGTGACGAGGCGCACCGCTCTGGTGCCGCTGTTCCTCGTGTCGCTGGCCGCAGTTGGATACGAGACGGCACTCACCCGCTACTTCGCCGTCGCGAAGTGGTCCGAGTACGGCTACTGGGTGATCTCCATCGTGATGGTCGGGTTCGCGTTCAGCGGCGTGGTCCTGGCGCTGTTCCGCGACGCGTTCGCCCGCCACGGCGAGACGCTGCTGGCGTCGCTGCCGGCGCTGCTGGTGGCGACGGCGGCGGTCGGCTTCCACTTCACCACCACCAATCCGTTCAACCCGCTGCAATTGCAGAATCCCGGTGACCTGGGAGCCGCAGCTCTGGAACATCGCCGGGTATTACGCGTGCCTGCTGCCGTTCTTCTTCCTCGCCGGCATGTTCGTCAGCCTGAGCTTCGTGCTGAATGCCGACCGTATCGGCCAGGTCTACGGCTACGACCTGACCGGCGCGGGTGCCGGCGCGGCTGTCGTGCTGGCGGCGATGTTCGTGGTGCACGCGTTCTTCCTGGTGCCGGTGCTGCTGGTGCCGCTGGCCGCGAGCGCCTGCTTCGTGGCGGGGCGCCGGCGCTGGCTGGGCGCGGCGGCGGCCGGTGTTGCGCTGCTCGGCGCCGAGGCGCTGCTGCTGCTCGACAACCAGGCGGCATTCAACGACTTCAAGGCGATCTATGCGCCGCTGCACACGCCAGACGCACGCGTGGTCGCCAGCGTACTGTCGCCGCGCGGCGACTACACGCTGCTGGACGATTTCACCGAGCGGGTGGACACCGACATCTCCAACAACGCCGGCATGCTGGGCGTGCCGGGGCCGCCGCGCACCTTCGGCCTGTATCGCGACGGCAACCGCATCGCGGCGCTGCCGAAACCCGGCGAGCTGAATGTCGCCTACGCTCCAGCATCGCTGGATGCGCTGCCGTATCTGCTGATCCCGCACGCAAATGTGCTGCTGGCGGGCGCATCGGGCGGCTTCCGCATCCGCGCGAGGTCCTCGCGCTGGGCGCCGCGCATGTCCACGTGCTGGAGCCGGAGCCGGTGCTGCTGCGCGTCGTTGGAGCAGGGGCTCGGGCCGTCACCCGCTTGGGTCAGCGACAGCCGGGTGACGCCTGTCTGGCGCCGGGCCGATGGCGGCTGTCCGCAACGGCGGCAGCTACGACATCATCGACCTGTCGGCCGATTTCCTCGATGCCGCGGAGGCCAACGTCACGGCGTTCACGGTGCAGGCGATCGTGGGCGACCTGCGGGCGTTGCGGCCGGGCGGGATCGTGTCCATTCCGGTGTCGATCCGCGACTTTCCGGTCTATGCGCTGCGCGTGCTGGCGACCGCGCGGGCCGCACTGCTTGCTGCGGGCATCGGCGATCCGGCGGCGCACGTCATCGTGTATCGCTCGGCGTGGAGCGCCCGCATCCTGCTGTCCAACCGGCCCTGGGACGCCGCGCGTATCGCCACGCTGCGGAAGTTCTGCGACGAGCGCTCGTTCGACGTGTCGTGGTATCCGGGCATGGATCCGGTCGCGGCGCGCGGCAGCATCTACAACGACCTGCCGGCGGTCTCGTTCGCCAGCGGCGAGGTCACCTCCGACGGCCCGGACGATTCCATCGCCGATGAGGCCCGTCCGGTGCTGGCCGATGCCGCGACGCCGTCGCGATCGGCCTTCAACCTGGCGCCGATCACACTGGACCGACCGTTCTTCTACGCCGTGCTGCGGCTGGATCAGCTCGACACGATCCTGCAGCGGCTGGAGATTCTGCCGCAGGCGGAGATCGGCGCGCTGGTCAATCTCGCGGTGCTGGCGCAGGCGGTGGTGATCGCGCGTGCTCGTGCTGCTGGTGCCGCTGGCCGCGCCGCGCCGGCTGCGCCTGCCGGAAATCGGACTGCTGCGGCCGATCGTGTATTTCCCGGCGCTCGGCCTCGGGTTCCTGTTCATCGAGATCTACCTGATCGAGAAGGCCAGCCTGTGGCTGAACGACCGCACCTCGGGCTTCGCGCTGGTGCTGACCGGCATGCTGGTGTTCTCCGGGCTGGGCAGCATGGTGGCGGATCGGCTGAGCGCACGCGCGGCAGGGCATCGTCGTTGCCGCGCATCGTGATCGTCTGCTGGTGCGGCGTCGTGCTGACGGCGCTGCAGCCGGCCATTCTGGCGACCCTCGATCTGCCCTGGTCGTCCGCGCCGGCCTCGTGCTGGCGGTGCTGGCGCCGGTGTCGCTGGCGCTGGGCCTGCCGTTCCCGCTCGGCCTGGCGCGCACCGGCTCCGGTGCGATGCCTGCCCTGGGCCTGGGGGCTGAACGGAGCCTTCTCCGTGGTGGCGACGCCACTCGCCAACCTGATCGCGCGCGAGGCCGGCTTCAGCCGGGTTCTGCTCAGCGCCGCGATACTGTATGTGGTCGCGCTGGTGGCATTTCCGGCAGCGAGGACGAACACCGCGTGGCAGCATCTTTCAGCACGATCACGCGCCGCGGAGTGATCTGCCTCCGCCGGCGCGCTTTGCCTGGCGCGTGCCGACGCGCGCCGCGACGGCCTGGAACCTGCAACGCCTACGAGACGGCGATGACGCGCCTCCGGCCGCCCGGTCAGCCTGACCGAGGCGCAGTTCGACGCGATCCAGAAGCGCAAGCCCGCGGCGATGAAGCTCATCGAGTCCTACCTGAAGCAGCATCTCGGCGCCGCCGATCCGGCGGTGATGGCGGCGTTCGAGGCGGTGCCGCGCGAGTATTTCCACTACATCTACTCCGAGCACCGCGCGACGCCCGGCGACGCCTACGAGGCGGAACCCGAAGCCCTGGGCGCTGGGCTACGGCTCGGCGCTGTCGGACTATCTGGGCCAGGCCTACATGACGCAGGTCTGCAAGCCGAAGCCGGACGACGTGACACTGGAGATCGGCACCGGCAGCGGCTTCCAGAGCGCGCTGCTGTCGCGCATCGTGCAAGCGCGCCTATTCGATCGAGATCATCGAGCCGCTCGGCAAGGCGGTCGGCAAGATCTTTGCGCCGCTTGGCTATGACAATGTCCATACGCGCGTGGGCGACGGCTATTACGGCTGGCCCGAGGTGCGAGGGCGGCTTCGACATCATCATCGTGACCTGCGCCGCGCAGTACGCGCCGCCCGATCTGTTCAAGCAGATAAAGCCGGGCGGGCGGCTGGTGATCCCGATCGGCCAGCCGTTCAAGCGCGGGCAGGTGCTCTACGTCTACACCAAGGACGAAGAGGGCAAGATCCACTCGAAGCGGGACATGGGTGTGTTCTTCATTCCGATGACCGGCGCGATCGCCAAGACTCCCCAGCCGCACACCGCGGCGACTGCGCCGGAACCGGCACCGGCCGCGGAGAAGCCGACCAACGACTGAGGCGACGGCGCGGACCTGACCCTGAGGGCAACCGGACCACTCCATTGTCATCCCCGGCGCGGCGAAGCAATCTGCCGGGGAGCCGCGATGGAGGGAACGATGAACTACGAGCACATCCTGGTCGACGCAGAGGATGGCGTTGGCGTGATAACGCTGAACCGCCCCGACAAGCTGAACGCGATGAGCCGCAAGCTGTCAGCCGAACTGCACGACGCGGTGAAGGCGATGGACGCCAACGACGCGGTCGGCTGCATCGTGATCACCGGCGCCGGCACCAAGGCATTCTCGGCCGGCGGCGACATCCACGAGCAGCGCGAGGACGATCGTCGCTACACATTCGAGCAGCTCGAGGCGATGCGAGAGGGACGCCGGGCCTACGACATTTCGGCCTCCGCCAAACCGACGATCGGCATGCTGAACGGGCTGGCATTCGGCGGCGCCGCGGTACTCGCATCATCGCTCGACATGCGGGTGGGATGCGAGGACACCAAGTTCCGTTTCCTGGCCGCGGCCTATGGGCGGATCAACAGCACCTGGTCGCTGGGCGCCCAGATCGGCTGGCCGATTGCCAAGGAACTGCTGTTCACCGCACGCGTCGTGGAGGCGGAGGAGGCCTATCGCATCGGCCTGCTCAATCACCTGGTGCCGCGCGAGAGGCTGCGCGACAAGACGATGGAGATCGCACGCATGATCGCGGGCAATCATCGTGGCGCGGTGATGGGGGTCAAGGCCCTGCTGCTGAAGCAGAAGGGCGAGAGCCTCGAGCGACAATACGAGATCGAGCACGACTACACCACGCATGTGATGCGCGGCGCCAAGGCGGAGGACGCGTTTCCCGAGTTCATCGCCCGCAAGGGAAGGGCGCTGACCTGATGGCGATCAAGTACGAGAAGCGCGACGGCGTCGCCTACATCACGCTGAACAATCCCGAGAAGGCGAACATCTTCGACAAGGAGACGTCGGACGAGATCTCGGAAGCCTGGATCGACATGTGGGAGGATCGCGACATCCGCTGCGCCATCCTCACCGGAGCGGGCGACCGGCATTTCTGCGGCGGCCACAACCTGGCGCCACGCAAGAACATCACTGAGGAGGAGCGCGAGTATCTGCGTACGCAGCGCATCTTCTGGCCGCTCGCCGGCACGGTGCACGGCCAGAAGACCGGCGTGGACGGGCGCTTCGGCGATCACTATCCGCGCGTATGGAAGCCGGTGATCGCCGCGGTGAACGGCTGGGCCGCGGGCGCCGGCCTGTATGTTCTGCTGTCGTCCACTGATATCCGCATCGCCAGCGCGGAGCATGCGCGGTTCAAGTTCTCGCTGCTGTCGCAGGGCTGGATCGGTCACGGGCCAGGGGCGAGCCTGCTGATCAAGCAGCTTCGCTATGCCGATGCGATGAAGATCCTGCTGACCGATGAGCCATTCGATGCGCAGGAGGCGTTGCGGATCGGGCTGGTGAACGAAGTGGTGCCGCATGCCCAGTTGCTGGAGCGGGCCGAGAAGTATGCGCGCCACATCGTCACGCTGCCGCCTGTCGCGGTGCGCATGATGAAGGAGTTCGTGGTCCGCTTCGGCGATCTGCCGACTGACCAGGCGTGGCACGTGCAGAACCTGATCAACAACCTGCTGATCCAGGTGACCACCGACGGCGAGGAGGGGCGCGCGGCGTTCAATGCCAAGCGCCCGCCGAATTACACCGGCGCGCTGCGGCGGCGCGGCGAGGCATGGGAGGAGCCGTCCGAAGAGGATGCGCGGCGCCTCGACGAGGCGTATCGCAGCGGGGAGTTTTAGGCACCGCACAGCATTCGACGAGGTACAGCGTAGGTCGCTTGACAGGTTTCGGCAGCGTTGGTATTTAGCTAGTTAGTTATTTAACCATACGGTTCGTACCCGGCATGCCCGCAGACCAGCTCAGCCGGACCTTCTCGGCTCTCGCCGACCCGACACGCCGGGCGATTTTGGCGCGGCTGGCCTCGGGAGAAGCCTCGGTCACCGCACTGGCCGAGCCATTCGCCATGAGCCTTCCGGCGATCTCCAAGCACCTTAAGGTGCTGGAACGCGCCGGTCTGATCGTGCGCGGCCGCGAGGCGCAATGGCGGCCATGCCGGCTGGAAGCGCGCCCGCTGAAAGGCGCCTCGGACTGGCTCGAACATTACCGCATCTTCTGGGAGCAGAGCCTCGATCGGCTGGAAGGCTACCTCAAGGAACTGCAAGGCAAGGAGAAGCGACGTGGCCGGAAGCACTAGCGCCGCAGCGGATCGCGAACTCGTCGTCACGCGGGTCATCGATGCGCCGCGCCGGCTGGTGTTCAGGACCTGGACGCAGCCGGAGCACATCGCGCGCTGGTGGGGCCCGCAGGGCTTCACCACGATCCACTGCGAAATGGACATTCGCGTCGGCGGCACCTACCGCTTCGGCATGCGCTCGCCGCAGGGCACCGAGCACTGGAAGCGCGGCGTGTATCACGAAATCGTCGAGCCTGAGCGCATCGTCTTCACCTTCGCCTGGGAGGACGCGCGACGGTCATCCCGGCCACGAACTGCTCACCACCGTGACCTTCGCCGAACAAGGCACGAAGACGAAGCTCACGCTGCGCCAGGCGGTGTTCGAGACAACCGAGGGACGCGACGACCACGTCAGAGGCTGGACGAGCTGCCTCGAACGCTTCGCCGGCTACATGCTGACCGTTCCACATGGAGGATAGAGCAATGCAACATCAGATCGTCTCGCGCGATGAATGGCTGGCCGCGCGCAAGGAACTCCTGCGCAAGGAAAAGGAGTTCACCCGCCTGCGCGACCAGTTGAGTGCCGAACGCCGCGCGCTTCCCTGGGTCAAGGTGGAAAAGGACTACGAATTCGATGGACCCGACGGCAAGGTTACCCTCGCCGACCTGTTCGATGGACGCAGCCAGCTCGTCGTCAAGCACTTCATGTTCGGCCCCGACTGGACCGAAGGCTGCGTCGGTTGCTCGTTCGAAGTGGACCAGGTCCAGGGCGCGCTGATGCATATCCGGCACCACGACGTGTCCTATGCCGCGGTCTCGCGCGCGCCGTTCGCGAAGATCGAAGCGTTCAGGCAGCGCATGGGCTGGCCGATCAAGTGGGTGTCGTCCTACGGCAACGACTTCAACTTCGACTTCCACGTGTCGTTCACGCCGGAGGAGATCGCCGGCGGCAAGGCCTACTACAACTACCAGGAAGGCGCCCGTGTGATCGACGAGATGTCGGGCCGCAGCGTGTTCTACCGAGACGAGGAGGGGCAGATCTTCCACACCTATTCGTCCTTCGCACGTGGCGGCGAGATGTTCCTCGGCAGCTACGCCTTCCTTGACATCACGCCGAAGGGACGCGACGAAACCATCAACGGCAACCTCACCGACTGGGTGCGCCATCACGACCGCTACGACGACGACACCGACACCTGCTGCCACTGACCGTCTGGATCCTACATGAAGCCGGCGTCGGCATCGGACCCGGCGCGGTGGCCATCGCGCCTTTTCATTGCGAGCGCAATGCAGTGCTATCCGAGCGCGCCGATCGTGCGCAGCGTGGCGATCGCGTCGTGCGACAGACCAATAGCGTCGCTCAGCACCGCGTCGGTGTCGGCGCCAAGCTCCGGCGCGACGCCCGCCCTCCGACCGAAGCTCGCGCGCCACGGCAGGCCAGGCAGACACGCCAGCCTCGTGCGCATCCCAGAATCCGCGTGCGCGCAGATGCTCGCTGGCGACGAGGTCCAAAGAATTGGCGAGCGCGGCGGCAGGGACGCCGGCGCGCGACAGACGATCCGCAACGCTGGCCGCTGACTGGTCTCGCAGCCACCCGGCAAGCATCTCGCGGGCGGCGTCCGGTGGCCCCAGATCGGGCACGACGGAACCGAGCGCCCGCCACTCCGCATCGCTGCCGACCGCAATCGCAATCCATTCGTCGTCGCCGGCGCAGCGAAACGCGCCATGCAGGATATGCCGATCGGACCGGTCGCCTTGCGGTGTCGGCGCCGCACCGCGTTGCGTCGCGAGCAGCGGCTCCGCCAGCGTCCACAGCATCGCCTCGATCATCGAAAAATCGACCCGTGCCACGCCGCCTGCCCTGCGACGCTGCCACAGCGCGGCCGCGACGATGAACGCGAGCATCAACCCGCACATCGGATCGAGCCAGGCGAACCCCACACGCGGCGGGACATCGGAATGGCGGTTCAGCCCGGCAAACCCCGCATAGCATTGCAGCAGCGTGCCATAGGCGACGGCGTGCGATTCCGGACCGGTCCGCCCCAGGCCCGACGCCGACACATAGATCAGCTCTGGGTTGCGCCGTCGCAGTGCCTCTGCGCCAAGCCCAAGCCGGTCCATCACGCCGGTCGCAAAATTCTCCACCAGCACGTCGCATCGTTCGGCGAGCGATCGCGCAAGGTCCACCGCCGCCGGCTGCTTCAGATCGAGCACGATACCGCGCTTGGCCTGCCCGAGCACGGTGTGCAGCCCGGTCGCGCGGCCGGGATCGCCGCGGCCTGGCGCCTCGACCTTGATCACATCGGCGCCCATCGCCGCGAGATAGCGTGTCGTCGTCGGGCCGGCGATCACCCAACTGAAGTCGAGCACGCGCACGCCGGACAGCGGCAAGGCACCGCGCGACTGTGCCGCAGACAGGTTCGCGGTGCGTGATGGACAGCCCGAACGGAGGACCCGGCGCCTTGACTGTCCGTCCGGCGGGTTCCGCCGCGCGCCAGAAGCCGCGATGCGCAAGCTGCGGCGACGCAAGCTGCTCCGCCAGTTCGCGCAGCGGAAAGCTCGGCACGCGCGCGGCCTGCGCGGTATCGGCGATCCATTGCTTGTCGTGCCGGCGGCTCCACGCCGACATCAGCGCATGCAGCGCATCCCAGTTGGCCACGCGATCCGGCTTGGTGGCGAAGCGTGGATCGCTGCCCCACTCCGGCGATCCCATCGCGACGAGCCACGACGCCCATTGACGGTCCTCGCGGGGCGAGATCGCCGCGTAGCCGTCGCGCGCCGGCAGGATGCAGACCGTGGCGCCGTTGCCGTCGGTCAGGCGCTTGCGCGAGCGGCTTCTGCCGTGCTGCCCGGCACTGGCGAGCTCGCCCATGGCCATCGTCGCCAGCGCTTCCTCGATCGACACGTCGATGATCGCGCCCGACATGTGCGGTTGCGCCGCATGCATCCCCGCACACGCGGCGGCGAGCCCGCCGATGAACGCCGACTGCTCGCCCACCGGACGGATCGGCGCCTCGGAGAGATCGTCCACCTGCCCGGTCAGCAGCCGCGCGATGCCGCTGGAATACATCAGGGTCAGATCGCTCGCCGGATCGTTCGCTTTCGGCCCGCTCTGACCGAACGGCGAGATGAACACCAGCGCGGCCGCCGCATTCACCCGACGCAGCGCATCGGCATCGCACTGCTGCGCGCGTAACTCGGCGGGACGGCCCTCGCAGACGATCAGGTCGGCGGTTGCCAGCGCATCGCGTCGCAGCACCGGCTTGCCGTCATTCAGATACGCGGCCAGCGGCGTTGCGGCGTCCGGATCGATGCAGCCGACATCGGCGCCGACATCGGCGAGCAGCCGTCCGCAAACAGCGGCGGCCAGACCCTGGCCCATCTGCACGACACGCAAGCCCGCAAGCAACGACATGTGTCACCCGTTCAGGATTGGACGGACGAAATCGGCCAGATTTCCGCCGGGAAAGCGAATGCCCCTCGATGCCGGCAGCCCCTGCCGCCGCCATGTCGATGTCCTTGTCGCCGACCAGCACACACCGGGCCGCATCGAGTTCCCACGCGCGCATCAGGTCCAGCAGCATGCCAGGCGCCGGCTTGCGCCAGTCGCTGTCGCACCGATACGCCGGAACCGCCGCATCCGGATGAAACGGGCAGTAGCGGATGTCGTCGATCGTGCCGCCGGCGCGCCGCACCTCGTCGATCATCCAGCCGTGCAGCGCGGCCACCGCCGCTTCGTCGTAGTGACCGCGCGCCACGCCCGACTGGTTGGTGACGACGAACACGTGCCAGCCGGCATCGGTCGCATCGCGTATCGCCTCGCGCGCGCCCGGCATCCAGTCGAAGCGCTCGCGGCTGCCGACGTAACCGTGGTCGACGTTGATCACGCCATCGCGGTCAAGCAGCAGCGCCCGCCGATGCAGCACGCGCGGAATCTCCTGCTGAGCGCTGGCATAATCGTCGGGGATGCCGATGTCGCGGAAATACCCCTCGCTCACCGTGCCGCGCAACGCGCCTTGCGCGGCAAGCCGCGGCAGGATGTCGGCTTCCAGCGAACAGCAAGGCGACAGATCGTCGATCACGCGACGGTCCAGCAGGTAGATGCCCGCGTTGACCAGGAAGCTGCCGGCGGTGCGCGGCGGTTCGCCGAACGCCGTCACCCGATCGCCATCGAGTGCGACGACGCCATGGCGCGACGCATCGTCCACTCGTCGCAGCAACAGCCGTCCGGCCATGCCGGCTGCGTCCGCATCGCCGGCGCACAGCAGACGGGCGAGGTTGCAATCGAACAACGAATCGCCGTTGCACAACAGGAACCGTTCGTCCAGGAGATCGCGGGCGTGCAGCAAAGCGCCTCCGGTGCCGGCCCGCATCGGTTCCCGCGACACGACGATCCGTGCCTTGCGAGGCAGCAGCGCCGCCAGTTCCTGGGCTCGCGCTTCGATTTCGTCCGCGAGATGGCCGGCCAGCAGGACGAATTCCGTCACGCCGAAGCGGACGAATTCGCGCATCAGCCAGGCGAGGAACGGCCGGTCGCCGCACGGCAACAACGTGAGGGCGCCGCGCACCGAGCGTTCCCCGTCCGCCGGCAAGCACGGCGCACTGGCGCACCGCTGTGCTTTGCGGGCTCACCCCACGGCCGCCGGCTCGCGGCTGGCGCGCACCTTGTCGACGCGCCTGCCGTCCATCGCCAGCACCTCGAACCGCCAACCAGAGAACACGATGCGGTCGCCCACCCGAGGCACCCGACGCAGCAGCGCCAGCACCAGGCCGGCGAGCGTGTGATAGCTGCCTTCGGCCGGCAGATCCGGCAGCGGCAAGCCGCGACTTCAGCTCATCGACCGGCATCATGCCGTCCATGACCAGCGCGGCCTCCCCCTCGCCTTCCGCACCGCCGGGCTGCGCTTCCGTATCGGTCGGATCGCCGACGATCGCCTCCAGCACATCCGATGCGGTCACCACACCCTCGAAGCTGCCGTACTCGTCCATCACCAGGGCGATGCCGAGCCGATCGGACTTCAGCCGTTCCAGCGCGTCGAGCGCCGTCACCGTGTCCGGCACGACCATCGGCTGGCGCAGCGCCGCCGCCAGCGACAGATCCCCGCCGTCGAGCACACGATCGAGAATGTCCTTCGCCTGCACGACACCGACCACGTTGTCCACCTCGCCTTCGCACACCACGAAGCGCGAATGCGGCGCCGACTTCAGCGCCGCCGCAATCTCGTCGGGCGGGTCGGTGCGGTCGATCCATGCGATCTCGGTGCGCGGCGTCATGATCGCGCGCACCGGTTTGTCGGCCAGCCGCAGCAGGCGCTCGATCATGTCGCGCTCCTCGGTCTCCAGCACGCCGGCCTGCGCGCCCTCGACCAGCAGCGCCTTCAGCTCCTCCTCGGTGATTGTCTGGCGCGAGGTGCCGTGCAGACCGAACAGGCGCAGCACCGCGACCGATGACCTGTCGAGCAACCAGACGACGGGGCCGCTGACCCGGCCCATCCAGGCGACTGTCCCCGCCACGCGGGCGGCGACCTGCTCCGGCTGCCGCAGCGCGAGGTGCTTCGGCACCAGTTCACCCAGCACCAGCGTCAGGTAGGTCGTCACCACGACCACCAGTGCGAATGACAAGCGTTTCCGCCACGGGGGCCAAAACGGGCACACGGGCAAGCCACGCCTCCACATCGCCGGCGATCCGCGCGCCGCCGAACACGCCGGTCAGCATGCTCACCAGCGTGATGCCGATCTGCACCGTGGGCAGGAACCGCTGCGGGTCACCGGCGAGTTCCCGCGCCTTTGCAGCACCCGGAACACCCTTGCGCTCCAGGACCGCAAGCCGGGCACGCCGCACCGAGGCCAGCGCCAGCTCGCTCATCGCGAACACGCCGTTCACCCCGATCAGCAGGAGGACAATGATGATTTCGAGACCGATGCCCATGGCCCAGCATAACGGCCCGTGGCGGCCGCCCATAGGGTGGTGCAGTCTATCTCGCCCGGTAACGGTCGATCTCGTCCCCGCCGGTCTCCAGGAGAAGTTCGCCGCGGCCGAGCATGTAGTTCACGTGTGCCAGGACCTCGCCGAAGGCGAAGCCGGTCTGATGTTCGTCGAGCACCCGCTGAAAGACATGCGGCACGAGTTCGGCGACCGAGAGCGGCTGTCGTTGGCATGCATCGGCGATGGCCGCGCAACGGTGCGCATGATGTTCGAGCAGTTCGGCGACGCGTTGGTGCAGGCCGTAGAACGGCAATCCGTGGCCTGGCAGAACCAGCACGTCCGGCGCGACGCAATCGCGCAGATCCGACAGCGAGCGCAGGTAGATGCCGAGTGCGTCCAGGTCCGGCTCCATGGCATGCACGCTCACATTGGGCGATATGCGGGCGATCACCTGATCGGCGGCAAAGAACAGTCCCTCGCCGGCTCCGTGCAGCATCGCCTGCTCGAGTGCATGGCCGCCGCCGGTGATCACCTGGAAGCTGCGCGTGCCGATAGAAAGCGAATCCCCGTGCTTGATGCGATGATAGGTGGTCGGCACGCCCGTCGTCTGGCGCAGGTAGTGATGTCCGCGACCGAGGACGGCCTCGGTGACCTCCGGCGCAAGCCCATGCCGGCGATAGAACGGCCGATGCATGTCGGCGCCGAGATCGCCGGGGGCATATTGCAGAGCAAGGCTATAGAGATACTCCGGACGCGGCATCGACAGCGGCAGACCGAAGCGATCGGCGAGCCAGCCCGCAAGGCCGACATGATCGGGATGGAAGTGCGTGACGATCATCGACGTGAGGCGCTGTCCGCTCAGCGGTCCGCTGAGGATCGCCTCCCAGGTCCTCCGGCAGGCGTCGGTGCCTAGACCGGTATCGAGCACCGTCCAGCCATCGCCGTCATCGATCAGATAGATGTTCACGTGATCGAGCCGGTAGGGCAGCGGCAACCGGAACCACCGGACACCGGGCGCGACCTCGACCAGCACGCCAGGCGACGGCGGCTCCGCGTGAGGGAATACCAAGGAGGGAGCGGCGCGACCCTGCTGCATCGCCGCAGTTTAGCCCGCGGTTCCTTGAGCTGGCGAGGCGCGCCATCGTGCCGACAATTTGGACGATCCGGCGCCGCCCATAGCCATGCAGAGCGTCGTGTGGCAGATGGCCGTATGCCCATGCTTGTGATTCTGCTGAGCGTTCTCGGTCTCGTCCCGTTCGTCGTGTGCGGGCTGGCTGCCCTGGGGCCTGACCAGGACACCGCGACGCGGATGCTCGACGCGCTGATCGGCTACGCCGCCGTGACATTGGCCTTTGCCGGCGGCATCCATTGGGGGTTCGAGCTGCAATCGCCCCACCAGGAGAGGTTCGTGCATCGCGCCCGGCTCGGGCTCGGCATCCTTCCACCGCTGGTCGGCTGGATCGCGCTGATGTTGCCGCTGCTGGTAGCTCCCTGGGTCTCGCTCGTGGTGCTGATCGCCGCTTATGTCGGCGCGGTGTTGGTCGAGCAGGAGGCGGCGCGGCGCGACCTGCTGCCGCCGCGTTATCTGCTGGTGCGCTGGGGGTTCACAGTGGTCGCGGTCGCGATGATGATAACTGTGCTGACGCTTCGGCTGCTTGGCCAGACGATAACTTTCTAGGATTTGTCTGGAATTTATTACGGATTAGTGATTTACTAACCTCTGCTACGACGGAGTGCAGACATGTCCGACCCGACGCCCGTCACCGCCGATGTTATCCCGTTCCCGTTGCGTCAGCGGGCGACAACCCAGGATGACGGGCAGGAGCGCTTGCGACGCGCGCTGGTCAAGCTGGACAACGCGATCACTGGACAGCGCGCGGCGGTCGCGACGTGGCGCGCTACACTCGCCGATCTGAGCACGGTCGTCTCCGGTCTCGGCGAGAGCCTCCAGCGCTATCGCGGCAGCCTGGACACACTCGGCGCCCGCGTCGCCGGGCTGCACGATCAGGCGGTGCAGCTCGAACACACCGCCGATGCCGCCTTGGCAACGCGGGCCGACTGACGACGCCTCAGCCGGGGTTCTCCTCGGTGAAGAACTTCTGGCCGGCCGCGAAGTGGTTCGGGCTCATGAACACGCCCAGTAGCAACGCACCGCGCGGGGCGCGCGCCTCGTGCGTATTGCCCGCCGGACGCCAGACAAAATTGCCTGCCGTGCACTCGCCTTCCTCGTCCTCCAGGCTGCCTTCCAGCACATAGGTCAACTCGACTCCGGTGTGCTCGTGCAACGGCACCACCGCGCCTGGCGCGAGGCGAAACAGCAGCGTGGCCATGCCGGTGTTCGGGTCGCTGTACAGCACCTTGTGCTCGATGCCGGGGAACTTCGACGTCTCCCACGGCGCGTTCACCACGTCGATGTAGTGCGACGGCGGCGACGCCTCGTCGGCGAGCAGACGCTTGCGGGTCTTCATCATCCCTTCAGGCATGGCTGGCTCCTCCTGGCTCAGGCCCCATCGCGCACTATCCGTGGTCGGGCTGTCAAGTTGGCGGGCGTCGCATATGTTGTTGCGGCGGTGCTGCCATCAACGTGAGGAAACGATCATGACCGTCGCGCCTCTACTCACCCTGTTCCATGCGGCGCGCGTTATTCCGGTGGTGCGCACGAGCACGCCGCGGCATGCCGCCACCGTGGTGCAATGGCTGCGCGATGCGGGGCTACGCATCTTCGAGATCACCATGACCATCCCGGATGCGCCGTCGCTGATCAGCGAGCTGGCCGCGGATTCGTCGCTGCTGATCGGCGCAGGCACGGTGCCGGACCGCGCCACGGCGGAAACCTGTCTCGCCGCGGGGGCACGCTTCATCGTTGCGCCCTGGATCGACGCGACGCTTGCCGCACCCTGCCAGGCGGCGAATGCCGTGCTGATGCTGGGCGCGCTCACCCCGACGGAGGTCCGGTCCGCGCTGGCCGCCGGCGCCGATGTGGTGAAGGTGTTCCCGGCATCCTCGGTCGGCGGGCCGGCGCATATCCGCGCGCTGCAGCAGCGTGCTGCCCCACGTCGCCTTCTGTCCCACCGGCGGCGTGGAGCCGGACAATGTCGCCGCCTATCTCGCGGCCGGCGCCGCATTCGTCGGCATGGGCGGCGCACTGGTGGACGAGAAGCGCATCGCCGCCGGCGACCGCGCCGCCGATCACAGCGGTGGCGCGCCGCGTGCTGGAGGAGCGTTGATGGCGGACCTGCTGTGCATGGGCGAGCCGATGCTGGAATTCAACCAGCTTCCGTTGCGGCCTGACGGCACGCGGCATTACCTGGAGGGCCATGGCGGCGACACCTCCAACGCGGCGATCGCCGCGGCACGCCAGGGCGCGCGCGTCGGCTACATCACCGCGCTGGGCAACGACATGCCCGGCGACAGCTTCATGGCGCTGTGGGCACGCGAAGGTGTCGATGCGTCAACCGTGATCCGCACCGACCGCTGGCTGACCGGCGTCTATTTCGTCACGCATGACGAGGCGGGTCACCACTTCCTTCACTATCGCGCCAATTCCGCGGCCGCGATGTATACGGCCGCCGATCTGCCCGAGGCGGCGATCGCACGTGCGCGCATGTTCTATGTCTCCGGCATCAGCCAGGGCATTTCCACCACCGCCGCCGATGCGGTGTTCGCCGCGATCGATATCGCGCGACGCAACGGGGTGAAGGTCGCCTACGACACCAACTATCGTCCGCGGCTGTGGCCCCCGGCGCGCGCCGCCGCCGTGATGCACGCGGCAATGGCGGCAACCGATTACGCGCTGCCGGGAATCGAGGACGTTCAGGTATTGACCGGCCTCGTCGATCCCGACGCGATGCTGGACTTCTATCTGCGACTTGGCCCGAAGGTGGTGGTGCTGAAGATGGGTGAATCCGGCGCGTATCTGGCAACAGCGGAGCATCGCATCCGTATCCCGAGACACGAGGTGCGTGTGGTCGATGCGACGGGTGCCGGTGACACGTTCTGCGGCAGCTTCCTCGCCCGCATCCTCGCCGGCGATGCGCCTGAGCCGGCCGCGCGTTACGCCAGCGTCGCGGCCGCGCTGAAATGCACCGGCTATGGCGCCGTCGCGCCGATCCCGCATGCGGCGGATGTGCTCGCGGCGATGCAGGGAAGCTCGCGCGATGTGTGAACGGTGCATGCGGCTGTCGCGCCGCGGTCTGCTGGGCGGTCTGTCGGCGACCTTCGTAGGCGCGGCCAGTTCCGCCCCGCCTGCCGCCATCACCGGCGAGGCGGCGCTGCACCGGCTGATGGAGGGCAATGCGCGGTACCGCGCGAACCACGCCGATGCGCGCGATTTTGCCGCCGGCCGCGCCGCGCGCGTCACCGCGCACCGGCCGATCGCTTCGATCCTGAGTTGTTCGGATGCGCGCGTCGGTCCGGAGTTCGTCTTCGGTCAGGGGCCCGGCGATCTGTTCGTGGTGCGCGTCGCCGGCAACATCCTCCAGGACGAGGGACTGGCCAGTCTGGAGTACGCGGCACAGTTTCTCGGCTCGCCGCTGATCTTCGTACTCGGCCACAGCAACTGCGGTGCGGTCGAGGCGGCGATCAAGGCCGTGGAGGACAATGCCACGCTGCCGGGTCACCTGCCCGGTCTGATCGATCAGGTGAAGCCCGCGGTGCTCGCCGCACAGGCGACGCGGCCGGCGAACCTGCTGAACGCCGCGATCGCCGAGAACGTTCGCCTTACCGCTCAGGCTGTCGTCACGGCGCAGCCGGTGGTGGCTGCGCTGGTCGCCGCCGGCAAGGTGAAGGTCGCCGGTGGGGTTTATGACATCGCCACCGGCGGAGTTGGCCTGGTCTGAATGGGATGGTGGGTGCATCCGGCCCCCTACCCGCTCCCGCGGGGGGAGGGGGTGTGCGGGCGGCGGCGCAACCTCGGGGCGTACGTAGCGGAAATTCAGGATCGCCGGATCGGCGACCACCGGGCCGGGCGCGATGCCCACGATGATCCTTCTCCGCGATCGGCCCGAAGTCGGCGCGGAAATGCACCGACGACTTCAGCACCAGGATCGGGCATTCGCTGGGCTCCACGCCGACATGGCGCAGGATCGCCTGATCGAGCGCCTGCATCTTGTGCGAGACCACCATCACACGCACCCCGTCGATGTCGATCAGCGCGCAAGGACCGAGATTGCCGGGATTGCCCGCGCCCATCGGCCCGGTCAGCGTGAACCGCCCGTCGGTCAGCTTCAGCACCCGCGCCGAACATGCGAACGGCATGCCGTCCGACTTGCCACCAAGCGACAAAGCGAGCGTGCCGCCCTCACCCGCGGCCGCGCATGTCAGCGACACTCGCCGCATCGTTGATCAGGCACAGCACCGCGCCCTTGGCCTGCTGCCGCACCAGTTCCGCGAGCAGGCCGGTCGTGTCGCCATGCCCACCGCCGCCGGGATTGTCTTGCGTGTCGGCGATCACGATCGGCTTCGCAGCACGCGCTGCCGCCCGCTTCGCTTCCGCCACCGCCTCGGCCGCGGGCAGCAGGTCCTGCACGAAGTCGGCCTCCCGCGCCGCGACATGGGCGATGAATGCATCGGCCGCCGCATCGGCTTTCGCCTGCGTGTCGGCAAAGGCGGCGATCGCCGGCCCGCAATCGGGAAAATCCGCATAGGGAAAGCCGAAGCAGAACGCCAGTTCGGCAACCGCCATCCGTTCGGCGAGCGACGCGCGTTCGGCCATCACCTCACTCATCGGCTGCAACAGCGTGCACTGGCTGCCGAGTGGCAGCCAGAACGCGAGCTGACGGTAGGCGCGCGCCCAGGGCGTCCCCCGCGCGATCCGCTGCAACAGCAGGCGCATCGCCTGCGCGCCGGCGTCCTTCATGTCGACATGCGGATAGGTGCGGAACGGCACGACCGCATCGGCCAGCGCGACCATGCGCGCGGTCAGGTTCGCGTGCGGATCGAGGCTGATGGTAAGCGGCAGATCGCCGACGATCGCCCTCACACGGCGCAGCAGTTCGCCTTCCGCGTCGGGGAAACTCTCCACCACCGCGGCGCCATGCAGATCGAGGTAAACGCCGTCCAGCGGTTCGGCATCGAGCGCACGTGACAGCAGCGGCACAGATCAGCGCCGCGATGCGCTCGAACGCCTCGTCCTGCACCGGGCCGGCGGGATTGGCGAACGTCCAGGCGAGCGGCACCACTTCGGCTCCCTCCGTCTCCGCGACAGCGAGCGCTCCGGCGGCCGGCACGGAGGTGCCGCGCACCGCTTCGAGCATCGCGTCACCCTCGCTCAGCGGCGGGAAGCCGGCGGGGCGTACGAAGTCCGCGTAGGTGGTCGGATTTGGCGCGAAGGAGTGGCTCTCATGCAGGAAGCCACCGATCGCAATACGGGTCATGCTTAACACTCCTTGTCGTTCAGCGCGCCACAGCGCCCGGTCGCCGCATCGTTCGAGCCATACGGCGCACTTCGCGGCCGAGACTTAACCGTGCGCTAACCAGCGGCATGCGACGATATGCCTATGAGCGGAATTGGAGCCGTCGCGCCCGCTGACAAGCTTGCGCCTGCCGAGACGCACCAGCCGGCCGAGCGTGACGGCGGCAAAGGGTCGCTGCCGCGCCGCTCGCGCAAGCCGCGATCAGATGACGACATGGTCGAAACCGAGCCGCACCAGCTAGATGTCGAGGCGTAGAGCGACGGCATTAGCCACGCGGTAACATCGTCGACGTAGTTTGCCGTGATGCCCCGGCGGGAACCGTCGCGGCGCTGCAAGCGACAAAATATCGCACTACCTCCGAGGAGTGTTTCATGAGTGCGATAGGTGCCCTCCCCAGCGTCGCCATGGCGGCGCAGATGGCTCAGGCCGGCCAGGCGACAAAGCAGGTCGACCAGGATGGTGATCAACGACGACGCCAGGCCTCGGTGCTCCGGCCGAGCAGGCGAAGCAGGCCCCCGCCGGTGATGTGCACAGGGTGAACGTCGAGGCATAACGTTCGCCTACGCGGCCAAGGCGATAGCGGCTGCCGCCTGGCAGGGTTCGATCACCGGCACGCCGATCGCGTCTTCCACGGCCCTGCGGTGATGCGCCATGCCGGTGCAGCCGAGGATCACCGCGCCGGCCCCCGCGGCGGCGCACGCGCGCGCCGCCTCGATCAGTCCGCGCGCGCGCCGCCTCGGGCTCCAGCAGCCGGTCCATCGTCACGTTCAGGGCGACTTCGGCGGCCAGCCGGCCTCGAGGCCCATGGCGCGCAAAGCGGCGAGATGGCGCGCCTTGGACGCATCCACGATGGCGATGACGCCGAACCTCTCGGCGCGCGCCACCGCCGCGGCGACGGCACAGCGGAACACGCCGAATACCGGCCGCCGCGTCGTCGCGCGCGCCGCCTCGATGCCGGGATCGGACGCGCAGGCGATCACATAGGCATCCGCCGCCTCGCGCTCGATCAGCCGGCACAGCGGCTCCACCACGGCGTGCCAGTCGCGCCAGTCGTAGATGGCCGGCGGCCCCTCGCGCAGCGTCACCACATCGAAGACACGGCCCGCCTGGCAGACGGAACGGCGCCAGGGCGGCCGAAATGCCGTCGGAACAGGCAATCGACGAGTTGGGGTTGACCACCAGAATACGTGCCATGCAGATACTGTCCGCCCCCTGGCCTGCGCGATCAAGCGGACCGATATGAGGCTCGCGACGGCATTCGACCTGCAAGGACACCGACGATGCCCCCGATCCGCTGGCAGCCCGATCGCACCACGCCGAAGCCGCCCTGGCCGGTGCCGTCGCTGGCAGTCGCGCTGGGGCGTGGCTTCGTCGGTCGCTGCCCAGCCTGCGGCAAGGGACGGCTGTTCGACGGCTTCCTCCGCGTCGTGCCGGAGTGCGCGCACTGTCACGCCCCGCTCGGCCTGGCACGCGCCGATGACGCGCCGCCGTACTTCACCATCCTGATCGTCGGCCACATCGTGATCCCGGCGATGCTGATCATGCAGAAGATGGACGATCCGCCGACCTGGCTGCTGTCGGTGATCTTCGTGCCGCTCACGGCGATCCTGGCGATCGGACTGCTCCGCCCGGTGAAGGGCGCCACCGTGGGGTTGATGCTGACCTTCAACATGCTGAAGACCGACGTCGAAACCGGATGAGCCAGCCCCCGTCCGGCATTGTTGAGGGGCGCTTGTCCCGCGTGGTGCTGGACGGCGAAGTTCCATCCAGGCTCCCCGCCGCACTGGAAGCGGACCGCGCCCAGGCCGTCGCCGATCTCGCGGCGGAGAACCACTTCGTGCCGCTGACCGCCAAGTCGGGTCCTCCGGCTGCGCGGACCATTCGTTCTGCACCTCGCCGTGCAGCAAGGCCGGCTGGTATTCGACATTCGACGCGGCAACGACACGCGCGATCGCGATGATCGGACTTGGCGCTCGGGCCCTTTCGCAGGCTGGTGAAGGACTATCAGCTGCTGGTGGACAGCCACATCAAGGCGGTGGAAGAAGGCCGCGCCGAGCGCATCCAGGCGATCGACATGGGACGGCGAGGCCTGCACGATGAAGGTGCCGCGCTGATGCGCGAGCGGCTGGCCGGCAAGATCGCCATCGACTTCGCCACCGCGCGGCGGCTGTTCACGCTGGTCTGCGTGCTGCACCAGAGGGTCTGAGGCCGATGCGGATCGACGGAGTGCCATACCGAACCATCTGGGTCGACCCGGACGATGGCTGGTCGGTCCGCATCATCGACCAGACCAGGCTGCCCTGGGCGCTGGACATCGTGCGGCTGACCGATGTGTCGCAGGCGGCGCACGCCATCCGCTCGATGCAGGTGCGCGGTGCGCCGCTGATCGGCGCCGCGGCTGCCTATGGGCTGTGTCTTGGCCTGCGGCAGGATCCGTCGTCGGTGGCCATGGAGCGCGATGCGGCGCTGCTGGCGGAAACGCGGCCGACCGCGATCAATCTGCGCTGGGCGCTCGAGCGAATGCTGACCCGGCTGCGCAACACGCCCGCCGAGCAGCGCGAGCGCGTGGCCTATCAGGAGGCCGCGGCGATCGCCGACGAGGACGTGGCGCAGAACGAGGCGATCGGCCGGCATGGTCTGCCGCTGATCGAACAGGCAGCGATGCCGGGCCAGCGGGTGAACATCCTGACGCATTGCAACGCCGGATGGCTGGCGACGGTCGATTGGGGCACCGCCCTGGCGCCGATCTACATGGCGCACGATGCCGGCATCGACCTGCATGTCTGGGTGGATGAGACGCGTCCGCGCAACCAGGGCGCCGCGCTGACCGCATGGGAGCTTGGCCGCCATGGCGTCGCGCACACCGTGGTGGCGGACAATGCCGGCGGCCATCTGATGCAGCATGGCGAAGTCGATCTGGTCATCGTCGGCACCGATCGCACGACCCGGCGCGGCGATGTCGCCAACAAGATCGGCACCTATCTGAAGGCGCTCGCGGCGCGCGACAACGGCGTGCCGTTCTGGGTGGCGCTGCCTTCCACCACGATCGACTGGACGGTGTCGGACGGGATCGCCGAGATCCCGATCGAGCAGCGCGGCGCGGCCGAGGTGACCGACGTCACGGGACGCACGGCGGACGGAACCATCGCCACGGTGCGCGTCGCGCCGGTCGAAAGCCCGGCCGCCAATCCGGCATTCGACGTCACGCCGGCGCGGCTGGTGACCGGGCTGATCACCGAACGCGGCAGGTGCGAGGCAAGTGCGTCCGGACTGGCTGTCCCTGTTTCCCGAACGCACCTGACCGCTGGCGCGGGCCGACGCTGATGCGGGCTGCCGCGCTGCTGGCTGTGGTTCTGCTGTCCGCCTGCGCACAACGCCCGCCGCCTGACGCGCACGTGCCCCCGTTCGCGCGCGTCCCCTATGAGCCGATCTCGCGCGCGGCCGTGGTGGCGATCGCGCTGCGCGAATGGCGGTTGTTCGGCGCACCGGTCGATGACGCTCCGCCGGGCAGCTATCGGCCGGCGACACCCGAGGACAAGCCGGAGCGGCAGCAAGGGCTTTGGCAGCGCGTCGGCGAGTATTGGTGGCTGGCGATGAACGCCGGCGATCCGGACGCCGGCTGGACCGGCAAGCACGATGCGAATGGTGTCGTGTTTCCGGCGAACGAGGACGGCACGTACGCCTGGTCGGCCGCGTTCGTCTCCTATGTCATGCGCATCGCCGGCGCCGGGTCGCGCTTCCCGTATTCCGCCAGCCATTCCGATTACATCGACATCGCCGCGGACATGGCAGCGGGCCGGACGTCCGGTTGGCTGATCACCGCGGAACGTCCCGCAAGCGTACGCGCCGCAACCGGGCGACCTGATCTGCCTCGGCCGCGGCAGCGCGCGCGATCTCCGCTACGACGATCTGCCGGCCGGGCACTTCCCCGGGCATTGCGACATCGTGGTGGACACCTCGGTGCCGGGTCAGATCGGCGTGGTCGGCGGCAACGTCGACGACGCGGTGACGCATGAAGCACGTGCCGGTCACCCCGGACGGCAAGCTGGCGACACCGGACGGTCAGGTGGTGGATACCCGCTATCCGTGGATGGTGGTGCTGCGGCTTAACGTGGGTGCACCGGTCGCGTAGTTCAGGCGTCGGGGACGGACTGAAGGGCGCCGGCGGCATCGACCGCATCCATCTCCGCATCGCCGAACACCCGCGAGCGCGTGATGAAGCGCACGCCTTCGGCCGCCTCGAGAGAGAAGCTGTCGCCGCCGTCCGCCACCACGTCGATGGTGAGCTGGCTGTGCGCCCAGTAAGGGAATTGTTCGGCGCTGACGTAGAACGGGCAGCCCTCGATGTGGCCGAGCAGGACGTCGCGCGCGCCGACACGGAAGCCGCCGCGGCGGAGGCACATCGGCGCGCTGCCCTCGCAGCAGCCGCCCGACTGGTGAAACAGCAGCGGACCGAACTGGTCCCGCAACTGCCGCACCAGCCTGGCGGCCGCCTCGGTGACCAGCACCCGAGGCGGCGCCACGTTCGCCTCAGAAGAAGCCAAGGGCATTCGGGCTGTAGCTGACCAGCAGGTTCTTGGTCTGCTGGTAGTGGTCCATGATCATCTTGTGCGTTTCGCGACCGAAGCCCGAGGCCTTGTAGCCGCCGAACGCCGCATGCGCCGGATACATGTGGTAGCAGTTGGTCCATACGCGCCCGGCCTTGATCTCGCGTCCCACGCGATACGCCACGGTGCCGTTGCGCGACCAGACGCCGGCGCCCAGGCCGTAGATGGTGTCGTTGCCGATCGCGATCGCATCTTCCACCGTCTTGAACGTCGTCACCGACAGCACGGGGCCGAAGATCTCCTCCTGGAAGATCCGCATCTTGTTGTGGCCGACGAACACGGTTGGCCTGACGTAGTTGCCGTTCTCCAGCTCGCCGCCGAGATGCGCCTGCTCGCCGCCGGTGGCGAGACGCGCACCTTCCTGCTTGCCCACCTCGATGTAGTTCAGGATCTTCTCCACCTGGCCGCGCGAGGCCTGCGCGCCCATCATCGTGGCTGGATCGAGCGGATGCCCCATCCTGATGTTCGCCACGCGCGCGACGGCGCGTTCCATGAACTTGTCGAAGATCGACTCCTGCACCAGCGCGCGCGACGGACAGGTGCACACCTCGCCCTTGTTGAAGGCGAACAGGGCGAAGCCTTCCAGCGCCTTGTCGAAGAACGCGTCATCGGCGTCCATCACGTCGGCCATGAAGATGTTCGGCGACTTGCCGCCCAGCTCCATCGTGCTGGGGATCAGGTTCTCGGCGGCATACTGCATGATCTGCCGGCCGGTGGTGGTCTCGCCGGTGAAGCTCACCTTGGCGATGCGCGGGCTGGAGGCCAGCGGCGCGCCGACCTCGGAGCCGTGGCCGTTCACCACGTTCAGCACGCCGGGCGGCAGGATGTCGCCGATCAGGTCCATCAGCACCGCGAGGCTCAGCGGCGTGTCGGATGCGGGCTTGATCACCACGCAATTGCCCGTGACGAGAGCCGGCGCCAGCTTCCATGCCGCCATCAGCAGCGGGAAGTTCCACGGGATGATCTGCCCGACGACGCCCATCGGTTCGCGGAAGTGATAGGCGACGGTGTCGTTGTCGAGTTCGGACAACATGCCTTCCTCGGCGCGGATGCAGCCGGCGAAGTAGCGGAAATGATCGGCGGCGAGCGGAACATCGGCGTTGCGTGTCTCGCGGATCGGCTTGCCGTTATCCACGGTCTCCGCGTAGGCGAGCAGATCGAGATTGCTTTCGATCCGGTCGGCGATCTGGTTGAGCATGCGCGCGCGTTCGGCCGGCGCCGTGCGGCCCCAGGCGTCGCGCGCGGCGTGCGCGGCATCGAGCGCCCGCTCGACATCGGCGGCATCGGAGCGAGCCACATCGCACAGCTTGGCGCCGTCGATCGGACTTGGATCGGCGAAGTAGCGTCCCTTCACCGGCGGCTGCCATTTGCCGTTGATGAAGTTGTCGTAGCGAGCACGCAGTTTGCTTCGCTGCGGACGTCATGTCCTGAGTCTGATCAAGCATCGGCATCTCCTTGGTCGTTCTCTCGCGGGGGCGCGCATAGTTCGTGGGCGGTGCTAACAAGCGGTTCATTCGCCGATTGCAGGGAGTCTGCATTGATCTGCGTCAATGGCGCGCGTGGCATCTGCTTTTTCAACACGGAGAAAGCAGGGCGAGAACCACGGAGCGGAGAAAGTAAGGGTGGCGCTTCGCGCGAAGCGCATAGACGGCCTTCTCCGTGCCCTCCGTGGCCCTCGCCTTACCTGCTCCGTGTTAAATCAAAGCTGCCGCCACGCACCGCAAGCCGCGGGTATTAGGCATTTGCGCGGCCGGCCAGCCCTATCGCCTTCACGGTCACGCAGCAGAAGCGAGCGCGCCCTGGATCCTCAGCGTTGCCGCCAGGGCAAGCCTTCCGCCTTCCATCCGCTGGCGACGCCGCGGTGGCCTTCGGCGTCCACCGCGCCCTCGAACCCATCCGCCACATTGTAGGAATTCGGGAAGCCGGCGTCCTGCGCCGCCTGTGCCGCGGCATAGCTGCGCTGCCCGCTGCGGCAGATGAAGTAGATGTGGTGCTGCTCGGTGAACCCCGCCTCCCTCAGTTGCTCGGCGAAGGCGGCGTTGTGCTGCATGGTCGGATACGTCTGCCAGGAGACCAGCACCGCCTGCTTGCCGACGGAGACCAGGTCCGGCACGCCGACGAAATTGCCACTCCACGTCGGTCCGCACGTCCACGAGCTGCGCGTTCGGGTCATTCTGGAGGGCTTCCCAGACCCGCCCGGGGGGCACATTCTCGACCATCACAGGAACTCCCGCTGCATGAGGATGGCGATGACCCAACTCTACCACGGCACGCGCTGGCAAGAGGACCTCGCCGCGGCGATCGGCCAGACCCCGCTGATCAGGCTGCGTCGCGCCTCCGAGGCGACCGGCTGCAACATTCTCGGCAAGGCCGAGTTCATGAACCCGGGCGGCTCGGTGAAGGATCGCGCCGGGCTCTACATCATCGCCGACGCCGAGAAGCGCGGCGCACTGAAGCCGGGCGGCACCATCGTCGAAGGCACCGCCGGCAACACCGGCATCGGCCTGACGCTGGTGGGCAATGCGCGCGGCTATCGCTGCGTCATCGTGATGCCGGAGACGCAGAGCAAGGAGAAGATCGACTTCCTGCGCATGATCGGCGCCGACCTGCGCCTGGTGCCCGCGAAGCCGTATCGCGATCCCGGCAATTACGTGCACGTCTCGCGCCGGATGGCGGAGGAGACCGGCGCGGTGTGGGCCAACCAGTTCGACAACCTGGCCAACCGCGAAGGCCACCGCAGCCACACCGGCCCGGAGATCTGGGAGCAGACCGACGGCAAGGTCGATGCCTTCACCTGCGCCTGCGGCACCGGCGGCACGCTGGCCGGCGTCGGCATGGCGCTGAAGGCACGCAACCCCAACGTGCGCATCGTGCTGGCGGACTGCGAGGGCAGCGGTCTGTACGGCTGGGTGAAGCAGCAACGACCTGAAGATCGAGGGCAGTTCGATCACCGAAGGCATCGGCAATTCGCGCGTCACCGCCAACATGGACGGCGCGCCGATCGATGACGCGGAGCGCATCCCGGACAGCGAGGCGCTGCAACACATCTACGACGTGCTGATCCACGAAGGCCTGTCGGTCGGCACCTCGTCGGGGATCAATATCGCGGCGGCGGTGCGGGTGGCGAAGCAGCTCGGACCGGGCCACACCGTGGTGACGATACTCGCGGATGGCGGCTCGCGTTATCAGTCGAAGCTGTTCAATCCGGAGTTCCTGCGCTCGAAGAACCTGCCCGTGCCGCAGTGGCTGGCATGATCGGCCGGGCTCACTGCACCTTTTGCAGGATCAGCAGCGGTTGGATGCTGACCGTCACTTCATGGCGCCGGCCGCCTTCCGTCAGCCGGCTGACGTAATAGACCGAGCCGGGCACCGGTGAGCCTGGCGGCAGATCATTGCGATCGATGCCGTGCAGATCGGCCTCGCAGGCGAAGCGGAACGCGACATAGCCGCCGGCATGGGTCCGGATGTCGTCGATCGTGACGCTCGCCGGCAGCTTGAAGCGCCCGGTCAGGCTGCGACGCACCAGCGCGAGAGTCGTCGGGGTCGCTGCAATCCGGCGGCACGACATAAAGATCGCAGCCAGATCACGGTGCCGGCGGCGAACACCAGGATCGCAGCCGATGACGGATGCCAGCACAAGGCGCAGCGCCGGCCGGCGGCGCGGGCGAAACAGCTCGCTCATGGCGCGTAGGCCATGACGCGACGAGGGTTCAGTGCGTCTCCTCGCCGGACAAATCGCCCGTTGCCGGGCCTGGCCAGCACCGACACGCCATCCCAGATCAGCGCGCCGCGCAGATATGTCGCGGCAACGCGCGCACGCATGCGCCGTCCGTGGTACGGCGACCAGCGCATCTCCGGCCGATCCTGGATCGCCGCCTCGTCGAACACGAAATCGCCGCGCTCCAGCACGCAGAGATCGGCATCCGAGCCGACCCGCAGCGCGCCCTTCCGCGGCCACAGCCCATGCATCCTGGCGCTCCGCTCGGCGCAGTAGGTCGCCATCAGCGTCGGCGACAGCCCGCGTTCCTCGAGCAGAGAGAACATCAGCGGCGCGAAGCTCTGCATTCCGGTCAGCCCGGCGCCGTTGGCGAAGATGTCCGGCAGCGTCTTCCGCTCGATCGGCCACGGCGCGTGATCGGTGGAGACATAGGCGATCTTCCCCGCGGTCAGGCACTGCCACATCCGCTCCACCTCATCCGCGGTGCGGAACGGCGGATTGCATTTCCCCTTGCCGCCCAGCCGCACGATGTCGTCCTCGGTCATGCAGAGATACTGGATGCACGCCTCGCCGGTGGTCTGCGCGCCCATGTTGCGGAACGTCTCGGCGATCGCGAACCCGCGCGACAGCGAGGAATGCGCGATGTGCACGTGCGCGCCGGTCTCCAGCGCCATCTCGAAGATCTCGAGATCGGCCATCGTCTCGGCCAGCGGCGGGCGCGTGCGGCAATGCATGATCGGCTCGGTGCGCCCCGCCGCGCGCGCCTGCGCGGTCAGCATCTCCACCAGCTCCTGATCCTCGTTGTGGATCGCCACCGGCAGCCCGGTCTTCGCGATCTCGCGGAACGCGGCAAGCATCGTCGGGTGATCGATGCGCGGGAACCGCACCGCGTCATACTCGTAGGTGGAGAGCTTGAACGCCGAGATGCCGCCCGCCGCCAGACCGGGAATGGCGCCGACGCCGCCGGTCTTGGTGATGGTGCCATACAGCGCCATGTCGACATGCGCGGTGCGCTCCACCCAGCCGATCTTGTCGGCCAGGATCGCCGCGTCGGTCACCGGTCGCGGCACGTCGTACGGCATATCCACGCACGTGGTGACGCCACCCGCCGCGGCGCTCCTGGTCGCCGTCTCGATGCCGGGCCAGCCGGTCGACGACGAAGTGTGCATGTGCCCATCGACCAGCCCGGGCAGGATCAGCCTGCCGGAATGGTCGATGGTTTCGCCCGCCGGCGGCGGCGCGCCCTCGCCGATCGCGGCGATCGTCTCGCCGCGCACAGCGACGTAGCCGCGCGGGATGATGGTGTCGCTGGTGACCACCTCGCCGATGATCACCCGGTCGAATGGAGCTGACACTATATATAAGTGTCCTTGGCACTCAGTTGCGATGCGGTGCGCTTGACCTTACGAAGGATCGCACACGGACACCAGCGGAGGAAGCGCATGATCCTGCACGACGTGAAGGTGCACCCATCGAAGGACAACCTGAAGCGCGAGGATCAGCTCGCCTGGAAGATCGCCGCCGTCGCCGCCGACAAGGTGCCGGTGGAGCGCGACGTCGCCGCGATGATCGTCAACCGCATCATCGACAACGCCGCCGTGGCGATCGGCGCGATCAACCGCCATCCGGTGGTCTCCGCGCGCGACATGGCGCTCGGCCATCCCCGCAAGGACGCCGCCACGGTGTTCGGCGTGCCGGCGGGCAAGCGCGTCAGTCCGGAATGGGCCGCCTGGGCAAACGGCACCGCGGTGCGCGAACTCGACATGCACGACACATTCCTCGCGCAGGACTATTCGCATCCCGGCGACAACATCCCGCCGATCCTCGCGGTGGCGCAGACCATGGGGAAGTCCGGCCGCGACCTGATCCGCGGCATCGCCACCGGCTACGAAATCCACATCGACCTCGTCCGCGCCATCTCGCTGCACAAGCACAAGATCGACCACATCACCCATCTCTGCCCCGCCCAGGCCGCCGGCATCGGCACGCTGCTCGGCCTGAAGCAGGAGGTGATCTACCAGGCGGTGCAGCAGGCGGTGCATGTAAGCTGCACCACGCGCCAGTCACGCAAAGGCGAGATCAGCTCGTGGAAGGCATACGCGCCGGCGCATGCCGGCAAGCTCGCGGTGGAGGCGGTGGATCGCGTCATGCGCGGCGAAGGCGCGCCGAGCCCGATCTATGAAGGCGAGGATTCGGTGATCGCCTGGCTGCTGGACGGACCCGACGCGCTCTACCGCGTGCCGCTGCCCGCCCCCGGCGAGCCGAAGCGTGCCATCCTCGACAGCTTCACCAAGGAGCACAGCGCCGAATACCAGTCGCAGGCGCTGATCGACCTCGCGTTCCGCATGCGCGAGCAGGTCCCCGACCTGGAGAAGATCGAAAGGATCATCATCCACACCAGCCACCACACCCACGCCGTGATCGGCACCGGTGCCAACGACCCGCAGAAGATGGATCCGAAGGCGAGCCGCGAGACGCTCGACCACTCGATCATGTACATCTTCGCCGTCGCCTTGCAGGACGGGCGCTGGCACCACGTGGACAGCTACACGCCGCGCCGCGCCGGCCGCGCCGACACCGTGCGGCTGTGGCACAAGATCGAGACCCGCGAGGATCCCGAGTGGGAGCGCCGCTATCTCTCCACCGATCCAGCCGAGCAGGCGTTCGGCGGACGCGTCGAGGTGCTGATGCAGGACGGCACGCCGCATCGTCGACGAACTGGCGGTGGCGAACGCGCATCCGCTCGGCGCCAGGCCGTTCGGACGCGACGACTACATCCGCAAGTTCACCACGCTGACCGACGGCGTGATCTCGACGCGCGAGGCGAACCGCTTCCTGGAAGCCGCGCAGGAGCTGCCGCGGCTGAAGGCGGGCGAGCTGCACACGCTGAACGTCGCCCTGCCCGCCGGCGCGCTCGCGGTCGGCAGGCCGGGGATTTTCTAAGCACACAGCCTTCCCTCTCCCGCAAAGCGGGGAGGGTCAGGGAGGGGGGTGCGCAACGCGCACGACCCCCTCCCCGCTCCTCCCCCGCTTCGCGGGAGAGGGAGCAACACGCAAGGAGACACACCATGAGCGACACCGCGGCACTTCCCAACCGCGCAAAGAGAGGCGTCGGCCTGTCCGGCGTCACCGCCGGCAACACGGCGCTGTGCACGGTCGGGCGCACCGGCAACGACCTGCACTATCGCGGCTACGACATCCTCGACGTCGCCGAGACCTGCGAGTTCGAGGAGATCGCCTACCTCCTGGTGCACGGCACGCTGCCGACGCGCGCCGAACTTGCAGCCTACAAGGCGAAGCTGCGTTCGCTGCGCGGCCTGCCCGCGTCGTTGAAGCAGGCGCTCGAGGCGCTGCCGCCCGCCTCGCATCCCATGGACGTGATGCGCACCGCCGTCTCCGCACTCGGCTGCGCGCTGCCCGAGAAGGAAGACCAGAACCAGCCCGGCGCACGCGACATCATCGATCGCCTGATGGCCTGTCTCGGCTCTGCGCTGCTCTACTGGTTCCACTACGCCCACAACGGCAAGCGGATCGACGTGGAGACCGATGACGACAGCATCGGCGGCCATTTCCTGCACCTGCTGCACGGCCGCCCGCCGTCCGAGATGTTCGTCCGCGCCATGCACACCTCGCTGATTCTATATGCCGAGCACGAGTTCAACGCCTCGACCTTCACCTGCCGCGTGGTCGCCGGCACCGGGGCGGACATGTATTCGGCGATCACCGCCGGCATCGGCGCGCTGCGCGGGCCCAAGCATGGCGGCGCCAACGAGGTCTCGTTCGACATCCAGAGCCGCTACGCCACGCCCGATGAGGCGGAAGCCGACATCCGCAAGCGCGTCGCCAACCGCGAGGTGATCATCGGCTTCGGCCATGCCGTCTATACGATCGCCGATCCACGCAACAAGGTGATCAAGGAGGTCGCGCGGCGCCTGTCGCAGGCCGCCGGCTCGATGAAGCTGTTCAACGTCGCCGACCGGATCGAGGCGACGATGGCCGACGCCAAGAAGATGTTCGCCAACCTCGACTGGTTCAGCGCCATCTCGTACCACATGCTGGGTGTGCCCACCGCGATGTTCACGCCGCTGTTCGTGATCGCGCGCACCTCCGGCTGGGGCGCGCATGTCATCGAACAGCGCATCGACAACAAGCTGATCCGCCCGACGGCGAACTACATCGGCCCCGAGAACGTGCCGTTCGTGCCGATCGACAAGCGCGTCTGAGCGATTCGCGTTCGGCCGCACTCTCCGCCGCGACAGCGCTGTCGCGGCGGTTTTGTGTGGCATCAATGCATCGCATTGCCGCTTCGAGCGCAGTTTTTTCATCGAACTTGCGACGAAACGGTTGCTTTTTGTTGACAGCAGTGGGCGAGACAAGGAATAGCGGATTCGGTGCGTATGCATTCGATTCGTAATGAGCCGCTGCAGTACGCACGACAACAGAAGGACGGTCCATTGACCGCAGCCTCGTCAAGGTGAAGCACAGTCGATCGAGCATCGACGTCCGATGCGGGATCGCGGTGGCGACGAAGACAATGGCGCACACGTTGCGCCGGGCAGGTTCGTCGCGCTTCCGGTGACGTGCGGCATTGGCGCGCGTGGCGGATCACATCCCACGCAGGATCGCCGCCCTGATGAAGCTGGTCTGTCTGCACGGTTCGCAAGCTGCGGCAGGCCTGGTGCGGAACCGGCCGCCAATTCGGCCACAGTCCAACCGCGCGACAGCAACCAACGACACGAAAAGGAGTTCCTACAGGTGAGCAACGAAGAGACCCCGACCACCGAGCAGCCACGCGCGCAGGCGCTGGCGATGCGGGCGGGCGGCCGCAAGAAGGCCGCTGCGAAGAAGGGCGGACGCAAGGCCGCGCCGAAGAAGGCCGGACGCAAGGCCGCCCCGAAGAAGAAGGCCGCGGGCCGCAAGAAGACCGCCGCGAAGAAGGCGGGCCGAAAGGCTGGAGCAAAGAAGAAGGCCGCGAAAAAGGCCGCGGCTAAGAAAGGCGGGCGCAAGAAGGCAGCCGCTCGCAAGAAAGGCGGCGGACGCAAGAAGGCCGCTGCTGCCGCGGCTCCTGCAGCCGACTCGATGCCATCGAGCGGCTCGGAGCCGATGAACTGAAGTTACGCCGTGGCCGGCTCCCGTCATGGAGCCGGCGCGGACTACAGGGCGCCTTCGGGCGCCCTTTTTCTTACCCGAACGTCGTCAGCAGATCGTCCACCTGCCGCACGCTCAGCAGCCGCGGCGTCGTGCCGCGCAGCAGCAGATAGAGCTTCGCCGCCTCCTCCAGCTCTTCCGCCGCATAGACCGCATCGGTCAGCGTCTTGCCGGACACCACCGGGCCGTGATTGGCCAGCAGCACCGCCCGCGCATCGCCCGCCGCCGCATTGATCGCCGGTTCCATCGCCGGATCGCCGGGCCGGTAGTATTCGACGATCGGCATGCTGCGTCCGACGCGCATGACGAAATACGGTGTCAGCGGCGGGATCGGATTGGCCGCATCGACATCGGGCAGGCAGGCGACCGCGGTCGCCATGGTGGAATGCAGATGCACCACGGCGCCGGCGTCCTGCCGCGCGCGGTAGAAGGCGCGGTGCATGAACACCTCCTTCGACGGCTTGTCGCCCCCGACGTGCCGGAAGTCGGCGTCCAAACGCGACAGGCGCGCGGGATCCAGTCGGCCGAGGCTCGAGTTGGTTGGCGTGATCAGATAGCCGTCGGCCAAGCGCACGCTGATGTTGCCGGCGCTGCCGACGGAGAAGCCACGCGCAAACAGGCTTGCGGCAAGTTGGACCAGTAGTTGGCGGGTTTCCTGCTCGGTCATGTATGGTTTCGGGCGAATGCCCGACCTCCTATCGTCATGGCAGCGCCTCGAATGCCTTGATGAAAAAGTCACGCGCGCCGAAGTTTCCCGACTTCAAGGCGAGCAGCAGCGGTGTCGCGCCGCCTTCGGCATAGGTCCACGGCACGCCGGGATCGATCTCGCCGCCGATCCGGAGGCGCCGCACGCCAAGCCGCGACACCACCGCGCCAGCCGTTTCACCGCCCGCGACGACCAGCCGACGGACGCCGCGCGCCACGAGCTCCTCGGCGATCAGCGCCAGCGTCTGCTCGATCAGGGCGCCCGCACCGTCGCGTCCGAGCATCTGCTGCAACGCCGTCACCTTGTCCGGCGGCGCGGACGCGGCGATCACGACCGGCGTGTCGCCGAGTTTGCCCGCCATCCAGTCGCGCGCGGCGGCTACCATCCGCGCCGCATCGGGCTGTGCCAGCGGATCGAGCTGCAACACCGGCACAACTTCACGCGCCATGCCAAGCTGGGCAAGCGTGGCCCGTGAACAGGAGCCGGCGACCACGGCGGCATGACCCGACAGCGCGGGCAGCGTGGCGGCATCGCGTTCCGGCAGCAGGCCGCCGCGCCGGAAGTTGTCCGGCAGCCCCATCGCAACGCCGGAACCGCCGGTGATCAGCGCATGGTGTTCGGCTGCTTCGCCTATCGCGGCGAGGTGCTTGTCACTGACCGCATCGACGATGGCATAGCGGCGGCCCTGCTCCTTCAGCGCCGTCATCGCCGCACGGATCGCCATCGGCCCCTGTTCGACGATTGCGTACGGCACCAGGCCCACCGTGCCATCGGTCTGCCGCGACAACACGCGCACCAGGTTGGCGTCGGTCATCGGCGTCAGCGGATGATGCTCCATGCCGCTCTCGTTCAGCAGCGTGACGCCGACGAACAGATGGCCCTGGAAGACGCTGCGCGCATTGGCTGGAAACGCCGGGCAGGCCAGCGCGAAGCCGCAGCCAAGGGCGGCGATCAGCGCATCGGCGACCGGGCCGATATTGCCGGCGTCGGTGGAATCGAAGGTCGAGCAATACTTGAAGAAGAACTGCCGGCAACCGGCTTTGCGCAGCCAGGCGAGTGCCGCAAGGCTTTCATCCACCGCCTGCCGCACCGGCGCGGTGCGTGACTTCAGCGCCACGACGACCGCATCGGCATCGGGCGCCGGGTCCGACGGGTCGGGCACGCCGATGAGCTGCACCGTGCGCATCCCGCCGCGCACCAGCATCGAGCACAGATCGGTCGCGCCGGTGAAGTCGTCGGCGATCGCGCCCAGCAGCATGGCCTCATCCTCCCGGTGGCAATACCAGTATGTCGCGGTGGCCGATGGTTATGGCAAGTCTGCCGCGCAGCGCCTGACGCAGCCGCGCCTCCTGCCATTCGGTGATGACGGCAGTCCGCGCGGGCCGTGCGTTGCGCGCGGCATCGGCCGTTGCGTCGATCAACGCGCGCTGCATGCCGAGAGCGGGGCGTGGAATGCGCCAGTCGGATTGTGCGGATGCCGTCGCGGCGAGCGCGCCCGATGCCGATGTGCCAAGCGCGGGGCCGAAGCCCTTGTCGCGTTGCATATCGCGCCGGAAAGCCGCCAGCACTATTGCGTCGGACGGATGGCGTGGCCGCCAGACGTCGCGCCCATCGGCGGTGAGGCAGGCCAGGAAGGGCACAGCGAGCGCATCGCGCAACCGCGACAGCCATGACGCGGAAACCAGGTCGAGCAGCGCGGAACACACAACCGCATCGGCATCGTGGAGGCGCGTCGATGGCAGGGCGGCGAGATCGCGCACCTCCGCCCGCATCCGCCACAAACCATGCGGCGTGGACACCAGCAGTTCGTTGCCGTCCGCCGTCGCGGCGAAGTGGTGTCGCCGCGCCCACGCCGCGGTATGGCCGAACGCATCGTCCAGCAGCGCGGCGTCGGCATCGACCAGCGTCCAGTCCTGCCCGCGCCCGATGATCGGTGCCAGGAAGCGAAACATGCTGCCGGTGCCTGCGCCAAGATCCATCACACGCGGGCGCCGGGGCAGCCGATCCGCAAGCCGGCGTGCCAACGCGACATTTCGCGCGGCAAGATCGAATGGTTCGCGCAGCGCCAGCCAATTGGCGGCGAACCGCTCGGTCACTCCGCCAGCGCCTCAGCGAATTCCCGTGCCTGCGTCTCCCAGTTCGGCAAGGTCTGTCCGACCTGCCACGCGGCCGCCGCCATCTCGCGACGCAACGCAGTGCCGAAGATCATGCGCCGCAGCGCCTTGGACAGGTTATTGTGGTCGCCGACCGGGAGCACCACACCGGACTCGGCCGTCACCAGGTTGCCCGCGGCGCCACCATTACTGACCGCCACCGGAACGCCGCGCTTCAGCGCTTCAGCGATCGCCATGCCGTAGCCTTCCCAGTGCGTCGCGAGTGCGAACAGGTCGGCGTTGCGCCACAGCGCTTCCAGCGCGGCATCGGTCAACTCGCCGGCAAAGCGCACACGTCGTGCGATGCCGAGCTCTTCGGCCAGTGCCGCGAGCGTGCGGGCGTGCACCGGATCGCGTTCCGGCGAGCCGACGATGGTGAGTTGCCAGTCGAGATCGAACAGCCGTGCGAGCGCCCGCAGCTGCACATCATGCCCTTTGCGCGGCACCAGCGCGCCGATCGAGAGGATGCGGCAGGTCGGTCCGCCCGAGCCCGGACTGCGCGGAGCATCGTCGGTGCCCGGCACCACGACCCTGATGCGGTCGCGCTCGACGCCGAAATCGGCGGCAAGCCTCTCGGCGGTCGGCTCGCTGGTCACGATGACGCGCGCGAGATTGGGCAGCAGGCGCTTCTCGATGCCGAGCAGCGCGGCGCGGTCGTTGTCCGTGAAGCCCGTCTCCAGAGCCGTCGGATGATGGATCAGGCCGATCGCGCCGCGCAGCGGCAGTGCATCATCGAGGCCGACGAACGCCGGCAACGCGAGGCCGTCGATGATCGGCCGGACGCCGTGCCCGATGCTATGCCATGCAGCGCGTGCGGCATCGCGCGCGGTGGCGTCGGTCAACGGGTGCGTGCCCGGGAGCTCTGTCACGCGCACCGTGTGCCCGGCCTCGCTCAGTCCAGCGACGATGCGCCGGTCATAGGCATATCCGCCCGACACCGCATCGAACGGCGCGGGCACGAACAGCGCGAGATGCATCAGGCGATCGCGCCTTCATAGGCCGCCCAGGCATTGGGACTCTCGCGCAGCAATATCTTCAGGCCGGTCGCCGCGCGGCCGCCCTGGCCGAGACGTCCGTCGCGACAGGCTGCGGCGAGCAGGCCGTGAATGTGGAACGCGACATGTTCGGTGGTCGTGTTGATGCCGCTGAAGGCGGGGTTGTCGTCGAGGTTGCTGTAGTCGAGGGCATCAAGCACGCGCCGCAGTTCGGTCTTCGCCAGGCCGATATCGACCAGGAGCTGGAGATGGTCGAGCTTCTCGGCGCGGAACTCCGCCTCCACCGCGAAGGTTGCGCCGTGCAGCTTCTGCGCGGGACCGAATTCCTCACCGCGAAAACTGTGGGCGATCATGATGTGGTCGCAGACGGTCAGGCTGAACATTCACTCCGTCCCATAGGTGATCACGTGGCACAGCCCGCCGGGTTCGAGAATGCGCGGCATGGCTTCCGGCATGTCCTCGAAGCGCGTCGGGCCGTCCAGCAGCGCATCGTATCCGGCATCGGCCAGCAGTTCGAGCGCCATGGCGAGGCGTTCGGCATTGTTGCGCCGGCCGCGCATGAGCGCCGCGACCGCGCCGACCTGCGTCGCGATCAGCCGCAGCCGCCGCGCGTGGAACGCCTCGCCGAGCGGCATCGTCGGCGCACGGTCGCCGAACCAGCTCGCCTCCACGATGCGCGCCTCGAAGGCGGCGCGATCCAGCGCGAGACGTAGCCCCGCTTCACTGGCCGAGGCGTGCACGATCAGCTCCTGTTCGGCTGGCGCGTCGGACGGCATGGCAAAGTCGCAACCGAACCGCCGGGCGAGCGGCTCGCGCATGCGGTCGATGTCAACCACGGTGACGCGCGCGGCTGGGACGCGTGCGAGCAGCGACGCGATCAGCAGACCGACGATGCCGGCGCCGATCACCAGCATGCGCTCGCCGGCAAGCGGTGCGGCATCCCAGACAGCATTGAGCGCCGTCTCCATATTGGCGGCGAGCACCGCGCGGCGCGTGGGGACGTTGTCGGGCACCGCGATGCACATCGCGGCGGGAGCGAGGAAGACATCCTGATGAGGATGCAGCACGAAGACGCGCGCCCCATCAGTCGTGCGGCCAACCGTGCTGTAGCCGTATTTGACCGGGAACGGGAACTCGCCGGCCATCAGCGGTGCCCGCATGGCCCGATGCTGGCTGGATGGCACGCGGCCGGCGAACACCAGGGCCTCGGTGCCGCGCGAGACGCCGCTCGCCAATGCGCGCACCAGCACATCCTCGGACGGGGCCGCGAGAACTTCGCTGCGGATCTCGCCGCGCGCCGGAGCGATGGTCCAGAACGCGCGTGCTACGGTCATCCTCGCACGCCAGGTCGCGCACGCCCCAGCGGGATATCGACCAGCAGATCGGCACCGATCCGGTGCACCGACCAGTCGAAGCGCAGCACGTCGGTCAGCGTCGTCGTCTGCGGCAGCGTGAAGGCGGGAATGCCGGAGCCGATGAGCAGCGGAGCGATCGTGACGTGCAGTCGATCGAGCGCGCCGGCGGCGAGGAAGCGCGACACGGTGATCCCGCCCCCCTCGACGAACACGCGCCGCAGTCCGCGTTCGGCGAGCGTCGCGAGCACGGCGACGATATCCAGCCCCTCTCTCGCGCGCGGCAGCCGAAGCACGGGCGCGTGGCCGACGCGACCGTGGTCCGGTGCATCGCTCGCGCACAGCAGCAGGGTCTCGGGTCCCTCGCGGAACACGCGATAGCGCGCATCCAGCCGGCGATCGGTGTCGAGCACCACCCGCACCGGCGACGGCCCCTCGACCTCGCGGGTGGTCAGTTGCGGATCATCCGCACGGACGGTGCCGGCGCCGATTACCACGGCATCGAACAAGGCGCGCAGGCGATGCGTATGGACGATGTCCTCACGGCCGCTGATCCAATGCGAGGCGCCGCTCACCGTGGCGATCCGGCCATCGAGCGACTGCGCGAGACGGCCGAGCACGAAGCAGCCGTCCCGTGCGCTGGGGGAGGCCAGCAGCGGGCCATACAGCGGCGACAGGGCGCCGTCGACCGGTGCGCGGCGCAACAGACGGCGCCAAGTGTCCGGGGCCAGCGTATCCATGCCGCGGCAGTAACACGCAGCCCGGCCGGCCGATAGAGTCAGGCTCGTGCCAATAGCGCGAGCGCCGCGGGCCGTCCGCTATGTCGCGGCGCACCATAACCGGTGGGCACGACCTCCGGAGCCGCGGCGCGGGCGATGACACCGATCACGCGCCCCTGGGCGGCGATCGCACGTTCCAGCAGACGCTTGTTTTCCATCGCGAGCGCCTGGAGCCGCCGTGCCATACGGTCGGCGGCATCGCACGACGCCGGTGCTCCCTGCATCGCGGCGAGGTCCGCCATGGCCCGCTGCTTGCGCGCCAGCATTGCGCCGACGCGCGGCAGATCCAGAACGGCGAGCGCCCCGTTCTCCGCCTCCAGTGTCTCGGCAAGCTGATTTCCAGCGGTGATCAGATCCTGGTTCATCCGGTTTGCTCCTGTGCGCGCAGCATCGCGTTGAATACCGGGACAGCGAGGCCGATGCCGCCGTTCGCCGCCATCTGCTTGCCGATCGCATCGACCAGCATCGGTCGCCACGTCGCCTCCGCCTCGCCGCCGCCGAAGGCCGCATGCGCGGTGTCGACGGTCTCGAACATCGGCTGAAGCAACTGGCCGATCGCCATCGCCTCGAAGTCCTGGGCCGCCCTCCAGAGCCTTGCCGTCCGGTCCGGCGCGAGGGTGCTGACGGCCGGCTGGATCGCAACGGACATCAGCGCACCACCAGATCGGCCTGTAGCGCGCCGGCGGTCTTGATCGACTGGAGGATGCTGATCAGGTCGCGCGGTCCGACGCCCAGCGCGTTCAGGCTGGCCACGAGGTCACGCAAGGTCACGCTGCCCTGAAGGATGCCCAGCTTGCGGTCGTGCTGGTCGTCCACCTGCACCTGGGTGCGGGGCACAACGGTGGTCGTGCCGTTGGACAACGGCGCGGGCTGGCTCACCTCGGGCGTCTCGGTGACGCGGATCGTCAGGTTGCCTTGAGCGATCGCCACGGTGCTGATCCGTACGTTGGCGCCCATCACGATCGTGCCACTGGACTCTTCGATCACCACGATGGCGGCGCTGTCGGGTTCGACGCGGAGGTCCTCCAGCGTGGCAAGGGCCTCGATCGGATCGCGGTTGGCGAAGTCGAGCGCCACGGTGCGGGGATCGGTCGCCCTGGCGACCGGACCGATCGCCTTGTTGATTGCGACAGCGATGCGGCGGGCGGTTGTCAGGTCCGGGTTGCGCAGGCCGAGACGGAGCGCGTTGGTCTTGTCGAGGTGAAAGACGACCTCGCGTTCCACCGTCGCGCCGTTGGCAATGCGTGCCGAGGTGGGGACGCCGCGGGTCACCGAACTGGCGGCGCCGCGCGCGGCGATGGCGCCGGTGGCGAGCGCGCCCTGCGCCACTGCGTAGACCTCGCCGTCGGCGGCAAGCAGCGGCGTCACCAGCAATGTACCGCCGGTCAGGTTGGTGGCGTCGCCCAGCGCCGATACCGCCACGTCGATGCGGCTGCCGCTGCGCGCGAAGGCGGGCAGGTCGGCGGTCACCATGACGGCGGCGATGTTCTTGGTCGACAGCTTCGATACCTGGTCCCTTGTGTTCACCCCGAGCCGCTCCAGCATGCCGATCAGCGATTCGCGGGTGAACACGGCGTTGTCGAGCTTGTCCCCCGTGTTGTTCAGGCCGACCACGAGGCCATAGCCGATGAGCTGGTTCTCGCGGATGCCCTCGACATCCGCAATGTCCTTGATCCGCACCTGGGCGAGCGCAGGCAGGGCGGTCGCGAGGGCGGCGGTCAACAGAGCCAGCAGGCAGACAAAGCGCTTCAAGGCAGCCTCGGCGGTAGCGGGTGCGTAAGGAATTTGCGTCAGTCTGACCTCGTAGCGGGCAAGTCCCGTGCCAGGGCGAAACGGGCGGCGGCAGGCCGGTTCAACGCCTTGAAGGGCCGGCACGATCTGCCGGGCGAGCAGAAGGAGCCGGGTCTATGACAAGCATCGAAGGCGTTGGCTGGCCGCTCAGGCCGCGCGCCGTGAGCCGCACGCGAGCGCGGTCGGGGTTCACGCTGCCGCCCGAACCTTCCGGTCCGGACCACGCAGCCGCGGTCGCGGAGACACCCGCGATGGCGTCGGCGTCGATGCTGACCTTGCAGGAACTGGGTAGGGAGACCGTCGAGGACCGCGAGGCGCGGCGCCACGGCAATGACATGCTCGCCGCCCTGGCCGCACTACAGCGCGCCCTGCTGGCCGGCGGTGACGATGCGGCGGCGCTGCAACGCCTGACGGAGTCAGCGGCGGCGGTGCCGCGGGCCAGCGATCCACGGCTGGCCGCCATGATCTCGGCGATCGTCGTGCGGGCGCGGGTGGAGCTGGCACGGCGGCAACTCTGAGCGGCGGCAGAATAGTTGCATGTCAGATCGTTGAAGCTTGTTCACGCGCTCTTGGCGCGGCTATCGGCCGTCGCTATAAGCCCGCGCAATTGCGATCCAGACGGGCCGGGGGATTCCGCGGCTTCCGACAAGCCCAGGGCGGGAGCGCAGCGAGAGGAAAGGCAGGACCGGCACGTCATGATGGTTACTCTACCGCCCGACTACCGACCGACCGACGATGAGGAGTTCATGAATCCCATCCAGGTCGAGTATTTTCGCCAGAAACTACTCCGCTGGCGGACCGACCTGCTGAAGGAGGCAGACGGCACCCTGGCCAGCCTGTCAGAGGGCGGGATCCACGAGGCCGACATCACCGACCGTGCCAGCGTGGAGACCGACCGGGCGCTGGAACTGCGCACCCGCGACCGGGCACGCAAGCTGATCTCCAAGATCGACCAGGCGCTGATCCGGATCGAGAACGGCAGCTACGGCTTCTGCGAGGAGACCGGCGAGCCGATCGGCCTGCGCCGTTTGGAGGCCCGGCCCATCGCCACCCTCTCGATCGAGGCGCAGGAGCGCCACGAGCGCATGGAGCGGGTGCACCGCGACGACTAGCTGTCTGGCGGAGTGGTGAGGGAAAAACCCCCACCATTTTTCAGGCGAAACCGGCAAACGATGTCTCCTGTATCCGGCGCCGATCCGACGCGCTTAGCGTGTCGGCATCGAACGACAAGGCACGTAGGAGACTAGAAATGATCGCCGCAATCACCCGCAGGATCGCCGTCACCTGCACCGTCCTTGGCCTGGCCGCTATCGGCGTTTCCGCGGCCCCCAAGCCAGCCAATGCCTGGTGGCATGGCTACGGTTGGGGCGTCGGCGTCTATGTCCCGCCCGTCGTGGTGGCGCCGCCGCCAGCCTACTATCCCCCACCGGCCTATTACCCTGCGCCCGCCTATTACGCTCCGCCCGCCTCCGCCTGGATCCCGGGGCATTGGCAGGGAAATTACTGGGTTCCCGGTCATTGGTCGTGAATCTGTGACGCGGTTCATATCCGACAACAATTTGCAACGGCAATGTCGGGATAACAGGCGAGCCGCCACGTAACGTTTCGCCCGAACTGGGGACAGACCTGTCATGCGTCAGTTCATTGTTGCCGCCGCCATCGCATTGGGGCTCGTCGCGATCTGGGCGGTGGTCCTGCCGCTGACCGCCCAGCCGGCGCCGGTCCAGTCCAACGTCACCACCGCCGCCATGTCGCGGGCTCTGTTCCTCTGCGCTGGCGCGAACGGCCTCGACCGCGGGTGCGTCGCCATGCTCGCCAAGGCCCTCGTGCTGGACACCAAGAGCAGCAGGACGACGCAGGTCAGCGACCGCTTCTGCCACGTGAACCGGCAAATGCTGGTCAGCCTTGAGCGTCACGACGAAGCCCCGTGACGATCCGCCACCGTATTGAGAATTCCCTTACCAAACCCGACAAGTTTCCCGCCCTCGCACCGCCTGTCTCGCTGATCCCCCGATAACCGAGGAGTCCAGCCCATGCTGCCAGCAGGCATCCGGCGGCTGCGTCCCGACGTGTTCGTCATGGCACTGACCGGCACCGTCGCCGTCGCGACACTGCTGCCCTGCCAGGGTGCCAGCGCCCGCTTCTTCCATGCTGCCGCCATCGGCGCGATCGCGGCGCTGTTCTTCCTCCAGGGCGCACGATTGTCGCGCGAGGCGATCCTCGCCGGCATGACCAACTGGAAACTGCACGCCAGCATCGCCGGCACGACCTTCGTGCTGTTCCCCCTGATGGGGTCGGTGCTCGTCGAGCTGATGCCGCACGTGCTCGATCGCACGTTGGTACTCGGCGTGCTGTTCCTCTGCGCGCTGCCGTCCACCGTGCAGTCGTCCATCGCCCTCACCTCGATCGCACAGGGCAATGTGGCCGGCGCCGTGTGCGCCGCCACGGCATCCAGCCTCGTCGGCATCGTGCTGACGCCGCTGCTGTTCGGCGTCATGTCGCATGTGCGCGGCGGCGGCGTCGACATATCCGGCATGTGGCAGATATTTGCCGAGCTGCTGCTGCCGTTCGTCGCTGGCCATCTGCTGCGGCCGTGGATCGGTCCATGGGCGGCCCGCAACAAGTCGCTGCTGACGGTCACCGACCGCGGCTCGATCCTCCTCGTCGTCTATACCGCGTTCAGCGCCGCCGTGGTGCACGGCATATGGCACCAGTTGCCGCCCGCCATGCTCGGCGCGCTGGCAATCACGGTCGCGGCGCTGTTGGCCGCCGCACTGTTCGTCACGTCCGCCGGTGCCCGCGCTTGCGGCTTCGCCCGTCCCGACGAGGTCGCGGCGGTGTTCTGCGGGTCGCAGAAGTCGCTGGTCGCCGGCATTCCCATCGCCAGCGTGCTGTTCGCCGGGCCGGCTCTCGGTGTCGTCGTGCTGCCGATCATGCTCTATCACCCGATGCAGCTCGTCGTGTGTGCCTGGCTGGCGCGGCGCTACGCGAACCGCCCCGCGACGGAGGCGGCTATCGGTGGCGGCGCTGTGCTGCCGGTCAGTCAGTGCCGCGGCCCGCCAGGAGATCGCCGCATAGCGACATTGTCATTGCGAGCGGCGGGCTCGGGCGCGCCGGTATGATCAGAACGGAGCCGACGACCGCGATCAACCAGGTGCGTGCCGTCCGGCGGCGGCGTAGTACGCAACATGATGGTGACCGGCAACGGCAACATCGCCATGGCGGAGAGCGGCGTCATTCGCATCGCACCGGTGGTTGTCGAATAGCGCCCGCCGTCACCGCACCAGCGCGTGGCTGACCAGAACACCGCAGACGACAAGATACAGCGCGAGCAGCACGCCCCTGATGGCGCCCGCGTGTTGGCGCAGGCCGGGTGTCAGACCGACGAAAATGAACGCCGCCATGGTCACGCCCGTCACGATCTGCGCCAGCCGCACTTCGTCGGCAGAGACGGCATTGAACAAGGTCTCACCCCTGACCGTGATAGCCACGGTTCGCTATTGTCGGCAAATCGTCCGCTGAGGCAACAGACCGGAGGAACTCGATGCACCGCCTGATCCTGGCGCTCCTCCTCCTCGGCGCAACTCCGGCCGCCGCCGCCGACCTCGCGCTCAAGCGGGTCATGCTGTCCTCCGCCGGCGTCGGCTACTTCGAGTACGAGGCCGAGTTGGACGGTCCGGCCACACTCGGCCTCGACGTACCGCTCGATGAGGTGGACGACGTACTCACCTCACTGGTGGTGTTCGACAACGCCGGCGCGGTGGGCACGGTGGAGCTGCCCGGACGCGACAACACGCGTGCGAGCTTCGGCAACGTGCCGTTCGGACCCGAGGCGCTGCGCTCCGCGATCGACTATCTGAACAGCCTGCAAGGCGTGGAGATCAGCGTCCAGGGGCCGCGTCCCATGACCGGCCGTATCGTGCATGCCGACCGCGTCGCGGAGACACTGCCGGCACCACCCGGTCAAACGCCGGCGGCGGTGCAGCGCACCCGCGTCACCATCCTCAGCCCCGATGGCCTCCGCCAGTTCGTGCTGGAGGATGCCGACAGCATCCAGGTCACCGATCCGGACCTGCGCGCCCGTATCGGCGCGGCACTCGAGTCGCTGCGTCGGGAGGCCAACCAGAGCCTGCGTCATCTCACGCTGCACAGCACCGGCGACGGCCATCGCACGGTGCGCGTCGGCTATGTCGCCGCGGCGCCGCTGTGGAAGGCGTCGTACCGCCTGGTGTTGCCGGCGAAGGACGGCGACCCGGCGCGGTCGCAGGGATGGGCCGTTCTCGAGAACCAGTCCGGTGCCGACTGGAACGGCGTCGCGCTGACGCTCCAGTACGGCAATCCGGTCACCTTCCGCCAGGCGATCTATCAGAGCTACTACGTGCAGCGGCCCGAAGTACCGGTCGAGGTCCTTGGCCGCATCCTGCCGGGCGTGGATACGCGCGCCAGCCCGGCGGAACTGGCGATGCAGAAATCGGCGCCGGCCGGGGGCGCGCGTGCATTGGCTGCTCCGCCCGCGCCAGCGGCAGGTGCGCAGGCCGATGTGCTGGCCCCGCCCGCAGATCAGGTGCAGGCCGCCGAAGGCGCCGAGGAAACCATCTTTCAGCTTCCCGCATCGGTCACGCTCGCCGCCGGCCATACCGCCAGCGTGCCGATCATCGACCGCGGCATCCCAGCCGAGCGGGTGGATCTTGCCACGGGCAACGACCCGCATCCGCTGTCGGCGATCCGCATCACCAACGACACCGGCACATCGATCCCCGCCGGCGTCCTGACCCTGTACAACTCAACAGGCGCCGCGACCTTCGCCGGCGACGCCAGGCTCGGCGGACTGCCGGACGGCGAGCATCGGCTGCTGTCCTTCGCCCAGGACCTGCGCACCACCGTGGAGCGCAGCAGCACCGGCGAGACCACGCTCGTATCGCTCACCGCCGCCGACGGCGTCCTGCACATCACCACGCGGCAGCGCGAAGTGCTGCACGTGACGCTCACCGCACCCGCCAACGAGCCGCGGCAGGTTCTGGTGGAGATCCCGAGGGAGGGCGATCGCACGTTGGCCCTGCAAGGCGGCGCCATCCCCGGCACCGAGGAGACCGCCACCGCCTGGCGCGTCCCGGTGACGTTGAACCCGGGCGAGGTGCGCCACCTCACCGCCTACATCGATCGGCTGCAAAGCGAGCAGACCGCGCTGCTGGCGGACAACGCGCAGGCGGTTGTGCGCCTGCTGAACGAACAGACACTGACGCCGGAGGCCCGCGCGGCGTTGCTGCGGGTCGCCGAGCTGCGCCAGGAGGAAGCCGCGAAGCGGGCGGCGGTGGACCAGATCAAGGCACAGCAGGCGTCGATCCTCCAGGATGAGGACAGGATTCGCCGCAACCTGGCCGCGGTCGCAGCCAATGACGCGCTGCACGCCAGGCTGACCCGCGCGCTGGATGCCGACGAGACGCGGTTGGAGCAGCTCAACCAGGCGCTCGACCAGGCGACGGCAGCCGCCGAGCAAGCGCACAAGGCGTTGGTCGTTGCCGCGGGGGCATTGAAAATCTAGCCCCACGACCGCCGGAGCGCGCGTCACTCGATGGAACGAACTCATGACCGGGATTGCTTGGTCGCTGTGCTCATCGCAATGCTCATCGCAATGACAGCACACATGTTCCGCCGTTCGATGATTCCGGATACCGGCAAACGCCCCGGTTAACCCGCCCGTAAGGGTTTCGCATCATCGTGTCGCGTCATGACGTCTTCCCTCACCAAGGCCGACGTCGCACGCCTGTTGGCGGAGCCGTCCGCCACGGTGCGCGCCGAGCTGGCGAACAAACTGGCGAGCGAAATCGACAGCGCCCTGCTGACCGAAGCAGAACTGCAAATCGCGCAGGACATCGTCCGCGTCATGGCGAAGGACGTCGAGCTGACGGTGCGGCGCTCGCTGTCGGAAAGTCTGCGCGCCGCCAGGCATCTGCCGCACGATGTGGCACTGCGGCTCGCCAACGATGTCGAGGCGGTCGCGCTGCCGATCCTGGCCGACTCGCCAGTAATCACGGACGCGGACCTGATCGAGCTCATCGGCCATGGCTCGACCCAGAAAACAGGCGACGATCGCCGGCCGTGCCATGGTCTCCGAGCAGGTCGCCGACGCCCTGGCCACGCAGGGCAGCGAAACCGCGGTTGCCGTGCTGATGGGCAACGCCAAGGCCCGCATCGCCGCGACGAGCCTTGCGACCGCGCTCGATCGCTTCGCCGACAGCGAGCGCGTCAAGGCGAACATCGTGCATCGCGCCGACCTGCCGGTGACGATCGCCGAACGCCTCGTGGTGATGGTGTCCGACCGGCTGAAGGCGTACCTGATCGGCCATCACGAACTGCCGGTCTCGCTCGCCACCGACGTGGTGCTGCAAAGCCGGGAACGCGCCACGCTGCTGTTCAGCGTTGGCTCCAGCGAGCAGGAGCTGGAACGGCTGGTGCGGCAGATGCACCGCAATCAGCGCCTTACGCCGCTGCTGGTGCTGCGCGCGCTTTGCCTGGGCGATCTCGCCTTCTTCGAGGCGGCGCTGGCGGCGATGGCGGGGATCCCGCCGACCAACGCGCGCACCCTGATCCACGACGCCGGACCGAACGGCCTCGCCTCGCTCTATGACAAGACCGGCATGCCGCCGCGCCTGTTGCCCGCGGTAAGGGTCGCGCTCGACGTGGTCCGCGGCACCGAATTCGACGGCGGCGAGCGCGACCGGGAACGCTACCGCTCGCGCGTGATCACGCGCATCCTGACGCAGTTCGAGGACCTGCCGCAGGAGGACCTCGACTACCTGTTGGACAAACTGGGCGACGTGCTGCGCGTCCCGGCGTAGAATGACCTATGAAATCCGCTGACTTCGTTGTCCTCGCTCGACCCCGCCTCGCTGCGATCAGGCACTTCCCCTCAGTCGAGTTCGCCGACTACGAACGCCGCCTCGCCACGATGCAGGAGACGTTGCAGTTCGTGCAGCAGGCCTATCTCGGCACCGCGCACCGCGCCGTCATCGTGCTGGAGGGCTGGGACACCGCCGGCAAGGGAGGTGTCGTGCGCCGGCTCGGCTGGGCGCTCGATCCACGCAGCTTCAAGGTGCACGCGATCGCCGCGCCGAACGGCCGGGAAAAGCACCTCCATTACCTCCAGCGGTTCTGGGAGCGTTTGCCCCAGCATAGCCAGATCATCGTGTTCGACCGCTCCTGGTACGGCCGCGTGCTCGTCGAGCGCGTCGAGGGTTTCGCCAGCTCAGTCGAGTGGCATCGCGCCTATGACGAGATCAACCATTTCGAGCGCATGCTGCTGGCCGACGGCGCGCGTCTGGTAAAGCTGTTCCTGCACATCACGCCCGAGGAGCAGCTTCGTCGCTTCCGCGCCCGCCTGACCGATCCGCTGAAGCGCTGGAAGCTTTCGTACGAAGACTTCCGCAACCGCGGCCGCTGGCCGGACTATCAGGATGCGATCGAGGACATGGTGGAGAAGACCTCCACGCGCCGTGCGCCCTGGCACGTGATCCCGGCGAACAACAAGCCGTTCGCCAGGCTGGCGGCGTTCCGGATCATCGTCGATCGTCTGTCCAAAGGCGTGGCGCTCCAGCCGCGTCTGCTCGAACCGGCGGTCGCCGATGCCGCCGAGCGGCTTCTCGGCATTCGTATTCCAACCGAAAACCACGTCCACACCTGATCGTCCGGCGAGTTCATCGCGCATTAACCCGTCCGCAGACACCATGGCGACGCTCGAAACCCTCGCCTGGACGTTGCCATGCGCATCCTCAGCCGTCTCCGGCTTCGCACCAAGCTCGTCCTCTTGATGGGTTTGTCGGCACTTGCGATCGTCGCCTCGATCGTGAGTGCCTCGACCATGCTGCGGAACCGCATGATCGATGACAGGCTCGACAAGCTGCACTCTCTCAGTGAGGCAGCGTCAGGTATCGCCCAGGCACTGGAGGATCAGGTCGTCGCACGCGCGATCACCCGCGAGCAGGCGCTCGATCAGTTCCGCAAGGCAGTCCACGCAATCCATTACGACGCCGGCACCGGCTACATATTCGCGCAGACCTTCGACCCGGACGCGGTCCTGGCACACGGCGCGGAGCCCGCGCTCGAAGGCAAGTCTTCTCCCGCGAAGGACGCAGCCGGCAGATCGCTCACCGAGATCGTGCGAGAAGCCCTCGGCAGCTCCGATCAGGCCGTCATTTCCTATCAGGTCAACAAACCTGGACAGACAAAGCCGCAGCCGAAGGTCTCCTACATCAAACGGTTCAGACCCTGGAATATGGTTCTGATCGTTGGCGCCTTCACAGACGACCTCGATGCGGCAGTCCATGCGGCGCTGCAAGACCTGGCCGGGATCGGCGGTACTCTTCTGGTCGTGATGCTGCTCACCGCGTGGCTGATAGACCGCGACATCGCCGGGTCGCTAGGACGCCTGAAGACGGACATGGAGCGGCTGGCGAGCGGCAAGCTCGAAACCGAGGTCTCAGGCGTCGAACGGGGCGACGAGGTCGGCGCAATGGCGAGTGCGGTGCTGGTCTTCAAAGACCAGATGATCCGCGCGGAGCGCCTTGCGACGGAACAGGAGGAGGAACGCGGACGCGCCATCAAGGCCAAGAATGCCGCACTGCTGGCGATGGCCGAAACCATCGAGAAAGAAGCCGGAACCGTACTCCAGGAGGTGGGTCATCGCACCAGTGCGATGACCGAGGCAGCCAATGACATGGCCGCCTCAGCGATAAGCACGAGCGCATCCGCCGAGAACGCGGCGGGCGCCGCCGGGCAGGCTCTGACCAACGCGCAGATAGTGGCAAGCGCCGCCGAACAGCTCACCGCGTCAATTCGCGAGATCGGCAGCCAGGTTGGCCAGTCCAACATCGTGGTCGGACGCGCGGTGGAGGCGGGTCGTACCACGCGTGACGCCATCGGCACGCTGAACGACCAAGTCGGGCGCATCGGCGCCGTAGCCGATATGATCAGTCAGATCGCCGCTCGGACCAATCTGCTTGCACTGAACGCCACGATCGAGGCGGCGCGCGCCGGCGATGCAGGCAAGGGATTTGCGGTGGTCGCCGGCGAGGTCAAACAGCTTGCCTCCCAGACCGCGAAGTCGACCGAGGAGATCAGTCGCCATATCAGTGAGGTTCGGGCTGCGACCACCGCCTCGGTTGCCGCGGTCGAACGCATCGAGGCGACGATCGGCGAGATCAACGCGATCTCCGGTTCGATCGCCGCGGCCGTCGTGCAACAGGGTGCCGCAACGGCCGAGATAGCGCGCAACGTCACCGAGACTGCGGCGGCAGCGAACGAGGTCACCAGCCGGACACACGAGGTGACCGCCGCGGCGGGTCGCGCCGGGCGACAGTCTGAGGAAGTGCGGGAGAACAGTGCCGCGCTGGAGGGCGCCGTCCACGCTATGCATCACATGGTGATCCGACTCGTGCGGACCTCCGCCACCGAAATAGACCGCCGCCGCTGCCGCAGGCGCCTCTGCTTCGTCGAGGCGACTGTCGCGACGAGTGGAAACACAGACAATGCGCGCCTGCACGACATATCGGAACGAGGCTGCTACGCCGTCGGCGCATTGCACCTGTCGCCGGGCCAGGACGTCGTCGTTGCAGTGCCACATTTCGGCGCCCGTGCGGACGGCAATGTGATCGAGTTGTCGGAGAATGGCGCGCATATCGCTTTCCATGGCGACGGACTGACAGCCGCCACGGTCGACCGGATCAGCCTGGAAAGCGTCGCTGACCTGGCTCGGCAGGCACGCAACGACCACATCGCCTTTGTCAAGCATGTCGTCGAAATCGTCGCGGCCGGGCATAAATTGCCGCCGGACGAACTGGCGTCGTCCCGCAACTGCCGCTTCGGGCAGTGGTATGACAACGTCAGTGACCCGGTAGCGATGGCGCTCCCCGCGTTCAAGGCGCTCGCGCAGCCGCACAAGGCAGTGCATGAATTCGGCCGCAAGACGCTGATCGCGCTCTGTGCCGATAATGCCGCCCGCGTAGAGGGTTACGTGGCTGAAATGCACACCCAGTCGGAAGCGGTGCTCCGCTGTCTCGAAGCGTTCGCCCGGGAATACCCAACGACATTCGCCAGAGAAGCCGCCTGAAGACCCCGTCGGGCGCCAGCGGTACCAAAGCAACACGCACCCGGAATTGCGGCGCCGCGGCAGGCGATTGCGGCTTTTCCGTGGCGATGCCCCGCCAGCGGTGCTATTAACCCGTTCGGCGCAACAGTATTGAAGTCGTTACGATATGCCCCAGGCAATTGGCCCCTATTCGGTCGAGGAGCGTGTGGTCGACGGTGATACGACCTGGGTGGCCATTCGCGCGCGCGGCGCCGAATGGTCGTGGCTGACCCCGCTCGAGGCGGCACGACTCGGCCGCCTGTGGCTCAGCCGCTACGGCCACGTCCTGCATGACGAGGGACCCGAACCTGCCCGGTCAGCCCTGCTGATCGCGGCGGAGTAGCTCCGCGGCCGTCACGTCGTCGGGAATTTGCAAGCGTCGGCAAGCGGATGCAGCACGTCTGACGGGGGTGAGGTGTGCTCCAGCTTGTAAAGATCCCACGGCCCCTTGCTCTCGGCCTTGGTCTTCACCAGGAACAGATACGCCGGGAATTCGCCGCGCCCATCGACCCGCACCCGACCCTTGCCGAACGCATCGTCGTCGGTCGGGATCGACTTCAGCTTCGCCACCGTCGCCCGCCCGCTCTTCTTCGCCTCGGCCGCGCCCATCTGCTGCGCCGTCTTCAGATAGTGCAGCGTGATGGCATACGAGCTCGCATGCGCCTGATTGGGATAGTTGTTCGGTGACTTGGTCAGCAGCCGCTTGGTGAACGCACGCGTGCGGTCGTTCAGATCCCAGTAGAACGTCTCGGTCGTGGTCAACCCGCCGCAGACATCCAGCCCGAGCGAATGCACGTCAGTGATGAACAGCAGCAGCGGCGCGATCTTCATCGTCTTGTTCAGGCCGAACTCGGCCGCCTGCTTGATGCAGTTCTGCGTGTCCAGGCCGGCATTCGCGAGACCCAGCACCTTGGCGCCGCTCGCCGCCGCCTGCGTGATGTACAGACGAGAAGTCGGTGGTGTCGGGGAACGGATAGCGCACATCGCCCTTCACCTCGCCGCCACCCTTGGTCACCACGTCCTTGGTCAGGTCGGCGAGTGACTGGCCGAACGCGTAGTTGGCGGTGATGAAGAACCACGACGTGTTGCCGGACGCCATCAGCGCACCGCCCGTGGAGTGAGCGTTCTCCCAGGTGTCGAAGCTCCACACGATGGAGTTCGGGCTGCACTGCTGGTAGGTCAACGCCGCGACCGTCGCCGAAGCGTTGAGCATGATCTTGTCCTTCTCCTTGGCAACCTCCGCGACCGCGAGCGCCACCGAAGAGGTCGGCACATCGATCGTGGCGTCGATGCCCTGGTCGTACCACTGCCGGGCGATCGTCGCGGCCACGTCCGGCTTGTTCTGGTGATCGGCGCTGATCAGGTCCACGTCGAAGTCGAGATGCGGCTTCATTTCCTCGACCGCGAGCTGCGCCGCCGCGACCGATGTGGGACCGGTGTTGTCGCGATAGGTGCCCGAAAGGTCGGTCAGAACGCCGAGCCTGATGACCGGCCTCGATTGCGCGCGGGCGCGCAGGATCGGCACCGCGCCGAGGGCGGCGGCGGCGGAGAGCAAAGTGCGGCGTGCGAGCGGCATGGACGATGAATCCTCGAAACATTATTGCGATTGGCGTATACACGGCATGACGCCGCCGTAGTCAAGTCAGCCAAAGCGCCCTGACCGGGGGAAGCCGTTGGGCGGCAGCCGCCCGGCCTGCGCGCGTTCGCCGACCCAGTCGCGCAGGTTGGTCTCGGTGCGCGTCTTGTCGCCCAGCCGCCAGGTCAGTCCGTCGGCGAGGCGGAACACCTTGGCGTCCGCCAGCCCCCCCTCGCGATAGCGTTGCAGGATCACCCCACCGCCGCGCGCCATCTCCGGCACCTGCTCCAGCGGGAAGATCAGCAGCCTGCGGTTGCTGCCGATGATCGCAACGTGGTCGCCATCCGCAGGCGCGCACAGCGCCGCCTCCTCGCCGGGCCGCAGGTTCAGCACCAGCTTGCCGGTGCGCTTCTCGGCCGCAAGCTCCACCGCCGGCACCACGAAGCCGCGTCCGGTCGATGACGCGACCAGATAGCGCCCGCCCTCGCTCGCGACGAACATGGCGGCGACGTCATCCTCGTTGGTCAGCTCCGCGAGCACGCGCACCGGGTGGCCGTCCCCGCGCCCGCGCGGCAGATCGGCCGCACGTAGCGTGTAAGCGCGCCCATTGGTGCCGAACAGCGTCAGCCGGTCGGTGGTCTGGCAATTGACCAGCCGCTTCAGCCGATCGCCTTCCTTGAAGCGCAACTCGGTGCCCTCGCCGATGTGCCCCCTCATCGCGCGGATCCAGCCCTTGTCGGACAGGATGACGGTGATCGGCTCGCGCTCGACGAACGCCTCGTTGGCAACCTCCACCACCGGCGGTGCCACGCCAAGCTCCGTGCGCCGGGCTCCCAACGCACCCGAACCGAATTTCTTGCGGGTCTCCTCGAGTTCCTCCGCAATGCGATCCCAGCGCAGCGTCGCGTCCTTCAACAACGCCTGGATGTCCTTGCGCTCCTTCGCCAGCGCCTTGTGCTCCTTGCGGATCTCCATCTCCTCGAGCCTGCGCAGCGAGCGCAGCCGCATATTCAGAATCGCCTCCGCCTGCGTGTCGCTCAGCTTGAATCGCTGCATCAGCCGCGGCTTCGGTTCGTCCTCGTTGCGAATGATCCGGATCACCTCGTCAACGTTGAGATAGACCAGCAGATAGCCGTCGAGAATCTCGATGCGCCGCTCGATCGCCGCCAGCCGATGACGCGAACGGCGGACCAGCACCTCGTGACGATGCTCCAGCCAGGCGCGCAACACGTCCGGCAGCGACATCACCAACGGCGTGCGCGTGGCGTCCAGCACATTCATGTTCAGTGGAAACCGCGCCTCCAGGGCAGACGCGCGGAACAGCGTCTCCATCAGCACGTCAGGCTCGACGCCACGCGTCTTCGGCTCCAGTACCAGGCGCACCAGTTCCGTGCTTTCGTCGCGCACGTCGCCGAGCAGCGGCAGCTTGCGCTCTTCCATCAGCTGCGCGATCTGCTCGACCAGTTTCGCCTTCTGAACCTGATAAGGGATTTCGCTGACGACGATCTGCCAGGTGCCGTGCTTGCCCTTCTCCACCGCCCACCTGGCCCGAATGCGAAATCCGCCGCGTCCTGTCTCGTAGGCGCTGAGGATTGCCGCCTTGTCCTCCACCAGCACGCCGCCGGTGGGAAAGTCCGGACCCGGCATATGGCGCAACAGGTCCGCCGTGCTCGCCTTCGGGTGGCGGATCAGGTGGATCGCCGCGGCGCAGGTCTCGCCGGCATTGTGCGGCGGGATCGAGGTCGCCATCCCAACCGCGATGCCCGCCGCGCCATTGGCGAGCAGGTTGGGAAACGCGCCGGGCAGCACGACCGGCTCGCTGTCCTCGCCGTCGTAGGTGGGACGGAAATCGACCGCGTCCTCATCGATGCCGGACAGCAGCGCGCGCGCCACCTCGGTCAGTCGCGCCTCGGTGTAGCGCATCGCCGCCGCGTTATCGCCGTCGATATTGCCGAAGTTGCCCTGCCCTTCCACCAGCGGATAGCGCGCCGCGAAGTCCTGCGCGAGGCGGACCAACGCCTCGTAGATCGCCACGTCGCCATGCGGATGGAACTTGCCGATCACATCGCCCACGACGCGGGCGCACTTCTTGAACCCGGCGGTAGGGTCCAGCCGCAGCAGGTGCATCGCGTAGATCAGCCGCCGATGCACCGGCTTCAGCCCATCGCGCACGTCGGGCAGCGAGCGCGACATGATGGTGGAGAGCGCGTAGGCCAGATAGCGTTCCGACAGCGCGTCCGAGAGCCGCGTGTCCTCGACGTGGCCGATCAGGTCATCCGGCATTCTGCTGCTCCATAGAGGCGGCGAGCGCCGCCACGCGGTCGTATAGCATCTGGCGCGTCACCGGCAGCGGACGATGGTGATGGCCGAACGCGTCGCGTTGCAGGAAATGGCCGGTCAACCGCAGCCCATCGCGCCAGTCCGCCGGCGTGGCCGCATTGCCGTCCACCAGGAAAGACGGCAGACGCAGCAGCCGCGACGACCAGACACCGGCGCCAGCCGCAGTGACGGCGCGGCCGGTCTTCGGCGACACGAAGGCCAGCCCCGCCGTCTCGCCCGTGACCGCGCAACTCGCCAGATCGAGGCCATAGCCGAGATCGGCGAGCAGCACGGTCTCCCAGCGGATCAGGTCGCCCAGCATCGCCTCCGCCTGCGACAGATGCGCGATAAGATGCAGCAGACCCTCGAACACCCGCGGATGCGGTTCACGCTCGGGCAACGCGCCTTCCGCCACCGCGCAGACCGCCGACAGCATCGCCAGCGCAAGCGCATCGTCCATGGCAAGCGCCGCCGCCGGATGTACCAGTTCCGCGCTGAAGCTCCCCAGTTGCTCGGCCAGCCGCGCAACCCAGCGCACCTGTACCAGATTGCCGGGCTGCCAGATCGCCGTGCGCCCACGCGCCGCACCGCCCCGCGCCAGGCCGCGATGTGCGCCATGCTCCGCCGTCATCACCGTGGCGATGGCGTCGCCTTCGCCATACGGCCGGGCGTCGAGCACGATTGCGGGTGCGTCCCAGTCCATCACCAAAATCGGTTAACTGGTTTCAGCCGAATGGATGACTACAACCAGTGAAAGCCGTGCGCCATCACGCCGAGCAGTACCCCGAAACCACCCAGCATCGCCGTGAAGCCACCCAGCGTGATGCCCAGCAGCCAACGGAAATCGGCACGCTGCTCCCGCACGAACGAGTCTAGCCGCTGTTCCAGTGTATCGAAGCGCCGTTCCAGTCGCTCCAGACTTGCCGCCGTCGTGCGGGCAATCTGCTCCAAAACCGCCACCCGACTTTCCATATCGGAAGGATACCGGCCGCCGCCGGTCGGCTCAAGCGTGTCAGGCATCAGGCGCCCTCCTTCCGCCCGACATCTATCGGCGACCCATGAACGAACCGCTACCTCGGGTCCTCCAGACCGATCGCCCGCAGCCGCGCAGCCTCTTCGTCCCATCCGGCGCGCTGCTTCACATTGAGGAACAGATGCACCTTGCGCTCCAGCAGTCCCGTCAGTTCCTCGCGCGCCTTCGCGCCGATCGTCTTGATCCGCCTGCCGCCCTCGCCGATCAGGATCGCCTTGTGGCCAGGACGCGCGACATACACCGTCGCCTCGATGCGCACCGAACCGTCCTTGCGCTCCTGCCAGTCCTCGGTTTCGACAGTTGTGCCGTACGGCACCTCTTCGTGCGTCTGGAGGAAGATCTGTTCGCGCACGATCTCCGCCGCCAGCAGCCGATCCGGCAGATCGGTCAGATCGTCGTCCGGATAGAGATGCGGCCCCTCGGGCACTGCGCCTGCCAGTGCATCGGCCAGTTGCTCGATCCCATCGCCGGTTGCCGCACTCACCATGAACGTCCGCTCGAACGGCGCCGATGCCGTCAGCGACGCGGTCAGCGGCAGCAACGCGGGCGCCGGCACCAGATCGACCTTGTTCAGCACCAGCCAGCTTCGCCGCTGCTGCGCCGCCAGCGTCTCGGCAATCCGGCGCACCGCATCGGTCGCACCATCCTTCGCATCGACCAGCAGCACCGTCAGGTCCGCGTCGCGCACGCCGCTCCATGCCGCGGCCACCATCGCGCGGTCCAGCCGGCGCCGCGGCGTGAAGATGCCCGGCGTGTCCACCAGCAGCACCTGGCTCGCCCCGCGCAGCATGATGCCCAGCACGCGGAACCGCGTCGTCTGCGCTTTCGGCGTGACGATGGAAAGCTTCGCACCCGCCAGCCGATTGACCAGCGTGGACTTGCCCGCGTTCGGCGCGCCCGCCACAGCGACAAAGCCGCAGCGTGAACCTTCCAACGGGCTTGACCCGGTGGTCACGCGCCGACCACCCGCAGAAGGTCCTTTGCCGCCAGTTGCTCGGCCGCACGCTTGCTGCCGCCGGTACCGGTGCCGGCAAATCCACCCACCGTCACGCCCACCACGAATTTCGGCGAGTGCGGGGGCCCCGAGCGCGATTCCACAGTGTATGCCGGCAATCCGAGTGCCCGCGCCATCGCCCATTCGTGCAGCACGCTCTTGGCATTCTTCGGCGGCTCCTCCTGCTCCTCCACCACCTTCGCCCAGGCGCGCCGCACGAAGGTGCGGGCACGATCGAGGCCACCGTCTATGTACAACGCGCCCAGCGCTGCCTCGAGTGCGTCCGCCAGCACCGTCGCGCGCCGCCGCACACCGGCGCGATCCTCATGCGGCGCCATCGACAACGCGTCGCCCAGCCCGTTCTCCTTGGCGATCGCAGCCACCACCGGCTGCGAAACCAGCAATGCCAGCCGGCTCGCGAGATCGCCCTCCTGCTCGTCGGGAAACCGCTCGCTCAGCCACTCCGCGATCAGCAGTCCGAGCACGCGGTCGCCGATGAACTCCATCCGTTCGTTGGACGCCCCGCCACGGCGCCGGCGGCGGCCGTACAGCGCGGACCGATGGGTCATCGCTTCACGCAACAGTTCGGGGCGGGCGAAGTTGTGGCCGAGGATGGTCTCGATCGGTGTGATCAACGCGGATCCACTCAATGGATGAGCATGCCCAGGCGACTCCAGCGGATCTCGAACGGCCACCACCAGACCTCCCACCACGGGTCTTCGGCGTCGACCGAGAAGAAGATGATCTCCGCGCGTCCCACCAGGTTTTCCACCGGCACGAAGCCGACGCCGTTCATGAAGCGGCTGTCAGCCGAATTGTCGCGGTTGTCACCCATGGCGAACACATGGTCCGGCGGCACCACGTATTCCGGAGTGTTGTTCACGTCGCCTTCGTCGGTCGCCTTGATGATGTCGTGCTTTACGCCGTCCGGCAGCGTCTCCTGATACAGCCGCAGCACCATGTGGATGCCGTTGTCGTCGGCGACATAGTCGCCTTCCGGCTGACGCGGGCAGAGTTGGCCATTGATATAGAGTTGGCCCTGGCGAACCTGAATGTGGTCGCCGGGCAGTCCGACGATGCGCTTGATGTAGTCGGTCGAGTTGTCGCGTGGATACTTGAACACCGCGACATCACCCCGCTTCGGCAGGCTGCCGAAGATGCGCCCGGAGAACGGCGGCCAGCCGAATGGCAGCGAATAGCGCGAATACCCGTAGCTGTATTTCGACACGAACAGGTAGTCGCCCACCAGCAGAGTGGGAATCATGCTGCCCGACGGAATGTTGAACGGCTCAAAGGCGACGGTGCGCACCACGACGGCGATCAGGCCGGCATAGATGATCGTCTTTGCGTTCTCGACCCAAGCGTTCGATTGGCGCTTGGCCTTTACCTTTGTCGCCATGTGGCGGTGGGCTTTCGTGCAAAAATCCGGGCGGATCAAGCCCAGGGGGGGATGGCGTGTCAAGCGAGCGGCCGGTCCTCGCGCGCGGCGTTACTGAACACTCGGCTGGCCCGCCTCACCGCGTTCCGCACGCCGCTCGGCGGCGAAGGCGCGCACGTCCTGGAGCGTGACGAAACCTTTGTGATCCGCATCGATCGCAGCGAAGTTCCGCGCCACCATCGGCATGCCGGATGCCGCCTGCTCGCGGGTCAACCGCCCGTCATGCGTCACATTGGCGGCAGCGAAACGCTGTGCCAGCGCCCCGCCCCACTGCGGATAATTCGCCGCCCCCGGCCCGGGCGGCGGCTGGTTCGGCGCGTTCTGGTATGTTCCCGGCTGGGTCTGCGGCGGCGGCGTGTAAGGCCCGGGCGGATAGCCGTACGGATAATACGGCGGCGGATATCGGTAATAAGGGTACCCGTAATAATTGCAGCACGGCGCCCAGGTCCCGGTATACGGATCGTACACGCAGCCGGCGAGCAGCGACACGCCCAATGTCAGCGCCGACAGCGCGGCCGTCCGTCGCATGTCTCGCTCCTCCCTAGCTCGCCGGCACTGCCGAGATGATCACCTGAGCGAACGCGTACGGGTATTCGTCCGTCATGGTCAATGCGACCGCGGCAAGCATTCCGGCAGGCGTGATCGCCGCCAGACGCGCCGCCGCGCCGCCGGTCATGCGCAAGGTCGGCTGGCCCGACGGCAGGTTCACCACGCCCAGGTCGGAGAAGAACACGCCGCGCCGGAAGCCGGTGCCCAGCGCCTTCGCCGCCGCCTCCTTCGCGGCAAATCGCTTGGCGTAGGTCGCCGCCTGGATCGGCTCCGTGCGGCTCGCCGCCTTGGCGCGCTCGGCGGCGGTGAAGATGCGCGCGAGAAAGCGGTCGCCGTGCCGCGCGATCGCCTTCTCGATGCGGCGGATATCGCAGATGTCGGAGCCGAGGCCGAGGATCATGCAACTTTGCCCTAATGCGTGATCGAGAAGGTCGGAGTCGCCGGAGGTCTGAGATCACGCGATCACACAAAGCGGACAGCACGGGATGAGCGCGCCTTTGAGCGTTCATCCCGCGCTAGCCTCGTTCAACGCCCTTGACGCCGACCGCGCCGCGCAGGCCGGCGATCACCTTCGACAGGTGCGCCACATCGCGCACATCGACATCCACCAGCGCCTCGATGAAATCCGGCTGGCGGTTGACGATCTTCAGGCTGGCGACCGCGCCTTCCTGCTTGGCGATGGCGTTCGTCAGGTTGGCGAGCGCCGTCGGCTCGTTGGCGCCGATCACGCTGATCCGCGCGGTGTGGTGCTGCGACTTGCCGTCGGCGCGGCCGCCGCTCAGCGCCGTGTAGTTCCAGTCCACGTCGATGAAGCGCTCCGGCGTGGCGGCGAAACCCGGTCAGCGTCTGGCAGTCGCGCCCGTGGATCGTCACGCCCTTGCCGGTGGTGACGATGCCGACGATGTCGTCGCCCGGCACCGGATGGCAGCAGCCGGCGAAGTGATACGCCATGCCCGGCACCAGGCCGGTGATCGGCATGTCGAAGTCGGAGTTGTGCGCGTGCCGGCCGGCCGCGCGCGGCGGCGGCGCCGGAACCATGCGCGGCGCGCGCGGCGACTGCCGCAGTTCCGGATAGGCGGCGTGCACCACATCCTTCGGGCCGACATTGCCGTTGCCGACCGCGATGTAGAGGTCATCCGACGCCGCGAACTTCAGCGCCTTCAGCGCCGGCTCCAGCGCCTTCTCCGAACCATCGACGCCGGCCTGGCGGAACGCCTTCGCCAGCTCCGCGCGGCCCGCGTCGAGATGCTGCTGGCGCTGCTGCTGATGGATGAAGCGGCGGATCCGCGCGCGCGCCTTGCCGGTGACGACGAAGCGTTCCCATTGCGGCGACGGCGTGCCGCCGCGCGCGGTCATGATCTCGACCTGGTCGCCGTTCTGCAACTGATGGCGCAGCGGCAGCAGCCGGCCGTTGATCTTCGCGCCGACGCAGGCATCGCCCACCTGGCTGTGCACCGCATAGGCGAAATCCACCGGCGTCGCGCCGCGCGGCAACTGGATCAACTGCCCCTTCGGCGTGAAGCAGAACACCTGGTCCTCGTAGAGTTCCAGCTTGGTGTTCTCCAGGAAATCGTCCGGCGCCGCGGAATTCTCCAGGATCTCCAGCAGGTCCTGCACCCAGCGGAACCGCTGCAGATCGCGCCGGTCGGCCTTCGCGTCCGGCTCCTTGTAGACCCAGTGCGCCGCGACGCCGTTCTCCGCCACGTCGTTCATGTCGGCGGTGCGGATCTGGATCTCGATCTTCTGGTTGCGCGGCTCGCGCAGCGTCACGCCGGTGTGCAGGCTCTGATAGCCGTTCGATTTCGGCGTCGAGATGTAGTCCTTGAACCGTCCGGCGATCACCGGATACGCCGAATGCACCGCGCCCAGCGCCGCGTAGCACGCCTCCTTGGTCGGCACGACGATGCGGAACGCCATGATGTCGGAAAGCTGCTCGAACGCGACGTTGCGCCGATGCATCTTCTCCCAGATCGAGTAGGGCGACTTCTCGCGTCCGGCCACCTCGACCACCTTCACGCCGGCGTCCTCGCAGACGCGGTTCAGTTCCGCGCGCACCTCCTCGATCACATCGGCGCCCTGGCCGCGCAGGAAATTCAGCCGCGCCTGGATGGTGGCGAACGCCTCCGGCTCGAGCTGCGCGAAGGACAGTGTCTGCAGTTCGGTCTTCACCGCGTCCATGCCGATCCGTTCGGCGAGCGGCGCGTAGATCTCCATCGTCTCGCGCGCGATGCGGCGTCGGCGCTGTCGGCATCCTGCACGAAATGCAGCGTGCGCATGTTGTGCAGCCGGTCGGCCAGCTTCACCAGCAGCACGCGGATGTCGCGGCTGATCGCCAGCACCAGCTTGCGGAAGTTCTCCGCCTGCTTGGTGCGGTCGGACTGCAGCTCCAGCCGGGTCAGCTTGGTGACGCCGTCGACCAGCCCGGCGATCTCGCCGCCGAACTGCGTCTGGATCTCCGGCAGCTTGACCGGCGTGTCCTCGATCACGTCGTGCAGCAGCCCGGTGGCGATCGAGGCGGTGTCCAGCCGGTAGCCTGCCAGGATGTCGGCGACCGCCGACCGGATGCGTGATGTAGGGGTCGCCGTTGTCGCGGCGCTGCGTGCCGTGCGCCTTCTCCGCCAGCGTGTAGGCGGCGTCGATCAGCCCAGTATCGGCCTTGGGATCATACGCGCGCAGCTTTGCCGCCAGACCGGCGGGAAACGGCTGTGGTCCGCCTACGGGTTGCCGCCTCGACCGCGGTGCCGTCAGGCGCGAAGACGGGAGCGAGGGTCGGCCTCGTGCCAGCGCTGCCCGCGCCCCCGCTCGTCATGCGCGGTTACCGGTTGGAACGGCCGCCCAGCTCCGCCTCGATCGCCGCCTCGAGGTCCTCGGGTGACATATCTTCGCCTTCGACGGGCAGGCTGGCCGACTCTTCCTCGGCCGTCACGTCCTGGAGGCCGAAGATGTTCTGATCGGTCGGGATGAGGTCGAGCACCTCTTCGTCCGCCGGCTCCGGCTCCGGCGCGCGCGACAGCGACTTGATCAGGTCCTGCTCGATCCGGCCCAGGTCAATCGTGTCGTCGGCGATCTCGCGCAGCGCGACCACCGGGTTCTTGTCATTGTCGCGGTCGACGGACAGCTCCTCGCCGCGGCTCAGGTTGCGCGCCCGCTGGGCGGCGAGCAGAACCAGCTCGAACCGGTTGGGAACCTTCTGGACACAGTCTTCGACGGTGACGCGCGCCATGCGCTCGGCCTCCGGGCGTTGTACTTGGGTGGAGTGCTGATCTAGGCGCGGGACCCCGGCAAAGCAAGCCTGACGCGCTTGACGCCGCGGCCCAACGGGCCATTTCCGCGACATGATCCGAACTCTCGCCATGCTGAGCGCCGGCCTCCTGGGCGGCTGCGCGTCCCTCCAGAGTGCGCCCCAGGGGCCCCCCGCAGGCACGCAGTTCGATGGCAGCTATGTCGGCCAGGACACACTCCTCAACGGCGTGGCATTCCAGTGCGGCGACCCGGCCCTCCCCACGCGGATCGAGGTGCACGACGGCCGGTTCGCCTACCCATTCCAGGTCAGCCCTCCCCGCATCGCCCCGCTGCCCGTCCAGATCGCCGCCGACGGCACACTTGGCGGCCAGATGCAGTACGGCTCCGGCGACGACCGGCCGAGGCGCTCGAGCTTCGTCCTGGATTGGGTGACTTTGCAGGGACATATCGTTGGACCCACGCTCGAAGCCACGATCACCACGCTACGCTGCACCCGCCGGCTGACCTTGCTGCTTGGGTGACCAGCGGGGTTGCCGGGTCAGACCGGCCGAATTCCCTGCGATGGCAATTCCGCCAGCAGGTCCCGGGCGCTCCGGCCGAGCACCGGGTGCGTCCACCCAGGCGCGACCTCCAGCAGCGGCACCAGCACGAACGCCCGTAGATGCGCCCGTGGATGCGGCAGCACCGGGTCGGGCGCGGCCCGCACCAGTCCCCCCGCCTCGCCCATCGCAACGATGTCCAGGTCCAGCGTGCGGGCCGCATTGGGCTCGCGCCGTACCCGCCCGGCCTCGGTTTCGATCGCCTGTAGCCACACGAGCAGTTCGGCGGGGTCGGGTTCCACCGCCGCCGGGTCCGCTCCCAGGAGCGCGATTGCGTTGACATACGGAGGCTGGTCGGAAGGCGGCACCGGCTCGGTGAGAAACCAGCGCGACAAGGCGCGCAGACGCAGCCCGGGCAGCGTGTCCAACCGCGCCACCGCCGCGCGCGCCGTTTCGAGCGGTGATTCGCCGCCCGGCGATGGCAAATTCGCGCCTATCCCGACGAAGATCATCCGCAACGAATCCGTCACGGCGGTTTGCAAATGCGGGAGAAACTGCGATTATTTGCTACGCGATCGCCCCGGTTCCGCGAATTTGCACGGTCAGCGCGTTTTGCAACTGGTTTCTGACGCTGCTTCGAGAGGTCATACTCCATGCATTTCCTACCAAGTGAACGGATTGCCCTGTTCATCGATGGCGCCAATCTCTACTCGGCCTCCCGCAATCTCGGCTTCGACGTGGATTATCGCAATCTGCTCGAATTCTTTCGCAAGAAGGCCCACGTTGTTCGCGCTTACTACTATTCCGCGGTCCTGGAGACCGACGAATATTCGCCGTTGAAGCCGCTGACCGACTGGCTCGCCTACAACGGCTACACGCTGGTTACCAAGCCCGCCAAGGAATTCACCGACTCGGCCGGCCGCCGGCGGGTGAAGGGCAACATGGACATCGAGGTTGCCGTGGACATGCTGGAACTCGCACCTCGGCTCGATCACGCAATATTGTTCAGCGGCGATTCCGACTTCCGCCGCCTGGTCGAGGCGATGCAGCGCAAAGGCGTGCGCGTGTCCGTCGTTTCCTCGATTCGTACCAGTCCGCCGATGGTCGCGGACGAACTGCGCCGCCAGGCCGATCAGTTCCTCGAACTGGCCGAGATCGCGCCCGAGTTCACCCGCCGGCAGACCGAGCCGCGTGTCAGAACGGTGCCGCTGCGCCAGACGCCGGCCGAGCCGTTCTCCGATTCGCCCGACGCTGCGTGACGCAGGCGCCGGGCGGGCATCCACCCGCCGACTGCCCGCTCTGCCCGCGGCTCGCCGAGTACCGTCAGTCAAACCGGTCCGCGCATCCCGACTGGTTCAATGCACCGGTGCCGAGTTTCGGCAGCCCCGATGCGCGACTGTTGATCGTCGGGCTGGCACCGGGCGTGCGCGGCGCCAACCGGACCGGCCGGCCGTTCACTGGCGATTACGCGGGTGAACTGCTCTACCGGACCATGCAGCATTTCGGCCTCGCGCAGGGTCGCTACCTCGCGGCACCTGACGACGGGCTGGCGCTCATCGACTGCCGGGTTACCAACGCGGTGCGCTGCGTGCCGCCGGCCAACCTGCCGACACCGGCCGAGATCGGCATCTGCAACCGCTATCTCGTTGCCGAGATCGCCGCAATGTCGCGCCTGCGTGGGCTGCTCGCACTCGGTGGCACCGCCCACAACGCCGTGCTGCGGGTCCACGGCGTGCGGCCCGCGCGCGTCCCGTTCAGGCACGGCGCAATCCACGACCTGCCCGATGGCAGAGTGCTCGCCGACAGCTATCATGTCTCACGCCTGAACACGAACACCGGCCGGTTGACCGAGGCCATGTTCCGGGCCGTCGTCGAGACGCTGCTTCGCCGGCTCGATCCGTCCCCTTGATCACCGATCTGGTCGCCCGGCCGCGTGAGCGCCTGGAACAGCGCGCGACACGCATCGCGTTCTTCATCGCCGGCGTCGTCATGTCGGCCTGGGCTCCGCTCGTGCCATACGCCAAGGCCCGCGTCGGGATCAGTGACGCCGTGCTCGGGCTCATCCTCCTGTGTCTCGGCGTCGGCTCGATCGTGACCATGCCGCTCGCCGGCGCCCTCGCGGCACGCTTCGGATGCCGTCTCGTCATTGCCGCCGCGTCTCTGCTGCTGTGCCTCTCCTTGCCCCTGCTGGCGACGATCGCCACCCCGCCTCTCCTCGTCGCGTCAGTGTTGGTCTTCGGTGCCGCGATCGGCGCGCTCGACGTCGCGATGAACATCCAGGCGATCATCGTCGAACGGACCAGCGGGCGCTCGATGATGTCGGGCTTCCACGGTCAGTACAGTCTCGGCGGCATCGCCGGTTCCGCCGCTGTCATCGCGCTGCTGGGCGCCGGCTCAACGCCGCTCGCCGCGACGCTCTGCGTGAGCGCCATCACCATCGTGCTGCTGACAACGGCCGCCCGGCATCTGCTCCCCTACGGCGCAAGGCGCGAGGGCCCCGCCTTCGCCATGCCGCACGGCATCGTGGTGTTCATCGGCGTGCTCTGCTGCATTGCATTCCTGACCGAGGGCGCCGTGCTCGACTGGAGCGCCGTCTTCCTGACCTCCGCGCGCGAGTTGGCGGCATCCTACGCGGGGTTGGGTTACGCCGTCTTCGCCATGACGATGACGGTCGGTCGCTTCACCGGCGACCGCATCGTGCAGCGGTTCGGCGGCTCCAACACCATCATCTGCGGCGGCCTTTGCGCCGCGCTGGGTTTCGCGCTCACGGCGCTTGCGCCGTCCTGGCAGGGCGCCCTGCCCGGCTATGCACTGATCGGCTTCGGTTGCTCCAACATCGTGCCTGTCCTGTTCACCAGCGTGGGCCGCCAGACCGTCATGCCCGAGCACGTGGCGGTTCCCGCAATCACGACGCTCGGCTACGCCGGCGTTCTCGCCGGCCCAGCGCTGATCGGCTTCGTGGCGCACGCCGCCAGCCTGTCGACCGCGTTCCTGCTCTTGGCGCTCATGCTACTCGGCGTCGCCGCCAGCGCCCGCCCGCTGCACATTGTCATTGCGAGAAGCGCAGCGACGAAGCAATCCCCCTCATAGTACGCACTCATCGTTCTTCGTCACTACGCTCTCCGCCATCGACACAAGACTAGACCATCGACAGCGCTGCCGCCGCCACCTGCTCCGTGCGGTTCGTCCATCCGCGGCCGAACCGGTCGAAGTTGGTCAGGCCCCGGTAATAGGCCAGCCGCAATTGCGACAACGTGCCGATGAGGTCACGAGCGTTCACAGCCTGCACCGCCGCCAGCGTTCGCGGGCCGACCGAGCCGTCCTCCGTGACACCCACCGCCCTTTGGAGACATTTGACCGAAGTGCGCGGTCCGGCATTGACGCCGAAATCGAACACCATAAGGTCCACACCCCCGGGAAGATTGCCGCAGCATGCCGGATTCCAGTAGTTCGCCCGGTAGATCTCTACCGCCTGCGCCTTCGTCATGTTTCTGACGTCCTCAGGTGTCACGTTGTGGCCAACCCAGTCGCTCAGCGTTTGCAGGGTGATGCCGAAATTGGTGGCGCCCCCGGGATCGCCCTCGCTTTGCGTAAATCCGCCCTCCTGCGCCAGCGTGATCTCGACGCATCGATCGAAGTCGCCGCCCGCGGGTGCGGGTTCCGCCACAGGCGCGGGTGCCGGCGTCGCCGTGACATCGGCCCGCTGCACAGGTTGCGGCGTCGTGACAGCCGACGTCGCGACGCTCTTGATCGCATCGACCGCGCTGTTGGCAGTCGCGAGATGCAGACTCATGCACGCTCTGCAGCGTTGAGAGGAACCTGTCCGTCTGCGCGGCATGCACCTGCTGCACCACGGCCGCCTGTTCGTCCTTCGAGCGAGAACCCGACGAAGAACCAAGCCAGAAGTTGACCACGGTGGCGAACGCCGTCCCGAGTACGCCGACAGCGATATTGATGATATTGACAGTATTCGCATCTTCCGACTTCAGACCGTATTCGACCAGGTAACCAAGTATTACAAAGAACCCGATCGTAACGATGACCGACACGATCGGCGAACCATAGGCGATCGGACTCCTCGCGGACACCAGGCTGAGAAGTGTGCTGCGCGCGCCGGCAGTGTTCTCGATGCTCGCCTTCAGCGTCGCCAGCTCGTCCTGCCGCTGTCGATCAAGTTCGGCATTCTGGGACTTCGCGGCATCGAGAGCGATTTCCGCCAGTTTCTGTTGCAGGGCAACGGCTATGGACACATCGCTTTCGAGCTTCTGTTTCGCGGCAACCGGATCGTTCGTTCCGGTGATCTGAGCGACAGTCTGCGCAACGGTCGTAGCGACCGTGCCCACCTTGTCGCCCGCAATCAGCCTTATGATCTCCGGTACAAGCGTCGCCGCCAGACCTACCAGTGGTAGCATGGTTCTTTCCCCCTCATTATTCGTTTGTGCGCGGATGCGCCGTCAGTGCTTGACCAGCTCTGCTTCGATCGCCTGCGACAGTCTTGGCCCCTGCGGCTCGTCGCCGGACCCGAACGTTCCCGCAATGTGTCCGTCGCGGCCGATCAGCACCTTGTTGAAGTTCCAGTTCGGCTCCCAATGCCTCTGGTCGCGCACCCAGGCATAAAATGGCACGGCCTGCGGACCGCGCACATGGGCAAGCCCCGCCATCGGAAACTTCACACCGAACTTCGCCTCGCAGAATGCCTTCACCGTCGCGTTGTCGGCGGACTCCTGGTTGAAGTCCCTACTCGGCACGCCGATCACCGTAAGCCCGCGCGGCGCAGCCGACTGGTGCAGCTTCTCCAGCCCTTCGTATTGATCGGTGTAGCCACAGAAGCTCGCCGTGTTGGTCACCAGCAGCACGCGGCCCTCGAATCCGGCAAGCTCCAGCCGGCCCTCGTCGATCGACGAAAAGCCGAAATCCCACGCCAATGTTTCCTTGCTCTGCGCCATGGCTCCCCCCATTGCCGCGATCAGTCGTAGCGTTCCTCCCGCCACGGATCGCCATTGTTATGGTAGCCCCGCTGCTCCCAGAAACCAGGCCGGTCGCTGACGGTGAACTGGATGCGCCGCAGCCACTTCGCCGACTTCCAGAAATACAGCCGCGGCATAAGCATCCGCACCGGCCCGCCATGCGCGCGCGACAGCGGTTTGCCTTCCCATTCATGCACCAGGAACACGTCCGGCTGATCGAACTGGTCCAGCCGCACATTCGCCGTGTAGCCGTCGAAGCTGTGGAACACGATGTGCCGCGCCTCCGGCTTCGGCCGCACGATCGCCAGCAGTGCCTGCGCCGCGACACCCTTCCAGCGATTGTCGTAACGCGACCACTGCGTGACGCAATGGATGTCCGACACGCTCTCGCTCTGCGGCAGAGCCATGAATTCGTCGAGCGTCAGGCTCAGCCGGTTCTCCACCGCGCCATCGACATCCAGCCGGAACTTCTGCGGCGTGACATCGGGCTCGGCACCGAGGTCGAGCACCGGCCAGTCGCGCACCAGACGCTGGCCCGGCGGCAGCCGGTCGCGCGCGGGGCTTGTCCCCGGGCTTGACCCGCGGATCGTGCCGGTCAGCAGCCGCCCCTCGCGCGCCCATCTCTGCTTGGCCTCGATCAGCTTGTCGTTCCGCTCGTCGTTCATTCAGCCGCGCGCCCGCAGCAGCCGTGCCTTGTCGCGCTGCCAGTCGCGTTCGGCGATCACCGCGCGCTTGTCCTGCTTCTTGCGACCCTCACCCAGCCCCAGCAGCACCTTGGCCCGTCCGCGATCGTTGAAGTGGATCTGCAGCGGCACCAGCGAGACACCCTCGCGCGCCACCGAGCCGGCCAGCGAGCGGATCTGCTTGCGCGACAGCAGCAGCTTCCGCGGCGCCCGCGGCTCGAAGCGCGACAGCACGCCGCCCTGGTATTCCGGGATATAGGCATTGAACAGCCACAGCTCGCCGTCTCGCTCGCCGGCCCAGGCCTCCGACAGAGTGGCGCGGCCATGGCGCAGCGACTTCACCTCCGGGCCCTTCAGCACCAGCCCGGCCTCGACCGTATCCTTGATCGCATAGTTGAACCGCGCCTTGCGGTTCTGCGCCGCAATGCCGTGCGAGATCAGGCCCTTCTTGGTCTTCGCGTCTGCCATGCACCTGCCTAACCAGCCGGAGGATGCAGACCCGGCCACGGCGCGTCCAGACCCTTTGCGATAGGCCCGACACCCTTAGCCAGACCTGCCTATCCCTTTACATGGGTGATACCAACCCCCATTATAAGGGGGCTATCTTTACCAGAGGGTGCCATGGCGAAGGAGGTCGTTGCGGTCTTCACCTATCGCACGAAGGAGGAGATCATCCGCTCCAAGGGCAGCGAGGCGTGGGCACTCAACCCACAAAACGCTCAACGCTGTCGCTATCTGGTCTGTACACGCAATCGCTTCACATACCCGGGCGACAGCGGCCCGGAGGAACACGGCGCTGCGTTCCTGGTTGGAAAGATCACGCTCGTGGAGCCGTCGCCCGAGCGGCAGGACCGCTTCATTATCCGCTTCAACGAATATGCGCTGCTCGATCCGCAACCGGTTGTCTGGCCAGGTTCGCGTAACCCCGTGTGGTACCTCGATAACTTGGCAGAGCTGCGCATCGACGAGAATTCGTTGGCATGGCAGACCGTGACCTCGGAGATGAGCGACGCTGTACCATCGCCGATCGCCCCGCCAAAGGCGCCAGCGCGACGGAGAGAGGCTGACCTCCTCCCGCAATCCGCCGACGTCGCCGTCGAGGACATCGATCGGATCATCGCGCGTCTGGACGCTGAAATCCCGGAAGCACAGAGGGCGATGGATGCTCTGTTGTCCCGGTTGCGCGCAACCCGCATCCCGGTCTGACAGGTGGCGCTTTCTGATATTGGCCGGCTATGGGCACTCGCCCGCAAGCTCGAGCAGCTGTTCTCACTCCACAACAAGGTGGAGATTTCCCTGCAAATCGTGGATGAGCGACTTAGGGCACTCGAGGATCGGATGCTGAAACTCGAGGCAGGCCAAGGCCAGGTCCTCACCGAGGCGCGCAATGCAGCGACTGTGATGGCAAGCAATGTCATCTCGGATGCAGTGACGCAAATCACACGCCTGGAAGGCCGGACGGATCAGCTCACAAGGCGTCTCCCACCCGCCGACTGATGCGAGTTGCGACCGGTTGCAACCTAAGTTCGGGCTGCGGTGGCCGTCACGACCGATGGCAGATCAGTTCAACAGCCCCACATCGGTCATCGCCGCGCGCACCTTCGCCCGCGTGCTCTCCATGATCGGCGCAAGCGGCAGCCGGCAGCGCTCCGACGTCTTGCCCAACAGGCTCGCCGCGAACTTCACCGGCGCCGGGCTGGTCTCGGTGAACAGCGCGTCGTGCAGCGGCACCAGCCGGTTCTGGATCGCCATCGCCTCGCCGAACCGCCCCTCCATCCACGCATCCTGCATCGCCGCGCACAGCCGCGGCGCGACATTCGCCGAGACGCTGATGCATCCCACGCCGCCCGCCGCGTTGAACGACAGCGCCGTGTGGTCCTCGCCCGACAGCTGGCAGAAATCCTCGCCGCAGGCCCGCCGCGTGTGCAGCGGCCGCGTCAGGTTCGCCGTCGCGTCCTTCACGCCGACGATGTTCTTGTGCTTCGCCAGCCGCGCCATCGTCTCCACGCTCATGTCCACCACCGAGCGCGGCGGGATGTTGTAGATGATCATCGGCAGATCGACCGCATCGGCGATCGCCTTGAAGTGCAGGTACATCCCCTCCTGCGTCGGCTTGTTGTAATAGGGCGTCACCACCAGCGTCGCATCGGCACCCGCCTGCTTCGCGTGACGCGCCAGATCGATCGCCTCCTCGGTGGCGTTGGACCCGGCGCCGGCGATCACCGGCACGCGGCCCTTCGCCACCTCGATCGCGATCTCCACCACCCGCTTGTGCTCGTCGTGCGACAGGGTCGGGCTTTCGCCGGTGGTGCCCACCGGCACGACCGCGTCCGTGCCCTCCTTGATCTGCCAGTCCACGAACTCGGCATAGGCCTTCTCGTCGATCGATCCATCCGCGCGCATCGGCGTGATCAGAGCGACCAGCGATCCCTTGAACATTGTCATCTCCCCCGACTTGACGACCTGCGGTGTGGGGCGCGAAGGCTAGGCGCGTAACAGGTGCGCCGCAAGGTCCGCCTGGGCTAGAAGGGGCCCATGGTTGCCTCAATTCGCCTCCGTTTCGCTCTGCTCGCCCCGTTCGCCGCGACCCCGGCACTGGCGCAGCAGGCCGATCCGATCACCGATATCCGCGCCGACCGCTGGGACGACGCCCAGCGCGACGCGGCAACCTATGCCGATCCGGTCGCCACCAAGCTTGTCACCTACTACCGTCTGCTCACCCCGGGCGCCGCGACGGCGGACGAGATCAGCGACTTCATGGCGCAAAGCCCGGACTGGCCGAACCAGGCGCTGCTGGAGCGCCGACGGCAGGAGGCGATCGCCAGCGAACCGGACCTCGCCTCCACCCTGGCGCAGTGCGATCGCAACCAGCTCACTCTGCCGCGGACCATGCTGCATTGCGCCGAGGCGCTGGCAAATGCCGGCCGAAACGCCGAGGCCGCCGACGAGGCGCGCCGCGCCTGGATCACCGGCATCGGCGACGAGACCGACTTCCTGCGCCGTTGGTCGGGCGCCGTGCGCCCCGAGGACACCTGGGAGCGCTTCGAGCGCTTCGCCTGGCATGACGCCGCGGCCGCCGCGAGGGAGGTGCCGCGCCTCGACCCGACGCACCGTGCCGCCGCAACGGCCCGCCTGGCGCTGCTGCACGACGCGCCCAACGCCGAGACGCTGGTCGCCGCCCTGCCCGCTTCCCTCCAACAAGACCCGGGCATGATGCTGGATCGCGCCCGCTGGCTCCGCCATGCCGATCGCACCACTGACGCCTTCGCTTTGTGGCAGCGTGCCGGCGACACGGCGCAGGACAATGCGCCGGACAGTGCACTCGCCGCGTTCTGGACCGAGCGCAATCTGCTGGCCCGCCGCCTGCTGCACGACGGTGATGCCGCCGATGCCTACGCGCTCGTCGACCGCCACGGCCATATCGCGCCGGAGCAGGAGCTGGACGCCGAGTTCCTGGCGGGCTTCATCGCGCTGCGCCGGCTGAATGATCCTGCCGCCGCGACACGGCACTTCACGACCCTCGCCGGACTGTCGAAATCGGCGATCACGCAGGGTCGCGCGCACTACTGGCTGGCTCGCGCCGTCGCCGCCTCGGGTGGCGATCCGAAGCCGGAATACCAGCGTGCCGCGGCGTGGCCGACAACCTTCTATGGTCAGCTCGCCGCGCTGGCGCTGGGCGACGACCCCGCTTCTCTGGCCCGTCGCATCACCGCGCTGCACGACCCGGCCTATACCCGCGATCAGGTCCTGGCGTTCACCGATCGCGAGGTGGTGCGCGCCGCCGCCATGCTGGTCGCCTGGAACGATCCGCATCGGGCCCGCGCGTTCCTGCTGCGCATGGACGAGCTTGCGCCGGATCCCGCCGACCGCGCGCTCACGGCACTCTTTGCTCTGCGTGTCGGCCTGCCCGACACCGCGGTCTTCGTGGCGCGCCGCATGGGCCGCGACGGCCTCGTCCTGCCCGCGGCGGGCTGGCCGATTGCCGCCGAACCGCCCGACGGACCGGTCGACGCCTCCGTGGCACTTGGCCTGATCCGACAGGAAAGCAGCTTCGACGTCGGCGCGGTCAGTCCGTCAGGCGCGCGCGGCCTCATGCAGCTCATGCCCTTCACCGCACAGGCTATGGCGAAGCAGATCGGCACCGCCACATCGCTGGTCTCTCTGACCTCCGATCCGGCGCACAACATGCGGCTGGGAACCGCCTATCTGCGCGAGATGCTGGACCGCTTCGACAACTCGCTGCCGCTCGCGGTCGCCGCCTATAACGCCGGACCGCATCGCGTCGATGAGTGGCTGGCCGACAATGGCGATCCGCGCACGGGTCCCATCGACATGCTCGACTGGATCGAGCTGATCCCGCTCAACGAAACGCGCAACTACGTGCAGCGCGTGCTGGAGAACGTGGTCGTCTACCGCGCGCGGCGCGGCGAGAGCACGCCCACCCTGCTCGCGCAATGGACGCAATAATCCATCGGCTTTCCGCCTGGGACGCGTTTCCCCTCGTCGTTCGCGAATGGCGCGACGGCGATGCGCGGCCGCCGCTGCTGTGTCTGCCCGGCATCGTGCGCACGTCAGGCGACTTCGCAACACTCGCGCACGCACTGGGGGGCGGACGGCGTGTGGTGGCACCGGACTATCCCGGCCGCGGCCTCTCGGGACGCTCGCGCGACATCATGCGATATGCGCCCGAGGCCTGTCTGCGCGACGTGCTCGACATCTGCGCGGCATTGCATCTGCACCGCGTGATCGTCATCGGCACCAGCTTCGGCGGCCTGCTCAGCATGGGTCTCGCCGCGGCGCGCCCATCGCTGCTCAAAGCCGTCGTGCTCAACGACATCGGTCCGGAACTCGGCAGCGGCGGAACGGAATTCGTGCGGCGCTTCATCGGCCATGACGCCGCATTCCGCGACATCGACGCGGCGGTCGTGCATCTGCGCGCGGTCTTGCCGCCGCTTTCGCTGGAGGGTGACGAGGCATGGCGCACCATGACCGCGCTCACCTATGCGCCCGACGCCGAAGGAACGCTGCGCCCGTTGTGGGACACGCGCATCGCCCGGTTGCTGAACGGCACTACGCCCGATCTCTGGACGTTGTTCCACGGACTGGCGCACCTGCCCCTGCTGCTGGTGCGCGGCGAGGCAAGCGACATCCTGCTGCCGGCCACGGTGATGCGCATGCAGCAGAAGCGTCCCGACATGCAGCTGGCGACGCTTCCCGGCATCGGCCACGCACCCACGCTGACCGAGCCCGAAGTGCTCACCGCTCTGCGCGCGTTCATCGATCAGGTTGAGTAAGATGCCTCCCTCTGTCCCGCCCTCTGTCATCGCGAGCGAAGCGAAGCAATCTCGGTCATAATGCGCAGACTGACCGTGCCAGCATCGCGCCTGATCGCCAGCGGCCTGGGCTGCGGCTATGCGCCGCTTTCTCCCGGCACCGTCGCATCCGCCGCAACCCTTCTGCCAGGCGCGCTGCTGCTGCACGCCGCTCCGGCACTGGTTCCCGTTGCGGCCCTGATCGCCGCGGTCGGCGGAGTTTTGGCGATCCGCGCGGCGCATGTCGAAGGCGATCCAGGTTGGGTCGTGATCGACGAGGTCGCGGGACAACTCCTCGCACTGTGCGGCCTCGCTCGTCCATCGTTGAGTGGACTGCTCGCCGCGTTCCTGATCTTCCGCTTGCTCGACATAGCAAAGCCCGGTCCGATCGGTTGGGCCGATCGACAGTCCGGCGCGGCGGGCATCATGGCCGATGATGTGATCGCCGGCGCGATCGGCGCCGGTATATTATGGGCGATCCGTTCGACCTGGCCGGAATTGCTATAGTAACGCTCCAGGAATATTCACATCCTGCATCTTGCACTCAGCAACGCCCTGCGGTGTCATCGGCGCAATCGTCGGGAGTAAGAAACATGCCGTTGGAGTATGTCCAACCCGACAACCTGCTTCCCATGGCGGAGCGGCGACAGGCCGGTCATGACCTTCGCCGGCTGGTGCCGCGTCGGCTGCACGCAAGCTGGAAGCCACCAACCGATCGCCGCGATCCGCTGGACATTCTGACCGAGACCAGCCGTCATCGTATCTCCTCGCTGCTGCCGATCCGCTACGGCCGCATGCAGCCATCGGCCTTCGCGTTTCTGCGCGGGTCCGCCGCGATCATGGCGGCGGATCTTGCCACCACGCCGACGAGTGGCATCTGGGTGCAGTCGTGCGGCGACTGCCATTTGGCAAATTTCGGCGTCTATGCCGCGTCGGACGGCACACCGGTGTTCGACGTCATCGATTTCGACGAGACGCTGCCGGCACCTTTCGAATGGGACGTAAAGCGCCTGGCCACCAGCATCGCAGTCGATGCACGTGGCCGACAATTGCCCGAGCGCACCTGCCGCGATCTCGCCCGCGGCGCGGTCACGGCGTATCGCGAACACATGGCGAAACTCATGCGGCTCGATCCGCAAATCGCATGGGCATCGCGCATCGATGTGACAAGGGTATTACAGCGCATCGGCGATGCCCGGCTGCGGCAGCGCGAACTGAAGCGGCTGCACGTCGCCGCCGAGGCGCATCGTAGCGGCTATCGCAAGCTGTTGGAGCGTCGCAAGTCAGACTGGCGCATTCGGCCGCGCCCGCCGCTGATCCCGCCTTTCGTGCCGCCGCATGACGACACGCTCGAACTGGTCGCCCACACCGCGTTCGAGGCCTACAAGTTGCACCAGCCCGAGGAACGCGGCGTCCTGCTCGACCGCTACCGGTTGACCGACGTAGCGTTCAAGGTCGTCGGCATCGGCAGTGTCGGTACGTTCTGTGCCCTCGGCCTCTTCGCCAACCGCGACGGCACTACGCTGCTGCTGCAATTGAAGGAGGCGCAGCAATCCGTGCTGGCGCCATACGCCGCGCCCAGTGTCTACCTCAATCAAGGACAGCGCGTGGTGACCGGGCAGCGCATCATGCAGGGCGAGCACGACAACTTCCTGGGATGGACACAGGAACATGTCAGCGATCAGTACTGCTACGTGCGCCAGTTGAAGGACTCGCGGCTCGCGGCGATCGGCGAAGCGATCGCCGATGGCGCGTTGCCCTACTACGCCACGCTGTGCGGCATGACGCTGGCACGAGCGCACGCACGCTCCGGCGACCCCGCGAGGATTGCCGGTTACATGGGATCCGGCGGTTCGTTCGATGCGGCAATCGCCGACTTTGCCCTGGCGTACGCCAGCCAGGTCGAGAGCGACTGGCGGATCTTCGTCGAGGCGATCAAGTCCGGGGTCATCGAGGCCCGCAAGGAATGATCACCCAGGCGCTGCTGGACGAGGCCGCCGCGCTGCTCGATGCATGCCGCGTCAGGCAGGTGAGGCTGGCGACGGCGGAGAGCTGCACCGGCGGACTGATCGCAGCGGTCCTGACCGCCATCCCCGGCTCATCCGATGTGATCGAGCGCGCCTTCGTCACCTACTCGAACGCATCGAAGACCGAACTTCTCGGCGTGCCTGCCGAACTGATCGGCGCGGTCGGCGCGATCAGCGAACCGGTGGCGCAGCAGATGGCCGCGGGCGCGTTGCAGCGTTCTCATGCGGACATCGTCGTGTCCGTCACCGGCGTTGCCGGACCGGGCGGCGGCAGTGTCGAGAAGCCCGTCGGGCTGGTGTGCTTCGGTTTGGCACAGCGGAACCGCGACGTCGTGAGCGAGCGCCAGGTGTTTCCCGGCGATCGGACCGCGATCCGCGCGGCCGCCGTGCAAAGGGCTTTCGCGCTGATCCGCGCCAGCCTCTGATCAGCCCACGGAGCCCGAGCGGCACCGCCCATCCGTGGCCAGGTCAATCGCAGGCGCACCCGCGCGTCGGCCCACGGTCGGAGCGCACCACATGATGATCGATCCATTCGGCCACCAGGCGCCGCGCCTCGTTCAACGAGGCCTCGCGATGGTGAATGCGATACAGCGCCGTGCAGGCCTGGAATGCGGTCATGTCATCCGCCCCCAATTGGCGCAGGTCCCGATAGGCGGTGACCACCGCGCGCTCGCAGCGTCGGGCGATCTGGCTGACGTCGTGACCCATCACGGACGATCCCTTTTTTCTTGCGAACTCATTCGCAATTGACTGCGGCAGAATAAGTGACCCATCCCGTCCCGGCAATATGCTGCTTCAACAGGTCAGCAATCCGTTTGCCCGGGCAGCCTCCACCTCGGCCGCGCCAATCCCCCAAGGCTCCAGCACCGCCCGAAGGTCCGCCACGCCCGGCGGCTCGGGCGGCGTCGGCCGATCGAGCGGCGTGACGCTGAAGCGCGGGGCCGGCGCCGGCTGCCGCACGCCATCGACCGTGACGAAGGTCGTGCGCGCCCGATTGTGCGGATGCTCGGGAGCCTCCTCCATCGACAGCACCGGCGCGAAGCATGCGTCGCTGCCTTCCAGCAGCGCACACCATTCATCCCGTGTCCGGGTCCGGAAGCGTTCGGCAAGCCGCTGCTTCACCTCCGGCCAGCGCGAGCGGTCCATCTGCGGCGGCATCGTCGCGGGATCGATCTCCAGCAACCGCAGCAGTTCGGCATGGAACTTCGCCTCGATGGCCGCAACGGAAACGTAACGGCCATCCGCGCATTCATAGACTTCGTAGAAATACGCGCCCGAATCGGTGACGTTGCCGCCACGCCCGCCATCCATGCGGCCCGCCGCCTGCGCGCCATAGATCGACGTCATCAACGACGACGCGCCATCGACCATGGCGGCGTCCACAACCTGGCCCCTGCCCGACCGCCGCGCCTCGATGATCGCGGCCAGCACGCCCACCACGAGATACAGCGCACCGCCGCCGAAATCGCCGACCAGATTGAGCGGCGGCGTCGGTGGACCACCTTTGCGGCCGATCGCATGCAGCGCGCCGGTGAGCGCGATGTAGTTGAGATCGTGGCCCGCCGCATGCGCCAGCGGACCCTCCTGGCCCCAACCCGTGACGCGACCGAACACCAGGCGCGGATTGCGCGCCAGACAGATATCGGGGCCGAGCCCGAGCCGCTCCATCACCTTGGGACGGAAACCCTCGATCAGCGCGTCCGACTGCGCGATCAGACGCAACGTGAACGCGACAGCCTCCGGACGCTTGAGGTCGAGACGGATGATAGCCCTGCTGCGCTTCAGCACCTCGAACTTCGTCGGCAGCGGCAGGCCGAGATCGCTGTCGGCCATGCGGTCGATGCGCAACACCGTGGCGCCCATCTCGGCCAACATCATCGCCGCCATGGGACAAGGCCCGATGCCGGCGAATTCGATCACCTTGATCCCTGCGAGCGGCCCCATGCGAGGACCCTAGGGCGCCACGGAAGCGCGGGCAATCCAGCGGTGACGCTTCATGCGGAACAGGCTTTCTTGACCGGCGGTCAGTTGATCATCTAACTGCCCGCAAATTCGCGTCGGGGGAAGGATGATTCGCAGTTGCAGCGGCCTGGTCGCGGCGTGGGCGCTGCCGCCCGGCGTCTCGAACGAGGCCAGGCCGGCAGTCCAGTTGTTTCGGAAAGCGCGGAACCCTGACCTGCCGCCATGAAACTGACCATCGTCATCCCTTGTTATAATGAAGTGCAGACAATCGATCGCATCATCGAAGCGGTCCGGCAATCACCCTATCCCGACAAGGAAATCATCGTTGTCGATGACTGCTCGGTGGACGGCACGCGAGAGAAACTGAAGGCTGAAATAGAACCCGCCGGACTCGTTCACCGCGTGTTGTACCACGAGCGAAATCAGGGCAAGGGCGCGGCTCTGCGCACCGGATTCAGGCACGCGACCGGCGACATCGTCATCATCCAGGATGCCGATCTCGAATACGACCCGAACGAATACTCCAATCTCGTCGATCCTATCCTGGCCGACAAGGCCGATGTGGTGTTCGGCTCGCGTTTCGCGGGCGGCCAGGCGCATCGCGTGTTGTATTTCTGGCACCGTGCCGGCAACACCTTCCTCACGCTGCTCTCCAACATGCTCACCGATCTCGACCTGACCGACATGGAGACCTGCTACAAGGCCTTCCGTCGCGAGGTCATCCAGTCCATCGATATCGAGGAGTCCCGCTTCGGCTTCGAACCGGAAATCACCGCCAAAATTGCCAAGCGTCGCGGGCTGCGGATATATGAGGTCGGTATTTCCTACTACGGCCGGACCTACGAGGAGGGCAAGAAAATCGGCTGGAAGGACGGAATTCGGGCGATTTACTGTATTGTCAAATATAGTTGGTTCCGATGAAGATCATAAAATACTTCTTCGTCGGCGGCATCGCGGCCGTGGTCGACATCGGCCTGTTCTACCTCGGCGCCGGCGTGATCGGCTGGAACTACCTGCTCGTCGGCACGGTGTCGTTCACGCTCGCGACCCTGGTGAATTACGTGATCAGCGTGCGCGTCGTGTTCCAGAGCGGCGCACGCTTCTCACGCCATCATGAGCTGGCCCTGGTCTTCCTGGTAAGCTGCGCCGGCCTCGCGATCAACCAGGCGATCCTCTACACCTGCGTCTCGCGCCTCTCGATCGGTATCCTGCCCGCAAAACTCATCGCCACCGCCGGCGTCTTCCTCTGGAACTACCTGCTCAGAAGCCGCTTCGTCTTCGCCAGTCCCGGCAAGGCCGTCTCATGATCCATGAGGTCGTCGCGCCCCGGCGAGGCGCGATGCCCGGACTGGTGCAGACCTGGGCCGCGGCATTGCTGTTCGGGGCCGCCGGCCTGGTGTTCGTCGTGGGCCCTTCGGTCGTCGATGGCCGCATTCCCGGCGACATCGGCGACGCCCGGTTCAACTGTTATGTTCTCGAGCACTTCTTCCGCTGGATCACCGGCCAGGCTCCAAGCTTCTGGAACGCCGACTTCTTCTATCCGTTCCCGCTGACCATCGCGTTCAGCGACAACCATCTCGGCAACGCCTTCGTCTACGCCGCCTTTCGCGCACTCGGCTTCGCCCGCGAAGACGCGTTCCGTGCATGGTACGTCGTCGGGTTCGTGGTCAACTTCGCAGCCGCCGTCTATGCCCTTGTCCGCCTGGGCTACGCGAGGCTCCCCGCCGCGGCCGGCGCCTTCCTCTTCACCTTCGGCATGCCCGTCATGGTGCAGGAAGGTCACGCCCAACTCATCTATCGCTTCGGCGTGCCGCTTGCAGTTCTCGCCCTCGAGGAGTTCAGGTCAAGAGGACAGTTGCGCCACCTCGCACTCACAGCATTCTGGACCACGTGGCAGTTCTACTGCTCGATCTACAACGGCTACTTCCTCACCCTGCTACTGCTGGCACTCCTGATCGGTCACGCGCTGTGCCATAGAGGCAGTCCGATCGCCGGCCTCAGGTCCTTGACATTGGCGGCACGTAAACATTGGACCGACCCACCCGCTCGGGCCAAAGCGGCGTTCCTGCTTACGATGATCGTCCTGGCCGCACTGATGGTCCTGCTCTGCGCGCCCTATGTGGAAGCCGATCGTCTGTACGGCTTTCGCCGGTATTGGTCCGAGACCGCCCAAATGCTGCCCAGGCCGGCCAGCTACCTGCTGATGAGTGATTCGCGTTTATGGCCATCCAAGGCCCCGTTTTTCGATGCGCTGCCGATGCGGCATGAGCACTCCATGTTCATCGGCGCTGCCCCGCTCCTGGCGATCGCCGTCGCAATCACGCTACGATTGGCCAACAGAGCCACACTGGACCGCCTTTTCGCGCCCACCGCGCTCGCGATCCTGCTTCTCGTGCTCCTGACCCTGTGGGTCGACGGTCATTCAGCCTACCGCGTGCTCGCCAGCATGCCCGGCGCAAATGCCATCCGAGGCGTGACGCGCATCATCGTGATCCTGCTGTTCCCCTGCGGCCTGCTGCTGGCTGCGTCGCTTCGCGCCATCCTCGCCGCCCGGCTGCCCGGCTGGCTCCGAACCGCTACGGTCGCAGCGTTGATCGCCCTGCTGTTCGTCGAGACGTCCTACATCTCGCACATCACGTCAACCAGACCGGAATGGCAGGCGCGGATGGCCACGGTCGCGGCTGAACTTCCTCCGACCCTTCCCTCCGCGCCGATCCTGCTCTTGGCACCCGAGCCAGGCCAATCCGTGCCGTGGCCGCGCGAACTCGACGCCATGCTGTTCGCACAGGATCACGGCTGGCGGACACTCAACGGCTATTCGGGCAACGCCCCGCCACGCCATCAAATCCTGGGCGGATGCCAGGACGCCGCTATCCTTCTCTCCACCGGCCTCGCATTCCTCGGCCGCAACACCGACCAGGAATACCAGGCGCTCGCCAGCCATGTCGTCAGGGCCGGCTATCCGCCATGTGATGATGCGGCATTGCCGCATCACCCGCAGGTCACCATGTTCGCCGGCCCTCTACCGGCGGCGCTGATGGCCAGTGTCGCATTGAGCATCGAGCAACTGGAGGTACACGATGGCGAAATCATCATCTCGGCCACGATCGCCAACAAATCGTCGTCCCTGACGCTGCCGGCTTACTCGACCACGGTCATGCCGATCCGGTTATCGGCCCGGTTCATCGATGCACGGGCCGCGCCACCGGACCTGCAACACCGAGCGGGTTGGGATTTGCGCCAGGACATCGCCTTCGATGTCCCTCCCGGCACGTCCCAGCCGGTCATGATACCGATCGCTGCGCCCGCCGAACCGGGGATCTACCGGGTCGCGATCTCGATCGTGCAGGACCGCGTGGCGTGGTTCCACGACCACGGCATGCGGATTCCCATCAGCGCGCAGATCGTCCAGGTGGACAGGGACCATAGCATCCACGTGCTTGACGGTGACCACTGACCCGCGACGCCGTGATGCCAAATCGCAGCCTGCGTCACCGCAAGCCCGCGTGGCTCCGCCGGCACTCGGCCACCATCGTCGCAAACTCGGCGAGCGAGAACGGCTTCTGGAGCACAGGATAACGCTGCCCGGTCGCGCCCGCGGTCACCATATCGCCGGCATGGCCGGTGATCAGCATGACCGGCAGATCAGGCCGGCGCAGACGCGCCGCGTCCGCAAGAGTCGAGCCAGCCATGTCAGGCATCACGAGATCGGTCACCAGGATATCGACCTCCTCGCCACGGTCCATGATCGCCAGTGCGGAGGCGGCGCTCCCCACGTCGGTCACGACATAACCGACCTGCCGCAGCAACTCGGCGGTGACCTCGAGCACCGCTGGATCGTCATCGACCAGCAGCACATTTCCCACCGCGGCAGACGTCTCGCCCAGCGCACCCTGCACAACTGGAACCGGCTGGTCCGATGTCGCCGCCGCGCGCGGCAGATAGATCGTCATCGATGCACCGCGCCCAGGCGCGCTGTCGATCCGGACGGTGCCGCCATGCTGCTTGGCGAGACCGTAGACCATCGAAAGACCGAGACCCGAACCCTTGCCCAATTCCTTTGTCGTGAAGAACGGCTCGAACGCCCGCGCCCTGACTTCCTGCGTCATTCCCATGCCGCTGTCGCTGACGGTCAGCGCGACATACTCCACTCCCGCTGAACCGAGATCGTCAGGACGGTCTGGATCGCCAACCGGCAGATTGCGCGTCTCAATGCAAAGCGTCCCGCTCGACGACATCGCGTCGCGCGCATTGATCGCCAGGTTGAGGAGCGCAAGCTCGATCTGCGTCGGATCGGCGAAGGCTGGCCAAAGCTGCGCACTCAGCGACAGCCGGATCCTGATGGCGGGCGTCATGGTGCTCGCCAGCATGTCCTGAAGACCCAAAATGAGCGCGTTCAGATCCACCGCATGCGCCCGCAACGTCTGACGGCGGCCGATAGCCAGCAGTTGTGACGTCAGCTGCACACCACGATGCGCGGACCTCAACGCGCCGTGCAGCCGTCGCGCCGCGCTTCCGTTGCCATCCCTGCCCAAAGCCAGCTCGACATTGCCGATGATGCTGGTCAGAAGATTGTTGAAGTCGTGCGCGATACCGCCCGTGAGTTGCCCGATCGCCTCCATCTTCTGGGCTTGCCGCAACTGGTCCTCGGTCTTGCGGCGCTCACCGATCGCGTGACGAAGCTGCTCGTTGGCCTCGGTCAGCGCGCGCGTCCGCTCGGCAACGCGCTGCTCCAGCGTGATGTTCGCCAGACGCAGAGCCTCCGCCGCAGTCTCCCGCGAAAGCCGGAGTTCATCGGCGGTCCGCCGCTCTTGGACTGCTCGCGACACGGCCGACCCGAGCCGCGCCAGCCGATCCTTGATCAGGTAATCGGCCGCCCCACGCTTGATGCATTCAACCGCCGCCTCATCGCCCAGCGCGCCGGTAACCACGATGAGAGGTATCTCCAGGCCCCTGTCATGCAGACGATCGAGCGCATCGAGCGCACTGAACTTGGGCAACATGTAATCCGCGAGAATGACGTCGATCGTCGCGTCCAGCGCCGCGAGATACTCCTCCTCGGAAGCGGCCATGTACAATTCCAGAGAAAATCCCGTGCGTCGCAGTTCAAGTACCACCAACTCAGCATCGCCCGGATCGTCTTCAAGTATAAGGACGCGCAATACCAATGACATCAGTTGCCCCAATTGACCCCTGCCCAGTCGGCCTGTTACTCGATTGGTGCGATCGCCTCGTCGAAGCGCTTCCAAATGAACCGTCGTCGTGCGCGGCAACCACGCAGCACACATAATCGTGATCAGATGCGCTGGCAAGCTATTTATGTGTGAAAACAGTGCATTCGCCCTCGTCTGTGGAGTTTGCGCAGCGAGTTGCCGCGCGCCCTCAATCGACCGAAGGCGGCGGCTGGTTCAGCACGAGCCAATACAGGATGATCTGCCGCGCCAACTCGCTGAAGTACTCGAAATCCACCGGCTTTTGAATATAGCTGTTGGCACCTAGACTATAGCTCTCCCGCCGATCCCTGTCGCTGCGTGATGACGTCAGAATAACGATCGGGATATGCTGGACGCGCGCATCGGCGCGGACCCGCTTGAGAACCTCGATGCCGTCGATCCTGGGCAGATTGAGATCGAGCAGTATGACCGCCGGAGCATCCGCCGTGTCACGCCCCGTGTAAGCACCGGACGCAAAGATATAGTCGAGCGCCTCGACACCATCGCGGGCAATCACGGTTCGACTGGTGATCTTGCCCTTCTCGAACGCGCGCAACGTAAGCTCGATGTCGTCAAGATTGTCTTCCACCAGCAGGATCGTCTTGCCGTCCACCGCTAACCTCCGCCGATCTGTGCCAACGAGGGGCTATAACGAGAAGTGGAATGTCGCACCTACGTCCGGCTTTCCCTCCGCCCATACGCGGCCACCGTGACGGTGAACGATGCGCTGAACCGTCGCCAGGCCAATCCCCGTGCCAGGGAATTCCTCCTGCCGGTGCAGCCGCTGGAACACGCCGAACAACTTCCCCGCATACGTCATGTCGAATCCGGCACCATTGTCCCGAATGAAGTAGGCTGGACCACCCGGCTGCTCATCCACCCCGAATCCAATCCTGGCGTCTTGCGTCTTCCCGGTGAACTTCCACGCATTGCTGAACAAGTTCTCCAACAGGATCCGCATCAGACGACTATCGGCATCGACGATGAGCCCATCGCGTATGTCGACCTCGACCTTGCGATGGGGATGCTGGCTGCGAAGCTCGGCAACGGCCTGCCGCGCCAGAGCCGACAGGTTGACCGGTGTCCGGCGCAGATCCGCCTGGTCGATCCGCGAGAGTTGCAGCAGGTCGTCGATCAGACCTCCCATCCGCTGCGCCGCGTCGCGTATGCGGCGCAGATAGCCCTGGCCCTTGGCGTCAAGCCCTTCGAGGCAATCCTCCAGCAGCGCCTGACTGAAGCCGTCGATGCTGCGCAGCGGCGTGCGAAGATCATGCGATACCGAGTAGGTGAACGCCTCCAGCTCCTTGTTCTTGCGCTCCAGCTCGCCGACCAGGCGATTGCGCGTCGTGATGTCGACGATAGCGGACAGCACCATCGTGCCTTCGTCGGTCGTGATCGGATTGAGGCCGATCTCGACCGGGAATTCACTGCCATCCTTCCGGAGGCAGAACAGCTCGCGACCGGCTCCCATCGGGCGCGATTGCGGATCCGCGAGGAAAGCCGCCCGCAGCCCCGGATGATGCGAACGGAATCGCTCCGGCACCAGCATTTCCACCTGCTCACCCAGCAGCTCGGCCCGTGAATACCCGAACAGCCGCTCCGCCTGCGCGTTGACCATCACAATCCGGCCCGTCGCATTGATCATCACCATGGCGCTCGGCGCTGCCTCAACCACGCGCCGAAACCGCTCCTCCATGCGCTTCACGGCGCTGATGTCGCGGGTGATCTTCGCGAAGCCGAGAAGGCCACCGCTGCCATCCCGAATGGGATGCGTGACGATGCCGGCCCAGAAGCGACCCCCGCCTTTGCGGACGCGCCAGCCTTCGTCCTCGTATTTGCCGTTCGCCAATGCAATCGTCAGGGCGCGCGCAGGCAGATCGTGGGCGCGGTCCTCCTCGGTGAACAGCATTGCATAATGCCGCCCGATGACTTCGTCCGCCGCGAAGCCGATCAGCCGTTCCGCGCCCGAATTCCACTCGGAAATACGGCCCTCCGTGTCAAGCAGGTAAATCGCATAGTCGGTAACGGCCTCGACCAGAAGGTCAAAACGCCGCTCCATCGTAATGTGCGGCGCTCCGCAAGAATACATTGCGTAACCGTATCTATAGATTATTCCGTTTCTATAAGCTTATCGCCGCGGTTCCGCAATGGTTTCCGCGCTCAATCCCCCGCCGCCGGCGCCGGCTGTGCATGCCGGCGCATCAGGAACAACAGCAGCAGCGGCGGCACGATCGTCAGCATCATCAGCCGGAAGTCGTTGTTATAGGCGATGATCTGCGCCTGGTGCGTGACCATCTGGTCCAGCAGCATCGCGCCCTGCCGCGTCGCCGGGTTCAGCATATGCGCCACCGTGTCGTTGCCTTGCAGCACCCGGTCGAACGGCGTGATGCCGGCGGCGATGTCGGCATGGGTGGTCTGCACACTGCGCGTCAGGCTGAACGAGGTCACCGAAATCCCGATCGCCGAGCCGATGTTGCGCGCCAGCGATTGCATCGAGGTCGCCTCTCCGCGCAGCGATTGCGACAGCGTGGTGTAGGCCATCACCGTCATCGGATTGAACACCAACCCGACCGAGAAACCCTGGATGACCATCGTCAGCATCATCACGTCCGCGGTGACGTCCGGCGTCCAGGTGCTCATGGTGTAGAGCACCCAGCCCAGAATGATCAGCCCGACCGCCATGATCTTGCGCTGGTCCACCCGCATGCCCATCCGCGCGGCAAGGAACATCGAGATGATGATGCCGATCCCGCGCGGCGCCATCACCCAGCCGGCGGTATAGACCGGATAGCCCGCCAGGTTCTGCAGGTAAGGCGCCAGCAGCGCCGACGTCGACAGCATCAGCGAGGAGACGCAGAAGATCATGATGATCGCGGAGGCGAAGTTGCGGTCCCTGAACAGGCCCGGCGGCAGGAACGGCTTCTCGGCGGTGAACATGTGCACGACGAACAGGTAGAAGGCGAGGCCCGCGATCACCGCCTCGACGATGATCTCGCGCGAGCTGAACCAGTCCAGCTCCTGGCCGCGGTCCAGCATCATCTGGAATGACCCGGCGGCGAGCCCGAGCATGGCGAAGCCGTACCAGGAGAACGTAAGCTGCGGCCGCGCCGGCGTCTCGCGCATGAACAGCGTGATGCCGATCAAGGCGAGGATGCCGAACGGCAGGTTGACATAGAACACCCAGCGCCAGGAGTAGAGGTCGGTCAGGTAACCGCCGAGCGTCGGGCCGATCATCGGGCCCATGGTGACGCCCATGGAGAAGATCGCCATCGCCTGCGCGCGGCGCGAGAACGGGTAGATGTCGAGCATCGTCGCCTGCGACAAAGGCGCCAGTGCCGCGCCGAACATGCCTTGCAGCAGGCGGAAGCCCACCAGTTGTTCCAGCGACTGCGCCGCGCCGCACAACATGGAGGCGGCGGTGAAGCCGATGATGCAGATGATGAACAGCCGCTTGCGGCCGAAGCGGACCGCCATCCAGCCTACCGGCGCGGTCATGATGGCGGCGGCGATCACGTAGGAGGTCAGTACCCAGGTGATCTCGTCGTACGACGCCGACATGCTGCCCTGCATGTACGGCAGCGCGACGTTGGCGATGGTGGAGTCCAGCGTCTGCATGAACATCGCCAGCATGGCGGAGGCGGTGATCAGGCCGCGATAGGGGACGCGGGTTGTTTCCGACATTTTCCTTGGACGCAGACAACTAGCTCGCGGATTGTGCGCCTGCCCGGCGCGTCGCGCTACCCGCCGGTAGGGCGGAGCTGGTCAGTCCCCCGGGCTCGCCTCATCCACCCCCGGTTCGGGCATGTCGGCGAATGCATAGATTTCCGCCAGCGGAATCTCCAGGCCGACGCTCGGCAACCGCAGGATCGCGTCGGGGCCGCCCTGCGCCTCGAAACTCCAGGTGCCGTCCGGCCGGCGGCGATAGACGTGGCACGCCCGCTCCGACTGGTACAGCTCGACGATCTCCTGGGCGTCCTCGACCGCCTGAAGGTCGCCGCGTTCGGCATCGCGCTCGGTCCAGTTCCGCAGTTCCGACGGCGAGATCACCTCGAACATGACCCTGGGATGTTCGCCGCAGCGGATCAGCGCATCGGGAATCCGCGCGGTCGCCCGTTGCGCCGAACGTGGCACGGCGCCGCTGCCGCTCTCAGGGCGACAGCCGTCCGGATTGCCGCGCAGCCGGCTGCCGAGCGCCGTGGTCAGCCCGGCCAGAATGGCGCCATGCTCCGGCGATGGCGCAGCATGGGCGACGATCCGTCCGTCCACCAGTTCGTAGCGCCAGGCGTCACCGAATTCGTGCTGGTCGGTTGTCAGGAACAGCTCAGCGGTCCAGCCCTGTTCCGCAATGCGCTGGGCAATCGTCATCGATGCCTCCGGACAGGCATGCTATCGCAGCCCCGCGGCGTGAGCGAGCCAAGCCTTCACCATCGGGCACGCGCTCCGGCAGGAGCTGGCCCTGACGCTCGCCGCCTGGGCCATCGCGGCGATAAATGACCTTGTCAGAGGAATAATTTCCTTGACAGTAAAACTAACACGCAGCTACAGTGCGCGCCCACCGCACTGCCGGAGCGTCCGATGGCCCAGACGCTCCCCGACCTCGACCCCGCCACAATCGCCGACATGCTTCGCGCCACAGTCGCCGCACTCCCGCTCGATCCCGACGCCTCTCCCGAGGAACTGGATACCCAGCGTCAGGCCGCGCTGCTCGCCGTGATGGCGCTCTCCCCGCGCGACCCCATGGAAGCAATGCTCGCCGTCCGCATCGTCTCCGCCCACCACGCCGCCATGGAATGCTTCCGCCGCGCCGCCCGGCACGACATCGACGACAACGCGGCACTGCGTCTTCACGGCAAGGCGATCTCGCTGGCCAATCTGGCAATGCGCACGCTCCGCGAACTGCGCAAGTGCCAGGCCGCGCCGGCGGCCTGGCCCGCCGCCGAGTTGCCGCAGGCCGCCGCCGAACCGCCCCAGGCCGCCGAACCGCCCGCCGAGAAAGAGCCTTCCGCCGCGAAGCCGCCACTGCCCCATCCCGCCTCCGCCGCCCCGCCCATACAGACGTATGCCGGGGGCGTTCCCGCGATCAGCCCTGTCACCGCCAGGGACGGACCACCGGCTGCACGCGCGGCCTGATGCGGTCGCCATTCGAGCCGTCACTGGCCTTTTGTTATTTTGCCAGGCATGCCGATGCGCATATGATCCGCGCGCAGCAGGATCAGCCAGGCACCGGCCGTATCGCCCACGCTTTGCCTCTCTCTCCCGCGCCGCGCTGATCGCCGAGTTCAGGAGGGTACCCGTTGAATGAAGTCGACGATGCCGTCGCTCTCGGCGCGCTCGGTGACGTGCAACAGTTGCGCGGCGATCAGCCCGCGGCGCTGAAGAGCTATCAGGCCTCGCACGATCTCTTCGAACGGCTGGCCCGCTCCGATCCCGCGGACGCCGGACGCCAGCTCAGCCTGTCGGCCTCCCATATCAGGATCGGCGATGTGCAGGTCGAGTTGAACGACCTGGCGGCGGCGCTGAAGAGCTACCAGTCCTCGCTCGCAATCGCCGGCTGTCTGGCCGAGGCTGATCCCGGCAATCCGGCCTGGCAGCGCGACCTCTCGCTCGCGCACGAAAGGCTTGGCGATGCGCGGCGAGCGCAAGGTGACCTCGCGGCCGCCCAGGCCAGCTACCAGGCCTCGTTCGCGATCAGAGATCGTCTCGCCGACGCTGACCCCGCAAACGTCTTGTGGCAGCGCGAACGCGCGGTGTCGCACAACAAGCTCGGTGATGCGCAGCGGGCGCTGGGCGACCTCGCGGCGGCACTCGACGGCTATCAGGCCTCGCAAGACGTCTTCGACAGACTGGCGAAGGCGGACCCCGGCAATGCCGAACGCCAGCGCGACGTCGCCGTCTCGTATGACAGGATCGGTGACGCGCAGGTTGGGCTGGGCAGCCTGACGGCGGCACTGAAAAGCTACCGGGCCTCGCTCGCCATCGCCGACCGTCTGGCCGAGACAGATCCCGGAGCGACAGGGCTCCGCGACGTACTCGTCTCGCACAACAAGATCGGCGACGTGCAGGTTCAACTCGGCGACCTGGCGGCGGCGCTCATGAGCTATCGGACCTCGCTCGCGATTGCCAGCCGTCTCGCCAAGGACGACCCGGCGAACGCCGTCTGCCAGCACGATCTCTCGGTGGCCCACAACAAGATCGGCGACGTGCAGCGGGCGCAGGGTGATCTCGCCGCGGCGCTGGCGAGCTATCGGAGCTCGCAGGGTCTGCTCGACCGTCTGGCCGGCGCGAACCCGCGAAATGCCGCATGGCAGCGCGATCTCTCGGTCGCGCACAACGCGATCGGCGATATACGGCGCGCAATGGGCGATCTCGCCGCGGCGCTGATCAGCTATCAGGCCGCGCTCGCGATCCGCGCCCGGCTGGCCAGAACCGACCCGGCAAACGCCGCACTGGCAACGCGACGCATCGGTCTCGCACGACAGGATCGGCGAAGTGCAGGTCGCGATGGGCGAACTGTCCGCCGCGCTGACCAGCTACCGATCATCGCTCGCGATCGCCGACAGTCTGGCCAAGGCCGATCCGGCCAATGCCACCTGGCAGCGCGACCTCGCCGTCTCGCACATCAAGCTCGGCGACGTGCAGCGGCCAGGTGGCGACCTCGCGGCCGCGCTGACCAGCTACCAGGCCGCGCACGCGATCTTCCAGCGTCTGGCAAAAGCCGACCCGAGCAACGCCACCTGGCAGCGCGATCTATCGATCTCGCACAACAAGATCGGCGACGTGCAGCGGGCGCGCGGCGATCTGGCGGCGATGCTGGCAAGCTACCACGCCGCGCACGCGGTCTTCGTGCGTCTCGCCGAGGCGGATCCCGCGAATACGATCTGGCGGCGCGACCTCTCTGTCTCGCACAACAAGCTGGGCGACGTGCAGCGCGAGCATGGCGATCTCGCATCGGCGCTGACCAGCTACCAGGCCGCGCTTGCCATCAGGAATCGCCTGGCCGCGTCGGACCCGAGAAATGCCGCGTGGCAACGCGACCTCTCCGTCTCGCACGAGAAGATGGGCGACGTGCAGAGCGAACGCGGCGAGCTCGCCGCGGCTCTCAGCAGCTACCAGCACTCGTTCGCGATCCGCGACCGCCTGGCCAAGGCCGACTCTGGCAACACCGCCTGGCAACGCGACGTCGCGGTGAGTTATGGCCGTATCGGCATGACCAGGATGCGGCAAGGCGGACATGACGAAGCGGCCAGCGCGCTTCGGCAAGGGCGCGATATCGTCGCGCAGCTCGTGCAGCGCCTGCCGGACAACCCAACTCTGCTCGCAGACCTCGCATGGTTCGATAGCCAGACAGCCGCGAGCGGAGCGCGCCTTTGAGTGCTCCTGCCCCCGAAGTTCGTCGCACCTGGCGACGAACGGAGGGGATAAGCGCCGTCAGGCGAGATTTTCAGCCAGAACGCGCACAGTCTCGGGTCTCTTGGAGCTGTGGCGAAGGCAGGCGGGCGTGTGGGCCAGCGATCCTCTCACCATATAACTCTTCGTCAGACCAAACAGGCGTTCGCGACGGAGCGTACCGGCAGGAAACAATGCCGCAAGCTGCCGGCGCGTCAGCAATTGCAGCTCAAGATCGAAAGCTTCGGCGCGCTCACGCGAGACGCGGGGATAAGTGCCCAACGCGACATGCTGAAACAGCCAAACGCGCGCCGCCGACGGCAGATACTGGAACCAGGGGAACCGAACGTGCGGTTCCAACGGAAAGCATCGCGCCGGCGTCTGAAGATAGTAGTGCAACCCAACCCGCCGGATCTCGTCGGCAAAAGCCTGTTGCCGCGCCCAATCCCCGACATGCTCTATGACCGAATTGGAATGCACCAGATCGAACGAATGATCCTCATAGGGCAGATGACAACCGTCCATGATGACAATGGAGAATAGTCCAGGATCCGGGGTGCCAACATATTCGTCGGTATGGTTCAGCAGCGTCACCACGACGCCGTGGCTGCGCAGCCAGTCGGCACCAAAGTTGTGCAGCCAGTAACCCGCCTCCCCACCCACATCGAGCACACGACAGACGCCATGTGCAGCGACAATGTCCTCGATGATCTCACGCAGAACCTGCGACCGCCGCCGCCGCAGGCGTGATACCAGCGAATTGGGGTCATCGTGGTCGAATAACCCCGCCGCGCGCGCTCTCAATCCCATGCTCGATAATCCGTCGCCTCTCGCCGACCCCGCCATGAGATCGATACCATTATTATATCGAATTATCTACGATTGTATAGTGTGAATTGATCCCCCGGTCGCTCCATCGGGTAAAAGACAAAGTCGCCGTCCTCTGAGCTGAGGCGCTCGATGTATCCGACCAGCTCCAGCCGCTTCAGCGGACGGTCCACGTCGGGGCCGAGAGCCCTGCGCAGCTCGAGCCGGCTAATGCCGGGGCGCTGACGCACCAACGCATCGACTTCACGGACACTCGCCATAGGGTCATACTTACGGTCTCGCAACGTCGTGAGTCCAGACGACCGAAAGATCGAGCCCCTCCCCTCTCCCGCGAAGCGGGGGAGGGTCAGGGAGGGGGTGCCACGGCCCGCCGCAGAGCAATCCGTGCCGCGATGCCGGCATCACAAGGCCGTGCTCACTCGCTCGCTGCAATATGAACCGGATGCGGCCAAACGTGGTCGCGTCCGTGCCCAGAGTACGCGATTGAAGACCTTATCGCTCCTCTCCCACAGATCCGGTCGATGTGAATTATTGGTGGTTGATCCTATGCGCTCTTTACGCCGCGCGCCCCACGCTCTCGTCTATGTCGGTCTCCTGATCGTCTGCATATGGCCGGCCATCTACAACGGCCAGCCGTTCATCAATCCCGACACCCTGCAATACATCCGTTACGCGGATGCCGGGGTTGCCAAGATCCTGGGACACTCAGCCGAGTGGGTGCAGCTCGCACCGCGCTATCACGCCGAAGCGGCACATGAGCCGACCGCCGGCAGCAATGCCGAAGCGGACCGGCAGTCCCCGATCGCCGGCCGGTCCATATACTATGGAGCGTTGCTCAGGCTGGGCGATATGTTCGGGCTGATGTGGCCGAGTATCATGCTTCAGACGGCAGCTCTCCTGCTTGCCATCGCGCTGACCCTCCATCAGGCAATAGGTTTCAAACGATCCACCTTCGCTGCCGTGGTCGGCCTGCTCGCGTTCACGACGCCGATGGCTTTCTATGCATCCAAACTGATGCCGGATATCTTCGCCGGCATCACCGTATTGGGCGTGGCGAACCTCATCGTGTTCGGCGAACGCATGAACCGTTTGTCGTTCCTCGCATGGATTGCCCTGCTCGGTGCCGCTCTCGCCTTTCACAGTTCGCACGTCCTCGTCGCCTTGTGCCTCCTGATCGCCTATGCGGTGGTCCGCTTGCTGTTTCATGGCACCGCATCTTGGAAAGGACTCGCCGGAATCACATTCTGTCTGCTTCTCGCGTTCGCCGCCGATGCAGCCTTTACGATGGCGACAACAAAGCTGTTCGGCGTGCCGCCAATCGAGCCACCCTTTCTGACCGCGCGCGTCGTCGTGGACGGACCGGGCACCGACTACCTCAAGGCACGCTGCCCCGAAGCCGGGTTCACCTTATGTCGCTTCGTCGATCACCTCCCGCCGGCCGACACCGACACTTTTCTCTGGTCCCGCCAACCCGGTGACGGTGGGGTCTTCGCGCCATCGGGTCCCGCCACCCGCCGCAGCCTCTCAGACGAGCAGTTCCGCTTCGCCCTCGCGGTCTTCAGGTTCGACCCCATTGGCGAAACTACGGCGGGCCTCAAGGATACCCTGCTGCAAGTCAGCGAGGTGTCGTTGCTGAAATATAACTACGACACAACGATGAGGAATGCCTTCCACGCCCAGATGCCTCCCCGTTACGTGGCGGCTGAGGAAACGACGAAAGCTTGGAACGACACGCTGCCAGTGCTCGCGATCTCGGTCATCGTGATAACCGTCACTCTCGCCAGCCTGATTTACCTGCTGTGCGCTATGACATCCTTCGACGCCCGCTCCGCCGTCGAGCGCGATCTGCGGCGGCTGAGCATCATCGTCATTATCGGGATTTTGGCGAACGACTTCGTGTGCGGCGCCTTGTCGGAGCCCGACGAGCGCTACCAGGCACGGCTGATTTGGGTCATACCGCTCGTTGCCGCCCTGTTCATCCAGCAGCGGTGGCAAAGCGGGCGCCGGATTTTCTCCACCCCCGGTTTGCTGTCAAAGTGGGCGCAAACCTGAGGGACACACCTGCGATGGGCATCACCACCGACCTCGCGCAGTTCACTGCCGCGATCCGCCTCGACAATCTGCCGCCCGGCGTGGTGAAGCGCGCCCGCTTCCTGGTGCTCGACCTCGTCGGCAACATCGTCCGCGCGCGGCACGACGCCGAGAGCACGCCATCCTTCCTTGCGGCGGTCCGCGCCATGGGCATGGCGGCCGGCAACTCCGGCGTGTTCGGCGACGCCGCGCGCTACACACCCGCCGGCGCCGCGTTCCTCAACGGCGCACTGGCGCATTCGCTGGACTTCGACGACACGCATGCCGCCGGCTCGCTGCATCCCGGCGCGCCGGTGATCCCCGCGGCGCTGGCCGCCGGCGAAATGGTCGGCGCGTCAGGCGCCGATGTGCTGGCCGGCATCGTCGCCGGCTACGAGATCACCTGCCGCGTGGCCTTGGCCCTCCCCGCCGGCGAGCACTACGACCGCGGCTTCCATCCCACCGCGACCTGTGGCGCGTTCGGCGCCGCCGCGGCGGCCGCCCGCGTGTTCGGCCTGAGCGCGGATCAGGTGGAGGGCACACTGGGCACCGTGCTGAGCCAGTGCGCCGGCAGCCTCCAGTTCCTGGCCAACGGCGCCTGGACCAAGCGCTTTCAGGTCGGCTGGGCGGCCTGCAACGGCCTGATGGCCGCCACACTGGTGCGCGAAGGCTTCAAAGGAGCGGCCGAGGCGCTCGAGGGCCGTCACGGCTTCCTGCACGCCTATGCACCCAACCCCAACCCCGACCGCGCGATCCAGGACCTCGGCTCGGTCTTCGAACTGATGGCGACCGCCGTGAAGCCCTATCCGTCCTGCCGCTACGGCCACGCCGGCATCGACGCGGCACTCGCCCTGCGCGCCGCCAACGACATCAAGCCGACCGAGATCGCCTCGGTCACCCTCGGACTGCCACGCGCCGGGATGATGCTGATCGGCCAGCCGGCGGAGAAGAAGGCCGATCCGCGGAACGTGGTCGACGGCCAGTTCAGCGGCCCGTTCGTCATCTCGTCCGCATTGGCGACCGGCGCGATGGGTTGGGACAGCTACGGCCTGCTCAATGATCCGACGGTGCGCGGCCTCCTGCCCAAGGTGACCTGCGCGTTCGATCCCGAAATCGAGGCCGAGTTTCCCGCCAACATGTCCGGCAAGCTGACCATCGCCGCGCGTGGCCAGAGCTTCGTGCAGAAGGTGGTGGTGCCGAAGGGCGAGCCCGGCAACTTCCTCACCGAGGCCGAACTGCGCGCGAAATTCGCCGGCCTGGCCGAGGCTGTACTCGGCACCGAACGCTCGGCGCGCCTGGCCGATGCCGTGCTGGCGATCGACACCACTGCCGATGTCGCCAACCTGATGCGGCTCGCCTCGCCTTTGATGCCGGCGCGCCTCGCGGGAGAATGAAGCGCCACGCGGCATCACGGAGACAAGCCAGTTCATGCCCACCTTCACGCCCCAGGCGCTTCGCGCCGTCGTCCGCCTGATCGTCGCCCGCATGGGCAGCACAGCCGAGGAGACCGAGGAAGTCGCCGACCACCTGGTCCGTGCCAACCTCGCCGGTCATGACAGCCACGGTGTCGGCATGCTGCCGGCCTATGTGCGCCTGCTCCAGGACGGATTGCTGGTGCCCAACCAGACGCCTCACACCGTGCTGGACGCCGGCGCTCTGCTGGTGATCGACGCGCGCCGCGGGTTCGGCCAGCGAGTGACCGCCGATGCCGTGCGCCGTGCCATCGCCCGCGCACGCGAACTCGGCGCCTGCGTGCTGGCACTGCGCAACGCATCGCATGTCGGCCGCATCGGCACCTATGGCGAACTCGCCGCCAGCGCCGGCTGCGCGTTCACCGCGTTCGTGAACGTGGCCGACGGTCGCGATGCGCAGGCGCCGTGGGCCTGTGCCGAGCCGCGCCTGGGCACCAATCCGTTCTGCACCACTGTGCCTGGGCCGGACGGGCCGGCTCTGATGCTCGACATGGCGACCACCACGATCGCCGCAGGCAAGGCCCGGGTGGCATTCAACAAGGGCGTGCCGGTGCCTGACGATTGCCTGATCGATGGCACCGGCCAGCCGACCAACGATCCGACGGGGTTCATGCGCGACCGGACCGGAGCGATGCTGTCGTTTGGCCGGCACAAGGGTTCCGGTCTGGCGGTCATGTGCGAGATCATGGCCGGCGCGATCGGCGGTGGGCAGCGGGTCGATCAGCCGGTGCAGGGCGGCATCCTCAACTCGATGCTCGCGACGGTGATCGATCTGTCGCGCCTGGGCGATCCAGACACGATCGCCGAGGGAATCGCTGCCACGAAAGCGCATATCCGCACATCGCGCGTCGCTCCCGGGTTCGAGGAGGTGCTGTTACCGGGCGAACCCGAACGGCGCGCCGCGCGGGAACGCGAGGCCGCGGGGATTTCAGTTGACGCAACGACCTGGCACGACATCGGTGAGGCGGCGGCAAAACTCGGCATCACCGCAGCCGAGATAGACCGCGCGACGGGTGCCAACTGACCGTCACGAACCCGGTCGCGGCGTGGCTCCGCTCCGCACGATGAGGCCGCAGTGAACCGCCTCGGTCGGGGAGGCCGAGACGGTTCACCGCGGCACTTTCGCCCGGGAAGGTCCGGGCGCCTCAAGCGTGGCACCCAGGCGGTTACAGCGACGCTTCAGCGCGAGCGACGCGCGGCCTTTTTGCCCGGGCGGATCGCATGGTAAGCCATTTCATCGGAGCGAGCCGGATGGGTGGCCGAGCGGTTTAAGGCAGCGGTCTTGAAAACCGCCAACCCGCAAGGGTTCGTGGGTTCGAATCCCACCCCATCCGCCGTTTCTCGTGGAATATGAATACCTTACGGGAAGAAGACTAGATAGTCCCCTCTGCTATCCCCTAATTCGATTTGCGAGCGAAAGGTGGCGGTAGGCTAACCGACCCAGCCCCGAGGGATTGCGACCATTGCGCAACCGCGCTGACACGCCTGCCGTGGCATAGCTCGGCGCTAACGAAAATGATGGCATGCGCTCGAGATTGAGCGCTGCGGACTGCACCCAACCTTGACCCTGAAACGGCCCCCATGGGACACGACCGCCCGTCTCTCACCGCGCCCGTCGGGGTGTGTCCTGCATCCCCGCCCAGCACATGCGATTTCCGACTCCTAGGAGCCGCCTACGGGCGCCTGGCCGCATCAGGGGGAATAAGGTGCGGCCGATGCCCGCGAGGACCTGGCGGTACCTCCAGAGTCGCGCACGGGGCATGTCCGGCACCTCCTCTATATGACCCACCCGACACGCCCCGCCGGGCGACGGATGGCGGTACGAACCGGCCCTCGCCCGAAACCGCCCACAGCAGCGCCAGAAAATCTGGCTGCCAACGGCTAACCTTCTTCTCTTCCGGTGCGGGTCGCCAGCGGACCTGGCGGCCGCCCCCCAAAGTCCGTCTGCAGGCCAGGCCGAAAGCATCGAGGATGGCCGCGGATCGGGCGCATCGATGCGAGCCGGTGACGCAAGCGATCTGTCTCAAAACATGATAAGACGCGAGAATACATGTTATCGCGTGTTATCATTTCAACGATATCAACGGCTTAGCGTTTCGGGCAACGCATTGGCGCCCGCAAACACCACATCTTGTGTCCGATCGGCGCAACATTCTTCGGACAAGCCGCGCCTGCATGCATTCTGGCCCTGCCATCGACCCATTGGCGGAGATCGACCTGCACAGTCATATAGCTTGCGCGCATGCACGCGCGTCGTGCTCGGGCCGTGTCAGACGATTGCGGTGCGGGTCGCCAGCGAACCCGGCGGCCGCCCCCCAAAGTCGCCTGGTGAGGTCGGCCGAAGCAGTCGAGCGCTGCCGCGAATCGACCATGATGACGCGAGCCGGTGACGCAAGCGACCGCGCAATCGTGGCGTCGGCGGAGTTAGCCTCCGCCATACTCGCAGGCTAATGCGTTGATACCATTGATCATTTGCACATGGCGCGCAACCTGACCCACAAATGTCCCCACAAACCGGCATGCTGCTGCGCTCGCCCGCATGCGTTCTGTCCCTGCCATCGATCGATCAGGGCGGAACTCGTCTGACAGGCCTATAGCACGCGCGGGCGCACGCGTGTAACGCTGTGGCCGTGGGTGCACCGTCCTCTGCCCGGCTGGAGGTCGGAATTCAGGGCGTCGCCGCCACGTGGTGGCGGATCGTCCGAGCCATCTGTGATCCATGCGGCAATGCGCCGATCGAAGACACCGCCTCCGATTTACTGAATCAGATGTGGCGCAAGGTGGCGAGTACTCTGTTTCATAAATTCGATGACGTATTTAGGGCCGACTTGCGGCGGCAGAGCAAGCTCCTGCCGGTCGAGGGGGAGCCTGTCATGCCGAGGCGAAGTCCTTTCGTGATCCGGCTGAGTGCGCAGGAACGAGCGGAGCTGGAAGCTCGGTGCAAGGGGTACACCTCACCGTATCGCGACGTGATGCGGGCGAAGATAGTGTTGCTGGCGAGCGAGGGTCTTGGCAACGACCAGATCGCGGCTCGACTGAGTACGCCGCGCCAGATTGCCAGCAAGTGGCGTCACCGCTTCTGGACCGACCGCTTGGTTGGCCTCGAAGATCGGCCGCGGGGCGGGCGACCGGCCCGCTTTTCCCCCCGATGTGGTGGTGGCGATCAAGGCGCTGGCCTGTGAGCTACCCTCGCGTCGCGGCCTGCCCTTGGCGCACTGGTCGGTCGCCGACCTGCGCCGGGAGGCCGTGGCGAGCGGCATTGTTGCCGAGATCAGCGGCACCACGCTGTGGCGCTGGCTCGGCCAGGACGCATTGCGTCCCTGGCGTCATCGCAGTTGGCTGTTCCCCCGTGACCCGCAGTTCGCCCGTAAGGCCGGTCGCGTCATCGATCTATATCAGCACCGCTGGAAAGCTGCAGCGCTGGGGCCGCGCGATTACGTGCTCTGCATCGATGAGAAGACCAGCATCCAGGCAAGGCGGCGCAAACATCCATCATTGCCTCCGGCACCAGGCCGCGCGATCTACGTCGAACATGAATATGCGCGCGCCGGTGCGTTGGCCTATCTCGCGGCATGGGACGTTCATCGGGCCAGATTGTTCGGTCGCTGCGAGCGCAAGAACTCCATTGCCGCATTCCATCGCCTAGTCGGGCAGATCATGCGCCGAGAACCCTATCGGTCGGCACGCCGGGTGTTCCTGATCACCGACAACGGTTCGTGCCACCGTGGCCGACGGGCCGCCGATCGTCTGCACGCCAAGTGGGCCAGCATCGTTCTGGTTCACACCCCCGTTCACGCCAGTTGGCTCAACCAGCTTGAGGTCTACTTCTCGGTCGTTCAGCGGAAGCTGCTGACCCCGAGCAGCTTCAACAGTTTGGTCGATCTGAAGCATAAGGTGATGGCGTTTCAGGCTCGCTATCAGCGGTCCGCCAAACCCTTCAAGTGGACCTTCACACGCCGCGATCTGCACGCACTTCTCGTCAAGCTCAAAAAGCGACGCTATACCGCCACGAAGTTACGGCATCGCAATACGTAACCGTAATTGCGAATCAGGTACTAAGCGCGGCCGACATATGGACCAAGCGTCCCGCGAGCGACTGCACGCGTTGCGAAAAGCGATCAAGAAGCTGCGTTATAGCGTCGAGTTCCTGTCCTCCCTGTACCGGCACAAGCAGGTCAAAGCGTATCTCGGACCGTGCAAGGACTTGCAGGAGTTGCTTGGAATTATCAACGACGGAGCTGTAATGCTTGCCTTATCGGACCAGTTGCGCGAGGCCGGCCAGAACCTTGCGCCCACCGTCGGTGCGCTTACGGAATGGGCGACCAAGCGCGGCGAGGAGGCGCGCCGTCATGTATCAAAACCGTGGCATGAACTCCGCCCCGCCGAGCCGTTTTGGCTCTGAGCAGCGACTATCTCCACCTCAGCCTGCTTTCGGCGACGCGTCCCCGAGCGCTATCCGCTGCGGCGCTGGCCTTCGCCTTGGCTCGATCGCGCATGTCTGTCCGGTTCCGTGCCGCAGGATAAGAAGTCCCGCGCAATCCTCCCCAAAGAGTACGGTTAAACAGGTGGACCGGAATGCGGTCCTCACCAACCAGTCAAAACCGCGAGTTTGCTCTGCCCACGCCGGGTGGGCCGGCGTCAGCCAATCGCCTTCGGCAGACTCGACATCTTGCAGCCTTGTCGCCTAGCGGGACCGTTGTGGTTGACTTACATCAACGACCTGCATCAGAAAGATGATTAGACTTGTCTGCCTCAGGGTCAAGCGATGACGCGCTATCTCATAGGGACTGCGATGGCCGCCAGTTTCATCTCGGCGGCGGCGATCGTGAGCGCTGAGGTCTCACCTACTCCTGATCGGGAAGCTGCTAGGCACGCCTATGAAGCGTGCCTCTCATCGGAGGCAACAAAAGGAACCTACACAGCGTCAGATGGTGGTATCTCCGCCCTCCGTCTAATGGATCAGTGTGAACCACAATTGGACGAATGGCGTCTTGACTGCATGGCGACTGCGCAGACCGTCAATCAGTGCAACCTACTGGCAGCCACTTACGCACAAGCGGTCCTCGAGCAGCGAGAGTGCCCGTCAAAGCCGTAGGACGCGTATGTCCGGGCGCATGCTATCAGCTTGTCACCCCGGGCCGGCATCTGTGACGCGCGTGAGGTCAGCGTGGCCACTCCCTGCGGGGGCGCGTCTGTGGCGACTCGAAGGGGCGGTATTTTGGATCGGCATTACGCGCCCGATGTGCCACATCAGCACACCTTATCAGGCCAGCAAAGCTCGCTCATGAGCACCACACACCGGACCAAGCACGAAAACGCAGGGCCTGGAATTTTGGGCGCACGCTTGGGGGCGATCAGGGCAGGCGCGCGCGAGGAACTGGTCGCCGAACTGGGGTCCGGACTTGTGTCGGCCGATCTCGGAATCATGCCGGGTGTGCAGGGCGATCACGCCTTCCACATCGCCTCATGGATAGAGCGACAGCATGTTCAACTGGATCGGTCCGCGGAGTGGCGACGCTGAAAAACGAGCCGCTGTATTTGCGGTCACGCGGACTGACGGTGCGGCCGTCAACTCTGCCTGCCTTTAGATCTCTGAAGATTTGGTTGACGTCGTCGAGTTTCGCCCGGCGAATATGCGCGCACCTTGCCGTCCCCGGCAAATGCAATCGCCTCCGCCAGGTCCTCGCGCGTACCCACGATCGAGCTGCGAATGGTAATGCGCTTCAGCACAACATCGAAGATCGGAGTCGCGAATTCGCCGGGCGGAAGCCCAACGAGGCTCACGGTTCCTCGGCACCTTGCAAGACGCAACGCTTGCGCAAATGCGGGCGGCGAAACAGCCGTCACCAGTACCGCCGTACGCGCCGCCGCCAGTCGCCTTCAGCACGCGTGCCACCGCATCGGGCGATCTTGCGTTGACCGTGACGTCGGCGCCGAGTTCCCGGGCCAGGGCCAGCTTGTCGCCCGGTTACATCAAGCGCGACCACATGCTGACCCATCGCCTTGGCATACTGCACGGCGATACGGCCGAAATCGCCACCCACTCGCCGGGTCGTGCCTCGGTCTCCTTCAAACCCTTGTAGGTTGTGACCCCGGCGCACGGAATTGGTGCGAGAGCAGCGAGGCCCGCTCTTTCCGGCAGCCGGGCGCCGTAACCCCCCGATCGCATATTCGGCGAAGCTTTCCGTTCACGCTATAGCCGCTGTTGTCCTATGCTTCGCACAGGGTCTCCCGCCCTGTTATGCAGTACCTCGCAGAGGCCGCACGCATCATGCAGCCAGGCGACACCAACCGGATCGCCTTCCTTCAGGTTGGTTACACCCGCGTCAACGGCGGCGACAATGCCGGCGCCCTCATGGCCGGGGATAAATGGTGGGGTAGGCTTAACTGGCCAGTCACCGTCGGCGGCATGGAGATCAGTGGCAGACGCCGGTCGCGACGATCTCCATCAACACCCCTCCCGCACGCGGGGCCGGTATGGGAACGTCCTCGATAGCAAATAATTCGCCGAACGCGCGCACGAGTGCTGCCTTCATTGTCCTCGACATCGGTGCCTCTCTTGCCAAGCTTGATGCTGACTACCCTGCGCGCATTGTCGGCTCATTGAGCTAGATCAACCCAACACGGGCAGAAGTCAGGCGGCTTTTTGGGCGCGAACCTCGACTAACCGGGGCACCTTCTGCTCTCAATTGCCGCCGGCGCGCCCCTTCGGGTCCAAGCGCTGGCGCTGGGTTATTCGGAGCAATGGCAGCTTTGGCTCGCCCCCGCTTCTCCGAAACTGCCGTTCTGCTGGCAGACCAAGTACGAAGGTCCCATGCACGCGGGCTTCCTCTGGACCCGCGATTTGCCGTCGCCAGGCGGTACGGTTGCTATCATGGGTCAGTCAGAACCTCACACGCATTCAGGAGGGCACATGGATGCAGCATTACTCTCAACACTGGCGGCACTCGCCGGATCAGTAGTCGGTGGCCTAACTTCCGGGTTCACTAACTGGCTAAACTAGCGCGCCCAGACGAAGGCCAGCCTTCTCGCTCATGCACTCTCTCGGCGCGAAGAGCTCTTCAAGGATTTCATGATAGCCGCTTCGAAATCATATGGTGAAGCCCTTATGAGCAACACCCCGCAGCTTCAGGAACTTGTCGAACTCTACGGTATGATCAGCAGAATGCGTGCGGTGTGCTGGCCGCACACCGTGGCATGCGCGGAAAAGGTTATGGCTGAGACGGTTACTGCCTATTCTGTCCCCAACAGGACCGTTCCGGAGATTCCTGAATTGCTGAAGAGTGGCACCGGAATTGATCCACTGATGGACTTTGCCGAGGCCGCGCGAGCAAAACTGCAAAGCTTTGACGTTTCCTTGAGGGAATCAGGGGATCTCAGCGAGCGGCGAATGCGCTGACCATCGCACACGGCGGAGATCCACTCTGGGCAAGAATGATGCAACGCATCTACTCTGTGGATACAACAGATGGAACCAAAGCCGATCCGGTCCTTTGCGCGCGGACTCGCCGTGCTCTCAGTACTCAACCGACACGGTAGCGCCACCGCCCTTACCTTGGCGCGAGACTCGGGCGTACCGCGGCCAACCGTGTACCGTCTCTTGCAGACCTTGATGGACGGTGGCTACATCGGTCGCAGCACCGGAGATGACCGGTTTCATCTAAAACTGAAGGTGCGCAGCCTTTCGGAGGGTTTTGCCGACGAGCAGTGGATTTCCTCAGTAGCTGCGCCTGCTCTGGAGGAGCTGACCAGGCGCATATCCTGGCCATGCGATGCCTTGGCATTGCACGGTCTTAAGATGGTAATCCATGAAACGACCCATCGGATCGCGCCACTCTCGATAGATCGAAACATGGTTGGACAGGAACTGCCGATTCTCGCCAGTGCGTCCGGCCTCGCCTACATGGCTTTCGCGCCCAAAGAGGAGCGGCAGTCATTGTTGGCGCTGCTTGCCCAATCCAACGACCCGTACGATGCCGTTGCGCGCGACACGGCCCAGGTTTCCCACCTGATCGCTGCAACCCGGCGGCGCGGCTACGGCTTTCGTCACGGCGGGAGGATTTGGCCACATACAGGTGCCATTGCCTTGCCGATCCGCGTCGGCCGGCGGCTGCTTGGGTGCATCAATACTGTGTGGATGGCGCGCGCTCTCGTGCCGACCGCAGCCGCTAACACGTGCCTCGGACCACTGCGCGAGGCAAGAGAACTGATTGAGCGGCGCTTGGCCGAGGCACGACGCCAATAACTCGGCGGTTCCGATCGCGCCGCCCGCAACATCACCGCACCTGGGCGGCCGGGCAGTGGCTTTCGTTCAGCGGCCGGAACGCCTGGTCCACCGGGATCGTACCCACCTGCTTGACCAGGTCCCAGGGTCCCTTCAATTCGGCCGGCGTCTTGACCTCGACCAGACGCAATGCCTGGACCATGCGGCTATCGGCGCGAATGCGTCCGTGCATGGCGTAAGCATCGTTCACCTCTGTCTCCCGCATTTTCGCCATGACAGTGGGACCATCATCCGAATCGCTGTCAGCCACGGCTTGTAGGTAATGACGCACGGCTGAGTAGACGCCCGCCTGAATCTCCGAGGGCATGGCGTTCTGCGCAGCAAAAAATCGGTCGGACCACGCGCGTGCCACCGGCGATTCGTCCTCGAAGAACGAAGTCACGATCAGATCGCCTTGTGCGGCCTGCAGACCAACTGCCTTGATATCGACGTTCTGGAACGACATGGGCACGACCACCATACCCTGCTCGGACATGGCGAACTCCGCCGCCTGCTTCATCGCCGTTGCGTTGCCGGCGGCGAGGTTCAGCGCCAGCACCTTAGCGCCCGAGGTCTGCGCCGCGATCAGATAGTTGGAAAAATCGGTGGTGTTGAGCGGCACCTTGGCCGATCCGGCAACCTGTTCGCCGAGCGAGGCGAGCTTCGCGCGCGCGTCGGCCTCGACGGCATGGCCGAAGGTGTAGTCGGCGGTAACGAAGAACCAGGGGCCCTTGATTCGCTCATGCACACCGACCACCACCGCTTTGGCGGTGGAGTTGGAGTCCTGCGTCCATTGCACCGCTGTCGGCGCACAGGCGCGATCCGACAGATCGGCCACGCCGGCGCCTGAGATCAGGAAGATGCGGCTCCTCGCGCGCACCAGTTCCTGCACGGCGAGCGACGCAGCCGAAGTGCCGCCGTCGGCAATCGCCAAGACGTCGTCGCGGTCGAACCACTGGCGCGCAAGCGCCGAAGCGATGTCCGGCTTGTTCTGATGATCGGCTTGCAGGATCTCGATCCTATGGCCCTTGACTGAACCGCCAAACTCGGCGGCCGCCATGCGGGCCGCGGTGACCGAACCCGGCCCCATGGCAGTCGCGAATGGGCCGCTCATGTCTGTCAACACGCCGATGCGGATGACATCGGTTTTGATCTCAGCGCGCGCGCCTGACGGCGCGGCCAACCCGGCCGCCACCGCGGCAACCAGCAGAACTCGGTGCATCAGTTTCCTCCAGAAATTTGGTTCAGGAACGCGTAAGCTGTGAGGCAAGCCGCGCGACTAAGTCGGCTTGGAAATCGGCGGCCGGGCGGAATGAAGGTTGCGCGCGGCACCACGCCTCGGTCGCGGCGACGATTTCCTCGTCCGGCCGGTCGAGATCGAGCGGCTCCCGGCACGGCTGGGCGATGTACCAGGGACTATCGACGAACAGCTCGATACGATTGCCCTCCGGGTCGCGGAAGTACGCCGCCCAGGCATTGCCGTGGTTGATCGTGCGCAGGTCGGTTGCACCGTTCGCAACTGCGCGCTCGACGTAACGTTTCAGGGCTGCCAGCATCGGCAGTCGAAACGAGATCTGGTTCACCACTTCCTCGCGCGGGCTTATCCCGCGGCCGGACACAAAGGCAAGCTGGTGATGTTCGCGTGGATCACGACTGAGAAAGATGATCTGCCGGTCGCCTATCCACCCGCAGTCCGTCTCAATGAAGTCCAGCGTGTCGCGATAGAATCCGGCGACCTTTTCCAGATCCGTTACGAACATTCCGAAATGGCTGAACTGTGGACCCGTGTCTTCATTGTGCATTGATTGCTCCTCGTATCGCATGTCTTCAGATCTGACCGGCCAGCGTCACGAGCTCGGCGGTGTCGCGGGCGGCGCCCAGCATGTAGCGGTCTGGCCGAACGGCTGCGGCAATCACACCGAGATCCGCGAGCCAGTCTTGCAGCGCTGGCGTCGGGTCTCGCACCACGACCACGTCGCGTTCGGCCAGCTTTGCAGCCTCGTTCGGTGGCAGCGCCACGTCGTTGCGCAGCAGCAACGCCGGTGCGTAGCCGACCCACGCATCCAGCCGCCGCCCGTCGGAAAGCACCGGCTGCGGCGCAACCTGCCGCGGCAGACCGGTCCATCCTGCTGCCAGCCCGGGCCCAAGCTCCGGCCTGATGGATTCCATCGTCGCCGGATCGCCGAGGCGACAGCCGTCCAACAGCGCCGCCTGCATCGCCTTAGTGTTGATCAGGCCGCCCAACCGTACCGCGCGCGCAATGTATTCGTGCACGTGCGGCGCTCGTTCGGTTTCGTAGCTGTCCAGCAGGGCGCCATCGTCCTTCCCGCGGAGCACGCGCGCCAGCTTCCAGGCAAGATTGGCGACATCGCGAATGCCGGCGCACATCCCCTGGCCCAGAAATGGCGGCGTCTGATGCGCTGCATCGCCGGCCAGCAACAGCCGCCCGAGCCTCCAAGGCCGCGCCACGATGGACTGGAAGCGATAGCAGGCAGCCCGCTCCAACGTCGCCTCATCGGGCGACAGCCAGGGCGCCAGCAGCGCCCAAACCCTCTCGGGTCGCACCATATCGGCGTAGTTCTCATCATCGTGCAATGCGATTTCCCAGCGCCGCCTGTTGCCCGTGCCGCGCACATAGGTCGCGGAACGCGCCGGGTTGCAGGTACTGAATCGAGAAATCGCCAAGTTCCGGTTTCGGGCGGTTCAGCAGCACATCGACAACCAGCCAGTGCTCATTGAAACCCATATCGTCCGGCGTCTCGCCCATCTTGCGACGGATGAACGAGCGCGCGCCGTCGCATCCGACGACATAGCGCGCGCGGATTCTTTCCAGTAGACCCGTCCGCAGGTTCTCACACCGGACAGTAACGCCATCGGCATCCTGATCGACCGCCAGCGCCTCGACCCGCGTGCGCACGGATACCGAAGGGAACCTCTGCAATCCTCGGCGCAGGATGCACTCGAGCTCGGGCTGGTGGAAACGGTAGGAGGCATGCCAACCCTGTGGTGTCCGTTCTTTCGGCCGCGGCCATTCCAGCAGGCAACGGCCAGACGCATCCACGAAACGCATCCCTGGCGAGACGTGCACCGTAGGTTCCATTGCTTCAGCCAGGCCAATCGTGTCGAAGACGCGCATCACCTCGTCATCGAAATGCACCGCGCGGGGCAGGTGGTAGGCTGCCTCCTCGCGCTCCAGCACCAGCGTCGAAATGCCACTTTGGCCGAGCAGATTGGCCAGCGTTGCGCCGGCCGGCCCGTAACCTATGATAGCAACATCCGCCTCGTAGTTGACGGCACCCTCGCCAAACTCGCCACCCATGGATCTTCCCTCCGCGGTGTTGGGTTCCCATGGGGATGGCTGCACAGCAATGAGAGTTTCAAATTTGTCCACCATGTGGACATGGAGCGGTGTTCTGCAACACCTTTTGGATCGCAGGAAGTCGGCGCGATGATCCGGAGTGCTGTTCGCCTAGCCGTTGCACAGGCCGACACCGCCGGGGAGCAGCGCCGCCGGCCCGTGACGCGGACATTCAATACTCGGCGCCTGGAATCGACGTCCTGGTGTTCCGGTCTAGCCGATCGCATCCAGAAGTGCTTTCGCCGATTTGAGATCGGCGGTGTCAAAGCCCTCGGTGAACCGGGCGTAGATCGGCTGAAGAAGCTCCTTGCCATCGGCGGGACGGCCCCGATCTCTCAGCAACCGTGCGAGGCTTGTTGCCGCGCGCACTTCCCAGGATAGCGCGTCTTGGCGGGACGCCGTATCGAGAGCCTGGCGGAAGCAACTCTCGGCACCCGCTTCGTCCTGGGAGGTGCTTTGCATTAGCAAAAGCTCCCCCTTGACGCGCATCAATTCAGCCAGTTCCCAAAGTTCCTTGGTACGCTCGGCACGCCCAATCGCTTCGTCGATCACGACAAGTCCATCGGAGGTCTGGCCAGCTTGTCCCAAAGCTTCGGCCACATAAACTGCGGCAAACCGCATGAAGCGCGGAGCGATGATCCCCGTTTCGCCAAGTTCCTCAAAGGAGTCTCTGAGCAGGCGCAATCCGGCGGCGGTGTCGCCGCGTCTGATCGCAACCGCTCCCTGATAGCCTCGGCCGTAAAGCTGCCAGCGCCCCAGCGCATGTCTTTTCGCATGGTCAAGCAACATGTCTGCGTAGTGGCCAGCCGCTGACAGATCTCCGATCCATAGCGCGACCGGACATGCCCCGCGGTGCAAAGCATAATTGAACGAGATGGCGTGCTGCGCCCTGCGCGCGTCCTCGATACTCTGCTCGACTGCGCGCATCGCACGGCCCGGAAATCCTTGCAGCCACAAGATTCGCGCAAGGTGGACACGTGCTGTCACCCGGGGATCGAGCTCGAGGTGAACGATTTGACGTTTGCCGCTGGGAGCAGCGAAATCACGGAGCGCCCGTTCGATGTGGCGTCGCGCGCTATTTTGGTCGCCCAGGAAGTGGTGCGAGATGGCAATCATCCGCTCCCCCATCAGCCGATCGTTCGGGTTAGGGCGGGTAGCCGCCAAGGGAGAGAACTTGCGGGCCAGGGTGAGGGCAGTGTTATATTCGATGCCGTTGACGTGAAACGCCCACAGGCCCCAGAGCGAAAGCATCTGGTACTTGGCATCGGCGAGGCTTTCCGCGATCTCTAGGGCCTTATTCCAGGTTGCGGCGACGTCGGGACCGCCCCCGCCGGTGTACATCAAAGATGCGCCCAGGGCAGCATGAAGCTTCATTTCCCGGCGAGCATCCACCTCGACGCCGGCCGCGATCGCAGCAAGAGCCTGCTCAGCACGGCGGCGGCATTCTCCCACCAGGGATAATTGAATCCACAATGGAACCGCGGCCGCCGTCAGCGCGGCGCCGATCGACGGATCGCCGATGGGCGAGAAGGCCCAATCGAGCGCTATGCGCAAATTGTCGATTTTTCGACCGTAATCGGCCAGCCATTCCGCCGTTAGTCTGGTTTCCGACTCGGCTTCGGCCCGCTCGAAGAGGTCGCAGTAATACTCGGCATGTCGACGCGCCAGCAGCTCGTTTTCGCCGCTTTCGGCAAGTTTTTCGAGCGCGTACGCCCGTGTCGTGTCGAGCAGGCGGTAGTGCGCGATATGACCCATTTCGGTCACGACGAGCGACTTCGCGACCAGATCGGAGAGGCCCTGGACGACCTGCGCTGCAGCGATCTCGGGGCCGGCCGCGACGGCGGTGGCCGCTTCCAGGCTGAACACACCGCTGAAGATCGCCAGGCGGCGAAGGATCACACGCTCGGGCTCAAGCAGAAGCTCATAGCTCCAATCGAGCGTTGCCCGCAGGGTCTGATGGCGCGGGAGCGCCGTTCGCCGTCCGCCGGTCAGTAAGTGGAAGCGATCGTGGAGATGGGTAAGGAGTTGTTCGACGCTAAGTGCCCCGCTACGCGCGGCGGCCAGTTCGATCGCCAGAGGGATGCCATCGAGCCGCCGGCAGATCGCCGCGATCGCCGCTGCATCCTGTCGATCGGGCGCGAAGTGCGGCACAGCCGCTCGCGCCCGTTCGACGAACAGTCGCACCGCGCCATAGTGCTGGAGGTCCTCGTCGCGAGCGTCTTCCGCCGGCACGGCGAGAGGAAGCACCGGATAGATCCATTCTCCCTCGGCGCGGAGCGGCTCACGGCTGGTGGCGATGACATGCGCCGCCGCGCCGGCTCGCAGCAGTTCCTCGGCCATGGCCGCCATGGCGCCGACCACGTGCTCGCAGGTCTCGAGCACCAGCAACAGCGGTCGGACGGCAAGCAGTCGCGCCACGTGTTGCCTCGTGGCGGGCCCGCCGGGATCCGCACCGACGGCCACGGCGATCGTGGCCGGAACCAGGCTGGGATCGGACACTGACGAAAAATCGACGACCCAAACACCATCGCCGAATCGCGGCATGAGCCGACGGGCCACCGTCATCGCCAACCGCGTTTTGCCTATTCCACCGGCACCGGTGAGGGTGACGAGGCGGTGGCTGGCCGCGAGATCCTCGACCTCGCTCAGCTCTTTGTCCCGGCCGATCAGCTCGGAAACCGGCTCTGACAGGTTTGTTGGAGGCACGCTCCCCTGAGGCTGCGGCGTGGCCGCACCCTCGCTATCCCCATTAGCCCGGCGTGGCGGGTCATCACGAATTTCCCCGACAAACTGATACCCACGGCCGGAAATGGTGCGGATCAGGTCGCGGTCGGCTCCAAGCGCGGCGCGCAACGCCGAGACCTGTGACTGTAAAGCGGTATCCTGAATGATCTGGCCAGGCCAGACGCGCGCTGCCAGCGCATCCTTGCCGACAACGCCTCCCCGCGCCTCGATCAACGCCATCAGCACGTCGAAGGCGCGCGCGCCGACCTTTGTCGCCTGGCCATCCGCGAGCAGTTCGCGGCGGTGTGGCAACAGCAGAAAGCGCCCAAATGCAACGTCCACTGGGCCTTTGGCAGCCGGTTCCATGGAGGCGCCCATAGCGAGGCCGCAAGTAGAGCAGGAAAATCCAGGATTTTCCAGGAACTGCGGTGCGCACCCGCGGCCACCCGCTGTTTTTCCAGGTTATTTCGCTCCGCGCTGCAAAGACGACTGGCCTAGTTTCACGGCGGCTGAAACGCCGACGGAGGCTCAGGAACTGAAGTCCGGATCGTGCAGCTGCACGCTGAGACACGCGATAAGGCAACGGAAAAGCCGGGAAAGGTTGGGGGTCATGGACGACGAAAGCGGGGACGGTTGGGGTGAAATCGAGTGGCTGCCGGAGGATCCTCCGACACCAACGGATCCGGCACGGGTCATCTGGCCTTCGCTGACCAACTTGGCGAGACACAACCCCAGCCTGATTGCTCTCTGATCCGATGGTCATCCCGTCATGACGGCAAACTCCTGGCACCTGCGGTGCAAGTTCAATCGTGAAGCGCGCTTTGTGACAGAGTCACCATCACCATCACCAAACGCACAACGTGACGCGCCGAAGACGCGCTTGGCGTCGGCGGGCTTGGCTGTCCTGCTCGCAGATGTGCGGCGTCGGACGAGTCCGGCGGGGGAGTGAGTCTCATGCAAGGTCCCATCGTCGTCATTAACGCGGGATCATCGAGCATCAAGTTCTCGGGCTATGCCGCGATGGATGAGCAGGAACCGGCCCTGCTCCTGAAAGGCCAGATCGAGGGCATCGGCACGATGCCTCACCTGGTCGCCAAGAACGCGAACTGCGGGATCATCACGGAGAAAACCTGGCCGCGCGGGGACAAATCGGATCACGAGGCCCTGCTCGGCTATCTCGTCGAGTGGATGCAGACGCATTTCGGCGGTGAGAAGCCCGTCGCCGTCGGGCATCGCGTAGTCCATGGGGGTACCCGTTACGCCGAGGCGACGCTGCTGGATGACGCGGTGCTAAACCATCTGCAATCGCTGTGTCCGCTCGCGCCGTTGCACCAGCCACACAACCTCGCAGCGATCCGCGCCATCGTCGCTGTGGCGCCATCACTGCCGCAGGTCGCCTGCTTCGACACCGCCTTTCATCGTGACCAGCCAGAGGTCGCGCAACGCTTCGGGTTGCCACGCGACCTGCATGATTCTGGGATCAGGCGCTATGGCTTCCACGGGCTTTCCTACGACTACATCGCCTCCGCCTTGCGCGAACGAGATGCGCGCTTAGCGCATGGACGGGTGGTCGTCGCCCATCTCGGCTCCGGGGCCAGCCTGTGCGCCATGGGCGACGGGAAGAGCATCGAAACCACTATGGGGTTCACCGCGCTCGACGGGCTGCCGATGGGCACGCGCTGCGGTGCGCTCGATCCCGGAGTGATTCTCTATCTCCAGCGCGAGCGCGGAATGAGCATCGATGGGATCGAGAAGCTGCTCTACCAGCAAAGCGGACTACTCGGTGTCTCCGGCATAAGCAACGATGTGCGCGAATTGCTGGCTTCGCGCGATCCGCGCGCCGAACAGGCGATCGATCTGTTTGTGCATCGGATTGTCCGTGAGCTGGGAGCCTTGGTCGCGACACTTGGTGGGCTTGATGGCCTGGTTTTCACGGCCGGGATCGGTGAACACGCACCGGCGATCCGCCGGCGTGTCTGCGAGAAGAGCGCCTGGCTCGGTCTGGTCCTCGATACCAGCGCCAATGAGCAGGGAGCGGAGCGAATTTCCGCGGAAGCGAGCCGCGTCCCCATCTGGGCCATCCCGACAGACGAAGAGCGAACAATCGCTCGCCAGACGATCAAGGTTCTTCAGATGCGAGGCGTAGATCGCTTCCCCGGACAAGGCTCCCCGCTTCGTGGGCACTACCAGGAGAAACGCTCATGAACCTGCTCCCAACGTCGGCGAGCCGGCGTCCCACCGCAATTCACAATCCGCTGACGCGGTGCCCGACATCCATCTGGTTTGATCCAGATCAATGCAGTGACAAAGCACGCATATAACAGAGTGTCGAGTTTGCAGGAGAAGCACCCGATGCCAAAGCTTATGAAAGCAGCGGTCGTGCACGCGTTCGGCAAGCCGCTCGCAATAGAGGAAGTGGCGATACCCGCACCTGGCCCCGGCGAGGTGCTGGTGAAGATTGTCGCGACGGGCGTCTGCCACACCGACGTGCATGCCGCCGACGGCGACTGGCCGGTCAAGCCGACACCCCCGTTTATCCCTGGCCACGAGGGCACTGGCATGGTCGCCGCTCTTGGTGGGGGCGTCACCAACCTGAAGGAAGGCGACCCGGTGGGTATAGCCTGGCTACACGATGCGTGCGGGCTTTGCGAGTACTGCATCACAGGATGGGAGACGTTGTGCGAAGCGCAGCACAACAGCGGTTATAGCGTGAACGGCAGCTTTGCCGAATACGCGGTCGGTTCGGCAGCTTATGTCGCCAGATTACCGGAAAGACCCGACTTCGCTGCCTTGGCACCGATCCTGTGTGCAGGTGTCACCACCTACAAAGGCTTGAAGGAGACCGAGGCGCGACCCGGCGAATGGGTGGCCATTTCGGGCATCGGAGGTCTCGGCCACATCGCGGTGCAATACGCCAAGGCGATGGGGCTGCATGTCGTCGCGCTCGACGTTACCGACGACAAGCTGGCCCTGGCGCGCAATGCCGGCGCTGATGTTACGGTCAACGCGAGATCACCCGATGCGGCGGCGCAGGTGCTGCAGGCAACCGGGGGTGGTGCGCATGGTGTGCTCGTGACGGCTGTGTCGCCGCCCGCATTTGCGCAGGCGCTGCGTTTCGCGAGGCGCCGTGGGACCGTAAGCCTCGTTGGCCTTCCGCCAGGCGAATTCGCAACACCAATCTTCGATGTTGTGCTGAAGCGCATCACCATTCGCGGCTCTATCGTGGGGACACGTGAGGACCTTGCCGAAGCGATCGCGTTTGCGGCCGAGGGGAAGGTTCATTCTCACATCAAACTAGCGCAGCTCGAGGACATCAACGGGATCTTCAGTGACCTCAAAACAGGGAACGTCGACGGCCGCATGGTAATCACGATGTAGCCAACCAGTTAGTTAAGGAACACGAAAATGTCTGTCCAAACGATTGCTGTCGTTGGTGCAGGGACGATGGGTACAGGCATTGCGCATGTGGCTGCCGCCACCGGCTTCAAGGTGACCTTGATCGACGTGAACGGAGAAGCCCTGAGCAAAGCAGTGGAACGCATCGGCTCAGGTTTCGATCGGTTGCTCGCAAAGGGACAAATCAGTCCGGAAGCTAAGCAGGCAGCCATCGGTCTCATTGCGACGGCGACGGACTACAGCGCCCTCGCACCGGCCGATCTCGTCGTTGAAGCTGCGACGGAGAACGCCGATACCAAAATCGAGATCGTCCGGGCCGTGGATAAGGCAGTGCGGGATGATACCATCATCAGCACAAACACGTCCTCGGTTTCCATCACGAAGCTTGCCGCGTGCGTCTCCAATCCCGGCCGGTTCATCGGGTTGCACTTCTTCAATCCGGTGCCAGTGATGAAGCTTGTCGAGGTGGTGCGTGCACTGCAGACCACCGACGCAACGCATCATGCAGCGATCAGCATTTCTCACAAGCTGGGCAAGACCCCGATTACCGTAAAGAACATGCCCGGCTTCGTGGTGAACCGGCTGTTGATTCCCATGATCAACGAGGCGTTTTTCGCCCTTGCCGAGGGAGACGCCAGTTGCTGACGAAATCGACCAGGGGATGAAGCTCGGATGCAATCATCCGATGGGTCCCCTGGCGCTCGCCGATCTGATCGGATTGGACGTTCTGCTGTCGGTGATGGAAGTGCTGCACCACGAACTGGGTGACGACAAGTACCGTCCCAGCCCAAATCTGCGGGAAATGGTTGAGGCGGGATATCTCGGCCGCAAGACCGGGCGCGGTGTTTACCAGTATCAATGATCGGAGGTTGACAATGACAACCCCAGGCCCAGCCGGCATGCCGTTCCTTTCACCGGCCGATGCCGTGTCGGAGTACTGGATCGACGCCTTTCAGCGGGCCATCCTGCTTGTCGATGTGCTTCGTCAGCGCGGCAACAACTTCTTCGAACAGAACGCCCGCGAGGCGCCGCATGTCCTGACGTTCGATGCCGAGCTGCTGATCGACGGACGCACGCTGGAACGGCCCGTCAACTATGGCCTGGCGCGGATCATCCCGCCGGCGGGCATGGCCGTCGACGAAGACAAGCGCCCCTTCATTGTCTTTGATCCGCGCGCCGGCCAGGTGCCCGGCATTGGCGGCATGAAACATGACAGCGAGATCGGCGAAGCACTGGCAGCAGGCCACCCTTGCTACTACGTGGGCTTTTTGCCGCAGCCCGTCCCCGGACAGACCGTGGAAGACGTATGCCGCGCAGAAGCGCACTTCATCGAGACGGTGGCGGCCCGCCACAAGAAATCCGCCGGCAAGCCGGCGTTGATCGGCAACTGCCAGGCCGGATGGCAGATCATGATGGCGTGTGCGATTCGTCCAGACCTGCCGGGCCCCATCCTGCTCGCCGGTTCGCCGCTTTCGTATTGGGCCGGCGTACGTGGAAAGGCGCCGATGCGCTATCTCGGCGGGCTTCTCGGCGGAACCTGGCTGACATCGCTCGCTGGCGATATTGGCGATGGTAAATTCGACGGCGCCAGCCTGGTCGCCAATTTCGAGTCGATGCATCCCGACAATGCGCTCTGGAAGAAGATCTACCACGTTTATGCAAACATCGACACCGAACCACCTCGCTTCCTTGAATTTGAAAAATGGTGGGGATGTCCGGTCCTGACGAATGCGGACGAAATGCAGTACATCGTCGATAACTTGTTTGTCGGCAACAAGCTCTCCACCGGCCAGATCCGCACATCGGACGGGTTGCGCATCGACCTGCGCAACATCACCTCGCCGATCATCGTCTTCTGCTCATGGGGCGACGACATCACACCGCCGCCTCAGGCACTCGACTGGATCCTCGACCTCTACGACCATGAAGACGAAATCATCGCCAACGGCCAGACAATCGTATACACGATGCACCAGACCATCGGCCATCTTGGTATCTTCGTCTCCGGACAAGTGGCCACCAAGGAGGATGCCGAGCTGGTCCAGTGCATGGACCTCATCGATCTCCTGCCGCCGGGGCTCTATGAGGCCGTGATTACCGATGCCGATCCGGCGGCGGCTGATCCAAAGCTTGTGCAGGGCCGCTATCATTTTGCTCTGGAAAAGCGGGCCTTGAACGACATCCGCGCACTCGGTTGCAACGATGCCGAGGATGACCGCCGATTTGCCACAGTCGCAAGATTGTCCGAGGTGAACGAGAGCCTGTACCAGGCCTTCGTCCGCCCGGCAGTCCGCGCGGCCGTCACGCCGGCAATTGCCGATGCCATCCGCGAGATGCATCCCAACCGGTTCGGCTTCGGCTTCTTCTCCGACCGCAACCCGTTTGTGGCAGCGATCGCGCCGCTCGCCGAAGCGGTCCGGCAGGATCGGCGTCCCGCAGCGCAAACCAATCCCCTGTTTGCGGTCGAGAGAATGGCATCTGGCTGGATAGAGACGAGCCTCAAGCTGTGGGGACAGACGCGGGATGCACTGGCGGAGCAAGTCTTTCTTGCTCTCTACGGCTCCCCGCTGCTGCAATCGCTGGTGGGGTTGAATGCGGAAAACGCCAGCTTGCACCGTCGTATCGAGCGCGATGCGGCACGCAAGTCCCGGGCCAATCGTCTTCGTGCCGAGCTGGAAAGCGCCATTGACCGTGGTGGCGTCGTCGAGGCCTTTGTCCGCGCCCTGGGTTATCTGATCAAGCCGATCAGAGAAGTGGATGACCGGGGTTTCGCTGCTTTGCGAGAACTCGGCCGCATGGTGCCCCCGGAGTATTTTCCCGACTTCGCAAGTTTCCGGGAAATCGTTCGTCAACAATCTCTCATCCTACATCTGGACGAGGAACGTGCGATCGAGGCTCTGCCGAAACTCGTTGCCTCGGCTGAGGATCGCCGGCTCGTGCTTGAGAGTCTGCACCGCATCAGAGAGCTCCGACAGCCTGAGCTCAATGAAGAACAACAACGCAGGCTTTCCCGGGTGGAAAAGCTGTTAGCCCCGCTGCCAACGCGCACCGCTCGCCGCGAAAGCGTTTCTGCCACGAAATAGAGCCGTCGCGGCTTGGCCAACAGCGTGAGGTCTCCCATGAAACCCATTACCGTTGTTGCCTCGCTGAGTTCTCGCACTGCTCCTGACGGGCGGCGCGTCTCCGCCACCTTCGCCCGACGTCCGACCCGTCCGGACCATAGTCGCTAAGCCCAGCGCCGAGGGGGAATCGGTGTCGCTCACCGGCCATATCCGGGCGCGCACGGAGGAAAGCCTCGCATTCCGCATCGACGGCAGGATGATCACGCGGAAGGTCGATGTGGGGGCGGTTATCAAGCCAGGCGACCTCGTCGCCGAACTCGATCCGCAGCCGAAGCAGGACGCTTTGCGTTCCGCGCAAGCCGCACTTGCCGCGGCGCAGGCCACCCTCCATGAAGCCGCCAACAATTTGGAGCGCCAGCGGACGCTGGTTGGCCAGGGTTGGTCCACCCGGGTCCAGTTCGATGCCACTGAGAAGGCGTTTCTCAGCGCCAAAGCGGCGGTCGATTCCGACGCGGCCCAGTTGCACGATGCCGAGGATCAGCTCGGCTACACGAAGCTGCTGGCGGACGCGCCGGGTGCGGTGATCGCCACCGGCGCGGAGGCCGGCGAGGTCGTGCGGGCCGGCCAGATGATCGCCACTGTCGCGCACAATGACGGCGCAGACGCGGTATTCGATGTCCCCGCCACGCTGTTCCGCCAGGTGTCGCCGGACGCCCTGATCAGCATCGCGCTGACCGACGATCCGACCGTGCACACGGTCGGTCAGGTGCGGGAAGTGGCGCCGCAGGCGGACCCGGTGACGAACAGCTACCGGGTTAAGGTCGGGTTGAGCGATTGGCCGCAAGCCATGCGGCTGGGAGCGACGGTAACCGGGCAGACGCGCATGGTCGCACCGGGTGGCATCGAGCTGCCGGCAACCGCGCTGACCATGGTGGACAACAAGCCGGCCGTCTGGGTGGTCGATCGCGCAACTCAGCTTGTGTCGCTGCGACCCGTCGAGCTGCAACGCCAGGACTCTTCCAGCATCGTCGTGACGCGGGGGCTTGAAGGCGGCGAACTGGTGGTGACGGCCGGCGTGCACGCGTTGCGACCCGGCCAGAAGGTGCGCTTGGCGGAAGACAAGCCATGAACCGCTTCAACTTATCCGCCTGGGCGATCGCGCACCGTTCGATCGTCTACTTCCTGATGCTGGCGATCGTTGTCGTCGGCATCGCCTCCTACTTGCGATTGGGGCGCAACGAAGACCCCACCTTCACCATCAAGACCATGGTGGTGCAGGCGCAATGGCCGGGTGCCACACTGGAGGACACGCTGCTTCAGGTCACCGAACGGATCGAGCGCAAGCTGCAGGAGACGCCTCACCTCGACTACCTGAAGAGCTACACCAAGGCGGGTCAATCGACGGTCTTCGTGTACCTCAAGGGATCCACCGGGCCGAAGGCGGTGCAGGATACCTGGTACCAGGTTCGTAAGAAAGTACACGACATCGAGCAGACCTTGCCGTTGGGTGTGCCCCCTCCTGTCTGCGACGACGAGTTCGGCGACACCTATGGCATCGTCTACGGCTTCACTGCAGACGGGTTCACGCATCGCCAGTTGCGCGACTATGTCGAGGATATCCGCTCGCAGCTGCTGCAGGTGCCCGACGTCGCCAAGGTGAACCTCATCGGCGCCCAGCCTGAGCGCATCTACATCCAATTCTCACCCGCGAAGCTGGCCGGCTACGGTCTCACCCCCGCCTCACTGATGGCGGCGCTGCAGGCGCAGAACATCGTCGTCCCGTCCGGCGACATCACCACCGAAGCCGAAACAATCAAACTGCGAGTCAGCGGAGCGCTCAAGTCCGAGAAGGACATTCTCGCCGTCAACTTCGCCGTGGGCGACAGGATCATCCGGCTCGCCGACATTGCCCAGGTGCGGCGGGAGGACGCCGACCCGCCGGAGCCTATTTTCCGCATCAACGGCAAGCCTGGCCTGGGCCTGGCGATCTCGATGCAAGACGGCGGCGACGTGCTCGCGCTCGGTCGCAACATCGAGCAGACGATGCAGGAGCTGAAGGCCAACCTGCCGATCGGCATCGAGCCGATCATGGTGGCAAACCAGCCGGAAACGGTCAGCAAGTCGATCAATGAATTCATGGAAGCGCTGTGGGAGTCGATCGCCATCGTCCTCGCGGTGAGCGTGGTGAGCCTCGGTCTGCGCGCGGGCTCCATCGTCATTGTCTCGATTCCGCTGGTGCTGGCGGTCGTATTCGGGGCGATGGAGGCCCTCGGCATCGACCTTCAGCGCATCTCTCTCGGCGCCCTCATCATCTCGCTCGGCCTGCTGGTGGATGATGCCATGATCACCATCGAGAGCATGGTGTTCCGCCTGGAACGTGGCGACAACAAGCAGCAGGCTGCGGTCTTTGCCTATGCCTCCACCGCGTATCCGCGGCTCACCGGAACGCTGGTCACCATCGCGGGGTTCCTGCCCGTGGGCCTCGCCCGCAGCGATGCTGGCGAATACACCTTTTCGTTGTTCGCCGTGGTGGCCCTGGCGTTGCTGTCCTCCTGGGTGGTCTCCGGCCTGTTTGCACCGGTTGTCGGCCTGGCGCTGCTGCGCCCCCCAAAGCATCCGCATGGCGAGACCCTGGGTGCGCCGATGCGCCTGTTCCGGCGCTGCCTCGTGGCAGCGATGCGGGCCAAGTGGATCACCATCGCAGTCACGGTTGCCCTGTTCGCCGCAGCGCTCGCCGGCACCCGTCTGGTGCCGGAGCAGTTCTTTCCCGCGTCCGACCGCCCCGAGCTTCTGGTCGATTTGAAACTGCAGGACAACGCCTCGATCCTGGCCACACGCGACGTCGCCGAGGGGGTCGACCAATTGCTCGCGGCCGACCCGGATATTGAGCGTTTCTCCACCTATGTCGGTCAGGGCGCCATCCGCTTCTATCTGCCGCTCGACGTTGCCTTGCCCAACGACTTCTTCGCTCAGTCCGTCGTGGTGACCAAGGGGCTCAAGCAGCGTGACCAGGTGCGCGTGCGCCTTGAGCAAGCCCTGGCCGCGCGCTTCCCGGAGGTGGTCGCGCGGATCTATCCGCTGGAACTTGGCCCCCCCGTTGGTTGGCCGGTGAAGTACCGCGTCAGCGGGCCGGAACCGCAGAGCGTGCGCTCGATCGCCTTGCGGGTCGCCGATCTGCTGGGCGCGACGGCGGGCGTGCGCAATGTCAACTTCGATTGGGTCGAGCCGGCGCGCGTCATGCGCATCCGCATCGACCAGGACCAGGCGAGGCAGCTTGGCCTCAGTTCGCAGGACGTGGCACTGGCGCTGAACGGTGTGGTGACCGGCAGCACGGTGACGCAGGTACGCGACAGCATCTACCTGATCGACGTGGTCGCGCGGGCCGAACAGGTGCAGCGGACCTCGCTCGAATCGCTCCGCTCGCTGCAGATCTCATTGTCCAATGGTCGGGTGGTTCCGCTGCGGCAGATCGCCACCTTCGAGTACGACCGGGAATATCCGATCGTGTGGCGGCGCAACCGCGTCCCGACCCTGACGGTGCAGGCCGATGTGGTGCCGGGCGTGCTGCCGGCGACGGCGGTTCAGGCCGCGCAGCCTCGCATCGACAAGCTCGCGGCGACTCTGCCGAACGGCTATCGCATCGCGACCGGCGGCTCGGTGGAGGAAAGCGGCAAGGCGAAGGCTTCGGTGCTGGCCGTCGTGCCTGCGATGGTGCTGGTGGTGCTCATCATCCTGATCTTCCAGTTGCAGAGCATCCAGCGCGTGCTGTTGGTGCTGAGCGTGGCGCCGCTCGGGGTCATCGGCGTGGTGGCAGCCCTGCTGCTGGCGCAGGCTCCTCTCGGCTTTGTCGCGATCCTCGGCGTACTGGCCCTGGGCGGCATGATCGCGCGGAATTCGGTCATCCTGATCGACCAGATCGAGCACGAAAGGGCGGCGGGCATGAATCCATGGGACGCGGTGGTCACCGCCGCGATCCACCGCACCCGTCCCATCCTGCTGACCGCGTCCGCCGCCACACTCGGGATGATTCCCATCGCGCCGACCGTCTTCTGGGGTCCCATGGCGTTCGCTATCATCGGTGGGCTGACGGTGGCGACTGTGCTGACCCTGATCTTTTTGCCTGCGCTTTATGTCGCCTGGTTCCGGATCGCGGAACCTGCAGCCGGTAGCACGCCAGTCCAGCCGGTCGAGGTCGCGGCACATGCTTGAGTCGAGTGCGTGGGAATTGCGGCTGCACAGGGCGCACCAGAGCAGGCGTCCGACTATTGCGTCGGCAGCAGGCGAACCATGCGTCTTTGCCGAGACCCCATGAGCGTCACCAAGTTGAAGGCGCCTGAGTGGCATTTGCGTCGCGAAGATTCGCGAATGGAATTGCAACTGACGGGTGATTGGGTTGCCTGCCAGACTGGTATCCGCAGCACGGCCGACGTGCACCATATCGTCGATGACATTGATGGCATAACGCTGCGGATCAACCCCAGCGGACTTGGTCAATGGGACAGCGCTCTGATCGCTTTCCTGAAGACGCTTCATGAGACGATCAGCAAGCGGCAGCCACCGATCCGCGTAGATGTCTCGGATCTTCCCGAGCCCGCCCGGCGACTGCTCGCCTTGGCTTGCGCAAGCCGGAGCGAGCTTACGAACGCCGCGGCGCCGCCGCCTTTGGCGGCGCGTGTTGGCGAGACATTTTATCAAGCCGCCTCAGAGGCTGGGGAGGTCGTCGCGCTGGTTGGGGAGACGGCGCTGCGAAGCGGTGCTGCGGTAGCCAGACGCGCGCGCACCCGCAGCACGGACGTCTCGCAGCAAGTGTGTGAGGCAGGAGCTGCCGCACTCGGGATCGTTGCCGTGGTAAACGGGTTGATCGGTGCGATCATTGCATTTGTTGGCGCAATACAACTGCGGCGTTTCGGTGCCGGGATTTATATAGCCGATCTCGTCGGTATCGGTATGGCACGGGAAATGGCCGCGATTATGACGGCTGTGGTGATGGCAGGCCGGACCGGCGGTGCGTACGCCGCGCACTTGGCCACAATGCAAGGCAATGAGGAGATCGACGCGCTCAAGGCGTTTGGCATTCCGGTTTACGACTTCCTGATCCTGCCCCGCATCATCGCACTGGTCTCCATGATGCCGCTGCTCTACTTGTACGGGTGTGCCATCGGTATTCTCGGCGGTTATGTGGTCAGCATCGCGACGCTGGACCTCACCTCAACAGGCTTTCTGCAGGAGCTGCGCCATGCTATTGCTGGGAAGCAATTCACGATCGGCTTGGCCAAGAGCGTCTCATTCGGTGTGCTTATTGCGCTCGTGGCGTGCCATATCGGGTTGCGCGCTGGCCGCAGTGCGGCGGACGTGGGCCATGCGGCGACAACAGCGGTTGTGGTCGGCATTGTCGGCATCATAACGCTCGACGCGATATTCGCTGTCTGCACGAATGCGCTCGGGATCTGAAGCAATGCGCCCGGAGAATTCTATGGAGCGGCTGCGAGTACAAAACCTAACCGTGGGATTCGGCAGCCGCATAGTACAGCGCGAGCTGAATTTCTCGGTCCGTCATGGTTCCATATTTGCGATCATGGGTGGGAGCGGCTGCGGGAAGAGCACTGTGTTGAAAGCTATGATCGGGTTGCTTCGCCCTATGGCCGGCATGATCTTAGTGGACGGCGAAGATTACTGGGCAGCCACCGATCTTCGCCGGTCCACGATCGGTCACAGGTTTGGTGTGCTGTTCCAGAGTGGAGCACTCTGGAGTTCGATGACAGTGGCTGAAAACGTAGCGCTGCCACTGCAGATGTTCACGCATCTCGGTAGTGAGGCGATTGGCTCGCTGGTTGACCTTAAGCTTTCGCTCGTCGGGCTGTCTGGCGCTACTGGCCGGATGCCGTCCGAATTATCCGGTGGCATGCGCAAGCGAGCGGCACTGGCTCGAGCGCTTGCGCTGGATCCCGAAATCCTGTTCTTCGACGAACCTTCAGCAGGATTGGATCCGGTCACCTCCAACCGGCTCGACGAACTTATCGTAGAACTGAGCAATGGGTTGGGTGCTACTGTTGTGATCGTCAGCCACGAGCTACACAGTCTGTTCAGTATTTGTGATGACGGGATCTTTCTTGATGCCGAGTCCGGCACGGCAATTGCCCGCGGTTCACCCCGAGCTCTGCGCGACGGATGTCCCCTCCCGGCCGTACGTGCCTTTATGGAACGAGGACGAGAGATTACCGCGACGGGGGGGCCGGCATGAGCCGCAGGCCTGCTGTCGTTGGGGCATTCATCTTGGGTGCGCTTGGGCTCGGCATATTTGCCATCCTGTTTTTTGGCGGAATGCGATGGTTCACCAATAACTCTGAGCTCGTGGTGTTCTTTCGCGAGTCGGTAGCCGGGCTGGATGTCGGTGCGCCGGTAACATTCAATGGGGCCCGCATTGGTTCGGTGAAGAGTCTCACTATCCGCGTCTCGGCTGAGACCTTATCGGCTCGGATCCCAGTGGTTCTGGAAATTGAGCAGAGCCGGTTCACCCAGGCTGGCGGCAAGTCTGTGGCAGAACGAGTTGATTACGAACGTCTCGTTAAAGCGGGATTGCGAGCACAGCTCGCACTCCAAAGTCTCATCACCGGGCAGCTGCGAGTTGACCTGGCATTCCTGCCTAATACCCCTGCGCAACTTGTCGGCGCAGCCGAAGGCCTGCCTGAGATTCCTACCGTGCCCTCAGATCTTGGACAGCTGCGGAATGAGCTCACAGGGTTACAGTTGCGGCAACTTTCCGAGTCCGCACAGCGGGCGCTGACTGCTCTTGCGCGGCTTTCAGACCATCTCGATGCTGATCAGGCGCCCGTGACGAGGGATGTTCAAGAAACCCTCGCCGCAGCCACGCGGACGTTGCAAGCAACAAATGAGGCCGTCCATCGGGTACAGACCGACGCTTCCACTGCCCTGCACGATTTGGATTTGCTCCTGATCGATGGGCGCCAGCAGCTTGCGGATCGCGGCGGAGAGCTAAGCCGAACTCTCGTTACAATCAACCATGCTGCCCGCGAGGCGGAAACCATCCTCGGTTCGCTGAACGGCTTGGCTGAGCCGCGCTCGACGTTCCGAGGTAATCTCGAGGCGAGTGTCCGCGATCTGGCGGCCAGCGCGAGTGCCCTCCGGGGTTTTGCACAATCTGTTGAACGCAACCCGAATGCCCTCCTGATGGGCAGAGCAAATCGGTGATGGCAACCGCGCGGGGTTTGTCACCACATAGACAGGATGTCCGACTCGCACTGTCGGCAATCTTCTGTGGTCTGGTTCTCATACCAGCTGCTTGCGCTCCATCTGGACCGCCTCCGGTTGAATATGTGCTTGGCACCGCTCCACCGCCGGCAACTACCGCCAACCCGCTTACGGGGCGCCAGATCGTGGAGGTCAGGTCGGTGCGGCTTCCGGACTATCTGGATACCAGAGACCTTCTGGTACTCAAGGGCAGCCGGCTTATCCCAAGTACCGACTGGACAGTGGGCGGAACGGCTATCGGTGGGCATGACCCGCGCCCTCGCACTTTCACTTGGCAACCAGTTGCCCAACGTGGCCTTGTTCACGACCGATCCCGTCCAGCGCCCAGCGCGCCAGGTCCTCGTGGACGTGACTTCGTTCGAGGCAAGAGCGGAGCAGGAAGTCGTTCTCGCCGCCCGTTGGACGCTTACGGATGGCCCTGGTCGCAATTCGCTTGTCTCGCAGGACGCCGTTTTGGTGGAACCCACCGGCAGCACAACCGATGACGCCGTGGTGAGTGCAATGAATCGAGCCGTCGAGGCTCTGGCCAGCCAGATTGCAGGCAGCATCAAGCGCAGTGTGCCGATGGCGGCCGTCCGGTAAAGAGACCCGGTGGGTAAGGGGGCAAATCAAGGAGTTGGGGTGGTTGCCGGCAATCATGCGGCCAGGTCATTGCCTGGGTGGGTCTTGCGCATACATCGAACATCGCCAAAGGGGTGCGTGCCCGCACTTATCCATTGGAACAGCCGGCGCGGCCCTTGGACCCGGCCTCGCGGGAAACATTCTGGTAGGCGGATCCGGAAACACGTTGGCGCTGCGACCGTGAGCCTCGTTTGCAACGCGTCGGCCAAGCCACCCGCTACGAAGCTCGCGATGTTTGGCGAGATGCCGCGGCAAATAAGCCTGCTTCATCCATTGATCTGGATCAAAGCGATGGCGCGCTGCGTGGGCTAGTGGACAATCGGGTCGGGAAAGGAAATGTCATGCCACAGGCATCAGAGGACCTGTCGGTCGCTGCACTTTTCGCCGAGCGCGACGCGCGGCGGCGCAACGAACAGGATGCCGCTGAGCGGCTCCAGCGTCGAAAAGAAGAAGAGCTGGCCACATACAAGCAACGGCTCGAGAACTTCCATCTGGTGGACGCGATGATTCCGGGCCAACTTGAGCGTCTCAAGCGCGCCTTCGAGCGCGGGGAGAGCGAGTTGATGGTGGCCTCGTTCCCCGGCGACTTCTGCACTGATGGCGGCCGCGCGGTGATCAATGCCGGGGAGCCGCCGATCAATAAGCCGACCGAGGAAGAAGCCGCCAGACAGGTAGAGCAGCCCGACTGGCTGCTGACCATGCCAGCCGGGATCCGCACGGCCCACGAGTACCTGGAAAAAGCACCTCAAGGCAGGCGGGTTCGGTTTCGCCGCACGCGTCATCAGCTATCCCGGCGGTAAGCCAGGCGATATCGGTGTATTCATCACCTGGCCGAAGAGCCCCGCCGAAGCGTAGGGCCGAAGAAGTGACCGCCTATTTCGCGGAAGTCCAAGCTCGGCTCGCGGGGCAACCAACGGCAGCTATACCGAGCTCGGGCCGAAGTTTTCCCTTGGGTGCCGCCGTTCTCTCCAACGGCGTCAACTTCAGCGTGTTTTCGAGGCACGCGAGCCGAGTGGAACTCCTGCTGTTCGATGATGCCGAGGAGCCGCGCCCCACACGCGCGATTGACCTCGAGGCACGCAAGCATCGCACTTATCACTATTGGCACGTTTTCGTCCCCGGAATTCGTGCCGGCCAGCTCTACGGTTATCGCGTTACTGGGCCTTTCGTACCCGAGCACGGCCTCCGTTTCGATCCGAGCAAGGTCCTGCTCGACCCATACGGGCGCGCTGTCGCCGTGCCTGATGGATATTCTCGCCAGATGGCAAGCCCATACGGGGTGAACGATGCGATTGCGATGAAAAGCGTAGTGGTCGACTCCAGCAGCTACGACTGGGAGGGCGATGTTCCATTGCGGCACCCCATCGCCAGCACGGTCATCTACGAGATGCATGTCGCTGGTTTCACGCGGCATCCGAGTTCAAGAGTTGCCCCGAAGCTGCGCGGGACCTACGCGGGGATGATTGAAAAGATCCCCTATCTCCAGGACCTGGGGATCGCGGCCGTGGAACTGCTGCCGATATTCCAGTTCGATCGGCAGGCCTGTCCGGCCGGTCTGGCCAATTACTGGGGATATTCGCCGGTATCGTTCTTCGCTCCTCATGCCGGCTACAGTTCCCGCAAGGATCCTCTGGGGGCGATCAACGAATTTCGTGATCTCGTCAAGGCGCTGCACCGCGCCGGCATCGAGGTGATACTCGACGTCGTCTACAACCACACGTCCGAGGGAGATGCGGCGGGACCCACCCTATGCTTCCGCGGCATGGCCAATGATGTGTACTACATCCTCGGCAAGGAGCGCGCGCAATACGCCGACTATAGCGGCACGGGAAATACGCTGAACGCCAATAACGCGATCGTACGCCGCCTTATTCTCGACAGTCTGCGATACTGGGTCGCTGAGATGCATGTCGATGGGTTCCGCTTCGATCTTGCTTCTATTCTTGACCGAGACGAAACGGGCCGCCCTCTCGAAACTCCCCCCGTGCTCTGGGATATCCAGACGGATCCCGTCCTCGCAGGCACCAAATTGATTGCGGAAGCATGGGATGCGGCCGGCCTCTATCAGGTAGGAAGCTTCATTGGCGACACCTGGAGGGAATGGAACGGGCGATACCGTGACGATGTGCGCGGGTTCGTGAAGGGGGACAGAAGCACGGTGCGGCTTTTCGCGCAGCGCCTCCTTGGTAGCCCGGACATCTACGGTCATCTGGAACGGGAGCCGGGGCAAAGCATCAACTTCGTGGCCTGCCACGACGGCTTCACGCTAAACGATCTGGTCTCGTACAACAACAAGCACAACGAATCGAATGGCGAAGGGAACCAAGACGGGCAGAACGACAATCTTTCCTGGAATTGCGGGATCGAGGGTCCGAGCGAGGATGCCGAGGTCGAGAGTCTGCGCCGCCGCCAGATCAAGAATTTCGTGGTCAATCTGCTGCTGTCAGTGGGTACCCCGATGCTGCAGATGGGCGACGAGATGCGCCGCACCCAGCACGGCAATAACAATGCCTATTGCCAGGACAACGATGTGAGCTGGCTCGACTGGAACCTCCTGGATCGGCATCGAGCCCTCCACCGGTTCGTGCGGACACTCATCGGCTATCGCCGCCGGATGATGGGAGCGAGGAGCGAGGAGAGCCTGGAACTGAGCCTTAACGAACTGCTGCGTCGCGCGGAGTTTGACTGGCACGGTGTCCGGCTCGGCAAGCCGGACTGGGCTGACGATTCCCACAGTATCGCCTGCACCATTCGCTCTACACCGCTGCAGCTTCCGTTATGGCTGCATGTGATGACCAATGCTTACTGGGAGGCACTTGACTTCGACCTGCCCCCAATGCCCGCAGGCACGCTGGCAGGTTGGTCGCGATGGATCGATACGGCGCGAGAATCGCCAGAGGACATCACGGACGCGTTCGCAGCGCCGTTGGTACCCGGGACGCAGTACCGGGTCGCGCCGCGCTCCGTCGCTGTGCTGTTTGCGCGAACCGCCGACACTTCCATCCCAGATGAAGGCCTGTCGGCAACACAAGTGCCAACCCAGATTGACGTGCCAGTCAACCAACCCCGCTAAGGAGCACGAGTGCAATGGCCGTATCGAACAGCACCCAAGCGTCTCACTCTGACAGCGCCCTTTCCGCATACGGGACAGCGCGCTCGACGATCGAGGGCAAACCACTCAGTCCTGACGAGCTGGTCAAGATCGACGCGTACTGGCGCGCCAGCCTCTATCTGTGCATGGGGATGCTTTATCTGAAGGCCAATCCCTTACTTCGGGAACCCTTGAGCCTGGAACACACGAAGCCGCGCCTCCTCGGTCACTGGGGCTCCGACCCCGGGCAATGCTTCACCTATATTCACTTCAATCGGCTGATCAAGAAGTACGACCTCAATGCGATCTATATCAGTGGCCCCGGGCACGGGGCGCCGGCCGTCCTGTCCCAGGCATATCTCGAGGGCACCTATCCCGAAATTTACCCCGACAAGAGCGAAGATCTGGCGGGGATGCAGCGCTTCTTCAAGCAGTTCTCCTTTCCAGGCGGCATCGGCAGCCACGCCACGCCGGAAACGCCAGGCAGCATCCATGAGGGCGGCGAACTTGGCTACAGCCTTTCACACGCTTATGGGACGGTCTACGACAACCCGGACCTGATCGCACTCGCAGTGGTGGGCGACGGGGAAGCGGAAACAGGCCCGCTTGCGACCAGCTGGCACAGCAACAAATTCCTCAACCCGATCACCGACGGCGCTGTGCTGCCGGTCCTGCATCTCAACGGCTACAAAATCAACAATCCGACGATCCTGGCGCGCATCGACCGCGACGAGTTGACAGGACTGTTCACCGGGTACGGCCACATCCCTTATTTCGTTGAGGGCAGTGATCCGCCCAGCATGCACCAGGCGATGGCGGCGACCCTGGAGCATTGCGTCCTAGAGATCCGCAAAATCCAGGAAGAAGCGCGCCGCACCGGCCGGGCCTTCCGACCGCGCTGGCCCATGATCATCCTACGCAGCCCCAAGGGTTGGACGGCGCCGCGAGAGGTGGACGGGCACTATCTCGAAGGTTTCTGGCGAGCGCACCAGATCCCGCTGCCGGACATTGCTACCAACCCGGGCCAATTGCAGCTGCTGGAAGCATGGATGCGCAGCTACAAACCCGAAGAACTTTTTGATGCCAACGGGAGCCTGCTGCCCGAGTTAAAGGCTATGGCGCCCAAGGGGCTGCGCCGAATGAGCGCAAACCCGATCGCAAATGGCGGCCTGTTACGCACACCGCTTGTCATGCCCGATTTTCGCCAATCCGCTGTGAAGGTCGAGAAGCCCGGCGCGACTCTGGCGGGAAACGTGCCTGTTCTCGGCAATTTCGTGCGCGAGGTCATGCGGCTGAACATGCAGAACTTCCGCGTATTCGGGCCCGACGAAACGCAGTCCAACCGGCTGCAGGCCCTATACGAGGTCACCAAGAAAGTATGGCTCGCGGAGTATTTTCCGGAGGATGCCGACGGCGGCAATCTCGCGCCGAACGGCCGCGTCATGGAGATGCTCAGCGAGCATACAGTGGAAGGATGGCTGGAAGGCTACATTCTGAGCGGGCGGCACGGCTTGCTCAACAGCTACGAGTCGTTCATCCACGTCATCGACTCGATGGTCAACCAGCACGCCAAGTGGCTGGAGAAGTGTGACGAGCTGCCGTGGCGGGCCAGGGTGTCATCACTCAATCTGCTGATTACCGCGCTGGTTTGGCGCCAGGACCACAACGGCTTCACACACCAGGACCCCGGGTTCCTCGACCTGGTCGCGAACAAGAGCCCGAGCGTGGTGCGCGCCTATTTGCCGCCCGATGGCAACTGCCTGTTGTCGGTCGCCGATCACTGTTTGCGCAGCGCCAACTACATCAACGTCATCATCGCCGACAAGCAGGTGCATCTGCAATACCTCGACATCGACGCTGCGATCGCCCATTGCACAAAGGGCGCCGGCACCTGGAATTGGGCAAGCAACGACGAGAACGCCGAGCCCGACATTGTCATGGCGAGTTGCGGCGATGTGCCGACAATGGAATCACTGGCGGCCACTGCCCTGCTCCGTCGGCACCTGCCCGACGTTAAAGTCCGATTCGTGAATGTGGTGGACCTGGCCAAACTGGTGCCGAACACCGAGCATCTGCACGGTCTGACGGACCGTGAGTTCGAAGCTCTCTTCACCCCGGACAAGCCGGTGATCTTCAACTTCCACGGCTATCCTTGGTTGATCCACCGACTCACTTACCGCCGGCCCGGCCAGCACAACATTCACGTGCGCGGCTACAAGGAGCATGGCAATATTGATACGCCCTTGGAATTGGCGATCCGCAACCAGACCGACCGTTTCAGCCTCGCGATCGACGCGATCGACCGCATGCCACGTTTCAGCGCCGCTGGGTCGAACGCTCGCGAGGTCCTGCTCAACCAACAGATCGCGTACAGGGATCACGCCTACGAGTTCGGCATCGACCCACCTGAAATCACCAATTGGCAGTGGCCGTTTTAGAGGAGGCCATGATAACCAATGAACTTAAGAGCGTCGCGCTGACGCGGGTCGCCGACGGGCAGGGAATTCTTGCAGCCGAAGAAACTGTTCACACCTTGACGCAGCGCTTCGATACGCTCTGCATCCAGTCGACCGAGAAGAGCCGGTGTCCTACCGTGAGATGCTTTTTACCGCCAGCGTTGCCGAGTCCATCAGCGGCAGCGGCTCGGCAAGCTCTGTATCAATGCGCACGCGCTAACAGTGCGGCCAGTCTCGGCAGCTACAGAGATGAGATGGAAGAGACCTCGGTCAGCGTCGCCAGCCCGTCGCATCGCCATACATGGCACGACGACCGATTGAGATGACATCTAAGGATAAGCTAGACGAAGGCCTACCAACTCTGAGTCCGGAGTAGGAATGTGAACGTGTTCGTGATGCGGCACGGCGAGACTGCGTGGAGCGTGAGTGGCAGGCATACCAGCACGACGGATCTCCCTTTAACCGACAACGGGCGTCGGCTCGCGGAGCTTTTACGGCCCGTGCTGGCAAGAGAAGCGTTTGCGCGCGTTTTCGTCAGCCCAATGCGGCGGGCGCGTGAGACCTGCAAGTTCGCGGGTCTCGGCAACGCAGCCGTCATCGACCCCGACTTGGCCGAATGGAACTACGGCGAATACGAGGGGCTGACGCCCGAACAGATCCACGCGAAGGCGCCCCACTGGCTGATTTTCCGCGACGGTTGCCCAGGCGGCGAAATGCCAGAGCGAGTTGGCGCGAGGGTGGATCGAGTCATCGCCCGGGTCCGCGCTGTCGCCGGCAATATCGCTTTGTTTGCACATGGACACGTGCTCCGCGTCCTCGTGGCACGTTGGATCGGGCTCCCGCCGGGCGCCGGACAGCATTTCTTGCTCGATACCGGCACTTTGTGCGTTCTGTCCGACTACTACGACCTTCCCGCTGTCAGGGTCTGGAACGGCCCACTGCCAACGACAGGATAAAGTCGCAATGAACGAAATAGAGCAGTTCGTGCCTGACCGGGAGCTTCTCACCCGATACGGCTGTGGCCCGATCCGGTTCTCCGGCCGCGACGACGCCTTGTACGAGCGGCACCTGATTTTCGACGACGTCGTCGCGCCGGAAGCTGCTGGGCCGCGCGAGCGCTTCGAGGCAGCCGCGCATTCGGTACGGGATGTGCTGTCGCAACGTTGGATACTGACCGACAGAACCTATGACCGGGAGAACCCGAAGCGGATCTACTATCTGTCGATGGAGTTCCTGATCGGGCGGTCACTGTCCAACAATATCACCAATCTTCTGCTTGATCCTCTCGCTAAGGAAATCGCCGACCGCAAAAACCTCGACCCGTTCGGCCTCATTGAACAGGAACCCGATGCAGGGCTGGGAAATGGCGGGCTTGGCCGACTGGCGGCTTGTTTTCTTGACTCAATGGCGACGATGCAGCTCCCAGCCATGGGCTACGGGCTGCGTTACGAATACGGCATCTTCAAACAGACCATTCAGGACGGCTGGCAGCACGAGGAGCCGGACAATTGGCTGCGCCGCCAGGACCCGTGGGAGGTGCCCCGTCCGAACGAGGCCGTCGAGGTCAAACTGAACTGTTCGTTCGCAATGCAAGACGGGCGCTTGCGCCCGGTGGCGGACGGATCCTGTTCACTGATCGGCATTCCGTTCGATCGACCAATCGTCGGTTATGGCGGCAAGACCATCAACACATTGCGCCTGTGGGCCGCCGCTGCGCCCAACTATTTCGACTTTCAGGAATTCAGCAGCGGCGATTTTGTGGGCGCCCTGGCTGGGACACTCGCGGCCGAATTGCTGACCCGCGTGCTATATCCAGACGATTCCACCAACATGGGACAGGGCCTGCGCTTCGTGCAGGAGTATTTTTTGGTCGCCTGCTCATTGGCCGATCTCGTCCGGCGCTTCCGCCACCGCAATGCCGATTGGAGCACGTTCCCCGACAAGGTCGCGATTCAGCTCAACGACACGCATCCGACGATGGCGGTACCGGAGTTGATGCGGATCCTGCTCGATGAGGCGCGTCTCGGCTGGGACCACGCCTGGGATCTGACGCAGAGAACGTTGGCCTACACCAATCACACCCTGCTGCCTGAAGCGCTCGAGAAATGGCCGCTCGCCTGGTTCGAGATGATGCTGCCGCGCCATTTGGAGATCATCTTCGAGATCAATCGGCGTTTCCTCAGCGCAGTCGGGAGCCGCTATCCCGGCGACGAGGAGCGTGTTCGGCGCGTGAGCCTGGTCGAGGAAGGCACCGAGCGCAAAATCCGAATGGCCAACCTCGCCATCGTCGGCTCGCACAGCACGAATGGGGTCTCCGCGATTCACACCGACCTGCTGCGGACGACGACGGTCAAAGACCTAGCCGAGATGTTTCCGGAGCGCTTCAACAACAAGACGAACGGCGTCACGCCGCGGAGATGGCTATTGCTGGCGAACCCGGCGCTTGCCGACGCTATCACTGCGGCCATCGGCGATGGCTGGGTAACCGATCTCAGCCGATTGCGCCAACTCGCGCCCCTTGCCGAGGACAAATCCTTTCGAGAGGCGTTCCGCAAGGCCTCGCATGAGGCCAAATCGCGTTTTGCCGATTGGCTCAAGGCAGCGACCGGCCAGATCGTCGACCCGGCGAGCATTTTCGACTGTCAGATCAAGCGCATCCACGAATACAAGCGGCAGCTTCTCAATGCATTGCGCATCATCGTGTTGTATAACAGGCTGCGCGAAAACCCTGGCCATGCGATGACGCCACGGACGTTCTTCTTCGCTGGCAAGGCAGCACCGGCCTACCGGTTGGCCAAGCTGACCATAAAATTCATCAACAATCTCGCCGGCACGATGGATGGCGATCCGGTCGCGCAAGGTCGTCTCAAGGTCGTGTTCCTCCCCGATTATTGCGTCTCGCTCGCCGAGCGGCTGATCCCCGGCGCTGACGTCTCCAACCAGATCTCGACGGCCGGCTACGAGGCGAGCGGCACGAGCAACATGAAGTTCATGATGAATGGGGCGCTGACGATCGGCACGCGCGACGGCGCAACGATCGAAATGGCCGAAGAAGCCGGTGAAGAGAACTTCTTCCTGTTTGGCTTGACCGCCGAACAGGTGGCTGCCAGCCGCGATTGGTACAACCCGCACTGGCATTACGACAACGAACCGGAGACCCGCGCCGCGTTGGACCTGATCTTCTCCGATCATTTCAGCCGCTACGAGCCTGGCGTCTTCGCTCCGCTGAGGGACGCGCTGCTGACGCAGGGAGACCACTACATGCATCTGGCCGACCTCACGTCCTATCTCGAGGCGGACCAGAGGCTGGTCGCGTTGTACGGCGACGGCGACGCCTGGGCGCGCAAGGCCATCCTGAACGTGGCCGGCTGCGGGAAGTTCTCGAGCGACCATACGATCGCCCAATACGCCGCTGAAATCTGGCGAGCGAAGCCGTGTGCGGCGTCATGAAAAGGATCGATGCATGACCATTTCGCCCCTTGCCGGCAAGCCGGCGCCCAGGGAGATGCTGGTCGATCCGGCACGCCTCGAACGCGAATATTTCGAACACCAGCCCGATCTCGACGATCCCGAACAACGGGTCAGTTTCGGAACCAGCGGGCATCGCGGCTCATCGCTGCGCGGCTCATTCACCGAAGCCCACATTCTGGCCATCACCCAAGCCATCTGCGACTTCCGGCGCATGCAGGGCACTGATGGCCCGCTGTTCATGGGACGGGATACGCACGCGCTTTCCGGGCCCGCCCAGCGCACGGCGCTCGAAGTTCTGGCCGGCAATCACGTGCACACCGTCATTCAACAGAACGACGGCGTGACTCCGACGCCGGTCATCTCGCGGGCAATCCTTGTGTGCAATCGCGGGCGAAGCGAGCGTCTCGCCGACGGCATTGTCATAACCCCGTCGCACAACCCTCCGGAGGACGGCGGCTTCAAGTACAATCCGACTCACGGAGGTCCGGCCGATATTGACGTGACCCGGTGGATCGAGACCCGGGCCAACAACATGTTACGCAACGGCAATTCTGGTGTGAAACGGGTGGGCTTTGCCGCAGCCATCAACGCCGACACAACGCAGGAGGAAGATTTCGTCCTGCCCTACGTCACCGATCTGCGCAACGTTGTAGATATGGAAGCCATTCGCGCAGCCGGCCTCAAGCTCGCCGTCGATCCGCTCGGTGGCGCCGCCGTACATTACTGGGAACCGATCAACGCGATCTATCACCTGGATATCGCTGTGGTGAACCCGAAGGTCGATCCGACCTTCTCGTTCATGACGGTCGATCACGACGGCAAGATCCGCATGGATTGCTCCAGTCCCTATGCGATGGCGAGGCTCGTCGGCCTCAAGGACCGCTACAGCGTCGCCTTCGCCAACGACCCGGATTCAGATCGGCACGGCATCGTCACACCGTTGTCAGGGCTGATGAACCCCAATCACTACCTGGCCGTGGCCATCCAGTATCTGCTGACGCATCGCCCTCACTGGCCGGCTAATGCCGCGGTCGGCAAGACGCTGGTCAGCAGTGGCATGATCGATCGGGTGGCAGAGAAGCGTGGGCACCGGCTTTATGAAGTGCCCGTCGGCTTCAAATGGTTCGTGCCTGGGTTGTTCGACGGCTCGTGCTGCTTTGGCGGCGAGGAAAGCGCCGGCGCTAGTTTCTTGCGCCATGACGGCAGCGTATGGACGACTGACAAGGACGGTCCGATCATGGACCTACTGGCGGCCGAGATCACGGCTCGCACCGGCAAAGACCCCGGCGAGCACTACCGTGAGCTGACTACGGAATTCGGCGCACCGTGCTACACGCGGATCGACGAGCCGGCGACAACCGAACAGAAAGCAAGTCTGAAAAGTCTCTCACCCGAGGATGTCAAAGAGTTGAGTTTGGCTGGCGAGCCGATCATTACCAAACTGAGCCACGCCCCCGGCAACAACGCTCCGATCGACGGCCTCAAGGTGATCGCACGCAGCGGCTGGTTCGCGGCGCGGCCGTCAGGGACCGAGGCGGTCTACAAAATCTACGCCGAGAGCTTCAAGGACGAAGCACACCTCGATGCAATCGTCTACGCGGCCCGCAGCATGGTAAATGCCGCAATCTCGGGCTTGGGCGCACCAGCCATCGAGAGCGGAGAGGTGGGATGATAGATCGCGGCCGCGCGATCATGTCGGCGCCGTTTCCGCCGGAATACCGGGCCTCCGGCGTTTTGTTGCACGTCACCTCGCTGCCCTCGCGTTACGGCATCGGCGATCTTGGGCCCTGCGCTCGAGCCTGGATCGACCGGCTGGCCGATGCGGGCCAAAGCTGGTGGCAATCACTGCCATTCGGCCCGGCGGGATACGGCAACTCGCCCTATCAGCCGCTCTCTACCTTTGCCGGAAACGAGCTGCTGGTCAGTCCGGAGGATCTGATCGAGGACGGATTACTGCGCTCGGACGATTGCGCCGGCGGTTCGTTTTGTACGACTGCTGTCGATTATGCGGCAGTGATCCCGTTCAAGCGTCGGCTCCTCGAGACCACCTGGAGCAATTTCACTGCTGGGGGGCGCGCCGACTTGCGGAACGCTTTCAGTGAGTTCTGCGAGCGCGAGGCCCACTGGCTGGACGACTACGCGCTGTTCAGAGCGCTGAAAGCCAGGTTTCGAGGCGCTTCCTACCTCGACTGGCCGGCCGATCTGGTGCGCCGCGAGCCGGCAGCTCTGGACTCGGCCCGGCGGGAACTCTTTGCGGAGTGCGAGCTGACCCGGTTTGCGCAGTTCCTATTGTTCCGCCAAGGCGGAAGCTTGAAGGAATACGGGCGCGCCAAGGGCCTGCGCATGCTGGGCGACCTGCCGTTCTACGTCTCACCTGATTCGAGCGACGTGTGGGCCAATCCGCAGCTGTTCCGGCTGGACGAACACGATCGGCCCCTCTTTGTCGCGGGCGTGCCCCCCGACTATTTCAGCGCGATGGGCCAGCTCTGGGGCAATCCCGTTTACAACTGGCAGGCTCTGCGGGATACGGGCTATCGCTGGTGGATCGATCGGTTGCGCGCCTTGCTCGCGCATGTCGACATGATACGCCTGGATCACTTCCGCGCTTTCGCCGCGGCCTGGCACGTACCCGCCGGATCGGCGACGGCCGGGACCGGAAGCTGGGTTCCCGGTCCGGGCACCGATTTCTTCGCTGCCGCGGAAGCGGCGCTGGGCGGACTCCCATTCATCGCGGAGGATCTGGGACTGATCACGCCAGATGTGGCCGCATTGCGCGACCGCTTCCGTCTCCCGGGGATGCGCGTGCTCCAGTTCGCCTTCGACGGCCGCGGCGATAACCCTCACTTGCCCAGCAACTACACGCACAATACCGTTGTCTATACCGGCACGCACGACAATCCCACCACGCGCGCCTGGTTCGAGGCGGTGCCGGACCAACTACGGCAGAATATGTGGAACTACCTTAAGCGTCACACCGGCTTGAGCGGTGACGTAGCGCCGGCGCTGATCGAACTGGCGTGGGGTTCGGCGGCGGGATTGGCGATCGCGCCATTGCAAGATCTGCTCAACCTCGGCGGCGATGCGCGGATGAACCAGCCCGGCCAGGCCGAAGGCAATTGGCAGTGGCGGTGCACGGCAGCCACGCTGACTCCGGGCGTGTGGCGATGGTTGCGCGACCTGACACTCGCTTCGGACCGCGCGCTTACTGTTGCCCCAAATCCTGGGCCAACCTGAAGGCGGTCATAGCGACGAAGAGCGCCGTCCTCGGGCGGGCGGCATGAGGGGGCACCGTGCGTGCCGGTATACCGCCGACGCTATTGCCCGACCCGACGAGGCGCTCGATTCTCATCCTTTATTGCCAGCCTTCCTCTACCGGGCATGGTTTGATGCGGTCCTGGGAGCAATACCTGGCGAAGGCTGTGGGTTGAGGTCCAAGCGGCAGCGCTGGGTGTCTCGGTGGGGCCGACTATTCGTCATGGCTTGTTAGGCGGGGCTTAGCCCGCCCGCGTGTGACGCGCGGATTCTCCCCGACAGCAGACCTGAGGGGGCTGGCGGGCCTTGGCTACTGCAGCTTGGTGGCTGTGGGCCATCGTAGGGCAGTCGCCGCACATAAAAGGCCGCCCCAGCGAACCAGGGCGGCCGGTGGGAGGAATACCTCAGGCCGCTGCGTGGCGCACGCAAAAAGGCCGCGCCTGTAAAGAACGCGAGGCCGAATTCGGCGTGTAGTCGTGGAATGCCTGACACCCCTGCTGTGGGGCCAAACGGACCTTTGCCGTAGCCGACCTGGCGTGCTTTCGCGCCGCCGGCAACTCCGGTGGCAAGGAGTCCTGGTAGCGCTACGCTCTCATATCACTCCCCGCCAGATGGGGGCCAGGCGGCTCCGAGCTTGCCGCGCTGACCCACGTCCGCAGATGGAAAGCCCGGCCTGCCCATTGCCAAAGTAAGCTTTGCAAGATTAAAGTTGACTTTATCTCCATAAAGTCCTTTTGTGGCCTTACGGAGAGGGTTGCGATGAGCAAGAGCGAGCTGTGGACGGTGTCGGAACTGGCCGGAGAGTTCGATCTCACCACCCAGGCACTGCGCTTCTACGAGGAAAAGGGACTGCTCAGCCCCCGAAGGGTCGGCAATACGCGGGTTTATGACCGCCGCGACCGGGCACGCCTGACCCTGGTACGCAAGTTCCAGCGGCTCGGCTTCTCGCTCGAGGACATTCGCGAGTACCTGTCGCTCTACCGCTCCGGCCGTCCGAACGTCGAACAGTACCGTGACGGACTGGCGAAGATCCGCCGCCGGCTCGCCGAGATGGAAGCCATGAAGCGCGATCTCGAAGAGGCGGTCACCGAGCTCCTGGCCATGGAGCAGGACGCGCTCGACCGGATCGCCAAACTGGCCGGTGACGCACCGACAACGCGCCGTTGAACACTGGGAGGAAGCACAGATGGTCCCTTATGCGCCGCCCGTCAGTGACATGCGCTTCGTGCTCGAAGAGGTCGCTGGCCTTGCCTCGATTGCATCCCTGCCCGGCTATGAGGTTGCCACACCCGACACCGTGGCGGCGGTGCTCGAGCAGGCCGCCGACCTCGCACGCGACGTGCTCGCGCCGATCAACGACAGTGGCGATCGCGAGGGGGCACGGCTCGAGAATGGCGCCGTGCGCACGCCGGCGGGGTTTCGCGATGCCTATCAGGCCTATGTGGCCGGCGGCTGGGGCGGCCTGCAGTGTCCCGAGGACATATGGCGGACAGGGCCTGCCGCTCGCCGTTGCCGCCGCGGTGTCCGAGATGTGGAGTGCGGCGAACCTGGGCTTCGCGCTGTGCCCCATGCTCACCGCGGGCGCGGTCGAGGCGCTGGAGCATCACGGCACCGAAGAACTGAAGGCGCTCTACCTGCCGCGTCTGGTCTCCGGCGAATGGACCGGCACGATGAACCTGACAGAACCGCAGGCGGGCTCGGATGTCGGAGCGCTGAAGACCCGTGCGGTGAAGCATGGCGATCACTACCGCATCAGCGGGCAGAAGATCTTCATCACTTACGGCGACCACGATCTGGCGGAGAACATCATCCACCTGGTACTGGCGCGCACGCCGGATTCACCGCTAGGAACGCGCGGCATTTCGCTGTTTCTGGTGCCGAAGTTTCTGCCAGATGCGAATGGCACACCTGGCCGGCGCAACGACGTGCGCTGCGTCAGCCTGGAGCACAAACTCGGTATCCATGCCAGCCCGACCGCCGTGCTCGCCTTCGGCGACGAGGAGGGCGCGATCGGCTTCCTCGTGGGCGAGGAGCATCGCGGCATGGAGTGCATGTTCACCATGATGAACAACGCGCGCCTCAATGTCGGGCTGCAGGGCGTCGCGATCTCCGAACGCGCCTATCAGCAGGCGCTGGAATACGCACGGACACGGACGCAAGGTGTGCCGGTGGGACGCGCCGGCGCCGCGCCGATTGTCTGGCATCCGGATGTGCGCCGCATGCTTTTGCTAATGCGCGCACGCACCGAGGCCGCCCGCGCGCTCGCCTATCTCACCGCCGCGTCGCTCGACCGGGCGAGGCGTTCGCCCGATGCAGGCGACCGCAAGCGCATGCGGGCGCGTACCGAGCTGCTGGTGCCGATGGTGAAGGCGTGGTCAACCGACCTCGGCGTCGAGAACGCCTCGCTCGCGGTGCAGGTTCATGGCGGCATGGGTTTCATCGAAGAGACCGGCGTGGCGCAGCACTATCGCGACGCCCGCATCGCGCCGATCTACGAGGGGACCAACGGCATTCAAGCGCTCGATCTGCTCGGCCGTAAGCTGGTGCGCGATCAAGGCGCCGCTGCCTACGCGCTGATCGCCGAAATGCGTGACCTGCCGGCGGGGCCTCCCACGTTGTTGAACGCCATCGATGCGGTCGAAACGGCCACCACGCACTTGCTCAAAACGTGGGGCAACGATCCGGCATCCGCGATGGCCGGTGCAACGCCGTATCTCACTCTGTTCGCGACCGTGGCGGGCGGATGGCTCATGGTGAGGGCCGCCCTCGCCGCATCGGAGAAGCTGGACCGCGGCGAAGGCGATCCGCGGTTCCTCAAAGGCAAGTTGCAGTCGGCGCAGTTCTACACCGATCACGTGCTGCCACAGGCAACGGGCCTGCTGGCGTCAACGGTGAACAGCACATCCATCACGACGTTCGACCCCGACCTTCTCTGAAGGCCGGAAGAAGCAAGAAAACAGGAGGCACTCATGTCATACAGCCTGATCGAGGCGACGCCGTCCGCCTATACCTATCCATTGCTGATCAAATCACTGCTGCAAACGTCGCTGACCAACGCCACAGACCAGGAAATCGTCTATGCCGACCGTGTGCGCTACGACTACCGGACCCTACGGCAGCGCGTTTGCAGACTGGCCAGTGCGCTGACCGATCTTGGCATCAGGCCAGGCAATACAGTCGGCGTGCTGGACTGGGACAGCCACCGCTATCTCGAATGTTACTTCGCTGTTCCCAGCATGGGCGCCGTGTTGCACATGGTGAACGTGCGGCTGTCACCGGAGCAGATCCTTTACACGATCAATCACGCCGATGACGACATCCTGCTGGTGCACGCCGACTTTCTGCCGTTGCTGGAAAGCATCAGGGATCGCATCGAGCGTGTCCGCACCATCGTCCTGCTGTCAGATGACGGACGCTGGTCGGCGACGACACTGGAGCTGTCGGGCGAGTACGAGGAACTGCTTGCGGCCGGCTCACCGGACTTCGCATTTCCCGACTTCGACGAGAACACCCGTGCCACGACGTTCTACACCACGGGCACAACGGGGCTACCGAAGGGAGTCAATTTCTCGCATCGGCAACTCGTGCTGCACACGTTGGCGGTAGCAGCCACTTTCGGTGCCAATCCCGTGCAAGGACGCTTCCATCGTGGCGACGTGTACATGCCGATCACTCCGATGTTCCACGTCCACGCCTGGGGATTCCCTTACATCGCCACGATGCTCGGTGTGAAGCAGGTGTATCCCGGTCGCTATACGCCTGAGTTGCTGGTGCGGCTGTTCGTCCAGGAGAAGGTTACCTTCTCGCACTGCGTGCCGACGCTGCTGCACATGATGCTGACCTGCCCGGAGGGAAAAGGCACGGACATGCGCGGCTGGAAGGTCGTCATCGGCGGATCAGCGCTGTCGCAAGGTCTGGCAATGGCGGCGCTCGAGCGCGGTATCGACGTGTTCGCGGGTTACGGTATGTCGGAGACCTGCCCGGTCATGACGCTGGCACATCTCCCTCCCGACTGGCAGTCAGGCGATGTTGCCGAGAATGCAACCATGCGCGGCAAGGCTGGCCGGGCGATCCCACTGGTCGAGCTGCAGATCGTCGGCCCGGATGGGGAACGCATGCCGCACGATGGCCAATCCGCCGGAGAAATCGTCGCCCGCGCGCCCTGGCTAACGCAGTCGTACTTCAAGAACCCTACCGCCTCGGCCGAGCTCTGGTCGGGTGGTTATCTGCACACCGGCGATATCGGCACGATTGACGAACGCGGCTGGGTGCAGATCACCGATCGCGCCAAGGACGTGATCAAGACCGGCGGCGAATGGGTGTCGTCGCTGGAGATCGAAGACATGCTCTCGCAGCATCCGGCAGTGAGCGAGTCGGCCGTCGTTGCTATTCCCGATCAACGGTGGGGCGAGCGTCCTCTCGCGCTTGTCGTGCTCAAAACGGATGTGACGGCCAGTGTGATGCCGCAGCAGCTTCGGGAGCATGTCGCCCGCTACGCGGAGAAGGGCCTGATCTCGAAATATGCAGTGCCCGACACAATCCGGCTGATCGATGCCATTCCGCGCACCAGCGTCGGCAAGGTGGACAAGAAGGCACTGCGGCAGATGTACGCGCCGACCTAAGGACTGGTTCGCCTTCGTCATGGCTGTGGCACAGGGACGAGTCCATGAGCACACAAATTGATCTCACCGAGCGCGCGGCGGAGGATGCCGGGGCGGTCGATGCAGGGCTTGGCCTGAACCCGTTGGTCGGGTTCGGCGCCGCCGACCTAATCGCAGCGTTCCAGCAGATCGCCCAGCGCGTGTTACAGCATCCTTGGGTCACGCTGGAATACCAGTTCGATCTCGCCGGTCAGCTACTCCGTGCCTGCAACGGCGGTTCGGCAATTGAACCGGCGCGCGGGGACCGACGCTTTGCCGATCCAGTGTGGACCAGCAATCCGCTCTATCGCGCGATCCAGCAAGCCTATCTGGCCTGGCGCGATTCACTCGACCGCTGGGTTGCCAATGCCGGCTTCGACCGAGTGAACGAGCAGCGGGCACGCATCGCTCTGTCGCAGATCGGCGATGCCGCTGCTCCCACCAATTCATGGCTGGGGAATCCCGCTGCGGTCCGCAAGTGCTTCGAGACCAGCGGGATGAGCGTGGTGCACGGTCTGCGGCACATGCTGGATGACTGGTCGCAGAATGGCGGATTGCCGGCGCAGGTGGACAAGCGCGGCTTCCGCGTCGGCGATAACCTCGGCGCCACGCGTGGTACCGTGGTATTCCGCAGCGACCAGGCGGAGTTGATCCAATATGCGCCCAGGCTTGACAAGGTGCTGGCGCGCCCGCTGTTGATCGTGCCGCCGCAGATCAACAAGTTCTACCTGTTCGACCTCGCCCCCAGCCGCAGCGTGATCGAATATCTGCTGGACAGCGGCATTCAGGTCTTCGTTGCAAGCTGGCGCAATCCGACAGCCGAACAGCGCGATTGGGGTCTCGATACATACGTGAATGCCCTGGTCGAGGTCAGCGATGCCGTACTTGCTATTACCGACAGCGAGAACCTGAACGTCGCGGCTGCTTGCTCCGGCGGCATCACGGCATCTGTGCTGCTCGGACATCTCGTGGCAAAGCAGGATCGGCGGATCAATGCTGCGACGCTGCTGGTGACGGTGCTCGATACCTCGATCGAATCACAACTCGGCCACCTGATGACGCGTGAAGGGATCGAGGCTGCGCGTGCGGCGTCACGCCACAAGGGTGTCCTCGAAGGCAGTGACCTGGGCAGGGTCTTTGCATGGATGCGGCCAAATGATCTGATCTGGAACTACTGGGTCAACAACTACCTGCTCGGCAATGATCCGCCGGCCTTCGACTTGCTCTATTGGAACGCCGACACGACGCGGCTGCCGGCACGGCTGCACAGTGACTTCCTCGATCTGATCCTGCACAACCCGTTGCCCTGTCCTGGTAGCATGACTGTCGTGGGAACGCCGATCGATCTGTCACAGGTTACATGCGACAGCTTCATCGTTGCTGGCACCACCGACCACATCACGCCGTGGCAGGCGTGCTATGCGACGACGCAGATGCTGGGCGGGCGGAAGGAGTTCGTCCTCAGTTCGAGCGGCCATATTCAGAGTGTGATCAATCCCCCGGGCAATACCAAAGCGAAGTATTTCCTGAATTCGCAGCTTCCGGCCGATCCGGAAGACTGGCTGGCGGCGGCACAGCAGCACGATGGCTCCTGGTGGGGCCACTGGCGCGATTGGCTGGTGCCGCGCTCCGGTCAGCCGCAACCGGCGCCGCTCCTACTCGGCAATCCACACTATCCGCCACAAGCGGATGCGCCCGGCACCTACGTGTTCAGCGACTGATCGTCCGCTATGACCGCTCTATTCAACCTTGACGTGGGCGGCCAGTTACTGCGCGTGGCTCGCCGCACTGGTCGAAGCGACGTGGTGCCACTGCTGCTGATCAATGGTCTGGGCGCCAGCCTGGAACTTCTCGAACCATTTGCTCAGGCTTTGGGCGACATCGAGACGATCCGCATCGACCTTCCCGGCACCGGTGGTTCACCCGCTTCCAGCATTCCCTATCGGCCAAGTGGTCTGGCGACGCTACTGAATCGGGCGCTGGACTTGCTTGGTTGCCAGACGATCGATGTGCTGGGCATCTCGCTTGGTGGTGCGATTACCCAGCAGCTCGCTTGGCAGCACGCGGATCGCATTCGCCGCGTCGTTCTGGTCAGCACCGGCACAGGTGCCATCATGGTGCCAGGGGCACCATCTGCGTTGCTCTCCATGCTGACGCCGCGCCGCTTCACGGATCCGAACTACATGGCCAACATCGCACCCGAGCTTTATGGCGGGCGTCTGAGAACCAACCCGGAACTCGCTGCAGGGCTCCATCGTGTACTGAAGTCTGGCGGCACACGCGGCTATTACTGGCAGTTGTTCGGCCTTATAGGCTGGACGAGCATTCATTGGTTGTCACAGATCAGGCAACCGACACTGGTGATGTCTGGCGCCGATGATCCGATCGTGCCGCCGGTGAACGCGCGGATCATCGCACGGCTCATCCCCAATGCGCGGCTGCATATCTTCGACGACGGACACTTGGGCCTGATGACGTCGGTGGATGAACTGGCGCCAATTGTGCACGATTTCCTCTCTGCGCCTGCAGTGTAGACGCGCCCGCACACGGGAAGCCTCTCCGAGCACCGAGGGCATTCGCAACGCGCTATTTTCAATGCGTTGCTGACGTTGCGGGAGGTCACTTTCAAGTTTTGCCCGAAAGCCTACCTGCTGCTCCTCGCTTACGACTGCGCGCACGCCGGTGACGGCGGGTGCACCCGTTCTCCCTCCGGGGTGATAGCGCGAGATCGAGCGGCGCGATGAGCGTGGCAGCTACCTCGGGATGGGACGCCGCGACCGCGTCGATGTGCGCCGTGTTCGTCTCGCGCTCGGTCTGCAGCTTGTCCAGCGCCTTGCGGCCTTGCAGCCACGGACGAGCTTGGCCCAGGCGGCTAGCCATTCCTCGACGGTCTGGAATGTCGTCGGTGGTCAGCTGATAAGGCCAAGGCGGCGTGCGTGGCTGTTCGGGCGGGGTCCTGATCACGTAACGTAATCCGACATAAATACCGCGCGAATCGTGCTAGGCGATGATGTTTGCGCCTCCGTCGACGGACACCGCGCGCCTGTGATGCGCCTGGCCAGCGAGGTGGCGATAAGCGCAGGCGAAACCGACGTCCATGATGTCGACCAGCCACTCCATCGTAGGTCTTGCCCTGGCGTTCCAGATATTGAGCGACAAGTGCGCGAACCGTGTTTCGTGCCCAAAGGGCATGGGTTTCGCCGATGTAGACTGCAACGCCACATCGTCAAATAATACGAGATAGACTGCAGGTCCCACTGGCGGGGTCCGCTCTGATAACGGTATCCGCTACCACCAACGCGCCTGCCAGGGGCCTGAAGCGCCCATTTCGACCCGACCCTGGGGCAACCGGAGGGCTTAGGTGAAGGTGCAACGCCGACGGGCGGGCGGGGAAGGCTAGCAACGGGAGTGACACATGCGCGTCGGCATTGCTTCGG
>CAVPTU010000034.1:0-121669 GCA_963708565.1 uncultured Alphaproteobacteria bacterium
ACATGACGGTGTTCCCCCGCTAAATGCGCTCGCCCGCGAATGTGTAGATGCAGCCTGCCCCGTCGATCCGCCCCTCAATATGGCTGCCCTGAACCCGGCCGAAGGTGGTTCCGGAGATGACCTGTCCGGAGAACGTGCCGTCGGCTGCGAAGGTGGCCGGGAAATTCGGGGTCGGGTTGCCTGGGAGGTTCGGGTGAGGCACCACGTAGGTGAGCTGGCCGTTCGCCACCGTGACAACCTCCTGTCCCGGTGTGTCACACCAGGTCGTGTTGTTGTTTGTGAAGGAGCCGGAGCCCCGGATGGCAGTCCGGTATGAGCCGTCAAAAGAGGTTACGGGCGGCGGTGATGGCGGATCGCTGCGGATGGCCCCCATCGGACCTGCGCAACCGCCGAGGATGGCGGCCAGAGCTATCGCATGCAAACTCGCTGGTCGTCGCTTCCCCCGGTCAACCATTCGCCCCACCCTGTCCTTGCGGTCGGCCCGACACGGGCTTGCCGGGCATGTTCAGTGGCCACCATGCCAACCGTTGCGTATAGAGTTGATGAGTTAATCCGTCAGCACCCCGGTCTCACCAGCGGAGAACTGCGCAAGGCGCTCGGCACGGACCCATAGGCGATCGAGAACTTGGCGAGCCAGGGCCTGGGTCAAGCCGTCCCTCCTCTACTGCGTGCGACCATACGACATCCTGGCCTCGATCTGCGTCAGCAGTTCGGTCAGGCCGACGCTCATGATGACCAGGATCAGAATCGCCGCATATGTGCCGGTCGCATCGAATACGCCGGAATAGTACTCGATCATGAAACCGATGCCACGATTGGACGCGATCAGCTCGGCCAGCAGCGTGTTGGTGAAGGCATAGCGGACGGCGATCCGCATGCCGGTGAAGATCCAGGGCAGTGTCGCCGGCACCAGGACCTTGCCGATGACCTCGAACCGCGTTGCCCCCATCAGCGCCAGCGCGCGCGTCAGGTCGCGATCGACGTTGCGCACGCCATCCAGCGTGCTGTTCAGCACCAGGAAGAACACAGTGATGGCGACCAGCGCCACCTTCGAACTCGATGCCGATCCCCAGCACGATGACGAACAACGGCGCCAGCGCGATCTTCGGCATCGCATAGAGTGCCGCGATGTAGGGCGACAGCACGCGATGCAGGCGAGGCACCAGGCCGAACAGCAGGCCGAGTGCAATGCCCGCGCGGTGCCGATGGCATAGCCCAACGACATCGCGAGCAGTGTCGCGCCGACGTTCTCCCATAGCGAACCGTCAAGGATCCAGGTCCACAGGCGCGCGACGATTTCCACCGGGCCGCTCATCCAGAAGCGCAGGTCGGCGCTGGGCTGGTACTCCCATATCGCCAGAATGATCAGTGCCAGGATCAGACGGGCAACGATCGGCCGGCGGTCGTCGAGAGGAAGCTCGACAGGGATTGCGGGGAGGAGGTCAGCGCGGTTGCCATGCCCCCTCCCCCAGCCCTTTGGCGCTGCTCATACGTCGGTTCCCCGCGTGACCTCGTCCTTCAGCTCGTCCCACAGTGCCTCATGCAGATGGGCAAAATCCTCGGTGAAGCGGATGCGTGAACACGTCGCGCGGCCGCGGCAGATCGACGCTGCGGATGCGTGCGGATGCGGCCGGGGCGCGCACTGAACACAACGACGCGGTCGGCCAGCGTGATCGCCTCGCCGAGATCGTGCGTCACGAACATCACGTCATTGGCGCTGCCGCGTCAGCTCCTGCAACTGATCGAGCATCAGCAGCTTGAGCTGCGCATCCAGCGCGCCGAACGGTTCGTCCATCAGCAGCGTCTCGGGCTCGTAGATCAGCGTGCGCGCCAGTGCGACGCGCTTGCGCATGCCGCCCGACAACTCGCGCCGGATAGTGCCGCTCGAAGCCGCTCAGTCCCACCAGCTCGATCATCTGTGCCACGCGGGCATTCGCCTCGGCGCGCGGCACCGCACGGCACTTCAGTTCCAGACGCGATGCGGATATTGTCGGCCGCGGTGCGCCAGGGCAGCAGCGTATCCTTCTGCGTCATGTAGCCGACGGCGCGATTGAGCGCGTCACCGGCTGATGCCGTCATACAACACCATGCCGCTCGGTCGGCTGCAGCAGGCCCGGCGATCAGGTTCAGGATGGTCGATTTGCCGCAGCCGCTCGGACCCGACCAGTGCCACGAATTCGTGGTGCTGGACGGTGAGATCGATCGGCTGCAAGGCCTCGAGCTCGCGGTCGCGCGTGACGAACCGCTTGCCGACGCCGGCCAGGCTGATCTTCGGTGCCAGATCACCCCGCGGCATGGCGCCACCGCAGCAGCCGCCGCTCGCTCCAGGCCGCCAGCTTCGGAAACCGCGAGACCGAGCAGCATCAGGATGAACAGCGCCGCGTAGAGCGACGGTCATGTCGAACTGCGACGCCGCATCGCTGAGCAGGAAGCCCGATGCCGCGCCGTGCGGCCAGCATTTCGCCGGTGGTGGCGGCGACCAAAGCGTAGGGCAGTGCCGTCTTGATGCCGCCGATGATCCACGCCATGCACGCCGGCGCCACGACCTTCTTGAAAATCTCGCGCCGCGTCGAGCCCATCAGGCTGCGACCTGCGCGATCAGATCGTCGATCCACCGGCGACGCACCGGCGAACGTGTTGAAGAACAGCAGGAAGAACACGACGATCGTCACCAGCACGATCTTCGGCAGCATGTCCAGGCCGAAGAACATGATGAACAGCGGCGCCAGCGCGACCAGCGGCACGCTGTAGAACGCGACGATGATCGGCCGCAGCACGCCCGCCGGCGATCGGCGAGCGGCCGAGCAGCAGGCCGGCGAGCAACGCCGAACAGCGCCCTGCCACCAGCACCCGTGACGACCTCGGTCAGCGGTCGTCGCTAAATGCGGGGTAAATGCGTGCCTTGAAGCCACGCCAGCAAGCTTGGCCGCGATCAGGCTCGGCCGGCTGGTCCATGTGCCGCCCGAGGCGCGCCCGACCGCCTCCCAGCCTGCCAGCAGCAGCGATCCCGACACGCGATCTGCCACAGGACGATCGGGATCGAAGCGTCCGCGCTCATGCTACTTGCCCAGGATGTGCCTTCGCGGCCTCGCGCGACAGATCGGCATACACGACCTGATCGTAGGTGGCGGAGATCGGCGTCTTTTCGGTCAGGTTCACCATCTTCACCGTATTCGTCCACCTGCGCCTGGCGAGATCACCGGCGTCGTCGGCACCGCTTTGATGTAGGTATCGAACGCGGTATTGAACTCGGCCTCCGGCGTGTCCTGGAAGAACGTCGCGAACGATCTGCGGCGGGCCTTCGGGGTGCTCGTGCGCGAACTGCATCGCCCGGGTCAGCGCGCGCACGACATGCAGCAGCAACGGGCGTTTGGCCGCGAGCGTGGCGCGGCTGGTGGTGATCACCTGATACGGCACGTCGCGATATTCCGGCAGTTGTCCGGTGATCGGATCGGCGATGATCTGGCCGATGCCGCGGCTGACTGCGATGTTGGTGAACGGCGACATGAAGGCGAAGCCGTCGGTGCTGCCCGCCTGCATCGCGGCCACCATCGGCGCGCCGATGCCGATCGGCTGCAACTGCACATCGCGCGACGGGATCCATGCCGCGCACCAGCATGATGGTGCGCATGAACTCGTCGGTGCTGGAGCCGGGCGAGGTGATGCCGATGCGCACGCCCTTTACATCGCTTGATTTTCTCGTCGAGCGACATGGTGTCGGTGATGCCCAGTCGCTTGATTGCGTCATTGGAGAGGACCAGCGCGATCGGGTAGACGTCGAAGGCGGTGCGCGATGCCGACCAGCTCGCCGCCGCGGCCGACCGCATGCATGGTGTGGGCGAAGCCCACCTGGGTGATCTCGGCACTGCCGCCCATCACCGCGGCGGCCTGGCGGGTGCCGGAGGAGACGTCGACCGACTCCGGGCTCAAGGCCCTCCTGCTTGTAGAAGCCGGCGCCGATGGCGATGTATTGCATCAGGAACGACATGCCCTTGCCGGCGAAGGCGATGGTGAGCTTCTGAGTTCCTCGGCCGCGGCGGGGCGTGCGGCGGCCAGCGCCAGGGATGGCGGCCAACCGATGATGCGGGCCAGCATCGGCCTCCTCCCTGCTTGTGCTTTGCGGCAGAGTAGTCATCCGACAGGGTTGCAGCAACGTCGCTGCCCCGCTATGGTGGCGCCAGTGCAACATCCAACCATGGAGGGCTGCATGAGCGCTTACAATCAGCATCATCCGCGCGGCCCTGTCGGCGCCCTGCGACCCATCGTCGCAGGGCTGGCCAGCGGCCTAACTGACGCTCTCGGCCGGCTCTGAACGCCGCCGTTTTCGCGTTTCATCGAGCCAAGAGACACTACCATGCCTACCATCAATCTGCGCGATGTCGGCGTGCTGTCGCCGCATCCCTTGTTCCAGAACCTCACCATGGTGATCGGCGATGCCGACCGTATCGGGCTGATCGCCGGCAACGGCGGCGGCAAGACCACATTGCTGCGATGCCTGGCCGGCATCGCATCGAGCCTACGACCGGCGAGATCGTCCGCTCGCGCGGCATGCGCGTGGGCTATGTCGAGCAGGACGTGCCGGCAGAACCTGCTGAACCTGCCGCTCGCCGAGGCAATTCGCCGCGCGCTGCCGCCGGCGGAGCGCGACGGTGAGGCATGGCGCGTCGATGTCGTGCTCGACGAGTTCGGCGCGCCGGCCGAGCTGCACGACCGTCCGTTGAATGCGCTGAGCGGCGGCTGGCAGCGGCTGGCGTTGATCGCGCGCGCCTGGGTGACCGAGCCGGATGCGTTGCTGCTCGATGAGCCGACCAACCATCTGGATCTCGCGAAAATCCAGATGCTGGAACGCTGGATCGGTGACGTGCCGCGTGCCGATGGTGATCGCCAGCCATGATCGGCGCTTTCTCGATGCCTGCACGACGCGAACGCTGTTCCTGCGGCCGGGCAGTGTCGCGTCTCTATGCGCATCCTTACACGCGTGCGCGGCATCTGCTGGCGGAAGACGATGCGGCGCAGGAGGCGAAGCTGGCGAAGGATACGCGCGAGGTGGACCGGCTGCGCCGCAACGCCAATGAGCTGAAGAATGTCGGCATCAACAGCGGCAGCGATCTGCTGCTGAAGAAGTCGAAGCAACTGCGCGAACGCGCTGCGGCGCTGGAGCAGACGCTGGCTCCGGTGCACACGGAGCGGTCGGGCGACATCCGCCTCGCCAATCGCGGCACGCATGCGAAGGTGATGCTGGCGCTGGCAGGTGTCGATGTAGCTGCGTCCGGACGGGCGGATGCTGTTCCGTATCGGCAAGCTGGACGTATTCCAGCAGGATCGGATCGCGGTGCTCGGCCGCAACGGTGTGGGCAAGTCGCAGTTCGTGCGGCTGCTGCGCCGGGCGTTGACGGGCGACGACGTGCCGGGTCTGCGCGCCAGCCCGTCGATCGTGATGGGCTATGTGGATCAGCTCATGTCGCATCTGCCGGATGCGGCGACGCCGCACGGCTTCATCAGCGGCACTTTCCGGCCTGGCGATCAGCGCACCATCAGTCTGCTGGCGGGAGCCGGCTTCAATGTGGATATGCAGCGGCGCCCGATCGCGCGATCTGTCGCCCGGGCAGAAGGCGCGGCTCGGATTGCTGGCGTTGCGGTTGACCGAGCCGAACTTCTACCTGATGGACGAGCCGACCAATCACGTGGATATCGCCGGTCAGGAGAGGCTGGAGGCGGAGATTTTCGCGCACGAGGCGACCTGCGTGATCGTCTCGCATGACCGCGCATTCGTGCAGGCGATCGCCACGCGGTTTCTGCTGATCGATGGCGGCAGGATCGCGGAAATCGACGCGCCGGAGCCGTTCTACCGGACGCTGACGGCGGCGTGAGCCGGACTCGCGCCGGTCGTGGACTGCCTTTACGATCCGCGCAACAAGCACCGGAGGAACGCCATGAAGCTCAGCACGGATCGCATCCTGACGACGCATGTCGGCAGCCTGCCGCGGCCGCAGGCGCTGGTCGATCTGCTGGTGAAGAAGGATCAGAACCAGCCGTACGATCACGCGGAATTCGATCGCGAGGTGACCAAGGCCGTCGCCGAGATCGTCGCGCACCAGGTCGCGATCGGCATCGATGTGGTCAGCGACGGCGAGGCGAGCAAGATCGGCTATGCCACTTACATCAAGGAACGCCTGACCGGCTTTGGCGGCGAGCCGTTCGTGCCGAAACCGCAGCGCGATCTGGCGGACTATCCGGAATTCCGCAACCGCATGATCCAGTTCACCGGCCCGCAGGTGTTCCGCCGGCTGTGCTGCATCGGCGAGATTGAGCTCAGCGACCATGATGCGGTGAAGGCCGATATTGCCAACTTCAAGGCGGCGATCGCTGCGTCCAAGCCGGTCGATGCGTTCATGCCGGCGGCCTCGCCTGGCGTTGTGTCGGCATTCCAGCCGAACCGGCATTATCCGACCCATGCCGCCTATATCGGTGCGGTGGCCGATGCAATGCGCGAGGAGTACGAGGCGATCGCCAACGCGGGTATCGTGGTGCAGCTCGACAGTCCCGATCTGGCGATGGCGCGCCACACCGGCTTCCAGGACCTGTCCGAGGCGGAGTTCCTGAAGCAGGCCGAAGAGCAGGTCGAGGCGGTGAACCACGCGCTGGCCAATGTGCCGGCTAGTTCGGCGCGGCTGCATCTGTGCTGGGGCAACTACGAAGGCCCGCACGATTTCGATATTCCGTTGCAGAAGGTGCTGCCGATCATCCTGAAGGCGAAACCGCAGGCGATCTCATTCGAGGCGGCCAATCCGCGCCACGCGCATGAATGGGCGGTGTGGCGCGATGTGAGGGTGCCGGACGACAAGGTGCTGATCCCCGGCGTCATCGACACGTGCACCAACTACATCGAGCATCCGGAGTTGGTGGCCCAGCGTATCTGCCAGTACGCCGACATCGTCGGGCGCGAGCGGGTGCTCGCCGGCACCGACTGTGGCTTCGCCACTTTCGTTGGTCACGCGGGGCGGGTGGATCCGGAGATCGCGTACCGCAAGCTTGGGGCCTTGGTCGAAGGTGCCAAGTTGGCCTCGGCGAAGCTGTGGCATTGAGGAGCGCACCATGAAGCTCAGCACAGACCGCATCCTGACGACGCATGTGGGCAGCCTGCCGCGGCCGCAGCCGCTGGTGGCGCTGCTGATCAGAAAGGATCGCAACGAACCTTATGACGCGGCGGAGTTCGCAGCTCTGGTGCGCCAGGCGGTGGCCGACATCGTGGCGCGCCAGGTGGCGATCGGCATCGATGTCGTCAGCGATGGCGAGACGAGCAAGGTCGGCTATGCGACCTATGTTCATGAACGGCTTACCGGTTTCGGCGGCGAGCCTTATGTGCCGAAGCCAAACCGCGACGTTGCGCCGTATGCGGATTTCCGCCGGCGGCTGGAACAGTTCATCGGGCCGCAGCAGATCCGTCGGCTGTGCTGCATCGGGCCGATCGCGCGGCAGGACCACGAGTCGGCGGTAGCGGGACATCGAGAACTTCAAGGCGGCGATCGCCGCGTCGAAGCCGGTCGATGCGTTCATGCCGGCGGCGTCGCCCGGGGTGGTGTCCACGTTCCAGCCCAATCGGCACTATCCGAACCACGCTGCGTACATCAACGCGATCGCCGACGCGATGCAGGAGGAATACGAGGCGATCGCCAATGCCGGCATCGTGGTGCAGCTCGACAGCCCCGATCTGGCGATGGCGCGGCACACCGGCTTCCAGGATCTGACCGAAGCGGAGTTCCTGAAGCAGGCCGAGCAGCAGGTGGAGGCGCTGAACCACGCGCTGGCCAATGTGCCGGCGAGTTCGGCGCGGCTGCATCTGTGCTGGGGCAACTACGAGGGGCCGCACGACTTCGACATTCCGTTGGCGAAGATGTTGCCGATCATCCTGAAGGCAAAGCCGCAGGCGATCTCGTTCGAGGCGGCAAACCCGCGGCACGAGCATGAATGGACGGTGTGGCGGGAGACGAAGCTGCCGGACGACAAGGTGCTGATCCCGGGTGTGATCGACACCTGCACGAACTATATCGAGCATCCGGAACTGGTGGCGCAGCGGATCTGCCGCTTCGCCGATGTTGTGGGACGCGAGCGGGTGATAGCGGGAACGGATTGTGGGTTCTCGACGTCGGTGGGGACTGCGGGGCGGGTGGATCGGGAGATCGCATTCCGCAAGCTGGGCTCGCTGGTCGAGGGTGCGCAGATCGCGTCCAAGCGGTTGTGGGGGTGAGGCTTCCCCCTCCCCCTTCCCCCTCCCGCTAGGGGAGGGGAGAGTTGGGGGCTGGAGGTTTGCGGGATGGCGGACAAACCTAACTTCGTGATGGTGCCTGATCCGGAGCCGGAGGCGGAAGAGGCTGCGCCGAGGCCGCCCTCGCTGTTCGAGCATATTCGCGCGCTGCTGCCGTTCGGTGCCTCACAGGTACCTGCCACCGCGCCGACCCGCCCGCGTCTGATCTTCGGCTTCGACGCCACGGCGTCGCGGGAGCCGGCCTGGGCGACGGCGCGCACGGTCACCGATGCGCTGGTGAAGGCGTTGCCGGGCGAGCTCGATGTGGCGCTTGCGGTGCATGGCGGGTCGATGCTGCACACGTTCACCGAGTTCACCGCCGATCCCAACAGGCTGCGCGATCGGGCCGCGGGCATTGCCTGCCTCGCTGGGATGACGCGGCTGCTGCCGATCCTGTCGCGCGCGCTGTCGAACCCCGGCGTGCGGGTGGTCATCTATATCGGCGACGTGTTCGAGGAATCGCCGGTGCGCGGCCGCAAGCTGGCCGACGCGATGGGGCTGAAGGGCATCAAGCTGATCGTGCTGCACGACACCGCGGACTGGAATGCGCGGCGCGATGCCGAGGTGTTTTTGGATCTGGCGCGGCGGACCGGCGGGTGCGTGCTGCCGTTCGACGCCAACGCGCCGGCACGGTTGCGCGACCTGCTGGCGGCGGTCGCGGTTTACGCGGTGGGCGGGACGGAGATGCTGGAAGAGAAGAGCGGCGAAATGCCGGGGGCAGTGATGCTGCTGGAGCATCTGCGGAGGTAATCGTGACACCCCCTCCCCAACCCTCCCCCGCTTCGCGGGAGAGGGAGTTTAGGCCACTGCTGCTTCCGCGCGGCGATCGCGACGCTTGCGTTCGTGCGAGTCTAGGTAGCGCTTGCGCAGGCGTACGGCGCCTGGGGTCACCTCGACCAGTTCGTCGTCCTCGATATAGGCGATCGCCTGCTCAAGGCTCATGCGCCGTGGCGGGATCAGCAGCATCGCGTCGTCCTTGCCGGCGGCACGGATGTTGGTGAGTTTCTTCTCTTTGATCGGATTCACTTCGAGGTCGGAGCCGCGGGCGTTCTCGCCCAGGATCATGCCGACATAGACCTTCTCGCCGGGGCTCACGAACAGCGTGCCGCGCTCCTGGATGTAGAACAGCGCGTAATGCACCGCCTCGCCGTTCTCGGTGGAGATCAGGGAGCCGTTGCGACGTCCTTCAATCACGCCCTTCCAAGGGCCGTAGCCGGCGAAGAGCCGGTTCATCACGCCGGTGCCGCGCGTGTCGGTCAGGAAGTCGTTGTGGTAGCCGATCAGGCCGCGGCTGGGGATGGCGAAGGTCAGGCGCAGCTTGCCGCCGCCCGAGGGGCGCATGTCGCGCAGCTCGCCCTTGCGGCGCGAGAGCTGCTCGACCACGACGCCGGCATAGGGTTCGTCGACATCGACCAGCACCTCTTCCATCGGCTCCTCGCGGGCGCCGGTGTCTGGGTTGGTGCGGGTCAGCACGCGGGGACGGCCGATGGCGAGCTCGAAGCCTTCGCGGCGCATCTGCTCGATGAGGACGCCGAGTTGGAGTTCGCCGCGGCCGGCGACCTCGAAGGCCTCGGTCTCGTTGCTGTCGGTGACCTTGATGGCGACGTTGCCTTCAGCCTCACGGAACAGCCGCTCGCGGATCTGCCGGCTGGTGACCTTCTTGCCCTCGCGCCCGCCCAGAGGGCCGTCATTGATGCGGAAGGTCATCGCGAGCGTCGGCGGATCGACCGGGATCGCGGGCAGCGGTGCGGTCAGTTCCGGGGAACCGATCGTGTCGGGCACCGTGGCCTCGGCGAGGCCCGCCACGGCGATGATGTCGCCGGCCTCGGCTTCCTCGACCGGCACGCGATCGAGGCCGCGGAACGACAGCAGCTTGGTCATCCGCCCGGTCTCGCCGGTGGTGCCATCGGCGTGCAGCACCTTCAACGGCATGTTCAGCCGAGCGCCACCCTGCTCCACCCGGCCGGTCAGCACCCGGCCGAGATAGGGGTCGTATTCCATGATCGTCGCCACCATGCCGAAAGGGGCGTCTGGATCGACCGTGGGCGCCGGCACGTGGCGCACCACCAGTTCGAACAGGGCGGACAGGTCCTTGCGCGGGCCGTCGAGCGCGGTGTCCGCCCAGCCCTGCCGGCCGGAGGCGAACAGCATCGGGAAATCGAGCTGGGCATCGCTGGCACCCAGGGCGGCGAACAGATCAAATACCTCTGTATGCACCTCGTCCGGGCGGGCGTCGGCGCGGTCCACCTTGTTGACCACCACGATCGGGTGCAGGCCGCGCGCCAGCGCCTTGCCGACCACGAACTTGGTCTGCGGCAGCACGCCCTCGGCCGCGTCCACCAGCACGATGGCGCCGTCCACCATGTTCAGGATGCGCTCCACCTCGCCGCCGAAATCGGCGTGGCCGGGGGTGTCCACGATGTTGATGCGGGTGCCGCGCCAGACCACCGAGGTGCATTTGGCGAGGATGGTGATGCCGCGCTCGCGTTCCAGGTCGTTGCGGTCGAGCGCCCGCTCGGCCACCACCTGGTGGTCACGGAACGAGCCGGACTGGCTGAGCAGCTTATCGACCAGCGTGGTCTTGCCGTGATCGACGTGGGCGATGATCGCGACGTTGCGAATCTGCATGGGGGCCTGGGGTGCGGGGATGGTGCGCCGCACACATAGGCGCAGACGGCGCGATGTGCGAGAGCGAATGTGCGGTGGCGCGAGCGAGCCGCGACCCAGGCGTCAGGCCGGCTGGTTGGATATCTGGACCCCGGGGGTCGGCTTCAGGGCGGACCGGTGGCGGGGGCCGGCAATCGTGGCGGTGCCGCGGGCCATAGTGGGTCCGCGCGGTCGGCGTGGTCGCCGGCGACGAAGGCGGACACCCGCCTGTGCAGGTTATCGAGGAATCCGGCGAGGCTGCCGCCATAGGCGATGATGGCGTGGCTGAGTTCGTCCCAGAATGCCCGGTCGAGCTGGCCGGGCATGATGCCGAGGTCACAGCAGATGTCGGCGATGACGGCGCCGACCGGGCGGCGGCGCACCTCGGCGGCGATCTCTTCCTCCGTGGGCAGGCACGCGAGGCGGGGGTCCTCGGTAGGCGCGGCGGGCTGGGGTTCGGGCGGGGCTTCCGGCCGAGCGGGACGTGGGTTAGGTGCGGCGGGTGCGCGGATGGGCGAAGGCGTGAGGTCCTGGCCGCGGGCGGCGCGACGGCAGAGCGTGGCTTCCAGGGCTGCGGCGCGACGCAGGCCATTGGTGATGCGGGCGAGGATGACCGCGAGGTCGGCGGTGCCGAAGGGTCTGGCGAAGAAGGCGAAGCCTGGGGCGGCAGCGCGCTGGTGAACCGTGGCGGCGAGTTGCTTGCCGTAGTCGATCAGTTTGCGGACGAGGCTGAGGACGCGGCCGAGGCGGCCGGGTGTGGTTGGGGCTGGGGGTTGGGCGGCGGCCAGACATGAACGAAACAAGAACATGGGAGGGAGGGGCCTGTCAAGGAAAATGTTCCTGCGTTGACAATCGCGGCGGTGCTCGCGGCCGGCTTTAGGAAGCGCCCGGCATCCCGGCAGGATCGCGCGCGGCATGGCGAACCGCGTGAATGATGATCTCGGTTTCCGTGGCCTCATAGAAAATCAGATAGGGGTAAGGCAACGCGGTCATGCGCCGGATGGTCGGATCGTCCGTGCGAGTGCCGATGCCGGGATACAGCAACAGAAGATCGATGATCGCCTGGACGCGCGCCTGAACACGCCGCGCGCCTTGCGGCGAGTGGGCCGCGATGTAATCGAGGACTGAGTTGAGATCGGCAAGTGCCGGAAGGGTGTAGCGGAGGTTCACAAACCGTGTTTGGCCCACGCGGCCCGCACCTGTTCGTCGCTGGCAAATTCGCCACGCGCGGCGGCGGATTTCGAGGCGGCGATAGCGGCGCGTTCGTCAACCGACAGCGCGACCGGCGGTTCGTCGTCCGTCCCGGTCAGCCGCAACACGGCGCGGGCGATGTTGTCCTGCTCGTCCGGTGGCAGATTGCGCACGGCTTTGAGTGCATCTTCGAGAAGCTTTGTCATGGGCGAACTGTAGCACGGGTATGGTTGGAATACGAACCGCAACGGATGTCTGGCCCTCGTTGGGTCGCCTGCCGGTGACCCGCTTACATGATACGGCGTGTGACCGAGGGTCGGCATAGGTCTGTACGTTGTAATGGTCAGCATGATGTTGCTGCCCCATCAAGGAGGAGGCACAGCATGAATGACACTCACTTTCATCTGGATCCATCGCGAGGCGTACTTTGCTCCCGCGCCGGCCACCTGGTCGCGGAGCGAACGGACGGCATCCCGGCCTGCCCGCGCTGCGGAGGGGGACTTCGCCCCGAATGCTTGCGAGAAGGCCTACGGCTGATGATCTGCCCTCTTGGGGATCCCCACTGCGTCAATGCCTGAGTAACCGGCGGCGGCCCTCTGCGCACGGGGCCGCCGCCCGCCCGCGCGCCTGCCGCATGGGTTCCCAGCACAGCCTTGACGGGTTCATGCCGCGCCTCCGACGTGCGCTCACTGCTAGCAGTTGTCACTGCACTTGCATTATTGGGATGTCTGGCGGACATCGGCTCACCAGCCGAGCACGCGATACCGTGGCGCACTGATGGCCGGGACGTGGCAGCTATCCCTCAAGGTGGTCGATAATCTTTTGGATGTCACGTGCCTCCTTGGGTGGAAAGTCTCCATCACGTCCCCCCAAGGTACACATCCTGGGTATTGCGGAAAAGATCGGCAAGCTTGGGTTCTTGTCAATCATAATCCCACGCCAGTCATCGGCATGAAGTTCGCTACCCTGCATGATCCATGCGTTGATGTGTGGATCGTTAGAGCCGTATCCGGCGATAAGGACGCGCGGGCACTCGCAGGCCGCGCTCACAAAGGAATTGTGATAGTGGCCGAATGGAACGCAAGCTCTCGTCATCCACCGATCCTTGCGTTGACCGGAAATGATCGGCGCCGGTTCTGGTGATGTGTTGTCGTGCGAGGCGTGGAGCACGGATTGGAGTGCAGCGTCAGGATCATCTGTACCTTACGATCTCTCGGCTAGTTCCGTGTGGTCCAAACGCAAAGCGCACACTGCCGTGTATGTGCAGGAGAACCGCAGGACGCAACGATGATCCCCGCCGAAATCCAGAGGCATCGAAGGTGCCAAACGTTCCAACGCGTGCGTCACCAAAGCCGTCATACCAGTCGACTGTTCGATCGATGATGTCGTCATAGTTCAGAGTTACAACCGTGAGATTGAAGCGCTCTCTCAGTCGATCAAAAAAGCGCCTTCAACCGGTCGAATGGCGAATGTCGCGTTTGTGCGATAACGAATTCATTCAGGCCATTAATGAGGCCCCATTGTGCGGTCAAAAAGCTTAGCTCAGCCTGAAGTCGCGAAATCTGGTTTGAAGTCGGCGAACGCGCTCAAAACGCCACCGATCCTATCTGACGCCTGTGGGGATTTCAGCCTGATCCTGAATTCATCTAGTAGCCCTGCACAGGGATTATGACTCCTTGGCGGGGTCAGGATAAGCACGGGCAAGCTTCGTGCGCGCCTTCTCGGTGTTGAACATCCACTTGATCCGAGCCTTGGCCTTGTTGCGTTGGTTTACCCAGGCGGCGATTTCCGCGATCAGTTTCTTGCGGTCGCCGATACGTCGGTCAAGACACTGACCGCGAAGGACACCGATCTCGAGCTCGACCATATTCAGCCCTCATGCCTCCCCTCATTCCGGATCGATGATATCTGACTGAAAAGAATCAAATCGCCTTGGCGCGGTTTGCGGAAAGAATCTGGCGGTCGCGCGTGCGGTTCGAATGATGTTATTTGCGGCGGCATCGACCCCCGTCCGGTCGAGGCGCGTTTCCATGACCATGTCATCCTGCGCTGGGACCCATGCCATGGCGATGCGTCAGCCACTTTCCTTTGACGGTGTCCACAACTTCCTCGACACGCTGTTTGGCGACGACCTGCACGCCAAACGGGTGAAGTCTTTGGCCGGGGCCACGCTCGGGGCGATCCAGTCCGCGTCGCTGGCGGTCGGCCTGATCGGCCAGGGTCTGGCGCTGGCACGCGGGCGGCTGACCAAGCACGCGGTCAAGCAGGTGGACCGGCTGTTGTCCAACCAGGGCATCGACGTCGATGCCCTGCTGGTCCATTGGGTGCCTTACGTGGTCGGCAAACGCGACAGCATCACGGTGGCGATGGACTGGACCGAGTTCGACGCCGACGGTCAGGCGACGATCATGCTGTCTCTGTTGTCCCGCCACGGACGGGCCACGCCGCTGGTTTGGCTGACCGTGGACAAGGCGGCGCTGAAAAACCGTCGCAACGGCTACGAGTATCAGGTCCTGGTGCGCCTGGCCGAAATCCTGCCCGCCGATGTCCGTGTGCGCATCGTGGCCGATCGCGGCTTCGGCGACCACAAGCTCTACCGGGTGCTGACCGAGGAACTGAAGTTCGACTTCGTCATCCGCTTTCGCGGCAACATCGCGGTCACCGCCACCAGTGGCGAGGCGCGCGCAGCGGCCGAATGGGTTGGCGCCGGTGGTCGCGCGCGAACACTGCGCGGCGCGGCGGTCACCGCCGAGGCGTATCCGGTCGCCACCGTGGTCTGCGTGCGGGCGAAGGGCATGAAAGAGCCATGGTGCCTTGCGGCCAGCACCGCCGACGAACCAGCGCGGGCCTTGATCAACCTCTATGCTAAGCGTTGGGAGATCGAGGGCGGTTTCCGCGACACAAAGGATCTTCGCTTCGGCATGGGGCTCGGATCGATGCATGTCAGCACGCCGGACCGGCGAGACCGCCTGTGGCTGATCAATGCCTTCGCAGTGGTCTTGCTGACGCTCCTGGGCGCCGCCGGAGAACAACTGGGCTACGATCGGCACCTCAAGACCAACACGACCAGGCGGCGCACTCATTCGCTGTTCCGTCAGGGGAGCATGCTTTACGAACTCATGCCGAACATGACCGATTTCCTCCTGCTGCCACTCATCGAGCGGTTCGCCCAGATGCTCGCCGCCCAACCCCTCTTCGCACAAATGTTCGGTGCCATCTGAGAATGAGGGGAGTCATGAGTATTCAGCCAGCTCGCGTGCTTTGGCGTATAGTGGATGTCCAGCCGTTGCAGTATGCGATGGGCTTCGGGCGCCGGAAACGCCTCATACAGTGCGCCAGGGCCATGGGTCGACATATTGTCCATCACCACACGTATCACGTCCGCTGCCGGATAATGCTTATCGACCAAGTCACGCATGCATTCGGCAAAGTCCAGCGCGGTGCGTTGTTCCGTGACCTTCACCGTACGCCATGGCCGATGGGCGTCCAAAAAGACGAATAGGTTCATAGTGCCATTGCGACGGTATTCGTAGTCGTAGCGCCGAGGCTGCCCAGGGGCCGCAGCGATCGGCTGCCGCACCTCGCCAATCAGCTGGGTTGGGCTCTCGTCGAAGCAGACCACTGGCCGTTTGGGATCCGGTTTCTCTGCATAGAGATCAAGTACATCCTCCATCCGAGCGACATAGGTGCCGTCCACCTGCGGGATGCACCACATATCCTGTTGCCACGGCTTCAATTTGTTCTCTTTCAGCCGCCGACGCACGGTTTCGCGCGATAGCTCCGCATGCTCAGTTCGCCTCACCATCTCACCGGCCAGCAATTCCAGTGTCCAGCGCGCTCGCCCTTCGGGCGGGCTGGAGCAGGCGGTGGCAATCAGCAGCGCCTCCTCCTTGCCGGTCAGCTTTCGTCCAGAGCCAGGGCGGGTTTCTTCGCTCAACGCCAGCTCGAGGTTACCTTCGACGAACCGACGCTTGGTCCGGTAGACGGTGGACTCGCCGACGCTGACGCTGGCGGCGATCACCGCGTCACCCACCGCGCTGTCAGCAGCCAACAAGATCTGTGCCCGCTTGAGTTTGCGCGCGGCGTGCTTGCCCCCACTCAGCAGCTCGTTGAGCTGCTCCCGCTCGGCTTGGCTCAGCTCCACGCGGTATCGTACATTCATTGCTGCCCCCCATTATTGAGGGCACGACATATGAATCGCCGTTTCGAGCCGTGTCTCGCCTCACCACCCCGCTTCACGCCGAAGCAGGGTCAGTACCTAGCCTTCATCCACGCCTACACCTTGGTGCTCGGCCGACCACCCGCGCACGCTGACCTGCTGCGCCACTTTCGCGTCACCCCGCCCTCAGTCAACCAGATGCTGATCACGCTCGAACGCCAAGGCTTCATCCGACGCCAGCCTGGCGTCGCCCGCAGCATAGAACTGCTGATCCACCCCAGCAGTCTGCCGCAGCTACTCCCCAGCCCAGGGCAACCGGTCAAATCCAGTGTGCAGAGCCACTAGCTCTTCAAGACATGCAAGGACCGTCTCGAAGTTGAACCCATCCTTGCCGCGTTGAGTGCGCAAGTGCGCAACAACGCTCCGAATATGCTCGTCCGAAATCTTGCAAACCCGGCTGGTGATATCTGGTGTCGATGGTGCTCCCGCATGAATGGTTGATCCAGCTCCCAAAACAACAAGCAGGCGCTTTTTCGATCGGCTTGTCGCTGTGCTCATGTCGCCAGCCCCGAAATTGTCGCGTGATGCTTCATAGCTCCAGAGTGATGCGATCCAGCAGCTCACCGGCGTTCACGACACGCACTGTCCCGCAAGCGTCCGGCGGAAAATGCCGTTTGTTGCCGGTGACAAGATATTCGGCTTGTGCGGTTTCGGCGCAGTGCACGAACTTCGCATCGTCCGGGTCAGGCAAGTCGAGCTCGGTGGTTCCCGGCACCACGAGCTCACCATTGTCGCGGAACATCGCGAGCGCGGCCGCGACTTCATCGGGCTCGAAGCTGAACTTCGGCCGCGCCAGCACCTCGGCATATTCCTGCATCATCGCTTCCGAGAAGCAGGGACGGATCAGCCCCTGATGGATCGCAAGGACAATCATGGCCTCGTTGCCCGCCGGCGAGAGAAGGCCCGAGACCAGCACATTGGTGTCGATCACCGCCCGGATCACTTGACGTCAGGGGCGCCGTAATCCTTCTTGCTTCGCCGTCGGGCGGTGATTTCGGCCTCAATCTCCTCCGGTGGCATGGCCGCGAGACCGCGCTGCCTGGCTCCGGCCCAGGCCTTCCGCAGCCAGTTAGGCGGCGGCGCCGCGGTGCGGATGAAATCCTGGACGCTCATGATCACGACAGCGGGTTCGCCCCGGCGCTCGACGATGAACCGTTCGTTGTTGCGGGTGGCGAGGTCCATGAGCTGGCCGAACTGGGTGCGGGCGGTGTGAGCGTCGATACGGCGGTGCATGATGCCTCTGCTCAATTGATTAATCAATGCATGCATTGATATCTCCCCGCCAGACAGAATGTCAATGATACGCGGCGAGACGCTGGTTTCGGCTCAGATTCACTCGATGGTCGCTGACGGTTCATCCCGCAGCAGGTCGTGGCGTCCAAGGGGACACTTCGGGGAGAGCCGGCTCGCCGCTATACGGCGCGCACGCCACCGTGCAGGTCATGAGCGGCCGACAGAGCAACGCCATGGCGTATGGGGCTCAGCACAGCGCTCGCGCGGCCACACTGGGAAGTGACGGCCTCAGCGCTTCACGCGCCCGCGGCGATTACAACCGCTCCATTGAGCTGCGGGAGACGAACGAGAACCGGTTGGCCCCGTCTTCCTACGACCTTGCTAATCTTGCCACGGGTCTTTGTAGCTGGGGTCAAATTGCTGCCGGCGTCGCACGTAGTCCTGCTGATTCTGCAAATCCTGCTGGCGCACAGTGTGTTTGTGCCACTCATGGCCAGCAATGCAGCCGCCCATCGCGCCGAGGATGCCATGACCGGCCATGTGACCGGCCAGGGCACCGGCGGCTGCGCCAGACAGGCAGCCGACAGCCTGCACGGTGGAGCTGGTGATCGTGAGGCCCAGAATTGCTGCGGCGGGGAGGAGTGCGTGGCGCATTTCGAGTTGATCCTCGCTCTCACTGTTTAGCAAATGGCTGCTTGCGGAACACCATCCGGTCAGTCTTGTTGGTGACCAGGCGCAGCACGCTTCCGCCGTTCTCGAGAGTGTATCGATCCGTCTCGACTGTGGCCGCGCCGTGCTCCTGACTGACTTTCGATTTGACTGGCGTGAAGACTATTGAGCCGCTCGTGCGATTGCTTGGTTTCTGCTCGTACGTGCCCGCCATTTCGGCCACGACCTTATCATTCTGCACTGTCTGGCTGGCCCAATGGCCATCCGACAATACGTCCATGACGATGATAACGTTGTGACCAAGATTGGCTCGCCATTGTCCGGATATGCTTTCATCGGCTTTCGCCAGTGCCGGCGCTAACACGACGATAGCGGCGAGAAGTCCGCGGCGGCTCAACGCCGTGGCAGCAACAGCGTGAGGGGTAGTAGGTAATGTCATCGCAGGACCTTCTTTGATACAGCCCGTGCTGGGTTTCACAACCTACCAGGAACCTGGTCAAGTGCAGGTCTCTCGGCCACGTTGCTATTGTGGCTTCAGGCGCGATCACCTTCCCCGACGGAAGCCGAGTGACGGTTGGGGCCATCGGTAAGTCATCCGTTCGGCGGTTGGTATAGACCGGTGTTCATGCAGAGTGTCGCCAAGCTGTGTTGCACCCCCTGAGAAAGGCATTCGGCTACTCGGCAGAATGAGAAACCCTGGCTCTGTCTCGGCGGCGTCTCCGGGTCCACATTCATGCAGGTGTGACCATGCTTTCAGGAGGGACCGCATGAAGATCAAGCTCCACCACCTGAACCTGTGCTCGAAGGATGTTGCGGGCATGGAGGCGTTCTACCGCTCGGTTCTGGACCTGGCGCCCGAGCCGTCACTGAACAGTGCACGCGAGACGACGCAGGGCTACGCCGCCCCGGTCGCCTTCGTGACCGACGGGCAGACGCAGGTGCACCTGGCGACGAAGGACCTTGGCGTCGCCTTCCGCACCAAGCATACCGTCAATCCGCTCGAGCGCGGCCACATCGCGTTCCGCACCGATGACATTGCCGCGTTCAAGCGGCGGCTCGAGGAGAAGAACATCCCGTATTCCGACTACGGGCAGTGGGCGATGAGCGGCTGGTATCAGATCTTCTTCTACGACCCCGAGGGCAATGTCATCGAGGTCCACCAGGACATGGACGCGTAGCCGATCGTCTGCGAAGCAACTCCCCCTCCCGCGAGGGGAGGGGGCGCGAGGGTTTGGATCTACTTGTCGAGCCAGATCGTCGCGAGGTCCTGGTTGACGTAGTGGCTGGGGCCGATCTTCCAGCCGTGCATGTAGGATCGCTCGGGCAGCATGCGGTTCCACCACAGCATCGGCCACTCATAGGCCATCGTGTCCACCACCCGCGTCTCGTAGGCCCGCATCAGCAGCCGCTGCTTCGCGCGGTCGGTCTCGTGATACATCTTCTCGTAGATGTCGATCAGGTCCTGGTCGTCATAGCCGCCGTAATTCTCCACGAAGGCCTTCTTGGGCAGGTACTTCTGCGTATCCATCACGGGATTGACCACGCCGTTGCAGTTGGCCTCTACCACGACGTCGAAGTTGCCGGTGCGCATCGCCTCGAACCACGGACCGGTCGGCACCACCTTCTGCGTGACCTTGACGCCGATCTTGCTCCACTCGTCGACAATCCAGGTGCCGACATACTTGTATGGCTGATCGACGTTGCGGTTCAGCATCTCGAAGCTGAGGTTGTCCTGACCTGCCTCGTGCAACAGCCGCTTGGCCTCCGCGCGCGACTTGTCGATGTCGGGCCAGAAGCCGGCCATCTGCTCCAGTTCCTCCTTGGTCGCCGCAAGCGGTGAGCCGGGGAAGACAATGCCGCCGACTGTGTGCACGTCGGCGATCTTCGACAGCGCGGGTGCGCCGTGCCACTGGTCGATCGCCAGCAGCAGCGCCTTGCGCACCCGCACGTCGTCGAACGGCTTCTTCTTCGCGTTCGGCGTGATGAGATTGCCGCAGTTCCAGTCGCTGGTCTGGATGGTGACCTTGTCGCCGAGTTCCTTCTTGAGCTGATCGATCGCCGAGGGCGGCAGGCCGCGGAATTCGGTGGTCGCGCGATCGGCCCGGATCGCCTCGGTGCGCACCACCTGCTTGTCGGCGAAGATGGCGATGAAGCCGTCGAGATAGGGTTGGCCCTTGTGGTAGTAGTCGGGGTTGCGTTCGCCCTTGATCGACTGGCCGAGATCATAGGCCACGAACCTGAACGGCCCGCTGCCCATGATGTTCTTCATGTACCAGTTCGGGATCCTTGTCGAGGATGTCCTTCTTGTAGACGTAGGCATAGGGATCGGCGAGCGCGGGCAGGAACGTGAGCGTGGCGAACTTCAGATGGAACACCACCGTGGTTGCGTCAGGCGCCGAGATGGTGTCGATCATCTGGTACCAGTTGGCGCGCGCGCTGTTGTAGCCGGGCGGCGGATGGACGATGTGGTTCCAGCTCGCCGCCACGTCGGTCGCGGTGAGCGGCGAACCGTCGTGCCATTTCACGCCTTCGCGGATCTTGAAGGTGTAGGTGGTGCCGTTGTCGGTCGGCGTCGGCATCTCTGTGCACAGGTCGCAGACGAACTTCGTCGTGTCCTCCGGATGCTCGGGATCGAGCCGGATCAGCACGCTGTAGAATGGCGCCGTCGCGTGGACGGTGGCGTAGGTGGTCTCGCGGTGGCCGTCGAAGCTTGGCGGTGCGTCGGCGGGGATCATGTAGGTGAGGACGCCGCCGTGCTTCGGCGTCTCATCGGCCGAAGCCGGCATGATGACAACGCACGACGCGACAACGGCGAATGCTGCCGCCCGTAGAACTGAATGCATGGACTGCCCCCGTTCTGCATTCTTGATTGCCGGCAAACCCGGGTGGGCCTGCCGTTGATTGCGCCTTCAGTATGTACCGTATCCGGCGACGCGTCGAGATGGGGCGGTTCAGCCGATCCCGGCGGTCAGCTTCTTAAGGTCCGCCTGCGGGCGCGCGCCGTAGTGACTGATGACCTCGGCCGCGGCGATCGAGGCGAGCCTGCCGCATAGCGCCAGGGTCTTGCCCGAGGTGAGGCCGGCGAGAAACCCTGCGGCATAGGCATCGCCCGCACCCGTCGTATCCACGACCCGCGTCGGTTCGGCGGCGATCTCGACCGTCTCGGCGCCGCGCAGGATCACGCTGCCGGCCTCGCTGCGCGTCAGTGCGGCGAGTGCCACATCGGCGCGGGCGTGTTCGGCGGCGGCCTCGAAGGTGTTCTCCTCATACAGGCTGGTCGCTTCGGCCTCGTTGGCGAACAGGATGTCGACGTTCTGCTTCACCAGTTCGCGGAACGCCGCGCGGTGGCGATCGACGCAGAAGGCGTCCGACAGCGACAGCGCGACCTGCTGTCCGGCGGCGTGCGCGGCGGCCGCTGCGCGACGGAATGCGCGCTGTGCGGCGGGTGGGTCGAACAGGTAGCCTTCCAGGTAGGTCACCGCCGCGTCAGCCACCAGCGCTTCAGCGACATCAGGTTCGTCGAAGCTGACGCAGGCGCCGAGGTAGGTGTGCATCGTGCGCTGTCCGTCGGGGGTGACCACGATCAGGCAGCGCGCGGTGGAGGCGCCGCCATATAGCGGCGTCGAGGGGAAGTGCACACCGATCGCCGTCATGTCGTGGCGAAAGACGGTGCCCAACTGATCGTCGGCCACCTTGCCGAGATAGGCGACACGCGACCCGAGTGCCGCGGCCACGGCGCAGGTGTTGGCGGCCGAGCCGCCGCTGCTTTCCTGGCCTGGCGGCATGGCGGCGTACAGCGCATCGGCCGCATCGGCGTCGATCAGGGTCATCGAGCCCTTGCGCATGTCGTGGCGCGACAGGAACGTGTCGTCGGTGCTTGAAACTACATCGACGATGGCGTTGCCGATGCCCAGGATGTCGAAACGGGTTGTCATCATCATATCCGTTCAATTGTCATTGCGAGGCGGCGAAGCCAACGAAGCAATCCCCATCACGCGGATGGAGATTGCTTCGTCGCTTCGCTTCTCGCAATGACAGGGGGTTAGCGGGTTTGGGGTGGGTGGGCGCGGACGGCGGCTTCGTTGACCTCGACGCCCCAGCCTGGGCCTTTCGGGATGATCAGTTCGCCGTTCTCGATCGCGGGTGCGTTGTGGAACAGCTCATCGCGCCAGGACACGCTGTCGATGTCGATCTCCATCACGCGGAAGTTGGGCACCACCGCGCAGAAATGCGCGCTGATCGCCGAGCATAGATGGCCGTAGTAGTTGTGTGGCGCGCAGTTCACTTCGTACGCTTCGGCCATCGCAGCGACTTTGATCAATTCCAGGAAGCCGTTCCAGATCACGTCGATGATTGCCACGTCGGTCGCGTAGGCATCGAAGAACGGACGGAACGCACGCCTGCCGCATACCGATTCCAATGACGCGATCGGGCAGGGCGCGGCGCGGCGGATCAGCGCGAGCGACTGCGGGTCCCAGGTGTCGATCTCGAGCCACGTCATGTCGAACGGCGCGACCGCCTTGGCGATCTGGAGATAGCCCTCGGTCTTGAAGTGGTAGTTCACGTCGAGATGCAGCCCCATCTCCGGCCCGGCGCCGGCGCGGAAAGCACCGAGCAGATCGCGCACCGACTGGAGTGTCTTGCGATCGACGTTCAGCTCTGGCCAGCCGGGTGTGCGGCCGAAGCCGGGGCCGAAGTTGGTGAGCTTCTCGCCGTCGAACGGCAGGATGTTGGTCTTCAGTGCCTTGAAGCCGCGCTTCTTCACTTCGGCGCCGAGGGCTGCGATGTCGTCACAGGTGCGCAGCGGCTTCACGCCGACCAGTTCGTGGTTGCGCACGCGATAGGAACCGCAATGCGACCAGTAGACTGGAATCCGCTCGCGCACCGGGCCGCCGAACAGCTCGTAGACCGGCACGCCCAACGCCTTGCCCTTGATGTCGAGCAGCGCGTTCTCGATCGCGGCGATGGCGCGCGAATTCACGCCGCCGGGTGCCTGCACCTGACGCACCCATAGCATCGAGGCGATCTGCTGCACCGGTCGCGGGTCAAGTCCGATCAGTGGCTCGGCCAGGCCGCGGATCACGCCGGTCAAGCCGCGGCTGCCATCGGCCTCGGTGTATTCCGACCAGCCGACCAGGCCGTCATCGGTGGTGAGCTTGAGGAACGAGAAGGTGCGCCAGCCGGCGTCGCAGTGCAGGTCCTCGATCTTGGCGAGTTTCATGACGTCGCTCTCCTTGCGCGCGGTGGCAATACCAGGCCGACGCCACGCAGATGGCTGAACAGTTCCTTGAGCCGGTCGCGGTCCGCCTGAGGCAGCGGCGGCCGCAGAATGGATGCGATGTTCGAGCGCAAGTGCGCCTGGTCACCGGTGCCGAACAGGACGACATCGACGCCGGGCTCATGGCGCACATAGCGATACGCCGCATCGGTCAGGCTGGTGGCACCGCCTGGATGGATGAGAAAGCCAAGAGGGTCCGGATCGTCGGCCAGCGACTGCGGCACCTTGCCCTCCGCCGCCAGCTCCTGCATCGCCTCCGCCACGCGGTCGGCGCGGGCAAAGATGCTGCGCACAGCGAACATCAGCAGCGTGCCGACATGGTGCTTCAGCGTCGCGGGGAACACGGCCTCGCGGGTGTTCTGGCTCATCAGATGGAACGCGACCATCACAACGTCCCAAATTCCGTCGGGGATGGCGCGCAGCAGCATCTGGTGCTCGAGATCGTTGGGCGATGTCTCGGTGATACCGAGGAAGCGGAACTTGCCCTTTTCCTTCTCCTTCAGCAGGGCCGGCGCGATCACGTCATGCACGTAGCCGTAGCCGGAGGGCGGCACCGCATGGAGCTGGAAGACGTCGATGCAGTCGATGCCGAGTTCGCGCAGCGAGTTGTCCAGGCTGGCCACGACACGTTCCGGCGTCCAGCGTTCGCCGCCGCGAATGACGGAGGACTTGGTGGCGATCACCACGCGATCGCGCGGCACGGTCTTGATCGCCTTGCCGACCACGCCCTCGGTGTCATAGGGCGCGGCGGTATCCAGCAGGTTGACGCCATGATCGAGCGCGGCATGGATGATCGCGATGGCGCTGGCCTCGGTGCCGCCGGTGTTCAGCCCCAGCCGGCTGAACCCGCCGCAGCCGAGACCGGCGACGCTGACCTTGAGTTCCGTCCTGCCCAGCGTGGTGTATTCCATGCACGTACCTGCTCCTCGAAGGAGGGCAGGCTAGCGGGCTGGCGGCGGGACGCAACTCAGAGCGGGTTTCCGAGGGTCAGCAATCGTCGTCGGCGGACGCGTGTTCACCACGAAAACGACGCTCGCTGCTGGCCGGCCGCGCGCCCGCACGCCGGTCGCTGTCGCCGCGTCTCTCATTGAAGTAAGTGCGGTCCATCTGCCGCGCCCCGACGGTCTCATAGAGCTTGCGTGCCGCCGCGTTCGACGAATCGGTGGTCCATTCGAGCGCCGAAAAGCCTTCGGCCGCCCTCAATCGCGTCGCGGCCTTCACCAGCAGGCGTCCCACACCGGTCCGTCGCGCCTTCTGCGCCACATAGAGGTCGCGGATGTACAGCGACAAGGTCAGTTCTGACGCAGGGAAGGTCACATTCATGACCAGCGAGCCGACGATGGTATCGCCCACCACGGCGATGATGACATGCGGATCGAATGTATGGACGGGCGCCTTGCACGCGAGGGTCGCCGCCTGGATTGCCGCGGCATCCGACACCGGGCGTTGATAGTGCGACTGCATTTCCGAGAAATGCATGGCTAACCCGTGCACGTCGGCCTGGGTGGGGCGGCGGATGACGATGTCCCGCGTGGTCAGCCGGTCAAGGGAATCCGCTGCCGCGTCCATACCATCTGACTTCATGTCGACCCCTGACCGAGTATTGCGATGCCTTGTTCTTAGATCGGCCTGTCTTACACGAAGGTATCGCCTCGTTTCGGGCAGCGTCACGCCCTGGAAATGGCCTCCAGCGCCAGGCCCCTGGTCCGCGGACCGAAGGCGCCGATCGAGATCACCACGATCACCATGGCGAAGGCGATGAAGCTGAACACCGCGTTCACCCCGCCCAGCGTGAGCAGGTACGCCACCACCAGGCCGGACAGAGCGGCGGACAACCGGCTCCAGGAATACACGAAGCCCACGGCGCGTGAACGAATGCGGGTGGGGAACAGCTCGGACTGATAGCTGTGGAAGCTGTACGACATCCAGTTGTTGCACAGCGTCACCAGGACACCGAACGCGATCAGCATGCTGGCGTCGATGGCATTGGCGAACAGCAGGCCGAACACGCCGATGCCGATCGCGCCGGCGCACACCTGCCACTTCCGCTCGATCCTGTCGGCGATCAGCGTGCAGAGCAGCGGGCCGATCGGGTTGGCGATGGCGATGACGAACGAATAGAGCAGGCTGGTGGTGATGGTGATGCCCTTGGCGATCAGCAGTGTCGGTACCCAGGCGGCGAAGCCGTAATAGCCGAAGGTCTGGAAGAAGTTGAACACCGACAGGATGATCGCGCGCTTGTCGTAGGGCGGCTGCCAGATCTCGGCGAAGCTGCCCGCGCCTTCGTCCTGAGCGATGGCCGGACCCGGCGCCGGCAACGGCCCAACCTCGGCCGCGACCTTGGCCTCGATCCCCTCCGTGATCCTCTCGGCTTCCGCCAGGCGCCCGTGGCGGGCGAGCCAACGTGGCGATTCCGGCAAGGCGAGGCGGATGAACCAGATCACGATGGCGCCCGCCGAGCCGATCAGCACCACCCAGCGCCAGCCGTCGAAGCCGAACGGGGCGGTCGGCACGAGCAGGTAGGCGATGAACGCCACGATCGGCACGGCAAGGAACTGGAAGAATTGGTTATAGGCGAAGGCACGGCCGCGGTGGCTCATCGGGACCAGCTCGGCGACATAGGTATCGATGGTCACCAGTTCGACGCCGATGCCGATGCCGGCAATGAAGCGCCAGAGATCGACCGCGAAGCCCGAGGTCTGGAAGGCCATGATGGCCGTGGTGATCGAATACCAGACCAGCGAAAAGGTGAACACCGTCCGCCTGCCGTACTGGTCTGCGACGTGGCCAAGGCAGATGGCACCGACGAACAGACCGGCAAAGAAGGCGAACACGAAGGTGCCGATACCGGCCACGTGGAGGGGCCCCAGCAGGTTGAAGACGCCGAGTGACTCGGGTGTAAAATATCCCGCCTTGTTCAACCCAGGGGCGATATAGGCGGTGAGGAACAGGTCGTAAAGTTCGAAGCAGCCGCCGAGGGAGATCAGGGTGACGAGGTACCAGAGGTGCCGGGTCATCGGCAGCCGGTCGAGTCTGGCTGCGAGTTCCGCCTGTGTCGCCATAAGGTTGCCTCCTCGTAACCCCATTTGACCGATTCGTCTGGGATGTGAACCCATGGCGCGGATTGCCTGCCATGCGTCGTGTGGGCCGCGGACGTCTGAAGCCCGCCAGCTGTCCCAGGGAGGGCCTGAGCGTCGCCTCCTTGCGACCGGTCGTCGCCATGAGGAATGTTTGCCCTATGTGTTCGCGAGACCTCTCTCGCTGTCAGCGGAGGCATGTCACGCCGCTTGACAACTGCATTTACGCGATAGCATATGCAAAAACGCATATTCAAGGCTACCATATGATGGCCACAATGTGAACCGGGGCAAGTACCCTCTGGTAAATCTCGTTTCAACATCATGCGAAAGATTATTTGATGGCAATCAAAGTGACAGTGACGCTCAAGAGGGAAAGACACGAGGATGGAGATCACATGGGATCCAGAGAAGGAACGTAAGAATGTCAGCAAGCACGGCCTTGATTTTTCGTTCGCGGCCAAGGTCTTTGCTGATCCGCTGGCAGTTACAGTGTTCGATCGCGTGCAGGATGGCGAAGAGCGCTGGCATACCATTGCTGGTGTCGGCGGTTCATTCACCGTGCTGCTCGTGGTTCATACCTTCCCGGACCCTGACGATGCTGAAAGGGTGCACATCATCGGCTTGGGCCAAGCGACGCCGCACGAAAGGAGACGCTATGAAGAAGAAGGCGGCACTTGATCGAAACCTGACCGCAGCGCAACTAACGCAGCTCAGGGCCCTTGGTCGTCGCAAGATCGATACGGACGACATCCCGGAGGCGCCGGTGGAAAACTGGGCTACTGCGCAACGGGGGCTGTTCTTCCGCCCGAGGAAGGAGGCGATCTCTATACGCCTCGATATGGACGTTCTGGATTGGCTACGTCGGCGCAGCCCAAGATATCAGACTGAGATCAATCGGATTTTGCGGGAAAAGATGGAGTTCCGAGCCTCAGCGGTGATGTTCTGAGATGGATCCGGCCACATCCCCCTCGTGGGACGCGGCCTTGTGAACGGCGGCCGGCCACGCCATCTAGGCGCGTCATGCAGAACACAAGTTTCGCCGCGGCCGACCCGACCGGGTGGCACGGCACCACCATCCTGTGCGTCAGGCGGGATGGACACGTGACGATGGCCGGGGACGGCCAGGTCTCGATGGGTCAGACCATCGTCAAGGGCAACGCCCGCAAGGTGCGCCGGATCGGCGCCGGCGGGGCGGTGCTGGCGGGCTTCGCCGGCGCGACCGCCGATGCGTTCACGCTTCTGGAACGATTGGAGAGCAAGCTCGAGCGGTTTCCCGGCCAGCTCGAACGCGCCTGCGTCGACCTGGCCAAGGACTGGCGCACCGATCGCTACCTGCGCCGGCTGGAGGCGATGATGGCGGTGGCCGACAAGGACCGGAGCTTCACGCTGACCGGCACGGGTGACGTGCTGGAGCCGGAGGACGGCGTGATCGGCATCGGTTCGGGCGGCAACTACGCGCTCGCCGCGGCGCGCGCGTTGATGTCGGTGGAAGGGCTGTCGGCGGAGGAGATCGCCCGGCGCGCCATGAAGATCGCCGCCGACATCTGCGTCTATACCAACAACAACGTGATATTCGAGACCATATAGATGGAAGTCCCTACCTATTCGCCACGCGAGATCGTCTCCGAGCTCGATCGCTTCATCGTCGGCCAGAACGACGCCAAGCGCGCGGTCGCGATCGCGCTGCGCAACCGCTGGCGGCGCCAGCAACTGCCGGAGTCGCTGCGCGAGGAGGTCGTTCCCAAGAACATTCTGATGATCGGGCCGACCGGATGCGGCAAGACCGAGATCGCGCGGCGGCTGGCCAAGCTGGCGCAGGCGCCGTTCCTGAAGGTCGAGGCGACGAAGTTCACCGAGGTCGGCTATGTCGGGCGTGACGTGGAAAGCATCGCGCGGGACCTGGTCGAGGCCAGCATCAACATGCTGCGCGAGTCCTCCCGCAAGGAGGTGCAGGCGCAGGCGGAGCTGGCGGCCGAGGAACGGCTGATCACGGCACTGGTCGGCGAGGGCGCGGCGGCGGACACGCGTCAGCAAGTTCCGCCGCATGCTGCGCAACGGCGAATTCGAGCAGAAGGAGATCGAGATCGAGGTGGCGCAGTCGGGCGGCACGCCGATCGGCCAGCTCGACATACCGGGCATGCCGCCGGGCCAGGTGATCAACCTGGGCGAGATGATGAAGGGCATGTTCGGCGGCCGGCCGATGCAGAAGCGGAAGCTGACGGTCGAGGCGGCGCGGCGTCTGCTTCACGAGGAGGAGGCCGACCGGTTGCTCGACAACGACCGGCTGACCAAGGAGGCGGTGTCGCATGCCGAGAACAATGGCATCGTGTTCATCGACGAGATCGACAAGGTGGCGGCGCGCACCATGGAGGGCGGCTTCCGCGGCGGCGACGTCTCACGCGAGGGCGTGCAGCGCGACCTGCTGCCGCTGATCGAGGGCACCACGGTCAGCACGAAGTACGGCACGGTGCGGACCGACCACGTGCTGTTCATCGCCTCGGGTGCGTTCCATCTGTCGAAGCCGTCCGACCTGCTGCCGGAGTTGCAGGGACGGCTGCCGATCCGGGTGGAGCTGGCGCCGCTGTCGCGCGACGATCTGCGGCGCATTCTGACAGAGCCGGAGCACTCGCTGCTGAAGCAGTCCGCTGCGCTGCTGGGGACCGAGAAGGTTACTCTGGTATTCACCGACGACGCGGTGGATGCGCTGGCGGAGCTGGCGGCGGACATCAACGACCGCGTGGAGAATATCGGCGCGCGGCGTCTGCACACGGTGCTGGAGCGGCTGCTGGAGGAGATCAGCTTCACCGCCAGCGACAAGGCGGGCGAGACGATCACCGTCGATGCGGCCTATGTGAACGAGCGGGTGGCGCCGCTGGCGCAGAAGGGCGATCTGAGCCGGTTCATCCTGTGAGCGTTGCGCTTCGCGCAGGGCTTGGCGTGTCCCGCGCAGCCTGCATCACGAGCATGTCAGCGTCGGATAGGCGGCAGGTACGGCTAGGCTGGCCTGCCGCCTGATCCGTCCGGGCAAAACGTCCCGCTCACCATCAGAGGGGAGCGGCCATGACAACGCAGTCGCCGAGTGCGAAGGCCGTCGTCAGGTCGTCGCTTGTACAGAGGCTGTCGCGGTTCGTCAGGCTTTCGCCCATCGAGACCCAGGTTCTGGAGGGTCTTCAGTCGACCACGCGCCTGGTCAAGCACAACCGGGAGATCATCACGCAGGGACGCCGATATGGCGGGCTGCTGGTGACGATCGAGGGTATCTCGGTCCGCTACCGGATACTGCGCGACGGCCGGCGTCAGGTGCTGGACATCGCGCTGCCCGGGGACCTGATCGGCTTCCCCGCATGTTTCTTCGAAAGCGCGCCGTACTCGATCAGCGCGCTGACCGACACGGTGCTGGCCTGCATTCCGTTGCCGGCGGTCGCCGGTCTGTTCCAGACGCAACCGCGGCTGGCGGCAGCGATCTTCTGGTCGTTCGCCGCGGAGGCGGCGATATACATCGAGCATCTGACCGATGTCGGCCGGCGCTCAGCGCTCGAGCGCGTTGCCCATTTCCTGCTGGAACTGCTGGTGCGGTTTCAGAGCATCGGCCGCGGCGACGAATGTTCGTTCCCGATGCCGCTGACCCAGGAACTGCTGGCCGACGCGCTGGGTCTGAGCGTGCCGCACGTCAACCGCACGCTGCGGCAATTGCGCGACGACGACCTGGTGCGCATCGAGGCGCACCGGGTGATCGTGAAGGACGTCGAGGCGCTGTCGGCGCTGGCCGACTTCGATCGATCGTATCTCGGCCGATTTCGGCCGGTCGATCTGTTCGATGCGGCCGATGCGCCGCCGGTGCTGCAATAGGCGTCACGCCAGCTCGGGCACCCGCTCGGTGAAGGTCTCGAGGTTGCCGAGTGTTTCGCGGCCGAACAGCAGGGGGATGCAGGCACCGACCGCGACCACGCCGACCATCGAGCCGAAGAATATCGCCGGCGAGCCGGTGTGCGATGCCATCAGGAACGGTGCGATCACGCCGGCGAAGACACGCCCGAATGACTCGCCGAAGAAATGCCCGCGCCCGCGCAGCGCGGTGGGGAATTGCTCGGAGAGATACATGCGCACGGCCGGGAAGGCGGAGAGCACGGTGAAGCCGGTGATCACGGTGCCCACCTCGAATGCGATCGTCGCGGCGCCGCCCATCCGGTGCGCCGTCATCATCAGCAGCAGGCCTGGGATCGCCAGCACGAACGAACCGGTGATGGTCCAGCGGCGGCCGACGATCTCCATGATGTAGCCGTTGAACAGCTTGCCTGGGATGCTCGCCGCGAACACCAGCGAGCTCAGCCCGAAGCTGACCGCGACGGCGGCGCCCTGATCGACCAACGCCTTCGGCAGCAGGATCGCGATCAGGTAGTAGCTGGTGCCGGCGGCAGATGCCGCACAGGATGCCGACCGCGGTCCAGCGGACCTGGCCGGGCGCGAACAGTTTCCAGAACGACGGCAGTGCGTCGGCCTGGAGTTCCGGATGCGACCCGAGCTCGGCCAAGGTCATCGGCGCCACGCGATTGCCGCAGCGGCGGATCACCAGGTTGACGGTGTCGACCGCATCCTGGACCCGGCCGCGCCGCAGCAGCCAGCGGGGGCTTTCGGGGATCAGGAAGTAGATCAGCAGCGGTGCGATGAACAGCGTGACGCCGCCCGGCAGCCCGACCAGACGAAAGCCGTTCGGGTGATTGGCGAGCAGGAAGCCGACGAACGGCAGCAAGGTGAAGGCGCTGGCGAGCATGACCTCGTAGATCGCGGCGTAGGTGCGGCGGTGCTGCGCCGGCATCAGCTCGGCGGCGATGGGGAACGGCGCCGAGATCGTGAAGCCGAGCCCGATGCCGGTGATCAGGCGCAGCACCAGCAGTTGCGTGAAATCCTGTGCCCACAGGATCAGCAGTGTGCACAGCGTGGTGATGACGACGCCGACCTGCATCACGGCCACCCGGCTGATGCGATCCGACATGGCCGCGGCCGCGAAGCCGCCGAGGACGACGACGAAGGTGGGCCAGACGGCGAGGGCGCGGACCTGGTCGGGATCGAGGTTCAGCGGTTGCCTCGCCAGCACGAGGAGAGAGCCGCTGAGTGCCAGGTCGTAGCCCTCGATGAAGCCGACGAACCCGAGCACCACGATCAGAACGACATGATACGGGCTGAACGGGATGCTATCGAGCTTGCGTCCCAGCAGATGGCTGGCGGGTACAGCCGACCACACCATGGCAGGTGATTCTGGCATGGACATTCACTCCCTGTGGGACTGGCCGGTCATGCGGCCGGTACAGCGGCGTGGCCGCGACCCGGCTGCATGCGCGCGTGTGGCTTGCCAGTCTGATTGAGGTTCTCGCTGCTCGGGGGCGGACCTTATGCGCCGCGGGTCGGCCGCGTCTTTAATGCAGGTGATTGATCTAGGTTAAATTTCAGATCAAGGAAGCGTCCGCGGCAGGCAACGAGCTCCGCGTGTTGCCCTGTGGAGCGCCCTACCGGAAGCTTTCGCCTCCAGCCGCCGTTCCTTAACAGGGAACGGCAGTTGCCACACCCGTCGCACGCCGGCGCAGCATGTCGCCAAATGCGTCGAACACGCCCCGCATGTGCGCGTGCTTGTAGGGAAACATATCCTCGGGGTCCATCAGGTGAATGATGGCCGCACTGTCCGCCTCGAACATGAGCAGGCGACCGTCCGGCAGTTCGCTGCAGTCGATCGAGTAGTAGTCGAATGGCACCCGCTCATGCAGCGCGGCAAAGGCCTCGCGGTGACGGGCTGCGAAGGTCGCGTCGAAATGCGCCATGGCCTGCGCCTCTTCGGCGCGTTTGTCCGCGCTCTCGGTCATGCCCGCGTTCAGGTAGTGAACCATCCAGTTCTGCGACGAGGCCATGTGGCAAAGATGGGCCTGCCGATCGATGAACGCGACCCGATACTTCCGGTAAAGCCCGTCCGCCGATCGGTAGTCCACGAAGTCGGTTACGAAGTACGAGGTCGCGAAGGAGAACAACAGATAGGAGTCCAGAGCGGCGCGACCTTCGATCTTCTTGAGACCGGCGCCGGCATGGGAGCCGAGCGGGCGGATCAGAACCGGATAGGAGCAGCCCGGCAGAAGATCGCCAATATCGCCTCCGTCTCGGAGCAGGTCATCCAACTGGTTGCGACTGACCATGACAGTCGGCGGGCTGCAGATGCTGGGCACACCGGCCAGCAACCCGGACAGCCTGTCGCGCGCCAATACGGGCAGAAATCCCGGGTCGTTCAACGCCGGCCGTGGCCACGACTCGAACAGCCGGTGCAGTCGCGCGACCATGGCAGCATCGGCTTCACCGACCGCGAAGAATGCGACGTCGTGGTCGGGAATGGTCGCCGGCAGACCTTTGTCGGGCACCACGAAGAGCAGATCGAGCCGCACGTCCAGATGGTTGGTGATGAAGTCAAGCGGCGTGTTGAGCATCAATACACCCGGTGCCACGATCGCAAGCAGCCGTAGACCGGCGCGGCTCTCGCCGTCTCGCCGGACACGAAACAGCGGAGATGCGGAAACCGCCTCGTCCTGTAGATCCAGCCCTTCGGCGCGCCGAAAGCTGAGTTGGTATGCGATGGAGGTGTCGTAGAGCCGCGCGACGGGGTCGGTGTCCAGTCGATCGATCATGGCGGCCAGAGCGTCTGCATCGGCGCCTTGCATCGCCGCGGTCGTCAGCGCGGCCATGCCGATGATGGCACGTGGGACACAGGTGTCGCTGAGGCATGGGATCGGATCGGCGGAAAGTGCAGGCATGCGAGAAGTCCGTGGAGCGCCTGACTGTGCGGTGACTGGCTTAACGATCGGTTAGCTCGTATCTCGCACACTGCAGTTGCTTGCTCGGGGCGGTAAAAGGTGTGCTACCACAACAACTTACGGCGAGGCCGGCGATGACGGAAGAGGTCGGCCCACAGGCGTCGCTGGATCCGGCCGAATGGTCGGAGCTGCGCGCTCTAGGTCATCGTATGCTCGATGACGTGTTCAACGAACTTGAGGGCATTCGGCACGGGCCGGTTTGGCAGCCGATGCCGGACAGTGTGCGCGGGGCCTGGGATCAGCCCCTGCCGCGCGCAGGCCTGCCTGTGGCGGAAGTCTACGACGAGTATCGACGGCTGCTCGCGCCGTATGCGGTCGGCAACAGACATCCGCGATTCTTCGGCTGGGTGCATGGCGCGGGCACGGCCGTAGGCGTACTGGCCGAAATGCTGGCGGCGGGGCTGAATGCGAACTGTGGCGGCCGTGATCATGCGCCGATTGCCTGCGAGCGGCAGGTGATCCGTTGGGCCGCAAAGATGCTTGGCCTGCCTCAGGACTCGTCCGGTCTGGTGGTGACGGGCACGTCGATGGCGAACCTCGTGGCCGTCATCATCGCGCGACGCGCGGCATTGGGGAAAGCGCATGCATGAAGACGGGTACGGCATGCCGCCGCTGACCGCCTATGCGTCGGCAGCAGTCCATCTTTGCGTCGGTCGCGCGCTTGACATCACGGGCCTTGGGTCGGCGGTCGCTGCGCCTCATTCCATGCGACGCGTCGGGCGCGATGGACGTCGCTGCATTGCGAGTTGCGATTGCCGCGGACAGAGATCGGAACCTGTTGCCGTTCCTCGTGGTGGGAACCGCCGGCACTGTCGATATCGGCGCAATCGATGACCTGACGCAAATGGCGCAGGTCTGCGAGGAACAGCAGCTATGGTTTCATGTCGATGCGGCGTTCGGCGCGATCGCCATGCTGTCACCAGTGCTCCGGCCCCTGCTCACAGGGATCGAGCGCGCCGACTCGGTGGCTTTCGATTTCCATAAATGGGCGCAGGTTCCGTATGACGCCGGTTGTATCGTGGTCCGCGACCCGGCGGCGCACCAGGCGGCGTTCGCACACGAGGCTGCCTATCTGCGGCGCGAGACACGTGGCCTGGCGGCCGGCAGGCCCTGGCCGGTCGATCTTGGTCCGGAGCTGTCGCGGGGCTTTCGTGCGCTCAAGGTCTGGATGACGATCAAGGCCTATGGCACGGACCGGCTCGGAGAAGTTGCCGCGCGCTGCTGTGCACTGGCGCGTCGGCTTGCGTCAGCGATCGACGACGAACCACTGCTCGAGCGGATGGCGCCGGTCCGGTTGAACATCGTCTGCTTTCGCTATCGCCCCGGTGACGACGAGTTTCAGGCTGCGATCGCGGCCGACCTGCAGGAACTTGGGCCAGGTGGTCCTCTCGACGACAACCGTCATGGGCCGAACGGTGCTTCGCGCCGCGTTCGTCAATCACCGATCAAACGAAGGAGATGCGGACGCGGTGATCCGAGCGGTACTCGACGCCGGTGCACGGCGCCGGTGCGCGGTGTAACCAGCGGCCGAAGGGCGTTTTGCCACGACGATCGATTTGGCGAAGGACTGTTAACCGGGATTTAACTGAAGCGGGTTCAGGGTGGCACATTCCAGGCGCCAAAACGACGCAGACACGCATCTGCGATCAAAGACGCCATGCCGAATGATCTCACCATCCCAGCAGTTGCCGCAAACTCGTTTGGCAACAACACAGCCGTGAAGGCAAAGGCGGCGGCGGTCGAGCCGACGACCGTGGCGGATCCTGCGCCCACGCCACCGCTGACCATAAATCCTGTCATACGGCTGGATGAATCGCTCGGACTGGTGGTGATTGAGTTTCGCAATGCCAGCGGAGCGATCACTACCTCAATTCCCAGTCAGCGCCAGTTGGAAGCCTATCGGCGATGGGACGACACCCGTTTAGGACCCATGCCACCCGGCTGCACCGACGCCACCCAGCACGCCGCCGCTGCACCGCACGCGCCAGCCGTGCCAGCCAGCCGAAACGAAGCCGGCAAAACGACCCAGGCTGAACCAGGTGACGACGCGTAACTGTAGGCGATCGTAGGCGCCCAGTCCGCCGTGAACGGGGCAAAGTGTGCGCTCGGCTACGACAGCTCGATAGCGTTGGTGACCGCGAGTGTGTGCTGTCATTGCGAGGAGCGCAGCGGTGAAGCAATCCCCGGGGTGCCTCATGATGGATTGCTCGTCGCTGCGCTCCTCGCAGAGTGACCAGTGCTCGACACCTTTCCGTCAACTCGGAAGATGTCGACGTGCACGCCGAGTTCTCCCGTCGCAAGGACGTGCCCTGAACGCGCAAATGGCAGTCGCTTTCACCGCTCCATGAAGTCACGAGCCAAGCTGGAATCCGGTGTCGCGGCAGGGATGCGGCACGCGTTCGGCCGCCGGAGCGAATCGCGGCAGCATCGCCGCTGTGGCAGAAGTCGGGGCGAACAGGGAGGCCGCCATGCCAGCAAAGCCGCGCGTGATCACCATCGAGGAGCACTACCAGGACCCTGACGTGGTGCGTGCCTATGCGCCCGAGGATCAGCGGCAGGTTCCCGCCATCGCGGAACGGCTGAACGACCTGACCGGCCTTCGCATCAAGGAGATGGACGAGGCGGGGATCGACATGCAGGTGCTGTCGCACGCCAATCCCGGACTGCAGAAGATGGATGCCGCGACCGCGGTGCCGCTGGCGCGCATCGCCAACGATCGCCTGGCCGAGACGGTGCGCGCGCATCCCGACCGGTTCGCCGCCTTCGCCGCCATCCCGACGCCCGATCCGCAGGCCGCGGCCGATGAACTGGAGCGCGCGGTGACGCAACTCGGCTTCAAGGGCGCGCTGATCAACGGCACGACCAACGGCGTGTTCTTCGACGACAAGCGCTTCTGGCCGATCTGCGAGCGCGCCGCGGCGCTGGACGTGCCGCTGTATCTGCATCCGACCATGCCGCATCCGGCGGTGATCGAGACCTATTACAAGGACTACGTGCAGGACTGGCCGATGATCATGCGCGCGGCCTGGGGCTTCACCGTGGAGACCGCGACGCAGGGCGTGCGCATGGTGCTGTCCGGCGTGTTCGACGCCTATCCGAAGCTGAAGATCATCCTGGGCCATCTCGGCGAGGGCCTGCCGTTCCTGCTGTGGCGCATCGACATGGGGTTCAAGCGCGAAGGGCCGGGGCGTCGCGCGTTCCGCGACATCTTCTGCGAGCACTTCTACATCACCACCAGCGGCTTCTTCTCCGATCCGGCGCTGCTGTGCTGTGTGCAGGAGCTGGGCGTGGATCGCATCATGTTCTCGGTCGACTATCCGTTCGTCGCTCAACAAGCCGGGCACCGACTGGCTGCCGACGATTCCGCTCTGTGCCGAGGATCGGGCGAAGATCGCGAGCGGCAATGCGATGCGGCTGCTGAAGCTGTGACGCGATCCGTTCGTTCGTCCCGAGGAACCCACCGCCGCCGATGCGATCGCCGCGATCGGCGACGAACTCGCCGTGTTCGACGACTGGATGGATCGCTATCAGTACATCATCGAACTCGGCCGCAAGCTGCCGCCGTTTCCCGATGCCTGGGCCGACGATGCGCATCGCGTGCCGGGTTGCCAGAGCCGCGTGTGGATGGAAGGCGCGCTGAGCGACGGCAGGCTGTTCCTTGCCGGCGTCTCCGATGCCGCCATCGTGTCGGGCCTGATCGCGCTGCTGCTGCGGGTCTATTCCGGCCGCACGCCGGCGGAGATCGTCGCCACCGATCCGGTGTTCCTGAAGGAGCTCGGCCTGCTGGAGGCGCTGTCCACCAATCGCGGCAACGGCATCGCCGCGATGGCGCGCAAGATCCGCGAACTGGCTGCGCTGCAACGCGCGGCGTGACGCACGCGGCATGTCCGACGGTGCCCGCGTCGCGCTATTCTTCGCGGCGCTGTTCTCCGCCTCCGCGATCAATACCGCCTTCCTGCCGTTGTGGTTCGCCGATCGCGGCCTGAGCGCCACGGCGATCGGACAGATCCTCGGCCTTGCGTCGCTGCTGCGCGTGATCGCGGGGCCGAGCTGGGGCACGCTCGCCGACCGGATCGGACAGCGGCGGCCGGTCATGCTGACGGCCGGCATCAGCTGCTTGCGCGGCAGCCTTGCTGTACCTGCCGCTGCGCGGGTTCCTGCCGCTTGTTGCTGGTGGCGGCCGCGCAGGGAATCGCGGGATCGGCGCTCAATCCGCTCATCAACTCGCTGGCACTCGCGTTGGCACGCGCGCGGCGCATGGAGTACGGGCCGGTGCGGTCGTTCGGTTCGATCGCCTACATGGCGGCGAGCGCCGGTGCGGGCTGGCTGCTGTCCGTCACCGGGACATTCCTGGTGCCATGGCTGCTGGCGGTCAGCTATGGCGCGGCCTCCGCCGTGACGCCGTTCCTGCCCGAGGCAGCGAGCCGTCCGGTATCGCGCGGCTTCGCCGGCCTGCGCCTTCTCGCCAACCGCCCGTTCCGCCTGACGGTGATCGCCAGCGCGCTGATCCAGGGCTCGCACGCGGCGTATTACGGCTTTGCGCCGCTGTACTGGCGCTCGCAGGGCATGTCCGATGCGGTGATCGGCCTGCTGATGGCAGAGGCCATCATCGCCGAGATTGCGCTGTTCGCGTGGGGCCGCGGCCTGATCGAGCGGCTCGGTCCGGCGGGATTGACGGCCTGCGCCGCCGCCGCATCGGCGGTGCGCTGGAGCGTGACCGCCTGGCGCCGCCTCTGACGGTACTGGCAGCGATCCAGTTGCTGCACGCGGCAACGTTCGCGATGCAGCACCTCTCGGCCATGCTGCTGTTGAGCCGCGCCGTGCCGCCTGAGCGCGCCGCCACGGCGCAGGCCCTGCACTCGGCATTGGGCATGGGCGCGCCGGGCGGATTGCTGATGCTGCTCGCCGGATTTCTCTATGCGCATTACGGCGGGCTGGCGTTTCCTGGCCATGGCGGCGACCGGCGGCAGCGCATTGCTGCTGGTGCGGCCGATCATGAAGGCTGCGCTAGTTTGTCGGGATGCACAGACGACACCTGCTCTACGCCGCCGCGGCTCTGCCCTTGCTGGCACGGGCGCGTGCGGCCCTATCGCAGCCTGTGTCGCGGGTACGTCCCTCCGATCCCGAATGGCCAGCAGAGACAAGCTGGCAGCAATTGAACCGCGACACTCAGGGACGCCTGATCCGCATGCAGTCGCCGTTGACCGTGTGTCAGGATGCGCCCGATGGAGCGGAGTGCCGCGATCTCTTCAAGGAACTGAAGAACCCGTACTTCATCGGCGACACGGTCGGGCTGACCCAGACCACGGGCTGGATCGACGCATGGACATTGCAGCAGAGCGTCTACGCCGTTGCGGCCGAGACCACCGCCGATGTCGTCGCTGCCGTCAACTTCGCGCGCCAGAACAATCTGCGGCTCGTCGATTCGCGGCGGTGGCCACAGCTATCTCGGCACCTCCAACGCGCCGGATTCGCTGTTGATCTGGACGCGCCGAATGAACGACATCACGTTGCACGATGCGTTCGTCGCGCAGGGCTGTGCCGGGCGCGAGGCGCCGCAGCCGGCGGTGACGGTCGGGGCCGGCGCGATCTGGATGCACACCTACAATGCGGTCACCACCAAGGGCGGCCGTTACGTGCAAGGTGGCGGATGCGGCACGGTCGGTGTCGCGGGATTGGTGCAGGGCGGCGGCTTCGGCAGCTATTCCAAGTTCTATGGCACGGCCGGCGCGGCATTGCTGGAGGCGGAAATCGTCACGGCGGATGGCGAGGTTCGCATCGCGAATGCCTGCACGCATGCCGACCTGTTCTGGGCCCTGAAGGGCGGCGGCGGCGGCAGCTTCGGCGTCGTCACCCGACTGACACTTCGAACGCGCGAATCTGCCGACGTTCTTTGGCGTCGTGAATGCGACCATCCAGGCATCGTCCGCGGAGGCGTATCGCAGGTTGATCGGCCGCTTTGTCGATTTCTATGCCGAAAGCCTGTTCAACCCGCATTGGGGCGAGATCGCCACCCTTCGGTCCGGCAATCGGCTGGAAATCACCATGGCTTTCCAGGGGCTCGAACGACAACAGGCGGAAGCCATCTGGCAACCCTTCTTCGAATGGGTGACCGCGTCATCGGACGACTTCGCGTTCCGGGTCGCACCCCTGATCCGCGCCGCCGCCGCCATCCATCGCTGGGACCCCGCGTTTCTGCGCGAGCGCGCGCCGGGCGCGATCTTGTCGGATGATCGGCCCGGAGCACCGTCCGACAACATCTTCTGGTCGGCGAACCTGAGCGAGGCGGGGCATTTCATTCATGGCTTCGAATCGGCCTGGCTGCCCGCTGCGTTGCTCCAGCAGGACCGCCGGGAACAGCTCGCCGACGCGCTGTTCGCTGCCAGCAGGCACTGGTCGGTGGAACTGCATTTCCAGAAGGGTCTGGCGGGAGCGCCCGCCGAGGCGATTGCGGCCGCGGCGGATACGCCGATCAATCCTGCCGTGCTGGGTGCCTTCGTGCTGGCGATCATCGCGGGCGAGGGGCCACCGGCCTATCCCGGCCTGCGTGGCCACGAACCCGATCTGGCCGCGGCGCGTCGCAACGCGCAGCGCATTGCTTTGGCCATGGCCGAACTCAGGAAGCTGGTGCCCGAGCCCGGCTCTACGTCGCGGAAAGCGGATACTTCGAACGCGCATGGCAGACGTCGTACTGGGGCGCGAACTACCCAAGGCTGTTGGCCGTCAAGAAGATCTACGATCCTGACGGCCTGTTCATCGTTCATCACGGCGTCGGCAGCGAGGAATGGAGCGCCGACGGATTTACCAGGCTGGTGGCACGCTGACGCGCGATCAGTTCGCCATCGCCGGCGCCGCCACCTTCACGCCCTTGAACGCCGGCATCACGTCGCGCGCGAACCACTCCAACTGCTCCAGCGCCTCGGACAGCGGCACGCCGACCGACAGGCTGACGGTGACGCGATCCAGGCCCGGATAGCGCTCCTCCAGCTTCTTCAGCGCCTCGATGACATCGGCCGGCCTGCCGGTCAGGAAGCCGCCGGCCTTCACCGCGTCCTCGATGCGCGGCAGCTTCGCCGTCGGCGCGCGCTTCGGGTCGCGCATGATCTCGATCTGCTCGTCGGTCAGCGCGCGCACCAGGCGCAGCTCGCCGAACATCTTCATGTTCTCTTCGTAGTATTTCGCCGCCGTCTTCATGCCCTGCTCGACGCTGTCGGCGAGATAGAACTGGAAGCCGAGAGCCATGCGTTCGCCGAGTTCGATATGCTTGCCTGCGCGCGCGTAGGCCGCCTGGAAGTCCACCATCGACTTGTGCACCGCGCCGCCTTCAGCCGAGCCGCCGCCGATCACGCCGCAGATGCCGTGCTTCGCCATGAAGTCGAGCGCGCGCTGCGTGCCGCCCTGGATCGGCTGCCAGCACTCGACCGGCAGGCGCTCGGGGCGCGGCACCAGAGTCAGTTCCTTCAGCGTATAGCCGCGATACGGCACCTCGGGCGGCAGCGTGTAGTGCTTGCCCTGGTGGGAGAAGCTTTCCTCGTTGAACGCCTTGAAGATGATGTCGACCTGTTCCTCGAACAGCTCGCGGTTGGCGGCCTGGTCGATCAGCGGCGCGCCGAAGCTTTCCACCTCGCGCGTGTGGTAGCCGCGTCCCACGCCGAACACGACGCGGCCATGCGAGAGAATGTCCGCCATCGCGTAGTCCTCGGCCAGGCGCAGCGGATGCCACATCGGCGTGATGTTGAAGCCGCAGCCGATGCGCAGGTTCTTGGTCAGATGCGTCAGGTGCAGCGCCATCAGCAGCACGTTGGGAATGCACTCGGTGCCTTCGGGCTGGAAGTGATGCTCGGCCATCCAGTAGGTGCCGTAGCCCAGGCGATCCATCAGCTTCGCCATTTCCTCCGCCTTGCTCAGCGCGGTGGCGAGCTTTTCGTTCGGGTAGCGGCGATCGTTGATCGGCGTGCCGCCGTAACCGACGTTCTCCAGGTCGATGTGGCCGGCATATGAACTGTCGAATTGCTTGAGCATAGAGTGTCCTCCGGGCGCAGCGTCTGCGCGTTGCGCCGCATGGTAGGCCTGGCAAGCGGTCTTGGCAACCTGCCCGGATAATGCCTACCGTCCCGCCACGGAGGGACGCAAACACCAGAAAGCAAGGGAGCAGAAAATGGCCGAGATTCATCGGACTGGGCTGCACGCATTATCCAGGCCTGCTGCAATCGGACGAACGGCTGCCTGGCGGGCTTCCATCATCTGCTGACCGCCCCCAATGTTCCCGCGCAGTACAAGGACCGCGCCAACTGGCCCGCCGAACTGGTGGCGGAACTCGGCAACGATGACGGCAAGTCATCGGCGCGACGCTACGGCGCGCGCATGGCGGATGATTTCCGCGCCATCCGCAAGGCGCTGGACGACTTCAATCCGGACCTTGTGCTGATCTGGGGCGACGATCAGTACGAGAACTTCCGCGAGGACATCATCCCGGCGTTCTGCGTGTTCGGCCTCGATGAGCAGTTTCGACCTGAAGCCGTGGCACAACGGCAATGGCGGCAAGCCGAATCGCTGGGGCGAATCCGGCGACTGGACGATGAAGCTGCGCGGCGCGCGCGATGCGGCGAAGCACCTGGCGGGCGCGCTGATCGAGCGCGGCATCGACATGGCGTATGCCTACAAGCCGCTGCATGTCGAGGGACTGGCGCACGCGTTCACCAATACGCTGCTGTATCTCGACTGGGATCGGCGCGGGTTCCCCTGGCCGGTGCTGCCGTTCGCGATCAACTGCTACGGCCGCAACCTGATCCATGCGAAGGGCGGCATGGCGGCGTTGTTCGTGCCGCCATCGACCGAGGCACCCGATCCGCCGGCGCCGCAGCCATGGCGCTGCATGGATGTCGGGCGCGCGGTCGCCGAGGTACTGGCGGAATCGCCGTGGCGGGTCGCGTTGATCGCGTCGTCGAGCTGGTCGCACTGCTTCCTGTCGCCGACCAACGGCTATCTGTGGCCGGACCACAAGGCCGACCGGCTGATGTTCGACGCGCTGTCCGCCGGCGACTACGGCTTCTGGCGGAAGCGTCCGCTGAAGGACATGGAGCAGGCGGGGCAGCACGAAATGTTGAACTGGATGGCGCTGGCCGGTGCGATGGAGACGCTCGATCGGCGGCCGGTGATCCATGACTATGTCGAAACGCACGTCTTCATGTCGGAGAAGTGCTTCGTGTCCTATCCGGCGTAGCGACAAGAGGGAGTCACGCCGACAGCACTGATGCGGCACTATGCCGACGCGGCCTGATGCAGATAAGGCGCGGCAAATGCGCCAAGCCACGCCGTCGAGGTCCACAGCACCAGCAACACAGTATAGGCGCGCGCGGTGAGCGCCGGCACGGGCGCTTCCTCGGTCAGTGCGTTGCCGCCATTCAAGGCCAGCGCCGTCAACGGCACATAGACAAGAAAGCTCGCCAGGGTCGCGATCGTCAGCGCCGCAAGACATGCCTGCCAGCCGAACACGAGGCCTGGCCCAAACGCGGCCAGCACGAACGGCAATCCCAGCAGCAGCCCCTGCGCATGATGCAGTGAAGGCCAGGCGAGATCGGCGGTCGTCTGTCGCAGGTATCGCATCGTCAACTCCGCAGTTCTGGGGCCAGATCTTCGTGGAATGCGTTGCCGGCCTTGGTCGGGCGGATGTGGCCGGCGCGGATCGCGTAATCGCCGAAGCGTTCGTCAGGCGCGCGGCATTCGGCGTATTCGCGGAACAGCGGCGCGAGCGCCGCGACGATCGCGTCGCCACCGACATCGCGGCGGTACAGCTTGTTCAATCGCGTGCCGTCGAAAGCGCCGCCGAGATAGAGGTTGTAGAGGCCCGGGCTGCGCCCCACGAGGCCGATCTCTGCAAGGTATGGCCGCGCACAGCCGTTCGGGCAGCCGGTCATGCGGATGGTGATGTCGTCCTGCGCCAGGCCCGCGCTCTCCAGTTCCGCTTCCAGGCGCGTGACCAGCTCCGGCAGATAACGTTCGCTCTCCGCCAGCGCGAGACCGCAGGTCGGCAATGCGACGCAGGCGAGCGCATTGCGCCGCAGCGCGCTCACGTTCGCATCCAGACGATGCGCCTGCAGCAACGCCGCCACCTCGGCCTTGCGTTCCGCCGGGATGTCGGCCAGCACGAGGTTCTGGTTGGGCGTGATGATGAAGCGGCCGATGTTCAGTTCGGCGATCGCGTGCAGGCCGGCGAGGTCGCGCACGCGGCCGTTCTCGACGAACAGCGTGAAATGCCAGTTCCCGTCATCGCCTTCCGCCCAACCCAGCCGGTCGCCGTTGTCGGTGAAGGCGAAGTCGCGGGCGGCCGACAGCGCATGGCCCAGCCGGCGCTCCAGCTCCGCGCGGAATTCGCCGAGGCCCATGCGCTCGATGGTGTATTTCAGCCGCGCGTGCTTGCGGTCGGAGCGGTCGCCGAAATCGCGCTGCACCGTCACGACCTTTTCCGCCACATCGACCGCCTGCTCAGGCAGGCAGAAGCCGATGACGTCGCCGGTGCGCGGGAACGTGTCGGGCTCGCCATGCGTCATGCCCATGCCGCCGCCCACCACCACGTTGTAGCCGGCGATGCGGCCGGCCTGCTCGATGGCGATGAAGCCCAGGTCGTGCGCGAACACGTCGACATCGTTGTGCGGCGGCAGCGCGATCGCGATCTTGAACTTCCGCGGCATGTATGTGCGGCCGTAGATCGGCTCGTCTTCCTCCTCGCCGCCGGACAGTTGCTCGCCGTCGATCCAGATCTCGTGCCAGGCACGGCTCTTCGGCAGCAGATGCGTCCCGATCGCCTGCGCCAGCCCGGCAACTTCGGCGTGCGCGCGGCTCTGCCACGGATTGACCCGCGCGATGACGTTGCGGTTCACATCGCCGCACGCCGCGATCGTGTCGAGCATCGCGTCGTTCAGCCCGCTGATGGCGTGCCGCAGGTTGCTCTTGATGATGCCGTGGAACTGGATGGTCTGCCGCGTCGTCAGCCGCAGCGTGCCGTTGCCGCGCTCGCGCGCGATGCGCTCCGCCGCCAGCCACTGTTGTGGCGTCAGCACACCGCCCGGCACGCGCAGCCGCGCCATGAAGATGAAGGCCTTCTCCATCTTCTTGCGGCCGCGTTCCGCGCGCAGGTCGCGGTCGTCCTGCACGTAGATGCCATGAAACTTGGTCAGTTGCTGGTCGTCGTCGGACAGCGAGCCGGTCTCGACCCGCGTCAGTCCCTCCGCGATCGTGCCGCGCAGACAAGCGGCTGTTGGCCTTGATCGCCTCGTTGGGCGAAGGAGGACGCTGATCAATAGACATCGCGCAGATACCTTCCCTCGCGCCGCAGCGCATCGAGCGCCGCCACGCCGTCCTTGCCCTGCTCGCCAAGAATGCGCTGCAACGTGGCGTGCACGTCCTTCGCCATCGCGTTGGCGTCGCCGCACACGTAGATCGCCGCGCCCTCCTGCACCCACGCGTACAGCTCGCGCCGCGCGTCCCACAGCGCGTGCTGCACGTAGCGCTTCTCCGGCTGGTCGCGTGAGAACGCCACATCGAGCCGCGTCAGCACGCCACGCTTCAGCAGGTCCTGCCATTCGAGCTGATACAGGAAGTCGTGCGTGTAGTTGCGATGGCCGAAGACCAGCCAGTTGCGTCCGCGCGCGCCGATCGCATCGCGCTCCTGCATGAACGCGCGGAACGGTGCGACGCCGGTGCCCGGTCCGATCATGATGACGGGCCGATCGGGATCCGCCGGCAGACGGAAATGCGCGTTCGGCTTCAGGAACACGCGCAGCCGGTCGCCGGCCTTGCGCCGCTCCGCCACATCCACCGACGCGACGCCGTTGCGCTCGCGTCCATGCGTCGCATAGCGCACCGCCGCGATCAGCAGATGCGCCTCGTCCGGCACCGCCTTGCGGCTGGAGGCGATCGAGTAATAGCGCGGCGCCAGCGGTCGCAGCAGCGACAGAAGCTCCGCCTCGCTCAGCCTGCGCGGCGCGGCCTCCAGCATGTCGATGATCTGCCAGCCGTCCTGGCGCGTCAGCGATCCGCCGCGCGTATATTCATCGAACTTCGGCGCCGTCAGCGTGGTGATGTCGAACTGCTCCAGCAGCTTCGTGCGCAGCGGCGCGTTGTCCGCCAGTCCCGTCGTGGCCAGCATCGCGTCCACCAGCCGCGGATCATTCTCCGGCACGAACCCGAGCGAGTCGCCCGGCTCATACTCGATGCCCGCACCGGCGAGCGACAGCTCGACATGCCAGGTATCGGAGGTGGACCGGCTGCCCGAGAGCCGGATGCGCTCGGTCACCTCCGCCTCGAACGGCCGCGTGCGGCTCCAGCGCGGCAACCCCGGCGGCGGGACGGGCGAAATCGACATGGATGACCGCGCCGGCCTCCGGCTCGCCCAGCTCCGCCTGGAGGGTGCCGAGTGTCGCGTCGATCCAGGTCCCGGCGGGCGCCTCGTAGTCCAGGTCGCACTCGATCCGCTCGGCCACGCGCTTCGCCCCCAGCGCGGCGAAGCGTTCGTCGAACAGCCGGCCGGTCTCGCAGAACTTCGCGTAGGCGCGATCGCCCAGCGCCAGCACGGCATAGCGCAACGCCTTCGAGGCGCGGCGCATCGTCGGCCATCAGCGCTGCGAAGAAGTCGATCGCGCGCTGCGGCGGGTCGCCCTCGCCCCAGGTGCTGGCGATCACCAGCAGGTTCTGCGCGCCGGCGATCTGCGCCGGTGTGGCGTCCGCCATGTCCAGCACCCGCGCGGCGAAGCCCAGCTTGCCGGCGGCCTTGCGCGCGACATCGGCCAGCGCCTCCGCGTTGCCGGACTCGGTGGCGAACAGGATCGTCAGCGGCGCCCGGCGCGCCGGCGGTGCGGCGGCAGCAGGCTGCGGCGCGGTCGCCGCCTGATAGCCGGCGAGGAACCCGCTGAGCCAGGTCCGCTGCTCGGCGTTCGTCCGCGAGATGATGTGGTTCAGCGCGACGATCTGATCGGCCGGAAATGGCGCGGTCTCAGGCAGCATGGCGTTCTCCTTCAGCCCGCGGAGCGGCGTCCTGCCAGGCGGCGAGCAGCGGCCGCAGCGCGACGACCGGACCGATGATGATCAGCGTTGGCGCATGCGATGGGATGGCGGCGGCGCGCGTTCCGCCTCCGCCAGCGTCGTGATCGCCACGCGCTGGCGCGGCGTGGTCGCCTCGGTGACGAACGCGACCGGCTCCTCCGCGCGACGCCCGGCCGCGCGCAGATGCAGCCGCGATCGCGCCGATCTGGCGCAGCGCCATGTAGAGCACCAGCACATCGGCGCCGCGCGCCAGCGCGCTCCAGTCGAGTGCGGGCAGACTCGCCCGTGGCGTCGTGGCCGGTGACGAAGGCGACGCTGTGCGCCAGACCGCGATGGGTGACCGGAATGCCGGCCGCCGCCGCTCCGCCGATGCCGGCGCTGACCCCGGGCACGATGCGGAAGCGGATCCCGGCCGCCGCCAGCGCCAACGCCTCCTCGCCGCCGCGGCCGAACACCAGCGGATCGCCGCCCTTCAGCCGGACCACGCGATGACCTTCGCGCGCCAGGCCGATCAGCCGCTGGTTGATGCGAAGCTGCGGCGTCCGCCGCCCGCCCGCGCGCTTGCCCACCGGCTCCAGCCGCGCCTGCGGCGCCAGCGCCAGGATCTCCGGCGACACCAGCGCGTCGTGCAGCACCACATCGGCTTCCGCGAGCGCGCGGGCGGCGTGCAGCGTCAGCAGCCCCGGGTCGCCAGGGCCGGCGCCGACCAGCCAGACGGTGCCCGGCTCGAAGGTCATGCGAGCCACCCGTTGGCATGCAGCAGCGCGTCCGTCAGCGCCGCCACGTCGCCTCCGTCGCGCCGCCACGTCGCGCGATGCTCGCGCAGCAAGGCAAGGCGATCGGCCCATTCCGCGCCGTATTCCGTCGCGAGCCGCGCCCGGATGCGGGCCGCGAGGCCGGGACTGGCGCCGCCGGTGGAAACCGTCAGCAGCAGATCGCCGCGGCGCACCTCGGCCACGCTGTGGAAGTCGCACAGCGCCGGCCGGTCCTCGACGTTGACCAGCACGCGCTGCCGACCGCGCCAGAGCGGCCAGTTCGGCGGCCCGCTCCTCCGGCAGCCCGGCGATCCACAGCGCGCGCAGTTCGGCGAACTCGGTGCATCCCGGCAGGAAGTCCCGCAGCGCGGCACCGGCCGCCCGCTCCAGCTCCCGATCCGGCTCGTCGCTGAACAGCAGCAGACCGCGCGCGCCGCCGGCGCGCAGGGCAAGGAAGCGCCGCAACGCCGGTTGGCCGCGTCCGGCCACCGCGACCGGCAAGGCGGCCGGATCCAGCGCCACGCCGATCATCGGAAAAGGCCGCTCTGTCCAGGCATCGGAAAACCCCGTTCTCGCTTTTAGGAGAGAAGGATTTTCCTTAGAGATGCAAGGCAGGGCCGAAAATAGCGATAATATTCTTCACTTGCCCCGAACCGTGGCAGCCATCGCGCGCCCCAGGTCTGGCCGAAGCAAGCTCCCCCTCCCCTTGCGGGAGGGGGCAGTGGGGAGGGGGCGCTACTTCACCAGTTCCGGCTGCCGTGCCTCGGTCTTGCGGAACGCCGGCATCACCTCCTCGGCGAAGCGCTGCAACTGCTCCAGCGCCTCCGACTTCGGCACGCCGACCGACAGGCTGACGGAGATCCGGTCCAGCGCCGGATACTTCGCCTCCAGCGCCTTCAGGTGGTCGATGATCTCCTGCGCGTTGCCGGTCAGGAACCCGCCGGCGTTCACCGCGTCCTCGATCCGCGGCAGCTTCGCCGTCGGCGCCCGCTTCGGATCGCGCATGATCTCGATCTGCTCGTCCGTCATCGCGCGCACCAGGCGCAGCTCGCCGAACATCTTCATGTTCTCTTCGTAATATTTCGCCGCGCGCCTGATCCCGTCCGCGCGGCTGTCGGCCATGTAGAAGTGGAAGCCGAAGCACAGCCGCTCGCCGAGTTCGATGTGCTTGCCCATCTTGGCATGCGCTTCCTGCCAGCCCAGCACGACCTTGTGCATGGCGCCGCCCTCGGCCGAGCCGCCGCCGACCATGCCCTGGATGCCGTGCTTGGCCATGAACTCCATGGCGCGGCCGGTGCCGCCCTGGATCGGCTGCCAGCACTCCACCGGCAGCCGCATCGGCCGCGGCACCAGCGTCAGCTCCTTCAGCGTGTAGCCGCGATACGGCACCTCCGGCGGCAGCGTGTAGTGCTTGCCCTTGTGGCTGAACGACTCCTCGTTGAACGACTTGAAGATGATGTCGACCTGCTCCTCGAACAGCTCGCGATTGGCCGCCTGATCGATCAGCGGCGAGCCGAACGTCTCCACCTCGCGCGTGTGATAGCCGCGGCCGAGACCGAAGATCACCCGCCCGTTGGAAAGGATGTCCGCCATCGCGTAGTCCTCGGCCAGCCGCAGCGGATGCCACATCGGCGCGATATTGAATCCGCAGCCGATCTTCAGGTTCTTCGTGACGTGCGTCAGATGCAGCGCCATCATCAGCACGTTCGGAATGCATTCGGTGCCTTCGCGCTGGAAATGGTGTTCCGCCATCCAGAACGCGTTGTAGCCGAGACCATCCATCAGCACCGCCATCGACTGCGCTTTCTCCAGCGCGGTGGCGAGATGCTCGTTGGAATACGCCGGTCGTTGATCGGCGTGCCGGCGTAGCCGATGTTGTCCAGATCGACGTGCGCCCGCGTAGAGGCTGTCGAATTTCGTGATCATGCCGTTGTCCTCCAGGTGTTTGCGGCCATGGTAGTCGAAGGACCGGGGTTGGCAACCGCGAGCGTGCTTCCCGGCACAGCCTCACGGCTAAATGGCTCGCTTCTCATAATTACGTTTCTATTTTTTAACGTTGTCGTTATACTGAGGGTCCACTGTATCGCGCGTTGTTGGCCACGCAGGAGGCTTGCCGACGATGCGTGCCGATATCGTTTCTGTGCTGGGGCTTCTGCTCGTCGCCGGATGCGCGGGCAGCCCACCGGGCCAACCTGCGCCGCCGATCCAGGAACAAGCGGACGGCATTTTGCAGCAGGACATCGCGGGCGAAGCGGCTCGGTTGCGCGCAGCCCTACAACAGGAAGTGCCGCAGCACACGACTGATACCACGGCTGGCGATCGCGCATGGATCAGGCGCGCGAAGTCCGCCGTCGACGCCTCGGCCCTGAAGATCGAGCAGCCGCAACTGCTCGTCGTGGTCGATAGGGATCCCGCGGTTCAGGAGCTGCGCATCATACTCGCCCAACCGAACGCGAACTGGCAGGTCATCGGCGGCAGCAAGGTCTCGACCGGCCAGTCAGGGCGGCGCGGCTACTTCATCACGCCCGCGGGCGTGTTCCTGCATACCGACGGCATCCTCGACTACCGCGCTCTCGGCACATACAACGAGAACCACATCCGCGGGCTCGGCCTCAGGGGAATGCGCGTCTGGGATTTCGGGTGGCAGACCGCCCAGAAGGGCTGGCGCGAAGAGCCCGATCCGGCCGAGATCCGCATGCAGATGCATGCCACCGATCCGGAGTATCTCGAGCAGCGGCTCGGGCACCCCGCTTCGGAGGGCTGTGTCCGCATACCAGCGACGATGAACCGGTTCCTCGACATGCATGGCGTGCTGGATGCCGACTATGAGCGGGCCGCGCAAGACGATATCAGGTTCAGCGGCATCCTGCTGCCCGAGCGCGAGCCGACGCCGCTGGCCGGCGACGCTCTGGTCGTGGTCAACTCCTCGTCATCATAGTGGCAGGAGAGCCACTCCGCATTTGCCATTGCGAGAAGCAAAGCGGTCCCGGACGTGATCCGGGAAGCAATCTCGTTCGATTGAACGAATGTACGACCGGGATTGCATCGTCGCGGCACACATGTTTCGCTTCTCCATGATTCCCGATACTACCTTCGGCTAAGTCCCACTCGGCGGCCACCGCCATCCGGCTGCGGGACGACATCGAGAGGCCGCATAATGCAGATCAATCTGGTGCCCGACCCAAGCGCCAATAACGCACCGGCTGATTTCATGGCCGCGCTGAATGCTGCCGCGGAGTATTTGGATGGCCTGATCCTCAACCCGATCACAGTCAATATTGCCGTAGGCTACGGTGAATTCGCAGGCCAACCGCTCAGTGCCAGCCTGCTCGGTGAGGGCGGTCCCCGTTTCCAAACTCTGGCCTATGCTCGGGTCAAGACCGATCTTACCGTGGGGGACCTGCCGGCGGGCGATCCCACCTCCGGCGCGGGCGTGGACGTGTCATTGGCCGAGGAGCAAGCCTGGGGTATTGCGCCGGCAAATACCGGCCAGATCGATGGTTCGGTCGGATTCAGCAGCTCCGGTCCATTCGATTACAGCACCACCGGCGCCGTGCCCGCCGGCGAATATAGTTTCATCGGTGTCGCCGAACACGAACTGACGCACGCACTTGGCCGCTATACCTTGCTCTATTCCAATCTCGGCAACCCCGGCACCGGGTACCGGATGACGGTGTTGGATCTCTATCAATATGCGTCGCCCGGCGTGCTGCAATATTTCGCGGGGCAGCCGACCTATTTCTCAGTCGACGGTGGCGCAACCAATCTTGGCAACTTCGACACCACGTCCGACGAATCCGATTGGGCGCGAGGAAACCCGCCTGAACTCCTTCAATGCCTACGCTTCACCGGGTGTCATAAACCCGATCAGCAACACCGACATGCAAGAGTTGAGCGCTCTCGGCTTTGATGTCGGCGGCGTCAGTCCAACACCGGCTCGCAATGTTGGCCCCTTCATCTGGCTGCAGAATTCAAGTGGCCCGCTGGCGGAATGGCAGATGGAAGGCACAAGCATCGTCGGCGGCGGCCTGGTCGGCGGCAATCCCGGCCCAACCTGGCATTCGTTGGGCAAGGGCGACTTCTTCGGCGACGGTGACACGGACGTGCTTTGGCAGAACGACGACGGTTCGGTCGCGATCTGGAATACCAATGCCCTGACGGTCGTTGGCGGCGGCCTGGTGTCGAGCGACCCTGGCCCGAGCTGGCATATCAAAGGCACCGGCGGCGACTTCTTTGGCGACGGCAGTACCGACGTCGTCCTACAGAACGACGATGGTACGGTGGCGCTGTGGGACATGAGCGGCACAAACATTATCGCTGGCGGCGCGGTGTCGAACGATCCCGGCCCGGGCTGGCATGTCGAAGGCACAGGCTACTTCTTCGGCGACGGCAGTACCGACGTCGTCCTACAGAACGACGACGGTTGGGTGGCGCTGTGGGACATGAGCGGCACCAACATTGTCGGCGGCGGCCTGGTCGCGAACGATCCCGGCCCGAGCTGGCATATCAAAGGCACGGGCGACTTCTTCGGCGATGGTCATACCGACATCGTCCTACAGAACGACGATGGTTCGGTCGCGCTATGGGACATGAGCGGCACCAATATTATCGCTGGCGGCCTGGTGTCGAGCGATCCTGGTCCGAGCTGGCATATCAAAGGCACCGGCGGCGACTTCTTTGGCGACGGCCACGCCGGCATCGTCTTGCAGAACGACGATGGTTCGGTTGCGCTGTGGGACATGCGCGGCACCAACGTCATCGCTGGCGGTCTGGCCGAAAACCCTGGCACGGCGTGGAGCGTATTCGATGACAACATGCGATTCGTCTACAGCACCTCAGCCGACGAAATTCTATCGGCCTCGGCGGTGATGCCGGAAGAATTCGTGTTCACCAGCCTTGCGGCCGGTGCGCACACGATCACCGGATTCAACCCGGCGCAGGACATGATCGAGTTCAGCAAGTCGCAGTTTGCATCCTTCGCGGATGTCGAAGCCGCTACCTCGGCTTTGGCCGATAGGACAGTGATCAACCTGGGCAATGGCAGTTCATTGCTGCTGCCAGGAGTCGACGCGGGATCGCTGCACGCCAGCAACTTTGCGTTGGCGTGACTGCATCCCTGTCCGATCCTTGGCACTTGCCCGCTTGCACTGTCTGACGAGCGCAACCGAAGCAGCAGGTAAGTGTAGGCGGCACAAAGTGAAAACCGCCCATCGCTGGCTCCTTATCTGATCGCGCAATTCAGAGGCCGTGACGCGGCTCGTCATACCGAGCCGTCGCTGGCGGTCACGTGATAACCCGCGCCGAGCGGCCGAAGCCGGTTGCTGCCACGCGTCGCGATCTACCCTGGCATTCATTTGATCGTCACGCCACGGTCCGTAGAGGTGAGAACCGCGAAACATATGTGTGCTGTCATTGCGAGGAGCGCCGCGACGAAGCAATCCCCATCATGAGTGCGCAACAGAGAGCCAGTGTCCCGATTCCGTCCATATTCCAATGCGGCGAACTTCGGAGTCGGACACTAGCCAGAGTGGCAAAGGGTGATCGGGCAGGAGGCCGATACCGTGAAGTACAGCGTCTGGCTATTCGTGCTCGCGTTCTTCGGCAGCATTGTTCTTCAGATCGCCATGGGCCTTGCCTACGGTTCTCCAGCCACTGATCTCAGTCATGCGGTGCGTCCGACCCGCGAACGATCCTGGCTACGCGAGAGGCCTGCTCGCGCGACCGCCGCGTCGTGAATATGCGTTGACCAGCAACTCCCCGACCGCCACCGCCCCGACGGACATCGTCAGGCTCCCAAGCAGCCACAGCATCTGCATTGTCCACATGGCGACCCAGCCGCGCAGCATTCCAGCGCTGCCGATCATGTCGTGCATTGCGCACCCCTCGCGCCGAACCATTGCTCATGCTGGTCGCTTCTTCCGGCTCGCGCCTTGATCCAGGTCAATCGAGCAGAAAGAAGCCGCCCCGAGGCAGACGAACGGCGGGGCTTCTCGCAATGATGATGCAGGAGTGACTGGCCGCCACCAGACCGCCCTACTTGACTCGCCAGCCGGACGAAGCCTAACCCATTGAGAAATGGCGGCATAAGAACCGCCGCGCCTTTTGCCCTTGTTCACGCGCCCGTGCGAACGGGCCTTGCGTTGCGTCGCTATGGCAGCCGAGGGAGGAACGATGGCGGGTTGGACCGTTTCGCGTCGCTTCATGCTCGCAGGATGTGCCGCCGCATCGGGCTCTCTGCGGTCCGTCAAGGCGCGTGCGGATGATCCGGTAGACCCGGATCGGCTGCTGCTCCCCCAATCCGGCGACCAACTCGTGGAAGCCGAAAGCGATCCCGGCACCAGACCGTTGAAACCCGACGACATCGCCCTCCAGGACATCGTCCTGGCATGGGCGTTCGATCCGCGGAAGAAGATCCCGCGCGACGGATCGCGGCTCAACATGATCCTGCTGATGCGCTTCGATCCTGCCTCTCTCGGCGACGCAGAGCACGAGAGCGCACCCGATGGCATCGTCGCGTATTCCGCGGTCTGCACGCATCAGCAGTGCTGGGCGACCGACTGGCTCAAATCCACCCAGGTCCTCCAGTGCCCCTGCCATCAATCGCAGTATGACCTGCGACACGGAGCGAAGGTTGTCGGCGGACCGGCGCCGCGCCCGTTGCCCGCGCTGCCGCTCAGGCTGAGCGACGGCATGCTGAGCGTCGCCGGCCCATTCACCTCACGCGTGGGAGGCGAACAGCAGAAGACATAGCTGGACTGAAGCCCGCACGAGGCGCGGGCCACGATCGAGTTGCCAGGCTGATCATTGTGGGGAGGAGGAACCAATGCGCACGCCATACAAGACCGCCCTGATGACTTTTGCCGCCGGGATCCTCGGCTGCATCGCCGCACAAGGTGTGGCCGCCGACGAAATGTCCAGCTACGCGCCCGTGACGCAGCAGCGTCTGGAGAACCCGGAAGCCGCGAACTGGCTGCTTTACCGCCGTACCTATGACGGTCATGGGTTCAGCCCGCTGCGCCAGATCAATACCGACAGCGTCAGGGATCTCGTGCCGGTCTGGACGTACGCCACAGGAACGGTGGAAGGCCATGAGGCCCCGCCGATGGTGAACAACGGCGTGATGTTCGTCACCACCCCCGGCATGCAGGTCCTCGCACTCAATGCCGCGACCGGCGACCTGATCTGGCGCTACAAGGAGAGCCTTCCCTCTGATCTCTTCCAGTTGCATCCGACGAACCGCGGCGTCGCCTTGTGGGGCGACAAGGTGTTTCTCGCTACGGTCGATGCTCATCTGATCGCGCTGGACGCCAAGACCGGCAAAGAGGTGTGGAACACCAAGGTCGGCGACTACCAGCACGGCGAATATATGACGCTCGAGCCGCTGGTGGTGCATGGCAAGGTGATGGTGGGGTCGTCGGGCGGCGAGTTCGGCGTGCGCGCCTTCATCGCCGCCTATGACGCCGACACCGGCAAGCAGGTGTGGCGCATCCACACGGTGCCGAGCCCGGACGAGCCGGGCGGCGACACCTGGAAGACCGATGCATGGAAGACCGGCGGCGGCTCGGTCTGGATCACCGGGAACTATGACCCCAAGAGGAACATCGCCTATTGGGGTGTCGGCAATGCAGCGCCATGGCCAGGCGACCAGCACCCTGGCGACGACCTCTACACCAGTTCGACGATCGCGCTGAACCCCGACACCGGCAAGATGGAAGGCTACCACCAGTACCACTGGAACAACTCATGGGACTGGGATGAGATCCGCCCGCCCGTGCTGATCAACATGCAGCACGACGGCCAGACGATCGACGCGCTGGTGCACCCAGGGCGCGACGGTTATCTGTGGACGCTCCAGCAGACTGACAGCGGCATCAAGTTCATCTCCGGCCAGCCGTTCGTCTATCAGAACGCCTTCAAGAGCCTCGATCCGCAGACCGGCCGCCCGACCTATAACGACGACCACAAACCGACCACGGGCAAGGATGTCACGTTCTGTCCGTCGCTATGGGGCGGCGAGGATTGGCCTTCCAAATCCTACAGCGATCAGACGCATCTGCTCTACATCCCCGCCAACGACAACATGTGTGGTGCGATGCAGGGCGAGAAGAAGCAGCTCCTCGTCGGCCAACTTTGGCTGGGAGCTGATCCGGACAGCATGAAGCTGCTGCCGCGCGCCGATCATATCGGTGAGCTTCAGGCCTGGGACGTCGCGACCGGCAAGCGGGCCTGGACCTATCCGTTCCCTGACCAGCTCTTCGCGTCCGTGCTGAGCACGGCCGGCGGACTGGTGTTCGTCGGCGGGACCAATGACCGCATGTTCCGGGCATTCGACGCCAAGACCGGCGAGCTGCTGTGGCAGCAGAAGACCAACTCCGGCATCATCGGCATGCCGGTCGCCTACCAGGTCGGCGACACCGAATACGTCGCTATCCAGTCCGGCTGGGGCGTCGATGCCCAGCGCATCCAGGAGTCGCTGGCAAAGACCTCGATGAAGCTTGATCCGAATGCCGTGCCGCAGGGCGGCGTGGTCTGGGTGTTCGCACTCAAGCGCCGCTCATGAAGTGACACGCGTCTTCAGCGGACGGACTGGCAACGGAGGAGCGGTCGCAACCCGCTCCTCCTCGCCGCGTCAAGGAGGTGGAACATGGTCACACTGACAATCAACGGACAGTCCCACACCTATGATGGTGACACGGCTGTCCCACTGCTCTGGATCATACGCGATGAACTCGGACTGACCGGCACCAAGTTCGGCTGCGGCAAGGGGCTGTGCGGCGCCTGCACCGTGCATCTCGACGGCGTCGCCGTCCGCTCCTGTTCGGTCCCGGTTTCCGATGTATCCGACCGGCAGATCGTCACGATCGAAGGGCTGGATCCGGACGGCAATCACCCGGTTCAGCGTGCGTGGCGTGAGACGAACGCGCCGCAATGCGGCTACTGCCATGCGGGGCAGATCATGCAGGCCGCGGCCCTGCTCGCGGCCACGCCAAAGCCGACGGACCAGGACATCCTGGCCGCCATGTCCGGCAACATCTGTCGTTGCGGCTGCTATCAGCGCATCGCGGAAGCGGTGCGTCTGGCCTCGACGGGAGTGTAAGTCATGACCCACATGTTCGATACGACTGCTATCCAGCCGGGCGGCATCGCGAACGTGAGCCGCCGGTTCGTGATGAAGGGCATTGTCGGCTCCGGCGCGCTCGTGATCGGCGCCGGCATCCTGCCGCGCCCCGCCATGTCGGCATGGGACACCGGCGCCGACAAGATGCCCGGTGGCACCGTGAACGACCCGCACGTGTTCGTCGCCATCGATCCGTCCGGCCTGGTGACCATCACTCACCAACCGCTCGGAGATGGGCACCGGCGTGCGCACCAGCCTGCCGATGGTGGTCGCCGACGAGATGGAGGCCGACTGGTCGCGCGTGCGCGTCGCACAGGCGCCCGGCGACGAGAAGAAATACGGCAACCAGGACACCGACGGATCGCGCAGCGTGCGGCACTACGTGCAGCCGATGCGGCAGTGCGGCGCCGCCATGCGCATGATGCTCGAGCAGGCGGCCGCAACGCGCTGGGGCGTCGACGTATCCGAGGTGCGCGCCGAGAACCACAGGGTCGTGCACCTCGCCTCCGGCAACATGCTCGGTTACGGCGAGCTGGCCAAGGCCGCGAGCGCGTTGCCGACACCGGCGGTTGACAGCCTCAAGCTGAAGGACCCGCGCGACTTCCGCTACATCGGCACCGGCTCGATCCCCATCGTCGATCTGCACGACATCACGACCGGGCACGCGACATACGGCATCGACGCGAAGATCCCCGGCATGAAGTTCGCGGTGATCGCGCGTCCGCCGGTGGTCGGCGGCAAGCTGGTCTCGTTCGACGCCACCGAGGCGCTGAAGGTTCCCGGCGTGGAAAAGGTCGTGGAGGTGCAGGGCTGGCCCTGGCCTACGAAGTTCATGCCGGTGGGCGGCGTCGCGGTGGTCGCACGCAACACCGGCTGCGCGATCATGGGGCGGGACAAGCTGAAGGTCGTCTGGGACAACGGCCCCAACGCCACCTACAACTCGGCGGCGTTCCGCAAGCAGATGGAGGAGACGGCCGCGAATCCCGGCAAGGTCGTGCGCAACGACGGCGACGCGGAAGGCGCACTGAAGTCCGCCGCCAAGGTGGTCACGGCGCAGTACTATATTCCGCACCTCGCGCATGCCAGCATGGAGCCGCCGAACGCCGTCGTGCACGTCTCGCGAAGGGAAATGCGTGGCCTATGCGCCGACGCAGAGCCCCGGCGGTTGCCGCGACGATCTCGCCAAGATGCTGGGCATTCCGGTCGAGGACGTCACGGTGAACGTCCCGCTGCTGGGCGGCGGTTTCGGGCGCAAGTCGAAATGGGACTATGTGCTGGAAGCCGCGTTGGTGTCGAAGGCCACCGGCGCGCCGATCAAGGTCGTGTGGACGCGCGAGGACGACATCCAGCACGACTTCTACCACACGGTGTCGGCCGAGCGGATCGACGCCGGCGTGGATGCGAACGGCAAGGTGGTCGCGTGGCGGCATCGCAGCGTGGCGCCGACGATCTTCTCCACCTTCAAGGCGGGCGCGGACCACGAAGCGCCGTTCGAACTCGGCATGGGGCTGATCGACAACCCGTTCGACATCCCCAACCTGCGCTGCGAGAACGGCCAATGCGAGGCCCATACCCGCATCGGCTGGTTCCGCTCCGTCTCCAACATTCCGCACGCCTTCGCGGTGCAATCGATGGTGGCGGAGATTGCTGCGGCACTCGGCCGCGATCCGAAGGATGTGTTGCTTGAACTGCTCGGACCGGATCGCATCGTCGATCCGCGCAAGTCGCCCGAGGTCGCCAACTACTGGAACTACGGCGATCCGTTCGAGACCTACCCGATCGACACCGGCGCGGTTGCGTCGGGTCGCGGAGCTTGCCGCGCAACAGGCCGGATGGGGCAAGCAGCTGCCGAAGGGCGAGGGCCTCGGCATCGCCGCGCATCGCAGCTTCCTCACCTACGTGGCGACCGTCGTTCATGTCGCGGTGGACCAGAAGGGAGCGCTCGGCATCCGGCAGGTGGACACCGCGATCGATTGCGGCTTCCACGTCAACCCGGAGCGCATCCGTTCGCAGATCGAAGGCGCGGCGGTGATGGGCCTGGCACTCGCCAAGCACGGGCGAGATCACCTTCAAGGACGGGAAGCCGCAGCAAAGCAACTTCGACGGCTTCGTGGTGGCGCGGATCGACGAGGCGCCGCTCGACGTGCGGACGCATATCGTGCCAGCCGATTGGAACGTGCCGTCCAGCGGTGTCGGCGAGCCAGGGCTGCCGCCGTTCGCGCCGGCGCTGTGCAACGCGATCTTCGCCGCGACCGGCAAGCGGATCCGCAGCCTGCCGATCGGCGACCAGTTGAAGGCGTAACATTTGTCATGTGGCCTGACGGCCACCGGACACCTTCCCCGGCAGGCCGGCATTCGACGAAGGTCTCATCCTCACGTACGATCCGGGTGAGACCTGTCTCGGTGACGGCCTCGGGAAGGGAAACCCGCCATGAAATTCGGCTACTTCACGCTGAGCGACAACCACTACGTCAACAACGCGCGCTCGCCCAACCAATTCGTCGCCGACATCATCGACGAGGCACTGTACGCCGAGACGCTCGGAATGCACTCGGCGTGGATCGGCGAGCATCACTTCAGCACCCTCGGCGTCCTGTCGTGCCCCGACCTGGCACTCGCCTATATCGCCGCGCGCACCCAGCGCATCCGGCTGGCGCCCGCGGTCACCGTCCTGCCGCTGCATCATCCGATCCGCGTGGCCGAGCAATGGGCAAGCCTCGATCTGCTCAGCGGCGGACGCGTGGATTTCGCCGCCGGCCGCGGCTACGACCGCCGCGAATACGCGCCGCTCGGCGTGTCGTTCGACGACAACCAGTCGATCTTCGAGGAAGGCATGGAGGTCGTGCGCCGCCTGTGGTCCGCCGAGACGCCGATCTCGCATCGCGGCCGGCACTATGCGTTCGACGACGTGGCGATCACGCCGCGGCCGGTGCAGCGGCCGATCCCGGCCTATGTCGCGTCGTTCTCCAAGCCATCGATCGAACTGGCGGCGCGGCTGGGCTGCGGCCTGATCGTCGCGCCGTTCGCCGCGGCGATGACCTATCGGCGGACTGCAGCAGGTGCGCGACCTGTATCACGAAACCTGCGCGAAGCATGGCACAACGCCGGGCCGGCTGATGTGCAGCTACTTCACGCATTTCGCCGACGACGATGCGCAACAGCAGGCGGCGCGTGCGCGGCAGATCCGCTACTACAAGGAGTGCGTCATCCGCCGCCTTCCCCGGCGATCCCGCGACCGCGCCGCCGAGCTATCGCTACTTCATCGACATGGTCGAGCGGCTGCACAATGTGCGCCCCGAGGACCTGACGGAGAATTCGGTGCTGCTGGGCTCGCCCGCGCATATCACCGATGTGCTGAAGAAGGTCGAGGCGGCCGGCTTCGACGAGGTGATCCTGTATTTCAACGTCGGCCTGAAGCCGCACGCGCAGGTGAAGGACGAGATGGCGCGGTTCATGGAGCAGGTGGCGCCGCACTTCCAATGAGCATGCACGACCGTCTCGCGCTCTACAGCCGCAACAAGCTGAAGCTCGGCCTGTTCGGTGCCAACTGTTCGTCCGGCCGCGCCGTCACCAAGGTGCCGGAGCGCTGGAGCGGCAACTGGGACGATTGCCTGCGCCTCGCCCGCATGGCGGACGCGGCGGGCATCGAGTTCATGCTGCCGGTCGGTCGCTGGAAGGGCTATGGCGGCGACACCGACTACCAGGGCGAAACGCTGGAGACCGTCACCTGGGCCGCCGGCCTGCTCGGCGCGACGCAGCGCCTGACGGTGTTCGGCACGGTGCACGCGCCGCTGATCCATCCGCTGATCGCGGCGAAGCAGTTCGTCACCGCCGATCACATCGGCCAGGGCCGCTTCGGACTCAACATCGTCTGCGGCTGGAACGAGGGCGAGTTCGACATGTTCGGCGCCACGATGCGCGAACACGCCGCGCGCTACGAGTACGCGCAGGAGTGGTTCGATGCGATCCGGCTGGCGTGGTCGGATGCCGAGGACTTCGATCTCGACGGCAAATTCATCCGCCTGCGCCAGGCGCGCGCCAAGCCGAAGCCGTACGGCGGCAGCCGGCCGATCGTGATGAATGCCGGCGCCTCGCCCACCGGCCAGGCGTTCGCGATCCGCAACTGCGACGCGCTGTTCTCGATGACGCCGAAGGGCAAGCTGGACGAGTTCACGGCGCACATCGCCAACGTGAAGGCGCTGGCGCGGCAAGGCGGGCGCGAGATCGATGTCTATACCGTCGGCGTCATCACCTGCCGGCCGACGCAGCGCGAGGCGGAGGAGTATTACCGCCACTGGGTGATCGACAACGCCGACTGGGCGGCGGTCGATCGCATCATGGCGATGCGCGGCGTCACGCGCGAGAAATTCCCGGACGACTTCGAGGAGCGCCGCCATCATCAGGCGAACGGCATGGGCGGCATCCCGATCGTCGGCGATCCGGACACCGTCGCGCGCGAACTGGCGCAGCTTGCCGCCGCAGGCGCGAAAGGGATCGCGCTGTCGTTCGTCAACTATCTCGACGAACTGCCGTTCTTCCGCGACGAGGTGATGCCGCGACTGGTAAGGTTGGGGTTGCGGGATACCAGCCAGGTCCGCGATCGATAGGAGGAAACATGGCCTGGAAAGGCATCGGCGCGACGATCGCCGCTATCCTGGTCCTCCTGATCGTGCTGGGGCGCGCCAGCAGCCTCGTGGTCGATTGGGCGTGGTTCTCCAGCGTCGGCTATGCCGGCGTGTTCTGGACCGCCTTCGCCACCAAGGCGATCCTGTTCGCGATCGTCTTCGCGGTCTCGGCATTGCTGCTTTGGCTGAACGGCAGCATCGCACTGCGACTCGCAAGACCACGACAACTGCGGCTTCCAGCCTCGCTTGCCGCACTGCAAGGATTTCCCCCCGCACGGCTGGAATGCTCGGGCCCGTATCGGCGCTGCTGCCATGGCGCCTGCTGATCCTCGCAGCCGCTCTCGTCGTCGCACTGCTGGTCGCCATGGGCGAGATCGGCAAATGGGACCTGGTCCTGCGGTTCATCTACCAGGTTCCGTACGGCCAGAACGATCCGCTGTTCGGCAAGGACATCGGTTTCTATCTGTTCTCGCTGCCGGTCTACATCGCGCTCAAGAACTGGATGGTGCTGATCCTGCTGCTGAGCGCCGCCATGGCCGGCGCGGTGTATGTGCTGCACGGCGAAATCAATCTGGACAGCCGGCTCTGGCGGTTTTCGCCCGCCGCACTCGCCCACGGCTCGGCGCTGCTCGGTGCCTACTTCGCGGTGAAGGCGTGGTCCTATGCGCTGGACCGCTACCTGCTGCTCTACGACGACAACGGCGTCGTGGTCGGGGCCAGCTACACCGATGTCCATGTCGAACTGCCGGTTCTCTGGCTGCTGATCGGCCTCGCCGCTGCCGCCGCCATTGTCGCATGGGCCAACGTGCGGCTGCGCACATATCGGCTGCTCATCGGCGCGGCCGCGGTGGTGTTCGGCAGTTCGTTCGTGTTCGGCGAAGTGCTGCCGGGGCTGTTCCAGCGCTTCTACGTCAAGCCGAGCGAGCTGCAACTGGAATCGCCGTATCTTCAGCGCAACATCGCCCTGACGCAGGAAGCCTACAATCTGCGGCAGATCACGGTGAAGCCATTTCCCGCGGAGCAGGGGCTGACGTATCCAGTCGCTGCAGGACAACCGCGCGACCATCGACAACATCCGGCTGTGGGACTGGCAGCCGTTGCTGGACACCTACGCGCAGCTCCAGGAGATCCGCACCTATTACCGGTTCCTCGACGTCGACATCGATCGCTACCAGATCGACGGCGCCTATCAGCAGGTGATGCTCGCGCCGCGCGAACTCGTATCATCGCTGCTGCCGCCAACGCGCAGACCTGGGTCAACCTGCATCTGCTGTTCACCCACGGCAACGGCGTCGTCATGTCGCCGGTGACGCAGAAATCCACCGAAGGGCTGCCGAACTTCTACCTGAAGGACATTCCGCCGGTCGCCACCGGCGGGCCCGCCGTCACCGAGCCGCGCATCTATTTCGGCCAGGGCACCGCGACGACGTGATCGTCAAAGGCAGCACGCCGGAGTTCGACTATCCCAAGGGGAAGGACAACGTCTACGCCAATTACGATGGCGCGGACGGCATCCCGATCGGCGGACTGTTCTGGCGGTCGCTGTTCGCCTGGCAGTTCGACGACGTCAACATCCTGCTCAGCAGCTATATCACCGGCGAGAGCAGGATCATGATCCATCGCAATATCCAGGATCGCATCGAGACGATCGCGCCGTTCCTGCGACTGGATCACGATCCTTACATGGTGATCAGCGGCGGGCGGCTCTACTGGATGCAGGATGCCTACACCACCAGCGACTGGTTCCCCTATGCGCAGCCGCAGACCGGCGGCGACTCAATTACATCCGCAATTCGGTGAAGGTCGTGGTCGATGCCTACAACGGGACGGTCACGTTCTACGTGATGGATCCCGGCCGATCCGATCATCGCGACCTATCGGCGGATCTTCCCCGACGCTGTTCAAGCCGTTCGACGCGATGCCCGCGGATCTGCAACGGCACATCCGCTACCCCGAGGACCTGTTCCGCATCCAGGCGCAGCAGTACCGCGCCTATCACATGGATGCGCCCGAGGTGTTCTACAATCGCGAGGATCTCTGGCAGTTCCCGCGCGAACCGACCGGCCCCGACGGCAACACCATGCCGGCACCAGGATGGCGCCGTACTACATGATCATGCGCCTGCCCGGGGAGTCGCGCGCCGAGTTCTTCCTCATGCTGCCCATGGCGCCGAGCCAGCGCGAGAACATGATCGCCTGGCTCGCCGCGCGCTGCGATCCGCCCGACTACGGCAAGCTCATCGTCTACGAATTCCCCAAGGACAAGCTCGTCTACGGCCCGTTCCAGATCGAGGCGCGCATCAATCAGAACACCGAGCATCTCGCAGCAGATCTCGCTGTGGAACCAGATGGGATCGCGGGTGATTCGCGGAAATCTTCTGGTCGTGCCGATCGAGAACTCGATCCTGTATGTGACGCCGCTGTATCTGCGCGCGGAATCGGGCCAGTTGCCGGAACTCAAGCGGGTCATCGCGGCATATGGCGACCGCGTGGTGATGGAGGACACGCTGCCCGAGGCACTTGGCCGCGCTGTTCAATCAGGCCGCGCCGGCCGCCGCATCGCCAGCCAGCGCGAATTCCGTTGCCCCGCCAGCGGGCCGGCACGCGAGGCACTCGACCACTATGAGCGCGCCATCGAACGGCTGAAGGCCGGCGACTGGAGCGGCTTCGGCACCGAACTTGACGCGCTGCGCCCGCTGCTCGAGAAGCTGAACGCCGGACATTAGACGCCTGTCATTGCGAGGAGCGAAGCGAAGAAGCAATCCCCAGCGCTGAGGGCACGATCAGACGCGATGCGTCTCGTGCGTGGACGGATGGAACAGTTCCTCCGGCGCCAGCACGCGCGGCGACAGCCCCTCCGCGTGATGCCGGCGCAGGAACACCTCCAGCACGTGGCGGTTCGCGTCCAGGCCGTACGACCAGAAATCCTCGCCCATCAGCTGCCGCGCCGCGTGCAGATGTTCGTCGAGGAACGGCAGCGTCACCTTCGACGCCGACACGTCGCCCAGTTTCGCCAACGCCCGCGCCTTCGACTGCTCGAACGCCTTCATCGCGGCGGCCGGCAGCCAGGGATGCTGTTCCGCCAGCGTGCGGCGAATGCCGAGGATGTGCATGATCGGGAAGATCCCCGACTTGCGGAACCACGCGGCCGCCGCCGCCGCAGGATCGGGATACAGCCACCCCACCTGCGGATGCCGGCCGAAGCACGACGGCGCACGCGGGCCGATCACCGCATCGATCTCGCCATCGGCCAGCATGCCGGAGATGGTCGCACCTTCCGGCGCATCCTCCACGCGCACATCGCGCGGCAGGTTCAGCGCGATCTTCTCGATGCGTCCCGCCTGCTCGTAGCCGCCGCGCACCCAGGTGACATCCGAAGGCTTCACCCCGTGCTCGTCTTCCAGCACCGCGCGCGTCCAGACATTGGCGGTGACCTGATATTCCGGCACGCCGATGCGCCTGCCCTTCAGGTCCTCCGGCCGCGCGATGCCGCGATCAGCGCGGATATAGATCGAGTTGTGCCGGAACGAGCGCGACGGAAACACCGGCACGCCGACATACGGACAATCGCCGTTCGCGGTCTTCACCGTGAAGCTGCTCATCGACAATTCGCAGATGTCGAAATCGGCATGGCGGAACGCGCGAAAGAAGATCTCCTCCGGCTCCAGCAGCATGAACACCGGATCGACGCCGTCGATCTGCACGCTGCCATCGACCAGCGGCCGCACCCGGTCGTAGTCGCCGATCGCGACGGAGAGCGGGAGCTTGCTCATTCCGCCGCCTCGGCGATCGCAACGCGGCGGAACGGGTCGTTGTATTCCACTGTCAGCATCGGCGCCTCCTGCTTCCGTCCGGTCGCATCGTGCCCGCCGCGCTTATCCAGCGCAAACCGCAGGCACACAGGCCCGTGACGCTGGTCCACGAATGACGCCTAGCCTTCGCCGCCATAGCAAGGAGGAGGTCCCTTGCCACGGGAAATCATCGCGATCGCCGGCGTCGAGCTCGAGCTGTTCGAGGCCGGCGAAGGCCCGCCCATCCTGTTCCTGCACGGCGCTGGCGGCTTTGCGCCCGAGCATCCCTATGTTGCTCCGCTCTCCGCGCGGCATCGGCTGATCGCGCCGTCGCATCCGGGCTTCGGCAAATCCAGCCTGCCGGACTGGATCGATGCGGTGGACGACATCGCCTACATCCATCTCGAACTGCTCGATCGCCTCGGGCTCGATCAGGTGGACGTGATCGGCTGCTCGATCGGTGGCTGGATCGCCGCGCGAACTCGCGACCAAGGCGCCCGAAGTGGTGCGCCGGCTGGTGCTGGTCGGACCGGTCGGCGTGAAGACCGGCCCGGTGGATCGGCTCGACGTTCCCGACATCTTCGCGCTGCCGCAGAGCGCGCTCGAGAAGCTGCTGTTCCACGATCCGGAGCGGATGCGGATCGATCCGGCGCGGCTCACCGACGAGCAGCTCGCGATCATGGTGCGCAATCGCGAGACGCTCGCGCTGCTGGCGTGGGAGCCCTACATGCACAATCCCAAGCTGCCGCCACCGGCTGCATCGCGTCACCGCGCCGACGCTGTTCCTGCGCGGCGAGAGCGACGGCCTGGTGTCGGCGGAGTATCTCGCCGCCTATGCGCGGCTGCTGCCGAATGCGCGCATCGAGACGATCGCCGCGGCGGGTCACGCGCCGCACGTCGAGCAGCCGGAGGCCTTCGCGCGCACGGTGCTGGCATTCCTCGATGCGGGAGCGATGTCATGAAGGCCTGGCATTTCAGCGAGAACGCCTATCCCTATCTGCCGCCGGCCGACGAATACGAGTCGATCCGCGTCAGCCTGCCCAACCGCATCTACGATCCGGAGAAGGGCGCCGCGCTGTACGACCGCTTCCTCGACGAATGGCTGATCGCGGAAGACGAGGGCATGGAGATCATGCTCAACGAGCACCACCAGACCGCGACCTGCGTCGATCCCGCGGCGCCGCTGGTGCTCGCCGCGCTCGCGCGCCTGACCAAGAAGGCGCGCCTGCTGATCCTCGGCAATCCGATCGCCAATCGCCGCCAGCCGGTGCGCGTGGCCGAGGAGATGGCGATGGTCGACGTGCTGTCGCGCGGCCGGCTGGAAGCCGGCTTCGTGCGCGGCGTGCCGTACGAGGTGCTGCCGGCCAACAGCAATCCGGTGCGGATGAACGAGCGCCAGTGGGAGGCGCTCGATCTCATCATCAAGGCGTGGACCACGCATGACGGTCCGTTCAGCCACGAGGGCCGCTTCTTCCATTATCGCGCGGTGAACATCTGGCCGCGCTGCTATCAGCAGCCGCATCCGCCGATCTGGATCAGCACCACCAGCCCCTCCGGCGCGGCGCGTGTCGGCGCGCGCGGCTTCGTGCAGGCGACGTTCCTCACCGGCTTCGACGGCACGCGCGCGATCTACGACGCGTATCGCCGCGGCTGGCGCGAGGCGGGGCGCGGCAACGACGTGCCGGCGCATCGGCTGGCCTATGCCGCGATGGTCTATACCGCGCCGAACGAGGCCGACGCGCGCGCCGGGGCGGAGAAGCTGCTGTGGTACATCACCTCGAACAAGGTGCCGCCGCATTTCGCCAATCCGCCCGGCTATGTGCCGGTGCAGGCCAACGTCGCGATGCTGCGCGGCGCGGAACATCCGCTGAGCGCGTTCCGCAAATCCGCCAGCGTGGAGGGCGCGATCGAGGCCGGCATCATGTTCGCCGGCACGCCCGATCAGGTGCATCGGCAGATCAAGAAACTCTATGACCACGTCGGCGGGTTCGGCCACCTGCTGATCATGGGCCAGGCCGGCTTCCTCGAGCACGACGAGACGGTGCTGGGCATCCGCACCTTCGCCCGCGAACTCTATCCGCGGCTGAAGGAGGAGTTTCCCGATCTGGCCGTGACCGGCAGTTAGGGGCCGCAATGCGTCAACCGCAACGACGGAATCTGGCCGCGATTTCATTCGCGACATCATCCAGGACGACCTGCAGGCAGGGCGTATCACGACCGTGGTCACCCGCTTCCCGCCGGAACCGAACGGCTACCTGCATATCGGCCACGCCAAGTCGATCTGCCTGAACTTCGGCGTGGCGGAGGAATTCCGCGGCCGCTGCCATCTGCGCTTCGACGACACCAATCCGACCAAGGAGGAGCAGGAGTTCATCGACGCGATCAAGCGCGACGTGCACTGGCTGGGATTCGACTGGGGCGAGCATCTCTATCACGCGTCGGACTATTTCGAGCAGCTCTACGAATGGGCCGAATATCTGATCCGCGAGGGCAAGGCCTATGTCGATGACACGCCGCCGGATCAGATGCGCAGCCAGCGTGGCACGCTGACCGAGCCGGGGCAGAACTCGCCCGATCGCTATCGGTCGATCGAGGAGAACCTCGACCTGTTCCGCCGCATGCGTGCCGGCGAGTTCCCCAACGGCGCCCGCGTGCTGCGCGCGAAGATCGACATGGCCTCGCCGAACATGAACCTGCGCGACCCGGTGCTGTATCGCATCCTGCACGCCGAGCACCCGCGCACCGGCAACGCCTGGTGCATCTATCCCACCTACGACTACGCGCACGGCCAGTCGGACGCGATCGAGGGCATCACGCACTCGCTGTGCACGCTGGAGTTCGAGGACCACCGGCCGCTGTACGACTGGCTGATCGACAACCTGCCGGTCCCCGCGCGCCCGCACCAGTACGAATTCGCGCGCCTCAACATCGCCTACACCGTGATGTCGAAACGCATTCTGACGCGGCTGGTGAGCGAGGGCCGCGTCACCGGCTGGGACGATCCGCGCATGCCGACACTTGCCGGCGTTCGCCGGCGCGGCATCCCCGCGGCCGCATTGCGCGACTTCGTGCGTCGCGGCGGCATCACGAAGTCGAACAGCGTCACGGAGTTCGCGGCATTCGAGTACTCCGTCCGCGAACTGCTGAACCGGATAGCGCCGCGCCGGATGGCGGTGCTGCGCCCGCTGAAGCTGGTGATCGAGAACTGGCCCGAGGGCCGCACGGAGAGCTTGGAGGCGATCAACAATCCGGAGGACCCGTCCGCTGGCATGCGCCCGATCACCTTCGGCCGCGAGATCTACATCGAGCGCGACGATTTCATGGAGAATCCGCCGAAGAAGTTTTTCCGGCTCGCGCCAGGCCGCGAAGTGCGGCTGCGCTATGGCTACTTCGTCACCTGCCGCGAAGGCGTGAAGAACGCCGCCGGCGAAGTGACCGAACTGCGCTGCACTTACGATCCCGCGACGCGCGGCGGCAACTCGCCGCCCGATGGACGCAAGGTGCAGGCGACGCTTCACTGGGTCGCCGCCGCGGATGCGATCACGGCCGAAGTGCGCCTCTACAATCATCTGTTCGCGCGACCCGACCCGGGCGCGGACGGCGACATCATGGCCGATCTCAATCCGGACTCGCTGGAGGTGCTGCGCGGCTGTCTGCTGGAGCCGGCACTGGCCACCGCCCCGATCGGCGAGGCAGTCCAGTTCGAGCGGCTCGGCTATTTCTGCGCGGACCCGGACTCCGCACTTGGCCGACCGGTGTTCAACCGTACCGTCGGCCTGCGCGATACCTGGGCCAAGGTACAAGGGAAAGGAGGCTGACCCAATGCATTTCGGCGCTGCGATGTTCTTCACCGATGCCTCGATGACGCCGGCCGAACTCGGCCCGCTGCTGGAGCAACGCGGCTTCGAATCGCTGTGGGTGCCGGAGCACTCGCATATCCCGCTGGTGCGCACCAAGGCGTTTCCCGGCGGCCCGGAACTGCCGCGCCCGTATTACGACATCATGGACCCGTTCCTGGTGCTCACCGCGGCGGCGGTAGCGACCAAGACTTTGAAGGTCGGCACCGGCGTGTGCCTGATCAACCAGCGCGATCCGATCCAGACCGCCAAGCTGGTCGCCTCGCTCGACCAGCTCTCCGGCGGACGCTTCCTGTTCGGCGTCGGCAACGGCTGGAACAAGGAGGAGATGGAGCACCACGGCACCAACTACGACACGCGCCACAAGCTGTCGCGCGAGCGCATCGAGGCGATGAAGGCGATCTGGTCGCAGGACACCGCGGAATATCACGGCGAATTCGTCAACTTCGCGCCGATGCAGACCTGGCCGAAGCCGGTGCAGAAGCCGTTCCCCATCATCGTCGGCGGTGCGTTTCCCTATGGGGCGCGGCGCGCGGTTCGCTACGGCGACGGCTGGATCCCCGGCGCCGGTCGCACGCGGCATGGCGACGTCGCGCAGACCCTGCCGGAGTTCCATAAGATGGCACAGGAGGCAGGCCGCACGCCTGCGTCGCTTCCGGTCACACTGTTCCGTGTCGCCGAGGACCTTGATCAACTGCACCGGTATCGCGATCTGGGAATTGCCCGCGTGGTGATCAGCCTGCCGGCAGCGAAGTCGGATGCGATCTTGCCGATCCTCGACCGCTGGACGCCGCTGATGCGGGCCGTCGCCGCCTGACCCGATGTAAGGAGATCGTCTCATGCACATTCAGGAATCCGACTGACCATGCCCGGCGCCATCCGGGTCGGTGTCGGTGGTTGGACCTTCGAGCCGTGGCGCGGAACCTTCTATCCACGCGGCCTGCCGCAGAAGCGGGAACTGGAACATGCGAGCCGGCAACTGACCTCGATCGAGGTCAACGGCACCTATCTACGGCTCGCAGAAGCCGGAGAGCTTCATCAAATGGCGCGAGGAAACGCCTGACGGTTTCGTCTTCTCGCTGAAGGGCCCCCGCTTCACCACCAACCGGCGCGTCCTGGCGGAAGCCGGCGCATAGGTCGAGCGATTCCTCACCGGCGGCGTGCTGCATCTGAAGGAGAAGCTCGGGCCGATCAACTGGCAGATGCCAAACACCAAGCAGTACAACCCGGACGACTTCGAGGCCTTTCTCAAACTGCTGCCCGCCGAAGTGGACGGGCAAAGGCTGCGCCACGTCGTCGAGGTCCGCCACCCCAGCTTCGCGCAGCCCGAGTTCATCGCACTCCTGCGCAACTATGGCGTGGCGGCCGTGCTGGCCGATCACGCCACATATCCGGGATTGCACGATCCCACCGCGCCGTTCGTCTATGCGCGGCTGCAACGTGCCTCGGAGCAGGAGGATACAGGCTATGCGCCCAACGCGCTGGGCACATGGGCGAAGCGAGCGAAGCTCTGGGCTGCCGGCAAGGTCCCGACCGACCTGCCGCGCATTGCGCCGGCGCAACCCAGGCCACCCGCGTCGCGCGATGTGTTCATCTACTTCATCAACGGCTTCAAGCCGAAGGCGCCCGCCGCCGCTCTGGCGCTGATCGAGCGGTTGTCCGCATGATGGGATCGAGCCATTCGCCAAGTCGCAGGCTGTGGAACTGGTCCCGGCGCTCCTGCATCGTCTGAGCCAGCGAGCAGCGCGAGCGGCGTATAGAGGTAATTATAAGTGCAGCCGCCCTTGGCGTGTTCTGCGTGATTTGCGGTTCCATTTTCCTCCGGGCGGACAGACCGCGCTGCGCGGAACCAGGGCAAACGTGCACCCAGCTAAATTCAACGAATTGGAAAGGTGGCCGGCAGCAAGCAAGGAAAGTGGAACCGCAAAACACGCCGAACACGCAAATGGATACCGGCGAAGACAGATCGCGGTCGGGGAATATACTTTGACCTACTGGTCGAACCTATGTCCTAAAGCCGACGAACGGAGCGACGCTTGCTCGCCTTACTCGGATCCGATCCGGGCGCCCTTCTCTGCGACGGAGCGCTTCATCAGCAGCACAACGAACACAAGCACGACCATGACGACGGCCAACACCCAGAACACATCGAAGTAGGCGAGCGCCGATGCCTGTTGCTGACGCAGGTTTGCCAGCGTCCGCAAGGCCAGTTGCTGCGCGGCCACTGGATCGCCGGTCTGCTGCAGGAACGGACCGGCTGCCTGATCAAGGAAGGAACGCGCCGCCGCGTTGAAGGGATCGAGCCATTCGCCAAGACGGAGGCTGTGGAACTGGTCCCGGCGCTCCTGCATCGTCTGAGCCAGCGAGGTCCCTACGCTGCCGCCCTCGTTGCGCAGCAGGCTCAACAGACCGACCGCCGCCCCGCGCAGCGCGAGCGGCGTATAGAGGTAGGCCGCGACGTTCGCCGGGGCGAAGCACATCGCCAGCCCGACGATCAGCACCACCCGCGGCCAGACGGCCTGCCCCGGACTGATGTCCAGGTTCACGCGACATCCAGTAATTCCCGCGGCCATGGTCAAAAGACCCGCGGCAATCACCCACCGCGCATCGGCGCCACGACCGAGCGTGCGCCCACGAACGGCATGGCGCGACGGCAAAGAAACCCGCCGGCGACATGACCAGTCCGGCGCTAGTGCATCGTAGCCGAACAGCGACTGCAGCAATCCGGCAACGAGGTACTCAGCATACAGCACCGCGAAGGCGCAGAAGATGACGATGCAGCAGGCGCGGAAGTTGCGGTCCAGCAGGGTGCGGAAATGGATGAGCGGATTGTCGATAGCGCAGCTCGCGGCGGATGAGGCCCAGCAGGCAGATGACGAACAGGGCGGCCAGGACGGGTGCACGCGATGGAAGGGGTCGCCGAACCAGTCCCATTCCTGTCCCTTGCTGAGCAGGATTTCCCAGCTCACCATGGTGACGGCCAGCAGGGCCAGGCCAACTCGGCGAGGAGATCTCCCTTGTGCACACGGTTGTTGTCATCCACCAGAACGCGGGAGATCTGTCCTGCCACGCGGGGCGCAACAAACGTCACGTGCCCATTCACGAATGCGTCGTCCGTGGAGACGGTGTTGAGCATCGCCTCGACCCAGGGGATCCCGAACACGAGGAGAACTGCCAGGACAGCAACACCGAGAACACCGGGCAGAAGCCTTCGCTTTCGCGCAGCCTTGCGGGCCTCTGGCGGTGGCTGCGCGGATTGCGCGTCATGGACAGCCGAAGCATCACCATTCGCTGTCGGCTCCGCATTGATCGAACCTGGCCTGTTGCTTTGCTCGGTCATGTCGGGCACCCGTTGCAAGGGAACGAAGCGGACGGCGTCGAAACGGCATTTCTTCTGCGGCGTGCTCGAGTGGCCCAGGCTGCCAGTCACAATGCGTTAGGAGAAGCGATCGCCCGTTGCCCGGAATTCTACCGCTAAAATCCGCTCCCGTCGTGCGCATGGAGGCGCTAGTACCCACTATCGCTAAAGCGCATGTTTCGCGACGATTCCGGACGCTAGACGCCCAATAGCCACCTTGCTATCCCGTGCTGAAAGCCGTCTGGCGCGTCCATGCAAAAGGGACGGGCCCTGGAATGAAGCGCGATCCCCACGAACGAGCAGCGCGGGTTCGCCTCGGCTCTTACGAATTCAGGAAGAAAGGTGTTTCGCGCTTCGACATGCGCGATCCCTATCATCTCGCGGTGGCGCTGACCTGGCCGTACTTCCTCGCAACCTTGCTCGCAATCTACTTGCTGGTGAATGTCGTCTTCGCCACCCTCTTTTGGCTGGTACCGGTCCCGTGGCCAATGCGCGGCCATATAGTTTCGGAGACGCCTTCTTCTTCAGCATCGAGACGCTGTCGACGGTCGGCTACGGCGGATGTACCCCAGACGCTGTACGGCGATGTGATCGCAGCAGCCGAAATCGTCGGGGGCTCGGCTTCACGCCATCGCGACTGGCCTGACCTTTGTCCGCTTTTCGCGCCCGCGGGCTAAATCGGTCTTCGCCTCCAATCCGGTCGTGGCAACGCATAACGGCAAGCCGACGCTCATGTTGCGGGTTGGGAACGGGCCAGGCCGCGCTTTTGGACGCGAGGGCAAAGCTGAACGTGCTTCTTTCCGTGGCCTCCTCGGAGGGTAAACGTTTTCGTCGCGCCCAGGAGTTGCGGCTCGAGGGGCGCGCCTTCCGGCTTTTCCGCTGACTTGGACACTCATGCATGTGCTGGATGAGCAGGGCCCCTTGCACGGCGACCGGATGGCGCGAGCGATCGCGTCGCGCGCGCAATTGTTCGTGACACTCGAAGCGCGCGACCCGACGGCTCGCGGCCGTGGTGCATGACATCCGCAGCTATGCGCCGGAAGATATAAGATTTGGGGATGCGCTACACGGATGCCCTGAACCTTGACCGAGGACGGCACGCCTGTCGCGGACATGACCAAGATCGGGGCTCTGGAGCCGGACGTGGGCGACTATCTGGAACCGGGCTGGACGGAGCGGGAAGAAGCGCTGGAGTAGACGCCGCGACGCGGCTCTAGCTTAAACTAACATCGATTTGACTTGCTCGAGCAGAAGTGTCGGCCTGGACGAATGGCTCCGCCGCTCACGGGCAGGAGCCTGATCCCGCTTTACACTCTGCGTGGGATCGTGCGGGCGGGGGCACGCAGTGGCGTAGTGAGACGCCAGCTTGTGGAGCGCAGCAGCGCCTCGCGGTGGGCGGTGACATCAGCTAACTGCTGACGCAACTCCGTGTTCTCGGCACTCAAAGCAACGAGGTCGGGCGCCAACGCTAAGATGACACTCCGAAAGTAATATGTCTGACGGTGGCATCCTTGGCCGGTTGCGCGACGTATGAACTGGGCGCGCGCGCAACCGGGGAAATGGCGAATTGCGACACTATAACCGTGCCGGCGTAGCGCTTCTAAAAGGAACGGCTGCGTGAATCCGAGCTCCATCCACCCGAACTGCCGGATGCAAAATACCGAAAGGGCATCGAGCCTCGGCCCCCACGGGAACGGCACAGCTGGGATCGGATGATCAACTACAGGCTCGCCAGCAAGGACTAGCCAGCCACCCGGCACTAGGCGTCCGCGTAGCCGTCCCAGCAGCCCAAAGAAGTCGACCGCATGGTGGAATGCCTCAAAGAAGAGGATACGATCGAAACACTGTCCGTCAAAACCCTCGCCAAACGCGGCCTGCTCGACCTGTATCTGCAAATCCATTGCAGCCGCCTGCCGGCGAATGAGATCGACGTAAGCGCTATCAATGTCGACCCCAAACGCAGCAACCCCCATTCGCGCCAGCATGAGGAGGATCTGCCCTCATCCTGGCCCATATTCTAGGACGCGCGCCTCGGACTCCGCGCCGAGGTCGAGCAACGACTGGATATGTCCCCAGGAAAATAGAAATTCGGTGACGAAACGTGGATTACGAAAACTCCAAGGTGGGAGGCCGGTCCAGATATTGGGGGGCCCAGTCGTAAAAAGGCCGGATCTCTCATCGCGCGCCGGCACATACTTGCTCCTGTCCACGCCGCGCAAGGTCGAATAGAGATCCATAGCAGCGTCATGGTAGGACGCTGAGAATGGGTCTATCGCTGAGAGGCGCTTTGCCTGCGGGATCTCCACAGCAGTTGCAGAGAGACGCTGGAAACGTTCTCTCAAATCCACGCCGCCATCCCGTAGCGCGGGGAATATCGCATCAAACTCGGCGAGCGTCATGATTTGCATTCCCACGAGGCCCTGACAACTTCTACGCCTGCTTCAGCTCGATCAAACTCCGCCTGATCTTGCGTCCCCGCTCCACCATGTCCTCGATATACGCCGCGTCCCCCCAGCGCACCGCGCGCGACATCGCCTGCGCGTCCTCGACGAACCGCGCCAGCATCTCCAGCAGCGCCTCGCGGTTGTTGAGGAAGATGTCCCGCCACATCACCGGGTCGCGACGCCGCGATCCGGGTGAAGTCGCGGAACCCCGAGGCGGCGAACTGCAGCACCTCCTGCCGGCTCTCGTCCGCCAGGTCATCGGCGGTGCCGCAGATGGTGAAGGCGATCAGATGCGGCAGGTGCGAGACGATCGCCAGCACCCGGTCGTGATGCCCCGGCTCCATCCGCTGCACCATCGACCCGCAGCGCCGCCAGAACTCCTCCACCTTCGCCACCGCCGCCTCGTCCGTGCCCGGCGGCGGGGTCAGCAGCGTCCAGCGCCCCTCGAACAGCGTGGTGAACCCGGCATCCGGCCCGGAATATTCGGTGCCCGCCACCGGATGCGCCGGCACGAAATGCACGCCCGCCGGCACCAGCGGCCCCACGTCGCGGATCACCGACTGCTTGGTGGACCCCACATCGGTCAGCACCGCCCCCGGCTCCAGATGCGGCGCGATCGCCGCGGCGATGTCGGCGAACGCCCCCACCGGCGCGCACAGCATCACGCAGTCGGCGCCCGCGACCGCGCGCGCCGGCATCCGCCTCGATCCGGTCGGCAAAGCCCAGCTCCCGCACCCGCTCCAGCGTCTTCGCGGTGCGCGCGGTCACCACCACCTCGGCCGCCAGGTCGCCGCGCTCGCGCGCGATGCGGGCGACCGAGCTGCCGATCAGCCCGATGCCGATCAGCGCCAGCCGCCGGAACAGCGGTTCAGCCATGCCGCCTGCCCCATGAACTCCGCCAGCGTGGCGATGACGATCTCCACCTCTTCCGCCGTGCCGACGGTGATGCGCAGGCAATGCGGCAGCCCATAGCCGCCGACCGGGCGGGCGATCACGCCGCGCGAGCGCATGAACGCATCGGCCGCCTTGGCGCGCTCCGGCGTGGCGAAGTCGGCGAGCACGAAATTGCCCTCCGACGGCCAGACCTTGATCCCGGCCGCGGTCAGCCCCGCCGCCAGCTTCGGCCGGTATTCGGCGTTGTGCGCGCGGCCCTTCTCCACCCAGCCCGGCTCCGCCAGCGCCGCGATCGCCGCCGCCTGCGAGGCGATCGACACGTTGAACGGCGCGCGCACCCGGTTGAACACGTCGATCACCGCCGGCGGCGCATAGGCCCAGCCGACCCGCATGCCGCCCAGCCCGAAGATCTTGGAGAACGTCCGCAGCATCACGGTGTTGTCGCCGGCATCCACCAGCCTGATGCCGGGATCGTAATCCGGCCGCTCGACGTACTCGGCATAGGCGGCATCGAGCACCAGCAGCACCTCGGGCGGCAGGCCGGCGCGCAGCCGCTCCACCTCCGCATACGGCAGCATGCTGCCGGTCGGGTTGTTCGGGTTGGCCAGGAACATCAGCCGCGTCGACGGCGACACCGCCGCCAGCATGGCATCGACATCCGCGGTCAGGTTGCGTTCCGGCGCCTTGATCACCCGGCTGCCGGCATAGGTGCCGGCGATGTGGTAGATGGCGAAGCCGTGCGCGCTCATGACGATGTCGCGGCCGTGCCCGCCATAGGCGAGGCAGAGCTGGTAGATCAGGTCATCGGACCCGCGCCGCAGACGATCCGCGCCGGGTCCAGCCTGAACCGCGCGCCGATCGCACGCCGCAGTTCGGTCGCATCGCCGTCCGGGTAGCGGTAGAGTTCCTCCGCCGCGCGCTTGTAGGCCTCCTGCGCGCCGGGCGGCACGCCGAACGCGCCCTCGTTGGACGACAGCTTCAGCACCCGGTTGACGCCGGGCACCGTGGATTCGCCGCCGACATAGGGGGAGATGTCGAGCACTTCGGGACGCGGGCGAGGCGCGGTCATGCGGCACCTCCGGTTTCAGGGATCGCGTAGGCGCCGAGCACCACCGGCCGGCGCAGCACGGCTCCAAGCGCGTCCAGCCGAGGATCGTCATCGGTCAGAAAGCCATCGACCTCCGCCAGCGCATGGGCGACCGGCGCGCCCTGGTCGCGGCGCAGGATCACCGTCGCCCGGCGCAAGCCCCGCCGCGGTCAGCGCCCCGGTCAGCCGTGCGCGGCTCACGTCCGGAGCGCAACTCCAGCCCCAGCAGCGAGCGATCGCGCGCTGGCGTCCGGTTCCGTGGTGGCGATCACCAGCGCCTGCACCGCCGGCGCGCCATCCGGTCGCGGCGCCCAGAACGGCAGCCGTGCCACGACATAAACGCGCGGCTGTCTCGTTCTGCAGCATCGTGGTCCACCACGCGTCGCGGCGTGTCGGTCTCCGACGGCAGCGGCAGCACCGCCACCGCCGCCACGCCGCGGCTGACCTCGGCCATCGCCTGCGCCGGGCTGCCATAGGCGCGCAGCGGCGTCAGCGCGCCGAAATGCTCGCGCGCCGCCTGGGTAAAGCCGGTGCCGCCATCCGGATCGCACACCGCCACCGCGAAAGGGCCCTGCATCGCGGTGGTGCCGGCGAGCAGCTCGCGCCAGATCCGCACCAGTGTCTGCGGCGGCAGCGCGCCGCTGTGCTGGCGCAGCAGGCGGCGAATGATCGAAGCCTCACGGCCGGGGCGATACGCGCCGCGCTTGCCGGATTTCGCCACCTGCTCGATCACTCTGCGCGCGCCGCATCAGCAGGCCGTGCAGCGGGTCATCGAGCCGATCCAGTTCGGCGCGCAGGGCGGGAAGGCCGCCCGGCCAGTCATCCTGCTGGGGCGGATCCTCCGCCGAGGCGGCGGCGGCGGGCGGCACGTCGATCGGGGCGGGGCTGGACATCTTGCTGGCCGAAACGGAGCCGGCACTGATAGCGGAAGCGGCCCGGCGTGCAAACAGGCCGCCCCGCCACTGTTGCGACAGCCCGGCACCCGTCCTATGCAAGCGCGGGATGGATACGTCGATCGCACTCGCCGCCACCGAACACAGCCCCACGTCATCTTCGAGGAGGGATGACGCTGGACTGCGGCGCGCGGCTGGCGCGGATGACGGTGGCGTATCGCACCTACGGCACGCTGAATGCGGCGCGCTCCAACGCCGTGCTGGTCTGCCATGCGCTGACCGGCGATCAGTATGTCGCCGAGACCCATCCGGTCACCGGCAAGGATGGCTGGTGGGACATGGTGGTCGGGCCCGGCCGGCCAATCGACACCGACCGCTACTTCGTCATCTGCGCCAACGTGCTGGGCGGCTGCATGGGCTCCACCGGCCCGCGCAGCCTGCGCGACGACGAGGGCGGTCCGTGGGGCACCGATTTCCCGCCGGTCACCATCCAGCGACATGGTCCGCGCGCAGAAGATGCTGATCGACCACCTGGGCATCGCGCGGCTGTTCGCGGTGCATGGGCGGCTCGATGGGCGGGATGCAGGCGCTGCAATGGGCGGCGAGCTATCCCGACGCGGTGTTCGCCGCGCTGCCGATCGCCTGCGCGGCGTATCACTCGGCGCAGAACATCGCGTTCCACGAGGTGGGGCGGCAGGCGATCTTCGCCGATCCGGACTGGCAGGGCGGCCGCTACTGGGCGAGCGGGCGGATGCCGGCGCGCGGGCTGGCGGTGGCGCGGATGTGCGCGCACATCACCTACCTGTCGGAGGAGGCGCTGACCCGGAAATTCGGCCGGCGGCTGCAGAACGCGCCGAAGGATCCCAGCGAGGCGATCGGCCTGTTCGGCGAGATGTTCGAGGTGGAGAGCTATCTGCGCCACCAGGGCTCCACGTTCGTGCAGCGGTTCGACGCGAACTCGTATCTGACGATCACGCGGGCGATGGACTATTTCGACCTGGCGGCGGATTACCAGGGCGATCTGGCGAACGCGTTCCGCGGGCACGAAGACGCGGTTCCTGCTGGTGTCGTTCACCTCGGACTGGCTGTTCCCGACGCCGAGAGCCGCGCGATCGCGCGCGCGCTGAACCGGGCGGGGGCGAACGTGTCGTTCGTCGAGATCCCCACCGACAAGGGGCACGACGCGTTCCTGCTGGACGAGCCGGATTTCCACCGCACGCTGGCGGGGTTCCTGGCGGGGTGCGCGGTGCATGCGGGGCTGGAGGGGTAGCGCAGGCCCCCCTGACCTGCGGACCCATGTGCTGCCGGCGATGCTCGATGGCGAACACGTTGCTGTATAGCTGCGCCACCCATTGCCGACCTTCCATCGTCAATTCGAGGTATCGAATTGCATCGCCGATGTACGGTTCAACCTTGTTCCAGAAGAACCGCGGATACTGCTCGGCCAGGTCCGCCGGCGTGGCATAACCCAGCTTTTCATTGATCCCTATTTCCGCGAACTCATGGAACAGCGCATTGAGCTTGCGCGGATACAGCGGGTCCGCCAGTTGTCCGATGAGATCGGCCGCGCGCAACAGACCTGCCTCCGTGTCGGTCTCGGCGTAATCCTCGTCGTTCGGGATCGGGAAGCGCGTGAGTTCGATCGCTCTGGCGATCCGCTCACCGTCGATCATGGGATGACCGGCAAAGCGTCTCAGGACCACGCTCTTCGAGCGATAAACATGGTAGGCGCCAGGAACGCGTCCGAGGCGCCACGCGGCAGAACCACCGTATTGCCGGCGTCATCGATGACCTGCCGTTCGCCGCTGTCCCCGCGCAGACGTCGCGCAGATATCCGACATCGTGCGCAAGCGCCCCAATGATGAAGTGCAGCCAATCGTCAGGCGTATGTCCTGCCTCAGGCGAAGCCCACGTAGAATATCCTGCGCCACCAATGTCACGAGCGCTGTGTGTTCCGCGCTATGATACAGCGCATCGCTGGTGGCGAGTCGTTCGATGACAAGCCGCCCCGCTTCGATCGATCTCGGCCGCGATCCGCGGGTCGCCACTGCCAAAAGTGCGCAGGAAGACGCCGGAGAGCCTCTGACCGAGCTCATCTGCCAGGAGCGTCGTCGTATTCAGCATGTGCGGTTCCTCCGGCCGGATGTTCCTGGTGGCGCGTGCCGGCCACCAAAGTCTGCAACGACGCGTGCCGTCGCTCAAGCGGTCGCAATGCGCGCGGCTTCACATCCACCACCCGGCGGACTAGCCTGAAGCGCCTCATTCGCGCCAACGCGAACCCGGGACCGTCGGTCCCTTTCTCCGACGATCCCCACCATTGCGGCAACCGAGGAGCGTCCCATGCAGGAAAAACTGATATCCGCCGACAACCACATCGATCTCACCTATTGTCCGCCCGACCTCTGGTCCGAGCAGGCGCCCCGGCAGTGGCGCGACACCGCGCCGCGCACCGAGGAACGCGACGATGGCCTGCACTGGGTCGTCGACGGCCAGGACAAGGGAATGTGGAACGGCGTCGGCCCGGGCTTCCTGAAATACCAGAAGGGCACGTTCCACCACGTCGATGAAATGAAGGACGCCGGTTTCGAATGGGACTATCGCCGCGGCGCCAAGCCGCGTCCGACGACGCCGGAAACCCGCATCACCGATCTCGACAAGGACGGCGTCGCGGCCGAGGTGGTCTACGGCTGCCTGATGATCAACGAGATGATCGCCGACACCACGATGCGCGACTGGGCCGACACGGTCTACAACGACTGGGTGGCCGACTTCGCCAGGAAGGCCGATCCCAACCGCGTGTTCCCGCTGGCGATCGTGCCGAACAGCGATCCCAAGGCGGCGGCGGCCGAGGTGCGGCGCTGCGCCAAGCTGGGGCTGCGCGGCGGCGATCTCGCGTTCAAGCGCATGGGCATCCCGCTGTGGCACCACGACTGGTACGCGCTGTGGGAGGCGAGCGCGGAATGCCACTTCCCGATCTCGTTCCATTCCACCGGCTTCAAGGCGGCCCGCGCGCCCGACACACCGGAGATGGAGAAGGAATACGCGATCCAATACCGCCTGGTGCGCTCGGCGCTGTTCCAGACCGACACGATGGAGGTCCTGGTGTCGCTGCTCGCCTCCGGCGCCTGCGAGAAATACCCGGACTTCAACTTCGTCCTCGGCGAATCAGGCGTCACCTGGCTGCCCTACATCTTCGACCGCCTCGACACCGAGTATCATGACCGCGCCCGCAGCCTCGGCTTCAAGCTGAAGCCGAGCGACTACTTCCGCCGCCAGGGCTACGTCACCTACCAGCAGGACAAGTTCCTCGAACCGATCGTGCCGCTGATCGGCGAGGACAACATCATGTGGGGCTCGGACTACCCGCACCCGGATTCGCTGTGGCCGACTTCCACACCGTGCTGGCGGAAAACCTCGCCGCCTTCACGCCGACCGTGCGCCGCAAGATCGTCTGCGACAACGTCGCGCGGCTCTACGGCTGAACTAGGGGATTGAATTTGGACGCTCGTGTACCTGCCTGAGACCGTCCTCACAGCTCGCAGAAGCAAGCGCTGTGAAAAAGCTTGTTTGGAGATGTTTGGAGCGTCCATGCAGGGTGGTAAGCTGGAAGCTGCCAGTATCAACGGGAAGTTCTGATCGTATAGTCAGATCAGGCGTGTAGTTCCGTATCGCACCTTCCTGAAAGTGTTCGACCTACCCGTCAAATTGCACCCAATGATGTTTCTACTGCTCAAATATCGATAACGCTGGGGCCGGGGAAGTCAGGGGTGGCCAACGCACCAACGGCTACGCCGATCACTGATGGCAGCGCATCGGGGCTTCCAAGAGATTGTCGAACCGCACGTTGGGAAATAAGAGATGCGCAACCTGTTAACGCCATCGCCGAACGTGAAGAATTTGACCATAGCCCGACCAGAAATCTCAACAGTGTCAATCGCAGAGATGGCGCCGACGCTGAATGGACTACCCGGTCTGTTTCTGGCAGGCGAGACAATGGGATGTGAGAGACCAGTTTTGATGGTTATAGAAACACTGTGAGCTGAGCAGCGCCGCAAAGGCATTGAGTTTTTGTTATGGTAAAATCCTCCGTCTAGCCGGTCAGGTAATATTGAATTTGGGGGACAGAGACGCGGCCGCGCCGCATTGGAAGCGATGGCGGGCGTCAGACGTGCGACCCGATCAGAGGGATTGAGGGTGCACAACACTAAGCGCAATACATCTCGCGGCAGGCCTCGACAAGCGAAAAGACTGACGACGACGATGCCCGTTTCTGGTCGAACTTCCCTGTTGGCCGCTTTCTGGAGAGTGGACATTCGGCGCGGACCGCGCTCGACGCCTTCGTCCATGAAACCGCGCTTGCCAGCGCCAGACAGCGGTCTTGCTGAAACCCGCCCTCCGCATGATCTCCACTGTGCCCACGCCATCGGCCGTGGCCAGCACGATCCGGCGCGCGAGAAACATGTCTTTCTGCAGGCCGTTGCTGGTCAGGATCAACGATCGACCGCACTTGCTTACGATCAGTTGGGCTCAGATGGACGACAACGCCAGTGCGCATTCCGCAGACTCTGCATGGTGCCGCGCGGATTAAAGATACGGAGAATTCCGTTCTGATATATTCAGTCACACCCCGATGATTGCTGAAGCGCGAGTTACTTTGTCCGGACGACCAGCCCCTTCCTCCTCTTCCGCGGTTCTATGATTTCATAAGCACGAACTAGACGGTCTCACGTCTCCCCGGCCGCTCGGCGGGCTGCCATGAATTCCTCCCAGTGCAGCCCGTCGAACAGGCTCGGATGCAGTGCGGCGATATCCACGCCCTCGAGGCAGCGCGCGTTCACGCTGACACCATCGGGCTTCGAGCGCGGCGTGTAGAACGAGTGGATGCCGCAATGCCGGCAGAACTTATGTTTCGCCACGCCCGTGCCGAACGTGTAGGTGGCGATCGCGTCCGCGCCGCGCAGCAGCTCGAACTGCTCGAGCGGCACCACCATGTGCACGATCCCCTTCATCGTGCAGACCGAGCAGTTGCACACCGAGACATCGTCCAGGTCGCCCTGGACACGAAACCTCACCTGGCCGCAGTGGCAGCCACCCTCATAAGTCACAAGCATATCACGGCTCCGATTGGTTCAGATCACACCACCATCTGCTATGGCGATCTGAACAGCGCGGTGGATGTGTCTTTTACGCGGCGCCAACGCGCGCGCGCCACCTCGAAGAAGTGCAAATTCTTAAGCGAAAGTCTCGGGCGACGCTTGGCCGTTCTGACAGGCGCTGGAAGTAGGCTTGCACCGCGGGGTACCGCGCAAGATCGACGCCGGTAAACGCCGCCCAGTTGAGCACGACGACCAGATATGCATCCGCCACGCTGAAGCGATCCAGCAGATGGTCGCGGCCTTGCAACTGCCCGTTCAGGTAGGCAAAGCGCTGCGCCGCTTTGCCGTGCGCATAGTTCTTGGCGCCTTCAACACTCTTCGGATCCAGCAGCAGATTGAACACGAGCTTGTGCAGCTCCGAGGTGATGAAGTTCAGCCACTGCTGCAGCCGATAACGCGGCATGCCGCCCTGTGGTGCCAGTCCGGATTCGGGGTACTGGTCGGCGACGTATTGAAGCACGACCGGATTTTCCGTCAGCAGCTCGCCATCATCGGTCCGTCAGCACCGGCACCTGGCCCATCGGGTTCATTGCAATGAAGTCGGAGCCGTCTTCGCAAGCCGCTTCGCTCGATTATCCACCTGACGGAAATGGGCCGTGGCGCCGGCTTCATAGAGGGCGATGCGCGTGGCCATCGAGCAGGCGAGAGGCGAGAAATACAGATCCATGGTACGTTCCTCCGGTTGATTTTCGTACCATACTGTATGAAAATAGCGGCGATCAAGAGTTTTATCCCATATGGTACAAAAAGAAGGCGTCAAGCGTGGGCGACCGCGTTCCTACGATCCCGATACCGCATTGGCCCAGGCCATGGCGGTGTTCTGGAATGCCGGCTACGCCGGCACGTCGCTCGACGACATCACCGCCGGCACGGGCCTGAACCGCCCCAGCTTGTATGGTGCCTTCGGCGATAAGCATGCGCTCTATCTACAGGCACTCGAACGCTATCGCTCGCAAGGCCGTGACGCACTCATCGAGGCACTGGCTCGCGACCGTGCCGCTGCGCGAGGCGTTGCGTCGCGTCTACGATACGGCACTGTCGTTGTATTTTTCAGGCGAACACATGAGCGCGCGGCTGCTTTCTCATCGGCACGGCGCTCACCGAGTTCGTCCACGATACCGCTGTGCGCAAGACTCTGCACGACGCTCTGCTTGAGTTCGATGCCGCGTTCGAGGCGCGGATCCGCTATGCCCATGACCATCACGAGTTGCCGCGCGATGCCGATCCGCCGGCACTCGCGACGCTTGCCTCCGCGGTGTTGCACACGCTCGCTATCCGCTCCCGCGCCGGCGAGCCGCGCAAGGCGCTGGAGGCGATGCTTGATCCAGCGCTCGACCTGATCTGCGGAAAGCCGAAACGCCGCCGCTAGACCTTCAGGACTTCGGCGCCTTCCGCCGGCTCCAGTTCGCAGGCATTCACCGTCATGCACAGCATGGCATAATACCCGATCGCGCCGGTGAGCTGGATGAACTCATCGTCGCCGAACCGCTTGCGCATCGCATTCGCCGTCGCGTCGTCGATCCGATGCTTGCGCAGAAGCTGGCGGGTGAAATCGACGATCTGCGCATCCTCGGCCGGAATTCCGCGCGAGTGGTTCTCGCGGATCGCGGTGATCGTGGATTCCGCCACGCCAAGACGCCGCGCGCCGCCGCTCTGCGCCCCCCAGACATACATCGCCTCATATTCGCGCGCGACAGTCATCGCGGCGAGCACGCGCACGCGCATATCGAGCGAACCTTCGAAGCGGACATAGGCGCCGAGATGCGCGACACGGCCGGCGATCTCCGGCGAGTGCAGGAACATGGTGAACGGCCCCTGCACCGCGCCACGGCTCGCAACGATCGCATCGAAGACGGCGTGGTCCTTCGCCGGGACCTGGTCCTTGCTGGTGATGTAGGAGAGTCTGGCCATTCCTCCTCCGCTAATGTGTGGTGCGTTGGTTGCCACTCTTATATCATTGACTACATATAGTGTCTGGCGTTATATCACAGATATGCTCTGGCCCGTCGAATTCCACGATGAAATGATTGTTGAAGTGGAGACGTTCCCAAGAGAAGTCCAAAAGACACTGGCGGCACATGTCCGTTTGCTCGCCGAATTTGGTCCTGGCTTCGGTCGCCCATCGGTGGATACGCTAAAGGGCAGCCGGATCGCAAATCTGAAGGAACTGCGGTTCTCGGTTGAAGGCGGTGTCTGGCGAGTCGCATTTGCATTCGATCGACGGCGGATCGCGCTCCTGCTGGTCATGGGAGACAAGCGTGGCGTAGTGGAAAGGCGCTTCTACAAGACACTTGTTGCATAGGCCGAAACAAGATGGAAGACACGAGGTGAATAATGGGAATACCGTTCGAAAAGTTCATGGAGCGCTTCACGGCCGAGGAACGGGCAGGAAATTGATGCTCGCGCCGAGGCACTGATCGCCGAAGAGATGACCTTGCGAGACTTGCGCAAGGCGATAGGCAAGACGCAGGCTCAGTTGGCTCGGAAGCTGAAGAAGCCGCAGGCAACCGTGTCACGTATTGAGCGGCAGTCCGACATGCTGATCTCAACGCTCGACAAAGTTGTCCACGCCTTGGGCGGGCGCGTCCGAATTGTTGCGGAACTACCCGGACGCGAGCCAATGTATGTGACCGGCCTTGCGGATCTAGCCGGGCGGCATCGGAAAAGAAACCGGCGCGAGAGCGAGCGCCCGTCGCAAAAGCCGGCGATCCGCGACCCGCAGGAAGACATCACCCTCCGGTCCACCCGAAAGCCTATCCCGTGCCGACACTCGCGAAATACAGCTTCGGATCAGCCGCACGCACATGCGCCTCCGGCAGCCCCAGCTCGCGCCGCACGATATTGGTGCCCTCCACCATCGAGACGCACTTGTAGTGCGCGATCCGCCGGCTCAGGCCCTCGCGGCCGAAGCCGCAGTCCGTCGTGATCACCAGCCGCTCCGGCGGAATGAACTCCAGCGCGCGTCGGATCAGTCCCGCCACATATTCCGGCGGCTCCACCACCGTGTTGCAGTGGTTCACCACGCCGATCCCGATCTTCTTGTCGGTCTTGTACTTGCCGAACAGATGCAGGTCGCGCCCGTCGCTGCTGGCGCATTCGAAGGTGATCACATCCCCGTTCAGTTGCAGCAGATACGGCATGGCGCGTTCGTAGCTCGGCACCTCCCAGTACACCCGCTGCTGGTTCGGATTGCCCCAGCACGTGTGCACCCAGATCTCCGCGTTCACCCCGACAAGCTGCCGGTTGAACGCCTCGGTGAGGAACTCCAGCTCCGCCTCGGTGCAGTCGGGCCGCAGCGAGCGCCCGTGATGCGGCGGCTCCTCCACCTGGATCAACGGACAGCCCGCATCCGCCATCTCGCGGAACTCGGCGTTCATGATGTCGCACAGGTCGAGCACAAGCTGCTTGTCGTCCGGATAGAACTCGTTCCACAGCATGCTGGCCAGTGCCGGCGCACAGATCGCGCCGAACTTCACCGGCCGATCGGACATGCGCTGCGCCACCTGCCAGATCGCGGTGTATTCCAGCGGCCCGCGCTCCAGCTTGTGCTTCACCACGCCAGGCTGATACGCCTCCTGCACCTCCCACAGGATCTTGCCGGGCCGCAATCCGTGCCGGCTCATCCAGCCGCGCGACGTATCGCGATGGCCCTCGACGCCGGTGATGCGCTCGATCGGATAGAAGAACCACGACTTTCCCCCGACCGCGAGATCGAACCGGCTGTCGCCATCAGTGACGATGTCGAGGCCGGCCGCCTCCTGCGCGTTGATGACCGCCGCGACGGCATCGAGGTACTGTTCGCGGAACAGCGACTCTCCCAGCGCCGACTTGAACGATCGTCCGTCGAGGCTGAGATCGAACCACAGCGGACGCGGATACGATCCGGTGATCGCCGTGGGCAGCATCAGGTTCTGCGTGACTGACAGCATGGGTGGCACCCCCTCCCTAACCTCCCCCGCTGCGCGGGAGAGGGGATGTCTTGATCAATCGAACATCAGCACGGTGCGCGCGACCTCGCCGGCCTTCATCGCGCGGAACGCCTCGTTGATATCGCCCAGGTGGCCGCGGCGGCTGATCATCGAATCCAGATCCAGCCGGCCCTGCCGATAGAACTCCAGATAGTTCGGGATGTCGGTGCGGAACTGGTTGGACCCCATGCGCGACGTCTGCACGCGGCATTCCGGCCTGATCGCCATCCACGGGAACTCGATCGTCGCATCCGGCGGCAGCACGCCGACGATCGTCGCGGTGCCGCGCACGGCCAGCAATTCGATCGCCTGGCGGCACAGCGTCGCGACACCCACCGCCTCGAACGCATGATCGACGCCAAGCCCCTTGGTCAGCGCGCGCACCGCCTTCACCGGATCGTCCTGCGTGCTGTTCACCGTGTGCGTGGCGCCGACGCCCTTCGCCATCTCCAGCTTGGCATCGAACATGTCCACCGCGATGATCTGTCGCGCGCCGCCGATCCGCGCGCCCTGCACGATGGACAGCCCGACACCGCCGCAGCCGAACACCGCGACCGTCTGTCCCGCCTGCAATCCCGCGCTGCGCAGCGCCGCGCCGACGCCGGTCAGCACGCCGCAGCCCACCAGTGCCGCGCGATCCAGCGGGATCTCCGGCTCGATCCGCACCAGCGAATTCTCGTGCAGCAGCATGTGTTCGGCGTAGCTGCCGATCGCGGCGAAGGTGCGGAACGGCTTTCCCCCCTGCGACACGCGCGGCGTCGCGTCCTCTGCGCGCGCGACGATGCCGCCGGTGCAGACATTCGGATGACCGCTCAGACATTGCGGGCAGGTGCCGCAGAAACCGGACAGGCACGCCACGACGTGATCGCCCACCCGCACGTGACGTGACATCGGCGCCCACCGCCTCGACGACGCCCGCCCCCTCATGACCCAGCACGAACGGACGATCGAGCGGGAAGCGGCCATTGCCGTCGACCACGTGCAGATCGCTGTGACAGACGCCGGTGGCAACGGTGCGCACCAGCACCTCGCGGCCCCACGGCTTGTCGATCTCCACCTGCTCGATGGTCAGCGGCTCATGCACCTTGCGGAAGACGGCGGCGGACATTTCCATGGCGGTTGCCTCGTCACATTTCGTGACACAATAGAGGCGCGCCGCCACGCGGTGCCAATGGGTCGGCGTTACGGCGCCACCATCACGGAACCGGATCAGCCATCATGGCCGGCTATCCACACGGTGCAGCGCGACGCCGCCTATGACCAGGAGAATACCGAGTATGTCGAGCCGCGTCGGCGCCTGGCGAAGCACCAGGAAGCCGATGATCGCCGCGCTCGCCGGAAGCACCGAGATCAGCAAAGCGAAACTGGCCCGCGGCAGCCGGCGCATCGCGAGCTGGTCGCAGAATAGGGGATAACGGACGAGGAGATGCCGACACCGACGGCGGCGGCGAGCAGGATGCATCGGCGAACGCGGGCATTGCATCGCGCACGCCAATGGTGCCGCGGCGCACGTCGCGATCAGCATCGCCACGGCAAGCCGGTCGACTCCCGATGCGCCCTGCTGTCCGCCGCGATCCGGTGGCCGAGACGATGTAGAGCATGAACAGGCCGCAGTTCGCGAAGGCGAACAGAAAGCCCAAGGCGTCGCCCGCGATCCGCACCTCGGTCAGCGCGTAAACACCGCTGACGGCCAGCACGAGCGCCGCGACATTGCGGCGGGTTCGCAAACCCCAGGCTGCGATCGCGATCGGTCCCAGGAACTCGATCGCGCCGACGGTCGCCAGCGGCAGACGAGCGATGGCCTCGTAGAACACCGTGTTCATCGCCGCCAGCACGACGCCAAGGCTTGCCACCACAGTGCGGTCGCGCGGCGCATGGCGGCGAACGAGCGCCACGGCGCCCGCCACAGGGCGAACACCGCGCCGGCGGCCGCGATCCGCAGCCAGGCCACTCCCGCCGGCGCCAGACGCACGAACAGCAGCACGGCGAACGAAGACCGAGATAGTGGAAGACGGCGCTGACCATGAACCACGTGGGGCGGCACACGATCGGCGGCAGGGCTCGCGGCGGCGGACATGCCGACAGGCTTGCATGTCGCGCGCAAGGATTGAATGCTGTCTTGGAGTCTTCCGGCGGCAGATTACCTTCAGACATAAGGTAAAATCCACAATGCGCCTTCAATATAACGAACTGCTGCGCGACGCCCGCAATCTGGAGATCCTCCGTCTGCTGCGCGAGGACCCGCGCATCGGCACGTCCGAACTGGCGCGCCGCATCGGCATGTCGGCGCCCGCCGTGCGCGAACGCGTGCTGCGGCTGGAGGAAAGCGGGATCATCCGCGGCTATTCGGTGGAACTCGACCCGGCGGCTCTCGGCTACCCGGTATGCGCTTTCATGCGCCTGCGGCCCGCTCCCGGACGGCTGCCGCAGGTGGCGGAGCTGGCGCGTCGCCTGCCGCAGGTGGTCGAGTGCCACCGGGTCACGGGAGAGGACTGCTTCGTGATGAAGGTCCATCTGCGAGCGCTGGACCAGCTCGACGAGTTGCTCGACCAGTTCCTGGCGCACGGGCAGACCACCACCAGCCTGGTCCAGAGCACGCCCGTGGCGCCGCGCGGATTGCCGCTGCCGAACGGCACTGACATGCTCCAGCCGCTGCGTGAAGCGAAGGGGAGCGAGCGATGAAATTCGGCCTGATCATCCGCGGCCAATATCCGCAGGGCGACGACATGCGGCTTCGCCTGCGCGAGGACCTCGAGGCGGCGAAGCTGGCGGAGGAGCTTGGCTACGATCTCGTCGCCAAGGGCTCGCACTACAGCTCGCATCCGTTTCAGTACATCCAGCAGATCCCCTATCTCTGCCAGGTCGCGCTGGTCGCGCCGAAACTGCGGCTGGTGCCGGGCGTGGTGCTGCTGCCGCTGCACAGCCCGCTGCACATCGCCGAGGAGCTGGCCTCGCTCGACGTGATGTCGGGCGGGAAGCTCGTGTTCGGCGCCGGCATCGGTTATCGCGAGGTGGAGTTCCGCGCCTTCGGCACCACGCTGAAGCAGGCCGGCCGCCGCTTCGAGGAGTGCCTGACCGCGGTGAAGCGCCTGTGGACCGAGGACTTCGTCTCCATGCAGGCGTCGTATTTCGCATTGGAGAACGCGAACTGCACCGTGCTGCCGGTGCAGAAGCCGATGCCGCCGGTGTGGATCGGCGCCAACATCGATGTCGGCATCAGGCGCGCGGCGCGCATGGCCGATGCGTGGTTCGTCAACCCGCACAACAAGCTGGCGACGATCGCTCGGCAGATGGAGGTGTACAAGCGGGAACTGGACGCGTGCGGCAAGCCGTTCCCGGCCGAGTTCCCGATGGCGCGTGAGGTGTTCATCGCCCGCACCCGCGCCGAAGCGATCGAACGCGCGCGGCCGTCGCTCGAGGTGAAGTACAAGGCGTATCGTGACGTGGGGTCAGGACAAGGTGATGCCGTCCTCCGATCACTTCGATCTCGACTTCGACGAACTGGTGGATGACCGGTTCCTGATCGGCTCGCCGGCCGAGGTGACCGAGCAGATCCTCGATCTGCGCCGCCGGTTCGGCGTCACCACGCTGATCGCCGGCGTGCACTGGGTCGGCATGCCGAAGAGCCTGGCAGACGAACAGATGCAGTTGCTGGCCGAGGAGGTGTTCCCGGCGGTACGCCAGGCGGCATAGGCGGAAACGTACTCAGCCACCTTGACAGCACACTACGGGAGGAGACCGGGTGTACCAGTTCGAGGTGCAGTTCCAGGGTGTCGCGGGACACGACGTCGACCAGTTCAGGGCCCCGAAGAAGGAGGTGATCCCGTGGCCGGGAGAGTATAAATCCGGTACCCTGCGGTCTCCATACAACGAAGCGAAGCAATGACCCGGTGCTGCGGCGTGGCTGATTGACGCGGCACGGACGACGGCCGAACATCCGGCTGAGCGAAGCATCAACAACAAGGTACGCCGCCAAGGGGATCGTCCATGACACGTCTTGCAACGACCATCGCGCTGCTGGCCTGTGCATTGCTCAGCTTCGCGCAACCTGCGGCTGCGCAGAGCAAGTACCACGAAGCCCCGGCGCTCGACGAGCAGGTGAAGGCCGGCAAGCTGCCGCCGGTGGATCAGCGCCTGCCCGAGCAGCCGCTGGTGGTTCCGGTGGTCGAGAAGATCGGCGAGTACGGCGGCGTCTGGCGCCGCGCGTTCCTGGGCCCAGCGGACGCCAACAACTACGTGCGCGTCGTCTATGACGGCCTGTTCCGCTTCACCCCCGACGGCACCGAGATCGAACCGAAGATCGCGCTCGGCGCGAAGTCATCCGACGACTACAAGGTCTGGACCATCCTGCTCCGCAAGGGCGCTCGCTGGTCGGACGGCGCGCCGTTCACCGCCGATGACATCCTGTTCTGGTACAACGATGTGATCCAGAACAAGGACCTGATGCCGTCGCTGCCGACCTGGATCCGCAACACCGATGGCAAGGCCGCGAAGGTGGAGAAGGTGGACGACTACACGGTGCGGTTTACCTACGACCGGCCGGCCACGCTGTTCCTGTCGGAAGTCGCCAACCAGGACGGCCCCGACCTCAGCTACGCCATGTTCCTGCCGGCGCACTATCTGAAGCAGTTCAATCCCGCCTACACGCCGAAGGACCAACTCGATCGACTGGCGCAGGCCGCGAGCTTCAAGTCATGGACCGAGTTGTTCGCCCAGAAGGCCACGCCGACGTCGAACCCGGAGCGTCCGACGATGGCGGCATGGATGCCGGTATCCCGGGTGAGCGACCCGGTGTTCACCATTCGGCGCAACCCCTATTACATCGGTGTCGACAAGGCGGGTAACCAGCTTCCCTATATCGACGAGGTGCGGTTCACCTACTTCGCCGACCAGCAGGCGCTCAATCTGGCGGCGATCGCCGGCGACTTCGACATGCAGGCGCGACACATCCAGATGACCAACTATCCGGTGCTGAAGGAGCAGGAAAAAAGACCGGCAAGTATCGCGTTCTCATCTGGCCGACCTTCGGCGGGTCGGACGCGGTGGTCGCGTTCAACACCACCTACAAGGCCGATCCGGCGATCGGCAAGCTGATGGCGACGAAGGATTTCCGCGTCGCGCTGTCCTATGCGATCAACCGCGACGAGATCAAGGAGTTGGTGTTCCTCGGTCTCGGCGAGGCGCGGCAGGCGGTGCCGGCACCGTCGCATCCGTATTTCCCCGGCAAGGAATGGGCCGCAGAAATACACCGAGTTCGATCGCGACAAGGCCAACAAGATGCTCGACTGCACTCGGCCTGACGAAGCGCGACCCGCAGGGCATCCGGCTGATGGACAACGGCAAGCCCGCGACGATCGAGATCAGCGTGGTGCCCGCCTTCGGCGCGTGGCCCGATGTCGCGCAGCTCGTCGCCCAGGACTGGCAGGCGGTCGGGATCAGGACGGTCGTGCAGATCCGTGAACGCGCGCTGCACCAGCAGATGCGCGAATCGAACGAGCTGATGACCGAGATCTGGAACGAGGACACCACGGCATTCCCGTTCACCGGCGGTGCCAAGTTCGATCCGCGCAACCCGCCGGTGCAGACGCTGACCCTTGGACCGCTGTACTATCGCTGGCTGAGCTCGGGCGGCAAGGAGGGCGTGGAGCCGCCCGAGCCGCTGAAGCGGATCATGGCACTCATCGACACGGCGCGCAGTGTGGGACGCGACGGCCAGATAAAGGCGGCGCAGGAGCTGTTCCGCATCTGGGCCGACAACGTGTTCGAGATCGGCACGGTCGGGCTGACGCCGATGGTGCAGGGCGTCGTGGTCGTCAACAGCAAGATGCACAACGTGCCGACGACGATCGGCAATGACTGGCCGCTGCGCACCCCGGGCAACGCCCGCACCGAGCAGTTCTTCTTCGCCAAGTGACCCGCTACATCGTCCAGCGCCTGCTGCTGCTGCCGTTCCTGCTGGTGATCTACTCGTTCGTCATCTTCGTGATCATGCAGGCGCCGCCTGGCGATTTCCTCACGGCCTACGTGGCGACCCTGTCGGCGACCGGCACCTCGATCACCGCCGACCAGATCCAGGCGCTGCGTCACGAGTACGGCCTGGATCAGCCGTTCATCGTGCAGTACCTGTACTGGCTGCAAAACCTGCTGTCCGGCCATCTTGGGCTGTCGCTCGAATACCAGCGGCCGAACGCGGAACTGATCGGCGCGCAGCTTGGGCTGACCCTGGCGCTGGCGCTCATGGCGTTCGTGCTGACCTGGCTGATCGCGGTGCCGGCGGGGATCTATTCGGCGACCCATCAGCGTTCGGTGCTCGACCACGTGATCACGGTGATCAACTACATCGGCGTCGCGACGCCGAACTTCATGCTGGCGCTGATCCTGATGTGGATCGCTTTCGCGTATTTCGGGATCAGTATCACGGGGCTCTATTCGCCGGAGTTTGTCGATGCGCCGTGGAGCGTGGCGCGCGTGGTCAACCTGCTGGAGCACATCTGGCTGCCGGCGGTGATACTGGGCATCGCCGGCACCGCACGGCTGACGCGCATCATGCGGGCCAACCTGCTGGATGAACTGAACAAGCCGTATGTGGTGACCGCGCGGGCGAAGGGATTGCGCGAGTGGCGGCTGGTGCTGCGCTATCCGGTGCGGCTCGCGCTCAATCCGCTGATCAGCACGATCGGCTGGTACCTGCCGCAGTTGTTCTCCGGCAGCCTGATCGTGGCGACGGTGATGAACCTGCCGAATATCGGGCCGCTGCTGCTGCGGGCGCTGATCAACCAGGACATGTATCTCGCCGGGGCGATCCTGCTGATCTACTCGTTCCTCACCATCGTGGGCACGCTGCTGTCGGATATCGCGCTGGCGATGATGGACCCGCGCATCCGGATGGAGACGTAAGGCCGTGTCGGACGTGCAAGCCATCGGGGCGGTGGCCGAGGACCGGATCGCCGTTGCGCCGAACTGGAAGCTGGTGTGGTGGCGCTTCCGCCGGCATCGCCTCGCGCTGGCCAGCGCCGGCGTCCTGTTCTGCATGTATATCGTCGTGCTGTGCCCGGACTTCTTCGCGACGCAAAGCCCGGAACAGACCGACGCGCGCCAGGCCTTCATCCCGGTGCAGATGCTGCACTTCTTCGACGACGGTTGGAATCCATGGGTCCCCGCCATCGTCGGCAAGCGCAATCCCGTGACGCTGCGCATGGAGTGGACCACCGACCCGCAGCGCAAGGTCCATGTCGGCTTCTTCACCCGCGGCTTTCCCTACAGTGTACTCGGCCTGTTCGACACCAACATCCACCTGCTCGGCGCCGCCGATCCCGGCCAACGCATCTTCCTGCTCGGCTCCGACCGTCTCGGCCGCGACCAGTGGTCCCGCATCATGCGTGGAACGCAGACATCGATGACCGTCGGTCTGGTCGCCGTCACGCTCAGCGTGATCTTCGGCGTCGTACTCGGCGGCATATCGGGCTACTTCGGCGGCATCACCGATCAGGTGATCCAGCGCCTGATCGAACTGCTGCAATCGGTTCCCACCATCCCGATCTGGCTCGCGCTGTCCGCCGCTCTGCCACGTGACTGGACGCCGATCCAGGTGTTCTTCGCCATCACCGTGATCCTCTCGCTGATCGGCTGGACCACGCTGGCGCGCGAAGTGCGCGGCCGCTTCCTGGCACTGCGCGAGGAGGACTTCGTGCTGGCCGCACGCCTCGCCGGCTGTAGCCAGATGCGCATCATCCTGCGCCACATGGTGCCGACTTTCCTCAGCCACATCATCGCGACCAGCTCGCTCGCCATCCCGGTGATGATCATCAACGAGACATCGCTGTCGTTCCTCGGTCTCGGCATCCGGCCGCCGGCGATAAGCTGGGGCGTGCTGCTGCAAGAGGCGCAGAACATCCAGACGCTGGCGCTGGCGCCGTGGCTGCTGATCCCCGGCCTCATCGTCATCGTCGCGGTGCTGGCGTTCAACCTGGTGGGCGACGGCCTGCGCGATGCCTCCGATCCCTACAGCCACTGAACCCCTGCTTCAGGTGCGCGACCTGCGCGTGTCGTTCCGCCTGGACGAAGGCTTGGTGCGCGCGGTCGACGGCGTGAGCTTCGACGTGTTCCCCAGCCAGGTGGTCGGCATCGTCGGCGAGAGCGGCTGCGGCAAGAGCGTCACGATGCGGGCGATCCTGCAACTGATCGATCCACCGGGCCGCATCACCGGCGGCGAAATCCTGTATCGCCGAGTGGACAAGCCAGGGGGCGACAAGCCGATCGACCTCACACGCCTGTCGCCGCGCGGTCGGCTGATGCGCGACCTGCGCGGCGCCGAGATCGCGCTGATACCGCAGGAACCGATGGCGGCGTTCAGTCCGGTGCATACCGTGGGCACGCAGATCGTCGAGGCGATCATGCTCCACGAGCGTGTCGGCCACGAGGAAGCACGTGCGAGAACGGTCGAGCTGTTTCGCGATGTCGGCATCTCGATGCCCGAGAGCCGCGTCGATGCCTATTCCTGGCAGTTGTCAGGCGGGTTGCGGCAGCGCGCGATGATCGCCATGGCGCTGTCCTGCAAGCCGCGACTGCTGATCGCCGACGAGCCGACCACGGCGATCGACGTGACGACGCAGGCGCAGATCCTCGCGCTGCTGCGCGAGTTGCAGCACAAGTACCACACCGCGATCATCTTCATCACGCACGACCTGGGCGTGATCGCGCAGATGGCCAACTATGTGGTGGTGATGTATCTCGGCCGCATCATGGAAGAAGGACCGGTGGACGACATCTTCCATGCCCCACGACATCCGTATACCAGGGCGCTGCTGCGCTCGATCCCAAGTTTGCAGACCGAGACTCGCGCCGCATTGCCGGTGATCGCGGGCACTCTGCCGCACCCGTTCAATCGTCCCCCCGGCTGTCCGTTCCATCCGCGCTGCGAGGACATTCTGCCCGAGCGCTGCGCCACACTTGTTCCCGCGCTGCATTCACTGGGTCCGCGACGAGCGGTAAGCTGCTTCCTCCATAGCAGAGACGCTGAACCGGCATGACCGCGCCGCTGCTCGATGTGCGTGGGCTGCGGAAATACTTCCCGATCGCCAAGGGCATGCTGCGCCGCGTCACGGGCCACGTCCGCGCGGTCGATGACGTGAGCTTCACCGTGCAGGAAGGCGAGGCGCTTGGCCTCGTCGGCGAGAGCGGCTGCGGCAAGACCACGACCGCGAGGTGCATCCTGCGCGCCATCGAACCCACCGATGGGCAGATCCTGTTCCGCTCGGGCGACAAGGTCGTGGATCTCGCGCCGATGTCGTCCGCGGAACTGGGGCCGCTGCGCAAACAGATCCAGATGATCTTTCAGGATCCGTTCGGCTCGCTCAATCCGCGCATGACGCTGTTCGACAACGTGGGCGAGCCGCTGCTGGTCAACGGCATGCGCCGCCGCCGCGAGCGCATGGATCGCGTGGCCGAACTGCTGCGGCTGGTCGGATTGCGGCCCGAATTCATGCACCGGTTTCCGCATGCGTTCAGCGGCGGTCAGCGCCAGCGCATCGGCATCGCCCGCGCGCTCGCGACCAGCCCGCGGCTCGTCGTTGCTGACGAACCTGTGTCGGCATTGGACGTGTCGGTGCAGGCCCAGGTGCTGAACCTGCTGCTGGAACTGCAATCGACACTGCGGCTGACATTCCTGTTCGTCGCGCACGATCTGTCAGTGGTGCGGCACATCTGTGATCGCGTTGCTGTGATGTATGTCGGGCAATTGGTGGAGCTGGCACCGACCGACGCAGTGTTCCGACGACCGCGGCATCCCTACACGGCGGCGCTGATGCGCGCGGTGCCGGTGCCTGACCCGCGGGTGTCAGGCGCCGATGGCATCCTCAAGGGCGAGGTGCCGAGCCCTGCATCGCCGCCGTCGGGCTGCTATTTCCATCCGCGCTGCGAGTTCGCCGAGAACCGGTGCAGGCAGGAGGCGCCCGCTTTGCAGGAGGTGACGCCGGGACATTTTGCGCGATGTCATTTCGCGGCCGAGCTGGACCTGTCGGCAGGCCGGCGTGCTTAGCACGGCCGTTGCGATCGAGCGCAATATTTCAGGTTGCGCGACCACAGGGCCGTGTGTGAAGTGACTCCGGGGGATCGCATGCATCATAAGGTTTCCTCGCGCCGCTCGCTCTCGCCTGTCATCGCACTCATCGCCCGTTGGGGCGCTCTGCCGGCGCTGGTCGCGCTGACCGCTTGTCAGCCGGCCGTACTCGATCCGCAGGGTCTCGTCGGCGAGGCCGAGAAGACCATCCTGCTCAACTCGCTCGCCATCATGTTGGCCATCGTCGTCCCGACGATCGTCGCCACGCTCGGTTGCGCCTGGTGGTACCGCGCGTCGAACACCAAGGCACGGTATCTGCCGGTCTGGGCCTATTCCGGCCAGCTCGAGCTGATCGTCTGGGCCATTCCGCTGCTGACGATCCTGCTGCTGGGCGGCGTGGCCTGGATCGGATCGCACGATCTCGACCCGGCGAAGCCGCTGCCGTCGAAGGACGCGCCGCTCGAGGTCCAGGTCGTGTCGCTCGATTGGAAATGGCTGTTCATCTACCCCGGACAGCACGTCGCCAGCGTGAACCACCTGGTCATCCCCGCCGGAGAGCCCGTCCACTTCAGCCTGACCTCCGCCAGCGTGTTGAACGCCTTCTTCATCCCGCAGCTCGGCAGCATGATCTACACGATGAACGGCATGGTGACCCGGCTCAACCTGACCGCCAACGAACCGGGGGTGTTCCCCGGCCTGTCGAGCCATTACAGCGGCGACGGCTTCTCCGGCATGCACTTCGATGTCGAGGCAGTGCCGGCCGACCGCTTCTCGGCCTGGGTCGATGCCACCCGCAACAGCGGCCCGACGCTGACCGCGCAGAGCTACAACGAACTCGCCAGGCAAAGCACGAGCGTTGCGCCGTACACCTACCGCGACGTCGATTCCGACCTGTTCGAGAAGATCGCCACACAGGCGTTGCCGCCCGGCCCGGGGCCAATCGACGAACCCAGTCCAGGCGCGTCCAGGCGAGCGGAGAAGTAGCATGTTGGGCAAGCTGACCTGGGCCGCGATCCCATTCGACCAGCCGATACCGCTGTTCGCCGCCGGCTTCGTCGGACTGATTCTCTTCTGTGTCCTGGTCTACATCACGCTGAAGGGCTGGGTGCCCTATCTGTGGCGCGAGTGGATCACCAGCGTGGACCACAAGCGGATCGGCGTGATGTACGTCTTCCTCGCCGGTGTGATGCTGATCCGCGGCTTCACCGACGCGATCATGATGCGATCGCAGCAGGCATTGGCCTTCCGCGCGCCCGGCTACCTGCCTCCCGAACACTACGACCAGATCTTCTCGGCGCACGGCACGCTGATGATCTTCTTCGTGGCGATGCCCTTCGTGATCGGGCTGATGAACGTCGTCGTCCCGTTGCAACTCGGCGTGCGCGATGTCGCGTTCCCGACGCTCAACTCGGTCAGCTTCTGGCTGACGGCGACCGGCGCGCTGCTGGTGAACGTCTCGCTGGTGGTAGGTGAGTTCGCGCGCACCGGCTGGCTGCCTTATCCGCCGCTGTCCGAGATCACCTATTCGCCCGGTGTCGGCGTGGACTATTATCTGTGGTCGCTACAGATCTCGGGTGTCGGCACTCTGCTGACCGGCGTCAATTTCGTGACCACGATCCTGAAGCTTCACGCGCCCGGCATGACGTATATGCGAATGCCGATGTTCTGCTGGACGGCGCTCGCCTCGAACCTGCTGATCGTCGCCGCGTTCCCCGTGCTGACGGCGACCTTGGCCATGCTGCTGCTGGACCGCTATCTCGGCTTTCACTTCTTCACCAACGAAGCCGGCGGCAACGTGATGATGTTCATGAACCTCATCTGGGCGTGGGGCCATCCGGAAGTCTACATCCTGATACTGCCGGCGTTCGGCGTGTTCTCCGAGGTGGTATCGACCTTCTCGGGCAAGCCGCTGTTCGGCTACCGGTCGATGGTCATGGCGACGATGGTCATCTGCGTCCTCGCCTTCATGGTCTGGCTGCACCATTTCTTCACCATGGGCGCGGGGCCCGATGTGAACGCGGTGTTCGGCATCGCGACGATGATCATCGCGGTGCCGACCGGGGTGAAGGTGTTCAACTGGCTCTTCACCATGTACGGCGGGCGGATCGTCTACGCATCGCCGATGTTGTGGGCGATCGGCTTCATGGTCACCTTTGTGCTTGGCGGCATGACGGGCGTGCTGCTGGCGGTGCCGCCGGCTGACTTCGTGCTGCACAACAGCCTGTTCCTGGTGGCGCACTTCCACAACGTCATCATCGGCGGCGTGCTGTTCGGCGCGTTCGCCGGTTACACCTACTGGTTTCCCAAGGCGTTCGGCTTCCGTCTGCACGAGGGGCTGGGCAAGGCGGCGTTCTGGTGCTGGTTCATCGGCTTCTATCTGGCCTTCATGCCGCTCTACGTGCTGGGCTTCATGGGGATGACGCGTCGCATGCAGCACTACGACGTGCCGGCCTGGCATCCCTGGCTGTTGGTGGCGGCCGGCGGCGCGGCCGTCATCCTGGCCGGGATCGTGCTTCAGGTCACGCAGCTCGTGGTCAGCTTCCGCCGGCGCGAGCAGCTTCGCGACGTGACCGGCGACCCATGGAACGGCCGCTCGCTGGAGTGGGCCACAGCGTCGCCGCCGCCTGCGTTCAACTTCGCCGTGCTGCCGCAGATCGAGGGAGGCGACGCCTATTGGACGACCAAGCAGCGCGTCCTCCGGCAGACCGTCCTCGAAGAAGAGCCGCACTATGAGGATATCGAGCTGCCGCGGAACAGCCCGACCGGGTTCATCTGCGCCTTCTTCGCGACCTTCATGGGCTTCGCGCTGATCTGGCACATCTGGTGGATGGTCGCGGCGGCGTTCGTCGGCGCCTTCGCGACGTTCGTCGTGTTCGCCTGGCGCGACCGCACCGAGGACCGCATTCCGGCCGACGAGGTCGCCCGCATCGACCGGACCAACCGCGATGCCCGTCGCGCGGCATTCGCCCAGATGCAGCCCGCGCAATGAGCGTCGCACAGGGAACCGCCGACCAGTGGGCGACGCACGCGACGCGCGACATCGTCTCCAAGCGCATCATCGTCGGCTACGGCTTCTGGATCTTCCTGCTCAGCGACATCATCATGTTCTCGGCGTTCTTCGCGACCTATGCGGTGCTGTCCGGGCAGACCGCCGGCGGTCCCGCCGGGAAGGACGTGTTCCATCTCCACATCGTCGCGATCGAGACGGCGTGCCTGCTGCTGTCCAGCTTCACCTGCGGCATCGCGAGCATCGGTGCCAGGGCACACAACAGCGCGATGTCCTATGGCAGCATGGCGGTGACGGCCGTGCTCGGCGCTGCGTTCCTGTTCCTGGAGGTGCGCGAGTTCGCCGGCATGATCGCCATCGGCGCCGGGCCGACGCGCAGTGCGTTCCTGTCGTCGTTCTTCACCCTGGTCGGCTGCCACGGGCTGCACGTGACACTCGGCCTGCTATGGCTGCTGACGATGATGGCGCAGGTGTTCGCCAAGGGCTATCGCCCCGACATCCTGCGCCGCATCCTGTGCTTTGCTCTGTTCTGGCACACGCTTGACATCATCTGGGTTGGGATATTCACGGTGGTCTATCTGACGGGAATGGCTCAATGAGTGACGCCCGACAAAGTCTGCATCTGCACCCAGGGGACATGGCCCCGGGCGACGAGAGAGCCGAGGGGCGCGAGATCGCCGAGGGCCTGCTCGGTTACCTCGTCGGCCTTAGCCTCGCGACGCTGATCACCGTGGTGGCGTTCTTCCTCGCCATCAGTGGTCCGTCACTGGTGTGGGGGCCCTCTATCCCGATCGCGCTGTTCGTGCTGGCGGTCGCGCAGATGGGCGTGCATCTGGTGTTCTTCCTGCACATCACCACCGGCCCCGACAACGCCAACAACGTGCTGGCCCTCGCGTTCGGCGTGCTGATCGTGCTGCTGCTGATCGTCGGGTCACTGTGGATCATGACCCACCTCAATCAGAACATGATGCCGATGGACCGCATCATGGAGATGCAGCGGTAGCGAGCTCCTTCGCGATGTCCAGAGCGCGGCGGATGAGGTTCTCCGACGCCTCTGGCGTGCGGAACGCGCTGTGCGCCGAGAGCGTGACGTTGGGCAGCGTCGTCAATTCGTGGCCTGGCTCCAGCGGCTCCTTGTTGAACACATCCAGCGCGGCATGCCGCAGCCGGCCGGTGCGCAGCGCGGCGATCATCGCCGCCTCGTCGACGATCGCGCCGCGCGCCGTGTTCACCAGCACGGCACCTGGCCGCAGCTTCGCCAGACCGCTCCGCGTCGAGGAAGCCGCGCGTCTCGTCGGTCAGCAGCAGATGCACCGACAGCACGTCGCTCTCCGCCAGCAGCGTGTCGAGATCGACGAACGTCACGCCCGGCGCGGTCTTGGGCGAGCGGTTCCAGGCGATCACCCGCATGCCGGAACCCGCCGCGATGCGTGCCACCTCGGCCGCGATGCCGCCATAGCCCAGCAGGCCGAGTGTCTTGCCGGTGAGCTGCATGCCCTCGGTGCGGATCCACTCGCCGCGCCGCATGCCGCCATCCATGATCGCCAGCCCGCGCGCCGCGGCCCACATCAGCGCGATGGTATGTTCGGCCACCGCCGTGTCGCCATAGCCCTTGATGATGTGCACGGTGATGCCGTGCTCGGCCAGTTCCTCCGGATGCATGTAGCTGCGCGCGCCGGTGCCGAGAAAGATGATGTGCTTCAGGCCGGTGCAGCGCCGCATGGTATCGGTCGGCAACTGACTGTGGTCGTCGAACATGAAGTCGTAGCCGGCGAGGAGTTTGGGCAGCGTGTCGGGCGGTACCTCGAGCTGCTCGTTCACCGTCACTGGCGGATCATCCGGCCGCACCACGCGGCGGAACACGTCCGCCAGATCGTCCACGGCATCGAGAAACAGGCCCTTCATCACAGTCCCCGCACACGTTCGAATGCAGATTGCTGCGTCGCCCGGCTGCTCGCAATGACGGGCTTTCGCGACACGCCGCCGATCCCGTATCAATCGCGCACCGATGCCGCGTGCCCCTCGCCTTGCTCCCAATGTGCTGACGCGCGCGCCGTTGCGGCGGGCCGCGCCGGTGCCACGCCGCCGGCGCTTTCGCCCGATCAGCATCGCGATCATCGCCGCCGTGTGGGGCGTGCTGGCGGTTGCCGTCGTGCTGCTGTGGTTCGCGCGCGATCTGCCGCGGCCGGAGGCTGCACTCGATGCGGCACGGCGGCCGAGCCTCGCGCTGGAGGACCGGACCGGGCACGTGTTCGCGACGTTCGGCGACATCGTCGGCGAGCCGCTGCGGCTGAGTGACATGCCGCCTTACCTGCCGGCGGCGGCGGTCGCCGTCGAGGACCGTCGCTTCTGGCACCATCCTGGCGTCGATCCGATTGGGCTGGCTCGCGCCGTGTGGGTCAACCTGACCAGCGGCCGCCTGGCGCAGGGCGGTTCCACCATCACGCAGCAGGTCGCCAAGAACCTGTTCCTGACCAACGCCCGCACGTTTCGCCGCAAGGTGCAGGAGCTGCTGCTGACGCTGTGGCTGGAGCACAGGTTCAGCAAGCGCGAAATCCTCGAGATCTGGCTGAACCGCGTTTATCTCGGCTCCGGCACCTGGGGCGTGGACGCCGCGGCGCGGATGTATTTCGGCGTCTCGGCGCGGCATGTGACGCTGTGGCAGGCCGCGATGCTGGCTGGCCTGCCGCGGGCGCCCTCGCGGTTCAATCCGCGCACCGATCCGCGTGCCGCCGCGGCGCGGGCCCGCGAGGTGCTGGCCGCGATGGCGGAGACCGGCGCGATCACGGCCGAGCAGGCGCGCGCGGCCACGGCGCAGGTCGCATTTCCGCCGGCGCCGCCGCTGGCGACCGGCTGGTTCGCCGACTGGGTGGCCGATCACGCGCAGTCGCTGGCGCCGGAGAATGTCGACACGAGGCTGGTCACCACGCTCGATGCGCGCTTGCAGGAGGTGACCGAGGCGCGGCTGGCGGCGCTGCTGGATGGGCCGGGAGTGGCGGCGGGGGTCACGCAAGGCGCCGTCGTGGTCTTCGACATGGCGAGTGGCGCGGTGCGCGCGATGGTGGGCGGGCGCGATTATCGGCAGAGCCCGTTCAACCGCGCGGTGCTGGCGCGGCGCCAGCCGGGATCGGCGTTCAAGCCGTTCGTGTGGCTGGCGGCGCTGGAGAAGGGGGTGCGCCCGGACGACACAGTGCTCGACGCGCCGATCCGCATCGGCAACTGGAGCCCTGTCGATTTCGAGCGGCGATACCTGGGCGAGATCACCGTCGAGGAGGCGCTGGCGCAGTCGATCAACACCGCTTCCGTGCGGCTGTTGCAGCAGGCTGGCGGCCCGCGCGTGGTGGCCAACACGGCGGCGCGTCTGGGCGTCGCCGACAAGCTGCCCAACAATGTGTCGCTGGCACTCGGCACCGGCGAGGTAGGGCTGCTGGAACTCGCAGCTTCCTATGCAGCGTTCTTCAATGGTGGAGACCGCGTCACGCCGTTTGGGATCGAGGCGCTGCGGACGCCGCCGCAACCGGCCATCGATCCCGATCTCGCGGCGATGATGGCGCAAATGATGACGGCGGTGGTGACGCGAGGGACCGGGCGCGCCGCGGCGGTGACCGGTCACCTCGTCGCCGGCAAGACCGGCACGACGCAGGACTATCGCGACGCGTGGTTCATCGGGCGGTTCGACGGCGAGATCATCGGCATCTGGCTTGGCAACGACGACAACCGGCCGATGAAGTCGGTGCAGGGCGGCGGCCTGCCGGCGCGGCTGTTTCATGACATCGCGAGCCGCCGATGAACCACGGGAACGACGCCGCTACGAAGGGAGGTCGCAGACCGCGTGAGCGCGCCGTTCGGCCGGCGATGCGGTGACGCACCAATCCGGACGCACCGGTCTGGCGGGCGCGGCAGCCACAGGTGCCGCGGGGGCCGGCGCGACGGTCGTGACCGCCGGCGGTGTGGCCGCGGCGACCTGGTCGGCGGCGCACGGCTTGCCTGCGGTCCGCATCGCGTTGCGCACATTCTCGTCCTGGCACATCATTTCGTAGGCGACGGTTTTCTCACCCATGTTGAACAGCAGAGCGGCCTGTTGCCGGCGTTCGCACGCCTTGTCCGCCCAGGTGCCGCCCATCGCGACGCCGAAGCCAGGCAATGAGAGGCCGCCCGAGGCGCCGACCGCGCAGGCATTGCCGCCGACCACGCTGGGCGGGATCACCTCCGGCGTGTTGCGCACGGTATAGCCTCCGCCGTAGCCGATGTACTGGTCGGTGCCGGACGGGTCACCGCTGCCGGTCGAGCCTGAACCGCTGCCCGTCTGGCCTGCACCGTTGCCGCTCTGGACACCTTCCACGGTGACGTTGGTCGTGTTGCCGACGGCAGACGAATGTGAACTCGAGCGGGTGCTTGCCGTGGCGCCAGAGATCGACTGCGACCGCGAGACGGACGAGTTGGTGGCGCTCGAGGTGGACCCGGAGTTGGACCGGGAATTCTGGGCATAGGCGGCGGTGCTCAGCAGCGCCAATGCGGTGGCCGCGAGAAGGATATGTTTCATCGTATGTGCTCCCACGCGTGGGGGCGGCTATTGTCCGCCCCGTTGCGTCGATGCATCGAGCCGGCACTGTGGCCGGCTCATGCCTGAACGGTTAGCGGACGCTACCATGTCCGCGACCCGGCTTCGTTGCGGGCGTGGTGGCGACGAAGCCGCCGAGGTTGACGTCGTGGGCGGCCGCAACCGAGCTGCCGGTATCCTGGCTCGACTGCTGTCCGCCGGTGATTCCGGATGCACCGTTCTGGTTCTTGGTGTTGTTGGCCAGACCACTGGAGACGGTGCCGCCGACATTGGCCTGGGTGGTATTGACGGTGGTGTACGAGCCGGCCGGGGTGGCCTGAGCCGCACCGTTGGTCGAGATCGTTGTGTAGTTGCCCGACACGGTGCCGACGATCACGGCGCCGTTGCCGCCTGCCTTCGCGGCGGCCATGGTGCCCTGCCCGCTGGAGACGCCGGCGACCGAGAGCGAATTGGTTGCGGCGAGATTGACGTCCCCGGCGGTTGCCTGAGGCTGAGCGGCGAACGCGGCGAGGGGCGCCAGCACGAACACGCTCGTTAGAAGGAATTTACGCATGACAAGTCTCCTGTTGCGTGCACGATCGCGCACGCGGAGCGTTGGCGTGAACCAGTCGGGAGTTTCTCGGCTGGGGGAACCGGCGGCAGGCGTTCGGTATTGGACCGGAGACCTGCCGCCCGCTTCGAAGCTGTGTCGTATCCGGACTTCGCTTCCCGGGCTCGGTGAAGAAATTATTAGCAGGATGTCAGGAAAAAGTCAAGGAATCTTGGGCTAAATAAAGATGCGGGGCGATTATTGGGATGGTGGCAGGCTCATTTGAAGGAAAGACGTGGATGGCCGGCACTAGGCCGGCCATGACGATGGCGCGCGGGCGGATTATTCCATCGCCGCGTGCGGCTCGGCGGCGCTGGGCGCCTGGCGCGGCCTTCGCATCAGGAACAGCAGCAGCAGTGCCGGCAGCGTGGTGAAGATCATCATCTTGTAGTCGTCGACATAGGCGATGATCTGCGCCTGCTGGTTGATGATGTGATCGAGCATCGCCGCACCGTGGTGGGTCGCCGGATCGAGGTGCTGCTGCACCGCCGCGCCATCGTGCAGGGCGCGGTTGAACGGATTGACGCGAGGCGCCGATCTCGGCGTGCAGCACCTGGGTGTTGCGCGCCAGCATCGCCGAGGTGACCGATACGCCGATGGCGGCGCCGATGTTGCGGGCCAGGCTGAACAGCGATGCGCCGTCGGTGCGCAGCGTCACCGGCAGGGTGGCGAACGCGACCATCTGGAGCGGGATGAACAGGAAGCCCAGCCCGAACCCCTGGACGGTGATGGTGAAGATCAGCCGCCACTCGTTGATGTCGGGCGTCCAGGTGGTCATTTCCCAGACCGACCACACCACGCACAGGATGCCGAACCCCATCGCCATGCGCGGATCGATGCGCGTGGCGACGCGGCCGGCGAGCACCATGGCGACCATCGTGCCGATGCCGCGCGGCGCCATGATCAGCCCGGCGGTATCGACCGGATAGTTGGCGAGGTTCTGCAGCCACGGCGCCATCAGCGACGAGCTGGACACCAGGATGGTGCCGGCGGCGAACATCATGCCGACGCCGGCGGCGAAGTTGCGGTCCTTGAACAACGCCGGCGGGATGAACGGCCGTCGCGCGGTCAGCATGTGCACGACGAACAGGTAGACGCCGAGACCGCCGAGTACCGCCTCGACGATGATCTCGCGCGAGGTGAACCAGTCCTGGTCCTGGCCGCGGTCCAGCATCATCTGGATGGCGCCGATGCCGAGACCCAGAGCCGCGAAGCCGATCCAGTCGAAGCGCATGCTGTCGTTCGGGCGCGAGCGCGGCATGAAGAAGATCAGCCCGAGCGTCGCCAGGATGCCGAACGGCAGGTTGATGTAGAAGACGAAGCGCCAGTTGTACATCTCGGTCAGGTAGCCGCCGAGCGTGGGGCCCAGGATCGGGCCGATCATCACGCCGACGCCCCAGATCGCCATCGCGTTGCCGCGCTGCTCGACCGGGTAGATGTCGAGCATGGTGGCCTGCGACAGCGGCACCAGGGCGGCGCCGAACATGCCCTGGAACAGGCGGAACAGCACCATCTGCTCCAGCGACTGCGCCGCGCCGCACAGCATCGAGGTGATGGTGAAGCCGGTCAGGCAGCCGATGAACAGGTACTTGCGGCCGAACCGCGCGGCCAGCCAGCCCACCGGCGCGGTCATGATCGCCGCGGCGGTGATGTAGGAGGTCAGCACCCAGGTGATCTCGTCGAAGCTCGCCGACAGGCTGCCCTGCATGTAGGGCAGCGCCACGTTGGCGATGGTCTGGTCGAGCGCCTGCATCAGGGTCGCGCCGACCGTGCAGAGGGTGATGATCAGGCGATGCGGCACCTGATCATGCGGGCCTGGAGCCATGCGAGGTAAGGGCTAGAACAGGTCGGCGAGCGTACGGCTGTGGCCGGTGTCGATCTCGGCTTCCACGCTCATGCCGGCGCGCAGCTCGGGATCGCCCGGCTTGCGCTCGACCTTGATGCGGACCGGGATGCGCTGCACCACCTTCACCCAGTTGCCCGAGGTGTTCTGCGCCGGCAGCACGGAGAACTCCGAGCCGCAGTTCGGCGCGATGCTCTCGACCACCGACTTCCAGGTGCGGCCGGGATAGGTATCGACCGACAACGTCGACCGGATCGCCCGGCTTCACCCAGGTGAGCTCGGTCTCCTTCGGATTGGCCTCGACCCAGACGTCCTCGGTGGAGACGATGCCGAACGCCGCGGTGGAGGCGGCGAGGTACATGCCGGGCTGCACGGTATCCACCTGCGTCACGATGCCGTCGAACGGCGCGTAGATCACCGCGTGGTCGAGCTCGCGCTGCGCCTCGTCCACGCGCGCCTTGGCCTGGAGGTATTCGGGCATGGTGCGCGTATCGACGTCCGGATTGCCCTGAAGCTTGGCGAGCTGCACCTCGGCCATCGTCTTCAGCGCCATCACCGCGCGCTGATTGGCGGCAAGCTGGAAGCGCATGTTGTCGTAGTCGGCGCGGGTGACGCCGCCGGACTTCACCAGGTTCGCGTAGCGCTCGAAATTCGCCTGGTCGGACTGCACCTGCGACTGCTTGACCTCGACGTCGCGCAGCATGCGCTGATAGTCGAGCTTCATGGCGTTGACGCTGGAGACCGACGCCGTTGAGGTTCGCCTTGGCGGCATCGAGCATGATCTGGAACTGCTGCGGATCGAGCCGCAGCAGCACGTCGCCCTTCTTCACGTGCTGGCCTTCGTGCACCGGGACCGCGGCCACGATGCCGGAGACATCGGTGGACAGCGTCTCCTTCGCGGCGCGGACATAGGCATCGTCGATCGAGACATAGCGTCCGCCGGTGAGCCAGTAGGCGCCGGAGGCCACGGCGACGAGCAGGATGCCGCCCAGCATCAGGATCGGGCGGAGCAGGGCGCGGTTGATGCGGCGGCTGCGGACTGGCGCGTCGGTGACGCGCGGCGCGGCGCCGGCGGTGGCAGGGCCTGCGACATCAGGCGACCTCCCGCGCTTCGGCTTCGACCGGCGGGTAGCGGCGCGGCGGATGGGCTTCGTGAACCAGGGTCAGCTTCATCGTGAGCAGGGCTTCCGTCATCGTATCGATCGTTGCCTCGTCGAGGCCACCGGTCACCAGGGTGCGCATCTGCTCGCGCTGGTGGTCGATCTCGCGCAGCACGCCGTAGGCGGGCTGGCAGAGATGCAGGCGCCAGATGCGGCGGTCCTTCGGGTCGGGGCGCCGCTCGACCATGCCGCGGGCCTCCAGCCGGTCGATCAGGCGGGCGACGGTGATCGGCTCGACCTCCAGGAACTCGGCGAGTTCCTTCTGCGACAGGCCGGGCTGGCGCTCGAGCCAGATCAGGATGCCCCATTGCGCGCGGGTCATGCCGTGCGCGCGGGCGCGCTTGTCGGCATCGACGCGGATGAGCCGGGCTACGTCGTGCAGCAGGAACATCAGGTCGCGTTCGAAATCGTGCACCGCGGGACGGTCCTGTACGGGAGGGCTGATGATAAGCTGCGTTATGATAAGGTGCGAGTGGCATTCTCCCATGCATCGGGTGCAGGGCCGATTTGCGGTTAGGGCGAGAGGACAGTGGGCTGCGCGGCAGTGAGGGCCGTGGAGCTGTGCCAGGCTGAACGCGGCGACGCCTGAGCCGACGCGCCGGCGAGGCCGGCAAGCGGGGCTGGAAGGTCTGCGCGGTGGCGCGTCTGCGAGGCGGGCGCCGGTGTGGCGGTGCGGCGGCCGGGGTGGTGAGGACGCGGATCGGTGCCGGACGGCTGGCGCTGCCGGTGGCGACCGGGCATTGCGGCGTTGAACACGCGTGCGGCGGCGATGGCATTGGCGCGCAGCCGGACGGCTTTCTCGTCGGGCACGCCAGGTTTGGCGGCGCGGGCGAAACTGTCCATCGCGGCGAAATGTGCGGCGACGGCGCGGGCGGCCACGGCGGCTTCCGTCGGATCGGCGGGATGGAACGCCTCGAGCATGGTGCGGACGAGCGCCCGGTTGGCAGCGCGGCCCACCTCGGCCTGGTCGGCGGGGGCGGGAATGGTTTCGACGAGGGTGCCGATCAGCAGTGTGATGAACCCGTCGAGGGTCATGGATCTGGGCTCCCGCATTGTTTGGTTGGATTTTGGCAGAGGTTGGTGAACAAAATATGAACATCACCATCCGCCCTGGCGATGCGGTGCAGTCCATCGGTGGACTGGTGCGGGTATTGGCAGCGTCGTGCCAGATACCTTATTATAATGCTTGGCTTAAGTCGGATTTCGCGAATCGGGCCACACAGCGAGTCAAGCGCTGTCTTTGAGACTCGGGCTTATTTTATTGCAAATCATCGGGAAATGATGTTCTCTCAAGCAAGCAGACATAATTTGCAGGCGGTGGAACGCGTGGATTTTCACGGCAGCCTGACCTACCAAGTCGCTATTCCAAACAGACAAGCGAAATTTCGCGAGTTGATAGTTTTCCTCGCGGAAGAGTGCCGCGATGATCCTATGTTCGGTGCGACCAAACTCAACAAGCTAATGTGGCGCGCAGATTTTGTTCAGTTCTTCCGAACAGGCTTGCCTATCACTGGCGCAAAGTATCAGCGCCTCAAGAATGGCCCCGCTCCTCAGGCTCTTTTGGCGGTGAAACGTGAACTGATAAACGAGGGAGCGGTTACCGAAGAACGGCGTGACGTTGGAGGCTATCAGCAAAAGCGGTTAACTGCTCGGCGTCGTCCCGACGTCTCCGTCTTCAGCGAATCCGAGTTGGACCTTATTCGCAGTTTGGTGAAAGAGAACTGGGGTAAATCCGCAACTGCAATGAGCAATGACTCTCACGGTCTTGCCTGGAAGACACGAACAAACGGGGAATTGATCCCTTACGAGGCGGAATATATTTCTGACGAGCCAGTGACCGTGCGTGATATAGAGCGGACCCGCCAATTGGTTGCGGAGCTCGGTCTTCCTGATGGCAAGCAGGCCACGTAGGAACGTCGTCGAGGACGCCTCATATGCTCAGAGTGTCCAGAACATAGGGTATCCTCGGGAGATACTGGACGGCTCGATATCAGTCCTGCTTGATTCGATTGCCAATAATGCTGAAGCATTTCCCTACGTGGCCGGCTACGTACCCGTCCGCTTAGGTAAGACCAAGGTGGTGATCAGGGACCTGGCATTTTGTCCAGGCCTTTATCTCTGGTTTTACATTGGCGATGATGACCAAGCACACCTTTGGCACCTTGAACTTGCTCCTGCGGACGACCCCGATATCGTTGACGACTAACTGACTAACGCCCTTTTCGTCTCCTGCCCCAAGTTCTCGTTGCACCGCACGCGTGCTAGGCGTAGACGGGTCAAGTAGCGATTCTTGACCCGCGCGCGAGCTTTCTGGTTAGTTATGGACGCGGCTTGATCGAAGCCTCCGTGTCCGCGGAAAGGGCTGCGCCCACGCTCACAAAGAGTGGCACGACCGATCATCCACCCTTTCCTGTCTGACTGGCGGACGCAGACACGAGGAAGGGGTTTCTCTTGTCCGATCGTCCTCAAGATGCACCTGCGTCCGGCACCCAGCGCGGGGCGGCGCCATTCCGGCTGAACCTCGAACAGCAGCGCTTATCATCCCAACGCATCCGGTTCAGGCTGCATCCCTCTCCCCGATCCCCTCGCGCGCCTGAGCGAGGCGCAGCTTGTCGTTGCGCGCGAGCTCGGTCTGCCGAGCTGGCCGCGGCTGAGGGCACACATCCAGGCAATGGACCGGGCCAGGGAGAGCATCGGTCGCGGCGACGCCGTGCCGGACCAGGGCCTCACGACGCTGCATATCCGTTGCGGTTCTGATATCGAATCCGTCCTGAAGGAGGCCGGCTTCACCGGCGACTTCCTGGAATATTCCGATCCGCTCTGCCAGGGCCCGGTGCTCGATGAAGCCGGATGGTTGGAGCGGCGCGCGACATTCCTGGCGGAGAGCTACGGGGCCGGCACGGGGCAGGGCCGTCAGCAGATCGCCGAAAAGCTGATCCTCGCCGAGCAACGCTTGCGGTCGGCAGCCGAACGTTACCAACGCATCGTTCTGTGGTTCGAGCACGACCCCTACGATCAGCTCATCCTGGCGCGCTGCCTTGCGCAGTTCGCGGAGCGGTCACCGAGGCGGCTCGAGCTGATCTCCCTGGCACACTATCCGGGCGGTGTCCGGTTCATTGGCCTGGGGCAACTTCCGCCGGAGGCGCTGCGCCTGCTGTGGGGCGAGCGTGTGCCGGTGCCCGACGGCGGCCTGCGTGCCGGGCGGTCCGTCTGGAGCATGCTGCGCTCACCGGATCCCAGGCCACTCGCGGACCTGGCGAGGACGGGAATAGCGGAACTTCCACAGCTCGCCGGCGCGGTGCGGCGACATTGCCAGGAACTGCCCTGGACCGGGAGCGGGCTCAGCCTGACGGAACGCCTGATCCTGCAACTCCTGGCGGAGGCGCCACGGACCGTCGGCCAGACATTCCACCATCTCATGATGGACCGCGAGCCGCTTCCCTGGCTCGGTGACCTTCTCTTCCGGTTCATCGTGGAGAGCATGAAGCGCGTGGAGCAGCCGGTGTTCACCGCGACCTTCGACGGCGGGGACCATCAGCCGTGGCCGAGGAAGCACCTGGCCATCACGCCTCTGGGACGCGCGGTCCTGGCCGGGGAGGTGGACTGGCTGTCGCTGCGTCCGCCGGCGCGATGGCTCGGCGGCGTTTCGATCCCGGGCACCCGACCCTGTTGGCGCTGGGATGAGAACACGGCATCGGCGGTGCCGCCCACGACGGGGATTGCTTCGTCGCTTCGCTTCTCGCAATGACAAGGTGGCCGTCAGGGGTGCGCGGCGTGCCAGGCGGACCAGTGTTGCTGGCGCAGTACCCGTCTCACGCGCGTGCTGCGGCGACTCGCCGTCCCGCCGATAGCAAAGCGCGAGTAGGGGGCGCCCGCACTCGGGGCAGGCCTGGTCCCTGATGAGGATGAGCCGTCCGCTTGTGCCGACGACACCCGCGGCGTCCGCGCGCGCATTCCGCGGGGCGACGGAAAAATCGAATATCTCATGCGGCGATGGGTCGCCGGCGTCACGCCGCAGCTCGAACCAGGCCAGCCAGTCGGACGTCTCCCACTCCTGCCAGCCGCTGCCAAACCTTGTGTCTCCGTGGGCGAGCAGGGCTCGTAGTCGCTCGCCGGCGCCCGGGCGGGGTTGCTGCGCGACACGTTCCGCCGGCACGGGATCGCGGCAATGCGGGATTACGCGGCTGCCGAACAGCTCGATCGAACGCAGGATGTCGCGCTGCGGCTGACCGAAATCCATCGAGGCGATGAACTCGCCGGCGCCCAGCGACTGATACCGGCGGATCCTGCCGATGCACGTGTCGGGATCGCCGACGACGCCGCGCTCGGACAATTCCTCTGCGGTGATGCGCAGCCCCTCCGGCAGAGGGTCGAGCGATCCGAACCCACGCAGCGGTATGCTGCCGTCCCGCGTGAAGTTCTGCGCGCGAACGTGCTTCCGCTCCAACATCCGCATCGCCAGCATGATGCGATCGCGATCGTCCGACACGCATGTCTCGGTCTGCACCGCGACTGCCGGCCTGACCGTCGCCGCGTCCTCGTTCGCGATTGCATCGATGATGTTCATCGTGGTCCGCACGGCGGATATCGGCTGGCGCAGCGGGGTGGTGTGCAGCCCGATCCCTCGCTCGATGCAGAAGCGCAGGGTGTCCGGTGTTCGCGCGGCGACCCAGAGCGGCGGATGTGGCTGCTGCAACGGGCGCGGCACGATGTAGGTCGCGGGAAACTCGAACTGGGTTCCGTGGTAAGCGAAATCCGCGTCCGCCTGCCAAACTCCGAGCAGGATATCGAGCGACTCACGGAGGCGGTCCGCCGCCTGCACATCGGTCAGCCCGAACCGCTGGTATTCGTACAATGACGATCCGCGCGCGAAGCCGATCTCCAGGCGGCCTTCGACCAGATGGTCCACCATGCCGATCTCTTCCGCCAGTATGAGCGGATGGTGGAACGGCGCGACGATGACGCTGGTGCCGAGCCTGACGCGCCTGGTGCGACGCGCCATATCCGCGATGCTCACCAGCGGGTTCGGCGCGCAGGTACCGATGGGTAAAGTGGTGCTCGGGAAACCAAACGACGTCGAAGCCGGCGGCGTCGGCGCACTCGACCTGCTCGGCGGTGTCCCGGTAAACCTGGCTCAGGGATTTTTCCTCCTCGGCGCGGATGTAGGAGGCGAAATAGCCGAAGCGCATGGTTTCGGTTCCTGCGGGACGTGGCAGGCTAGCCCTGCCGCAGCGCCCCACTCAAGGCACCGGCCGACTTCTGCTATAGCCGCGACATGGGAAGCGGAACGACATGGCCGGCGGTGGGCAGAGTGTAACTTTGCTTCGCATTCGCTGCCGGAATGAGGCATAAACCGGGGATCAGCCCCAGATCACGGGAGCGTGGGCCGTTGTTGCACCGACGCACAGGACGCCCGAGCGCATGAAACTGTTGCTGACCGGCGGATGCGGCTTCATCGGTTCGGCCGTGGTGCGGCATCTGGTACGCAACACGGATCACGTGGTGATCAACGTCGACAAGCTGACCTATGCGGCGTCCGTGGACGCGCTGGAAGAGGCGAAGGGTCACAATCGACACGTGCTGATCCATGCCGATATCGCCAATGCCGCGGCGATGCGGCAGATCTTCGCGACCCAGCAGCCCGATGCGGTGATGCATCTCGCGGCGGAAAGCCATGTCGATCGCTCGATCGACGGACCGGCGGCGTTCATCGAGACCAACGTCGTCGGGACGTTCACGCTGCTGGAGGCTGCGCGACAATACCATGCCACGCTCGACCCGGCGCGGCGGAGCGCGTTCCGGTTCCATCATATTTCCACCGACGAGGTGTTCGGCGCGCTTGGTGCGGATGATCCGCCGTTCGACGAGACCACGCGCTATGACCCGCGCAGTCCATATGCGGCGAGCAAGGCCGCGTCCGACCATCTGGTGCGCGCGTGGTTCCACACCTATGGGCTGCCGACGATCATCTCCAACACCGCCAACAACTACGGGCCGTGGCAATTCCCAGAGAAGCTGATCCCGCTGGTCATGCTGAACGCGCTGGAGGGCAAGAAGCTGCCGGTCTATGGCGACGGCTCGAACCGGCGCGACTGGATCTTCGTCGAGGATCACGCGGTCGCGCTGGTGCGCGTGCTGGAGCTCGGCGAGGCGGGCGCCACCTACGCGATCGGCGCGCGGCAGCCGCGCAGCAACCTCGACGTGGTGCGCGCGATTTGTGCGGAACTGGATCGCCGCGTGCCGGATCCCGCCGGCGCGCGCGAGCGGCTGATCCACTTCGTCACCGACCGTCCGGGGCATGATTTCCGCTACGAGATCGACCCGACGCGCGCCGAGACGGCGCTTGGCTGGCGCGCGCCGCATGACTTCGAGGCCGGTCTTGCGCGCACCATCGACTGGTATCTGGCGAACCGCGACTGGTGGCAGGCGGTGCGCGCGGGGCGCTATGCGGGACAACGGTTAGGAACTGCGGCATGAAGGGTATTCTGCTCGCCGGCGGCTCGGGCACGCGGCTGCATCCGATGACGCTGGCGGCGTCCAAGCAGTTGCTGCCGGTGTACGACAAGCCGATGGTGTATTACCCGCTGTCGACGCTGATGCTGGCCGGCATCCGCGACATCCTGGTGATCTCAACCCCGAGCGACCTGCCGCAGTTCCGCCATCTGCTGGGCAACGGCGCGCGGCTTGGCGTGCGCTTCACCTATGCCGAACAGGAGCGCCCCGATGGGATCGCGCAGGCCTTCCTGATCGGCCGCGACTGGATCGCCGGCGAGGCGTGCGCGCTGGCACTCGGCGACAACCTGATCCACGCCGATCATCTCTCTGCCTTGCTGCGCGCGGCGGCGGCGCGGCCGCAAGGTGCCACGGTGTTCGCCTATCAGGTGCGCGATCCGGAGCGCTACGGCGTGGTGTCGTTCGACGCGGCAGGGCGCGCGATGGATATCGTGGAGAAGCCGACGGAGACCGAGTCCAATTGGGCGGTGACGGGGCTGTATTTCTACGACAACACTGTAAGCGATCTGGCGCGCACCATCCGTCCCTCCGGGCGCGGCGAACTGGAGATCACCGACCTCAACCGGCTGTATCTCGAGTTCGGCATGCTGGCGGTGGAACGGCTGTCGCGCGGCTGCGCCTGGCTCGACGCCGGCACGCCTGATTCGCTGCTCCAGGCGGCGACCTTCGTGCAGACCATCCAGTCGCGCACCGGCATGCTGGTGGGCTGTCCGGAGGAGGTCGCATTCCGCATGGGATATATCGATGCGGATACGCTGCGCTCGCATGCGCGCCATCTCGGCAAGACGGAATTGGGGCGCGTGCTGATGGAACTGGCGGAGGGGGAGCAGGCGTGATCGTCGAGCCGACCTGCATTGCCGATGTCCTGCTGATCACCCCGCCGCGGTATCTTGACGAGAGGGGGTTCTTTTCCGAGACCTGGGTCGAGCGGCGTTTCGTGGAGGCGGGCGTGCCGGGGCCGTTCGTGCAGGACAATCACGCACGGTCGGCCGATCGCGGCGTGGTGCGCGGCCTGCATTTGCAGATCGCGCCCAGTGCGCAGGGCAAGCTGGTCCGGGTGGTGCGCGGATCGATCTGGGACGTCGCGGTGGACATCCGGCGTGGCTCGCCGACCTATGGCCGGCATGCCGGCGTCGTGCTGTCGGTGGAGAACTGGCAGCAGTTGTGGATCCCGGCGGGGCTGCTGCACGGCTATTGCACACTCGAGCCGGATACCGAGGTGATCTACAAGGTCACCGCGCCGTGGGATCGGCAGGCGGAGCGCGGGGTGATCTGGAACGATCCCGATCTCGCCATTGCGTGGCCGATCGGGCCGGAGGAGGCGATCCTGTCCGACAAGGACCGCGCACTGCCGCGCCTGGCGGAATGCGGCGCGTGGCACACGGCGTGACATGACGGCACCGATCCTGGTCATCGGCGTCATCGGCCAGCTCGCGAGTGCGCTGGCCGAGGCGGCGCCGACGCGCGGGCTGGCAGTGGATTGCGTCGGGCCGCCGGAGGTGGATTTCGGGCGCCCCGAGAGCGTGCGCGAGGCGTTCGCGGCGAGTGCGCGATGGTTGGTGATCAACGCCGCGGCCTACACGGCCGTCGATAAGGCGGAGGACGACGCGGCCGCGGCGTTCAGGGTCAACAGCGATGGCCCGCGGGACCTGGCGCGGCTGTGCGAGGCGGCGGGCATTCCGCTGATCCACATCTCGACTGACTACGTGTTCGACGGGCTGAAGGGCGCGCCCTATGTGGAGACCGACGCGGTCGCGCCGCAAGGCGTTTACGGGGCGAGCAAGCTGGCCGGCGAGCAGGCGGTGCTGGCCGAGTGTTCGCGCGCCATCGTGCTGCGGACGTCGTGGCTCTATTCGCCGGTCGGCAACAACTTCGTGCGCACGATGCTCGCGGCGGGACAGCGCAATCGGCATCTGCGCGTGGTGGCGGATCAGCTTGGCTGCCCGACCAGTGCCGCGGATCTGGCGGCGGTCATTCTGGCCATTGCCGGGCGGCTGACGAACGACGGTTGGCGCGGCGGCTATGCCGGTGTCTATCACGCCGCCGGGACGGGTGCGGCGACATGGCACGAACTCGCGACGGCGACGTTCGCGGCGGCGGCACGTCATGGCGTCGAGCCGCCGACGATCGCGCCGATCGCGACGGATGAGTGGCCGACCAGAGCCAAGCGGCCGCCCGACTCACGGCTCGACTGCGGCAAGCTCTCGGCGATGTTCGGGCTGCGGCTGCCGCCGTGGCAGGACGGGCTGGCGCGAACCGTGGCGGCGATCTTCACGAAACAAACGCTCAGCCGAGTGTGATCGCCGAACCGTCTTCGAGCCACAAAGCCGCCTGATTGGCACTGCCCCTTTGTCCACCTGCAACGGACAGGGATCTGTGCATGACCTCACGGGCAGGTTTGTGCCGCACGGCACTGATGCTGATCGTTCTGCTGGTGCCGCTGGTCGCGCGCGCGCAGAACCGATCAGCAGGTGGTGGTGGATCGCGCGAGCCAGACGATCGCCGATCTGCGACACGACAAGGCGTTCGGCAACGCGCGGCAACTGCTGCAACGGGCGCGCGCCGTGCTGATCGTGCCGCGACTGTTCAAGGGCGGCTTCATCGTCGGCGGCGAGGGCGGCACCGGCGTGCTGCTGGCCCGCGGTCCCGGCAACACCTGGAGCGATCCGGCATTCTACGCGATCGGCTCCGCGTCGTTCGGCTTGCAGGCGGGGCTGGAGCAGTCCGAGATGATCCTGCTGGTGATGACGCAGAAGGGGCTGAATGCGCTGCTGCGCGATCAGTTCAAGGTGGGCGCGCAGGCCGGGATCGCGGTGGCCAATCTCGGCTCCGGCGTCGAGGGCGCGGTGGGCGGCGGTGGGCCGGACATCGTGGTATGGAGCTCCTCGAGCGGGGTGTATGCCGGCGTTGCGTTGAATGGCTCGATCATCCGGTCGCAGCCGGACGACGACCACGCGTATTACGGGCGTCCGCTGACGACGCGCGACGTGCTTTATGGACATGCGGTCGCCGCGCCGCACGCGGCGGCGCTGCGGCACGAGCTGGCGACGATCGGGTAAGGTTGCCGAGGCTGGGTGGGGCGTGGTAATCCGCGGCTCGCGCTGCCGGTGGGGGATAGTTTAGCGGTAGAACTCCCGGCTCTGGACCGGGCAGCCTTGGTTCGAATCCAGGTCCCCCAGCCACCGAGCCAACTTACCGTTTCCTGTCAGATACCTGCGGCAGATCATAGGCTTACCGAGCGTCCAGTGCTACAAAAGGATGCTCCAAATGGCCTTACTAATGACGCGACCGACAAAGCATCCGCGAACCGGAACCTACCTTGTTCGCTTGGCGATCCCGCAGGAATTGCGTGAGACAACCAAGCGGATGTTCGGCGTTCAGGCGGAGTTCCAAGAGAACCTGAAAACCAAGGACCCGACCGAGGCCAAGCATAGGGCGCCCGAAGCGCTCGCAAGGCTGCGATCAAAGCTGGATCGCGCCCGGGCCATTGTGGCCGAAGCGCCTGCCGCACCCACGCGAAAGGAGATCGCAGCATTGGCGGGCGAGTGGTATCGGCGACGTGTGGGGGCGAACGGCAGCCATGCAGAGCAGGACCTTCATTGGGAAATCGCGCTCGAACTCGCCGATGACGACCCCAGGGCGATCGATCCGACCAGCCAAGAGTTCGCCCCTTATTCGACAGCGTGGGCCAGCCGACTGTTGGAGGGCAACGGCTTTGCCACTGATGCTGAAAGCGTGCGGCGCCTAACCGACGCTCTGATGCGAGCCGAAGGGACCTTCAGAGAGGCCCTGAAGCGGCACATTGATGGAGATTGGTCCCCCCCCCGATGGCAACCTGCAGAAGTTCCCCCCGCTTCCCACCGCCTCGCCTACGTCGGGTCCAACGCGCCCCGGACTAACATTCGACGTCCTGCTTACCGGCTGGGCCATGGACCACGGTTGGACGGTCGGCACGAAGCCCATACCCCGTGCGTTGTATGACCGGGAGCGGACGTTAGCTCGCCTCGCAACGTTTCTGGGACACCGGGACGCGGATCGTGTGACCAAGGCCGATGCAGTTCGGTGGAAGGAGGACGCGCTGAGGCGTGGTCGGAATACGGCGACGGTGCGCAACGACATGTCCGAGATGAGTGCCGTGTGGGCGTGGGGTCAGCAGAATGGCAAGCTTCGCGATGACGACAATCCGTTCCGCGGCATCCTACCTCCCAAGGCAAAGAAGAAGGGCCGGGAGCCGCGCGCTTTCACCGACGACGAAGCTGCTCGCATCCTCAAAGCTGCGCGCGACGAGAAGGGGGCGTTACGCTGGCTGCCGTGGGTGTTGTGCCTAACGGGCGCACGATTGAACGAGATCTGCCAATCCGACAGGCGGGACATAGTGACGCGCGATGGCGTGCCAGTCATTCGCATTCATGATGAGGGCGAGGGTCGCACCGTCAAGAATGCAGACAGTCGGCGAACCGTGCCGCTGCACCCCGCATTGATCGCCGAAGGGTTTCTTGATTACGTGGACACGCTTCCATCCAATTCTACCATCTGGCCAGACATCAACCCCGATGCCGTGTTCGGACTGCGCTCAACCACAGCGGGCCGCAAGGTATCCCGATGGTTGCGCGCGACGCTGGGCATCACTGATCCGCTTATCAGCCCCAACCATTCTTGGCGGCATTGGTTCATTGGCGCCTGCCGCAAGATCGTCATGCCCGTTGAGGTTCGCAGCGCGATCACTGGCCACAGCGCGAAAATGGATGAAAGCGCGGCCTATGGGGATGGTATGGGGACCTTCGTGGAGGTCGTGGCTGGCTACCTCGCGAAAGTCCAGGCTCCAGTATAGGCCAGCGCAATTGCCGGTCAGCATCGCCAGCATGCGCGTCAGCCAGATTTCCTACGGACTAGAGAGCTGAAGGGGACTTGAGGACGCCCACTGGCAGGAATTGACAATAATGCCCTTCGGGGAGGCCCCTGACGAAGGGGAACACCTCGGGCCAACTCCAGCAGTTGGCTCCAGCAGACCTTCAGGTCGCCGACTGTGTAGCTGTCGCTGCGCCACCGGACGTGTATGGGGAAGCTGAGGGTCATCAACTCTTCCTATTACCCATAGGGAGAATTGATGTCCGTCGTGCGGGGTAACTTTGCCCAGCGCGGTCCCAACTCGAGCCCGGCGGGTGAGAGGCTGCGTCACCCACATTGCCCTCGCGGGGTTGGCCACTAACAATATTATCAGCCGTGAGGACCAGATCGCAGTCGTTAATTGCTCCGGAGCATCGATCGCACCACGTCGAAGCAGCGGCATCCGGACCGGACCTGCGCTAACAGATCGGCAGCCTGACGGCCGCCCGAGTACGTGTCGTCGGTGAGGTTGCCGGCCTCATGGCCGACCACGGCCGCTACAACCGCACGGTCGATGCCGGCATTACGTGCCTTGGTGACGAACCAGCGACGGAAGGAGTGGAAATCCACTCGGCTTTGCCGACGACCTTCTTCCTGCTCATTAACTCCAACCGATAGCCGATAGTGCGTGAACTTATGCGATAGATTGGCACCTCGCACATAGCGGTCGGTTGCCTCGTGAAATAGGTATGCTGCGGAAGTCTTGCCCTCTGTGCGGCGAGCGACGATGGCCGCGAGGCCGGAATGTATCGGCACCTTGCGAACGCCCGCCATCGTCTTTGAACGGCGAATGCTGAATAGTCCATCGGCTAAGTCCGCGACCGTAAGCTGGTAGATCTCCTCCATCCTCATGCCGGATAACGCGGCCACCCTGATGGCGTCGGCTAACTCCTGCTTGGCGTCGCCTGTCAAAAGGATGGTCATTTCGTCATCCGTAAACGGGCGCTTGACCCTCTCGCCGTTCCTGGCAGTTGCTTTTGATATCGTTTGCCCATGCCACACGTTTAGCTCGACACCCGTCCGCTTGATGAGCCAGCGCCAATAACTTGACAGCCCACAGATGTGCCGGTTCGCGGTCATTGGATGCATGCCCTTGGCGACAAACTGATCCGTTACATATCGACCCGCCACAGGTTTGTTTATTGCCTCAACTGTGGCAGGAACGCCGCTCAGCCGGCACCAGTCGGCGAAGCGATTGAGCATCGTTCTGTATTGCGCCTTCGTCCGTTGATCATATGGTCCCTTTGTACCGCCTTCCAGAAGCCAGGAATCGACGAGATGTAGCAGTGGTGTCGCGGTGCCAGTCGCGATGCCGTAAAACGATCGAGCGAGGGTAGGGGAGTGGCTGGCGGAGATCTCGTCGGCGCTGCGTTCAATGTTTTCGTCAACAAGGTTCAGCGCAAAACTGCGCAGATCGGTGCCCGGTGAAGGTGGCGGGTAGACCGAGAACTGTGAGAGGTCGCCGGCGTCGATGCGCTGCACCATTTTGCGCCAGGCGATCGCGGTGTCCATGATCGTGTCCCCACCAGTCCGCCAGCGAGCACGGTTCAAGACCACCTCAAAGTCGGCGAGCGCCTGATGGCGTCGGGAGCGCGCGACAACCAGGTCGGCGGTGTGCAAGCTCTTCAGTAGGTGACGTTTACCAACGGCAGACTGAAGATTCCGGGGCACTGATATGACCGCATACCACGTCCCGGTGTCGTTGTTCCCATGGCGGCGGGTCAGGTGTCTCTTCTCGGGCATGGCGACCGATTCGGCTGATGGTAGCAGCGGGTCTCAACGTCGGGTAGAACGCCGCCCCCTGTCCAATGGTTCGATATACCACCGACGCAATACCACCATATGCGACTGGTAGCCCGTAAAGGCCTAATTCCGGCCCTCATCAGCGGTATCCAGCTACCGAAATAGTCATGCGCGCGGCGTGACGTTGACCCCGGCGGGCGCCAGCCTGCGCGATCGCCTGCACACTGTCATGCGGTTGCTTGCCTCGCCGCTGCACGACGCGACAGCCGAGCCGGCGCCAAGGACGATCTCGTTCGCCGTTCCGATGGAGGCCGGCGCGCCCCTGGTGACGCCGCTGGCCCTGGCGTTTCGCTCGCGCTGGCCGGACATGACGCTGGACCTCCGCGAGGGCAGCGGCGCCGATCTCGAGGAGTGGCTGCTGCACCGCCACGTCGATCTGGCGATCCTGCAAGATCCCCCGTCGCTGCCTGACCTCGAAATGACGCCGCTGCTGACCGAGAGCCTCGGCCTCGTCGCGCCGGTCCACTCGCATCTGCTGACCGACACGCGCCCGGCATCGCTGCGCGAGCTGGTCGGCGAGTCGCTCATTCTTCCCGGGCCACAGCACTGGATTCGCCGCCAACTCGAGATGGCCGCGCAGCAGAGCGGCATCCGGCTGAACCCTGTGTTGCAGGTGAACAGCACCGCGCTGGCCAAGGTGATGGTCCGCAGCGGCCTCGGCTGCACTGTTCTCCCTCGCAGCTTCGTGCAGGACGAGATGGCGCGCGGCGCCCTGGCCTTCCGGCCGATCGGCCAGCCGCTGCTCGCATGCACGCGGGTGATCGCATTTCACCGTGCAGCGTCGAACACGCTGG
>CAVPTU010000035.1:0-154299 GCA_963708565.1 uncultured Alphaproteobacteria bacterium
ATGCGCGCCACCTTCAGCGCCGGGGTCGGCTTCTGGGACGAAGATCTCGGCCTTCGCGCCGAGCGCCTTGGCGGCGTAGGCTACCGCCGCGCCGTGGTTGCCACCCGAGGCTGCGATCACCCCGGTTGGCGGCAGGTTGGCGGCCAACAGCCGGTTGAATGCTCCGCGCGGCTTGAAACTGCCGGAATGCTGGAGCAGTTCAAGCTTTAGGGTCACCGGAATCCCGAGACCCAACTCGGGTGCGGCCAGGCAAAGGAGGGGTGTGTGCCGGACATATCCTGCGATCCGGGTGGCAGCGACGGCGATGTCGCTTCTGCTCATCATGATGGCGACGCTGGCATTTCCCCGCTCGCCCGACAAGCGGCTTCCTTTCTGACGCGTATCGGTCCAAACTGCACAGTCATGCAGATCCATGGGAGCTGCGCGAGCCGTTCGGGCAACGGGGTGCTGTTCATCGGTCCACCGGGTGCCGGCAAGTCCGATATGGTGCTGCGGCTGTTGTCGCGCGGCTTCGAACTGGTGGCGGACGATCGCGTGGAGATCGAGGACGGCGTCGCCCGTCCGGTGTCGGCCCTGGCGGGACTGCTGGAGGTGTGGGGTCTCGGCATCGTGCGCCTGCCCCATGTCGCCGCGGCGCGGCTCGCGCTGGTTGTGGAGCTGACCGGCGCAACCACGCGAATGCCCGCGCCGGCCCGTCACGAGACGTTCACATTGCCGCTGGTGCAGATTGACCCCACCGCCGCCTCCGCGCCAGAACGGGTGGCCCTGGCGCTCGACTGCGCGCTTGGACGCGTCTCGCAAGTCGCCGGAGCCTTCGCCGCATGAACAAGAAGCGCCTTCGCGTGGCGGTGGTGACCGGCCTTTCAGGCGGCGGCAAGTCATCGGTCCTCCGCGAACTGGAGGATCTGGGCTACGAGGCCGTGGATAATCCGCCGCTGCCCATGCTCGAGGACATGGTGTCGCGCAGCGAGCGGAACCTCGCGATCGGCGTCGATGCGCGCACCCGCGGCTTCGACGCAAACCTTCTGTTGGCGGCGATCCGGCGGTTGCGCGCCAACCCCGCACTCAGACCGGAACTGGTCTTCGCCTGGGCGGACGAAACCACCCTGCTCCGGCGCTACACCGAGACGCGCCGGCGCCATCCACTGGCGCCGCAGGGACGGGTGGCGGATGGCATTGCCCGCGAGGAAGCACTCACAGCGCCACTGCGCGAGGGAGCCGACCTGACGATCGACACCACGGACCTGCCGCTGGGCTCGCTGCGTCAAAGGATTGGCCTGCATTTCGGCACCGACAGCGAAGCCCACGAGACCCAATTGGTGGTGTCACTGGTTTCCTTCGCCTACCGGTTCGGACTGCCGCGGGAAGCAGATCTGGTATTCGATGCACGCTTTTTGCGAAATCCTCACTACGACCCCATCTTGCAGGAGCGGACGGGTCTGGACGCCGAGGTTGGCGCCTTCATCGAAGCGGATCCCGACTTCGCAACATTCTTTACGAAGATGGCTGACCTGATCGAAATGCTCTTGCCGAGATTGTTCAGGAGGGCAAGAAATACACGGCGATCACGATTGGGTGTACCGGTGGGCGGCACCGGTCGGTTTATCTGGTCGAAAAACTCGCGCATTATCTAACGGACTGGATTACCGCGGCCCCGGCGCGCAACGACAGGGGTATTGGTTTCCGGCTGCTCGTGAGGCACCGTGAACTGGCTCGGCAAGGGCTTGAGGCGGCATACCCGGTCGGCCGGATGATACCGGCGGCGGGGGATGCCTCGGAATTTGACGACGCGGCCCCGATTGCCGCGCCGGTTCAGGCACAGGAGGCCTGAGACGACGATGAGCGATCTGTTATCTCTCTCCGCCAGGGAAGCCTCTCACCTCCGATGATCGGCATGGTCCTGGTGACCCACGGCCGTCTGGCCGAGGAATTGCGTTCCGCCATGGAGCACGTGGTCGGGTCGCAACGGAACGTCGATACGGTTTGCATCGGGCCCGACGACGACATCGACAACCGTCGTGCCGAGATCGAGGCATGTATCAGCCGATGCGATACCGGTGACGGTGTGGTGTTGCTGACGGATATGTTCGGCGGCACACCATCCAACCTAGCGATCTCACTGATGCAGCGGCAGGGCATCGAAGTGATTGCGGGCGTCAATCTGCCGATGCTGGTGAAGCTCGCCAAGGTCCGGTCCAAACAGCCGTTGGCCGACGCGGTGAACTGCGCCGAGGAGGCGGGACGCAAATACATCGCGGCCGCCTCGCACGTGCTGCACAACGGCAGCAAGTCCAACGGCACCTGCGGATGACGCCGCAGGACGGCGAGTCCCCTCCTCACGAACAGCCACCCTCCGCGATTGCGCCGGTCCTGGCGTGCACCGTCACAATCCCCAACAAGCGAGGCCTGCACGCGCGCGCGGCCGCCAAGTTCGTCATGCTGGCCGAGCGCTTCGACGCCTCGGTCGACGTGATCCGGGACGGGCAGTCGGTGCCGGCGCGATCGATCATGGGCCTGATGATGCTGGGAGCCGCCAAGGGCGCAGTCATCGAGCTGCGCGCCGAGGGCTGGGACGCCAAGGAAGCGCTCGACGCGCTCGCCGCGCTGGTCGACTTCGGCTTTGATGAGCAAGGCTAGCCCGCCGCCACCCCAACACAAGCGCCTCGGTCGCGCCCGGCCTGATCACGCCCGGCAGGAGGTGCGCTTCAGCGGTATTCCAGTCTCCGCGGGCGTTGCGATCGGCCTTGTCTTCCGGGCGTCCGAACCCGCGCCGAAGATCACCCGGCACAAGATCCTGGCCGCGGACTGCGCCGCGGAAGGCGCGCGCTTCGATACCGCCGTTGCCCAATCCCGCAAGCAACTCAACAAGCTCCGAAGCCGGCTCGTCGTGCTGCCCGAGGAAAGCCAGGTCGAACTGGCACCGCTGATCGATGCCTACATCCGCATGCTGGGCTCCACGCGCATGATCCGGGGCGTGCGGCGGCGCATCGAGGAGACCCTGATCTCGGCCGAGGCGGCGGTGGTGGAAGAGGCGGACGAGATCGCCGGGGTGATCATGGCGCAGGCCGAACCGGGAATGCCCGCCGAGGACCGCGCCAGCCTGACCCGGCGCGCCGAGGAGGTGCGCGAGATCGGCCGCCGGCTGGTGCGCAATCTGACGCGTGCGCCATTCCGCAGCTTCGCCGGCCTGCCTGAAGGGGCGATACTGATCAGCGAGTCACTGCGGCCCTCGGACGCCGCATTGCTCGACCCGGCACGCCTGGCCGGCGTGGCGACAGAGGAGGGCGGCGCCGAAGGCCATACCTCGGTGATGCTGCGCGCGCTGGGCGTGCCGGCGGTGCTGGGCGCCACGGGCATCGCCCATGCGATCCAACCCGGCGATCTGGCGGTGGTGAATGGCTCGGCCGGTATCGTGGTGCTCAACCCTGGATCGGATACCTTGGCCACGGCTAGGCGGGCGGTCACCGCCTTTGCCCGCGAACGGCAGCGCTTCGCCAAGCTGCGCCGGCTGCCGGCCGAGACGTTGGACGGTGAAACGGTCGAGCTCCAGGCCAACCTTGAATTGCCGCTCGAACTGCCGCTGATCGCCCAGGCGGGAGCGGTCGGCATCGGTCTGCTGCGCACCGAGTTCCTGTTCATGAACCGGGAGACGGTGCCGGACGAGAATACCCAGGCGGAGACCTATCGCTCCATCGTGGAGGCGATGGGCGGCGACCCGGTGGCGATCCGCGTCCTGGATTGGGGCGGCGAGAAGGACATCGAGGCCTTGTCCAGCGCCGGCATCGTCCCCGACATCGCCGACGCAAACCCCGCACTCGGTCTGCGCGGTATCCGGCTGCTGCTGCGCGCGCATGAATTGCTGGAGACCCAGTTCGCGGCGATCCTTCGCGCCGCCACCGCCGGGCCGGTGCGGGTGATGTTGCCGATGGTGACCACTGTCGGCGAGGTCCGCGCGGCACGCGAAATATACGAGCGAGTGGCGCGGCGGCTGCGGCGCCGGGGCGAGCGCATCCCAGAGAAATTGCCGCCTCTCGGCATCATGATCGAGACGCCCGGCGCGGCGCTGTCGGCCGATGCGCTGGCGCTCGAATCTGACTTCTTCGCCATCGGCACCAACGATCTGACGGCTTACACATTGGCGGTTGATCGCGGCGAAACGGATGTCGCCGAGCTATACGATCCGCTTCACCCGGCGGTGTTGCGGCTGGTGCAGTTCGCCACCGAGGCCGCGCTGCGGATGCGCATGCCCGTGTCGGTGTGCGGTGAGATGGCGGCAAACCCGCGGCTCACACCACTGCTGCTGGGCCTGGGGTTGCGTAGCTTCAGCATGACCGCATCGGCGGTGCCGCGGGTAAAGCAGGCGATCCGATCCGTGGAGATCGACGCCTGTGCGCGGTTTGCCCGGCATGTGATGGAACAATCCGATCCGGACAAGATCGGGGAGCTTGTCGCGGGCTTCACCTCGTCGGGTGCCGCGCGTTAGTTCTCATTCCTCGATGCAGCGCATGTCGCGCAGGAACGCCAGCAGCGGCAGCACGGGAAGGCCGAGTATGGCCGAGTGCTCACCCTCGACCGCATCGAACAACTGAATACCCCGGCCTTCCAGTCGATAGGCGCCGACCGTGCTGACGACCGTCTCTCGCTCAGCTGCCAGATAGGCATCGAGGAATTCGTCGCTGAAGTCGCGCATCGTGAGACGTGGCGTGGCGACGTTGTGCCAGACCCGGGAGGCACCGCGATGGCACACCGAGGCGGTCGCCAGAACGTGGCTGCGGCCGCGCAGGGCCCGCAATTGCTGGCGCGCCGCGGCGATGCCGACCGGCTTGTCGAACCACTCGCCTTCGCATACCAGGATCTGATCGGCGCCGATGACGAGTGCATCCGGCGTCTTCCGCGCCACCGAAGCAGCCTTGAGATCGGCCAGGCGCAGGGCCGCCGTCTCGGCGCTCACCCCCTCGGCGCAGGCCTCGCGCTTCACCGCCGTCTCATCGATCTCCGCCGGATGAACCTCGAAAGTCACACCGGCCGCCGCCAGCAGGGAACGGCGCGAGGTCGAGGCGCTGGCGAGGATCAGTCGAGGCCCGGAACTCTGCGGCATCAGGTTCTCGCTGCGGCGTCCTTTCGCCGGCGCTCGTGCCAAGCGTCCATGAGTTGCAGCACGGTCGCGGCGGTCTCCTCGATCGAGCGCCGTGTCACATCGATCACCGGCCAGCCGCGCCGGTTGCACAGTCGCCGTGCCCACAGCAGCTCCGACTTCACCGCGTCCTCGTCCACGTAGTCGGCGCTGTTCTGCCGGGCGATCGCGGAGGCGTTGCCGGCAGCAATCAGGCGAAGGCGGTGGCGGCGAATTTCGATCAGAGCCTCGGCTTCCAGAGTCAGTCCGATCACCGGGCACTCGACGGTGTCGAGCCCCGACGGCTCGGGCAGACTTGGCACCAACGGCACATTGGCCGCCTTGATGCCACGGTTCGCGAGGTAGAAGCAGGTCGGGGTCTTCGAGCTGCGCGACACGCCCACCAGGACGACATCCGCCTCTGCCAGCCCCGGCTGTGCCTGACCATCGTCATGCGCCAGGACGTAGTGCATGGCGTCGATGCGGCGGAAGTAGTCGGCATTCAGCGCGTATTGCCGCCCTGGACGGGCGGCAGCCTCCTCGCCGGCGCATTCCTGCAAGATGTCCATGACGGGATCCAGCACGTTCACGATCGGCACGTTCAACCGCCGGCAGGTCGTCTCGAGCTCGCCGCGCAGTGCCCTGTCGACCAGGGTGGAGAGCACCGGTCCAGGTTCGTGCTCAACGCCTTCCAGCACGCGATGCAGTTGAAATCGCGTCCGGATCAGGCTCCAGCGATGATAGATGATCTCCGCATGCTCGAACTGAACCGTGGTGGCCCGGGCGATGGCGTTCAACGTCTCGCCGGTGGCATCGGAAACCAGATGCAGGTTGATGCGATGATCGGGCATGCGGCTGAGGATAGCGGGGATAGAGTGGACTGCCACCATATTGTCGCTATCCGGCATCGAAAGCCGGGGATGACCGGTACGCCGGCGGGTACTGTGGAGGAATTCGCGAAGCGCATCGGGCAGATGGGGACAGGGCCGGATAATGCGGTGGAGTCAGAGGCTTTGCCGGCTGTCCTGCGGTGGGTACCGGGAACAAAAGCCGCCGGGAACTTCATCCACACGATTCACAGCCCCTAACTACCCCTCCATCAATTCCTTTATCTTTCTTTTCTGTTTAAGCAATGGCGATGGAGATAACCGCCAAGCCCCTGCTGCGAGCGTTGGCCGGTGAGGCCGTCTGGCCGCCGCCGATCTGGCTGATGCGCCAGGCGGGCCGCTATCTGCCGGAGTATCGCGCGATGCGGGCGAAGGTTGCGGATTTCGTCGCACTGTGCACGACGCCGGATCTGGCAGCCGAAGTGACGCTCCAGCCGATCCGCCGCTATCGCTTCGATGCTGCGATCCTGTTCAGCGATATCCTGATGGTTCCCTGGGCGCTCGGCCAGCGCGTGGACTATCGCGAAGGTGAAGGGCCCGTTCTGCCGCCGCTGCGCGACGAGGCGGGAGTCCTGGCGCTCCGGCCGGAGCGATTGCCTGCGGCGATCGGGCCGATCCTGGAAACGGTACGGCTTGCGCGCTCTGGATTGGCCGCTGGAGGGTTTACCGACTGCACGCTGATCGGCTTTGCCGGCGCGCCGTTCACCGTCGCCTGCTACATGGTGGAGGGCGGCGGATCGCGCGATTTCGCCGCGACGCGGACGATGGCGTATGCCCAGCCGGCGCTGTTCGACCGGCTGATCGCGCTGCTGAGCGAGGCGACGGTGGACTATCTGTCGGCGCAGATCGATGCCGGCGCCGAGACGGTGATGCTGTTCGATACCTGGGCCGGCATCCTCTCGTCTGGTCAGTTCCGTCGCCATGTCATCGAACCGGCGCGGACCATCGTCGATGCATTGCGACGGCGCCATCCGGGTGTGCCGATCATCGGATTTCCGCGGCTGGCCGGATTGCTGCTCGGTGACTACGTGACGGCCACCCGCGTAGACTGCATCGGGCTCGACACTTCGACGGACATGGGCATCGCCGCCCGATCGATCCCGCCGCGCGTGGCGCTGCAAGGCAATCTCGATCCGCTGGCCCTGGTCGCCGGCGGATCGGTATTGCGACAGGAAGCCGCCGCCGTGCTGGCCACGTTGAAGGGACGCCCGTGCGTGTTCAATCTGGGTCACGGCATCGTGCCGCAGACGCCGCCCGAGCACGTCGGCGCACTGGTGGAGCAGGTGCGTGCGGCCTAGGGTCGCCGTCGTTCTCTTCAACCTGGGTGGGCCGGATCGACCGGAGGCGCTCAGGCCGTTCCTGGTCAACCTGTTCAATGACCCGGCGATCCTGCGCGTCCCGTTCTTCATCCGGCCGTTTCTCGCGCGCAGGATCGTCGCCGCACGACTGGAGCCGGCGCGTGCCAGCTATGCCGCGATCGGCGGCCGTTCGCCGCTGCTCGAATTGACCCGTGCGCAGGCGGCGGCACTGGAGGCCGAGTTCACGGAGCTCGAGGTGAAGTGCTTCATCGCGATGCGCTACTGGAACCCGCTCAGCGACGAGACGGCGAAGGCGGTGCGCGATTGGAAGCCGAACCAGGTCGTGCTGCTCCCGCTGTATCCGCAATACTCGACCACGACGACCGGCAGTTCGCTGACCGCCTGGCGTGAGGCGGCGGCGGCAGTCGGGCTGGTCGCGGATACGTCGGTGCTGTGCTGCTACCCGACCGATGCCGGCTATGTCGGCGCCACCACCGGTGTGTTGCGAAGAGTCTGGGAGCAGGCGCGGGCGGCATTGGATCCCTCGGTCGGGTTGCGTGTGTTGTTCTCGGCGCACGGCCTGCCGGAAGCGATCGTGCAGGCCGGCGATCCTTACCAGTGGCAGATCGAGCGGACGGTTGCGGCGGTTCTGGCCGAGTGGCAGCAGGCGGTGGACTGGGTCATCTGCTATCAGTCGCGGGCGACGCCGCAGCGCTGGTTGGAGCCGAGGACCCGAGCAGGAGATCGAGCGGGCCGCGCATGACAAGGTCGCGGTCCTGGTCGTGCCGGTCGCCTTCGTATCGGAGCATTCAGAGACCCTGGTGGAACTCGATGCTGACTATCGCCGCCTGGCTGAGCGGCTGGGCGTGCCCGACTACTATCGCGTTCCGACCCAGGGCGCGGATGCCTCCTTTATCGCCGCTTTGGCCGATCTGGTCCGGCGTGCGCGCGCGCATGGCCCCGGTCCGTGCAGTCATGCCGGCGGCCGGTTCTGTCCCGCCGACCGCTCTCGCTGTCCGCTGCAATGACCATCGGGTCCCTGACCACGCTCTATCCCTGGACCAAGGCGCTGCACATCGTATCGATGATCGCCTGGATGGCCGGAATGTTCTATCTGCCGCGGCTTTACGTTTACCATTGCGAGCTGAGACCGGGTTCGGCGGAGAGCGAGCGCTTCAAGGTGATGGAGCGCCGGCTGCTAGAGCAGATCATCAACCCGGCGATGATCGCGACGTGGGGCTTCGGCATCCTGTTGGTGCTGACGCCAGGGATCATCGACTGGTCGGCGGGCTGGTGGCACGTCAAGCTCGCCATGGTGCTCCTGATGTCGGGCTTTCATGGCGCGCTGTCACGCTGGCGGCGCGATTTCCTGGAGGATCGGAACCGGCGTCCGAAGCGATTCTACCGCATCGCCAACGAGGTGCCGACACTGCTGATGATCGTCATCGTGGTGATGGTCGTGGTCCGGCCGTTCTGAGGACTTCGAGAGGAGAAACCCTTGACTTTCCCTGCTGTTCGCCCCAACTGGCCGTTGACGAAGGGTGGCCGGCCCGCCTAGGTTGGGCATCCTTCCGCAAGGTGTCGGTCGACCCGCCACCTGAAATTCTCCCACCAGACGGGACCGAACCCGCCCATCCGAGACGATGGCCGGCAACGACACACCGGGCATTCTGCCCCTGTCCCGCATCATCAATCGGACTGCGCCCATGCATCTTGCCGAACTCAAGGCCAAATCCCCCTCCGACCTGCTCAGCTACGCCGAGTCGCTGCAGATCGAGAACGCATCGTCGCTGCGCAAGCAGGACATGATGTTCGCAATTCTGAAGAATCTGGCAGAGAACGACCAGGCGATCCATGGCGAGGGCACGCTGGAGATTCTGCCCGACGGTTTTGGGTTCCTGCGCAGTCCGGAAGCCAACTATCTGCCGGGTCCCGATGATATCTATGTCAGTCCCAGTCAGGTGCGCCGCTTCGGTTTACGCACCGGCAATTCGGTCGAGGGCCAGATCCGGGCGCCGAAGGATGGCGAGCGGTATTTCGCGCTGCTCAAGGTCAACACGATCAATTTCGAGCCGCCGGAATCCGTGCGGCACAGGATCAATTTCGACAACCTGACGCCGCTGTACCCCGATGAGCGGCTGAAGATGGAAGTGGAGAACTTCCAGTCGGTCGCGAAGGGTCCGAGCAAGGACTACACGCCGCGGGTGATCGACCTGATCGCGCCGATCGGCAAGGGGCAGCGCGCACTGATCGTCTCGCCGCCGCGTACCGGCAAGACCGTGATGTTGCAGAACATCGCCACCGCGATCGCCGCCAACCATCCCGAGGTGTTCCTCATCGTTCTGCTGATCGACGAGAGGCCGGAGGAGGTCACGGATATGGCTCGCTCGGTGAAGGGCGAGGTGATCAGCTCCACCTTCGACGAGCCGGCGACGCGGCACGTGCAGGTGACCGAGATGGTGATCGAGAAGGCCAAGCGGCTGGTCGAGCACCGGCGTGACGTGGTCATTCTGCTGGATTCGATCACCCGTCTTGCGCGCGCCTACAACACGGTGGTGCCGAGTTCCGGCAAGGTGCTGACCGGCGGCGTGGATGCCAATGCGCTGCAACGGCCGAAGCGTTTCTTCGGAGCGGCGCGCAACATCGAGGAAGGCGGGTCGCTGACCATCATCGCGACCGCGCTGATCGACACCGGCAGCCGCATGGACGAAGTGATCTTCGAGGAGTTCAAGGGCACCGGCAATTCGGAAATCATCCTTGACCGCAAGCTGTCCGACAAGCGTACGTTCCCGGCGATCGACATCACCAAGTCGGGCACCCGCAAGGAAGAGCTGCTGGTCGAGAAGAGTACGCTGTCGAAGATGTGGGTGCTGCGGCGCATCCTGAACCCGATGGGGACGGTCGACGCGATGGAGTTCCTGCTGGACAAGCTAAAATACAGCAAGACCAACAACGACTTCTTCGATGCGATGAATACCTAGGGCACCACGACCGCGCCCCGACGGCTTGACGTAACGATATTCTTGCAAAACGGGTAATCTTCAGCCTAGGATTTGTTCTGACGTCGGCAACGACCAGGATGGTTGTTGCCGGCATCAGAGCGAACCTACGTTGATCGGATTCGTGATGAAGCGATTTCCTCCCGGGTTGTTCGGTTACTTCTTGCTCACGGGCATCGTTTTGGCGCCTCCGGGGGCCGGTGCCGCAGGCCTCTACGATGGGAACTATCATGGCACGCTGACAGGTGCTGGCTCGAACGCCATGACCTGTGCCAAGAAGGCGCCGGTGCAGATGACTGTCACCGACAATAAGCTTGAATATGTTCACATGGGAAACGCGACGATAACTGCCACGGTGGCAGCTGACGGCTCGTTCAGCGGCTCCGGCCAGAGCAAGTATGCTGGTAATCGGAGCGGGATACTCGTCCAGACGCTCGACGGGAAGATCGCCGGCGGGGCAATCAAGGCTGAGACCAAGGTCGGCAATTATTGCACCTACAGCCTGGAGCTCAAGAAGTTCTAGCCTGGTCTCCGGAGCACCGCGGCGTTTCCCAGTTTTGCTTATACCCGTTGGCCGCCGTCGATGTGGATTTCCGACCCGGAAATATAGCTGCCCGAGTTCGAGCACAGGAACAGCAGCAGGTCGGCCACGTCCTTGGGCTTGCCCAGCCGGCGCAAGCGGGATGTCCCGCTCGACGATGGCCTCGGTCCCGGGCGACAGGATGCCGGTGTCGATCTCGCCCGGCGACACCGCGTTCACCCGCACGCCGGCGCGTCCGAAATCCGCCGCCAACTCGCGGGTCAGCGCCCATAGCGCCGCCTTCGAGGCGGCATAGGCCGCCGACGCGAACGGATGCACCCGCGAGCCGACGATGGAGGTCATGTTCACCACCGTCCCTCGCGCCGCCTCCAGCGGGGCGCGCAGGCCCTGGACCAGCGCCACGCAGGCGAACAGGTTCACGTTGAAGATGTGCAGCCAGTCGGCGTGCGCCATCTCCAGCGCGCCGATCTTCCCGCCGTCCGGCCGCTTCGGCGAGACCGCGGCGTTGTTGATCAGCGCGTCCAGCCCGTCGCCGACGATGTCGTGCAGCCGCGGCATCTCGGCCTCGCACGCGGCCGATGTCGGCCAGGTCGAGCTGGATGTGGTTCTTCGCGCCATCCCACGGGCAGCGCGGATCGAACGGATGGCGCGAGATGGTCAGCACCCGCCATCCCGCGTCGCTGAACGTCTTGACCGTGGCGTGGCCGATCCCGCGGCTCGCCCCGGTCAGCAGAAGCACACGCTGTCGTTCGGCCATGGTATACCCCCTTCGGCCAGGCAATCCGCCTGACGATTGCCAAACATGCAGATATCTTTATATAGCGCCGCCAACCCAGGCAGGAGTGAACCGACATGGCGACGCAGGACTTCAAAGTGAAGGACATCTCTCTGGCCGAGTGGGGCCGCAAGGAGATTGCCATGGCCGAGGACGAGATGCCCGGCCTGATGGCGACCCGCGCGGAATACGGCGCCTCCAAGCCGCTGAAGGGCGCCCGCATCGCCGGCTGCCTGCACATGACCGTGCAGACCGCGGTGCTGATCGAGACCCTCCAGGCGCTGGGCGCCACCGTGCGCTGGTCGTCCTGCAACATCTTCTCCACCCAGGACCACGCCGCGGCGGCGGTGGCGGCGGCCGGGGTTCCGGTGTTCGCCTGGAAGGGCATGAGCGAGGAAGAGTTCTGGTGGTGCATCGAGCAGACGGTGCGCGGGCCAGACGGCTGGACGCCGAACATGATCCTCGATGACGGCGGCGACCTGACGCTGCTGATGCACCAGAAGTATCCCGAGATGCTGAAGGACGTGCGGGGCATCTCCGAGGAGACCACCACCGGCGTCCACCGCCTGCGCGACATGGCGCGCGACGGCAAGCTGCTGACGCCGGCGATCAACGTGAACGACAGCGTGACCAAGTCGAAGTTCGACAACCTGTATGGCTGCCGTGAATCGCTGGTGGACGGCATCCGCCGCGGCACCGACGTGATGATGGCCGGCAAGGTCGCGGTGGTGAACGGCTTCGGCGACGTCGGCAAGGGCTCCGCTGCCTCGCTGCGCAATGCGGGCTGCCGCGTGATGGTGACCGAGATCGATCCGATCTGCGCCCTGCAGGCGGCGATGGAAGGCTATCAGGTCACCACGATGAACGATGCCGCGCCGATCGGCGACATCTTCGTCACCGCGACCGGCAACCTCGACGTCATCACGCTGGACCACATGCGGGCGATGAAACATCGAGCCGTGGTCTGCAACATCGGCCACTTCGACTCGCGAGATCCAGATCGAGTCGCTGCGCAACTACAAGTGGGAGAACGTCAAGCCGCAGGTCGACGAGGTGGTGTTCCCCGACGGCAAGCGGCTGATCGTGCTGAGCGAGGGACGGCTGGTGAACCTGGGCAACGCCACCGGCCATCCGAGCTTCGTGATGAGCGCCAGCTTCACCAACCAGGTGCTGGCGCAGATCGAGCTGTTCAACGCGCCGGCCGGCAAGTACGAGCGGCAGGTGTACACGCTGCCGAAGGCGCTGGACGAGAAGGTGGCCGCACTGCACCTGGCGAAGGTCGGCGCCAAGCTGACCAAGCTGACTCCGGAGCAGGCGGAGTATATCGGCGTCCCGGCGTCCGGGCCGTTCAAGCACGATCTGTATCGCTACTAGAGCGTGATGACCGGAGGCGGAACCGCCGGAGGTCTGAATCACGCGATCAAACAAAGAGATAGCGCGGGATGAGCGCGCCATTGAGTGCTCATCCCGTGCTAGGCGGCAGCCTGCTCTGACGCAGCACATGTCCGGGGGCCAGAAGTCGGTTGTGCCCCGTTCCGTTGCTGCCTAGCATCCCGCCGCAAAAGGGGCTCTGGGACAAAGGCGAACCACAATGAACGAACGAGACCTGCGTGGCCTGATCGAGGAAGTCCGGCAGGGCAGGCTGTCGCGGCGCGCATTCACTCGCGCCATGATCGCGCTCGGCCTCACCGCGCCTCTGGCGACGCAGATGCTGGCGTATTCCGGCGTGGCCGTGGCGGCGGAGACAGCCGGCCTACAAGCCGACCAAGGCGGGCGGCGGCGGGCCGCTGAAGGTGCTGTGGTGGCAGGGGCCAACCCTGCTGAACCCGCACTTCGCCGTCGGCACCAAGGACCAGGACGCCTCGCGCATCTTCTACGAACCGCTGGCCGGCTGGGATCCTGACGGCAACCTCGCGCCGGTGCTGGCCGCGGAAATTCCGACCGTGGAGAACGGCGGCCTGTCCGAGGAAGGCACCTCGGTCATCTGGAAGCTGAAGCAGGGCGTGAAGTGGCACGACGGTCAGCCGTTCACCGCCGATGATTGCGTGTTCAACTGGGAATATGCGGCCGATCCCGCGACCGCGGCGACGACGATCGGCACCTACCAGGACATCAAGGTCACCAAGGTGGACGACCACACGATCCGCGTCGAATTCAAGAAGCCGACGCCGTTCTGGGCCGACGCCTTCGTCGGCGTCAACGGCATGATCATCCCCAAGCACCTGTTCGAGCCGTACAAGGGCGCCAAGTCGCGCGAGGCGCCGGCGAACCTGGCCCCGGTCGGCACCGGCGCATACCTGTTCGTCGACTTCAAGCCGGGCGATCTGGTGCAGGGCAAGCTCAACCCGAACTACCACATGCCGAACCGGCCCTATTTCGACACCATCGAGATGAAGGGCGGCGGCGATGCGGTGTCGGCGGCGCGCGCCGTGCTGCAGACCGGCGAATACGACTTCGCCTGGAACATGCAGGTGGAGGACGAGATCCTCAAGCGGCTGGAGGCGAGCGGCAAGGGCCGTGTCGAGATCCTGCCGGGCGGCAGCATCGAGCACATCCAGCTCAACAACACCGATCCGTGGCACGACGTGGACGGCGAGCGGTCGAGCATCAAGTCGAAGCACCCGTACCTGACCGATCCGGCGGTGCGCGACGCGCTCAACCTGCTGGTGGATCGCGCCTCGGTGCACAAGTTCATCTACGGCCGCACCGGCGACGATACCGCGAACTTCGTGAACGCGCCCGACAAGTTCGTCTCGAAGAACACCCACTACGAGTTCAACGTCGACAAGGCGATCAAGCTGCTGGACGACGCCGGCTGGAAGCCCGGTGCCGATGGCGTGCGGGAAAAGAATGGCGTGAAACTGCACGCGGTCTATCAGACCTCGATCAACGCGCCGCGTCAGAAGACCCAGGAGATCGTCAAGCAGGCCTGTCAGAAGGCCGGCATCTCGATCGAGATCAAGTCGGTCACCGCGTCGGTGTTCTTCTCTTCGGATGTGGCAAATCCGGACACCTATCCGCATTTCGTCGCCGACCTGCAGATGTACACGACGACGATGCCGCAGCCGGATCCCGGCGTGTTCATGCGCCAGTTCCTGTCGGCCGAGGTCGCGAGCAAGGCAAACAAGTTCCAGGGCCGCAACATCACCCGCTGGCAGAATGCCGACTACGACAAGCTGCTTCGAGCAGAGCGACAACGAGCTCAATCCGGTCAAGCGTGCGGCGCTGTTCATCGCCATGAACGACATGGTGATCAAGGACGTGGTGGTCATTCCGGTCGTGACCCGTCCCGCCGTTGTGGCCATGGGCAAGAACCTGCACGCTCCGTTGAGCGGCTGGGACAGCAATATCTACGCCTTGCAGGACTGGTATCCGCGGACGCTGATGCGGGCGTCGGTGAGCCGCTACCTCATCCGACGCCTGCTGATCGCCATACCGAGTCTGCTCGGCATCAGCGTCGTGCTGTTCACCATCCTGGCGCTCGCGCCGGGCGATCCGTTCGGCGAACTCGCCACCAACCCTGCCATTCCGCCCGAGGTGCAGGCGGCGCTGCGCGCCAAGTTCGGCATGGATGATCCGATCTGGTGCGCTACCTGCACTGGCTGATCGCGATGCTGCACGGCGACTGGGGCTTCTCGTTCGCCAGTCGGGTGAATGTCGATACGCTGATCCTGCAGCGCCTGCCGACGACGCTCGGCGTGATCGGCGCGTCGCAGGTGCTGGCGCTGCTGATCGCGCTGCCGGTCGGCGTGTTTGCCGCGACGCGGCCCTATTCGATCTTCGACCAGATCGCCAGCACGTTCGCCCTGATCGGCTTCTCGCTGCCGGTCTTCTTCACCGGCATCGTGTTCATCCTGGTGTTCAGCATCTATCTGGACTGGCTGCCGTTCGTGTTCCGCTCGGACCTGGCCGCCACCGGGTTTGCCTGGTGGTGGGAGGAGTTCAAGCAGTCGATCATGCCGGTCGCGGTGCTCGGGCTGTTCCAGGGCGCCACCTGGACGCGCTTTGTGCGCTCCGCCGTGCTCGACGTGATCCGTCTCGACTACGTCACCACCGCGCGCTCCAAGGGGCTGCCGGAGAGCGGCGTCGTGCTCAAGCACATCGTGCGCAACGCGCTGATCCCGGTGGTGACGCTGATCGCCCTGCAGATGCCGATCGTGTTCGGCGGCGCCATCGTCACCGAGCAGATCTTCCGGGTGCCCGGCATCGGATCGCTGCTGATCAGCGCGATCCTGGCCAACGATACGCCGGTGATCATGGCGGTGACGTTCGTGTTCGCCTGTCTGGTCATCCTGTTCAACCTGATCGCGGACCTGCTGTATGGCTGGCTCGACCCCCGCATCTCCTACCGTTGACGCCGGCGCCGGCGCTGCCGTGGCCAAGGCGCGGGCGCGGCACGTCACGCCGTGGACCGAGGCGTGGCGTCGCTTCCGCCGCCATCGCCTCGCGGTGGCGAGCGCCGTCGTGCTGCTGGCGATGATCCTGGCGGTCGCGTTCGGTCCGCTGGTGTGGCGCGTGCAGATCAACGACATCGACTTCGCCGCGCAACTGCAGGGGCCGAGCTGGGCACATCCGCTGGGTACCGACGATCTCGGTCAGGACCTGCTGGCGCGCATGCTGTATGGCGGACGCATTTCGCTCGCTGTCGGTCTGGCGGCGATGTCCGTCTCGGTCGTCGTCGGCACGATCGTCGGCGCGCTCGCCGGCATGTCGCGCGGCAGCATCGACGCCGCGTTGATGTGGCTGATCGATCTGTTCCTGTCGCTGCCGCAGTTGCCGGTGCTGCTGCTGCTCATCTACCTGTTCCGCAACTCGCTGACTGCGTGTATTGGGCCCGGAACTCGGGATCTTCATCCTGGTCGTCGCGGGGATCGGCGCCTTTCGCTGGATGATTGTGGCCCGGCTGGTGCGCGCGCAGTTCTTCGCGCTGCGCGAGAAGGAGTTCGTCGAGGCGGCGCGCGCCCTCGGCGCCTCGACCTTCCGCCTGGTGGTGCGCCACATCCTGCCGAACGCGCTCGGGCCGGTGATCGTCGCCGGCACGATCGACGTGGCCGCGGCAATCATCGCCGAAATCGACCCTGTCGTTCCTGGGCCTTGGCTTTCCGCCGGACATTCCGACCTGGGGCCGCATCCTGTTCGACGCCAAGGATCAGCTCGACGTCGCGCCGCACTGGGCCTTGTTCGCCGGCGGCGCGATCTTCCTCGCGGTGCTCACCATCAACTTCATCGGCGACGGCCTGCGCGATGCGCTCGATCCGCGCCGCATCATGTGACGCATGGCTGAGCGGCTGCTCGAGATCCGCGGACTGAAGACGCATTTCAGGACCGACGACGGGATGGTTCGCGCGGTCGACGGCGTGGACCTCGCCATCGACCGGGGCGAGACGCTGGGCGTCGTCGGCAAGTCAGGCTGCGGCAAGACCGTCACCGCGATGACGGTGCTGAAGCTGATCCAGATGCCGCCCGGCCGCATCGTCGAAGGCAGCGTGCTGTGGCAGGGCCGCGACCTCGTGCCGCTCGGCGCCGAGGAGATGCGGCAGATCCGCAGCAAGCAGATCGCGATCATCTTCCAGGAGCCGATGACCTCGCTGAACCCGGTCTACACCGTGGGCCAGCAGATCGCCGAGACCATCCGGCAGCACGAGGACCTGAACCGCCGGGAAGCGATGGACCGTGCCGTCGAGATGCTGCGTCTGGTGCAATATCCCGACGCCCGAACGCAGGGTGCACGACTATCCGCATCAGTTCTCCGGCGGGATGCGGCAACGCGTGATGATCGCAATGGCGCTGTCGTGCAATCCCAGGCTGCTGATCGCCGACGAACCGACCACCGCGCTCGACGTCACCATACAGGCGCAGATCCTCGATCTTCTCGCCGAGATGAAATCGCGTCTCGGCATGGCGATCATGCTGATCACCCATGCGATGGGCGTGGTCGCGGAGACCGCGCAGCGCGTGGTGGTGATGTATGCCGGCCGCGTGGTCGAGGAGGCGACGGTCGAGCAGTTGTTCGCCAGTCCGTTGCATCCTTACACGCAGGGTCTGATCCGCTCGATCCCGCGCATCGACAAGGACGCCGGCAAGCGGACGCGGCTCGAGGCAATTGGCGGCGTGGTGCCCAGCCTGATCGATCCGCCGCCGGGCTGCCGCTTCGCGCCGCGCTGCAAATCGGTAATGCCTGCCTGCACCGAGGCGATGCCGGAACTCCGCACGGTCGAGGCGGGCCACAAGGTCGCCTGCATCCTGTATCGAGCCGGGCGATGAACGATAAGCTGCTGCGCGTCACCGAGCTGGTCAAGAACTTCCCGGTGAAGGGTGGCGTGTTGCGACGCGCCGTCGATGAGGTGCACGCCGTCGATCACGTCAGCTTCGAGCTTGCCGCCGGTGAAACGCTGGGTCTGGTCGGCGAGTCCGGCTGCGGCAAGTCGACCACCGGCCGTTGCATCCTGCGGCTGATCGAACCGACCGCCGGCGAGATCTGGTTCGAGGGCCGCAATGTCATCGAGTTCGACCATGGCGAGCTCAATGCGCTGCGCCGTGACATGCAGATCATCTTCCAGGATCCGTATGCATCGCTCAATCCGCGCATGACGATCGGCGCGATCATCGGCGAGGCACTGACCATTCATGGTCTGGCGAAGAGCCGGCGGGCGTTCGAGGATCGCGTCGTCGAACTGTTGGAGACGGTCGGCCTGAATGCCGATCACATGCGGCGCTATCCGCACGAATTCTCCGGCGGCCAGCGCCAGCGCATCGGCATCGCGCGCGCCCTCGCGGTGTCGCCGAAGCTGATCGTGTGCGACGAGCCGGTATCCGCGCTCGACGTGTCGATCCAGGCGCAGGTGATCAATCTGCTCGAGGACCTTCAGGAGCAGTTCGGCCTGACCTATCTGTTCATCGCCCACGATCTGTCGGTTGTGGAGCACATCAGCACGCGAGTTGCGGTGATGTATCTCGGGCGGATCGTGGAATTGGCATCGGCGCGCGTGCTTTACAACTCGCCGCTGCATCCGTACACCGAGGCTCTGCTGTCGGCGGTGCCAATTCCCGATCCGACGATGAAGCGCGAGCGGATCCGGTTGCAAGGGGATGTACCCAACCCGATCCGGCCGCCGACGGGCTGTCACTTCCACACCCGCTGCCCGATCCGGGAACTGCCGCTCTGCGCGACCGAGCGGCCGGAGTTGCGGCAGAGCGCGGACGGTCACTGGGTTGCGTGCCATCTCCGCGGATAGCGGATACGCGAAAACCCTTAATTAACCTGAGAGTCATCAACCTGCCCTGGCGAAGCACGCCAGCAGTGCCTAACTGCCCGTGCGCAACCTCCGGGAGGGGATGCCCATGCAAGATGACGGCGGTGAGAAGCGGGGTCCGCTGACGGACGCAGTGCGTCGCGCGCTGCGGCATGTGGACAACGAGGCGGTAGCAGCGGATCTGCTGTTCCTTGAGCACTGGCAGGCCCAACGCTGCCCGGATATCGCGGCGAGCCTCCGTGCCAGCCAGATCCGTCGCGCCAACCCGGCGCTCGCCGCGGAAATCCATGCGGAGCTGAACCGGCGCTAGGGCGGAATCGCCGACGGGCCCAACCATCCCGATCGGACCCTTGCCTCGCCTGGCGGCCCGGTGGCACGGTGCGCGCGCAGGAGGGGCACGATGGCGGTCAGCAAGGTCTATCCGAACGCGGGGGCGGCATTGGCCGGCCTGCTGCGCGACGACATGGTCATCATGTCCGGCGGGTTCGGCCTGTGCGGTATTCCGGCCGCGCTGATCGAGGCGATTCGGGAAAGCGGCGTGAAGGGGCTGACCATCGTCTCCAACAACGCGGGGATCGACGACGTCGGGCTGGGCGTGCTGTTGGAGACGCGACAGGTGCGCAAGATGATCAGCTCGTATGTCGGCGAGAACGCGACCTTTGCACAGCAATATCTTGCGGGCGAGCTGGAAATAGAATTCAACCCGCAGGGGACGCTGGCAGAGCGCATTCGCGCGGGCGGGGCGGGGATCCCGGGCTTCTATACCGCGACGGGCGCCGGCACGCAGATCGCCGAGGGCAAGGAAACCAAGCAGTTCGATGGCCGCACATATGTGCTGGAACGTGGTATCCGTGCCGACCTCGCGGTGATCCACGCCTGGAAGGCGGACCATGAGGGCAACCTGATCTACCGGAAGACGGCGCGGAACTTCAATCCGATCATGGCGACCGCGGCGGAAGTGACGGTAGCGGAAGTGGAAGACCTGGTGCCCAACGGGGACATCGATCCCGACCACATCATAACCGCAGGCATCTTCGTCGACCGCATCGTGAAGCTGGAGACCGTGGACAAGCGGATCGAGCAGCGCACCGTGCGCAGACGCTTTTGAGGAGGGGCGAATGGCCTGGACGCGCGATCAGATGGCGGCCCGTGCGGCATGCGAGCTGCACGATGGCTTCTATGTGAACCTGGGCATCGGCATTCCGACGCTGGTGGCAAATCATATCCCCGAAGGCATGTCCATCCAGTTGCACTCGGAGAATGGCATGCTGGGGATGGGTCCCTTCCCGTTCGAAGGTGAGGAAGACCCGGATCTGATCAACGCCGGCAAGCAGACGGTGACCGAGCTGCCGACCACCAGCTTCTTCGACAGTGCCGCGAGTTTTGCCATGGTGCGCGGCGGGCACATCGACATCTCCATTCTGGGCGCGCTGCAGGTCGCGGAGAATGGCGACCTCGCCAACTGGATGATCCCTGGCAAGATGGTGAAGGGGATGGGCGGCGCGATGGACCTGGTGGCGGGTGTGAAGCGCGTGGTGGTGCTGATGGAGCACACTGCCGGCGGCAAGCCAAAGCTGCTGCATCGCTGCACGCTGCCGCTGACCGGGGCCGGCGTGGTCAATCTGGTGATCACCGACCTCGGCGTGTTCGAGGTTGGCAATGCCGAATTGCGCCTGGTCGATATCGCGCCGGAGGTGACGGTGGAGGAACTTCGCTCGAAGACCGAGGCGAAATTCACGGTGTCGCCGGACCTGAAGGTGGCGGCGTAAGCAACGCCGGCGAGGGCCTAGGCCGGACCAGGACCGGCTCGAGCGGATTGCCCCACACCGTGTCGCCGGTGCGCGCGAGCAGCATCAGGTCGGACTTCACCCAGGCGTAGATGCGGCGGCGGCCCTCGGGGGAGAGCGGGCCCCCGGTGGCGACGATCGTTCGCAGGCCCGCGAGGTCCGGGCGGCTGCGCGCGCGCTGGAACGCCGTCTCGGCAAGGATGTGCGCCGGGGCGACGAGCACCGTCGCGCGTTCCGCGGCCGCGACTGCCAGCAGGGCGCCAGAGGCGGTGGGCGCCAGGATGACGGCGGTGCCTTCCAGCAGCGCCGCGAGCCATGGCCAGGCCGAACCGAGGACCAGCAGCCTGTCGTTGGGACGCAGATCGGCGTGCAGCAACGTCTCGGCGAGCGGACGGACCAGGGTGGCCGGTGGCCAGAGCCGCGCCAGCGGCGCCAACGCCTCATTCGTTGGACCGTGCCTGAGCTCGTCTCGACTGAGACTTTGGCGTGAGCCATCTGCCTTGCGGAACGCCAGGGCCTCCTGCGTCCCGGAATGGCGCGCGAGACGGAGGGGTGCCTGCGGCAGGCGCGCGAACTCGGCCATCGCGGCACGGAATTCCGCCGAACGCTCGCCCGAGAACCGTTGCAGGGCGGCCCAGTCCGCGAGGGCCACGCCGTACACCGTCCCCAGCCAGTGGAGGAACGCCCAGGCGTTGGTCGTGACCACCCGCTCCCGGTTCGGCGCATACAGAACATCGGCCATCGGCGCCCCTTGATCGGCCTGGAGGGCGGGCGCTATATGCCGCGCTCCGCTCGGTCGGGGCCATAGCTCAGTTGGGAGAGCGCCTGAATGGCATTCAGGAGGTCAGGGGTTCGACTCCCCTTGGCTCCACCACGTCGGGCGATGCCACGTTGCTCGATGATCTGCGCAATCTGGTAGAGCCGGCCACGCGGGTGGTCTCAGTGGCCCGCGCCCTGGCCGCCATCCACATGAAGAATTTCGCCCGTCACAAAATCAGCCAACTCGAGGTAGAGGATCGCATCAACGACATCAGAGATCTCGCCCATGTGGCCAACCGGGTGCAGCGCGTCGAGCTGCGCATACGTCTCGACGGGATGCATCGGCGACTTGATGACGCCCAAAGCGACAGCATTCACCCGGATGCCGCGCTTTGCATACTCGATCGCAAGCGATCTGGTAATGGCGTTCAGACTGCCCTTCGTCAATGACGCGAGTGCGGCAGGCGCGCCAGAGATCGCGTGGTCGACGAGGCTCGTCGTGATCTGCACGACATGGCCGCTGCCCCGCTTCTCCATCTCGGTGATTGCAAGCTGTGTGGTGTAGAAGAAGCCGGTGACGTTGACGGCCAGGATCGCCGCGTAATTGGCCTCGGTGTATTGAGTCAACGGCTTGGCGACGAAGATGCCGGCGTTGTTGACGAGCGTATCAATGCGCCCGAACCGATCTACGCCCGCAGAAATCACCCGTTCGGCCGTCTTGCGATCGGCGATGTCGCCGGACACCGTGAGAATGTCATCATCGCTCGATGGCTTCATCGAGCGCGCGGTTGCGACCACACGGTAGTTGCGATCGCGGTACGCCTTGACCAGAGCTCCGCCGATACCCTGTGATGCGCCGGTAATAACAGCGACTTTCCGTTCGGTGCCCATGGTCAATCCCCTTTACGCTTCTAAGACGCTGGCGGAACACGACCGGTCGGGCCGCGTCGCGGCCAACCGGCGCACAGATACATTCCGACGGCGCGGGAGCGAACATTCGCCGGCGAACGATTGAATGAGCGAACAAACCCCGACCTTGCGGGCACTTCGCGCGTCTGGCCCAAGGCCTAAGCCACCTGGCCGCCCGCTCGCAGCGTGGAAGAGTGTCTGCCAAATCGCGTGTATTCGCTTCCACCTTAAGCTGACCTAAGCGTTGCGACGACTTGACGGGAAGGAGTTCAGACATGGGACTCAGTCGAACTCTGCGTTCATGCCGGCGACGATCGACCGCGGCGCTTCGGCGAAGTCCGCGAATTCCCGGTGCTTGGCGCCGAGGCGGAGCAGCTCTTGTGCCAACGCTGGCGTGACCATCACGATGTCTCCGCCGCTCATCAGTTGACCGGCAGTTACCTGCGCCTGGTTGACAAGATCGCCATGGGTTATTGCGCGTATGGCCTGGCATCGGAAGAGCTGATTGGTGAAGGCTACGTGGGGCTAATGCATGCGGTCTGTCAGTTCGATCCGGATCGCAATGTACGCTTCGCCATCTATGCAAGCTGGTGGGTTCACGTAACCATTCTGGAATACATCCTGCGAAACAGGTCGGCGGCCCACTGAACTCTGGAGACGTCAGCAGCGTGGCGGACGGTTCAATCTGGCGATGGGGCTGGTGGGTTTGTCTATGACCGCAGGAGCGACATTCAGCACAACCATCGCCGGGTTCGTTACCGAGCGTTGGGGCACGAGAGTTGCGTTCATCTGTCTGGCGCTCGTGGCAGTGGGCGGATGCCTGTTGGTGCGGCTCGCTTTGTCGGAAACGGGACAGCAACAGTATGGCGTTAGGAATGCTGCGGCCGCCGTGCGAGCGGCATAACGAACCAAATGCACCAGACATCGGACGCCCGGTTCGTTGCAAAGTACAGGTTGACCGGCGCCAAACGAGGCCTCCGTAGGCGGCAACCGCGAACAGCTCTGCAATGAAACCGGGCCGGCCCAGCGCCGTGCGTCGCCGGCGTGCTTTTCGGCACCGACCGGGAGAGACCGAACCACGACGCGCCAGAACGGCAGGGCGTCCTGATTGTAGGTTGCGATCGGCGCAGGCATACGGCGGAAGCACAAGTGGGCTGCCCGTGCCGACGCCGGGCGCACCGGTATTTGCGGCGTGCGAAGAACTCGGCAAGTCGCTGCCGCACGTTCGCCCTAACTCGATAAGCCCCGATTGCGGATTCCACCAAGTGCTGCGAAGAACTCATCCCGACTACCATCAATAGCCGATGCCATGACATCCGCCGAGCCAGTCAGCATTGACAGCAATGACACGCAGCCAGTCCAACCAGTCTGATGGCTGGCGCCAAGGCCGGCGCCGTTGTCTCCGTGGAAGTATTCGTAAAACAGAACGAGATCGCGCCAGTGCGCGTCGGTTTGAAACTTCTCGGTGCCGCCATACAGCGGACGCTTGCCGTCCGGTCCGCGATGAAAAATAGCGAAGATGCGGTGGGATATCTCCGCCGCGACTTGCAGCAGCGTCAGCCATCTGCCGGATCCCGTCGGACACTCAATCGTGAACCTATCACCGTAGTAGCGGTACAGATTGAGAAGCGCGCGTACTATCAGGAGGTTCATAGGCATCCAAACCGGCCCGCGCCAATTCGAGTTGCCCCCGAAGCTGCCAGATTCCGACTCAGCCGGGTGATAGCCGACGGCATAGCTTCGCTCGCCAACCTGAAACTGGAAAGGATGGTCACGATGGAAGCGAGACAGGGAGCGAATTCCAAACGGGCTTAGAAATTCCTCCTCATCGAGCATCCGGTGTAGCACCCGTCGCAAACGCTCTTCGTTCAGAACTGCGAGGAGAGTGCGCCCATTATGCCCTGGTTTACTTGGAAGCGCGATATGCTCAACCAACTGAGGGAAACGAGCGAGGAAGTCGGCGCCCCGCTCAACTGCATCGTGCACCCGCGCAAGTTCCCTTGGCTCGAACACGGTTGCGGCACAGAGCGGCAGCAGACCCACCATTGAACGCACTTTGAGCCGTTGAGCGCTCCCATCTGGCAGGCGCAGCACATCGTAGAAAAACCCGTCTTCTTCATCCCAAAGATCATCTTGTTGGTCGCCCATGCGGCCAAGCGCTGAACCGATCCACATGGAATGCTCAAAGAATTTAAGCGCGAGGGGCTCATAGACCGGGTCGTGTCCTGCCAGCTCCACCGCGATCTGTAGCATGGTCTGGGCGTACAGTGCCATCCAACCGGTCCCGTCGGCCTGATCCATACGACCTCCGGTCGGCAGCGGTGCGCTCCGATCGAACACCCCGATATTGTCTAGCCCGAGAAACCCGCCTTGAAAGACATTTCGCCCACTAAGATCCTTGCGGTTGCTCCACCAGGTGAAGTTGGCAATCAGCTTTTGGAAGACATGTCCAAGGAATCTTATATCACCGATACCACCATTTCGCGCCTTGTCGACCTCATAGACGAAAAAGGCCGCCCAAGAATGCACCGGCGGATTAACATCGCCGAAGGCCCATTCATAGGCAGGAAGTTGACCATTTGGATGGATGTAGTCTGCGTGCAGCATGAGTTCGAGTTGTTGCTTGGCGAAGTCAGGATCAACCAGAACCAGCGCCAGGCAATGAAAGCCAAGGTCCCAGCTGGCGTACCAGGGATATTCCCACTTGTCCGGCATCGAGATGACCTGGTCATTGAGCATATGAGCCCAGTCGGTGTTGCGGACCGCGACGTTGCCTTCGGACACTGGAAAGGCATGGTGCTCCGCAAGCCAGCGCGCGACATCGAAATGATAGTGTTGCTTGCTCCACAGCATGCCGGCGAGTGCCTGGCGAAAGATGCTTCGCCCGTCCTGATCGAGGTGGGGTGGCGTGATCACGTCGTAAAATGCGTTAGCCTCCGTGCGACGCAGGGCGAAGATCTCGTCGAAGGAAGCGTCAAAAGCAGGATCATCCAGCCCGCCTCGCTGTAGCCGCAATCGCACAGTTGCAAAGCCGCCGGCTGGGATATCGAGCAAGTAGTATGCGGCGGCCTTGGTACCGGTCTTTGCCGGGTTGACCGCGGCAGTACGGCCGTGCAGCAGGAAATCGTTGATGCCGTCCTTGACAAAGGCGGTTCTGTTGGCGGTATCGAAGATGCGCTGATCGTTCGTCTCGTTCTCGGTGAAGAGGAGGCGCGGTGACCCATCGCATTTCAGTTGCCAGACACCAAGCTGCGGGTGGTTGGCGGTGATCGTGTCGTGAGTGCCGGTCATTGCTGGCTTTTTCGCATCGGGCCGGCCTGTCCACAGATTTCGGAACCATAGCGTCGGAAGTAGGTGTAGCGGCTTCGTCGCTGAACCGCAATTGTGTACCGTCAGCAGGATCAGAATGTCTTCCGGCGACGCCTTGCCATATTCGACGAGGACATCGAAATATTGATCATCGTCGAATATCCCGGAGTTGATCAGCTCGTACTCGAATTCTTGGCGCGAGCGAGCTCGATTGGTTCGAACCAGATCATCATACGGGAAGGCGCGCTGCGGATATTTGTAGAGATATTTGCAGTAAGAGTGAGTGGGCGTGGCATCGATATAGAAATAATACTCTTTCACGTCCTCACCATGATTGCCTTCGTCGTTGGTGAGGCCAAAGGCGCGTTCCTTCAGGATCGGATCAGATCCGTTCCACAAGGCTGGCGCAAAGCACAGTAGCTGCTTGTCGTCACAAAATCCCGCGAGGCCGTCCTCACCCCAGCGATAGGCGCGGCTGCGCGCGTGGTCGTGCGGCAAATAATCCCATGCGGTGCCGTGCTCGCTGTAGTCCTCGCGGACGGTTCCCCATTGTCGCTCACTGAGATACGGGCCCCACTGTCTCCAGGATGCGGTGCCCTCGCGAGCCTCAAGCAGCCGCGCATGCTCGCCGAACCTTTGTTCAGATTTCACGCGATGTACTGGCATGCTTTGCATAAGCATCATGTTCGCAGATTGCATAGGGGCCGGGGCTCCTTACCGGTGGCCTCAGTTGGATCCAGTGGTGGCCACCGGCAGTCGTACCTTGACTGGAAATCATGGCGTGCACTCCTTCTAAGGGCAACGGTCGAGTTGACCTCTACCACGCCGGAAATGTCGGGGCCGAGTGTCAGCGGCTGAGGCCGCGGCAGGGTGCTCTTGCCGACCCGTATCCGCGCGTCGCATGGCGTGACGCCGGCAGCCTTCACCCGGACCAGCGCCTCGCCCGCGCCGGGTGCCGCTGCATCCGGAGCGTTTAGCTGGGCGTGATCAGTGTCGCTTCCGATTGCCTCGAGCGCGAAAAGCGACTTCATCAGCTCGGGGGCGGCCTGGTACAGGTTCGGCCTTGACGTCATGGTGCTGCGATTCTTCTTGTTGGGATGCGACCCGATCGGCGCCGATGCACGAAGCATGGCGTTCAGTGATATCCAATCTCACCGCGTATTTTCCCGCGGAAGACCCAGTACGACCACGCGGTGTACATCAGGATCACCGGCAGCAGGCCCATCGTGCCGATCAGTAGAAACGCCTGCGTCCCCGGTGCCGAAGCTGCCTGCCACAGCGTGAAATGGTGCGGCACGATCATGGGCCACAGGCTGATGGCGATGCCGAGATACGACATCAGAAATAGCCCCATCGCGGTCAGGAACGAAGCCGCGTCACTGCCCCAACCGCCCAACGCACGCCACGCCGCCACGGCCAGCGCCACCGTAACGATTGGCACCGGTGCCAATAGCAACAGGTTTGGCCAGCCGAACCAGCGCGCGGCGATCGTCGGATCCAGCAGCGGCGTCCAGATGCTGATTGCCAGGATCGCGGCAAGCACGCAGATCAGGCAGACCCGCCCGGCCCGGCGTGCCCAAGCTTGCAGCGCACCCTCGGTCTTGATTACCAGCCACCCGGCGCCCAGCAGGCCATAGCCTGCCATCAGCGCCAGTCCGGTCAGCACGGAGAACGGTGTGAACCAATCCCAGGAGCTGCCGGCGAAACTGCGATCCTGGACGGTGAAGCCCTGGATGAAAGCGCCCAGCAGCGCGCCTTGCGCGAAGGTCGCGAGCGCCGAGCCCGCACAGAAGCCTTTCGCCCAGAGCCGTGTCATCCATTGGTGCTCGAAGCGGAATTCGAAGGCGACGCCGCGAAACACCATCGCCAGCAGCATCACAAGGACCGGGAAATAAACCGCGGGCACAATGATCGCGAAGGCCAGCGGGAATACCGCCAGCAGTGCCAGCCCCACCAGCACGAGCCAGGTTTCGTTGCCGTCCCAGGCGGGGGCGATGGCGTTCATCAACGCGGGCCGATCCACTGCCGGCGCGAGCCCGTACAGGATGCCGATGCCAAGGTCGAAGCCATCCAGCAACACATAGAGAAACACACTCAGCGCGATAATGACCGTCCAGATCGGCACCAGGTCGGGAATGCCGCCGCTCATGACTGCTGCTCCACCAGAACGTTAAGGGTCGAATGGGCGCGAGCGATCGTGGCCGATGCGTCGGACGGCAGTGCAAGCGGTCCCTGCCGTATGATCCGCGCCATCACCGCGATGCCGGCCGGATACATGGTCAGGTAGACAGCCATGTAGGCGAGCAGCGACCAGGCGACGTCTGTCCCGGTCAGCGACGGGGTGACCGACTGCGCGGTGCGCAACAGGCCATAGACGGTCCAGGGCTGGCGTCCGACCTCGGTGACGGTCCAGCCGGCCAGAACGGCTACGAAACCAAGCGGCGCCGCGCATTGGCACAGGCGCAGGAACCAAACGGTCTCGAACAGCCGGCGCCGCAGGCACAACCACCAGCCCAGCGCCACCACGCCCAGCATCGCGAAGCCGATGCCCACCATCAGCCGGAAGGCGAAGAACACCGGCCAGACGGGCGGTTGCTCGTCGCGCGGCCATTCCTTTAGCCCGCGCACCTCGCCGGTCAGCGAATGGGTCAGGATCAGGCTGCCGAGATAGGGAATATCGATCGCGTCGTCCGTGCGCTGCGTGCGCTGGTCGGGAATGCCGAACAGTGTCAGCGGCGCGGGTGAGGCGGTGGTCCAGCGGCCTTCCATCGCGGCCAGCTTGGCCGGCTGGTATTCACGCGTGTTGAGGCCCTGCATGTCGCCGAGTGCGATCTGCAATGGCACGAACAGCGTGAGAAAGCCCATCGCCATCGCCATCATGCGCCGTGCCTCGGCCGGGCAGCCGCCACGCCGCACCAGATAGGCGCCGACACCCAGCACGACGAAAGCGGTGGTGACGTAGAAGGCGCTGACATTGTGTGCCAGGCGATAGGGAAAGGATGGATTGAAGACAATTTCCATCCAATCGGTGGGAAAGAACCGTCCGTCGTGGAAGCTGTAGCCGGCGGGAGTCTGCATCCAACTGTTCGCCGACAGGATCCAGAAAGATGAGAGCAGCGTGCCGACCGCGACCATGCAGGCGGATCCGAAATGTGCCCAGCGCGGCACCAAGGTACGGCCAAACAGCAGCACGCCGAGGAATGTCGCCTCCAGAAAGAAGGCCATCAGGTCTTCGTACGCCAGCATGGGCGAGATCACATTGGCGGCCGCATCGGAGAAGCGTGCCCAATTGGTGCCGAACTGGAATGGCATGATGATGCCCGTGACGACGCCCATCGCAAAGGAGACCGCGAAGATGCGGATCCAAAAACGCGAGATGTGCAGCCAAATCTCGTCACGCTGGAAGAAATACAGCCCCTCCAATACCGCGATGAAGGAGGCGAGCCCGACGGTGAAGGCCGGTAGCAGGATGTGCCAGCCGATCACCCAGGCCCATTGCAGACGGGACAGGAACAGTGGATCGAGATGCATGCGCGGGGTTCCTTCATGAGAGACCGTGTGCGGTCATGATCCGAGGCAGCCAAATGATCATGCCGGGCCGATGCGAACGGCCGGCAAGCATTTCGTGAGCGATACGGGTTGGTGAGAGCGGCGGGGGCAACCGGCGATCATGAAATCGCTGAACCAAGCCTGGCCCAGCCTCGGGCATCGGGCGAGAGCGGTTCGGACCGCCCGCCATCCGCAAGGATTCCGCAGCAGCACCCACTAAAGGTCGAGTTCGACGGCGGTTCTTGGCGTTGCGCAGCAGATGAGCGCATTGCCTTCGCCTGGCGAGTCCAACGGCTCTGGCGCATAGGCGAGTTCGCCTTCGATCAGGCCACTCTCGCAGCTGTGGCATACGCCCGTTCGGCAGGCCCAACGCACGGGAACGGCGCAGGCTTCCGCCAGTTCGAGCAGGCTGCCGAAGCGGGAGTCCCATGGCACGGCGAGGCCGCTTCGCAAGAAGGTCACCGTGGGTCCGCCGCCCGCAGGACCGTCAGGACGATGAGGTAGGGCCACGGCGACGCTGGCGATGCCCGGCGTTTTACTGGCAGTGGGCCCGAACACTTCGACGTGGACCCTGGGCCAGGGAATGCCCAATGCCGCCAGGCCTTGCTGGAAATCATCGAGGAAGCCGGTCGGTCCGCACAGATAGAAATCAGCGTCCTGAGGGATCCCGAACTCGTGGAGCAGCTCAAGCGAAAGATGGCCTGTTCGATCGAAGTCTTGTCCGAGTGAGTCTCCTGGCGCAGGCCGACTGTAGGTTACGCAGCGACGGGACGCACGGAGCGCACCGAGCAGATTGTCCGTCTCCTTGGCAAACGAATGGTGCGCCCGATCGCGGGCTGAATGTAGCCACCAAACCGGCCGAGGCGCTTCGGCGTTTGTAGCAGCCGCAGCATGCAACATCGCCAACATCGGCGTGACGCCGACACCAGCGCTGATGAGGACGACAGGCGTTTCACCCGCAGCGAGCGTGAACGAGCCACGCGGAGCGCTGATCTCCAGGCGACCGCCTGCCCGCACGCTTTGGTGGAGAAAGGCGCTTGCGAGGCCCTCGTTCTTGACACCAATCCGATAGTTGGGGGTCCCGGGCGGACCGCACAGCGAATAGCTTCGCGTGACCGCGGGAGCATCCGGGTCCGGTCGTACGCGGACCATGATGTATTGGCCGGGTAGTGCCGGTGGTAGCGGCGAACCATCTTCGGCCGCGAACTCGAATGATCGGACGTCCGCGCTTTCCTCGCGCGAAGCAACGACCACAACCGGGCGGAAGCCACGCCACGCAAGCGGCGCCGACGCGCCGATGCCGAGACCGGCATTGCCTGTTGTGCCTCCCGCGTCGGCAGCGGTGAGCAGCGCCTGCATCGAGCCTCGCCAGTCCTTGCTGAGTGCCGGAATTCGGACTGCGCGGCGCAAAGCCTCGCGCGGATGCTTCACCGAATAGAGCAGCGCATCGATCTCGGCGACCGTCATGCGCTCGGGTCCGTCAGAGAGCTTCTCGATGCGGTCGCCGGCGCCGATCGCGCCTTCCTGTATGACGCGGAAATAAAAGCCGGGCCGGTGGTGCGCAACCAGCAGCGCAGCAATCTCCGGGCGATTCAGCCTGATGCCGACCCGGTAGCAGGTGTCGCGTGGCTGGCTGACCTCGACGACGGCGCCGCCGATCCTGAAGCGATCGCCGATGCAGACCTCGTTATCGGCGAGGCCTTCCACTGTGAGGTTCTCGCCGAAATTCCCCGCCACGAGATCCGACCGCCCAAGATACTTCGCCCAGTACCGGTAGGAGTTCGAGCTGGTACACCATAATCGCGCGTTGCTCGCCGCCATGGCCACGGAGGTCCCCTTGGCCGTCGCCATCGAGATTCAGCCGGCGGGCGACAACCCGGCCCGTCACCGGCGTCTTCCAGACCGCCGTCCGAACAGTCCTGCCCTGCCACGCGACGTCCTGAGGAAGTCCGACATTAACCGAAACGATCATGCCCATAATGGAACCGCCGGTGATGCATCTGGTCCGTCTCGGCCAGCAGCGAACGTCACTCCGGCTCGTCCCGGACAATCGAGATAGCGAAGCGTATCGGCGATTGCCATGCTCAGCCTCCTTGCCGGTTCGCCGGGCGCGGCTTCCGGAGAAACAGCACAAGCGGGCTCACGATCAGCATTGCGATCATCATGACCTTGAATTGGTCGATGACCCCGACGAACGCCGCCTGGCCCGTGACCATATCGTTGAGCGTGGCAAGCCCCGGCCTGGCGACCGAAGCCGCGACATGAGCGGCAGCGCGGTAGGGCGCGAGGTCCTTTGCGAGCGCGACGTGCATGGCCTGGGTATTGTCGTAGAAGAAGAAGAGGACCAATGCGACGCCGATCGAGCTGCCATAGAGGCGCGACAGATTGAAGAGCGCCGTGCCTTCCGGGCGGAATGTCGGATCGAGCGTGCTAAAGGCCGTCTTGGTGAGCGTCGGCAGCAAGATGCCCAGGCCAGCGCCCTGGACCACGCCCGCAACGATAACGGGCCGCCAGTCCATCTCGGGTGAATAGCCGAGCATCCGCCAGTTGGCGTAGATGACGAGGGCCATTCCACCGGCCAGGAGCAGCCGATTGTCGATCCGCGCCGGAACAACGCGGGCCGTTAAGATCAGCGCTCCCACGAGCGCAATGCTGCGCGGAATCGCCATGTAGCCGGTGGTGTCGGCAGGGTATTTGAGGATTTCGTCCAGCATCGGCGATGTCAACGCAATGGTCGGCAGCAGGACAAAGCCGAACGCAAAGTACATGATCGCGGAAAGAACGAAGTTGCGGTCTTTGAACAGCGCCTTGTCGAGGAAATGAATCTTCATGGTCAGGACGTGGACGAGAAAGAGGTAGAAGCCCAGCACCGAGATGATCGCCTCTGCCCAGATCTCAATCGAGTTGAACCACTCCAAGCGTTCGCCGCGGTCGAACATCATCTGCAACCCGATCATGCCGAGGGAGAGAGTTGTCCAGCCGAAGAAGTCGAAGGGAGGATTTTGCTCCGCCCGCTTCTCCGGAAGCGAGAGCGACATCGCCAGGAAGATAAAACCTGCCATCGGCAGGGCGAGATAAAACATTGAGGGCCAGCCATGATATTCGCTGAGCCAGCCGCCGATGCTGGGACCGCTGAGGATGCCGACGATTAAGGTTACGGCCACCACCAGGTTGATACGAGCGTGCTGTGGAGGCGGCAAAATATCGAGCAGAATCGCTATCGACAGCGGAGCGAGAGGGCCGCTTGCGCCACCTTGGACGATGCGGGCGGCGACGAATTGCAACGGAGTCGTCGCACGCGCCGCGAGTACAAGGCCGAGGGCGAAGATGGCGATCGACAGCAGATATATGGTCTTTCGGCCGTAGCGGCCCGCGAGCCAACGTGTCATCGGCATGGTGATGACACTCGCCGCGATATACGACGTAAATACCCAACCGACCTCGTCGTCGGACATCGACAGCGTGCCTTGGAGATAGAGCAAGGCCGCATTAGGTAGCGAGAGGGCGACCGACTGCATGAAGCTCGCCATCAGCGCCGCGACAACGATTGCGCGACGGCCTTCGGCCGCAGTGCTCGATGCGAGTGCGGCGCTCATTTGGCCACCGCGGTCGCGCACACGGCCTGGAGCGGATGGCGCCAGGTGCGGTGGCAGCCGGTGTCGACCTGCACGGTGACACTGATGCCCGAGAACAGCGGCCGGTTCGGATCGATCTTGTCAAGCTCGAGGCGTACCGGCAGACGCTGGACGACCTTGACCCAATTGCCGGTCGCGTTCTCGGGCGGCAGAACCGCGAAATCCGATCCGGTGCCCGGACTCATGCTGACGACATGTGCCTTGAAAGTGTGACCCGGATAGGCGTCGACGTCGAGGACCGCCTGCTGGCCAGGACTGCATGTGGGTCAGGCCGGTTTCGCGGAAATTCGCCTCGATCCAGATGCGTCGGCTCGACATCATAGAGAACACGGCGGCGCCGGGATTGACGTAGTCGCCGACCTGCAGGTCATCGACCCTCGCCACGATGCCATCGTCAGGCGCGTACACCGTCGCGTAGGACAGATCGAGCCGGGCCTGGTCGAGCTGGGCCTTGGCGGCGCGGACCGTCGGGTGGCGATCGACCTCGATATTTGGATCGCCGTTCAACGCGGCCACGGTGTTGGCGATCTGCTGTGCGATCGATGCAACGTGCTGACGGGCCACCTTGAGATTCATGTCGGCTTGGTCATAGACCTCGCGCGGCGTCCAACCATCCGTGACGAGCGCTTTTCGCCGCGCATACTCGCGCTCGTCGAAGTCTTCGGTAGCGCTCGCCGATTGCAGCTCGGCCAGTTGCTGGCGGTAGGTGGCCTTGAGCTCATTGATCTGGAGACGTGCGCTGGCGAGCCGCGCCTCGGCCTGATCAACGGCAATCCGATATGGTTCGGGATCGATTTGGAACAGGAGCTGGCCCCGTTGGACGCGCTGATTGTCCTTGACCGCGATTTCCACCACCTGGCCGGCAACCCGGGCATTGACGGACTCTTTCGCTGCGCGGACGAAGGCATCGTCCGTCGAAACATAGGGCTCCTCCGCCAAATAGTACGCCGTGCCAAACGCAGCCAGTATAACCGGGAAGAGGATCAACAGCGGGCGACGTAGCCGCTGCCGCAGCGGCATATTTGCCACCATGGCGCGGTGGCGGGATGCCGGATGGTCGAGACGTTCGGCTCAACCTGGCGTCAACCTCGGCGAGCTCCCCCTTGGCTTCGTCGATCGCGGTGCCGGAAGTCATCGAGGTGGCGGCCGGCGTCAAATAGGGCTGCATGGCGGCCGTCATATCATTCATACTCCGTAACATGGTGCGGTGACCTTCCACTCTGGCCACGATGACAATTGCGAGATCCACTCTCCTTCGACATGTAGAGCAACGGTCTACCCTGTTCGTCCGCGACGAGTGCCACTCGTCCTCGCTCGCCGGTGGCGTCGAACTCGGCAAGGTCCGCCGCAAGAATTTGGTCAATGAGTTCGGCGACGCCAACACCACGCGTGCCCGCGGTAACGAAGGCGGCGCGTTCTTTGACTGATGGCAGGGCATTCGCGACCGCTACAGGCAGCCCGCAGACGTCAAGGAGGGCAAGGTCGTTCTCGGCATCGCCGACCCCGATGCAATTGAGCGGCGATAGACCGAGTTGCGCCAGTGCGCCGCGCAAGCCGCTCGCCTTGGTGATGCCGACGGGCATACCAGACGGCGCCCTTGTTGAACGTGATCTGCAGGTTGAGGCCGAGATCATGAATAGCGCTGAGCACCTTGCCTTCATTCGGTTCCCAGGTCGCGATGATCACCCGCCCTACCCACAGCGGCGCCACTCCAAGTTCACGCAGACGCTCACGGGCGCATCTCGAGTGTCATTCTCATTCATCCTGCTACTCCCATTCCTATGGGCGTGAATGCGAAATGCCGAGGGCGGGCTCCGTCTTCGCCACGACAAAGATTCAAGCCTGCAGAAGTCTGAGCAGCTCAGTGGCACCCGCCGTTGACGAAGCCGGATTCTGACCTGTGACCAGTCGACCATCGACGACCGCGAACGGCAACCAATCTTCCGTCTTCTCGAATATGGCACCCAGACGTTTCAGCTCGTCTTCAACGAGGAAGGGCACGACTTTGGTTAATCCCACGGCTTCCTCTTCCGTGTTGGTGAAGCCCGTCACCCGTTTTCCTGTCACGATAGACTGTCCCTGATAGGTGACCTTGTGGAACACGGCCGGGGCATGACAGACAGCCGCGACCGGCTTCCCGGAATTGTAGAACGCTTCGATCAATGCAATGGAGGTCTTGTTGTCCACCAGGTCCCACATCGGGCCATGACCACCCGAATAGAACACCGTGTCGAAATCCTCGGCTGTGACCTCGGCGAGCCTGGCGGTGTTTGCCAGGACTTTTTGGGTGGCCGGGTCATTCTTGAATCGCGCCATCGCCGCAGTTTGGTTGTTGGGGTCGTCGCTTCTAGGATCAATCGGAGCCTGCCCGCCCTTCGGCGAAGCAAGCGTGACCTCAGCACCGGCGTCCCTGAATACGTAATAGGGGGCGGCGAACTCCTCGAGCCAGAAACCAGTTTTCTTGCCCGTGTCTCCGAGCTGATCGTGAGAGGTTAGGACCATCAGAATTTTCATTGCCGCTCTCCATCTATCAGTGCACAGGCCTGGGGCCGCGCTCCTGGATTGCTCATGATCTGCCTCGATGACGATACGTCGAGCGGAGTTCGATTAGCAGGCCCGAGCGGTGCCTTGCTCACGAAATAGATATGCTCGACACATGGCAGAACACCTGGTTCGCGGAAGTCACCCTTCCGGTAGACGGTATAAGTTCGCCTGCAATGTTGTCCCCGGTGATGGTTTTTGTGTCGCGGGTTCTGTCAGCAATAACGCCCGATGGCACCTACCGAGGAATCTCATGGCGACGAGCCGGTCCTAGTCCGAAGTTTTCATTTGAGAACTGCGCAAGGGTTTGATTTGATTCCATGATTTGGAGACCAGCCTTTCTGTCTACTGGACACGCGTGGGTTGGATGTTGAGCAGCCTGAATGCGTCCTCCTGGAGCTTGGTTGGCTCGGCATACAGCGTGAAGCGGTGTGCAAGGCGAAGCGGCACGCGCATGGTGTTGCGGGTCAGGGTGCCGAGATGCGTCATGAGGCCGGCGAAGCTCATGACGCGCAGACCGTTGGCTGAGCGCTTGGTCGCCTTCTTGGCCTTGGCGAGCTCGGATGGCTCGGTGCTGACGATTGGGGAGGAGCGTTCTGCCCTCATGGGAGCAAGCCCGGTGAACTCACGTCGTAGAGCACCAGAACGCCGTCTTGCAGATGCCGCCTTGCCAGGCCGTTCTCAATCCGCTGCTGACGTTCGAGCAGCCAGTCCAGTGCCTCGTACGCCTCGCGCTCCTTGACCTCGCCCAGGCGCAGCACCGCGCCCAGGCTCGATGTCGCGGTCTCCTGGTCCACCGCGCGGACAAACCCGAGTTTGGAGCGCGGCGTGATCAGCCGGTCCACCATCATCGCCACCACCAGATCGCAATGCCGCCGCGATGCCGCGTCCTTCGCCGTGCTCAGGATCAGCCGGTCCAGCGCGATCTTGCGCAGCATGCCGAGCGCCGCCGCGACGTGGCCATGCGGCAGCGAGCGCTCGATCTGCATCTCGTCCGGCCGGGTGCCGATCACCGTGCCGCCCTTGAGCAGCGCCCGCAGGCCATCGACGACATCGGCCGGCAGCTTGCTCAGGTTGGCCAGCGTGCGCTTCTGCGCGCGTCCCTGCTCGTCGCGGTAGCTCTCACGCAACAGCACCGCTGGCGGCGACGTCCGATTGGGCACCATCTCGATGAACATGCCCGAATCGAATCACATTCCAGCCGATTTGGGAATCCCTACATGGACACAAAATTGAAGTTGAACGAAGCTAACCCACAGAAAGGATTCGTCGTTCAAGTCAACGCAAGTGAAAACTTCGGCCTAGTGCACGGCATCTGACAGAAACTCGCCGACCGCGCCGCCAAGCTGAGAACTAAGGTCACTCGAGTTGGCGCTTTTTCGCGTTGTGGTCAGTCAACCGTGGTTCCAAGTTCGCTCGCGCCCATTGCCCGATGCGCAAAGTAGTTCCGAAGCCGGGGGACCGCAAAGTCCACAAACGCACGGACTTTTCGCAGCGAGAGCCGACCGTTCGGCAAAATCACATGGACTGGTAATGGCGGCTCTTCGTCCCCTGTGAGTAGAATATCGAGCTGCCCTTCGCGCACCTGCTCGGCAATCTGACATAAGAATACACGCGCTACGCCGCGCCCTTCAACGGCCGATGCAGCCACGCCTCGAACGTTGTTGAGGACAAGCCGGGGCGTGAAACAGACGGTCCGTGGCACAGACGAGCCTGGCAAAGGCGGAAAGCTCCAGGAGCCGACGCCAGAGCGGGCATATGCAATGATCCGATGCTTGACCAAATCACCCGGTTTCTCAATGCGCGGGTTCTGCGCAAGGTAACGCGGCGCAGCCACGACCACCCGACGTGCTTCACCGACCCGTATCCCGACCAGAGTCGAGTTGGGGAGGTAGGCTATGCGGAGCGCGACATCTATACCCTCGTCAATCAGTTTCATCGGCCTGTCGAGCAAATAAAGGCGGGCGGAAACGGCTGGGTAAGCATCCATAAATGCTTCGAGGATCGGGCGCAGAATAGCCTCCCCCGGGATTTCGGGGGCTGTCAATGTCAGGTGGCCACGCAGCGAGGAGCGATCGCCGGCGGCCCTTGTTTCCGCATCCTCCAGCTCAGTGAGGACCCGACGACAGGCGACTGCATACTGCTCACCTGCCTCGCTCATTTTTATCGACCGCGTCGTCCGATGCAGCAGTTCGGCGCCGACCCGCGCCTCGAGAAATGCGATGGCGCGGCTGACCGCCGCAGGGGAACGGCCGAGCTTTCGACTCGCGCCGGCCAGGCTGCCCTCGTCGAGGGTGGTGACGAAAACCTTCATGGCATCGATGCGGTCCACAGCTCTTCTCCTTCGGGAGCTAGCAACCAAAGGCGGCCAGAGCTTTCATCGGATGCACAGACTGAGTGGTGAAAGTCTCTCGATGCGGCCATTGTGTCATTGCCATCTCCCCGCAAGAAAATGGGAAGCTTCGGCGTTACGCTCCATTGTCAAATGAATAGGGCGGTGCATCGCTGGCGTCGTCTCACCGAACGCCGCACGATGTCTCATTCAGCGCCGATCGGACCTGAAGGTGTTGAAGCCGCCGCTGGTAGACTGTTCAGGAGAAGGTCGGGGCATCCTCGACAAAGATTGCGAAGGCCAGCCTGGCCGCCGCAGCCGGCACGCGGAGAGGCCGGAGAGGCTAACGGGCTCCGGGCGACTGCCTTCGAAAACGGCACGGACCACAGGCCTCGCGGCTAGCATCACCCGCGCGCTCAGTTTTAGAATGACTCGCTTCGGGGAGCGACCGCAGGGGATGGCCACGCAAATCCGGTTTTCCACGGACGACCTGCCGCCGCGCGACCGTGTACGGTTCTGGTGTGACTACTTCGCGAAGCAGGCCCATAGCATCACGCCGGGCGAAATCCCGGACCCCGGTGCCTTTCGCGCCGAAGCGAGCGGATCGGTTGCGGGCGAATTTGCGCTGTTGGATATCAAATCGGGACTCGAGAGGGTCCAACGCACCGCGGCCGACGTGGCCAAGGACAAGGCCGAGGCTTTCTTCATCCGCCGATTCCGTCGGCCGGCGACCTGGAGGGTCGCTCAAGGCAGCATACCGGTCGACCTCATTCACGAGGCCGGCGATTTCTGCGTGAGCTCGACCGAATGGCGATTCGACGCGGAGTCCAAAGGCCCAGCCTCGTTCGACATGCTGGTTATCCCGCAGGCCGCGCTCTCGCCGCTTGTTGCGGGGGGCCGATTGGCTCGCGCGTTTCGGTTGCCCGGCGCCTCGCCCCTCGGCTCGCTCCTCGGCGCAGCCATGGATGCGGCGAAGGCGCAGACGCCGCTCCTTGCCGACGAACTCGGCGAAGCGGTGCTGCGCAACCTCTGCGGCCTCGTAGCGCTGGCGTGTGGCGCCTCCGACGAGGGCGACGATCAGGGGCGGGATTCGCTGCGGTCGGCGCAGCTCGCGGCGGTTAAGCGCTACGTTGATCTGCATCTTGCCGATCCCGGCCTGACCCCCGCCATGGTCGCCGCCGCGCTGGGCATCTCCGCGCGCCAGCTGCACCGGCTGTTCGAGCCGAGTGGTAGCACTTTCTCGCGATACGTTTTGCGCCAGCGGCTGCTCCAGTGCCGCGACACGATCGCCGGGGCGACGGGAACCGGCCGGTCAGTAGTCGATATCGCTTTCGGCTGGGGCTTCAACAGTATGGCGACATTCTATCGCGCGTTCGTGAGCGAGTTCGGCAATCCGCCGGCTCTGCTGCGGGGGCAGTCGCGCGAGTGAGCGGCCCCCGTAGGGCGGAGGAGAAAACATCGTGAATGCCGCGCAGCAGGAAGTTGTTCGGACGACATTCGCCAGGCTGGCGGTGATGCCGGAAGTAGCCGGGGCGCTGTTCTACGTGCGGATTCCAACGATGCCGCCCGGGCATTCGATCTGATGGCGCCCACCGTTCTGATCTGGTCCCGTCCACCTGTTCCGATCTGATGCCGTCCACCGTTCTGAGGTGATGGCGTCCAGGTGGTGTCGTCCCGGCAGGTCAATTTGGCTCATGTCATGAAGGGCCGATCGCGGTCAAGCGGCTGGTCTCTGCTTGCGCAGACTTTCGCCGCTCAGTTCGACCCGATAGGCATTGTGGACGATGCGATCGAGAATGGCGTCGGCCAGAGTGGGATTGCCCACGAGCTCGTACCAGCGGTCGACCGGAAGCTGGCTTGTGATGATCAGCGAGCCGGCGTTGTAGCGATCCTCAGTGATCTCCAACAGATCGCGCTGCTGCTCGGGCAGCAGCGGCTCCGGTCCCCAATCGTCGAGTATGAGCAGGTCGACGCGGCCGAGCTGACGCATCAGCTTGGTGTAGCGCCCGTCACCGCGTCCCAATGCCAACAAGGCAAACAACCGCGGGACACGCTGGTAGAGCACCGAGAGGTTCTCCCGGCACGCCTTGAAGCCGAGAGCGCAAGCCAGCCACGATTTGCCCACACCGCACGGCCCGGTCAGGAGGCAGTGCCGATGCTCGCGGATCCAGTCGCAGCCGGCGAGTTTCAGGAACAGCGTGCGATCGAGACCGCGTGCTGCCCGGTAGTCGATATCCTCCACGGAGGCGAGATGACGCAGCTTGGCAGTCCTGGCGCGCGTCTCGAACCGCTTCTGCTGTCGGAGCGTCATCTCGTGTTCGAGCAGGATCCCGAGCCATTCCATGTGGTCGAGAGCCTTGCTTTCGGGGTTGGCCGTCAGATCGCGCAGGCTCTTGGCCATGCCGTCCAGGCCGAGCTCACGCAGCCGGTCGATCGTGGGATGCTGCAGCAACGTTGTTCTCCTCAGTGGTAATAACGGGAACCGCGGATGTTGGCGTGCAGGATCGGTGCGCCGTCCGCGGTGAGCGACGCCGTCTTGCCATCGAGCCTGTGCTCGATGATGGAGGCGACGCTCTGGTAATTGAGCGCGCCGATCTCGACTGCTCGGACAGAGACAGCCTCGGCCCGAGCCGCATCGATGCCGCGATAGAGACGCAGGATGCCGAGGCAGGTGCGGAACCCCTGCTCCGGATGTGGCCGCCGGGCCAGCACGGCGATGATCAGCGCCTCGGTGTTGGGACCGATCGCGCGAGCCTGGCTCTGGAAGCGTTCGGGATTCCACTCGGCGTACAACCGATGCGCGCTCGGCATGTGGTCGGGCAAGGTGCCGTGCCGCGGACCGCCGTAGCGCCGCGCGTGTGCGGCAACGCGTTGCCCGCGGTGGAACACTTCCACCGTGCGCTCGGTCAACCGTGTCTCGACCTGTTGGCGGATCAGACTGTACGGAACCGAGTAGAAGAACCCGGCCGCCTCGACGTGATAGTCAATCCCGACCCGGGCGAACGCCCATTCGGCATACTCGTGCTCGGTTGCTGGCAGCGGCTGCATTGCCGGTCGCTCGACGGTCTCGAACAGCTCGCGCCGGCTGACCCCGAGGCGGCGCATAACCCGTCCGTTCAGCTGCACCAGAATCTCGGTGATCGCCGCGTTGCATTCGACGAGGGAGAAGAACTTCAGGTTGCGCAGTCGGCCCAAAACGTAGAGCTGAGCGATGCGTACGCCAGCCTCGACTTTGGCTTTGTCCTTCGGATGATACGGCCGTGCTGGCAGAATGCCGACGCCGTAATGTGCCGCCATGGCGCCATAACTGCGGTTGATCTCGGGATCGTAGAACGAGGCCTTGTGCACCCCGCTTCTCAGATTGTCGGGCACCAGGAGGCGAGGCCTCGCACCCCAGAAGCGAAACATCCGCACGTGTGCGCCGATCCAGTCCGACAAGCCCTGTGTCCAGGTTGCCTCCGCGTAGGTGAGATTGGACGCACCCAGTACGGCGACGAAGATTTCCGCCTCGCGCACCGCGCCGGTCGCCGGGTCGATGATCGGGACCTTCTTGCCCGAGAAGTCGACGAAGGCCTTGTCGCCGGCAACATGGGTCTGTCGCATGCTTGGCGACAACCGGCGCTCGAAGTCCCGGAACAACTGGCAGTAGCGGCTGTAGGCGTAGCCATCAGCATGAACGGCGCGATATTCCTCCCATAGGATCATCAGATTGACGCCCGGGCGCTTCAGCTCCCGCGCAACCGTCGCCCAGTCTGGCTCGACGTAATGACGTGCCCCGGCCCGGACGCCGCCATTGACGAACAGCCGCCGCTCCAGCTCCTCGTCGGTGACATCCACTGGCAGCGGCCACGTGATCTCCGCCGCGGCGATCCGGGCCAGATACTCGCGCACCGTGCTGTGCGAGATGCCCAGCTCCCGGGCAATCACCCGCGTCCCGGCTCCAGCACCGAAATGCATTGTCATCAGCCGATGTATCCGCCGCATGGTCAGCCTCTTGGTGGGCATCCCTCACTCCGTTCATTGCAATGGAGCAGTGGATGCCAGCGCGATGCTGACCTGCCAGACGCCACCTCCTCCCGGCCGCCCTTCCCACGCGGGTGGACGGCTTCGTCAGAACGGTGGACGCCTTCAGATCGGAATGCTGGACGGGATCAGATCAGAATGGTGGGCGCCATCAGATCAGAACGCCTGGACGGCTTCCGTCGGAATCCGCATTCTACGAGCGGCTATTCGCAGCCAACCCGAGTTTCCGGCCGCTGTTCAAGAACGACATGCGCATTCAGGGCGTCAAGCTGATGACCATGCTCGCTATGGTCGTCTACAATTTGCCCGAGCCGGGTCAGATTTTGCCTGCAATCCGTGATCTTGCCGTCCGTCATGTCGAGTACCGGCGTCAAGCTCGCCGACTACGATGCGCTGCGGGAAGCGCTGCTCTGGACCCTCGAACAGGCGCTGGGGGAAGACTTCAGGCCGTCCGTCCGGGACGCGTGGACGGTCTGCTACGACGAACTCGCCGGTGAGATGAAGGCAGCGGTCGGCGTCTGACTACGATCTTCCCTTGGCACTGAATGAGACGTCGCCTGGCGCTCCATGAGACGACCTCGTAGCCGATTCTCTTCTAATGCTCCCTGGGTCATCGAAAACGGCGCGCCACGGAGGCAAGCCGTTCCCTGTTGTCGCTTCACGCCCTGCGCTCGCTCGGCAGATCGCCCGCGTTGCTTGCGGGGGCTGTAGCGCAAGCCGAGTGAGCCGCCCCATAGGGCGGAGGACGAGACATCGTGAATGCCGCGCAGCAAGACCTTGTTCGGACGACCTTCGCCAGGCTGGCGGTGATGCCGGAGGTAGCCGGGGCGCTGTTCTACGAGCGGCTATTCGCAGGCAACCCGAGTTTCCGGCCGCTGTTCAAGAACGACATGCGCATTCAGGGCGTCAAGCTGATGACCATGCTCGCTATGGTCGTCTACAATTTGCCCGAGCCCGGTCAGATCCTGCCTGCAATCCGCGATCTTGCCGTCCGTCATGCCGAGTACCGGCGTCAAGCTCGCCGACTACGATGCGATGCGAGAAGCACTGCTCTGGATCCTCGAACAGGCGCTGGGGGAAGACTTCACGCCCGCGGCTCGGGACGCGTGGACGGTCTGCTACGACGAACTCGCCGGTGAGATGAAGGTGGCGGCCGGCCTCTGACGACGGTCTCCGCCCCTCGAGGGGTCGGGGCGGTACCGTCGGCACGGCGCCACTTCTGCCGATGGCGAGAGACCGCGTCGTTCGGGTCTGGGCCACTTCTGGCGACGCGTGATGGTCTCTCCGTCTGGCACGTCTCCTCCTTCTGGAGTCCTCCAGAAGGACTCCCGCCAGGAGCAAACTCTTCGGATGTCACCCGCCTCAGCGCAATACGGTGCAGGCCATACGCTTACCTTAACAGGGCGCAATCGTTCAATCGGCGTGCGAGGATCCCGCGCCAAGAATAGACCGCTGAAAACGCGGCGCATTTCCGGTGCACAAATCTGGTGCGAAGGCGGCTATTTGTCGTTCTTCGGCGTTACTTCCCTCAGTTCGCCTGTTGTCAAATCGCAAACGAACCCACGAATTACCACCTTCGAAGGAATCCACGGGTGCGACCTGAGTTTCAGTACCTGCTTTTGTGTCGCCCGGTTCACGTCGGAATAGAAATGGAATTTATCGGGAGATACAGCCCACACGCCGCATTGTGTGTGGAGGTGGTTCTCGAACTCTTCTTCCGAAAACATTTCCATTCCGCAGCCAGTGTGTCCAATGACCATGACATCCCGCACGCCCAGAACGTGAATCGAAAACATGAGTGACCGCACAACATCTGACGTTGCTGCCGTTCCGACGTTCCGAATCACATCCGCATCGGCGGGTTTGATGTCCAGCCATTCGAGCAGTTGGTTCAGGCGTGGGTCCATGCAAGTGAGGATTGCAACCTTCCGGGCTGGCTTGTTTGCCAGCGAAGGATCATGGTGCTCTGCTGTCTTGCGACTTGCGGCAATCGCGCGTTCGATGAGGCCGTATTCGATGCGACACCGGGAAGCTGTTAAACGAACGTGCAAGCCAGGCCATCTTCAGTCGGCGGCCTCACTCATTTTGAAGCGAAGACCGAGCCGGCATCGCGGCCGCCGTCCGAGCCATTCAGCATTGTGCTGTTGAAACGGACGAGCGCTGCGGTTGCAATGGCCTCCTTTATTTGAGCATCGGTCGCACCAGCGGCTTTTGCCGCTTTAGTGGTAGCGTAAACGCAATACGCACATGGAATTTGTGCTGCCACACCGAGAGCAATGAGTTGCTTGGTTTTCCCGTCCAAAGCGCCCGCGGGATTAAACACCGCCCGGTATTCGTCCCATAGCGGCTTCAGTGCCTGATCAGGAAGTGTCTGTTTCATCCATTCAGGGGCCTCCTGAGCACTGGCGCCTGGTTCCGTCGCCAAGGCCAACAATAGCGCCAGACCGGCACTCGCTAACAGAGTTCTCATGACTGATCTCCCTGGCGGACGGGCATCAGAGGGCTCCTTTCAGAATTCGGCCGCGGCAAGGCGGCGGTGCGGTGACGACCAACCTGTCGTCCGGTCGACCGGAAGTCCTGAAGCCGATCCGAAAAAGCTGTTAAAAATCGCCAAAAAAAGGACTAGAAATCGCGGTGCGATGATGAACATTGCGCTTGGACCGTTTCACCTGGACCCGCGGAACGAATTGCTGCTGCGCGGGGCCGAACCGGTGGCCCTCGGGAAGCGGGCGATCCTCGTACTACGGGCGTTGATTGAGCGGCCTGGCGCATTGGTCTCGAAGGAAGCGCTGATCGAAGCCGCGTGGCTGGGCCAGGCAGTCGAGGAAGGCAACCTTACCGTTCAAATCGCCGCCCTGCGCCGCGTATTCGGCACGGTCTCCGGCGGGGACGGCTGGATCGAGACCATGCCTCGTCGCGGCTATCGCTTTGTCGGGCCGGTTCTGGCCGCCGAAGCGGCGTCGTTGGCATTGCCCGAGAAGCCGTCGCTCGTGATCTTGCCGTTTCAGAACATGACCGGCGACACCGAGCAGGAGTATTTCGTCGACGGCATGGTCGAGGAGATAACGACGGCAATCGCGCGGCTGCCGTGGCTTTTTGTCATCGCCCGCAACTCCGCCTTCACCTACAAGGGCAAGGCGCTCGACGTTAAGCAGATGGCGCAGGAGTTGGGCGTGCGCTACGTCCTCGAGGGCAGCGTGCGCAAAGCCGCCAACCGGGTGCGCATCACCGGACAATTGATCGACACGGCGACCGGCGCTCACATCTGGGCCGACCACTTCGACGGCGCGCTCGATGACATTTTCGATCTGCAAGATCAGGTCGCGTCTAATGTCGCCGGCGCGATCGAACCAAAATTGCGCCAATCCGAGATCGAGCGCGCCAGTCGCAAGCCGGCCGCGAACCTCACGGCCTACGACCTCTATCTGCGCGCAATGGCGCAATCCTACCGCTATACCGAAGAGGGCCTTGGCGAGGCGGTCGTCCTCGCCCGGCAGGCGTTGGCGATCGATCCTTCATACGTGCCGGCGGCAGCGATGATCAGCGTCTGTCGGTGGATGCAGCGGGTTCAGGGGTGGGGAGCACTGTCCGCTGACGATGTCGGCGAGGCCTGCCGACTGGCGCGACAGGCGCTCGAAGCCGAGCGCGATGACGCCGAAACGATTTGGCAAGCTGCCATGACGCTTTTTCGGCTGGGTGGCGAGACGGCGATGGCGGCGGCGGCTCTCGATCGCGCCCTGGAGCTCAACCCAAACGCCGCTCACGCCTGGATGGCCCGAGGGAATATCCACGCGTCGTGCAACCAGCCCGAGGCGGCGATCGAGGCTATCGAACGGGCGCGCCGCTTGAGCCCGTTCGATCGGTATACCTTTTTCTACGCCTTTACTATCGCTATCGCTCATTTCGGCGCGCAACGCTTCGAACAAGCAGCCGAATGGGCCGATCGCGCCTTGCACGACCAGCCGCGTCTGGCCTCAGCGATGCGGCTCAAAGTCGCCGCGTTGGCGTACCTCGGTGATCTCGACGAGGCACGCGCAGAACTCACTCGACTGCTTGCCATCGACCCCAACGTGACCATCGCCGGCTATCGAGCGTACGCCGCTCACTTTCTGGCATCGGTAGTTCTCGAACTCCAGGTCACCGGTCTGCGTCTCGCCGGCATGCCGGAAAACTGAACCGCTCCGCTCTCTTACTGCTGAGGGTCTGAGTGTCCGTCTGGAGACGTCGATTGGCATGGCCAAAGCAGACCAGGATCCGTCACCGGCGGCCATGTGGTCGCACCGCGACGCTTACAAGACTATCGACTGGCGATTGTCTCTTCGCCCACGCCCCGCCCCGGCTAGGCGCCGTCGCGGCGCGCCAGCCGTTCCGCCGCCGCGGCGATCTCCGGCACCGATAAACCGACATAATCGAGCACGTCGGGGGGCGTGCGGCCGCTCTTCGGTAGACGCCGCACACCAAGGCTCTCCACCGTAACCGGTGCCGAAAGCGCGGCCGACGCCTCGGCCAGCTCGCTGCCGAGCCCGCCCGCGTAGTTGTCCTCGACTGCGAGGACCGCCGCGCGGGCCTGACGCGCCATTTTCAGGATCGGCTCGGCATCGAGCGGCAGGGCATAGGCGTCGACCACCGCGGCGGTGATGCCGCGCTGCTCGAGCACCACGGCCGCGTCGAGGCAGGAATGGACGAGATAGCCCGACGCCGCCAGCACGACCGCGGGAGCTCCGAGCGCTTGGCGTACCACCTTCGAGCCGCGCAGCGGAAATGCCTCGTCGTCCCGATAGAGTATCGCCAAATCGCCGCGGACCGCGCGCAGATAGGCCGGGCCGTCATACTCCGCCATGGCCAGCACGAGCTTATAGGCGCTGACGGCGTCCGACGGCGTCAGCACGACGAGCGATCGGCCCTTGGCGTCCTTCGCGTGTCCGAGCGCGCGTGCGAAGGGGACGTCCGCCAAAGCCATCTGGCTCGGCCCGTCGGCCGCGAGTGTCACGCCGACATGCGTGCCGACGAGTTTGATGCGCGCCCCGCCGATGATCGCCATCTCGATCTGGTCGAAGGCGCGTTCGAGAAAGCGCCCAAACGTGCTCACAAATGCGATCTTTCCGGCGGCTGCCAATCCGGCCGCCGCCGACACCATATTCTGCTCGGCGATGCGCGCCTCGAAATAGCGGTCGGGATGCGCCTTGGCGAAGGTTTCGGCATAGGTCGAATTCTTCACGTCGGCGTCGAGCGCCACCACCGCCTCGTTGGCGTCGCCGAGCGCCGCGAGCGCCATGCCATAGGCGCGGCGCGGCGAAATCTGCTTTGCCGACGCCAACGCCGGGTGCTTGGCGAGCGCCGCGCTGAAACCCAGGGGCACATGTGGAACGGCGCGCGCCGCCGGCACCGCAGCGGGCGGCTCGATCTTGAGCGCGGCGAAGTCCTGCGCCCCGATATCGGTGACGCCCAGGTACCGCGCCGTCTCCTCTAGCTCGGCGAGCACGCCCGCCAGCGCCTCGGCTTTTACCGGCGTGCCGTGATGGCCGGGCCCGCCGAGGCTCGGCACGCCCCATCCCTTTACGGTGCGCGCAATCACCGCGAGCGGTCGCTGATCATCCTCGATGCGGAGCACACGTTCGATCGCCGCCGGATCGTGGCCGTCGATGATCTCGGTCCGCGCGCCGAACGCTGCCGCCTTCGCCGCAAGATGCTCCCAGTCCTGCGCCGACGAGACATAGTCGCTCTGGCCCAGCGTGTTGCAGTTGAAGATAGCGACCACCCCGCCGAGGCGGTGATCGGCGCAGAAATCCAACGCTTCCCAGATCTGTCCTTCGCGCGACTCGCCGTCGCCGATGAGACAGAAGATGCGCTTCGGCACGACGTCGAGCCGCGCCGCGCACCCGAGCCCCGCCGCCACCGACAAGCCCTGGCCCAGCGACCCGGTCGCAGCGTCGAAGAATGGAAAGCCAAGCACCGGGTTGGGATGGCCGTCGATCGGCGATCCGATCTCGCGGAGCGTCATCAGGTCGCGCTCCGTCATCGCCCGTCGCTCGCCGTCGGGCCCGAACGCGACGCCGAGATCGGTGCACGCGGCATAAAGGATCGGCACCGCGTGCCCCTCGCTCAGGACCAGCCGGTCGGACCCCGGGTTGTCGGGATCGGCCGGCGTCCAGCGCATCACGCGGTACATCAGCACCGTGACGAGGTGTGCAAGCGACAGCGCCGTCGTCGGATGGCCGCTGCCCGCCGCCGTGGTGGCGCGGATCGCGAGCCGCCCCAAGTCGATTGCCTTGGCATGAAGGAGACGCGTGAGATCGGCCATCCGGTTTTCTCTTCCGTTCCTGGAGGAAATGCTGGGCTCGGCGGGAGGTTCGTGTTACAGCGTCAGCAGATAAGCCAGCTGGCCGTGGAATTGAATGCACGCTCTCCGGCACATACTCTTCCGCCAGGCGAGCGAATGCAGGATCGAAGCTGGCCAAGAAACGCATTCACCTCCAAGAGAGTCGTGGGAACGCGATGATCGCGCGGCTAAACGCGATCCTGCCACCGCTTGATATCCAATTCCTTCGCTGGTCGCGGGTGCCAAAGTCCGTCACACGCCGGAGATTGGCGTCATCGGTTTTCTTGTGCGCCGCGCCAGGCCTAGGCCTGAGTCGGCGGCCACTTTATGAGGCTCGACTGATTGTGCTCGTCGTCCAGGCCACGCACCGGAGCAGTATCTTGCCAACGGCAACATCAAACGCCTCGACAATGCCATCGACACTGTTGCGCGCGGCCGCCGCCGATTCCATCATCAGCGTGCGACCAAGCATCCGACGATCCGGCATCTTTACAAGGCTCAGGTCGAGCACCACGACGGCCATTGGCCGCTCATCGTGGGGGCCGGCATAAACCGCTTCGAACCTGCGGATGTCCGTCGCAAGCAGGCAATCCGGCGTCAGGGTTTGCGCGTCACGCGCCACCTGAGTGATGCTCCCGTCGTTCTCGAATGCTTCGACCAGCAGCGTCTGCACCAGCAGTGGAACGCGATCGGTCCAAAGCGAATTCCCATAGTAGTCGAACCTTGTCCGGTCCCGGATCAGGGAAATACGATCGGTGTCGAGGCTCTCAGAGGCCGTTGGAATGTCCACGACAAGCCGTTTGTGCAGGATGCGCCGGCGCGGGGGGTCGTCTGCCACTGGAGTGAGACGGTAAATCTGCGGCGCCGGAGGGCTCGGCAAGACGCTGCACCCTGCGAAGGGCACCGTGCACGAGGCGGCAATCAGCATTCTGCGGCGAGGCAGCAGCGGGGTCATTTGGGCCTATAGCCTTCGCGACGATCTCCCAGCAGGAGCCGGCTTGGATCGCGTTCCAGCCCCGTCGAGACACGATTGAGGCTGGCAACCAGACGGCGCGCCTCGGCCAGAAGTTCGTCGAGCTGCGCCGTGCCATTCGTGGTGAGATCTCGCAGCCCAGGCCGAGTGGCTTGCACCAGCGCATCAAGGTCGGACGCAAGCTTTGTCGCATGGTCAAATGCGTCCTGGGCGGAGGCGACAAGCTGATCGCCTTTGCCGGATGAGCGCTCGAGATTGGTCGCCACGACCTTCAGCGACGCACTGGCCTCCGCCAGATTCTGTAGAGTGATGCCTCCATTGGTGATGAGTTGGTCGATGTCATTCCTTCGCCCCGCAAGTGAGCTGGTCGTGTCACGAATATTGCCGAGCGTCTGAGCAATTGCCTCGCGGTTCTTGTCATCTAGCAGCAATTGCAGCCGGTCTCCGATGATGAGCAGCCGGCCAACCAGTTCTGGGGCATTGTTGTAGACCTCTTGCAACGAGGAGGGCCGCGATGCGATTTGCGGATATCTCTGACCGGCGGCTGCAGTCAGCGGGAGAGCGTTGAGTGTTCCCCCGGAAATTTCCACATAGCTAACGCCAGTGAGCCCCTGGCTCTCAATCGACGCAACAGAATCCGCACGAATCGGAACCGCGCTGCGCACCTGCAAGAGAAGCGTTACCAGCTTCGGGTCGTCGGGGTTGAGATCGATCCTGGCAACGCGGCCAACTTCAATGCCGTTCAATCGCACAGGTGCGCCAGTGCCCAAACCGCTTACAGGCCCGGCGACGTTTGTTTCGATAAACTGGTATTCTGTTGAGAACTGAACGCGTGCAAACCAGAGACTCCCCACCAAGATCAGAGCCAGCACGACCAGAACGAATGCACCGACTGCAACATAATTTGCCCGAGCTTCCATGCGAACCGACCTGCTGCTATGCAGCGAGCGCTGCGCGGCCGCGCACGCCAGCAAAGTACTCGTGAATCCAGGGGTTGGGATCGTCCCGCAGGCTGGCAATGGTCCCAACCGTCAGCTTGCCATCGACCAGTACGGCTATGCGATCGGTGGTCGCGCGCAGCGTATCGATATCGTGTGTCACCATGAATACTGTCAGATGCAAACTCTGCTGCAAGCCCCGCACAAGCGTGTCGAACTGCGCGGCCGAGATCGGATCGAGCCCAGCGGTGGGTTCATCCAGAAACAGGATTTCCGGATCCAGGGACAGGGCACGCGCCAGACCGGCGCGCTTGCGCATTCCACCGGAAAGCTCCGCTGGATATTTTGTGGCAGCGTCCGGTGGCAAGCCGACCATGCTCAGCTTGACCGACGCGATCTCGTCCATAAGCGGTTGAGGCAGATCAGTATGCTCTCTCAGCGGGATCTGGACATTCTCGGCTACGGTCTGGTCGCCGAACAGCGCACCGTCCTGGAACAGCACGCCCCAGCGGATCTGCATCCGGACGAGCGCATCGCCATCGATGTCCGCCATATCTTGGCCTAGCACTTCGATCCTGCCAGCAGCTGGCCGCTGCAGTCCGATCACCGAGCGTAGCAGCACGGATTTGCCGGAACCAGAACCGCCGACCACGCCCATGACCTCCCCCCGAAGAACGTCAAGATCGAGATGGTCGTGCAGAATGTGGCCGCCGAGCCGTGTCAGCAGCCCTCGAATGTGGATCACTGCCGGGGGTGCGGTGGTGTCATTCATATCCCCAGCCATGAGAAGGTGATTGAGAACGCTGCATCGGCAACGATGACCAGGAAGATGGATTCGACTACCGCCTGCGTCGTATGCCGGCCGACGCCGGATGCATTGCGTTCGACCTCGAAGCCTTGATGGCAACCGGCCAATGCGATGATGAAGGCAAATACCGGGGCTTTGATCAGTCCGATCCAGAACGTCCATCCGACGACTGCGGTCTGCAATTGGTGCAGGAAGGCCGGTAGCGTGATGCCCAAGTCGAAATAGCACGTGGCGGCGCCACCGATCAGTCCCATCACGTTAGAATAGAATGTCAGAAGGGGGAGCGTAAGCATTAAGCCAAGAAGACGCGGCAGCACCAACACCTCGACGATATTGAGGCCTGAGATCTGGATTGCATCCAGCTCCTCGCTGACCTTCATTGTGCCGATCTGAGCGGTGAAGGCTGACCCGGACCGTCCGGCGACGATGATTGCCGCCAGCAGCCCTCCTAGCTCTCGCAGGAAGCCAATTCCGAGCAGATTGACCGTGAGCAGCTCCGCGCCGAACTCACGCAACTGATCTGCCCCCTGGTACGCGAAAACGATCCCGACAAGGAACGATAGCAGGCCGACGATCGGCAGAGCGTTGAGGCCGGTCTCTTCCATCTGATGGACGAGGGCCACCAGGCGGAGGCGCCTCGGCTGCAGTATCGTCGCGACTGTCTCGAACACAACGAGGCCGAAGAACCCGGTCAGCTCGTAACCTTGGTGCAGTGCGTGCCAGAGGCCGCGACCAATGCGCTCAAGTTGCCGCGTGAGCGTATGCCGCCGCGGCAACTCGACCGGAGGAGCACGGCACTCGTAGTCGATCGTGTGCACCAGGGCGCGGTACTCCGGGCGCACGTTAACCGGCTGCACCGTACTGCCGCGATGCTCAAGGATCCGCTTGGTGCGCAGCAGCAGCCACGCGCCGACCGTGTCCAGTCGTTCGAGGGCGGCGCAGTCGATCTCAACATTGGCGGAGCCTTCGGCATCCAAACCGCGCAATACGGGGTCAAGTCGGCGAGCCTCGCTGATGATCCACGACCCGCCGACGACCAGGCGCAGCGTGTCGCCGCGGCGCTCCAGACTGTACCATGCGGCTGTCTCTGCTGCGGGAACGCGCAATGCGCCGGTCACGGTCGGGTTCCGGCCGCCACAGCGATCGCCGGCCACTCGATGCGAGCCGATCTGAGCCGACTCTTGCTGCCAATGATTGTCGTCAATCCCGGGCAACTCCCTCGGTGCGTCGCCACAATTGGGCGCACGGCCTTACGGCCGTCAAGGACCAGCCCTTAGAACGGCCGCAACGCAGAACAGCTCGACGCACCGGTGGCCTCGATCGCGCTCTATCCCGACGACCTGCTGACTCAGCTCCTGATGGGCTCGACATTCCCACTTGAAGTCGTGGCAGCGGCGCGCTGGGTGGAGGACCCGGCACACAAGTCACTGTTAGGTTCCCCCATTTGCGATACCTGCCGCTCTATTGGTAGGTTGAGGTTATGCTTCCAAAGCGCTCTTCGGCCAGGAGAAGAACAGGCCGACATCGCCAGGTTGTCCACCAGGGTAATTGATGATGCGGGCCGCGAAACCGAAGCCACCGGGCTTCAGGTTTGCCTTCCAGAAATCATAGACCTGATGAACCCCCGAGGGCAGAGTCATCAGCCAGTCGGGTTCGTCTGCCTGTCTTGCCGCCTCTTCCTTGCTCGGCTTGTTGATCGGCGGCGCACCGGCGTTGATGATCGCCCGGCCGCCGTCGGTACAAAAGCTGCTGGGGAAAGATGAGAACATCAGTTCAGTCTCGCCGCGCTCGAAGGCGCGCTTGATCCTGTCCAACCCGGATTGAATGATCTCGTCGGTCAGCTTGAAGTTATCGAGACGTTTCCTGAACTCAGCAAGCTCCTCCTCCTTACGCCGCTGCAGTTGTTCCTCTGCTTGCTTGTCGCGCTGACGGCGCGCATCACGCTCGGCGAAGAGCGTGGTTACAGACAATGCCGCAACAGTTGCCATGATACCTTCCTTCCCTTCGAACCGGCTGCATCCGGGCAAACCCGGGTTGCGTCGAGAGATAGCCCGATCAATGGAACTGCGTCTTGATCCAGGTCAATTGGGCGACACCAGGGGCTGTGCTATCGGCGGTCGGGTTGATCCTGCATCAAGAATGGGGCTCGCGGCGTTGGCGCTGTTCGATCTAACTCGTTACAAAATCGCGGTCACTGGCCTCATTCCACCAGGGCTGCCAATACCCGCCATGCCGACACTGCGGCTACGCGACCAGGAAGGGATCGTCGCACTGGCCACGGGTTGCATGCTGTTCGCCTATATCGAGGGTGTGGCGGCGGCACGCGCCTTCGCGACGAAACACCGTCAGGCGATTGATCCTCGGCGAGAACTGCTGGGTCTTGCCGCTGCCAACATCGCCACTGCGGCGGTCGGTGGTTATCCAGTAGCAGGCGGACTATCGCAGACCGCCGTGAACGAAGGAGCAGGCGCGCACTCCCGCATGATGTTCTTCACCACGCTGCTTGCCGACCTGTTCCGCGGGGCTGCAGGCGACAAGTGCAGCAGGCGCGAGCACTGTACGCACTTTGATCTGCACCATCAGATCACATCAGACGGGATGATCTACTTTGGCAGGTGTCTTCGCAGCCATTTCGACCGGGCGCGCCGAAGAACGCAGTCGTTCGCGCACAGACTGGAAGATCACGTAAAGCGCCGGGATTGCAAAGATCCCGATAAACGACGCCCAGAGCATACCGCCGAACACCGGTGTGCCGACATCCCGGCGCGCCAGCCGGGAAGGTCCCTCCGCAACCACCAATGGCAGCAGTCCCAGAATGAACGCGAAGGATGTCATCATCACGGGCCGGAAACGCAGCCTGGCACCCTCGGTCGCAGCCGCAAGCAATGGGACGCCCTCGGCTCGGCGTTCCTTGGCAAACTCTACGATGAGGATGCCGTTCTTCGCTGCCAGACCGATTAGCACGACCATGCCAATCTGCGCATAGAGATCGAGCGTGAGCCCCGCTATGACGATGGCCGCGAAGGAACCGACAACGCCAATGGTGACTGACAGCAGAACCGGGACAGGAATAGTCCAGCTCTCATATAGAGCAACGAGGAACAGGTATGCGAACAGCACCGCAAAGCCAAGGATGATAGCAGTCTTCCCCTCTGCCCGCTTTTCCTGGAAGGAGACATCGGTCCACAGACCTTGATATGCCTCGTGGCAGCGTGCGCGCAGCGACCTGTTCCATTGCTGCAAGCGCCTGTCCCGAGGAAACACCGGCTGCCGGGCTCCCCTGGATCGTGACGGCTACGCGGTTGTTGTAGCGGATCAGCGCCTGCGGTCCGATCACCGTCCGAACCTCGACCAGACTGCGCAGTGGGATCATCTGGCCATCGGCACTGCGCACATTGATCCGGTAGATGTCATCGATCGTTGACCGGTCCTGTGCCTCCGCCTGCACCTGCACCTGCCACGTGCGCCCGAACAGATTCATGTCGTTGACGTAGTATCCGCCAAGAGATGCTTGTAAGGCCTGGAATATTGAGGATGGGTCGACTTTCAGGACCTGCGCCTTGTCGCGGTCGATGTCGAGGTAGATCGAAGGCGTGGCAGCAGAAAACGTGGTAAATACCCGGCTAAGTTTCGGATCCTGGTTCGCCGCGACAAGCAATCCGCGCAGTACCTGCGCCAGTGATTGTGGGCTGCCACCGCTGGTATCCTGGAGTACGTAGCTGAACCCACCGCCGGTGCCGAGACCGATGATTGGCGGCGGCGCAAGTGGAATGGCCCGGCCCCCGCGCAGCTGACGGAGTTTCGTCCCAAGCCCGGCGATCATTGCTTGCGCCGATTGCGAAGCATTTGCGCGATCCTCGAACGGTCTTAGAGAGACGATGAGGAACGCAGCGTTCGGTTGCGAGTAGTTGTCGATGAAGTTCAGTCCAATTGTCGAGGAATAATCCGCAACAGCGCTTTCCTGTTTCAGGACACTTTCGACCTGCTTCACGAAATCAGTCGTTCGCCCGACGGAAGCACCATCGGGCAACTGCACAATGACGAAGAATGCTCCCTGGTCGTCTTCCGGCAGGAATCCAGTGGGGGTAATCTTCCCCAAGGCCCAGACGCCGGCCATTGCGCCGGCCACCATCACGAGGCCGATGAAGGAAATGCGCACGAGCCGTGCGACGATGGCCCCGTAACTGTCGCGTACCCAGTCGATCCCCCGCATCAGCGCACCGATCGGGCCTCGTCGTGGACCGTGATGCGGTCGTAGCAAGACCGCGCACAGAGCTGGGGACAGGGTCAGCGCATTGATCGCTGAAAGGAACATCGACACCGCAACGGTCACCGCGAACTGCCGGAACAATTCGCCCGATATGCCTGGAATGAACGCAACCGGCACGAACACCGAAAGCAGCACCAATGTGATCGCGATGATTGGTGCGAAGATCTGCCCCATCGCCATTTTCGTGGCCTCAGCCGGCGAGAGTTCTGGATGATGCTCCATCACCTGCTCGACCGCCTCCACGACAACGATCGCGTCATCCACGACAATGCCAATGGCCAGCACGATCGCCAGAAGTGAGACAGTGTTGGCGGAATAGCCGATAGCATTCAGCACGATGAAAGTGCCGATCAGGCTGACGGGCACTGCGATCGTGGGGATCAGCGTGGCGCGAAGATTGCCCAGGAACAGGTAGACGACGAGTACGACCAGAATAAACGCCTCGACAAGCGTCTTCTGCACCTCGTGAATCGTGGCGGTGACGAACGTCGTTGGGTCATAGGTAACCTTCCAGGCCAGATCGTCGGGAAACTCTCGCGCCGCATCGGCCATTACCTGTTTGACGGCACCAAGCGAGGTCAGCGCATTGGCGCCAGGTGCCTGATAGACCGCAATCAGCGCCGCCGGCGAGCCATTAAGTCTCGTTGACCGGTCCAGATTGGCTGCGCCCAGTTCGAGCCGGGCGATGTCGCCGAGTCGGAGGACGGAGCCGTCCGGGTTCGTCCGTATCACAATCTGCTCGAACTCAGCTGTGGATGTCAGGCGTCCTTTGGTTTGGATGTTGAGCTGCAGCTGCTGGTCATCGGCTATCGGGCGGGCACCGAGCCTGCCCACAGCTGCCTGGACGTTCTGTGAGTTGATCGCGTTGATAACGTCGGCTGTGGTCAGGCCCAAGCCGGTCAGCCGGTCGGTGCGTACCCAGGCACGCATCGAATAGTCTTGCGGACCGAACAAGGACGCATCCCCCACACCCGGGGTGCTCTTGATCTGATCGAGCAGGTTGATCGTCGCATAGTTCGAGATGAACAGCTCATCGTAGCTCTGCTTGGGTGAATACAGCGCGATGACACCGAGCAGCGCGGAAGACTGCTTCTTCACAGTCACGCCCTGCTTTCGCACATCCTGCGGCAGTTTGGACAGCGCGACCTGCACCCGGTTGTTGACGTTGACTGTGTTGATGTCCGGGTCGGTTCCTAGCTCGAACGATACCTTCAGTGAATAGCTGCCGTCGTTGCCGCTGACGCTCTTCATATAGATCATCTTGTCAACGCCGACGACCTGGCTTTCGATCGGTTGTGCGACAGTCGCCTCGACAACCGCGGCGGAGGCGCCCGGATATGTTGTCGTGACGGATACCTGCGGTGGCACGATATCGGGATACTGTGCGATCGGAATTACCAGCAGGGACAGGAGTCCTGCGATCGTTGTCACGATCGCGATGACCGTCGCCAGCCGCGGACGCTCAATGAAAATGGCGGAGAACATACTTCAGCCTGCGCTGAGCGGCGGGGGGGCCGGACTGGCGAGAACAGGCGATCCAGCGCGCAGACTTTCCATTCCTTGCACCACCACCTGTTCGCCGCCCTTGAGGCCATCGTCGACAATCACGTAAGGCCCCGATTCGCCCCCCAGCTTCACCCGTCTGATCGCTGCCTTGCCATCTACCACGAGGAAGACATAAGGCCCCTGCTGGTCAACGATCAGCGCAGTCTGCGGCACCAGCACCTTCTCCTCTGGCTTGTCGGCCTCGACCGAGACCCGGACAAGCTGTCCATCGATCAGGGTGCCATTCGGATTAGGCATGATCGCGCGCACGATTACCGTGTCGGTGGCGCGGTCCACCGTCACATCGACGAAGTCGATTCGGCCTGCCTGGTCGTAGGTTGAGCCATCCGAAAACCGTATACGTACCGCAAGCTCCTGTTCTCGTGCCTTGCGCGCCTCCTGCTGCTGCACCTTCAGGAACTCGCGCTGGCTGACGGGGAACGTCACATACACCGGATCGCGGCTGACGATCACGGTGAGCGGGCCGCTGTCCGGACTGACGACGTTCCCCTTTGTCAATTTGGTGCGTCCGACCTCACCGGCGATCGGCGCGGTGATCTCGGTGTAGCCGAGGTTCACGTTTGCTGTTTTGAGGTTGGCGTCCGCAATGACGACTGCGCCCTGTGCGCCCTTCTCGTTTGCCACGCGCTCGTCAAGCAGCGCGCGCGAAGCCGCATCGGTCTTGACCAATTCTTGCGTGCGCCCGCGCTGTAGAGAAGCGTTGCCAAGCTTCCCCTGCGCCTCCAGCACCGCACCTTGCGCCTGCTGCACAGCCGCCTGGAAGGAGTCCTTTTCGATGCGGTAAAGGACGTCGCCCTGCTTGACGGCATCGCCCTCCTTGAACAGGACATCCTCCAGAAAGCCTGTCACCCGGGCGCGGATTTCCACCCGTTCGATGGCCTCAACCCGCCCGACAAAGTCGCGTGCCTTGGTGATCGGCCGTACTTCGGCTGCCACGGTGCCGACGGGGATGGCGGCGGCCTGTTGCGCCAAAACTTCTGGTGCTGCGGCGATTAGCCAGAGCAAGGTGATGGCTGGGATGTGAAGGCGCATCAGTTTACCCCCCCGTCTGGCTGGTGCCAGACGCTCGCGCGGCGAGTTGGCGCAGCGCGGACAGTCGGTGTGGTTCTTGTGCCGCGTGATAGAGATAGTCGCGCGCAAAAGATAGACCTGTCCACGTCATGGAAGCCGGTATTCGCACGCCATTTGCGAAGCCAGACGCCAGCCCTGTTCGCTGAACCTGATGGCTATGGAGACCTCCGCAGGTTCAGGCCTTTGTCCACCAGTAAATATAACCTGATACAATGACGATCGCAGTGATTGCATAGCTTATGATAACCACATCCACCACCGGTGGGGTCTGATTGGTCGTCGCGACCAACAACGCTAGGCCCACATTGCGCATGGCGCTGCCGACGGCAACGGCATGTCGGATTTCTGGCAAGGGACCACCCAGTAGATGACCGGCCGAGATGGCGGCCAAGGTGGTGATCGCAGCGCTGACGATCGGCCGGAAATGTGCCACCAGGATCGAGTAATGCAGGTTCACCACCAGACTGATCAGCACCATGATCAGTAGGATCGCGCCAGCACGTCCAAACGCCGTTCCGATCCGCACCCCACTGACCGGAGCTGCCCTTTTCACGACAGCGCCCAGGACGAGTGGCAACAGTTGGGCTAGAAAAACCTGTCGAGCGACTGCTGCCGCATCAACGAACCCGTGGGTGCCGGCTATCCAGTTGCCGATGACCACCCACAGCGGCAGAGCTGGAACGGCAAGAATGGCGACAGCGATCTGAAGTGTTGGTGCGAAACCTGCATCGCCGCCGGAGTACAACGCCCGGCGCAGCGCAAGCGGCGCACCAGGTGCAATCACCATCAAGGTAACACCGACCTGTTCAGCCGTGGTTAGCCTAAACGCGATAGTCGTCGCGATGCCGATTATCGGCACAACGACCAGTACGCTGATCAAACCTCGGATCAGCAGGTGCGGTGATAGGAGATGTCGGAGGCTGACGCTCGGTGTGATGGTGGTACCGATCGCGGTCATTACCGAGAACACGGTCATGAAAGATAGAACGTTGACCAACCATAGCGGGATGATTGCGATCATGGCCGTTACCCTCCGAAACCACCAGGAGTACTGACCCGCAGGACTTCGCCGAACCGGGGCCGATATGGCCCACCAGGATGTTGCCACGTCCGCAGCGATAGTTCTCCTCACGGACCTTCACGGGACCTGACCTGCGGCGTCGGCTGGCACGATACACGCGTGACGCGGGATAGCTGGCCTGCTGCTGGCGCTAGCGGTAATTCACGGCGGCGGCGGTCGCCGCGAAGCCGCGTACATTGGCGGGGCTGTTCAGTAAATCGCGCCGCGGGAACAAGGGCGCAGACTGGTGTGGACATTCCCCGTCTCGCGGTGACCATCACCGTGGTGTTGGGAATTGTCTCAGTGACGTCGTTCGGCCAGTTCCCGCCGAACAGCTATGCGCCCAGGGCCGCCGTTCCAGGCCGCGTCGCCGTCGCTCGAATACAGACGTTCGATCGAGCGTAGCCGTGGCTCCTCAGGTCAAAGCTATCCGCGGTGGGAGAGACAGAGGAGGGGCTGAAGGTCGGTCGTCAACGGCTGTCGGACGGTTGCCCGGTACCGGTCGGGATGGGCGCAGCACTGAATACGGTCTCACCTGCCGGCACCCAGGGGGGCCGCTTGGCCCAGGGATAGCCTGCCCGCGCCTTGGTGCGCCCATATTCGTACAGATCATGCATGAAGACCGGATCGAAATCTTCCGTCGCCTTGACTGTGAAATCTCGTCCGATATAGGCAAGATTGTAATCCACGCGGTCGCGCACTGTCGTGAGATAGATCCTGTTCACATCGTTCATTCCGCTGGTCTGAATCATTGTCGCGATGGCGTCTTGTGCAATGCCCATAGTCGAACGCTCGACAGTTGCCCAATCAGGGTCCAGGCGGCTGTTGCGGATCAACCAGGCGTGGATCTGGCGCGGCGTCTTGGTGCGAAGTATCTCGGCGTGTGCCAGCGCAGGCGGGTAGAGGAACATCTGGGCAATCGCGCCGCCGTCGACGTGCATCTCCTGATAGCGTTGGCCGTTGGCCTCAACGTCGACGAGGACCGGAGGAAAGTACGCCGGGATGGCAGCCGAGGCCAGCAGGATCTTGCGAAAGAGATCCAATGCCTGTGGTTGGCCGCTGGCGGCGATAGCACCGATGTTCCAGATCACCGGACGGCGGGCATCGAGGTCCGTAGTGCCGATCAGGAGTAGCCGGCCCTTGGCATACTCGCCGGCAATCGCAGCGAGCATCTCCTGGTTCACGTAGCGGGAGATCAGCCGGAAGAGAGGGGTGGTATCCGACATGGCATCGTTCCAGATGGCCGCGGTGAAACCGCGCCTCTCGAACACATCGGCCGACTTGATGCCGGTATACACAGCGGTCAGCTGCGGGTCCCAGGCCGGCCCGAGAAACGCGAACGGCGCCGTCAGGGCGCCGGTGCTGACGCCGGTAACCAGCTTGAACTCAGGCCGCGTGCCGGCCTCCGTCCACCCGGTCAGCAGACCCGCGCCGAACGCCCCGTCGGCGCCCCCGCCGGACACAGCCAGGATGTCCGTTTCGGGAAGTGGACCGCTTTGGCCGGCTTGGGCGAGAGCCGCAATCTCCCTGTTCCGGGCGGCGAGCGTCTCTTGGGCCATCAGGTCGATCTGCGTGTCCGGGAAATATCGGGCGTTCGGGATGCCTTGTATCTGCGCGATCGTCGTATCGTTCTGCGGCACTGCGCTCAAGCGCTCGGGCAACGAACAGGCAGTCAATGCAAGCAATGTGGCGATTGCCAGGCCCAAGCCGCAGGCACGCCGAGCCGGGCGCCAATCTCGGGCCCTTGTCATTAGTGCACTCCCCTGGAACTGCCTGTTGGTGAACCCAAAATATCCGGTGTGACGTCGCATCGGCGGTAGCATGACTACGCCACCGCCGACGTCATTGATCTGAGTCAACACCCCCCCTGGCGAGGATCGCCACTTCGGTCGACAAGCCCAATGGTGAAAGGTCCGCTTGTCGCGTCGGGCACTCGAAAGCAACCGTTCCAGTCTCGTGAAGAGTTTCGGACGCCGCTTGGCGTGCGAAAGTCCCCGAGGAACGAACCCGCGGTGTGTGGTCGGAGGCTTATGGGGATTTGAGGAGTTGCGTGTGCTGAGGGTTGCCGGCGTGGTGTTCGGAAATTCCCAAGCACGCCATCGACCGCAGGTTCCGCCGCGCGGCCGATCGTCACGCCGCGGTCGAGGTGTTCAAGGCGCGCGGGGTGTCGCTGTTCCCGCTGGACCTCAATGGCGGGGCCGATGACGTGAGCGGCAACGGCATCGCGCGGCTGTTCCTGACCATCGTGTCAGCGTTCACGGAGTTCGAGGCGGACCGCCGCATCGGCGAGCGCATCGGCGCGACGTACACCCGCAATACAGGTCCACGGACAAGAAGCCCGAGTGGCAAAACGCCAGCCAGGAAATTCGTCACGGAGCAAAATCAAAAGTGAACGTTGCCGGCCAGTATCGCGCCGCCGAGATTGAGCTTCTCGACACCCTTGGTCTTGCTGCCACCATCGAATGCCAAGTAACGATAGCCTGCTGAGACATCCAACCAGTTCGCCGCCTTGTAGGCCACGCCGGCATAGATCTGCCACGTCAACGGCACGGCCCCACCTCCCGCGTCTAAGTAGAAAGGCAGGTAGAAACTGCTGTTTGGAATATTGATACGGCCGGTCACACCGCCGACGCCCTCGACTTTGGTCACACCCAGGTTGAGGCTGCCGCTGCGCGCCAATGCAATCGTCTGGTCGGGCGCGAAGACTGCAGCAGCAAGTGTGTAGTTGCTCGTTGCGCCCAGGAACAGCGTGCGTATGCCGACCACGGCATCAAGGTTGCCCCAGTCGCCTTGCAGCAGCGTGTAACCCCCGGCAACCGACCAGATCGTCGTCGCCAGACGCGTCCCGGTGCTCACTTGCACCTCGCGGGGAATGCGGATTGGAGACAGGCCGAGATTGACCGACGAGAAATGGCTGTCTTTCGTTGTGATGCTGGCGTTAGCGTAGACAAGGTCGGTCATGATGGTGAAGCGGTCGTAGCGAGCTTCGCCGCCAAGCATGAGTCCGAAGTTGAGTTCCGAGATGTAATCGCCGATGCCGGCGCTGATCGTGTTGGTCACGCTGGCGCCGCGTGGCCCCGTGTAGCTGTATGTGGTCGAGACGGTTGGCAGCCAGGCGTAAGGTGTGATTGAGAAGGTCCAGCCCGCCGCAGATCCGGGAACGGGCCGTGTGGCTGCGACCTGGGCGCGCGCAGCCGGGGCAAGAGAGAAGAAACCGAGCACGGCGGCGGCCATGCTGGCCCTGCTCAGAACCAAACGCAAGTCTTTCATCGCCTATCCATTATAACCCGACATTTCCCGGATCCCGTCCGCCTTGGCGGCCTTTAGTGAACGACAGGCGTCGCCTTGCCCGCTCGGCAATGTCTCGGACGATCTCAGCACTGCGCGGGAGCGTTGCAGCACAAGGGAATCTCCCCGGGCGTCGCCACGACGACGACGAATCGCCGTCCAGGCTTTGTCTCGGCAGCGGCGGTATTGCTGTGCAGCTTCGGCAACTATCGCCGCATTTCGTGCAGTCCGTGTCGTCACCCAGCGCGAGGATTCACATCAGTCTCTTGAAACAAAAAACAGGCGCACAAGCTTGCCATCACCGATAACATCGCCGAGGTTCTTGAACGCGCAGTATGGCAGCAGGATCAGGAACATAAGCAACAGGTTTCCCAGAGCCATGAAAGGCGTCGTCCCGGCAATGTCTCCGAGGGACTCCGCCAGGGGCCTGTGTTTGATCAGCCCGACTGCAAGCTCCTCGACAGTCGTCAGCACCAGCAGCAGGATCAGGAACATCAGCGCCATGTGTAGGGTTGGCCAGATCAGCGGCTTGAGCCGATGGCGCTCGCCAAGATGCAGCGCATGCCCAACCAGCATGAACTTGGCAAGCACCAGCGCCTTCACGGCGGCTCCGCCCCATGCGGTATAGTTGATTCCCACCTCGTGCAGCAGCGCGGTCCTCTCCAATAGCAGCGCGCCGAGCCCGATATAGAGATAGGCGGCGAGCGCCAGCATGGCCTTGAACTCTTCGGCGGCCTTATGGGCCAATGTCGCTTGTTTACCGCTCACCGTTCCCTCCCCGTAGTCAGACGGCGGCCAGCGAAGTAGGCCCCAGCGGGCCTGTCAGAAAGCCACCCTGCCCGAGACGCGGGTGCCGCAGCGCCCGCGCCCGCTATTCCCCACTGCGCTTCGCCTTGGCGCTGGGCCTGGCTCGCCAATGTCAGTCGCCGGCCATGCTCATCAGGCTCACGCCGGTAATCTTGCCTTGTTGATTGAACCCGAACAAGAAGCTAGCCGCAGCGCCGCGCGGTAATAGCACCTTCGCCAGCGCGAACGTCTGATCTCCACTCTTGTCTCTGCGGAGGATGCGGGCTCCGACTGGGGACGCACCGAAGTGGTACTCCTGGAGGAACCGGGACATCTGCTGCACGGCGTCGTCCGTAAGATGGGCGCTGTATTCTGGCGCCAGTTGCATGCGGTCAATCTGGCCCGCGTGCATCTGCGCGAACCAGTGGAGGACAAGGCCCTCCAAACGTGTGCCGGAAGGTGCGGTGTTCAGCGATGCCAGCCAGACTATGCGCAATCGGCAGACATCACTTTGAGCCAGCAAGAAGGCGCGCCGTTCTACACAGCCGCAATTGCTTTCATGCGCCTGCCAACGACGGCTCTCCGTCAACGGCCCACACCCTGCGGTCCCGTGTCGAATGCCGGTATGTTATCTACACCGTGGCTCCCTAATGGGCCCGAGGCGCAACCGGCCAGCTCCAGCGCCAGAATCAAGACGACGAAAAACGGCAAAAGCCTGCCGAGCTGCATCAGTGCCATCACAGCTTTCCTCCTGGGTGCGCCAACATTTCCCGTCCGAGCGCATTGAGCGCCAGCGGCAGCTTGGTTTGTGGGTTGGCCGTACAGTATCGATCAACCCACGCCGCCAGATCCGGTAGCTGGAACTGCGCCAGCACGTCATGGCGACTGCCTGCCGCCAGCCCCGAGATATAGCCCTCAGCCCAGTCCTGAATGCCCTCTCTATCTGTCGGGTTTGCCCCCGGGGTCCGCCACTGCGTCCACGTTGCGCAGGTCGCGGGGCCATTCGGCGTCATGACGACATACGCCGTCACCGAACCCGATGGCCCCGGTGGCATCCGTTGTTGCGCGTTGGCGGCTTGTGCCGCCAGAGTCACAATGAAGCCGAATCCTAGGACGACGAATTTTCTATTCATGCATTCCCCCTTTTCGTGGTCAGCACCGCTTGTCTGCATCCGCGCAATGTTACCTCGAGTTGCCTGGCTGCGCTGGCGTCGAAGGTTGCTCCTGATGCAGCAGATCTTTGTACAGGCCTTGCAGCTCGCGATCTTCCGACCTTCGCGCGGCGGGCGTCTGGCGGACGCCTGCGGCATGCTCCTCGCCAGCGACCTCGTCGCGCGTCGGTTGCCAATCTTTGAAGTCAGACTCGTTGCCATTGCGGCTCGGCGCCTGGGCCAAGGCCGCAACTGACCAGATCGACACAACGATCAAAGTCAGCCCAGGTGTCGCATGCCGTGGTAAAGGCGGCGTCATGACCTTATCCCCTATTTGATTGGCGCGTGCAGTCCTCGCTAGCCTGGCTTTTTCACCACTTCGTAGATAACGCTGCTGCCGCTATAGAATGGCTGGTAATACGCACCACCATAGGTGAAGTAGGTCGTGCCCTTGATGTTCTGATCTACCGCGCCACTTGGCAGCGTGGTGACTGTCGCACCGACGGGTGGCGCGATGACCTTGTATCCGTTCGGTACATTCGAGTAGTAGGCGCCGCCGCAGTCCAGATAAGGCGTGGAGCCGGAGTACACGTTGGAACAGGACGGCGGTGGTGTGCTGACCACCGCCCCCTGCGGCGGCGGCACCACCGCATACTGTCCTCCTTGCGGCGCGTAATACATCCCATTGGCGTAACAGTAAGGGCTTCCCGCTACCGAGATCGCCATCGCGGCCGCTGGCAAAACGGCCAATGTGGCGCCGATCGCCATGCCAGCGCCAAACCCCAGGCCAGAATAGTGCCCGCCCCACGAGCCGCCGTAGTTGTTGTAAGTGTTTACTCGGTTGTACTGTAGATAGTCGGCTTCCCGGTCACGATTTTGCTGTAGGGAGTTCGCCTCGTTGCTCCGGTTCTGCTGGAGCTGCGATGCATTCTGCTCGGCATTTGGATGCGATTGGCGAAGCTGCGACGCGTTCTGCTGCGTGTCAGGATGCGATTGCCGGAACTGCGCCGCATTCTGCTGCGCATCAGGGTGCGACTCCTGGATCTGGCTCGCGTTGTGCTCGGACTCGGGATGGCTCTGCCGGAAGGCATCGGCGTGATCGCTGAAGTTTCCTGCGTTGCGAACGCTGCCGAACCCTTCATGGCCAAAGCCAGCATCAGTGCTCCGGTCGAAACCGCCACCGTCACCGAAGCGCGAGCCCCCTCCGGCAAAGCTGCCGGAGTGGAATCCGCCAAATCCACCGCCGCGGAAGCCGCCGAACCCACCGTGAAAACCACCGAACCCACCGCGAAACGCCGCCGCTCGTTCGATCCCTCCCGCGAGGCAGGCTGCGGCAGCGCCCACAACAAGCACCGCGGTGAGTTTCTGCCGATGCGAGTGTTGCCTGATCATCGCCGTCATCCCGCCCCCTACTTCGCCGACGCCACTGTCTGGAACGAGATCTTCTGCGTCCCGGGCGGCAGTTGCGGTTTGAATACCGGCGCCGCAATCCGCGGGTTGAAATTCCAGTCGGTGAATACCGCGCTGAATTGTGGCTGAGACGGCAGGCTCTTGTAGGTAATCACCAGCTTGCACGGGATCAGCTGCGGCCCGGGGTCGATCCAGATCTGCCAGTCGATGCTTTTCTCGACGAATGCCAAGGTCCGGCAGCCTCGGCCATTGACCTGGTTCATTCCCAGGTCGAACCCGTACTGGATGTTGCTCCGCACCTGCTGATACGGGTTGCTGTACAGCAGGTCCGCCAGCGGCGGTGAGAAATGCACTGCCGGCAGCAGTCTATCCAGCATGTCGTCCAACACCGCGGGCGCCGCTCGGCTGGCGTAGAACGGGGTGGATGGATCGTACAGCGTGACCGACTTTCCATCGTACCAAAGCTGCCGGTCCCCGAGGTCGCCGCTCCACTCCACATAAAGCCCGCCAGGACGTTGCAGTGCCACGTCTTCGGCGGCCGAGAACTGTAGCTTTTGACCGGACGGCAAAACGTGGTCGAACGTGACGTCGGCATGAAAGGTGAACTGCTGCGCGGACCCGACATACTCCGCCATTTGTTGCAGCATCCGGTCCGTCTGTTCCGCCACAGCTGGTGCCGTGCTGTTCACTGCTGCTGGTGGCGTGCCACCCAGGTTTGACGACGGCGGGTTTTGCGCGTTCGGCGTAGCCGGCCAGCCTGACACGGACAAGGCGCAGGCCGCGGCAAACATGCCAATGGTTCGCATCGACTTATCCCCCCGCGAGATCCGCGTTTTATGAACGGCTTTGCTTCCAGTCTAAGTGCGAACGATCAGCCGGCTATGCACGAACGGCAAGGTGTGAAGAAATTTATTGAAGTCCCGCTACACGCGCTGGTATCGGCGGCATCTCGCCATAGAGTCGCCAGTACTCCGCAACAAAGTGCTGAAGATTGGCGAACCCGTAGCGTGCCATGACCTCGCGGACGCTCGTCCGATCCGCGCCAGGGCGTGTCAATTCGGTGCGCACTAACTTGAGCCGCCGCAACTGTTGGTAGCGCCCAGGCCCCATCCCCAGCAGTCTTAGGCAGCTGGACCGGAATCTCTGCTGTGAAACTCCGAGTGCCTTGCAGATTTCTCACTTTGGGATGTGCGAGGATCTCAGGCGCGGTCGTCGCGAGCTGACCGGCGGCCTCATGCAGCCGCAACAGCCGCGCCATTAGCTCTCTTGGTGGCCGGACTATCCGATCGGAAGAAGGGGTGGCGATAAGGGAGCCGCTAATCCGAAGTTTTCACTTGCGTTGACTTGAACGACAAATCCTTTCTGTGGGTTAGCTTCGTTCAACTTCAATTTTGTGTCCATGTAGGGATTCCCAAATCGGCTGGAATGTGATTCAATTCGGGCATGTTCATCGAGATGGTGCCCAATCGGACGTCGCCGCCAGCGGTGCTGTTGCGTGAGAGCTACCGCGACGAGCAGGGACGCGCGCAGAAGCGCACGCTGGCCAACCTGAGCAAGCTGCCGGCCGATGTCGTCGATGGCCTGCGGGCGCTGCTCAAGGGCGGCACGGTGATCGGCACCCGGCCGGACGAGATGCAGATCGAGCGCTCGCTGCCGCATGGCCACGTCGCGGCGGCGCTCGGCATGCTGCGCAAGATCGCGCTGGACCGGCTGATCCTGAGCACGGCGAAGGACGCGGCATCGCGGCGGCATTGCGATCTGGTGGTGGCGATGATGGTGGACCGGCTGATCACGCCGCGCTCCAAACTCGGGTTTGTCCGCGCGGTGGACCAGGAGACCGCGACATCGAGCCTGGGCGCGGTGCTGCGCCTGGGCGAGGTCAAGGAGCGCGAGGCGTACGAGGCACTGGACTGGCTGCTCGAACGTCAGCAGCGGATTGAGAACGGCCTGGCAAGGCGGCATCTGCAAGACGGCGTTCTGGTGCTCTACGACGTGAGTTCATCGTATTTCGAGGGTCGCTGCTGTCCGCTGGCGCAGCACGGCTACAGCCGCGATCACCGCGGCGACCGGCCGCAGATCGTGTATGGGCTGTTGTGCACACGCGAGGGGCTACCGGTTGCGGTCGAGGTGTTCGACGGCAACACGGCCGACCCAGCGACGCTGAGCTCGCAGGTCGAGACGCTCAAGGATCGCTTCGGCATCAGCCGCGTGGTGCTGGTGGGCGATCGCGGCATGATCACCTCGGCGCGGATCGGCGCAGACCTCAAGCCGGCCGGTGTGGACTGGATCACCTGCCTGCGGGCACCGGCCATTCAGGCGCTGGCAGCTGAGAACGGGCCGTTGCAACTGTCGCTGTTCGACGAGCGCGACCTGGCCGAGATCAGCGCGCCCGAGATGTTCCCCGGCGAGCGGCTCATTGTCTGTCGCAACCGCGACCTCGCCGCCGAACGCGCGCGCAAGCGCGAGGAACTGCTGGCCGCCACCGAACGCGAATTGCTCCGCATCCAGACGCAGGTCCGCCGCAGAAACTCGCCGTTGCGCAGTGCCGCCGAGATTGGCCTGGCGGTCGGTGGCGTGGTGAACAGTCGGAAGATGGCCAAGCACTTCGCCGTGGAGATCAGCGATGGCCACTTCGCCTTCCAGCGCCGGACGCAGCAGATAGAACAGGAGGCCCGTCTCGACGGTATCTACGTGATCCGCACATCCGTGCCGGCCGAGCAGCTCGATGCCAATGAAGCGGTGCAGGCCTACAAGGACCTGTCCCGCGTCGAGCGGGCCTTCCGCAGCCTGAAGACCGTCGATCTCGACATCCGCCCGATCCGCCATTGGACCGCGCCGCGGGTGCGCGCCCATGTCTTCCTCTGCATGCTCGCCTATCATGTCGAGTGGCATCTGCGGGACGCCCTGGCACCGCTGTTGTTCCATGACACCGGGCTTGCTCCCATGAGGGCAGAACGCTCCTCCCCAATCGTCAGCACCGAGCCATCCGAGCTCGCCAAGGCCAAGAAGGCGACCAAGCGCTCAGCCAACGGTCTGCGCGTCATGAGCTTCGCCGGCCTCATGACGCATCTCGGCACCCTGACCCGCAACACCATGCGCGTGCCGCTTCGCCTTGCACACCGCTTCACGCTGTATGCCGAGCCAACCAAGCTCCAGGAGGACGCATTCAGGCTGCTCAACATCCAACCCACGCGTGTCCAGTAGACAGAAAGGCTGGTCTCCAAATCATGGAATCAAATCAAACCCTTGCGCAGTTCTCAAATGAAAACTTCGGGCTAATGGCTCGCGCGGCTGCATAAAGGTGTTCCGGCTTTAGCGACATCGCACCCCAACTGACTTCTCCTACAGTGCGCTGGTAGTGCTCGCTTTCTGGCGCATAGAACATGATCTCGCCGGGCAACAATTCGGAGCGCCCGCGCCGGAGCAATGCGGGCGGATCGTAGTTCCTTCCCTACCGTCCCACCGCTCTGCCGTTCACCAGATGAAGCGAAGGCCCGCAGAGACCGTTTGCACAGTGCTGCTGCCGTTCAGCGTGCCGGCGTACCCCGCATACACCGAAATCGGGCCGTTCAGGTCCAGCGCAGCACGCACGCCGATCACCGCGGCATCGTGGCCGACAGACGCGCTCTGCACGCCGAACGCGACGCCAGGCTCGCCAATGAAGGAAGCGGTCATTGCCCCTTGTGTGTCGAGATATTCGTGCAACCAGCCGATCTGCGCGGATGGCACCACCGCCACAGTTTCGCTCAGCGCAATTCGTCGTTCGACGCGCACGCCCAGGAGCGTCTGGAGGCTGCCGACCGACGCACTGCCCAAGGACAAGCCAACCGGCCCGGCCTCGGTTTCCGTAAGGCTGCCCTGGCTCAGACTGACACCACTGAGAGCCAGGCTTGGCTCGATCCGCCATTCGGCCGCCTCGAGGCGCACACCGGCGCGCAGCGATCCGCCACCAGCTGCCCCATTCGTATCGCCTTTCGCCTGCACAGCGCCGGCAAACAACGGCCTTGTCGCTGTGCCCTCGGAGAACGAGCCGCCTGCCTGCATGTCGAGGAACGCGATCCCCTGCCGAAGGCTGCCATATAGCTCGAATTGGAGTGCATCACCGGTGAACGAAGCAGCGTTCTTGGCCGAGATGGACTGATTGGTGAAGCCGAACGCGGCACCGACGGTCAACGCGCGATTGAGCGGAAAATCTATGCCGGTGGCGACCCCACCAGTGGAGCTGCTGTACCCGGAAGTGCTGTTTGAATAGACATTGCCGAACTGGCCGAGACCGGTCAGCCAGATCGTGCTGCCGAGTGGACCGGACGTGGTTTGCGCGGTGGCAAGACCACGGGCGCCGCGCCGCGCTTCGAGTTGCTCGCTGATCGCCCCGCCGACCAGGTACCAGTTATCGCGGCCGACCATCAGCGCATCGCCGTAGATCGTGGGCGCGAGCTGTTCGAGCGCCTGCGCAATTGTGGCACTCGAAAGCGTGTAGAGTGGCGCGTACAACGCGGATTGCGCCGGCGTCATCGACACACCGGCGGCCGGGCGGGCGGCATCGAGTGCGCTGCCGACGGCGCTCTGGTTCGCGGTCTCCGGCAGACCTGCCAAGGGTAGATTGCCATAGGACGATGGCGTGATGACGAGATTGAGTGTCGTGGGCGCATACAAGGCGTCGAACCGCGTCCCCGCCGGCAACCCTGCCGGCTGGGTCAAGGCTGCGAAAGTGCCGCTTATACCGCCCTGCGCAGCGATGATCTGATACTGCTGGCCGATCGGCAGGGAGGTGCCGCTGCCAGTGGTCGGCGCCAGTGCCCCGCCAAGCAGCGCCCCACCGGTGACCTGCAACGCATCGTTGCTGCTCGAACCGATGCGCAGAGTTAAAGTGCCAGTCGAGGTTTGCACGAAGGTTCCGCTGATCAAATGCGTGACACCGGCGCCCGGCGCGCTGATACCGAGCCAGCCGCTGTTCTCGAACCGAGCATCGTTGGTGAACGGCGTGACCGCGACCCGGCCATCGATGGTGCCGTTGTTGACGATCGTGGTGCCGACTGCCGACGGACCCGTTCGGATCGCGTCCGCTCCCGGCGCTGCGGTGATGGCGCCTGGGTTCAGCAGCGTGCCGTACGCGCCATTCATCTCGACGCCAGCGCTGCCGAGACCGCTCACTGTGATGGAACCGTTGTTGGTAACGACCCCGTAGGTGCCACTACGGATCCCGGAGCTGTTGGGCGCAGTGGTGCGAATGGTGCCGTCGTTGACCACATCGTCGCCATCGCCGCCGGCCAGTGCCGGCGTATTGGGCGTGCTGCCGATGAGCACGCCGGCGTTGTGGATCGGATCGTAGATGCCGGGAATGCTGACCAGATATCCATGGGTCATGCCGTTGGCGTCGACGTAGATGCCGATCGCCTGGTTCGCGTAGATGGAATTGGCGGAGGTCAGCGCCGTACCGACGCCAAGTTCGATCCAGGTCTGGCTGCCATCGGCGCCGATATGCAGGACCGATGCGTGCACGGTGCCATCAGGCCCGCCCCAGTCGGCAACCAGATTGTACGAATTTGCGCGTCCGGCGCTCGTGATGCCCTCGAAATGCGTGAAGACGGCACCCGGATGGTTGTAGGTCGTCCAGACGCCAGTGCTCTCGTCATAGATATAGCCGCGCTCGAAGCCAATTCCAGGCGGTGTGTAACCACCGGCAATCTTGTCGCCCCACACGCCGTAGGCCGTCGTGCTGAGGACGCTCGTGCCAAGGGGGCCAGGGAAATTGTTGGTCGTATAGGTACCGGTATTGATGGTGTAGATGAAGGCATTGCCGGTCGCCAACCCGGTATCATAGTTGCCGACGACTTGATTGCCGAATGTGCTGTGCGCGATCGTCTCCAATGTCGGCGCTGTCGATGTGCCAGGGTAGGCAAGTGTCGTCAGGCTTCCACCAGGCGCCACCGAGCCATCATAGAGGTAGCTCAGGTTATAGGGCGAAGAGGCTTGGGTCTTGTAACTGCCGACGACGTTCAGGATGCCAGATTGCGAGCCAAAACCTGGGCCGTATGGCGAGGATCCGATCGCTCCTGGGAAGTTGGCGCCGTTCGCTGTCGCGACCGGAAACGGCGTCCAGGTACCCGCCGACAAGTTGTAGAGCAGGCCTCCGGTCTGCCCGCTGCTCGGGAGCACATAGTTCCCAACGATGTTATTGCCACGAATGCCGGTGAGAAACGTGCCGGTCGTGCCAAAGTCCAGGGTAGTATACGTGAGCTGCGCATTCGCCCGCAGCGTGATCGATCCAAGCGATGCCGAGACTATAAGTCCAGTATAAAACCGTCTGCGGGAAAACCATCGTGTCATGTCGCGGACCTTGCGCCCGAGTCGCGGCGGTTGTGCAGTTGGGTTGCGGCGGGAGTTCCAGCACTTTTTGCAGTCGATCCGCAACCTGAATATTGCGGCCAACTATCGAGATGGCATTCTCTGTGTGGCGCGGCAGAGGCGCCATCATCCGCGGCTGGCCATGTTCTTGCGGTCTGGCATTTTTATGCGAGGCGCCGGGCAGGACCGAGGCTTGCCGTCGCGATTCTGCATCGGACGGCACGGGTGCGGACGCACGTTGCCTGGTGCCAGACATCTCGCGATATGTGGTGGCTGTCAGTCGGTGTCGTCCCGGGCGGCAGTGGGACGGTTGCCTTGCCATATCATGCTGGAAACGGAAAGGCAGCCGATGCAAACTATCGTGGTGTTTCACCGACAGGCCACTCAGGGCATGCACCGGCTCGTCGCCATCCTGCTGTTACTGCTCCTTGCTGTGCCGGGCGCGCGCGGGGGGCCGGCGAATCCATCTGGATGCACGTCTGCCACGACCGCGGCAGGCGGAGTGGCAGAGAACTGCGACCAGGTCGACGGGCATCCAAGCCACGCCGCGCGCCCGCTGTTCAACGATGAGTTCACATCGCTGTCACTGCATGGCATCTGGCAGCGGCAGGACAAGTGGCAACTGGTGGCACCGGATTCCCCCCAAGGGCGCGGTGGCGCCAACTTTCGGGAAGCGGGTGACCAGTGGTGGACCAACCCGTTCAACGCAAGGACGCCGGTGCCGGGCGCGAACGGCACCGCGCCACTGTATCAGATCGACAGCAAGGGGCTGAAATTGGGGCTTTTGCCTGCTCCGCCGGCGAGCCAATCGTATATTCGCTGGCAATGTGGCTGCGCCAATATGAAGTATCTCGGAGCGCTGCTGAACAGCTCTCGGACCTACCTCCGCAAATTTGGCTATGTCGAGATGCAGGTGGCTGTCGACAGGTTGCCAGGGTTTACCTTTCAGGCAGACGAAGAGGCACAGCCCATCGCGCCGGTGTGGCCGCCCGAGATCGACTTTCCGATCATCGACACCGACGCGAGCGGCGTGCAGTGGATGAAAATACAAGTGAACGAACGGGGCGGCAAAAATCAGATCTACACCATGTCCAGCAAGGATGGCTTCGACCCATCGCTGATGCACACATATGGTGTGGATTGGCAGGTCAAGTTCATCACCTTTTATGTTGACGGCGTGCAGGTCTTTCAGGTCCCGACACCAACCGACGGGAGTTATACGGACCACAGCATGTATTGGTACCTGCTGACCGGGGCAAATTACCAGCAAACCAGCCCGACCGATCCTGATCCCGCGCATCTCCCGGTATATGCTCACATGCGGTATTTCAGGGCATACGCGAGCCGCCCTCAATCCACAGCTCATACGAGGCGGTAACGCGTCAGGGCTGACGCGCGGTGTGGTAGATCGAGAGGGCGGATATTTGAGGTTGAGATCGGTCCGCGACTCGGTTAGGGAACCCCGTATGCATCGGTTTGCTGTCGTTGCCTTGGTCTTCTGGGCGAACAGCGCAATAGCGCAAGGGTATCTGTTCAACCCGGTGGACGCGACCTGCATCTCATCGCCGTTCGGGCCGCGCATCATTCGCGACCATCCGGAAGCCGGCACCTTTCATTTCGGGGTCGACTTCCCTGTTCCAGAAGGCTCGCCGGTATGGGCGATCGCACCCGGCAAGGTGCTGAAGGTGCAGCAGGGCGGCCCAGGCGGCCTGGAAGTCCTGATCCAGCACAAAGGGTTCATCGGTATCTACAGTCATCTCGGTTCCGTCTCCCCAAGGGTGCTTGCTGCCACGACACCCATCGCTGCCGGAGAGTTCCTGGGCGTTGTCGGCCATACCGGCCTGACCTTCGGGGCCCACCTCTATTTTGGCATACTGCACGATGGTTTTCCGATCGACCCGTCAGATCTTTTCGATCTGCCGCGTTGCCATGATGCCGTGCTCGCCGGCAGGCATTAGCGTGAGTCGGCAGCGCGGCTTCTATGACCCCGCCTTCCTGGTCATTCTGGTCGCATTGATCGGCGTGAACGGTTGCGCGACGTACGATCCGCCGGTCAAGGGGGATCATACCTCTGCCAAATACCAAGCGGACCTCGTGGCCTGTCGCACATCATCGACCGAAACAGTGCGCCTCAAGAATGCCGGGACACTTTGGACCTGGATAATTTCTCCTTTCACCGGGCCGCCAGAAGTTCGTGCCGCGATCAGGAAGTGCATGGCAGGGAAGGGCTATTCGTTGGAGCAGACCGAAGGCTGAGCCTCGCCGCCGTGGGCGTGACTCACGCCCCGACGTTGGTGAATACTGGATCCACCGCGGGTCGGAATCCCGCCCAATAGACCGGAAGGAGGAACACCATGGCGAAGGGCGTGCTCATCGCGGCGATGGATTTTTCGAATGTCGACATCGGCGAGTTCAACGACTGGTACGATACCGAGCACATTCCCGAACGCCAGCGAGTGCCGGGCTTTCTCACCGCACAGCGGTGGATCGGCGCGGAGAACGCCAGGCAGTCGATCGCGACCTATGATCTCGAGGGCCTCGATGTGCTGCGGGGCCCCGGCTACCGCGCGATCGGGGGAGAGAACCTCTCGCCATGGTCGAAGCGTGTGACCGCGAAGGTGGAGCGCCTGCTGCGCTATGAAGGCGAGCAGATCCTGCCGGGCGACGCTGTCGCACCGTCGAATGCCGGGGGACTGTTGTTGGTCGGCATGACACCCGCGCCCGAAGTCGAGGCCGCATTCAACGCGTGGTATGACAAAGAGCACGTCCCGGCGCTCGCCAAGGTGCCCGGGGTGCTGTGCGCGCGCCGGTTCCGATCGGGTGCTGCCGGGACGAAATACATCGCGCTATATCACCTCACGTCACCCGGCGTGGTCGATTCACCTGAATGGAAGGACGCCAGCGGCTCGACCCCGATGCCTCAGCGCGTTCGCGATCAGATCAGCGACCGGCTGCGCTTCGTGTGCCGCAACTACGTGCGCGCATAGGCAGACCCGACGGCCCGGGTCCATTGCGACGTGGTGAGCGGTCGAATGGATGGCCGCTCGCCGACGTGATACCCTCCCCTGTCCGAAAGGGAGGGTCCAATGAACATAACTCCTGCATCGCCTGGCTGTCTGGCCGGCATTCGCGTGCTCGACCTGACGCAGTTCGAGGCTGGCACGACCTGCACCGAGGCTCTTGCCTGGATGGGTGCCGATATTGCCAAGGTGGAAAACCCGAAGGGTGGTGAGGCCGGCCGAACCGGCTTCGGCGACGCTTACTATTTCATGATGTACAACGCCAACAAGCGGTCGATCACGGTCAATCTGAAATCAGACCGCGGCTTGGCGCTGGTCAAGGAGATGGTGAAGCAGGCCGACGTCTTCACCGAGAACTTCGCCCCCGGCGCGGTCGAGCGCCTCGGGCTCGGCTATGATGTCGTCAGCGCCATCAATCCCAGCATCATCTATGCCCAGGTCAAGGGCTTCGGCACCGGCAGCCCTTACGAGAACGGCCTGGCGTTTGATCCGATCGCACAGGCGGCGGGCGGGGCAATGAGCATCACCGGCGAGCCCAACGGCAGACCGATCAAGCCGGGCCCGACGATCGGCGACACCGGCACCGGCATGCTGCTGGCATTCAGCATCGTCAGCGCGCTGTTCGATCGTGCGCGCACCGGCAAGGGCCGGCGGCTACAGGTGGCGATGCAGGATTTCGTCATGCACTACAGCCGCGGCGCGTTCATCACCCAGGCGCGCACAGGCAAAGCGGCGCCACGGCGGCGCCCCAGCGACAACCCGCCCGGCGGCATCTTTCCGTGCAAGCCCGGCGGCCCGAATGACTATGTCTACTTGCTGACCAGCCGCGCCAACCCCGAACATTGGCCACGCCTGCTGAAGCTGATCGGGCGCGAGGACCTGATCGGTGACCCGCGCTACGACACCCCCGACGCCCGCTTGAAGTGCGAGGCCGAGGTGGACGAGATCGTGTCCGGTTGGACGCGGCAGCGCACGAAACATGAGGCGATGACACAGTTGAGCGCGGTCGGGGTCCCGGCCGGCGCCGTCCTCGAATTCGATGGAGTTGACCAACGAGCCGAGCTTCCGTCAGCGCGGCATCCTGCAAACGATGACGCATGGCGAGCGCGAGATGACGATGCCCACATGGCCGGTGCGCTTCGATGGTGTTCCGACCGAGGTCAAGCCAGCGCCATTACTCGGCGAGCACACTGCCGAGGTGCTTGGCGACTGGCTCGGCCTCGACGCCGAAGCGGTCGCGGGGCTGCGTCGGGACGGGATCGTCTGAACGCTCGTACTCACCGAGAGGAGCATCGGCGACTGGCAGCCCCGTCCGTAAGTTCGCACTCACGAACGGGATTGCTTCGTCGCTATGCTCCTCGCACTGACAGGTGACGACTACTCGGCGGCCAGGTTTGGGGTGAACTCCAGCGGCAAACCTTTGTGGCCGGTCAGCCGCTCGCCTTCGTCGTACATCTCGAAGGCCCGCTTCTTCAATGCCGGAAGCACCGCGGCGATCTTGTCCAGGTCCAGATCGGCCGCGATCCCGGGGTAACCGGCACGCTCGATCATGGCCCCGAGTTTGCGGTTCTCGATTTGCTCGAAGGTCCACTCCAGCGGATCGTCGATGATCGTAATGTCCCAATTGATGCGGTGGTTCTTGTTGCGCGGACCGTAGTGGTAGTGCGCGTTCTGCCAGAAGCAGTCGAACGCCAGCAGCTCGGTTTCTTCCACGTACGCCTTGCCCTTCGAACCGCCCACGTCGCCGAGAACGTGCAGCGCGAGGCCGCCGTCGCCGTTCCGCTGCCGCCGCATCTCGAGCCCGAACCGGATATTCCCGGCCTCGAACATGTCCGTGCCCCGGTTATGTTTGACCGTGTTCCGCTTGGCACTGAACGTGTCCCTGGCGCAGGCTTCCACGTCGGGCAGGATGCCCCGCACCGACGCGAGGTCGGTGGCCTCGGCGACGCCCTTGTAGCCGGCCCGGTCGAGCATCTTCGGAAGCTTGTTCTCCAACGTCCGGATGGTCCAGCCGATGGGGTTGCCGTCGACGATCGGGTCCATCCGGCAGTGCACGCCCATGCCGCCGCCGACGCGGCCGGGGGTCGACAGTTCGGGATTTTCCGGCCCGTAGACATAGCTTCGCTCGACGTCGAAGCAGTTGAAGCGCAGCAGCACGGCATCGCGGCCGTCAACTTCGGCGGTCACATCGATGGACACGCCCTGGTCGACATGATCCTCGACGTTACCGTCCCATAGCTGGTGTCTGACGACGAATGTCAGGGGCTGCGCTGTGAATTTCGTGCCTGGCGATTGTGGCATGGGTTGACGCTCCTTCCTGCCTGTCTGGTCAAGAGTATACAAAAAATCGGCGGCGTGGGTAGGTGGGCCGGTCGGCGCCGGCCGCCGCCATAGTCAGCGCGCCATGCCGGTCGCCCCGGCCGGCACGTCGTAAAAGGCCAGGGTCATCGCGACGCTGCTGTAGTGGCCCATCAAGGTGATCACGTCGGTGATGCCGACATGGTCGAGTGCCTTGGCCGCGCGATCGTAGAGGCCGCGTGGGACCCACCGCCCATTGGCCAGCGCTGTTGCCATCTCGTAGACGACCTGCTCGCGCTCGTCCGCGAATGAAGTCGGCAGGCCGGCGATGATGGCCTCGACCTTATCCGCCGGCAGTCCGACTTCCTTGCCGCGGCGCTCGTGCGCGTTGGTCGGATAGGCCGAATGAAAATGGCTGGTGATGACGCAGACGGCGATCTCGCGTTCGCGCTCGGTGAGGGAGTAACGGCCGGCGTGGAAATGTGCGCCGAACGGTCCCGCGACCTTCGCCAGCTTCGGATTATGCACCCAGATCTTGCTGGGCCCGGGGAGCCCGCCGCGGCTCTCCATCATGGAGCGATAGCCTTCCTGCTGCTCCGGCGTCATTTGCTCATAGGGGATTTCAGCGTAACGGCCAAAGGTCGGTGTATCGGGCATTTTGGTTTTCCTTCCCGGTTGTCATGTATTGGGTCGCAGCAATGGACGAACCTCCTCGGCAAGGAGGTGCAACTGTTCGAGCGCGAGGCTGTTCGGCAGTCCCGGCCAGTGAACCGAGGCGACGAGGTGGTTCACCCCGAGTTGGTCGTTGAGACGGTTGAGCTGATCCGCGACTTCCGCCGGTGAGCCCAGCAGGAAGCGATCCTCCAGCAACTCGTTGAAGGCGTGATCGAAATCGTCGCCCTCGGGCATCACCTTGTCCTGGCCCCAGGCGCGGTACGCCTTGTATTTCTCCTCAAGGTAGGGCTGCGCGAGACGGATCGCCTCGGCTCGGGTCTTCGCCACGAAAACCTCCCGCCGCATCGGCACCTCGGTCGGGAATGGCCGGCCGAACTCGTCAAGCGCACGCTTGTAGAGATCCATCTGCCGTTCGATCGTCGCCAGCGTGTTGTGCGGGTTGATGTACCAGCAATCGCCGATACGGGCCGCGCGCCGGATCGCGACATCGGCATTGGCGCCGATCCAGATCGGCGGTGCCGGTTTCTGCAACGGCTTCACGGGACAGGTTGCGTGGTCGAGTTCGAAATTCGAGCCCTTCATGGTGACGAAGTCCTCGGTCCACAGCCGGCGGACGGCGGTGAGGCATTCCTCGAAACGCGCGCCAAGCCGGCCACGCGGCACGCCGAACGCCTTGAACTCGACATCGCGGTAGCCGATGCCGGCGCCGAACACGAGCTTGCCGCCGCACAGCAGGTCGAGCGTCGCCAGTTGTTCGGCCAGATCGAGTGGCTTGTGCAACGGCACCAGCACCAGGCCGCAGATGATCCGCAGCCGCGGCGCGATCGCGGCGCAATAGGAGAGAAACGGGATCTGCTGCACGGACTCGAACGGATGCGCGCTGAAATGCGAGCCCTTGACGACGCCGTCAAGCCGAGCCGGTCGGCGCATCGCACCAGATCGAGATCGTCGTGCAGGTGTCGAACGGTGTCGCCGGGCGGATGCTGGCCGCGAACGATCAGGCTGAGCCTCATCGGCCTGGTGCCTCCGCCATGCCCTTGTCGGCGAGTTCGCTCTTCGCCTTGTCGTTCTTGTCGAGCGCGAGCCCCATGCCGCGCAGCACATGCGGAGCCTTGGTGAACTGGATGTTGGAGTATTCGATGATTTCGAGCCGGTTGCCCCAGGGATCGAGGAAGTCGAGGAACGGGCCTTCGACCATGCGCGCGCCAGCCGCGTTCGCGAGATCGATGATGCGCGAGCGATCGTCGACGACGAGGCCGATATGGCGGCGTTCGACGTTCTGCCCCGCGGCTGCGCCGGGGACGAGGGTCAGATTGATGAACTGGTCGCCCATGTCGATGAAGGCGTTGCGCTCGCCCTTGCCGCGCAGGGTGAACGAGAAAAGCCGGCCATACCACTCGAGCGCGGCGTCGATGTCGTCGACCTCGATCGCGACGTGATTGATGCCGACCAGTCTTGGTTTGGTGATCTCGGTCATGCGGGCCTCCAGGAGACAGGTTCGCCAAAAGGATTTGTCCGGAATTCAATGGATGCGCCGGGATCGATGTCAAACATGGCCGGCCGGGGCGCCGTTCGCCGGTCACAGTGGATAGGTGACAGGAGTAGATACATGAACATCCGTGTGACCCGCCTGGCCGACGGCCCGATCATCGGTCCGGACCTGCATCCCAGCATCGGGATGAACATCCAGGGCCCGTCGCTGATCTCGCGTGCCTGACTGGATCGAAGACCGGCTCGGCGCCTACTACCTGTACTTCGCTGACCACAAGGGCAGCTACATCCGCCTCGCCTATGCGGATGAACTCACCGGTCCCTGGCGCGTGCACCCTCCAGGCAGCCTGCACCTGGCGCAGTCCGGCTTCCTCACGGCCCCGCCCGCCGTCTCCGCCGACGAGCTCGCGCGATTCGAGGCGCAGTATCGCGCCCGCGGCATGGCGATCTCGCACGACGTGCTGTCGGAAATCACCACGCCGCACATCGCCTCGCCGGATGTGCATATCGATGCGGAACGCCGTCGGATCGTGATGTATTTCCACGGCCTGGACGGCGTCGGCCACCAGGTCTCGCGTGTGGCGATCTCGCAGAACGGCATCGACTTCACCGCTCGGCCCGAGGTGATCGGCCGCTCCTATATGCGCATCTTTCAGCACGACGGCATGACCTACGCGCTGACGATGCCCGGTACCCTGTCGCGCTCGGCCGATGGGCTGAGCGGTTTCGAGACGGGACCGACGCTGTTCAATCCCAACATGCGCCACGCCGCCGTGCTGAAGCGCGACGGCGCAGCTCTGGGTGTTCTGGACCCAGGTCGGTGATGCGCCCGAACGCATACTGCTCAGCCGCATCGCGCTCGACGGCGGCTGGCATAGCTGGCGCGACGAGCCGCCCGTCGAGGTGATGCGTCCTGAACATCCGTGGGAGGGGGCGGACGCTCCAAATCTTCCCTCGATCCGCAGCACAGCCTATGGCGTGGTGAACCAACTCCGCGATCCGGCTATCTATGAGGAAGCGGGCGTGACCTATCTGCTCTACGCCGTCGGCGGCGAAAGCGGCATCGCCATCGCGCGCGTGGATTTCACGCCCGCTATGGGTTGACGGGTTGGCGAAGGAGGTGACCTTGGCAGATCCGTTGGTCCTCTACGACGTCGACGATAAAGTCGGCATCATCACCCTCAATCGGCCGGACAAGCTCAACGCGATCAGCCACGAGCTGCAGACACGCGCTGACCGAGGCCTTCGCGCGCGCCGATGCCGATCCAGCGACCAGCGTCGTGCTGCTGCGCGCCGAGGGCCGCAGCTTCTGCGCCGGATACGACATCGGCGCCAAGGGTCCGGACGCCGACGATTGGCGCAGCGATCCGACCAAGGCGCATGCGCATCTACAACCGCAGCTCGAGTTCGAGATGATGCCGTGGCTGATGAAGAAGCCGGTGATCGCGTCGGTGCAGGGCCACGTGCTCGGCGGCGGGCTGCGAACTCGTCATGCTGTGCGATCTGACGATCGCCGCGGACAACGCGACATTCGGCGAACCGGAAGTGCGGTTCTCGGCGGTTGGGCCGGCGATCGTGATGCCGATGATCATCGGCTACAAGAGGGCGCGCGAACTGCTCTATTTCGGCGATCAGATCGACGCACGGACCGCGCTCGAATTCGGCATGATCAATCGCATCGTGCCGCTCGCCGAGTTGCGCGCGACGAGCATTGCCTACGCCAAGCGCCTGTCGCTGATCTCGCCCGAGGCGCTCTATGCGACGAAGCGTGCGGTCAACCGCGTCGCCGATGCAGCCGGGTTTTGCGCCGGGCTCTATGCCGGGCTCGATGTCGTCGGCCCGCTATACGCGACCACAACCGAACATGGCGCGCAGTTTCGCGAGATCGCCAGGACCGAAGGGGTGCCAGCCGCGGTCAGGTGGCGCTCCGCTCAGTTCAAGACATAAGGCGCGTTGCAGCAGACTACTTGCACGGGAAGCGTTCGCCCAGGAACTGGAAGAATCCGGCGACCGCATTCAGCGATTGATGTTCGGGCATCGCGCGAACCCAGCTCACGAATTCGGTGAGCGTTGCGGTGCGCGTCGGCGGTGGGCTAGGGAAACAGAACGGCTTCTTGCCCTCCGAGTGGCGGAGTTCCACGTCCACGGCGCCTTGCGTGAAGCCTCGGCAGAAGTTGATCTTGGCGTCGCCCAACGGGTCCTTTGGGTTGGCGGCGCAGAGCTCCGCCAGATCGCGTGCGGTGCGCGCCTGAAGGTTCACCCCGCGCTGCGCATGGGCTGGCAGCGTAAGCAGGAGGGCGGTCAGCGCGACTGCGGGGGCGAGGAACTTCATGCACTCTCTCCTGACGATGGGACGCCGATTGAACCCGAGCCGGCTGCCGCGCGCCAGCGGTGCCAGCCGGCGGCGCGCAGCTCGCAGGCCGGGCAGGTTCCGCAGCCATAGCCCCAGTCGTGCAGGCGCGAGCGATCGCCCAGGTAGCAGCTATGCGTCTCGACCCGGATCAGCTCGACCAGTGCATCGCCGCCCAGCCCGTGCGCCAGCGCCCAGGTGGCGGCCTTGTCGCGCCACATCAGCGGTGTCTCGAGCACGAAGCGGCGCTGCATGCCGAGGTTCAGCGCGAGCTGCATCGCCTTGATCGTGTCGTCGCGGCAGTCAGGGTAGCCGGAGTAGTCGGTCTCGCACATGCCGGCCACGATGCGGCGCAGGCCGCGCCGGTAGGCAAGCGCGGCGGCGCAGGTGAGGAACAGCAGATTGCGACCGGGGACGAAGGTGTTGGGCAGGCCTTCGCCGGTCATCGCGATGGCCATCTCGCTGGTCAACGCGGTGGCGCCGAGACCGCCCAGCGTTGCCGCCAGGTCGATGGTGTGATCGGCGCCGAGACGACCGGGCCGGCTTGCGGCGAGGGCGGCGCGGAGCGGCGCGCGGCAGTCCAGTTCCACCGCGTGGCGCTGGCCGTAGGCAAAGCCCACCGTCTCCACGTGCGCATAGCGGTCGAGCGCCCAGGCGAGGCAGGTCGTGCTGTCCTGACCGCCAGAGAACAGCACCAGCGCGTGGTCACCGTTCATCGCCCTTCCCCATCCCCTTGCGGGAGGCGGTCAGGCGGAGGGGGCCACCCGGTCATGGCGCCGTCCCCACACATTGCGAAGTGCACCGCTGTCCCCGCGATCCGCATCACCATATCCTACCCCCATGGACCTCGATTTCACCGAAGACGAAATCCGCCGCTACTCCCGGCACATCCTGTTGCAGGACGTTGGCGGCATCGGCCAGGCGAAGCTGAAGGCGGCGCGCGTGCTGGTGGTGGGTGCCGGCGGGCTGGGCTCGCCGCTCACGCTCTATCTGGCCGCCGCCGGCGTGGGCACGATCGGCATCGTCGATCACGACCGGCTGGAGCTGTCGAATCTTCAGCGCCAGATCGCCCACACCACGGACCGCATCGGCGAGCTCAAGGCCGAGTCGGCCGCCAGGACGGCGCACGCCATCAACCCCGAGGTCCGGCTTCACCCATACAGCGTGCGGCTCGATGCCGACAATGTGCTCGACCTGATCGATCGCTACGACATCGTGTGCGACGGCACCGACAATTTCGCCACCCGCTTCCTGCTCGCGGATGCCTGTGTGCTGGCCCGCCGCACGCTGGTCTCGGCCGCGGTGCTGCGGTTCGAGGGTCAGCTTTCCGTGTTCAAGCCGCATCTGCACGCGGGCGGCCCGTGCTATCGCTGCCTCTATCCGGAAGCGCCGCCCGCGGGCGCGGTACCCACCTGCTCCGAGGCCGGCGTGCTGGGCGCGGTCACCGGCGTCATGGGCACGTTGCAGGCGACCGAGGTGCTGAAGGAGATCCTCGGCGTGGGCGAGAGCCTGTCCGGCAAGCTGCTGATCTGGGATGCGCTGGCGACGCGTTTCCGCACCGTGCGGCTGCATGCGGATCCCCACTGCGCGCTATGCGGGCCGGCAGCGACGATCAAGGACCTCTCGCTGCACCGGGACGCGACGGCCCCCGCCTGTGCCGTCTGAGCCACTCGGCATTTTGCTGCTGTCGGGCGCGCATGATCGCGCGCATTACGCGTTCGTGCTGGCGTCCGGCGCGGCGGCGCTGGGGCGGCAGGTGGTGCTGTTCGCCACCAACGCCGGTTCCCACGCGATTTTCACCGATTGGTCCGGCCTGACGGACGCGGCGCGCGACGAGACGGTGCGCAGCGCCGGTGTGGCGGGTCTCGATGAACTGCGGGAGGCGTCGCGCGAGCTGGGCGTGCGGCTGATCGCCTGTGAGTCGGGCCTCCGCGCCGAGGGTCTGGAGGCGGCGCGACTGATGCCCGGCGTCGAGGTCGCCGGTGTGGCGACATTCCTGGCCGCGGTGGGTGCTGGGCAGATCGTCGCGATCTGAACCACGCGATCAAACAAAGAGATGGCGTGATGACCGAAGGCGGAATTGCCGGAGGTCTAATCACGCGATCAAACAAAGAGATGGCATGATCACCGGAGGCGGAATCGCCGGAGGGCCGAATCACGCGATCAAACAAAGAGATAGCACGGCATGAGCGCGCCGTGAGCGGTCATCCCGCGCTAGACCTTGCGGAACGTGACCGGAATCAACTCGCCGCCGTCGCCTGGGGTGTCTTGTCCGTTTTCTCGGCTGAAGACAATGCTCCACAGCCACAGAACGACCAATCCCAGGTAGAACCAAGCCCCCGTGATCTGGAGAACCCACTGCCACCAATACATGGTTTGCTCTCCTCCCCCTGAGAAGAACTACAGCACCGGGAGAGTCATCGCCCGGCAGTCAGGCGTCAAGAATGCGTCAAAACGGTTAAGCTTTGATGTCCAAACGGAGCCCCGGCAGGTTGCAAATTGGTCAGCTATGCGCGCCTCGCTTGACCCGGCTCGCGACGACTTGGCACGCATGGCGCATGATTATTCCGGCACCAGCGTCAATATTACGGCTGCTGATGTGCGGCTTGCTCCTCGCTGGGCCGCAGGCGATGGGGCAGACGACGACGAGCAGCGGCAAGCCGCCACCGGCGAAGCACAAGCCGACGCCCGTGGTGCAGCCGCACGGGGCGACCCACCCGAAGAAGCCGCCGGCCAAGCCCACCGCCGCGCCACCGCCCCCCGCGCCTTCGGTGGTCCCGGTTCCGGCCCCCACCGAACCGGCAAAGCCGGAGGCGGACAATACCAAGGGGTCCAACACCGGCCTGCCCCTGCCGCGCTTCGCCGCGCTCCGCTCCGATGAGGTCAATCTGCGCGCCGGCCCCGGCACGCGCTATCCTATCGAGTGGATCTACCAGCGACGTGAGCTGCCGGTGGAGATCCTGCGCGAGTTCGAGGTCTGGCGGCTGGTGCAGGATCCCGAAGGCACCAAAGGCTGGGTGCATCAGGCGACGCTCACCGGACGGCGCAGTTTCATCGTGACCGCCACTGAGGCGACGCTGCGGCGGGAGGCGCAGGATGGTGCCTCTCCGGTGGCGATCCTCAAGGCGGGGGTGATCGGGCATATCCGTTCCTGTCAGGCGTCTTCCGACTGGTGCCAGGTGCAGACCGGCGACTACCGCGGCTACCTCAAGCGCAGCCAGTTCTGGGGAACGCTGCCCGGCGAGGCGTTCGCCGGTTAAGATTCACCCTTTGTTCACCACCCAGTGTCATACTCCGGCAACCAAGAACGCGACGGGAGCCGGAGCCCATGATCACCCAGGAATTCCTCGCCTTGCTGCTCGAAACCTTGGCCGCAACCATTCCGGCTGGCGCCCACTCAGGTGACGCCGGCCGCGAGGCGTGCCTGGCCATGGCATGCACGATGCTGGAGGCGCTGCGTCCGGCCGACGCGAAGGAAGCCGCGGCGGCAGCCCGCGCGATCGCCGCGCATTTTGCCGCGATGGATGGCTTTGCCCGCGCCGCCAGGCCCGGCATTGCTGACGACACGGCGGTCCGTCTGCGCAACAACGCCCTCGCCGCCGCGCGCCTGGCCGACGCGGTCGCGCGGCCACGGCGCCAGGAAGGCGAGAAGCCATCACGGTCGTCCGCGACGGCCGCAAACGTGGTGATGCCGGCATCGCGCGTCCGACACCGGGCGGAGTTGCCTGCGACAATTCCCGGCCTGCCTGACATGGCGGCGCAGCCAACGCGGCGGGCCGGTCTACATGGCGAGACCGCTCTATCGCCGGTCCAACCAACCGTTCCCGTGCCAGGCTAAGAGAATCCAGCGCAGATGCACACAGAACACGCAGATGGTCCGGTGCGGCTTACAGACCGTGGACCACGCGTTTGATCTCCAGGCGTGGCTTGCCGAAATTCAGCAAGAGGCAGAGCCGCAGGCCGGTGGCTTTGAGATAATTGGAGCATTGCATGCGATGCGAATCGTCGAGCGCTTTGACGGTCTTCAGCTCAACAAGAAGCGCGTCCTCGACCAACAGGTCCGCAAAGTACTCACCGACCGACACGCCATTGTAGTGCACCGTGACGCTGCACTGCTGCACAAATGCGAGGCCCGCTGCGCCCAGTTCCTGCGCCATCGCATTCTCATAGACCTTTTCCAGGAATCCGACGCCAAGCGTATTGAGCACAGTGAACGCGCAGCCAATGACGCGCCCCGACAGATCGTTCAGCCTGTCTCTATCTGCGTGTTCTGCGTGCATCTTCTTACATCTGCGCTCAAAAGCCTTTCTTTCGCGATGCTGCCAACGGACCATTGCGGAACTGTTGACGCGGCGGCGTAGCATGCTTCGCGTCCGGGCACCGTGGCGCATAGGGCTTTTGCGCCGCGACCCAGCCGCGCTATCCTGCCCGCCATGGACAAGGATGTGCCGCGGGCCCACCACGACCTTGGGGGCGTCTCGAAATTCCTCTGCGAGCCGGTCGATGTCGAACCGCATGCGCTGACCGACTTCGACAAGGAGGTCGACGCGCTGCGCGCCGTGCTCGGTGCGAAGCGCGTCATGACGGTGGACGAGCTGCGGCGCGGCATCGAGGCCATACCCGAGGCCGAATACCACCGCCTGACCTACTATCGGCGTTGGATCCGCTCGATCACCGATAACCTGTTGGCCAGGGGCGTGATCACCGAAGCGGAATTGCGCGCCGCGCTGGACCGCGTGTGATGGCCGATCTGTCCCCTGGCACGCGCGTGCGGGTGAAAGACGACTGGCCGGAGACGCGCGGCAAGGTGCACATCCGCACGCCGCACTACCTGCGTGGCATGCCGGGCGCCGTGGTCCGGAAGCTCGGCAGCTATCCCAATCCCGAGGACCTCGCCTTCGCCCGCCCCGCGGCGATGCGCGCGTTGTACCACGTTGCGTTCGAACAGCCCGCGGTCTGGCAGGAAGGCAAGGCGGGCGACGAACTGCTGGTGGAGATCTACGAACATTGGCTGGAGCCGGCATAATGCCCGGAGGCTGCGCATGAACATCCTGGAGACCGACGGGGAAAAGCTGCTGGCCGCGGTGCGCGACCTGCTCTCGGCCAAGGGCCTGGTGTCCAGCGCGGAGATCGCAGAACGCATCGCGATCACGGATGCCGCCAACCCCGGTCAGGGCGCGCGCATGGTGGCGAAGGCGTGGACCGATCCGGCGTACCGCGCGCTGATGCTCGAGGACGGCACCAAGGCGGCCGAGGAACTCGGCATTCCGATGCGCGGCGCGCCACCTCTCGGCGTGCTGGAGAACACCGCGGAGGTCCATAACCTGGTGGTCTGCACATTGTGCAGTTGCTATCCGCGAGCCGTGCTGGGCTATCCGCCGTTCTGGTTCAAGTCAGCCGCTTATCGCGCCCGCGGCGTGCGCGATCCGCGCGGTCTGATCGCTGAGTGGGGCACCGTGCTGCCGGAAGGCATGAAGATCCGTGTCGTCGATTCCACCGCGGACTATCGCTGGATGGTGCTGCCGCGGCGTCCCGCCCGCACCGAGGGCTGGAGCGAGGATCAGCTCGCCGCGATCGTCCGCGAGGGCGACATGATCGGCGTCACCGTGCCACTCGGCGCGTAGCGCTCCACCAGATACAGCGGGCGTCGCTTGGTCTCGTTGAACACGCGGCCGAGGTATTCGCCAATGATCCCGAGCGTGACCAGTTGCGTGCCGCCGAGGAACAGCATCACGGCCATGAGGCTGGGATAGCCCGCGACCGGGTTGCCATAGATGAGCGTGCGCAGGATGAGCTGTGCGCCGAACACCACGGCGAACAGCGCGACCGCCAGCCCCAGATACGTGGCGAGCTTCAGCGGCCCGACGCTGAAGCCAGTGATGCCCTCGATCGCGAGGTTCCAGAGCTGCCAGAACGACCACTTGGTGTGGCCGGCACCGCGCGGTTCGCGATCGTATGCGACGGCGATGCTGGGAAAGCCCACCCAGGCGAACAGGCCCTTCATGAACCGATGGTGCTCGCGCAACTGCTGCACCGCATCGACCACCCGCCGGCTCATCAGCCGGAAGTCTCCGGCGTTCTCCGGGAGGGGCATGTCGGCCATGCAGCGCATGACGCGGTAGAACGCCGCGGCCGTGGTCCTTTTCAGCCAGCCATCGCCCTCGCGCAGATGGCGCTGGGCGTAGACCATGTCGTAACCGGCGTGCCAGGCGGCGACGAGACGCGGGATCACCTCCGGCGGGTCCTGGAGGTCGGCATCGATCACGATCACCGCATCGCCCTGCGCGTGGTCCAGACCGGCGGTGGTGGCGATCTCCTTGCCGAAGTTGCGCGACAGGTTGACGACGGCGATGTGGCCGTCGGCCTGCCGCAGCATCTCGACGATGCGCAGCGAGGCGTCATGGCTGCCGTCGTTGACGTAGATCGCCTCCCACGGCGCGTCCAATGTCGCCATCACAGCCGCGAGGCGCCGGTGCATTTCGCCGACGATCTGGGCCTCGTTGTACATCGGTATGACAACCGAGAAGACCGGACGAACACTCGGCTGCATATCCATTGGAGAGAGGCGCGCCGTGAATTGCGGCTGACACTCTCCGCCGGTCGAGTGAAGGAAGCGATAAGAACGGCGCCGCTACACCCGCAGGAACCCCACCAGCCGTTCCGCCTCGGCCACGATCGGATCTGCGATCGCCGCGGCACGTGCGGCGCCGTCGCGCAGCACGGCGTCCACGCTGGCCGGATCGTCGAGCAGCCGGCGCGCCTCGCCAGCGATCGGCCGCAGCCGGTCCACCAGCAGCGCGGCCAGCGCCTCCTTGAACACGCCGAACCCCTTGCCGCCATGCTCGCGCAATACGGCGGCGTGATCGGTGCCGTCGAGCGCCGCGTATATACCGACCAGGTTGCGCGCCTCGGGCCGGTGCTCCAGCCCCTGTGGCTCCGATGGCAGCGGCTCGGGATCGGTCTTCGCGCGGCGGACCTTCAGGGCGATCGCGTCGGGGTCGTCATTCAGGTTGATGCGGCTCTGATCCGACGGATCGGACTTCGACATCTTCTTCGTCCCGTCGCGCAGGCTCATCACGCGCGGCGCGGGACCCATGATCAGCGGCGCGATCTGCGGGAAGAAATTCACGCCAGTGTCGTGGTTGAACTTCTGCGCGATGTCGTTGGCGAGTTCGAGATGCTGGCGCTGGTCCTCGCCCACCGGCACGCCGGTCGCGTGATAGGCCAGGATGTCGGCCGCCATGAGGTTCGGATACACGTAGAGTCCCGCAGAGGCATTCTCGCGGTTCTTGCCGGCCTTGTCCTTGAACTGCGTCATGCGGTTCAGCCAGCCGATGCGCGCGACGCAGTTGAAGATCCAGGCGAGCTGCGCGTGTGCGCGGACCGACGACTGCGCGAACAGGATGTGTTTCTTCGGGCTGATGCCGCAGGCCAGCAGCATGGCCGCCATCTCGCGCGTCTGCTGCGCCAGCGCGCCGGGTTCCTGCCAGTTCTCGGTGATGGCGTGCAGGTCGACGACGCAATAGATGCAGTCGTGGCTATCCTGTAGCGCCACCCAGTTGCGGAAGGCGCCGAGGTAATTGCCGAGATGGGCGATGCCGGTTGGCTGGACGCCGGAGAACACGCGTTGCATGGCGGACAGATGGCCGATCCTGGGCGGCGGCGCAAGGCGGCGCTATCGTCGCGGCAACAGGGGAGGATCGAACGATGCTGCCGACACCCGGGTTCCATCATCTGCACCTGAACTCGGTCGATCCCGACGCGGCGATCGACTGGTACACACGGCAGTTCCCGAGCTGCACCAGGGGCGAGTGGGCCGGCTTCCCGGCGCTGCTGTCGCCCAACAACGTGATGGTGCTGTTCACCAGGGTGGCGGCGCCGCCCCCCACCGCGCCGCAGAGCGCGATCTGGCATTTCGGCTGGCACGTCACCGACGCGCGCGCGAGCCTTGCCAGTTACCAGGAGCGCGACGACGTGACGCTGCTGCCGCTCTACACCACCGGCGAGGGCGGCTCGGTGCTGGTGAGCAGCGATACCTGGCCGAATGTCGGAGGCGTGCTGGGCCTCACGCGGGCGCAGATTGCCGAGGCGCGCGCCGCGGGTGTGAAGCCGCCGGGCGGCGGCGGGTTCGCCTACCTGACGGGGCCGGACAATGCGCTGGTGGAATACGCCGGGAACTATCCGGCGGAGCGGTTCAACCACGTGCATCTTTGGCAGGAGGAACCGCTGTGCGCGCTGCTCTGGTATCAGAAGCATCTCAACGCGCCGGTGCGCGCGGGCTTCGGACCTGCGCCGGCGGAGGCCGACTGCAAGGTGCCGCGCGGCGAGGACCGCACCTGGCCCGCGCTGAACCGCGAGGGGATGTTCCGCACGCCGCGCGCCGGGGTCGAGTTCGGCGATGTGGTGCTCACCTGGTATGCGAACCAGGGCGAGACGCCGCTGGTCAGTCCGCGCGGGCAGTTGCAGGACCACCTCGCGCTGAGCGTTGCCGATCTGGATGCGTGGATGGCGAAGCTGCGCGACGAAGGGGTGATGGTGCTGGAGGAGCCGTATCAGCTTGGCGCGACGCGCGCGGCGATGATCGCGGGGCCGAGCAAGGAGGCATTGGAGTTGGTCGAGGTGCGGTAGCGCCGGCCCGCATCCTCCGCGGCTCAATGTCGGAGTGACCCGCGCTCCAACGATAGTGCTACTAGGGCAGCGCGAAACCTGGGAGGCGCAGTGCCTTTCGATCGAACGTGGCAGTGAATATGCAACCGGCCCGCGCTCCGAGTGCGCCGGTCAGCGCATCGGCGAATGAACCGCGCCCTGCCTTCAGTGCGGCCATCGCGATGAACACTTCCTGCTCGTCTTCGACGATCAGTTCGGCCACCTGCAGGATGCGTTCGATGGCGGCCGCTATGTTCGTGGCGCCGAGGTGGTAGGCGCGTTCCAGAACCCAGGCGGTCTCGACCATCGCAACGACACTGATATAGCCGGGGTTCTGTTCACTGAGACGCCGCTCGATCAGTTCGGTTGCCTGGCGTGCCTGCACCGGATCGTCTTGCGTGAGGTAGCGGACCAGGACGTTGGTATCCAGTCCGATCATCGCCGCTTGCGGCTTGCCGTGGCGCCGGCGGCGATGGCTGCATCCATGGCCTCGATCGGGACCGGACGTCGTCGCGATCTGGCGATGCCTCGTAACGCCGAAACGCCAAGTTTTGGCAGCAGCACCACGCTGCCATCTGGATGCACGAAGAATTTGACCCGGTCACCCGGCCGCAATCCGAGATGCTCCCGGATCGCTTTCGGGATGGTCGCCTGGCCCTTGCTGGTGATCGCGGAATCCGTGGGTCCTGCATTACTCTACGGCAAAGGCAATACCTGCCCTAACCGCCGGTCAAGCGGTGCCCGTGGCCACTGTGCCTTAGCCGGTCTAGCCTCGGCACACAGTTCAGCCCGGGAGAGGACTTGACGACGAGTAACTGACGCAACGGTGCAATCGCCAGGCAATGGCGAAGCAAAAGGAGGAAACACCGTGACAGACAACATCGCGATGCCGCTCGGGGCCGTGGCCTCGACGACGCCGGCGACCACCATCGCTGCACGCATGGATCGGCTGCCGCCTTCGCCCTATGTACGTCGCTGTATCGTACTGCTCGCACTTGGGGCGTTCTTCGACGTCTTCGACAACGGCCTGATCTCGTTCATCGCCCCCGGCCTCTATAAGGCGGGGCTCATGGTGCCGACCACCGCGGGGTTCTTCGATATCCACGGCTATGCGAGCCTCATCGCGGCGACCTTCGTGGGCATGTTCATCGGCACCCAATGGCTGGCCCCGCTGTCCGACCATTTCGGGCGGCGCACCGTCTTCACCTATGCGCTGGTCTGGTATTGCATCGCCACCTTCGTCATGGCGCTCCAGACAAGCGATGTCGGCCTGGTGATCTGGCGCTTTCTCGCGGGCATTGGCATCGGCGTCGAGTTCGTCACCATCGATACCTACCTGTCTGAACTGGTGCCACGGGAGAGGCGCGGCGTGGCGTTCGCCACCACCTCTCTGATCGGCACATCGGCCTACCCGATCACCGCGTTTCTCGCCTGGGCGTTTGTCCCGCACGTCATCCTCGGCCTCGACGGCTGGCGCTGGGTCGCGATCGCCGGCGCGACCGGCGCGATCGTCGCCTGGTTCCTGCGCCTGGCCCTTCCCGAATCACCGCGCTGGCTCGCGCAGCACCGCCATGCGGCGGAAGCCGAACGCATCACGCGCATGATCGAGACGCGGGTCGAAACGCAATCGGGCCGACCACTGCCGCCACCGCCTCACAGGCTGGACGGCGAGATCGAACACAGCACCGGATACTTCAGCGAGATGTTCCCGCCGCCCTATTTCAGGCGCACGGTCATGCTGATCATCTTTCAACTGCTGCAGGTGGTCGGCTATTACGGTTTCACCAGTTGGGTGCCGACGCTGCTCCTCACGCAGGGGATCAACGTCACCAGGACGCTCGCCTACACGGTGATCATCGCAGCCGCCAATCCGCTGGGTGCATTGGCCGCGACCTGGTTCGCCGATCGCAGCGAGCGGAAGTGGCAGCTTGCTTTCTCCGCACTCGCGATCGCGATCTTCGGCCTGCTGTTCTCACAGCAGACGGACTCGGTCGGCATCATGGTTGTCGGCGCACTGATCGCGTTCTCGAACACCGTGTTGGCGTATTCGCTGCATGCCTATCAGTCCGAGTTGTATCCGACCCGCATCCGCGCGCGCGCCGTCGGCTTCACCTATTCGTGGAGCCGTTTCAGCACGATCTTCGTCGGCTTCATGATCGCCTTCTGTCTGAGGCACTACGGGACGCTCGGCGTCTTCACCTTCATCGCCGGCGCCATGATCATCGTGTTCCTGGTCATCGCGATTTTGGGGCCGCGGACGACCGGCTTGCGGCTCGAGGCGATCTCGCGCTGATCGCCTGCCCTGCCGCCGGTTAACGTGCGGCGCGGTCTGTGCCAGACTGCCCGCCAGGACGGGCACCAAGCACCGTCTACATGGGGAACGGCGGACCACGCCGTTTCATCGCGCTAGGGAGTGAAGGTTCAGTGGCCACACATAAAGTGCTGATCATGGGTGCGTCCTACGGGTCGCTGTTGGCAAGCAAGCTGCTGTTCGGCGGTCACGAGGTGACGCTGATCTGCCTGCCAGCCGAAGTGGAGGCGATCAATTCCGACGGCATCCGCGTGCGCATGCCGATCAAGGGCCGCGCCGCGCCGGTCGAGATCAACTCGCGGAAGCTGCCCGGCAAGGTGACTGCCGCCGGCCCCCCCGGCATCAATCCGTCCGACTACGACCTGGTCGCGCTGGCGATGCAGGAGCCGCAGTATCGCTCGCCCGGCGTGCGCGAACTGCTGGACGCGGTGGCGAAATCCGGCAAGCCCTGCATGTCGATCATGAACATGCCGCCGCTGCCGTATCTGAAGCGCATCCCCGGCCTGAACACCGATGGGCTGCACCATTGCTTCACCGTCGCCAGCGTCTGGGCGAACTTCGATCCCGGACGCCTGACGCTGTGCAGTCCGGACCCGCAGGCGATCCGCATGCCGGACGACAAGATCAACGTGCTGACGGTGACGCTGCCGACCAACTTCAAGGCGGCGCGGTTCGATTCAGACAAATCGACCAACATCATGCGGCAGTTCCAGCGCGAGATTGAGGCGATCCGCTTTGACGCCGGCGACGCCATGATCGACCTGCCGGTAAAGCTCAAGGTGCACGAGTCGATCTTCGTGCCGCTGGCCAAGTGGGCCATGCTGTGCACCGGCAACTATCGCTGCGTGAAGCCGGATGCCGCGGTGTCGATCAAGGAGGCGGTGCATACGGATATCGAGGCTTCGCGCCGTGTCTACGACTGGGTACGCGAACTGTGCGTGAAACTCGGCGCGTCGCCGGACGATCTGGTGCCGTTCGAGAAATACGCCGCCGCGGCGAACGGCCTGATCCGTCCGTCATCCGCCGCGCGCGCCCTGTTCAACGGCGCACCGAACATCGAGCGGGTCGATCGGCTGGTGCAGAGCATCGCGGCGCAACGCGGCATGCGCAATGCCGAACTGGATGCGACGGTGGCGCTGGTCGACGCCAGGCTGGAGATCAACCGCAAGGCTGCGGCCTGACCGGGAACCGGACGGCCCGGGTAACAGTGGCGTGCGTATCACGCGTGGTCCGCAACTGCTTCGCTTCGCTCGCGTTCCGTGGTGAGGGTGAAGCAGTAGGACCAGAGCCATGGAAACCAGGATGACGTTCGCAGTGCTTGGCGCGCTGTGCTTGCTCTCCGCATGCGGTGAAACACCGAAAGAGCGCACGACGGGTGGCGCGGCTGCGGGCGCCGCCACCGGCGCGGCGGTCGGCGCGCTGGCCGGACCACCCGGCATGGCCGTGGGGGCCCTCGTTGGCGGCGGCGCGGGTGCGGCGACCGGCGCGACTACCAGTCCCCAGCAGGTGAATCTGGGCAAGCCGCCATGGACAAATCCGGAAACACGCGTGCCCACACCACAGGGATCGGTGTCGCCGGCGCGCTCGAGCGACAGCTCACAGAACGCCGATGTCGACCGGCTGAACAATCAGAGCCTGAACGCGGCGCAGAGCGGCGACAACTACCGCTGACGGCAACGCGTTTCCGAGGCGGGGTTCACAGCGATGTGGCCCCCGCATGCCGCGTCAACCGGGCCTGGCGCCGCGCCCGATCATACGCAGATAATCGCGCCACTCGATCGCTCCGAACAGCAGCGCCGCCATGCCGTAGGTCACGATTCCGGCGGCAATCAAGCCCGAGAGCGCGCCGATCCGTGCCATGCCATGTGGCGGCGCCGAGAACAGCGCCCGCTGCACGAGCCACAGCGCCGCTCCCATCGTGACGGCGGCCGCTGCCAGCCGCGTCACTCTCTGGCGCAATTGCGCGTCCAATACGAGATGTGCCTGCCGCATCAGTACCGCGGCGAGCCATCCGACGTTGAACATCGCCGCCAGACTGGTCGCCAATGCCGGGCCGACGTGTCGCAGCGGGACCATGAAGGCGACATTCATCGCGAGGTTGAGCGCCACCGCGGCGACGCCGATCTTCACCGGCGTCGCCGTATCGCCGCGCGCGAAGAAGGCCGGCGCCAGCACCTTCACCAGCACGAAGGCCGGCAGGCCGAGCGCATAGGCCGCGAGCGATTGCGACGACAGGCGCACGCTCTCGGCGTCGAACGCGCCGCGCCCGAACAGCACCGACATGACCGGCCATGCGCTCACGATCAGCGCGACCGCGGCCGGCAGTGTCAGGAAGAGCGCGTATTCGATCGCGCGGTTCATCGTGGCACGCGCGGCCTCTGCCTCGCCGCCGCGGACCTGACGCGACAGCAGCGGCAGGAGCGCGGTGCCGACCGCGGTGCCGATCACGCCGAGAGGCAGCTGCTGCACGCGATCGGCGTAGTACAGCACCGACACGGTGCCGGCCGGCAGCAGGCTCGCGATGATCACGTCCACCGCGAGATTGAGCTGCGTCACGCCGGCGCCAACCAGGCCCGGCAGCATGCGCCGCAGCAGCATGCGGATCTGTGGCGTGAGGTGGGGGCGCGGTAGCCGAAGGCCCATGCCGCCTCGTTGCAGCGCCCACAGCAGCAGGCCGAGCTGCGCCACGCCGGACGCGGTGATGCCCCATGCCAGCGCGTGGCCGGCGGTCGGCACGTAGGGCGTCAGCCATAGCATGCAGGCGATCGAGACGACGTTGAACAGCACATAGGAGGCGGACGCCGCGGCGAAGCGGTCCAGGCCGTTCAACACGCCCGACGCCAGCGCGGCGAGGCAGATCAGCAGCAGATAGGGGAACGTGATGCGCGACAGTTCCACCGTGAGCGCGAACTTGGCCGGGATCGCGGCGAAGCCTGGGGCGAGCACCGCCATCATCTGCGGCATGAACACCTCGCCCGCGATGGTCAGCGCGCCGAGCCAGAATGCCATGACGGCGAACGTCTCTTCGGCGAACCTCCGGGCGACCGGGCGGCCCTCGGCGGCGAGCAGCCCGGAGAAGGCTGGGACGAACGCGGCATTGAACGCGCCCTCGCCGAACAGGCGGCGGAACAGGTTGGGCAGTTTCAGGGCGACGAAGAACGCATCGGCGATCGGGCCGGCGCCGAGGATCGCCGCGATCAGCATGTCGCGTGCGAAGCCCAAGATACGGCTCGCCATGGTCCAGCCGCCGACGGTGAGAACGCTGCGGATCATTCGTCGCGCCGCGGCCGCGCCAGCAGGGCGGCGATCGCTTCCGCGAGCGTGGTGCGTCCGGCCAGCAGCGACGCGACGGCGGCGCAGATCGGCAGGTCCACGCTTGCGGCGCGCGCGAGAAGGGCGGGTGCGGTGGCAACGCCCTCGGTGACGGCGCTGCGCGCGGCCAGGACGTCGGCAAGCCGCTCACCGCGGCCGAGTGCCAGCCCGAGCGTGTAGTTGCGGCTCGCCGGTCCGGTGCAGGTCAGCAGCAGGTCGCCGAGACCCGAGAGCCCCATCACCGTCTCCGCCCTGCCGCCGAGCGCCACGGCCAGCCGCGACAGCTCGGCAAGGCCGCGCGTGATCAGCGCGGCGCGGGCATTCTCCCCGAGGCCGGCGCCGATCACCGCGCCGGCCGCGATGGCGATCACGTTCTTGGCCGCGCCGCCGACCTGGGCGCCGATCGGGTCGTCGTTGCCGTACAGCCGGAAGGACGGCGTGGCGAGCAGGGCGGCGATCGCTTCGCGCAAGCCTGCGTCGCCGGCCGCGACGACAGCGGCGGCAGGCAACCCGGCGGCGACCTCGTGGGCGAAGTTGGGGCCGGTGAGGATGGCGGAAGGTGTCCCAGGCTGGACGTCGGTGGCGATCTCCAGCGGCAGGCGCAGCGTCGCCTGCTCCACGCCCTTGGCGCAGATCACCAGGGGCGCGAGCCCGATAGGAAGGCGGCCCAGAACGCCGCGCAAATGCTGCGTGGGCACCGCCAGCAGGGTTGCATCGGCCGCGGCGGGCATCGCTGACGTCGCCAGGACCGGCTCCGGCAGACGGAGCCCGGGCAGACGCGGATTTTCCCGACTGGAGGCGATCGCCCCGGCGCGGCCTGGATCGCGGGCCCACAGCGTCACCGTGTTGCCGGCCCGCGCGGCCTGGATCGCGAGCGCCGTGCCCCAGGCACCGGCGCCGATCACCGCGACGCTACTCATCGGCGATCCGCCGCAGGGTAACGGATTCGCCCGGTTCCCGATCGCCCAACCGGTCGAGGAGGGCGGTCAGGATCGGTGGTGCCTCCTGCTCGAAGCGATACGGTGGATTGACCACCAGCATGCCGCAACCGTTGAGCCGCGCCGGATCGACCGGCTCACGCAGGCACAGTTCGATGGTCACGATGTCGCACACGCCGCTCTGCTGCATGTCCGCGATGAACTGCCGCACCGGGGCGCGCTGCTTGATCGGATACCAGGCGGCGAACACGCCGGTTCGGAAGCGCTGCCAGCCGGCGACGAGACCGTGGGCGAGGGCGGCGAACTCGCGCGGGTTCTCGAAGGGCGGATCGATCAGCACGAGACCGCGCCGCTGCTTCGGCGGCAACAGGGCACCGAGTGCCTCCCAGGCGTCGCGGTGATGCACGGCGACCTGGGCGTCTCCCGCGAAATGACGGCGCAGCGCCGCGGCATCCTCAGGTTGGAGTTCGCAGCAGATGAGCTGGTCGTCGGCGCGCAGCAGCGCGCGGGCGATCGCCGGCGAGCCGGGGTAGACGCCGAGAGATCGCACCAGGCCGACGTAATCGGCCAGCGGAGGCGGCGGGTCGTCGAGCAGTCGCGCGATGCCGTTGCGCCATTCGCCCGTGCGCGCGGCAGGGCCGATGCCGAGGTCGTAGCGGCCCGCGCCGGCATGGGTGTCCAGCACGCATATGGGCGCCGGCTTGCGCTGGAGCGCGCGGATCAGCCAAACCAGCACCGCGTGCTTCATGCAGTCCCCGAAGTTCCCGGCATGGAACGCGTGGCGGTAGTTCACAGCGGCCATCTCGGTCGTGGCGCGAAGTCGAGCTCATCCACCAGCCCGAGTCGCAGCCGCTCGATGCCGGTCCAGGCGACCATCACGGCGTTGTCCGTGCAGAGCCGCACCGGAGGCGCCACCAGCACAAATCCATGCGCTGCGGCTACCTCCGCCAGCGCCGCCCGGATGGCGCCGTTCGCTGCCACACCACCAGCGACGATCAACAGGCGCGCATCTGGTGCACGCTGCCTCATCATCGCCGTCGCGTGCGACACGCGGTCGGCCAGCACGTCGGCGACCGCGCGCTGAAAGCTTGCGGCGATGTGGGCCGCCATCCGCGTCGGCAGCGCCCCCGCGCCGTGGCGCGCGACCTCTTGCGCTACGGAGGTCTTCAGTCCGGAGAAGCTGAAGTCGCAACCGGAGCGCCCCAGCAGCGGCCGCGGGAAGGCGAAGCGCCGGGCGTCCCCGGTGGCTGCCAGCTTCTCCAGCGCCGGACCGCCTGGCCAGCCGAGCCCCAGCAGCTTCGCCACCTTGTCGAACGCCTCGCCGGCGGCATCGTCCATAGTGCTGCCGAGCCGCACGTGCCTCCCGACGCCCTCCACGGCGACGCATTGGCAGTGCCCGCCGGAGACCAGCAGCAACAGGTAGGGGAACGCCACCCCGCCCTCCACCAGACCGGGCAAACGGGCGGTCAGCGCGTGCGCCTCCAGATGGTTCACCGCGACATAGGGCAGGCCATGCGCGATCGCGATCCCCTTGGCGAACTGGCTGCCCACGATCAGCCCGCCGATCAGCCCTGGACCGGCGCTCGCCGCCACACCGCCAAGCTCGCCGAACCCCAGCCCTGCCCGGGCCATGACACCGCTGACCTGATCCGGCAGGATGGCCAGATGCGCGCGGGCGGCGATCTCCGGCACCACGCCGCCATAGGGCGCGTGCTCGCGCTCCTGGCTCAGCACTGCTTCCGCCAGCACACGGCCGGTCTCGTCGAGCACCGCCGCCGCCGTCTCATCGCACGAGGTCTCGATGCCGAGCACCGGGCGCATTGCCGCGAATCCGATCTTTCCAGTTGGCCGCGAGAGTAATAGGACGCCCGCATGACCGCCGCCATGCAGCCGCCGGTGAGGCGGCACGATCGCGCGCTGCCGCTCTATGTCGGCACCCGCGGCTCGCCGCTGGCGCTGATCCAGACCCGCCTCTTCATCGAACTCTTGCGGCCGCTCTGGGCCGGCGGGCTCGAGGAACAGCCGATCCGCACCACCGGCGACGCGGTGCAAAACCGCCGGCTCGCCGAGATCGGCGGCAAGGGCCTGTTCGCCAAGGAGATCCACGAGGCGCTGGCCGATCGCCGGATCGACTTCGCGGTGCACAGCCTGAAGGACCTGGAGACCACGCTGCCGCCCGGTATCGTGCTCGGCTGCACGCTGGCGCGTGAGGACGCGCGCGATGCGCTGATCCTGGGCGCGTCCGATACGCCGTCCGATCCGGCGGACCCGTTCGCCTGCCTGCCGACGGGCGCGCTGGTCGGCACCGCCTCGGTGCGGCGCCAGGCGCAGTTGCTGCATGCCCGCCCCGACCTCCGCATCACCACGCTGCGCGGCAATGTGCAGACGCGGCTCGACAAGCTGGCGGCCGGAGCGTGCGCGGCGTCGCTGCTCGCCTATGCCGGCCTGAAGCGGCTCGGACTGGCGGAGCGTGCCGGCGCCGTGCTGGATCCGGACGTGATGGTGCCGGCCGCCGGGCAGGGCACGATCGGCGTCACCGTGCGCGAGGCCGATACCGACCTGCGCGAACTGCTCGCCGCCATCGAGGACCCTGAGGCGAAGGCCGCGTCCGCCGCCGAACGCGCCTTGCTGGCGCGGCTCGACGGTTCCTGCCGCACGCCGATCGGCGGGCACGCGCGGCTGCGGCCGGATGGCGTGCTGCACATGACCGGGCTGGTGGCGCGCGCCGACGGCTCGTTCCTGCTGAAGCGCAGCCTGCAGCGGTCCGATCGACGATGCCGAGAGGATCGGCAGCGAACTGGGCGCCAGCCTGCGCGCCGACAGCCCTTCCGACCTCTTTGCCTGACGCTGCCGACGCTGGCCGCGGCGTTCTGATCACCCGCCCCGAACCCGGCGGCAGCGAGACCGCCGCGCGCGTGGCGGCGCTCGGCTATCGAGCCCATCGCCGCTCCTTTGCTGGAGATCCGTGCATTGCGCGCGGCGTTGCCGGCGGCGGAACGCCTGCACGCCATCCTCGCCACCAGCGGCAACGCCATCCCGTCGTTGCCGGCCAGCCATCATCAGCTGCCGCTGTTCGCCGTCGGCGCCGCGACCGCCGCGCGCGCGCGAGATGCCGGCTTCTGCCAGGTGAGCAGCGCCGATGGCGATGCGCATGCGCTTGCCGAACTGGTGGCGCGAAGCTGCGACCGCCGCGCCGGCCCGCTGCTGCTCGCCGGCGGCCGTGGCCAGGGCGAGGCGCTCGCTGCCGATCTGCGGGCGCGCGGTTTCCGGGTCGTGCGGCGGGTGGTCTATGCCGCCGTGCCCGCCGCTTCCTGCCGGCCGCCGCGCGCGATGCATTTGCCTCGGCGGGGTTGGCTGCGGCGTTGTTCTTTTCGGCGGAGACCGCGCGACAATGTGTTCGGCTGCTGCGGGCCGCAGGACTGCATGAGGCGGTCGGGCGGGTGGACGCACTGGCTATCGGTCAGGCTGCCGCCATGGCATTACAGGCTCTCCCCTGGCGGCGGATCCGCGTTGCCGCTCGGCCGAACCAGGACGCAATGCTCGCGCTGCTGCGATGACCGAACCGACCGAATTGACGGAACAGCCGCCCGGCGAGGCGGTTCAGCCACCGGTCGAGCCGCCGGCGCCCCAGGCACCGCGGCGGCCGGTGTTGCCGTGGCTGACCGGTGCCGGGTTCCTGATCCTGGCCGCGGGGCTGTTCTGGGTCTGGCGGCACCCGGCCCTCCCCGGCGGCCACCGGGCAGACCGACCTGCTGGCGCGGCAGCTCGATGCGCTGGAGGCCCGGGTCGCCCGCCTGGAGCAGCGTCCACCGCCCGGATGTCCCGGACCTCGGTCCGCTGACCGCCCGCGTGACGGCACTGGAGCAGCGTCCGGCCGCGCAAGGGGCGACACCCGCGCCCGCGGCGCCCGATCTTGCGCCGCTGGAGGGCCGTCGTGACCGCGCTGGAGCAGCGGCAGCCGCCCAGCCTCGCGCCGCTCGAGGCACGGATCGCGGCACTCGAGGCGAGGCAGCCGGCGGACGCCCAGCTGGCGGCGCGGATTGCCGCGCTGGAGAACGCCGAGGGGTCGATCCAGGCGCGTCTCGCCGCCAGCGACAAGGCGGATCGGCGCATGGCTCTGGTGCAGTCGGCCGGACTGGCGTTGGCAATGGGCCAGAAGCTCGGCGACCTGCCGGGTGCGCCAGCGGCGCTTGCGCGGTTCGCCAATGCCAACCCGCCCACCGAGGCGGCGCTGCGGCTGGCATTTCCCGGGGCCGCGCGTGAGGCTCTGGCGGCCGCTCACCCGGTCGCCGAGGGCAAGCCGCTGCTGACGCGCCTGTGGGCGCAGGCGCAGGATCTGGTCACTGTCCGGCAGGGCGATCACGTGCTGGTCGGCGATCCGACGGCCGGGGTGCTGGAGCGCGCCCGTGCCGCGCTGGATGCCGGTGACCTGTCGGCTGCGGTGAGTGATGTCGCGACCTTGCAAGGCGCCGCAGCGCAGGCCATGGCGGCCTGGCTCGCACAGGCGCGCGCCCTGCTGGAGGCGAGGGCCGCACTCGTCGCGTGGGCTGCGTCGGGCTGATGCGACGCATTCTGCTCGTGCTGCTGACCGCGGCGGTGGTGCTTGTCATCGCGTGGGTGTTGGCCGGCCTGCCGGGCCGGGTCACCGCCGAGATCGGCGATCTCAGCCTTGGAGGCTCCGACGCCGGTGGCGGCATTGGGCCTGGCGCTGGCGTTTGTCGTTCTCTATGCCGCGTTTCGGCTGCTCGGCGCGCTGGTTCGTCTGCCGCGGCTGCTGCGCCAGCGTCAGGCGGCGCGGCGGCGGCGGGCCGGCGACGTCGCGGTGACCCGCACGCTGCTGGCGCTGGCGGCCGGCGAGACGGGCGATGCCCGCCGCGAGGCCAGCCGTGCGCGGCGCCTGCTGGGCGACACGCCGGCGACCTTGCTGCTGGCGGCGGAGGCGGGTCGGATCGCGGGCCGCACGGACGAGGCGGAGGCGGCATTTCGCGCGCTGGCCGATGGCGGGGAGGCGGCGTTCCTGGGCCTGCGCGGCCTGCTGCGGCAGGCGATCGAGCGGGAGGACTGGGCGGAGGCCGCGGCCCTGGCGCGGCAGGGCGAGGCGGTGCAGCCGGGTGCGGCGTGGCTGCGACGCGAACGGGCGCGGCTCGCGGTGCGGGCCGGTCACTGGTCGGACGCGCTCGCGTTGGCGGACGCCGATGCGCCCAAGGCGGCGCTGGCCACCGCGGCGGCGGAGGCTGAGACCGATCCCGGGCGGGCGCTACGCCTGGCCAAGCAGGCCTGGCAGGAGGACCCGTCGCTGGCGCCGGCGGCGTTGGCCTATGCCGCGCGGCTGCGGGCGGCGGGGCGGGAGAGCCGGGCGCTGACGGCGGTCCGCCACAGTTGGAGCATCGCGCCGCAGCCCGATCTGGCCGACTTCGCCCTGGCGCCGGTGAGCGACAGGCTGCAACGCATGCAGGCCGCCCAGCGGCTGACCGAGGCCAATCCGGAGCATGCCGAAAGCCGGTTGCTGCTGGCGCGCACCGCGTTGGAGGCGGGCCTGACGGGGGAGGCGCGCCGCCACACCGAGGCTGCCATCGCATCCGGGCTCAACCAGCGTCGGCTGTGGCTGCTGCTGGCGGAGATCGAGGAGGCGGAGGGCGGCGACAGCGAAGCCGGCCGCCTGGCGCAACGCGATGCCCTGCGCCGGGCCGCGACCGCCGATCCCGATCCGTCGTGGCGGTGCGACGCCTGCCATACCGCGCACGCGACATGGCAGCCGAACTGCCCGGACTGCTTCACCGTCGGCAGCCTGCGGTGGAGCACGGCCCCGGTGCGAGGCGCCGCGTCTCCTGGAGGACCGGAGTTCCGCGTTCCTGATCGGCACCGGCTGACGGGCCGGGCTCAGTTGAGACGGGCGTAGTGCTTCGTGGGTGGGATCTTGCCGTCAGCCGCGAGCATATCGGCGCGCGTTCGATGAATGCCGCCGTTGCATTGCGGCACGCCGAGATAGGGCGCGGGATCGACCGGCCGGCCTGACTGGATCATCTCGAAGTACAGATGCATGCCGTAGGTCACACCGGTATCGCCGACGACGCCGAGCTTTTCGCCCGCGGCCACCAACGTCTTGCCGTCGGCGAACGCCGGTGTCACCGTCCCGAGGTGGCTATAGACGCCGACGAAACCGTCGTGCTGCACCAGCATTTCCAGACCGCCGGGGCCCTTGTGCTGGATGCGTATCACCTGGCCCGGGGCGGCGGCCCGCACCGGGGCACCGGCCGGGGCCGGCAGATCGACCCCGTAATGGTACGTGCCGGCCAAGGGCCGGTTCGGCAGGACGCGCGGCCCGAAGGGCGACGAGATACAGGCGGCCCCGACCGGAGGCACCAGGATCGTGGGGTGTGAGCGAAAGGTCGTTGCGTATGCGGTCCAAGGCAGCGACAACGCAAGAATGATCATCCAGCAGCGTGACAGCATCTCTCTCCCCGGCCGCAAAGCGGTAGTCGGTTAGGGCATCCGGGGTGTTGCGGCGTCCAGTAAGATCGCCGTGTCGTCAGACACGACCTTGTGTATCAGGCGCTGTGCCGCTTCGGATCCTCGACAAGATAACGCTGGAGGATCTTCATGTCGATATCGAAACCGAGGCCTGGGCCGTTCGGCACGGCAACCTTGCCGTCTTTCGCCACGACGAGGTCGTGCAGTGGGCTGGCTTCGAGATCGATGAACAGGCGCTCGAACGGTGCTTCAGGGGCGATGGTCGCGTTGACGTGCAGCGAGGCCAGGAAGCCGGGACCGAAATACGCGTTGTGCGGCACGACGCGCACGCCGAACGCCTTGGCCAGCGCGGCGATCTCCAGCATGGCGGAGGGGCCGCCGATCTTGATCACGCTGGGCTGGGCGACGTCGATCGCGCCGGCCTCGAACTGGGCGTGGAAGTCGTGCAGGCCGGCGGCGTTCTCGCCCGCGGCGATCGGCATGCCGCCGTCGCGGCGGACGCGGGCGAGGCCGGCGTGGTCGCCGGGTGGCGACACCGGTTCCTCCAGCCAGGTCAGGTCGAACTCGCGCATGCGGCGGGCCATGTCGATCGCCTGCCAGACGGTCCAGGGGCAGTTGGTGTCGACCATCAGGCGCGCCTCGGGGCCGATCGCCTGGCGCGCGGCGCGGACCTCGGGGACGGTGATCTCGTGCAGCTTGATGTCGCGGTAGCCGCGGGCGGCCGCGCGTTCGCATGCTGCGGCGACCATCGATGCATCGCCGTAGCGGAGCAGGCTGGCATAGGAGGTGAGCTGCGCCACCGGCGTCGCGCCGAACAGCCGCCAGAGCGGCAGGCCAGCCGCCTTGCCGGCAATGTCCCACAGCGCGATGTCGAGCGCGGACAGCGCGAACAAGTGAGCGCCGTTGCGGCCGAAGCCGTGGAACGCCTTGGAGAGGCGTGCGCGCAGGCCGGCGATATCGCGCGCATCCTGGCCCAGCGCTGCGGGCGCGAGCTGCGTGTTCAGCACGGCCATCGTGGTCGCGGCCGAGGCATGGCCGAAGGCCTCGCCCCAACCTTCCAGCCCCTGGTCGGTGATGATGCGCAGCCAGATGGTGTTCATGGTCTGCCAGTTGAGGCCACCCACGGTCGCGGGCTTGCCGCCCATGTCGAAAGGAATGCGGGTCCAATAGGTCTCGACGGCGGTGATCTTCATGGCGCGGCCTCCTTGTCCCGGGTTATCGCCCCTCGCCCTGCCCCCTCCCGCGAGGGGAAAGGGAGTTTAGGCCAGGGCCACCTGCACCGGCGGCAGGGGGGAGAAATCGACGGTGATGCTTGCGGGGCCGGTCAGCCAGACCGGCGGGGTGACGCTGCCGAGCATGATGACCTGGCCCGCCTTCAGGCCGCCGAACGCCGCGGCGACGGGCGAGCCGGCCAGCCACGCCAGGCAGTTCATCGGATGGCCCATCAGGTCGGCGCCGACACCCTCGTCGCGCTGGTGTCCGTCAACCAGGAGCCGGCCACGCAGCGTGCCGATATCGAGCGTGCGCCAGTCCTGCACGCCTGGCTCGCCCAGCACCGCGGCGGCGTGGAACACCTGGTCGGCGATCAGCGTGGGGACGCCGAGTTCGAGCAGCTCGCCGTAGCGATTCTCGACGATCTCGATGCCGGCGACGAGATCGCCGACCGCATCGGCGGCCTGCTCCGGGGTGCAGGGACCGGGCGGCAGGTCGCGGGCGAGACGCACCGCGAGTTCGCACTCCACGCCCGGGCGGACGAAGTCGGCGAAGCGCACGGTGGCGCCGCTGCGGTGGATGTTGCCGATTGCCATGAACCCGGCGGCGGGGCCGCTCAGGCCCAGATACTCCTGCATGCGGCGGGCGGTCGCACCGATCTTGAAGCCACCGGGCGAGGCGGCGCCGGTGCGGTGCGCGAGCGCGCGTTGCACCGCGGCGCCCTCCGCCTCGGTGCTTGGGGCGATGTTCGGCGGCAACGGGGCGACCTGGCCTCGCGACCGGCGGATCGCATGCAGGGCGGCGGCGGCCGCGTCCGGCTGAAAGCTCATGGGCCCCTCGTGAGTTCATAGAGCGCCACAGAAGCGGCGGCGGAAACGTTCAGGCTCTCCATCTTGCCCGGCATGCGCAGTCCGGCGATCTCGTCGCAGGTCTCGCGGGTGAGACGGCGGAGGCCCTCGCCCTCCGCGCCCAGTACCAGGGCGACGCGGCGTTCGTGCAGGCTGGGCCCGGATAGCGGGGCGCCGCCGGTGTCGAGGCCGACCGTCCAGATGCCGGCCGCCTTCAGCGCGATCAGCGTGCGGGCGATATTGACGGCGCGCAGCAGCGGGATGGTTTCCAGCGCGCCGGACGCGGCCTTGGCGAGGCTGCCGGTCTCCTCGGGGGCGTTGCGGTCCTGGGTGATCACCGCCGCCACGCCGAACGCTGCGGCCGAGCGCAGGATGGCGCCGACGTTGCGCGGGTCGGTGACCTGGTCGAGCACGAGCAGCGGGCCCGGACGGTCCAGCGCCTGCTGGAGGCTGGGGGTCGCCAGCGGATCGGCGAGCAGGGCGACGCCCTGGTGGGCGATGTCGCGGCCGAGCAGGTGATCGAGCCGGCCGCGCTCCACCTGCTCGGGCGGCACCGGCCAGGGCGGCGGCTGGCGCTGGGCGAGGGTCTGCTGGGCTTCCTCGGTCAGCATGAGATGGCGGAGGCGGCGGGCAGGATTGGCGAGCGCCGCGGCCACGGCGTGCAGGCCGTAGAGCCAGAGGGCTCCGCGCGGCGTATCAGGGGCGCGGGGCCGGAAGTCGCTTCTTGGCCGATCGCGGTGCTGGTTGTCCTGCGGACGGTTGCGGAACGGCTTGCCCTGACCGCCCTGACCGTGGCCTGGATGGTCGCGCCGCTGCTGTCGGTCGTGCTGTCCGTGAACGGGAGGGCCGCCTGCGCCGCCGCTCCGGTCGGATGGTGGGTTGCCTGGCCCTGGCGGGCGCCCGCCGCCGGGGCGATTGGATCGAGGAGGTTTCATCGGCCAAGGGTGTAGACCGCGCGGCGAGGCATGGACAGGAGGGGGCCGATGGCCGAGCGCGGGAAGCCGCGTCGCGCCGCTTATTCGATGCCGCGTTGACCGATCAGGTCGCGCAACAGTCGCAGCAAATGTTCATAGTTGTATGGCTTGGTGAGAAGCGGCGGCGCGTCGTCATCGACACTGCGCGACAGTCCCGCCTCGCCAACATACCCCGAAGCCAACAGAACACGCGCCGTTGGTCGATGCGTCTTCACCCATTCCGCGAGATCGTAGCCGCTCACTCCGCCGGGCATTCGCACATCCGAGAACACGACGTCGACGGCTTCTCCGGCCGCGAGCAACGTGACGGCTTCTCCGCCGTTCGCCGCTTCCAGGACACGAAAGCCGGCATCCCGCAGAAATTCCGCGACCATGGTGCGCAGAAGGATCTCGTCATCCACCACCAGAACCACTGGTCTCCGCGGTGACGGTAAAGGCTTCGCTGGCTGCGCCGAGGAGGCCTTGGTCATCGTATTGATCGTCGTTTGCACTGCCGGATACTGTCGGTCGTGGTTGAACGACCGTCGGTCCGGCGCGATGGGGCGGTCCAATCACATAGGCTTGAGACGCGGTAAACCTTCACTCCGGCGCAGCATTTTGCCGAAGACGCGGGGCGCTGCGGCGGCGTTCACGCAACAGATGGATCTGCTTGACGATCTCTTGCGGGTGACAGGGCGTCGCGCACAGGCAGTTCCAGCAGGTTGGCCGCCATGGGCATGCGCGCGGTGGGGTCGATCGGTTCGCCGGTGGTCTCGCCGCCAGTGGCGAACTTCTTGCCCTTGCTTTCGATCACGCCGCTGGCGCGATTGCCGAGATAGACGAGGCAGCCGTTGGGATGAATGTGGATGGGGCCGACCATCAGTTCCGGTCTCTGATTGAATGGTATTGGTTGGGACGTTTCTTGGGGATGCTGTGCATGCGCGGAGCGATGACAATCGCCACCGCGACGTAGGTGCATCGTTCAGCATCCTCGCGGCAAGGTTCGTGCCGGTGGCGGCTGCTTTGGCTCAACACGGAGACAGCAAGGCGAGAAGCGCGGAGAGCACGGAGACAGCAGGCATGGCGTTTCGCGCGGTGCGCAGGGATTTCGTTCCGCGCCCTCCCCTTCCACCCCCACCCCGCCGGCGCATATACCCTCCCCATGGCGCGCTTCCTCAAGATGCACGGCTGCGGCAACGACTTCGTCGTGTTCGACGAACGCGCCGGCTCGCTCGGCCTGACGCCCGCCGCGCGGCGGCGATCGCGGACCGGCGCACCGGCGTGGGCTGCGACCAGTTCATCGCCATCGAGCCGGCGCCGGAGAATTCCGACGCCGATGCCTTCATGCGCATCCGCAACCCCGACGGCAGCGAGGCCGGGGCGTGCGGCAACGCCACACGCTGCGTGGTCGATCTGCTGGCGGCGAGACCGGGCGGCACGTGCAGGTGATCCGCACCGTCGCCGGCAACCTGCCCTCCGAGACGCTCGTCGGACGGACGCGTGCGGGTCGACATGGGGCCGGCGCGGCTCGACTGGCCCGACATTCCGCTGGCGCGGCCGATGGACACGCTGCACCTCGACCTCGCGGCGGGGCCGGTGGCCGATCCGGCGGCGGCCAGCATGGGCAACCCGCACGCGACGTTCTTCGTGGACGACGTGGCGCGCCTGCCGGTGGCGGACCTCGGACCGCGGCTGGAGCACGACACGCTGTTCCCCGAGCGCGCCAATATCGGCTTTGCCGAGATCCTGGCACCCGACCGCATCCGGCTGCGGGTGTGGGAACGCGGCGCGGGCCTCACACGCGCCTGCGGCTCCGGCGCCTGCGCCGCACTGGTGAACGCGCATCGCCGCGGGCTGGCCGGGCGGCGCGCCATCGTCGTGGTGGACGGCGGCGAGTTGGAGATCGAGTGGCGCGCGGACGGCCACGTGCTGATGACCGGCCCGGTGGCGACGTCGTTCATCGGCGAGATCGACCTGGCGGCGTATCCGGCATGATGGCCGGATCGGGTCCGGCCATGACGATTGAGGATCGGGCTTGCGCCCGAGACCGAACATGACCGTCGAGATCGTCACCTTCGGCTGCCGGCTGAACGCCTACGAGAGCGAGGTGATGCGCGGTCATGCCGCCGCGCTGAGCGACACGGTGATCGTCAACACCTGCGCGGTGACGGCGGAGGCGGAGCGGCAGGCGCGCCAGGCGATCCGGCGTGCGGCGCGCGAACGGCCCGGCGCGCGCATCGTGGTCACCGGCTGCGCGGCGCAGATCGATCCGGCCGCGTGGGCAGCGCTGCCGGGCGTGGCGAGCGTGCTGGGCAACGCGGACAAGCTGAGGCCGGAAAGCTGGACGCCGGACGCGCCGGGCGCGGTGTCCGACATCATGGCGGCGCGCGAGACGGCGGCGCATCTGGTGACCGAATTCGCCGGCCGGGCGCGCGCGTTCGTGCAGGTGCAGCAGGGCTGCGACCATCGCTGCACGTTCTGCATCATCCCGTTCGGCCGCGGCCCCAATCGCAGCGTGCCGATGGGCGCGGTGGTGGCGCAGGTGCGCGCGCTGGTCGAGGCAGGCTACCAGGAGGTGGTGCTGACCGGCGTCGATATCGCCTCGTACGGCGCCGATCTGCCGGGCGCGCCGCGGCTGGGGCAGCTGGTGCGGCGGCTGCTGGCGCTGGTGCCGGAGCTGCCGCGGCTGCGGCTGTCGTCGCTCGATCCGGCGGCGATCGACGACGACATCTGGCGGCTGCTCGGCGACGAGGAGCGCGGCTGATGCCGCATCTGCATCTGTCGCTACAGGCGGGCAGCGACCTGATCCTGAAGCGGATGAAGCGCCGGCATCTGCGGGCGGACGCCGCGCGCGGTGATCGCACGCGCGCGGGACGCTGCGGCCTGGCATCGCGATCGGCGCCGACCTGATCGCCGGATTCCCGACCGAGACCGAGGCGCTGTTCCGCGAGACGCTGGATTTCGTGGCGGAGACGGAGCTGCCGTTCCTGCACGTGTTTCCCGTACAGCGAACGGCCCGGCACGCCGGCGGCGCGCATGCCCGCGGTGCCGGTCGCGTTGCGGCGCGAACGGGCGGCGCGGCTGCGGCAGGCGGGCTGGCGATCTGCTGCGGCGCTTTCTGGCGTCCCAGGTGGGGCGCACCGTGTCGCTGCTGACCGAAACCGCCGATGCCGGCCATTCCGAGCACTTCGCCGCGGTGCGGCTGGCGATGCCGGCCGCACCCGGGCGGCTGATGGCTGCGCGGGTGACAGGCGCGGCCGGCGATGTCCTGCTGGCGGAGGCGGCCTGATGGCGCTCGGCTTCTTCTCGCGGCTGAAGGAAGGACTGACGCGCAGCACGCAGAAGCTGACGGAAGGGATCACCGCCGTCTTCAAGAAGCGGCGGCTGGACGATGCGGCGCTGGAGGAACTGGAGGACGTGCTGATCTCCGCCGATCTCGGCACCGAGGTGGCGCGGCGGGTGATCGCCAGCTTCCGCCGCTCGCGCTTCGGCAAGGAGGTGACGGACGAGGAGATCAGGCAGGCGCTGGCCGAGGAGATTGCGGCGATCCTGGAGCCGGTGGCGCAGCCGCTGCGGCTCGATCCGGCGAAGCAGCCGCATGTCGTGCTGGTGGTCGGGGTGAACGGCACCGGCAAGACCACGACGATCGGCAAGATGGCGCAGAGTTATCGCGACGCAGGGCAAGCGGCCGGTGCTGGTGGCGGGCGATACGTTCCGCGCGGCGGCGGTGGAGCAGTTGCAGATCTGGGGCGAGCGCGTCGGCGCGCCGGTGATCGCCGGCGGTCGCGAATGCCGATGCGGCCGGGCTGGCGTTCGATGCGCTGACGCGGGCGAAGGCGGAGGGCGCCGATGTGCTGCTGATCGACACCGCGGGGCGGCTGCACAACAAGGCCGTGCTGATGGACGAGCTGCGGAAGATCATCCGCGTGCTGCGCAAGCAGGACGAGACGGCGCCGCACTCGGTGCTGCTGGTGCTGGACGCGACCACCGGTCAGAACGCGGTGCAGCAGGTGCGCGTGTTCAAGGAGATGGTGGACGTGACCGGCCTGGTGGTGACCAAGCTGGACGGCAGCGCGCGCGGCGGGATCGTGGTGGCGCTGGCGGAGACGTTCGGGCTGCCGGTGCACGCGGTGGGCGTGGGCGAGAAGGCGGCGGACCTGCGGCCGTTCGACGCGGGGGATTTCGCGCGCGGGCTGGTGGGAACGTAGTCCCCGGCGCCAAATCCGCGCACCACCGCCATGCCCGATCATGCGCGACTTTCGAGGCTTCCCGATCGCGTGAGGCCGGCCGGTTCCCGCGGCGGCTAAACGACGTTTGATCAAAGCTCTGGTCGGCGACTCGACGGCACCGTGGTAGGTACCGCGGGCGCCGCGTCCCGTCCCGCCCGGGACCATCGCCGGTTGGGGCGTTTGGCGCTGTGTCCGCCCGCGATCGCAGAGGAAACGCATGCGCCACGTACCCGCCCCTGTTCTCAGCCTGTTCTGCCTGCTGGCCGCCGCGTGCCAGGCCATGCCTCCAGCCGGGTCCGCGACCACCCAGGCGGATGGGACCAGGGCGGCGGCGGCGACGGGCGATGCCGGGCTGAACGCGGTGCCGAACTGTGCCTCCGGCCTGTCCGCCACATTGTCCGATGGGGTGCAGGTCGGTTACCGCGGCAGCGACCCGGACGATCCTGACCGTTGCCTGCTCGACTGGTCGGGTCGTTCCTATCCGCTGTATTTCGGGATGTGGAGCGCCGGTCCCGACAGGTCGATGAGCGACGCGGCGCGAGCTGCCTTCCGGACTGCGTTGACCGGTGCGGTGGGCACCGAGGCCACATTCGATACCGAGGGCGCGAAACTCTGGAAGCGCGTGACGGTCATGCATGTCGCCAACGACACGGTCGATGTGGCGGGAAAGCCGCGGCCGGCGGTGGAGCTGCGCGTCGTGCGGCATGACGCGGAGGGCCGGCCGGATGTGCGGGCCGAGTCGCTGTATGCGATCGACCGTGCGACCGGGGTGATGCTGCGGTGCGAGAGCGTCACGCCGATGGCCGACGGCGAGGTGACGAAGACGACAAGCTGGCAGATCGGGACGATCGGGCAGGCCAGCTGACGGCGGCCGGACCCCCACCGATCAGTGGGGCGCTGCGCGGCGGTTGACGCCGGTCGTTTGGCCGCCGCATGTTCGTTCCGCCTGCCGGAGACGCCAAGCAATGGCCTTGAGCCGCACCACTCGTGTCAACCTGCTGCTCGGCAACGGACATTTCCTCTCGCACTTCTACGCGCTGTGCCTGCCGCCGCTGTTCCTTGCCTGGCAGACGGCATTCCAGGTGAGCTTCGCCGAACTCGGCCTCGCGGTGGCCTTGATGTCGGCTTCGACCGCACTGCTCCAGACGCCGGTGGGGTTCCTGGTGGATCGCTATGGCGCCCGCCGGTTCCTGGTCGGCGGCGCGCTGGTGATGTCGCTGTGTGTCACGGCCATGGGGTTTGCCACGAGCTTCTGGCAGATCCTGCTGCTGGCACCGCTGTCGGGGATGGGCAATTCGGTGTTCCACCCGGCGGACTATGCGATCCTGTCGGGCTCGGTGGACAAGGATCGCATGGGCCGCGTCGTTTGCGCTGCACACGTTCAGCGGCAACCTGGGCTTCGCGGCCGCGCCGCCGATCATGGCGCTGCTGGCGGTCACGATCGGTTGGCGCGCAAGCCTGATCCTGGTCGGGCTGCTGGGCATTCCGGTGGTGGTGTCCATCGTGCTGCAAAGCGCCATCCTGAAGGATCAGGTGCGCCACGAGCCGGCGCTTGCCGGGCCGAAGCTGTCGGGCCGCGAGCTGCTGATGAGCCGCACGATGCTGCTGTTCTTCGGCTTCTTCCTGCTGGGCTCGATGGCGGGCGCCGGTGTGCAGTCCTGGCTGATCACTGTGCTGCATACGGTGAAGGGTCTGACGCTGGAGGTCGCGTCCTCGACGCTCACCGGCTACATGGCCGGCTCCACCACCGGCGTGCTGGTCGGTGGCTGGTTTGCCGACACCTTCAAGCGGCATGTGCTGCCCTTTGCGGTGGTCCTGACGGTAGCCTCCGCCGTGCTGACCGTTTCGGTCGACTGGGTGCCGCTGTCGGGGTTGGCGGTGATGGCGGTGATGTTTGCGTCCGGCCTTGCACTCGGCGCCAGCCGTACGCCGCGCGATGTGATGCTGAAGGACGCTGCCCCGCCCGGCCAGATCGGCAAGGTGTTCGGCTTCGTCAGTGCCGGTTTGCCGCTGGGCTCGGCGCTGACGCCGGTGCCGTTCGGGTTCCTGATCGACCGCGGCCATCCGGAACTGATCCTGGAGATGGTCGCGGTGCTGTTGCTGGCGAGCCTGCTATGCGTCGGCACGGCGCGGTCCGTGGCGCGCCATCAGGGTGTTGTGGCGCCGGCCGAATAGGCGCGCGCTCCGATCACGACAGGGCCTGGCAGACATCGACCCATTCCGCGCCGGCGAGTTCGGCCATCCGGAGAGGATCGATGCGCATTGCGCTGTGGGTCGAGCCGGCGGCCGGAACCACCAGGGGGTATTGCCTCAGCAGGACGTCGCAATAGATCGGCAGCGGCGTGGCGAGACCAAACGGACATACGCCGCCGACCGGGTGGCCGGTAAGCTCCGCCGCTTCATGGGGCGGCAGCATCCTGGCCTTGCCGCCGAGCGCGGCCTTGAGCTTCCTGTTGTCCAGGCGCAAGTCACCGCAGGTGACGAGAAGGAGGCTGCGATCCCCGACCCTGAGCGACAGCGTCTTGGCGATCTGGGCCGGTTCGATGTTCCACTCCGCCGAGAACGTTGCCGTCGCGCTGCTGGCCCCGAGTTCGACGATGGCGATGTCCGGCGCTCTTGCGGCAAGAAAGTCGCGGACCGAAATCGATGCTCATCCTGGTTCCATCCGGCGGTCGTACTATGTCGCGGTTCGTGCAGGTTGGGCGCGACGCGGATGAGGCTGGCTCAGGGCGGTGGCGGCGGTCTTGAAGGGTTGTGCGAGCCTGCGCCGGGCAACCGTATTGTGTGCGGGCCAGGGGCGGCGGGGATCGAGCGCGTCGAGGCCCATCTTGTCGGCAACGCGTTCGCGCCGCACCGGCACGATACGTACGCGATCGGCATCACGCTCTCAGGCGTGCAGGCGTTCCGCTACCGCGGTGCGGGACGATACTGTCTGCCCGGCCAATGCCATGTGCTGCATCCGGATGAGACGCATGACGGCGGCTCCGGCACCGGGCAGGCGTTCAGCTATCGGATCATCTACCTCGACCCTTCGTTGATCCAGGACGCGCGGGGCGGCCGGCCGCTGCCTTTTGTCGCCGATCCTGTCGTTCCGCCGTACACCCGTGCCGCAGGAGCTGCTTTCGCACATTCACGGCACGCGCGGCGTCATCGACGACTGGTCGCGCGTCGAGATCGCCGCCTCCGCCGCCGACCTGCTGGATCGCGCCTCATCCGGCGAGGTAATTGGCGAGCCACGGCTTGACCTGCCGTCGTTGCGGCGCGTGCGGGACCTGATAGCCGCCGGGCCCGCTGTCCGGCATTCCGCGGCGGAATTCGAGTCGGTATCGGGGCTCGACCGCTGGACGGTTGCGCGGCAGTTCCGTGCCGCGTTCGGCACCAGCCCGCGGCGGTTTCGCACGATGCGGCAGCTCGATATCGCGCGCCGGAAGGCGGCATGCGGAATGCCGCTGGCACAGGCCGCGCTGGAGGCCGGTTTCGCCGACCAGAGCCATATGTCGCGCATGTTCAAGCGCGCCTACGGCCTGACGCCGGCGACATGGCTTGCCGCGCTGAACCGCGCGTGATCGGCTTGACGCTGCCGCGGTCGCTCCGCCGCCAACGCGAGAAAGAAGCGCCGCTTCAGCGGCGGGATGCGGTTCATCAGCCTGAGCGCGGCGCGGGACGCCGCACGGGCGAGCGCGCCGGCCTCCAATTGCGCCTTCATCGCCTCGAGCGAACCGCGCACCGCGGCAAAGCCATAGCGGCGCATCGCGTTTTCGTACTCGGCGATCGCTGCGAGCAGCGTCGTTTCGCCGTGCGCCGCGCGCACGAGGTGATGGCACAGCAGAGGCCGCCGATGCCACCGCCAATGATCACCACATGATTGAGATCGGCCATGATGGATCACTCCCGTCAGGACTTCGGTTTGCGTTTGCCGGCGTGAAACTCCGGCCAGATCGGCGCGAGTTCCGCCGGGTCCTTGGCAATGCGCGCCAGCAGGTCCCGCACGAAGATGCGTTCCGCGTTCAGCAGCGCGATCTCGTATTGGCTTTCGATCAGGAACAGCGGCGGCAGGCCGCCGCGCAGTACGCCGTCGATGGCGCCCTGTTTCGTCTGGATGGCGAGATCGAGGTGTTGCAGCCGTTCGTGCAGCCTGGTCTCGACGATTGCCGGCGGCAGGACGGGCAGCAGCGACAGTGCCGCCATGAACTGCGGATATTCCTTCACCGGGTAGCGGAGGAGGTCTTGCATCCAGGCGATGAGTTCGGCGCCGCCGGCGTCGGTGAGCGTGTAGACTGTACGCTCCGGCCTTCTGCCATCGCGCGACGTCTCTTGCGGTTCGATCAGTCCGTCGCGCTGCAACGTCTCGACCACGGAGTAGAGCGAGCCGAGGCGGAGCTTGATGCTTTCCTCTTTGTGACGCTCGCGCATCGTCGCCGCCATCTCGTAGGGGTGCGTCGGCCGCTCGAACAGCAGCGCGAGCACCGCGAGCGCGAGCGGACTGTGGGGGTGTTGGCGCTTGGCCGTGGGCACTCTCCGTCTCCGGTTATCCGGATACGGATATACGAAGGCGGTTAATCGGGGCCAACTCACAAGGCCGCGAACCTAGGCGAGAGCTGGCGCGCCGTCGCTCAGGTCATCCGCGCCTCGAACACGTTCACTTGCCAGGGCGCGTGATCGATGTAGAGGCCACGACCGATGATGTCGCTGCCGTCACGCAAGTAGTTCTCGGTGCCCATGATGTCGCTGAGACGCAGTGACCTGCCACGCAGTTCCGGGAATGGCAGCCTGAGGGTGCATTGACCTCGGGAGCCAGTGTAGTTGACGACGACCACGTAGCGGCGGTCGGTGTCCGACGCCCATGCACAGGCGACGAAATCTTCGGACGAGGCGTTGCCTGGCCAGGCCGGCTGCGGATCGATCTGTGACCAGGCGCCGTGACGGAACGCAGCGCGCTTCAGCGTTCGCAACAGCGCGTCATAGAACGCGACGATCTCCTGGTTCGGCGGTTCGACCGGACCGCGGCAGAGATGGACCGGCACCCGCACGCGCGCTCCCTCGAATTGACCCTGGTGAAAGAAGCGCAGACCTGGCGACAGGTAGGTTATCGCGGCCGCAGCCCGGTGCCGTGGCCAAGGAAACTCGGCGGCGGCACGCGGCTCGTCATGGTTCTCCAGAAACCGAGCCAACTTGTCCTGGTAGTCGAGGCCGGCGCGCAGGTGGTCGCGGATGGGCCCGACCGCACCCTCCCTCAGTCGGTCGTAGAGCCGCTTGTCGTAGCAATAATCGAAGCCCTGCTGCTGGAGGGTCCATTCGAGATCCCAGTAGACCTCGGCCATGAAGACGAAACCCGGATGCGCCGCACGCACTGCCGCCGTCGCCTTCGGCCAGAACGGCGACGGTGTGATCCCCCAGGTGCGCTGGAAGACTTCAGGCAATTGCAGCATCGCCATGTCGCAGCGTACGCCGTCACATTGGGCCGCTATGGAGAGCAACGCATCGATCTGCGCCGCCTGCAACTCAGGATTGGCGTAGTCGAGCTGCAACGTGTCGGGCCAACCCGGATAGTTGGGGTCGCGGCCATGGGCGAGGATTCTGGTACCCTGCACCGTTTCGGTTCGCAGGTAATTCCGCGGCGAGTTCGCGATCGCGGCCGCGTCGCCCGGCATGTAGTAATCCGGCCGGGCCCACACCCACGGATGATCGGGGGCCGTGTGGTTCGGCACGAAGTCGAGCATGAGGCTGATGCCACGCCGGCGCAGCCTGTCGCGGAACTGCGCGAGTGCGGCCGGACCGCCCACGGCATCACTGACGGTGTAGGCGGTGATGGCGAAGCCAGAACCACAAATGTCATCCTCGCCAAGGTCGGGAAGAACGGCGCTGAATTCGCGGCGCCATTGCGGGTTGCCGCGCGAGACGGCGCGGCCCGCGGGGCCCGTCTGCCAGACACTCAGCAGCCAGATCCAGTCGAAACCCTGCTCGGCGAAGCCGTCGATCGTGGCGTCGTCGATGTCGGCCAGGGTGATCCGGCGGCCGTCCTCTCGCGACAGGCGCTGGAGCCACACCCGGGTATTGATCTGAAACAGCGACGGATAGCGTGGGGCGGTCGGCATGATCGCGCTTAGACGTTCTGTCTTATTGGGCCATGTCCCGCCGCGACGCCGCTCTCCAGGAACATATCGGCGGTCTTTCCGAAGAGTTGGATCAGGCTTGCGATGGCCCCGGTCCAGCCGGTCTGGTGACTGGCACCGATGCCGGCACCATTGTCGCCATGGAAGTATTCGTAGAACAGCAAATGATCGCACCAGTACGGATCGGTCTGGAACTTTTCGCTGCCGCCGAACACCGGGCGCCGGTGATTGGCCTTGTCCACCAGGAAGATGCGTACGAGCCGATTGGCGATCTCCCTGGCAACCTCGAACAGGTTCATCAGGTTGCCGGAGCCGGTCGGACATTCGATTTTGAAGTTGTCGCCGTAGTAGGCGAAGTAGTGCAGCAATGCGCGTATGATCAGCGCATTCATCGGCATCCAGATAGGACCACGCCAATTGGAGTTGCCGCCGAACATGCCGGTATCCGATTCAGCCGGCAGATACCCGACCCGGTAATCCTGGCCATTCACGGCAAACACATAGGGATGATCGGCATGATAGCGGGACAATGACCGAATGCCGTAGGCGCTGAGAAACTCGGTTTCATCCAGCATGCGGGTCAGGATGCGCCGCAAGCGGCTTTCATTGACCAGGCCAATGATGCCGCGTTCGGCAACGCCGAAATGGCCTCGGCCCGTCGCATGAATCGATTCGGTCAGTTCCGGCATTCGCTGGATGCGATCGTGAATTTGCATAGTGAGGTGGGGCACGCGCTCACGCTGCCACTTCTCCACCACTGTCGTCGCGCAGAGCGGCAACAGTCCCACGAGGGAACGAACCTTGAGACGGGTGGAGCTGCCGTCCGGCAAACGGAGCACATCGTAGTAGAAACCGTCCTCCTCATCCCACATGCCATCCGGGCCGATGCCGTTCATGGCGCGGGCGATCAGCAGGAACTCGATCGCGTAATTGGCCGCCAGCTCCTCGTAGACTCGATCGTGCGCCGCAAGTTCGCAGGCGATCTCCAGCATGTTCTGACAGAACAGTGCAACCCAGGCGGTGCCGTCGGCCTGCTCGAGATGACCGCCGGTCGGCAGCGGCGCGCTGCGGTCGAACACGCCGATGTTGTCCAGCCCGAGGAATCCGCCTTCGAACAGGCTTCGGCCGAAGCGATCCTTGCGGTTCACCCACCAGCCGAAATTCGCCGTCAACTTGCCGAAGACACCCTTGAGGAAGTCGATGTCTGTCTTGCCGTACAAGGCCTGTTCGGCGCGGTAAATATAGATCGCGGCCCAGGCCTGCACCGGTGGATTGACGTCACTGAAGTTCCACTCGTAGGCGGGTATCTGCCCGGTGGGATGCAGATAGACGTGATCGAGCAGCAGATCGAGCTGCCCTTTGGCGAGACCGACATCGACGCCTGCCAGGGCGATCGTGTGAAAGGCCAGGTCCCATGCAGCGAACCAGGGATATTCCCACTTGTCCGGCATCGAGATCACATCATCGGCGATCAGATGAAACCATTCGCGATTGCGGGGCGGCCGGCCACCATGTTCGTCTATCCATTTGTCCGCCTCGAAGAAGAAGTACTGCTTGCTCCACAGCATGCCTGCGAGCGCCTGGCGCATGACATTGGCCGCATCTTCGCCCAGTCCGGCAGGGGTGATCGCCCGATAGAACGCATCGGCTTCTCGGAGGCGTTGCTCGATAAGGTCGTCGAACGGGCGGCCGAATGTTTCAGCCGACCCGGTATTGGTCGAGGCGCAGGCGGATCACCGATGTCGCATGTGCGCCGACATCGATCCGGTAGTGCGCGGCCGCCTTGGTTCCGGTGCGCCGGGGTTCACGGCCTCCTGTTTGCCCGCGACGACATAGTCGTTGATGCCGTCCTTGACATAGGGTGTCCGGTTGGGTGAGCCGAAGAGGCGCTCGTCGTTGGTCTCGTTCTCGGTGAACAGGAGCGGCGGGTTCCCTCGTAATCCAGGGTGAATCGCCGAGTTCGGCATGCGACGCGATGATCGCGCCAGCCGTCCGCCGTGCAGGGAGGGTTTCGGCCGCTCCGGCCACCAGGTCCAGGTGTTGCGAAACCACAGGGTGGGCAGCACGTGCAGCGTCGCGGCGTCCGGGCCGCGGTTGCCACGCGTGATCCGGATCAGCACGTCTGTCGGGACCGGCTTCGCGTATTCCACGAACACGTCGAAGTACCGGTCCTCCGCGAAGACGCCGGTGTCCAACAGTTCGTACTCCGCATCCGTGCGGCCGCGCCGCCGGTTGGTGTCGATCAGATCCGCGTATGGGTAGGGCCCTGCGGATACTTGTACAGGTACTTCATGTATGAGTGCGTCGGCGTCCAGTCGAGGTAAAAGTAGTATTCCTTGACGTCCTCGCCGTGATTGCCTCCGCGTTGGTCAGGCCGAACAGCCGTTCCTTGAGGATCGGGTCGCGGCCGTTCCACAGCGCGAGGGCGAAGCACAGGCGCTGTTTGTCGTCGCTGAACCCCGCGAGACCATCCTCGCCCCAGTGATAGGCACGCGAGCGAGCCTGATCGTGGGTGAAGTAGTTCCACGCGTCGCCATTCTCGCTGTAGTCCTCGCGGACCGTGCCCCATTGGCGTTCGCTGAGGTAGGGTCCCCACTGCTTCCACGGCACGCCTTGCTCGCGTTCCGCATCCAGGCGGAGCGCCTCCTCGGTCTTCGCTCGCTCGGGGACGGTCGTGTCGGGCATTGGCAACTCCTGATGGGAGGATCGGGACGCGCGGCCTAAGCTGATCGGCTGAGCGACAAGCCGCGCCCCCCACTATCGCGGATCGCCGTTCAGCGGACGAAGCCCTCCAGCTCCTCCTTGCCCCAGGCAAGCGTCTGCTTGATCGACTGCCCGGTGAGCAGTCGTCCCACCATGTTGGGGATCAGATAGCGGTTCCAGATCTGCACCGCGATTTCGGGAGGAGCGGAGGAACCGGGAATGTCAGTACTCCGCATCGTGCCACGGCCGCATCGGATAATTGTAGATAGTGCCTTTCGGCGGTTCGACGTCGCTCCAGATAGTGAGGTCCGTCATGGATTGGAACGGCGGGATATCGTAGCCCGAGACCGGGGCGGCGAGCTGCTCCACCTGCTCACGCTGCGAGAGGTGTTCGATCAGCTCTTTTGCCGCGGTCTTGTTGGTGGCGAATTTCCAGATCCCCCAGAAGTATGGCCGGTGCGGCACAAGGCGGCCCATCGGTCCCCGTGGATTGGGGAAGGTCCAGCAGTCCGCGGCCACCTGCGGGGCATCGCGCTTGGCGACTGCCCAGGCGGATGGCGGATTCCAGATCAGCGCGGCCTTGTTGGAGATCAACGCGCGATTGTTGGAGGCGTCGTCCCATTGGACGGCGTCGGACGGCATGAACTTCACCATCTTCTGGCAATATTCCATCGCCGCCATCACGTGGTCCGAGTCGATGGTGATCTCGCCCTTGGCGTTGACGAGGTCGGCGCCGAAGGCACCGAACGTGGCGCCCCAGGTCTGGTTGGCGTCTGTGCTGTTCTGGCCGCAGCCGAAGCCGATCGGGTAGCCGGCCTTGAACATGGCCTCCGCCATCTTGAGCTGCGTATCGTAGGTCCAGTCCTTGCTTGCCTCGGGGGTCGCAGGATCCGCGGGGAACCAGGCCTGCACGTCAACGCCGCAGAACTGCTTGAGCATGCTGATTCGCCCGCAGGGCGGCAGCGGTGCGGAACCCCAGCCGACCGGAACTGCCATCCAGTGCTTGTCGACCGCGGCGAGATATTCGTAGGCGGCGCCAAGCTTGCCGTATTTTGCGATCAGCCGCTGCATGAGATCGTCAACGGGATCGAGGCTGTCGGCGTATTGCTGGACGGTCCATTGGTCGAAGGCGTAGACATCGTGGCCGGTCTTGGCCTGCGCCTCTGCGGCCTTGGTCATGTTGATATTCGCGGACAGGAAGTCGACCTGCACGTCGACCTTGTTCTTCTCGGCCCAGGCTTCGACCAGCTTTCTCATGGCGGCATCGCCGGTCGGGACCCAATGGTCCCAGAGCGCGAGACTGAGCTTGCCGGCCGCGCCGGCGGTACGGATGTGCACCAGCGGCAGCGCGGCGGCGGCGGTGCCGAGTGCCAACGCGCTGCGGCGCGTCACATGACGAGGATTGGGCATGGCGTGAACTCCCCCTTTGGGACGGCAGCGAGACTGCAGCCGATTCTGATTGTTGTTTCGACCAGGAAACCCGTGGGCATCACTCGCAGTCGCACGGGATCCGAGCGATTAGCCGGAGCATAGTCTGTGGGAGTTCATCGTGCCAGCGAGTTTGCCGGAGGAGGTTTTCCTGTTGGCGATCAGGGCGTCATCCACGGCCGATTTCGGTGTTCCTCGCGGTGCGTGACGTAATCACGACCCATGAAACGCCCGGGAGGCGAGTATCGCGCACGACCGATATCCGCACGATGATTGGCATATGGTTCGGCAGGCGGTGGCGCTGCGACAGTAACCGGGCTGCTGCGTCACACAATAACGATAGACACGGCGGGCCGGCTTCCGCCAGTCTGCTTGCCCGTGAACGCATTCGACTTCATTGTCATCGGCAGTGGACCCGCCGGTCGGCGCGCCGCGATCCAGGCCGCCAAGCTCGGCCGCTCCGTTCTCGTGGTGGAGAAGGGCCGTCGCGTCGGCGGCGTCTCGGTGCACACTGGCACCATACCGTCCAAGACGCTGCGAGAAACCGTGCTCAACCTGACCGGCTGGCGCGAGCGTGGCTTCTACGGGCGTGCCTACCGGGTGAAGAAGGACATCGCCGCCAAGGACCTGATGGCGCGGCTGCACATGACGCTCGACCATGAGGTCGATGTGCTGGAGCATCAGTTTGCCCGCAACGCGGTGCAGACCACCCTCGGCACCGCGCGCTTCCTGGACCCACACCGCATCGAGGTCACCACCGCCACCGGCGACATCCGCGTCTTTCAGGGCGAGCGCATTCTGATCGCTGTCGGCACCCGCCCGCATCGACCCGAGGGCGTGCCGTTCAATGGCGCCAGCGTGTTCGACAGCGACGAGATCGTGGAGATCCCGCGTCTGCCGCGCAGCCTGACGGTGATCGGCGCCGGTGTGATCGGGGTGGAATACGCGACCATCTTCAGCGCGCTCGACGTCGCGGTGGCACTGGTCGAGCAACGCCCCACGATGCTCGATTTCATCGACCACGAGCTGATGGAGGACTTTACCCATCAGCTTCGCGACCGTGGCGTGGCGCTGCGATTCGGCGCCAAGGTCGAGCGCATCGAGTTCGAGAACGCCTGGCCGGTGACCATCCTGGAAGGCGGGCGCCGCGTGCGTTCCGAGATGGTGCTCTATACCGCCGGTCGCGTCGGCGCGACCGAAGCGCTGAATTTGGATAGCTGCGGCCTGACCGCCGATGAGCGCGGCCGGCTCAGGGTGGATCCGCAGACGTTCCAGACGGAAGTGCCGCATGTCTATTGCGCTGGCGACGCGATCGGCTTTCCGAGCCTCGCGTCGACCTCGATGGAGCAAGGCCGGATCGCCGCGTGCCACGCATTTGGCGTGCCGGCGCCGAACGCACCCGAGTTCTTCCCGTATGGCATCTATTCGGTGCCGGAGATCTCCACGGTGGGGATGAGCGAGCAGGAGGTACGGCAGCGCAGCATCCCGTATGAATGCGGCATCGCGCGTTTTCGCGAAACCTCGCGTGGCCACATCATGGGGTTGAATGCCGGCATGATGAAAATGCTGTTCTCGATCAGGACGCGCCGCCTGCTGGGTGTTCACATCGTTGGCGAGGGCGCGACCGAACTGATCCACATCGGCCAGGCGGTGCTCAATCTGAAGGGTACGCTGGATTATTTCATTGAGAACACTTTCAACTATCCGACGTTGGCCGAGGCCTACAAGATCGCCGCACTGGATGCGTGGAACCGGATGGCGGCCTGATGCAGGTCTGTTGGCAGCGGCGTGCTGCCAGTCCGGATACGGCGCGCTGATCGCCGGGTCTGGCCGCGGGAGCGGAGGGCTGCCCTTCCGTGTCCCCCGATCCGCGTGCTACCGGCGCGGCGATGAAACGGCTGTTGCAGCATCCCATCGTGCAGGCGGCGCTGGCCAGAGTGCTCGGCCTCTATCTCGGCTTCGCGCTGCAGGACCACGCGCTGGTCGCTGGAGGGCCACGAGCACATGGCGCCGCACGCGGCCGGCGCGCCGGTGGTGGTCGCGTTCTGGCACGAGCGGCTGCCGCTGATGCCGATGCTGTGGCTGAAGGCGCGGCAGTCCCCCGAGGGGCGCAAGGCCCGCAACCGCGTGCACGTGCTGGTCAGCCACCACCGCGACGGCCGCTTCATCGGCGCCGTGGTCAGCCGTTTCGCGCTCAACGTGGTGCTGGGGTCCTCGTCGCGCGGCGGCGCCAAGGGGACGCGACGTGCTGCTCAGCCTGCTGTCCGGGCGGCGACCATATCGCGATCACGCCTGACGGCCCGCGCGGCCCGCGCCGGGTCGCCGCTCCGGGGGTGGCGCAGCTTGCCGCGCTGTCCGGCGCGCCGGTGCTGCCCTGCGCGGCGCAGACGACGCGCCGCTGGGTGCTGCGGACCTGGGACCGCATGGTGGTGCCGAAGCCGTTCGGCCGCGGCGTGGTGGTCTGCCTGCCGACCATCGCGGTCGGCCGCGACGGCTGGCAGGACGCGGTGCCGGCGATCGGCGCGGCGCTGACCGCGGCGGCCGAGCGGGCGGACCGGCTGTGCGCGGCCTGAACCGCTTCGGGCGCGGCCTGGGCCGTGGCGACGACCGCCGCTGCGCCGGGCTGCGCCTGCTGCTGCGGGTGCGCCTGGCGCGCGGCAAGGAGATGCGCGGGCGGCTCGCCGAGCGCCGCGGCATCGACGCCACGCCGCGCCCGCCGGGGCGGCTGGTCTGGCTGCACGCCGCCTCGGTCGGCGAGACGATGTCGATCCTGCCGGTGCTGCCGGAGCTGGCCGAGGGCGCGGCGACAATACTGCTGACCACCGGCACGGTGACGTCGGCGACAGCTGCTGGCGCAGCGGCTGGAGCCGCGCTGGCCGGACGCGTGCTGCACCGGTTCGCGCCGCTCGACGTGCCGCGACTGGGCGGCGCGGTTCCTCGATCACTGGCGGCCCGATGTGGCGGGGTTCGTCGAGAGCGAGCTGTGGCCGAACCTGCTCGCGGCCTGCCGGGCGCGCGGCATTCCCACGATGCTGATCAACGCGCGGCTGTCCGATCGCAGCCTGGCGCGATGGCGGCGCGCGCCGGGGCTGGCGCGGCAGATGCTGGGCGGGTTCGCCCGGGTGCAGCCGCGCAGCGCAACCGACGCCGAGCGGCTGCGCGCTCTGGGTTGTTGCCGCGTGGGCGAACCCGGCGATCTGAAGCTCGCCGCGCCGCCGCTGCCCGCGGACGAGGCGGAGGCTGCGGCGGCTGCGGGAGATGCTGGCCGGACGGCCGGTCTGGCTCGCCGCGAGCACCCATCCGGGGGAGGACGAACTGGTCCTTGCCGCCCATCGCGGGCTGGCGGCGGACCATCCGGGGCTGCTGACGATCATCGCCCCGCGCCATCCGGAGCGCGGTGCGGCCATTCCCGCTGGCGGCTACCGCTCGCGCGGCGAGGACCCGCCGGCGGAGGGCGTATGGGTCGCCGATACGCTGGGCGAGCTGGGGCTGCTGTACCGGCTGGCCGGCATCGCCTTCATCGGCCGCAGCCTGCTGCCGCCGGGCGGTGGGCAGAACCCGCTGGAACCGGCGCGTCTCGGCTGCGCCATCGCGGTCGGGCCGCATACCGGCAACTTCACCGACCACGTCGCCATGCTGCGTACGGCCGGCGGGCTGACCGTGGTGCGGGATGCGGCGGAACTGGGCCGGTGGGTGGACGGGCTGCTGCGCGAGCCGGCGCGGCGGCAGGCGATGGGGGAGGCCGCCGCCGCCGCGGTCCAGCGGCATGGCGACCTGCCGCGCCGCACCGCCGCGGCGCTGCTCGAGCTGCTCGACGTAGATGCGGCATCCGCCGGGCTTCTGGCGTCGCGATGGCGTGCTGCCGCGGCTGCTGTCGCCGCTTGCCGCGGTCACCGCCGCTGTCACGGCCTGGCGCGTGGCGCGGCCGGGCTGGCGCGCGCCGGTGCCGGTGATCTGCTGCGGCAACGTCACCGTCGGCGGCGCGGGCAAGACCACGCTGGCGCTGGATGTCGGCGCGCGGCTGGTGGCGCGCGGCGGGCGGTGCATTTCATCCTGCGCGGCTACGGCGGCTCCGTGCGCGGACCGCACCGCGTCGCCGCCGGCGACACCGCGGCCCGGGTGGGCGACGAGGCGCTGCTGCTCGCCGCAGGTCGCGCCGACCTGGATCGGCGCCGACCGAGCCGCCAGCGCGCGCGCAGCGGTGGCCGCCGGCGCGCAGGTGCTGGTGATGGACGACGGCCTGCAGAACCCAGGCCTGCACAAGGACCTGTCGCTGCTGGTGGTGGACGGCGCGTCCGGCTTCGGCAATGGCCGCGTGCTGCCGGCCGGGCCGTTGCGCGAGCCGGTGCCGGCCGGGGCGGCGCGCTGCCAGGCGGCGGTGCTGATCGGGCCGGATGCTGTCGGTCCGCTGCCGTTGCCGGTGCTGCGGGCGAGGCTGCGGCCTGGGCCGGAGATCGCGGGCTGGGTTGGCCGCCGCGTCCTCGCCTTCGCCGGCATCGCCCGGCCGGAGAAGTTCTTCACCATGCTGGCGGATGCCGGCGTCATCGTCGCCGGCCACGGGCCGTTTCCCGATCACCACCCGTTCACCGAAGCGGACCTGCGCCGCGTGCTCGACGAAGCGGCGCGGAACGGCGCCGCGGCCGGTCACCACGCCGAAGGACGCGGTGCGGCTGCCCGCCGGGTATCGTGATCGCATCGGTGTCGTGGGCGTGTCGCTCGCCTGGGATGACCCGGGCGCATTGGACGCGCTGCTGGCTCGCTACGTTTGACGTATATATACGCTTCGATATACAGACGTGGATAGCCGGGACAAGCCCGGCCATGAAGAGAGAGAGACGGGGATATCGAACAGCGCGCGTTGCGACCGCAGCATGCCGTGGGGTGCTCGCTTACGTCGATGGCAGTGGGGAAGGGTCCTCGATGGCGAAGCCGTCGCGCAGGGGGTCGGCGTCCTCGACGATCCAGGTCGCGGTGCCGCTGAACGACGCGGTGCCGGAGACGCGGACGCGCCAGGCGCGATGCGGGCCGAGCCTCTCCTCGGCCAGCAACTCGGCGTGGAACGGCACGCCGGAGGCACCGGCGAAGGCGCGGGTCGCGCCGGGCGCGATCAGGCCGCGCGCCGCGTCGACCGCCATGCGCGCGGTGACGCCGCTGCCGGTGGCGCTGCGGTCGATCTGGCCCTCGCCGAACACGCAGAAGTGGCGGCTGGGGCTGCGGCGCGCCGGGTGGCGTGTCGTCGGTCAGGATGGCGCCGTAGAGGAAGGAGAGGTCGGGCTCGGTCGGGTGGCGGACCTCACCGCGCGCGCGGATCGCCTGCATGATCGCCAGCGCCGCCGCGCGAAGCTGGCCGACCGGCGAGGTGCGCAGGTCGAGGCCGATCCGCGAGGCCGGCAGGATGGCGTAGAAGGCGCCGCCGTAGCCGATGTCGCAGAGAATGCGGCCGGTGCCAGGGAGATCGACGGGCGCGTCGAGCGCGGCGGCGAAGGCGGGCACGCTGTCGAACGCGACGCGGGTGCCGCCGTCCGGAGACATGCACGGCGACGGGGCCGCAGGGGCACTCCAGGATGAAGTCGGCGGTATCGTCGCGCAGCGGGACACGCCCGGAGGCGACCGCCCAGCGGCCAAGCGCGATCGTGGCATGGCCGCACATGGTGCTGAAGCCGGAGTGGTGCATGAACAGCACGCCGAATGCGGCGGGCGGGGCGGCGGGGACCACGAGCGCGCCGTACATCTCGGCGTGGCCGCGCGGCTCCAGCATGAGGCGGCGGCGATGAAGGTCGAGGCGCGTCGCGGCGTCGTGGCGCTTTTCCAGGACGCTGGCGCCGCCTGGTTCGGGAAAGCCGGCCAGGACGAGACGCACCGGTTCACCGCCGGTGTGCATCTCGACGGTGCGGTAGGTGGCGATGGAGAGGGCGGGCAGGTCTGACATGGTTGCGGTGTGACGGGCGGCGGCTTCGTTGACAATGCCCCCGGTTTGGACCTAGAGGCGCGGTTCGCACGGAGGGGTGCCCGAGAGGCTAAAGGGGACGGACTGTAAATCCGTTGGCGCACGCCTACGTTGGTTCGAATCCAACCCCCTCCACCAAACAAATGCGGCGCCGGCTTCGCTGCTAATGATGGTGTCCGGTGATTGCCCGGCAACGCCTGGACAAACTGGCGCAATGACTGCGCGACCGTTTCAAGCGCGGGACAACCGGATGGTTGGGGCAACAATCTGGATTAGGTGACGCGGCGGCGGGCCGGATGTCGGACGTAGCCAGGTTTGAACCCGGTGTGTCAGCCACTGCGTCGAGCAGCGAAAACTTTCGGTCGATGCAAGCGTTCTCTCTGGACGGCCGCCACAGACCGCGGAGGGAGCACTTACGACACGAGTTATCGCCGTGTTCGAAACCGGATACTCGGCTGACGCCGCGGTGCAGGATCTGGAGGTGGCAAGGAGTCCATCTGCCATGATCCAACGCTACGCCGTTGACGATGTGCATACCGGTGCGGTCGAGGTCCCCTAGGAGGGTCGGCGGCGCGGAGGGGCAGTGGCTCAACGTTTTCGCGATATTCGCCGCTCGCCTCGAACCATTCCCGCGCGTCCGCATTATGGCCGGGCACCTTGAGGACATGGTCATGAAATCAGCGATCCATACTGCGCTGCTGGCGGCCTCAATTCTGGCCGAGCCGGCCTTCGCGCAGGCGCCTCCGACCACTGCGCCGGCACCGCCGCCCACGGCCACAGCGCCCGCGATGGTGCCCGGCGCACCTGTCGCGCCATTGACCACGGGGGACGACCAATTCGTGGTGGCCCAGCTCGACGGCAACACGGCGGAGATCCAGGCGGGGCAACTGGCGCTCAAGAACAGTCACAACCAAGACGTCCGCCAGTTCGCGGAAAAGATGATCACGGACCACTCCTACGCTCAGAGCACGCTGGAGCAGATCGCGGGGGTCCATCACATCCAGATACCGACGATGCTGACCGAGCAGGATCGCAACATGCTCGACCGGTTGGCCAAGCTCGAGGGCTCCGCTTTCGATCGCGCTTATGTCGGCGACATGGTCCGCGCACACGCAATGATGGTCGAGCAGCTCAACGCGCAGTTGGTCCATGGCGAGGACCAACATATCAACGCGTGGGTGCAGAACACGCGGCCCATCGCCTTGCAGCATTCCGAGATCGCCCAGCAGCTCCAGGCCAGCCTGCGGCGCACGGGCTGAGGAGCGGGAAAGCGGGACGGCTTCGGAGGCAGGAGACGTCTCTATAAGCATACATTGACACGAAATTGAAACCAGGCGTGGGCTAATTCAGCCTTCACGGTCTGCCGCTTCCTGGCGGATCGGTGAGGGAGACAGGTTCATGGATCGGAGTCCCGCCGCGTTCAGCCGAGCCTCTTTGCACGTCCAGGTGCGGCGGCAGCGATGCAAGCGACTTCCGCCGCTGGCGCCAGGCGAAGCAGAGGCGCTGACAGCCGCCTATCTGGCGAGCCGGAGCGTGACCCAATGCCCGGTGCGCTACGCGGTGGCCGTTGAGCAGCGGGCACAGCTTCCGCGGCGGGAACGACATTGAGACGCAGCAGCGGGCCTGGGGTGTGCGCCTATCTCATCGTGAGTGGAATAGCCCTCGGCCTTTTGTCAGCCTGGCTGGCCTTGGCGCAATTCGTCGTTCCGTAGCGCGACCGGCGCCGGGTTGCCTGCGGCAACGCCATCAGGATTGCGGAATGCCAAACTCTCGCACAGCACGGCGATCCCGAGCATCGTCTGTTTCGACCGCGGGGTTGATGCGCAATCGGATAATTCCCGCGCGTACTCTGCCAAGTCCAGCCATGCCGCGGCTTCGTCACTTGCCCGCACCATGAGGCCTCTCCCTGCCGTTAACCCAGCATCAACTACACGTTAATTTCGCGCCAGACTAAATTTGTCGGGGAGGCAGAAAGTGAACGTTTGGCCGAACCTTCACTGATGCGAAAAGTAGCTTTCGAAGGCAGACCCAGAGCAAACGCGTCGGAGACTGGGCTGTCGTGTCGCCCGGTCAGCGTTGGCGCAGCGCCCACCGCACGGCGGCGAGCGCCTCGGTGATGCTGGCGCAACCGCTGGCCACAACCTGGCCGGTCGCGCGCGCGACATACAGGCCGTCGGGGTCGCGCGCGATCAGCAGGGCAATGCGCCCGTCACCGTCCGGATCGATCAATCCCGCGCAGCAGGCTCCGTCATCGGTGCATTGACCGGTCACCGACCAACCGCTCGGCAGGCTGGTGGCAGCAGCCTGCGTGATCTCGAACAGCTCGATTGCGGTCAGCGTGAGTGTGGCAGAAGCAGCAATCATAGCGTTTTGGTTCCTATGGCAGACAGTCGCACAACCGTCGCCTGTTACCAACGTGGACTTATGGTCTAGATCGGTCAGCGGGGCTATGGTCATTACGATCGCTTGAGCTTTGGTGTGACGGCACCTGCCGGCGGAGGCACATGTTGCATTTCAGGCATTTCACGTTCGCCGCCCTGTGCGTGCTGCTGGCGGGATGTGTGTCGAGTCCGGGCGCTTCGAGCGACGCCGCGTCAGCGCAGAACGGCACCCCTGTGGGTTATCACTACTACGACGCGAACCATCCCGACGGGGTCCACGGCGCATCCCCACAGGCAATCTACAACGCGGCGCACGGCACCTGGCTGTGGCCGCCGCAGGATGCCGATGTGCCATGACGCAACTGACCGGCAAGACCGCGCTGATCACCGGCTCCACAGACGGTGTCGGCCGTGTGGTCGCCGTGCGTCTCGCGGAAGCGGGTGCGCGCGTCCTGGTGCATGGCCGCGATCGGGACCGAGGTGACCGCGTCGTCGCCGGGATCGCTCGATCGGGAGGCACCGCGGAATTCATTGCCGCGGACCTCGCGTCCCTGGCCGAGGTGCGGCGGCTTGCCGAGATGGTGCGGCAGCGGACGAAACGGCTCGACATCCTGATCAACAACGCGGGCATCGGCACCGCCGGCGCATCGCGCCAGACCAGCGCCGACGGCCACGAGTTGCGCTTCGCCGTCAACTACCTGGCGGGATACCTGCTGACCCATCTCCTGCTGCCGCTCATTCGCCAGAGCGCGCCCGCGCGCATCGTCAACGTGGCGTCGGCCGGGCAGCAGCCGATCGACTTTGCCGATGTCATGCTGACGCGCGGCTATAGCGGGGCGCGTGCTTACTGCCAGAGCAAGCTGGCGCAGATCATGTTCAGCGTCGATCTCGCCGAGCAGCTTGCGGGCACCGGCATCACCGTGAACGCGCTGCATCCCGCGACGTATATGGACACCGCGATGGTGCGGCGCGCCGGCGTGACGCCAAGGAGCAGCGTCGAGGAAGGCGCCGAGGCCATACTGAAACTCGCCGCGTCGCCCGCCGTCGAGGGGCGGAGCGGGTGCTACTTCGATGGCGTGCACGAGGCGCGCGCCGACGCCGCAGGCCTATGACGCGGCTGCGCGCCAGCGGCTCAGGAAGATCAGCCAGGGGCTCTGCGCGGGGTTCGGTATCCCGGCGGCGGCTGGCGTCAGCCCGGGCCGATGACGTCGGGCGCGTTCGCTACCCTCGTTGGATCAGTTCGATCGACACGTTCTGCGGCGCGGTCAGGAAGGCAATGCGCACGCCCGGCCTGATGGTCTTCGGATCCATCGTGAACGCCACGCCCTTGCCCTTCAGCTCCGCCACCGCGGCATCGATGTTCTCCACCGTCAGTCCGAAATGCTCCAGTCCCATATAGGGCGTCTCGGGCGATGCCCCTGTCGAAGCCGGGTCCGCCTTGGCGATGAATATCTTCTGTCCCGTCATGTCCAGGTCGTAGCGCGTCGAACCATCGGGCAGGGGCGTGCGAATGATCTCCGCGCCCAGCATGTCCTGATACCATTGCGCCGTCACAGCCGGATCCGGCGAACGGAGGTGGATGTGTTCCCAGGTGTACTTGGTCATGGCGTCCCCTCACGATCGGATACGCCGCCATTAACGGCCCGGATCGCGAAACCGGCAAGAGTGCCTTCCAGAACCCGCCATCCGGCCCCACAATACCGGCATGTCCCGACGCACCGTTGAGATCACGGCTGACCTGATGCTGCGGGCCTATCGTCACGGCCTGTTCCCGATGGCCGAGACCCGCCGCGGGGAGCGCCTCTACTGGCTCGACCCGGAGCGCCGCGGCGTCCTGCCGCTGGACCGCTTCCACCTGCCGCGCCGGCTGGCCCGCACCGTGCTGTCGGACGGCTTCACGGTCACCGTCGATCGCGACTTCGCGGCGACCATCGCCGGCTGCGCCCGGTCCGCTCCCGGACGCGACGACACCTGGATCAATCCGCAGATCGAGCGCCTGTTCAGCGAGCTGCATCAATTGGGCCACGCCCATTCGGTGGAGACCCGGCAGCACGGCCATCTGGTGGGCGGCCTCTACGGCGTGGCGATCGGCGGCGTGTTCTTCGGCGAGAGCATGTTCAGCGTGGCACGCGACGCCTCGAAAGTGGCGCTGGTGCACCTCGTGGCGCGGCTGCGCCTGGGCGGCTTCCGGCTGCTGGACACCCAGTTCGTCACCGCGCACCTGGCGCAGTTCGGCGCAGAGGAACTGGCGCGCGATGACTATAAGGCGCGGCTGGCGCACGCGTTGACCGTGCCGGCCGAGTTCCCAGCCGATCCGGACCAGGAGGCGCTGACGGCGGAAATCCGCGGCCTGGCGGCGCACTGATGCCAGCATCGGGTGTCGCTTCGTCGCAAACCTATGCGGCTGAATGAAGTCTCGGCATGGTCCTGGCGCTGGGTGCGACATGGGCGATCCGCCAATTCCCGGCCTGCATGTAATTATCGACTGCGTCGCGAGACGAATGAGCGTGGTGAGAGGTGCGACGCGATCGGTGGTCGAGATGGCGGCTTTGGATGACATGATGCACATGCCAGCGCGGGGAATCGGACGATGATCGTTCCCTGGCGTGACCGGCATGGCCGGTTCCTGCCGTTGAAGGCGACGGTGCTCGCGGCGAGCTTCATTCCCGCGCGCGGTGCTGGCGTACTGGTGGGCGCACGGCATGCTCGGCGGACGCCCGGTGACCGAGGTGATCCACGGCACCGGCGACTGGGCGATCCGCTATCTGCTGATCTCGCTGGCGATCACCCCGGCGGCGCGGGTGCTGAACTGGCCGCGTCTGCTGCTGGTGCGGCGGATCGTCGGTCTGACGGCGCTCGCCTACGGGCTGGCGCATTTCACGCTGTACGTGGTGGACCATAACTTCCGGTTGGGTATGGTCGTCTCGGAGATCGCACTGCGGTTCTATCTGACGATCGGCTTCATCGTGCTGCTCGGGCTGGTGGTTCTCGGTGTCACATCGACCGACGGTTGGGCACGCAGGCTGGGCCGGCGGTGGAAGCGGCTGCATCGGGCGATCTATGTGCTGGGCGCGATCGCGCTGGTGCACTATTTCATCCAATCGAAATCGAACGTCTCGGAGCCGGTGTTCTTCTCCGGCCTGTTCGTCTGGCTGTTGCTGTGGCGCGCTCTGCCGATGGGCTGGCAGCGCAACCCGTTCGCGCAACTGGGACTGGCGGTCGTGGCGGCGTGTGCCAGCGCCGGCATCGAGTTCGCGTGGTATGGGTTGGCGACGGGGATCAATCCATGGCGCGTGCTGGCGGCGAGCGAGACGCTGCGCTTCGGCCTGCGGCCGGCGCATTACGTGGCGCTGGCGGGGCTGGCAGTCGTGGCTCTGGCGGGGCTGCGGTGGATCACCGGCATTGCGCGCCCGCGGCCGCGCCTCGCGACCTGAGCGAGCGCGGTGCGATGATCGGCGGACAAACTCCTACTGCTGCAATCGCGAGACCGCGTCGTCGGGATCGTACAGGCGGCAGACTTCCTGATCGGGGTCGAAGATGGCGCCGTCCGGCATGAAATAAGTGACCTTGCTGTCCGTGTCGCGGTAGTCGATGGACGATGCGGCGAAGCTCAGACCTGTCTGGACCAGCGAAGTGCCGTCGGACCTGAGGCCGCCGATCTGACATGACGTGACAACGGGCTGTAGCAAGGTCATTCGCAGGTACCAGCTCTGATCATCGCTGTCCTTGAAGCAGTCGAGCGTCGCCTTGGCCCAATCGCTCGTATCGGCACGACCGGCGGCCGCATTCATGAGGATGGGCGCGATTGGGTCGTCGCCGTAGACGGCAAACCGGATCTCTTTGGGTCGCGGGTTGCCATCCCGGTTCGCACCACTGTTACTGCTGGCCCCTGAACTGCTGGCCCCCGAGCTCCACGCCAGGAGAGGCAGCCAGTCGATGTGATCCTTGAAGCGGCTGCGGCCCTTGAGGCGGGGCTTGCCATTACGGTCGAAGACCTGAAGAAAACATTGCATATCGCGTCCCCGGCCAGATCGTGCAGGTCTTCACGCTACATAAGCGACGCGCGCCAATCCAATCGAATCGGTGTTTTGCCAGCGGCAAATCCTGCCGGGGTTGAATCGCTTCGTTCGGGCGCGGTGTCTTGGCTTACGCCACTGCCTCCGCCTCGATCTCCACCATGAAGCGCGGATCGGCGAGCCCTGCGACGAACAGCAGTGTCGAGCACGGTGCATGCTCGCCGTACACCGCCTCGCGCGCCGCGCGGAATGACGCGAGAAGCGAGCGATCGGTGAGGAACACTGTCGTCTTGACCAGGTTGGTGACGCTCATGCCGCTCGCCTCCAGCGCCGCGCGGAGATTGGCGAATGCCTGGGCGATCTGGCCCTCGCCGGTACTCGGCACGGACCCGTCCTGTGCCACGCCGACCTGGCCGGAGATGATCAGGCGACGCTGTTCACCCTCAATCAGCATGGAGTGCGTATAGCCGGTCGGTGCACGCACGGTCGGCGGATTGGTTGCGGTGATGACGGCCATGGCTGGACTCCTTATCGGAACACGCTCGGCGCCATAGCGTGACGGGAAACGGGCCAAACGTCGAGACCCGACGTGACGCATCCTATGCGTTGCGCGCTACTGGCGCGCGAGCCAGCCGCGCACGGCGTCTCTGACGAATTGCTTATCCTCCGGGTTGGTCACGGGATTGCCGGCGCGGTGTCCCCAGATGCTGGGGATCGGCTTCAGCTCCGCCCGCGCGAGGAACGGCAGCTCGGCCGCGTTGTCTGCGACACGGAAATAGAGATCGGTCTCGCCCGGCATCAGCAGGACGCGCGCGCGGATGGCCCGCAGAGCGCGCGGCAGGTCGCCGCCGTATAACGCGTTGTCGCTGATATCCGCCGCGTCCCAGGTGCGCAGTTGGGCGTACTGGTTCGCGGCAGGACGCGCGCCGAACCGCTCTTCCCAGTCGATGCGCAGGAACGTCTCCAGGTCCGGCGCGGAGGCAAGATGCAGGCCGGCACGATAGAAATCCTGACTGAGCGCCCAGGCCGCGTAGATGCGTCCGAACGCCCGCTTGGCCGCGCGCGGTTCCGATGAGAAGCGACCGTCGCCGAGGTGCTCGGGTGCCGCCTCCAAGGTTGCCATGAGGCTGCGGAGGAACACCTGGTTGTGGACGGCGGTGCGCGCCACGCCACAGTTCACCACGATGCGGTCCACCGCGTCGGGGAACAGGGCCGCCCAGTGATAGGCCTGCAAGCCGCCCATCGACCAGCCATACACGCATGCGACGTGCTCGATGCCGAACAGCTCGCGCAGCGCGCGGTGCTGGGTCTGCACATTGTCGAAAATCGTCACGAGGGATGGATAGTCCGCGGTGTTCGACGGGCTGGAAGACAGGCCGTTGCCGAACATGTCGGGGATCACGATGAACCAGCGCGTCGGGTCGAGCACGCCATCGGCGCCGATCAGCCACTCGAGGTCCGGATGCTGGGCGCCATAACTGGTGGGATAGACGATGACGTTGTCGCGTGCCGGCGCAAGCGTGCCGTGTGCCTTCCACGACAAACGCGCGCCGCGCAGAACGGCACCCGATTGCAGAGTAAGGTCGCCGGCGTCGAAAGTTCCTTGCTGCGTAGGCCAGGACATCGCTTCCCCCTATGGTCCGGGCACATGCTTGGGCCAGCGGCGGACGATCGCAAGAGGTGGGACGAGGGGATGCTGAGTTTGATTGCCGTCGGCCGGTTGCGCGATGGGCCGGAGGCCGAACTCTTCGCCCGCTACAACGCGCGGCTGCGGCCGAAATTCGCAGTGACCGAGATTGCCGAAGCGCGCGGGGCGTCCGTGGAGGTGAAGCGTCGTGAGGGCGAGGCGCTGCTGGGCGCACTGCCCGCGGCGGCCTTCGCCGTGGCGCTGGATTCCGGCGGCGCCATGCCGGACAGCGAAGAGTTGGCGCGCCTGCTGGAACGCTGGCTCGCTGCGGGGCGGCCGGTGTGCTTTCTCGTCGGTGGCGCCGAGGGGCTGGACACGCAGGTGATCGCCCGTGCCGATTACACGCTATCGCTCGGGCGGTTGACCTGGCCGCACCTTCTCGTCCGCGTCATGCTGGCCGAGCAGGTCTACCGCGCGCGGTCGATCGCGGCGGGACATCCGTATCACCGGTCGGGGCGGCCCTGAGGCCGCCCCTGCGGCACTTACACCGTCGCTCCGGCGACCAGGTTACCGAAGCGCACCCAGGTCTTGCCGTCCCACTTCACGAACTGCATCGACGTAATGGGGCGGTGGTCCGTGTGCGTCGTGTTGATCTTGATCCCCGGCAGCGTCACCGGCACCTCGAAGTCGTGCAGGCTCTCCGCCTGCTTCATGACATTTGCCCGTGAGAAATCGCCGTTGCACTGCTTCAGTACCTGGGCCATCGTCAGGCTGACCGCATAGGCAAACACATAGCTCGCGTCGGTGACGTCGCCGCCCGGCATGTATTTCGCCATGAAGTCGCGCCATTGCTTCATGCCGGGATCGTCCATGAACGCCGGATCCGTCGGGTCCTTCAGATACTGGGTGCTCAGCATGCCGATGGCTTTCTCGGGGCCGGCCGGAGTTCAGCACGCCGCCCACCGAGATCGCCACGTTGGTCATGTAGAAGGCCGGCTTCCAGTTCAGTGCGTACACCTTGCTGATCGACTGCGCGGCGAACTTGGGGATCGCGGCAACCAGCAACACATTCGCGCCGGAACTCTGCGCCTCGACAATCTGCGAATCGATCGTCGGATCGGTGGTCTCGTAGCTGGCGGTCTTGACGACGATCTTGTCCCAATTATCGCCCAGGATGTCGCGCACGCCGATTGGATAGTCCTTACCGAAGTCGTCGTTCTGATACAGGATCGCGAGCTTCGGATCCTTCACGTTCGCCAGCATGTGTTTGGCGTAGATCTGCGCCTCGGTGCGGTAGCCGGGTTGGAACCCCATCGTCCAGGGATATTTCTTGATGTCGGCCCACTTGCTGGCGCCGGAACCGACGAACAGATGCGGTATCTGCTTGTGGTTCAGATACTCGGCGATTGCCGAGTTGCACGGCGTGCCGAGGTTCTGGAAGCAGAAGTCGACCTGGTCCTCCTCGACCAGGCGACGCACCTGCTCCACCGTCTTCGGCGGACTGTAGCCGTCGTCGTATGAGATGAAATCGATGGTGTGGCCGTCGACGCCTCCCTGCTCGTTCAGCATCTTGAAGAAGGCGCTTTCGGTGCGGCCGATCACGCCATAGGTCGAGGCGGGGCCGCTGTATGGCATGGTATTGCCAATTTTGACCGACGTGGCGGTGACACCTGGCGTATTGGCCGCGCGGGCGATGCGCAGCGTGGCGGCGGATGCGGCGACGGCACTGCCCGCGAGAACAGCTCTGCGGCTAATCATGCTTTGTTCTCCCTGAACGACTAGATCTCCCAGCCGGCTCGTTGGCCGGCACCGGGACACTGCGCCGCCGCGCAGTTCGCGGTCAATCTCGGTTGGATTGCGTCAGCGCCGCTGCCGCCGCTACCGTCAGGCGCGACGGCAATTCCGTGGAGGCGAACGATGGATGTCCCGGTGACGCGCGATCTTGCAAGCGATCTGATCTGGCCGCAGGGTGGCGTGACGCGCGTGCCGTTCCGCGTGTTCTCCGATCCGGCGATCTACGCGGAGGAGCAGAGGCGGCTGTTCCGTGGGCCGATCTGGAATTTTCTGTGCCTCGAGATAGAGATTCCCAATCCGGGCGACTGGCGTCTCGCCACGGTCGGTGAAACACCGGTCGTCGTCACGCGCGACGAACATGGCACGATCCACGCGCTGGTGAACCGCTGCGCGCACAAGGGAGCACTGGTGTGCCTACAGGAGCGCGGCAACGCGAAGGCGCTGACCTGCGTGTATCACTCGTGGAGCTACGATCTCGCGGGCCGGCTGGAGAGCGTCGCGTTCCGCCACGGGGTTCGCGGCAAGGGCGGCATGCCGGAGGATTTCGACACCGCGCAGCACCGGCTGGAGCCGTTGCGGGTGGAAGTGTTCTCCGGGCTCGTGTTCGGGACGTTCTCTGACGCGACGGTGCCGGTGGAAACCTATCTCGGCGAGACGATGGCGCGCATGATCCGTCGCAACCTCGGCCGGCCGCACCGGCTACTCGGCATGCACAGCCAGATCATCCATAACAACTGGAAGCTCTATGCGGAGAACGTCCGGGATTCGTATCACGCAACGCTGCTGCACACGTTCTACACCACCTTCAAGGTGAACCGGTTGGACATGGATGGCGGCATGCTGCTGTCGGATGACGGAAGGCACTCCATCAGCTACGCCAAGCGGGACACTCTGCAACAATCCGACGAATACCAGAAGGTCCATTCGGCGCAGTACAGATCGGGCCTGGCAGCGCCGCAACTGCTCGACACGTGGACCGAGTTCGATGATGGCATCACCCACTGCATTCAGACAATATTCCCGACGCTGGTCGTGCAGCTTACGCTGAACTCGCTCGCCGTCCGGTTCTTCACGCCGCGCGGCATCGACAGGACCGAGTTGTTCTGGATCTACCTGGGCTATCAGGACGACAGCGAGGAGCAGACGCACCAGCGCCTGATGCAGAGCAACCTGACCGGTGCGGCGGGACTGGTGTCGCTGGAGGATGGCTGCATCAACGAATTCGTCCAGCGTGGCACCCGCGGCAGCGAGGACCGCAACGCGTTCCTCGAGATGGGCGGGCGCGACGTCGCGTCATCGGACGGGTCGCGCGCGACCGAAACCGGCATCCGCGGCTTCTGGCAGGGCTATCGCGAACTGATGGGCTTCTGACCGTGCGCGAGGCGATCGAGGAACTGCTGGCGGACTATGCCGAAGCGATCGACGACGGCGCGCTGGAACGTTGGCCGGAGTTCTTCACCGAGGACGGCGAATACCAGATCATCACCCGCGAGAGCCATGATGCCGGGCTGCCGATCGGCATTCTGTATTGCGGCAGCCGCGGCATGATGGAGGATCGCGTTCAGGCGCTGCGCACCGCCAACATCTACGAGCCGCACAGCTATCGGCATCTGCTCGGCCGCCCGCGCTGCGAACCGCAGGGCGATGGCTTCGCGGTGCGGTCGAATTTCTGCGTGTTCCGCATCGCGCAGGACGGCGACACGGTGACATTCGCCACCGGCCGCTATCTGGATCGTGTCGTTCAGGACGATGGAGCGCTTCGCTTCAGGTCGCGGCGCGTCGTGCTCGAACTCGCGGCGCGTGGACATTCTGCTGGTGTTGCCGCTGTAACCTTGGCCTCTACGCTTGCGCGGGTGCCCGGCCTGATATACACGATTGATATCGGCCGTTCATGGACCATATCATGCGGACCCTCGTTGACATCCCGGGCGATCAACTCCGCGAGCTGACAGATCTCGGCAGACGCAACAACAAGTCGCGGGCGGCGCTCATTCGAGAAGCTGTCGCCAGTTATCTTGCGGCTCATAAGCGCGGTACTGAGACTGACGCGTTCGGGCTTTGGGGCTCCAGAGGGACGGACGGTCTGGCCTATCAGCGGAAGGCTCGCGCCGAATGGTGAAGGCCCTGTTCGATACGAACATCTTGATCGATTATCTGCGGGGCATACCGGCGGCGCGCAACGAATTGCGACGCTACGACCAACGGGCGATCAGCGTGATCTCGTGGATGGAGGTTCTGGTGGGCGCCAACCCAACCACGGAGCGTGGCACGAGAGACTTTCTCGCGGGGTTCGCCTTGCTGACCATTGACGAAACGGTTGCCGAGCGCGCCGCGGCGCTGCGTAAGTCCCTTCGCCTCAAGCTGCCTGATGCCATCATATGGGCATCCGCGCAGGCGCATTCGATGTTGTTTATCACCCGCGACGCCAGGAGCTTTCCTGTCGACGACCCAGGGATACGCATGCCATACGCCGTGTGACGCTAACTTGCATCGTGCGCCTGGGGCAGACCTAGCCGCCTGTCACGCTCATGTGCCGCGCCACCGCCGGGCGGTCGTGGCGGCGATCGATAATGAAATCGTGGCCCTTCGGCTTGCGGCTGATCGCCTCGCGGATGGCGTCGTCCAGCTCCGCATCGGTTGCCCCAGCGCGCAGCACCTTCCGCAGATCTGCATCGTCGTCCTGGCCGAGGCACATATAGAGCGTGCCGGTGCAGGTCAGGCGCACGCGATTGCAGCTCTCGCAGAAGTTGTGGGTCATCGGCGTGATGAAACCAATCCGCCGGCCGGTCTCCGCCACGTTGAAGTACCGCGCTGGGCCGCCGGTGCGGTAGTCGGTATCCTCGAGCGTCCAACGCCGGCGCAGGCGCGACCGCACGATGGAGAGCGGCAGGTACTGCTCGGTGCGGTCGCCGGTGATGTCGCCCATCGGCATGGTCTCGATCAGGCACAGGTCGAAGCCATGATCGCCGCACCAGGCGAGCATGCCGTCGAACTCGTCCTCGTTCACGCCCTTCATCGCCACGGCGTTGATCTTGATGGCTAACCCGGCGGCTTTGGCGGCAAAGATGCCATCGAGCGTCGCGCCGATCTTCCCCCAGCGGGTGATCCTGGCGAACTTGTCGGGATCCAGCGTGTCGAGCGAAACGTTGATGCGGCGGACGCCGGCCTGGTACAGGCCGTCGGCCAGCTTCGCCAGTTGGGTGCCATTGGTGGTGACCACCAGTTCCTGCAATCCGCCTCCGCCAAGCCGGGCGCCCAGGCTGTGGAACAGCGTCATCACGTCGCGGCGGACCAGGGGCTCGCCCCCGGTGATGCGGATTTTGTTGGTCCCCAGCCGGATAAAGGCGGCACAGATCCGATCCAGCTCCTCCAACGTCAGCAGGTCCCGTTTCGGCAGGAACGCCATGTCCTCGGCCATGCAGTAAACACAGCGAAGGTCGCAGCGGTCGGTGACCGAGACGCGGAGATAGGTTATGGATCGGCCGAACGGGTCAATCATCAGAGGCGATGGCTCCTTCCAACTGCATGACTTGCGCCGTCGCGACCGGAGGTTCAAGAGCCGGCGCCCCTCGACTCTTACGGGGCATGGGCCGTAAATAGCCTGTGAAATATCCGGCATATGCGTGTCGCTTCCTTTGGGGAAGGGATTCCTATGACTGGCATCAGCGAACGGCTGCGCCTGGCAGAACTGCTGTGCGCCCGCCTCTGTCATGACCTGAGCGGCCCGTTGGGTGCGCTGATCGGGGTTCTGGAAGTCGCCCGCGACGAAACGGCGGACAGCGAGATGCTGGGGGTCGCAGAGAACACGGCGGTGGAGGTCGCGCAGCGCCTGAAGCTGCTGCGGGCGGCCTGGGGCCAGGACGGCGACGAAATGGACGTTGCCCAACTGAGCGGGTTCGCCGACAGCCTGTTTGCCAGCCGCCGCGTTCAGCTCGATCTTGAGGGGCTGGAAGAAGATGCGCTGTTCCCACCGGAGATCGCCCGTATTGTCCTCAATCTCCTTCTGCTGGCCGCCGAGAGTCTGCCGGGTGGCGGCATTGTTGCGATGGCCGGCTCACCGTCCGACAGCATTCTGGTGACGATCGCCGGCCCCCGCGCCGCCTGGCCGACCGGTCTGGGCACCTGGCTGACCGACGAGGCCGCCGCGTTCGAGGCCGTGATTGCCAACGCCCGAAGCCTTCAGGGACCATTGACGGCGCTGCTGGCGCGCGGCCGCGGGTTCCGGCTGTCCATGCCGGTGCCGGCCGGCCCGATGAGTGAGGCCGAGTTCGCGCCGCCACTGCTGCTGTCGGTGCGTCAGCGTTAGCGCGGGATGAGCACTCAAAGGCGCGGTCATCCCGTGCTATCTCTTTGTTTGATCGCGTGATTCCGACCTCCGGCAAATCCGCCATCGGTCCTCGCGCTTTACCCGGCAAGCATTTACCGATTCTTCGTCAGCTTCTGACCAGGATGGCGCTCGGCCCGGTGCCTGACCGGGCCCGCGAGGGCTGCCATGGACGATCTGATTGCCGATTTCCTTACCGAAACCAACGAAAGCATCTCCGATCTGGATGTCGCCCTGGTGAAGCTGGAGCGCACGCCGGACGACAAGGACACGCTGTCGCTGATCTTTCGGCTGGTGCACACGATCAAGGGCACCTGTGGTTTCCTCGGCCTGCCGCGGCTGGAGCATGTGGCGCACGCTGCCGAGAATGTGCTGGGGAAAGTGCGTGACGGCGCGCTGACCGCAACGCCGGATACGGTGACACTTGTCCTGGCGGCGCTCGATCGGATCAAGGCGATCGTGGCCGGGCTGGCTGCCACGGGGAGCGAGCCGGCCGGCGACGACGGCGAACTGGCCGCGGCGCTGAACGCCACGGCCGCAGGCGAGGCGCCGGCTGCCACCGCCACGGCCGTACCCGAGGAGGAGCCCGCGCCGGAACAACCGGTGGCGCCGGTCGCGGAGGCGGCCGCACCGGCACCCGTACCGCCGCGCGCGCTTGTGCCGTCGGACACGCCACAAGGCGAGCCGGTGGCGACCAACCAGACCATCCGCGTCACCGTCGATGTGCTGGAGGACCTCATGACGCTGGTGAGCGAGCTCGTGCTCACGCGCAACCAGCTCTTGCAGCTCGCCCGCACGCAGGAGAACACGGGCTTCGCGGTGCCGCTCCAGCGGTTGTCGCATATCACCTCGGACCTCCAGGAAGGGGTGATGAAGACGCGCATGCAGCCGATCGGCAATGCCTGGAACAAGCTGCCGCGTCTGGTCCGCGACCTGTCGCGTGAAATGGACAAGAAGATCGAGCTCGTCATGCTCGGCGCGGACACCGAACTGGACAGGCAGGTACTGGAGCTGATCAAGGACCCGCTGACGCACATGGTGCGCAACAGTGGCGACCACGGGCTGGAAGGGCCGGCCGAACGGCGTGCCGCGGGCAAACCGGAAACCGGTCACATCACGCTGAACGCGTTCCATGAGGGCGGCCACATCATTATCGAGGTCGCGGACGACGGCCGCGGCCTGCCGCTCGACAGGATCCGGGCGAAGGTCCTGAAGAATGGTTTGGCCACCGAGGCTGAACTCGCCGGGATGAGCGACGTGCAATTACAACGCTTCATATTCCGTCCCGGCTTCTCCACCGCCGCGGTGGTCACCGCCGTATCGGGGCGTGGCGTCGGCATGGATGTGGTGAAGACCAACATCGAGAAGATCGGCGGCACCATCGACCTGAAGAGCGTGGCGGGCAGCGGCACCACCTTCACGATCAAGATCCCGCTGACGCTCGCCATCGTTTCCGCGCTGATCGTCGAGGCGGGCGGCGAACGCTTCGCGATTCCGCAGATCAGCGTCGTCGAGCTGGTGAGGGCGCGGAAGGAAGCCAGCAACGCGCACAACCAGGGAGGATCGGAATCGGTCATCGAGCGGATCAACGACACGCCGGTCCTGCGCCTGCGCGACCGGCTATTGCCTCTGGTCAACCTCAACGATCTGCTGGCGCTCGGTGAATCCCACAACGAGGATGCCGGCGCCTATATCGTGGTGGCCCAGGTGGGCGCCAACAGTCTTGGCATCATCGTGGACCGCGTTTTCGACACCGAGGAGATCGTGGTCAAGCCGGTGGCGCCGATCCTGCGCCACGTCACGATGTTCAGCGGCAACACCATCCTGGGTGACGGCTCCGTGATCATGATCCTCGATCCGAACGGCATCGCGCGTGGCACGGGCATCGGTGCCGGGGGTGACAGCAAGGCGAGATCGTCGAGTGCGATGGATGTGCTGCGCACGACGGATCGCACAGCGATGCTGCTGTTCCGCGCCGGCAGCGGGCAGAAACTGGCGGTGCCTCTGGGTCTGGTGGCGCGGCTGGAGGATATCCCGCGTGACAAGATTGAAGTCTCGTGCGGTTCGCCGGTCACGCAGTATCGGGGCAAGTTGATGCCGCTGGTGGCGCTGGCGGCCAGCCTCGACAACGAGACGCCCCGGCAGTCGGTAATCGTCTTCAACGACGGTGACCGCAGCATGGGCCTGATGGTCGACGAGATCGTCGACGTGGTGGAGGACCGGCTGGACATCGAGCTGTCAGGCGCACGGCCTGGAATGCTCGGCACAGCGGTGATCGCCGGACATGCAACGGACGTGATCGACACCGGCTACTGGTTGACGCAGGCGTGGCAGGACTGGTTCCAGGGAGCGGCGCAATCGGCAAGTCACGATGCGGCGCGGCGCGTTCTGGTGGTCGAGGACAGCGACTTCTTTCGGCAGTTGGTGACGCCTATTCTCGGCGCGGCCGGATACCACGTCACCGCGGCGCCGAGTGCAGCCGAGGCGTTGCGTCTGCGCGAAGCGGGCGCGGTGTTCGATGCAATCGTATCGGACATCGTGATGCCCGACATGAACGGGCTCGAGTTCGCTCGTGCCGTGCGCGCCGATGGTACATGGGCAAGGCTGCCGATGATCGCGTTGTCGTCGCGCACCGAGCCGGCCGACATTGAAGCCGGACGCGATGCAGGGTTCACCGACTACGTCGCCAAGTTCGAGCGCGATGCGCTGCTCGCAAGCCTGCGCCAGTGCATGGCGGAGCCGATTGAGGCGTGACGATACGGCGCGAATCGACGGCCTCTGCCCCTAGCCTCTCCCGCGGGGGGAGGGGGAAACTCTTCGACCAGGAAGAATCAATATGGGCACCGACCTCATTGAACGGATTGACTCAGCGGTTGACGAGGAAGAGCGCGTATTCGTCACGCTGACTGTCGCGGATCAGCTTTGCGGCGTGCCTGTGTTGGGAGTGCGCGACATTCTGGGTGAACATGCGATCACGCGCATACCATTGGCGCCGGAAGAGATTGCGGGCAGCCTCAACCTGCGCGGCCGGATCGTCACCGCGATCGATCTGAGGCGACGGCTGGGTCTGCCGCCGGTGCCCGCGGACCAGCCGCGCATGTCCGTGGTCGCCGAACAGGGCGGCGAACTTTATGCGCTGCTGGTCGATCAGGTGTCCGAAGTCATGAGCCTCAAGGCGCGTGCGTTCGAGCGCAATCCGCCGACACTGCCATCCACCTGGGCACAGTTCAGCACCGGTATCTATCGGCTGGACGGCCGGCTGCTGGTGGTGCTGGATGTGGCTAAATTGCTGGCATTGAGCGAGGCGGCCTGAGGCGCCGCGCAATGCCACGTCTTTGCCTCGTGGTGGATGACAGCCGCGTCGTGCGGAAGGTGGCGCGACGTATCCTGGAAGCACACGGCTTCGACGTGGTCGAGGCCGGCGATGGCCAGCAGGCGCTGGAGGCATGCCGCACGAGCATGCCGGAATGCGTGCTGCTCGACTGGAACATGCCGGTGATGAACGGCCTCGAATTTCTCCAGCGGTTGCGCGCCGAATACGGGCCGGACAGGCCGCCTGTCTTGTTCTGCACCACCGAGACCGAGATGTCCTCGATCGAGCTCGCGATCACCAACGGCGCACAGGAATACATCATGAAGCCGTTCGACGAGGAGATCCTGGTCGGCAAGCTCGAGCAGGTCGGGCTGCTGTGATCGTACCGGCCCGCTCGGTTGCGCAGCCGCAGGCGGCGGCGGTCGTGCGCGTCATGGTGTGCGACGATTCGGCGGTGATCCGCGCCGTGGTGGCGCGCATGCTCGGCGCTGATCCCGCGGTGCAGGTTGTTGCGCGAGTGGCCAACGGACAGCTCGCGCTCGACGAACTGAAGCGCAGTTCGGTCGATGTGCTGGTCCTCGATATCGAAATGCCGGTCATGGATGGCATGACGGCGCTGCCGCTGCTGCTGCGTGCCGATCCAGGCCTCAAGGTGATCATGGCCTCGACGCTGACCACGCGTGGCGCCGACATCGCGATGCGCGCATTGCGGCTTGGCGCGGCAGACTATGTGCCGAAGCCCTCGACGGTGACCGGCGACGAGACATTCCGGCGCGAGCTGGTTGAGAAGGTCAAGGGTCTGGGCCGCATGCGCCGGCGCGTCCCTCGGCCGGCGCACGAAACAGCCGCGCTGCGTCTGCGGCCGGCCTCTTTCGTGGCGCCGCGGCTGCTGGCCGTCGGCAGTTCCACCGGCGGCCCGCAGGCGCTGTTCACGCTGGTGCAGGGACTGGGCCGGAGACTCAATGTGCCGGTCGTCCTGACGCAGCACATGCCTGCGACGTTCACGCCCATCCTTGCCGAGCACATCAGCAAGTTGGGCGGCATGCCATGCGCCGAGGCGAAGGAAGGCGATGCGCTGACCGCCGGCCGCATCTACCTCGCGCCCGGCGATCGGCATCTGCTGATCGAAGGTGGGCGCGGCGGCCTGCTGGCGCGTCTCAGCTCGGATCCGCCGGAGAATTTCTGCCGGCCCTCGGTCGATCCGATGCTGCGCAGCGCCGCCGCCGCGTGCGATGGCCGTGTGCTCGTGGCGATGCTGACGGGCATGGGCCAGGACGGGCTGCTCGGGACACGTCGCGTGGTCGATGCGGGCGGATGTGCGGTGGCACAGGACGAGGCGACCAGCGTGGTGTGGGGCATGCCGGGAGCGGTCGCCCAGGCGGGATTGTGCCACGCCGTCCTGCCACTGCCGCGGATCGCGCCGAAGCTGCTCGAGTTGCTGCGGGCGCCACGCGTATGAGCCAGGCGCTGCCGTCCGCCGCGTTCCAGACATACGCGACGCTGCTGAAGAATCGCTCCGGTCTGGTGATCGGGCCTGACAAACTCTATCTGCTCGAGACGCGGCTTGCGTCGATCCTGAAGCGCGAGCAGTTGCGTGACCTGGCGGCGCTCGCCGATCGGCTGCACGCGCCCAGTGCCGAACCGCTGATCCGCCAGGTGGTCGAGGCGATGACCACCAACGAAAGCTTCTTCTTCCGGGATGACAAGCCGTTCCAGCATTTCCGCGCACAGGCACTGCCGCGACTGTTGGCGGCACGTCCGGCCGGGGCGCCGCTGCGCGTATGGTCGGCTGCGTCGTCATCCGGGCAGGAGGCATACTCGATCGCGATGATCATCTCCGAGTGCCGCGCGAGCATCGGTAACCGGCGGGTCGACGTCATCGGCACCGACCTCGCGCATGACCAGGTCGCGCGTGCGCGCGACGGGCTGTACACGCAATTCGAGGTGCAACGCGGGCTGCCCGTGCAGATGCTGATGCGTTATTTTCGCAAGGAGGAGAACGGCTGGCGGATCAGCGAGGCGATCCGCGGCATGGTGCAGTACCGCGAGTGGAACCTGCTCGGCGATCTGCGGCCGCTCGGGCAATTCGATGTGGTGTTCTGTCGCAACGTGCTGATCTATTTCGATCAGCCGACCAAGGCGAAGGTGCTGGATGCCATTGCGCCGCAGATGCCGGCGGATGGGATCTTGTATCTCGGCGGCGCGGAGACGGTGCTCGGGATCACCAGCAGGTTTGCGCCGCTGCCCGCCGAGCGGGGAGTTTATGGCGTGATCGGAGGGAAATTCACCACAGACGCACAGAGAACGCAGAGTGTCGCATGAGCTGTTTCTCCGTGGTGCTTTCCGGCTTGCTCAATGCATCGCGCCGCGCGCCGCAACCGGCCACAGACATTCCACGCGCCCGTTCCGCACGCCGACATACCAGTCGTAGCGGTCCACCGTCGGATCGCAGTGTCCGGGCACGAGACGCAGCTTCTCGCCCAGCTTCGGCGTGGTTGTCTCCGATCCCACCTCCAGCTTGCCGTGTTCGTCCGAGGCACTGACGTAGCGGATGTCGGGGCGCTGCCAGATCGTCGGCAGGCCGCTGTCCACCGCTACCGCCTTATGACCCGCGTCCACCACCGCAAGGCTTCTGCTGGGCGCACTCATCACGGTCGCCAGCACGAACAGCGAATGCCGGAACGTGCTGACCGGCGTGCCACCCTCGTCCAGGTTGCGCGCATAGTCGGCGTCCATGAAGACGTAGCTGCCGGCCTGGATCTCGTTGTATACGTCCGAGGCGGACTCGATCTGGAACGTGCCCGTGCCCGCACCGCCGACGATCGGGCAGTCCAGCCCCTGCTGGCGCAACTGCTCCACTGTCCTCCGCGACGCATCGACGGCATTGCCAATCAGCGTGCGGCGCTCCGTCACCGTGCGCTTATGCTGCGCGCTGCCCTGATACGCCTGAAGGCCGCCGAAGATCAGATGCTTCGACGCGGCGATGCGCTTTGCCAGCGCCACCGCATCGGGGCCAGGCGCCACACCGCAGCGGGCGGCACCGACATCGATCTCCACCAGCACCGGCAGCCGCACGCCGGCACCCTGGGCCGCGGTCTCGATCGCGGCCACCTGCGCCGCATCGTCGGCACACACCGCGACCTTGGCGATGCGCGCGAGCGCCGCGAGCCGCGCCAGCTTCGAGGCGCCGACCACCTCGTTGCTCACCAGGATGTCGGGAATGCCGCCCCACGCCAGCACCTCGGCTTCGGCCACCTTCTGCACGCACTGGCCGACCGCGCCGCGTGCCATCTGCAATCTGGCGATCACCGGCGACTTGTGCGTCTTGGCGTGCGCCCGCAGCTTCGCCTTGGTAGGCGCCAGCAATTGGGCCATGCGATCCAGGTTCCACTCGAACGCGTCGAGGTCGATCAGCAGCGCGGGCGTGTCGACCTCGTCCTCGCGCATGCCGGGGCGGGCCGGCGGTGGCTGGAACATGCGATCTAACTCCTTTCCCACGGCCGTTGCGTGACGGCCGGCGCGATCCAGGTGCAGGCTGAAGTCTTGCCGTTCGGCGTGTCGACGACAACCCGCCTCAGGCGATACGCCGGACCCTCGTAAGCCGCCAGCCGCCCCATCGCGCGCGCCTGGACATCGACCAGCACGCCATGCACGACCCCGCGGCGATCGCGGCGCAAGGTCGGATAGCGGCCGCCGCACATCGCAACGCGTCGCCAACCGGGCAGTGTCGCCTGCGCCGGGCGCAGAGACAGCGAGGCCTGGCCGCCACGCAACGCCAGTGTGACCGGATCGAGCAGCGTGCCGTAGAGGAACAACCGCACCGGCCGTCGTCATGCGCGGTGGAGATAGGCGGCGACCGGGCCGGTCACCGTCATGCCGGGCAACTCCTCCGGCATGACCCACCGCGCCGCAATGATCTCCCGATTGTCGAGCCGCAGCTCGGGCAGCCGATCCAGCCTCAGTTCGAAGAAGTGGACCTCGGTCCTGCGGCCACTCCAGTTGCCGTGGGCGCTTCCGGTGGGGGAGAGGGTGTTCGCGATGAGACCGATTTCTTCGGCGAGCTCGCGCCGCGCCGCCGCCTCGGGCGTCTCGCCATGGCGAACCCCGCCGCCCGGCAGGTTCCACGCGGTACGGTAGGAGGATTTCAGCAGCAGCAATTCCCGGCCGACATAGACCCCCACCAGCGCGCCCACATGCCGCGGGCGCCGCAGCCGCCACCACAAACGAAGCAGCGGATAGCCGAAGCGGAAGACGATCCGCCAGCCGGTGTCGAGCAGGGATGGCGGTGCCAGGGCGAGGGGCGCCTAGCGGAACGTATAAACGCTCAGCGCGTTGTCGTGGAACAGCATCCGCTTCTCCTGCTCCGTCATCTGGAAGCGGAACGCCAGGTGCGGATCGTCGAAGTCCCAGTGCGGATAGTCGCTGAGAATACACCATGCGGTCCCAGCCGATCCATTCGAACACCTGGCGCAGGTCGTCGGGGTTTTCCGGCTCCTCCACCGGCTGCGTGGCGAACCACAGATTGGTCCGCATGTACTCCGACGGCGGCCGCTTCACCTGCGGCACCTCGTCGCGCATCTTCGCCCAGTGCGCGTCGAGCCGCCAGCCGAGCGTCGGCGCCCAGGCGAAGCCGCCCTCGATCATGCACGACCTTCAGGTTGGGAAACGCCTCGAACACGCCTTCCAGGATCAGGCTCGCCGCCTGGTTCTGCATCGAGTGCACCAGGATGTGGTGGTCCTCGATGTAGAACTGCGGCCAGCCGCCGGCGGACGGCGCGCTGTTCTGACGTGCCGCCGACATGCAGCCCGATCGACAGATTGTTCGCCTGCGCGGCGGCGAAGATCGGCCAGTAGCGGCGGCGCCCCAGCGGCTCCGACGTCTTCGAGCCGAACTGGATCTGCGCGAACCGCCAGTCGCCGGCGCGCTTCTCGATCTCCTTCACCGACGGCGTCGGGATCGTCCTGCGGCACCAGGATCGAGGCGCGCAGGCGCGGCTCCGGATCGACGAAGTCATGCGCCTGCCAGTCGTTCATCGCCGAGCACAGCGCCGCCGCCTCATCGAGGTTGCGCGAGGTGTTGCCGCCGAGCAGCGGCTCCAGCACGCCGTAGGCGATGTTGTAGGCGTCCAGCAGCTGCTCGCGCATGAACTCGACGTCGGAGCCCGGCGGGCCGCCGCCGGGCGGCCAGGAATCGCGCCGCGACGTGTTCGGCGAGAAGCGCGGATAGGTGCCGCGATCGGCATAGGGGCCGCAGTTGAACTTGCCGTATTCCGCCAGGTGCTTGCGCCAGCGCTCCGACAGGTACGGGTTCAGCGCGCCGGGCTTCATGATACGGATGGATGTCGCAATCGATGATGCCCAGACGTGCATCGGCTCGGGGCGCCGCTCCAGGACATCGACGGGCGCGTTCATTGCACGGTCTCCTTCAGGCGAGGATAGGTTTCCAGCGGATTGTCGACGCGGATGCGCTGCAGCAGGCGGCGGACAATCCCGGCGGGCAGCACCGCATCGCCCTCGAACTGCCAGTGCGGATAGTCCGAGGCGAACAGCAGCATGCGGTCGCCGTCGATCTGCTCGATGATGCGCTCCAGCACTTGGCATCGCGCGGCGCATCGATCGGCTGCACGGTCAGCCGCACGTTCTCGCGGATCGTCTCGGCCGGCGAGCGCTTCACCCACGGCACCTCGGCGCGCACGCCGCGCCAGGTCTTGATCGCGCGCCAGATGAAGCCGGGCAGCCAGGTCACGCCGGATTCGATCAGCACGACGCGCAGGTCGGGAAACTGGTTGAACACGCCGTTCGAGATCAGGCTGAGCAACTGATCCTCGAACATCTGCGAGTGCGCCACGTAGTCGTGCAGGTAGTGCGACGGCCAGCCGGTGGAGGTCGGCGCGTAGCGATACATGCTGCCGGCGTGCAGGCCGATCGGCAGGTCGTGTTTCGCCGCCGCCTCATAGATCGGCCAGTAGTAGCTGCGGCCCAGCATCATCTCGCACGCCACCGGCATCAGCACCTGCACGAAGCGCTTGTCGCCGGCGCGGCGCTCGATTTCCTCGGCCGCCAGCAGCGGCGCCTGCGCCGGGACCACGATGGAGGCGCGCAGCCGCGGTTCCTGGTCCAGCCAGTGTTCGCTGATCCAGTCGTTGACCGCCGAGCAGATCGCCGCGCCCATCGTTTCGCTGACCGCGACCTGGCCGCCGGTGAGCGGATTGCAGATCGCGATGCCGATGCCGAACTGATCGAGCGCGTGGCGCCGCATGGCCTCCAGGCTGGAGCCGGGCCGCTGGCCTTTCACCCGCCAGTCGGGGCGGCAGGTGATCGGCGCGTTGAGCGGGTAGCACATCATGTCGAAGCCGTCGATGCCGCGCGCGACGAAGGATTCCTGCCAGAACTCGTCCATGTAGGGCAGCAGCGCCTTGATGTCCGGGACGCCGGGATGGATGTCGCAGTCGATCGCGCCAAGGGGTCATGGAATGCTTGTACGGGTCGCGCTTCTGCGGTGTCAAACGCGCAGCCCGCAACCCTCTCCCGCGAGGGGAGGGGGATTCAAACTCATCGTCCCATCCCGGCGCGGCGCAGGGTGCGCTGCCAGTCGGCTGCGCACGCCATCGAGCGCCTGCTTCGCCGTCTTCTCGCCCAGCAGGACCTCGGAAATTCCGCTGCGCAGCTGCAATTCCATCGTCGCCCAGAACGGTTCGCGCGGTTCGAGCTGCGCGGTCTGCAGCGCGGCGGCCACCACCGGCGCCCAGCCGAAATTTCTGACCATCTCGGGATCGCTCAGCACGGAGACGCGCGGCGGCGCGTTGCCGCGTACCATGGAGCGGCGCATCCATTGCTTGCTGCATGCCATCTGGATGAACTCGAACGCCCATTCCTTGTTTTTGCCGGCGGAGGGGACGCCGAGGTCCAGCCGTTGAAGAAGACGCGGCTTTCCGCCGCGTTTTGGCGCCCGGGGGCGACGGCCCAGGCCCAGCGCCCGCCGGTCTTGGACATTTTCGGATCGTTCATCAGCGTGCCATAGGGGCCAGGGTCACGGTCATCGCATAGCGGTCGCGCTGACCGCCGGCGACGATCTCGTCGAATTCCCAGGTGATGGAGTCGGGGACGACGACCTTGTATTTCGTCATCAGGTCGCCGTAGAATTGAGCGCTTCGACCGCTTCATGGCTGTTGATCTCGATCTCCAGTTTTCGGATCGAGAAGTCGCCCGCCGTTGCCGACGCAGGAACGGGTGAAGCAGCCAACATGGCCGGGCCTTGGCGGCCCGAGATGCCCAGGCCGTAGCGTCCGGGGCGCGCTTGGTCGTGGCTTTCGCGGCGGCCAGGAAGTTCGTCCCAGTCTCCGGCGGCGTGGTGAAGCCGGCGTCGGTGAGCAGTTGTTTCTGATAGTCAGGATGCCGGTGGTGATGCGGTACGGAATACCGAGCAGCTTGCCTTGCCAGCTGGCGAGGTCGCGGACGGCGGGGAGGAAATCGTCCCAGTCGTAGTCGGGATGTTTGCTGGCGGTGCCGGCGAGCAGCTTCGCGTGGTCGGCGAGATGGGGCCGAGCCAGCCGGCTGTGGCGGTCCACTGGATGATGTCGATGCCGCGGGAGCCGGAATTGAGTTCGGCTTTCAGCCTGGCGCTCAGCGCGTCGATCGGCAGCAGGGTGAAGTCGATTTTGATGCCGGTCTGCCTTTTCGAAGGCTGGGGCGACTTCTTCGACGAGGCACCAGTGCCAGGGGCCGTTGTCGCCGACGAAGACGAGTTTTTCCGGCTTCGATCCGGCGCGCGCGAGATGGGGCATAGCGTGGCGGCGGTGGCGAGCAACAGGCGGCGGCGGGTCATCGGCCGACCCCGCTCGCGCAGGCCGCGTTGCCAGTCCGACGGCAACATCGTCCAAGGCCTGTTCGGGCGTCTTTTGGCCAAGGATCGCCTGCGACAAGCCGGTGCGGATGGATACTCCAACGTGCCCCAGACGGGTGGGCGGGGGTTGGGAAACCGGTTTCGATGGCCGCGCGGCGGTGGGCGGCCAGCCGATCAGTTCGACCATCGCGGGATCCTCCAGCACCGAGCCTCGCGGCGGGGCGTTGCCGCGGACCATCGAGCGCTGCTTCCAATCCTTGTGCACACATCTGGATGAAGTCCAGCGCCCACTCCTTGTTTTTGGTGTATTTCGGGACGGCGAGGAAATGGCCGTCGATCCAGGTGCGGCCTTCGGTCTTTCGAATGCGGTCCGGGCACCGTGGTCCATGCCCATTTGCCGCCGGTTTTCGAAATCTTCGGATCGTTGATCAGCGTGCCGTAGGGGGCGAAGATCTGCGCCATGGCGTAGCGATCGTTCTGGCCGCCTGCGACGATGTCGTCGAATTCCCAGGTCATGGCCTCGGGAGGCACGACTTTGTCCTTGGTGATCAGATCGGCATAGAATTGCAGCGCTTCGACGCCTTTCGCTTCGTTGATGTAGATCTCGCCGGTCTTGAAGTCGAGCAGCCTTCCGCCGTTGGAATACAGCCAGGGAGGAATCCGGCGAATAGAGGCCGCGCCCTGGCGGCCGGACGGTGCCGAAGCCATAGCGATCGGGCGGCTTGTTCATCGCGATCGCGGCGTCTTCAGAATTCGTCCAAGGTTTCCGGTGGATTGCTGAAGCCGGCCTGCTCCAGCAGGGCTCTTTGATAATGGAAGATGCCGGTGGTGATGCGGTACGGGATGCCGACACATCTTGCCGTCATAGGTGGCGGCCCTCTTGGTGCCGGACAGGAAATCGGCCCCAGTCGAAATCCGTGGCCGATTTGATTGGCCAGCAGCGGCCCGTGGTCCACCATGTGCGGGCGATCCAGCCGGCCATGCCGACGGACCACTGCACGACGTCGATGCCGCCGCTGCCGGCGCTGAGTTCGGCGCTCAGCCGCGCGCGCCAGGGATCGACCGGCAGCAGGGTGAAGTCGATCTTGATGCCGGTGGCTTTTTCGAACGCTGGCGCGACTTCCTCGACCATCGCCTAGTGCCAGGGGCCGTTGTCGCCGACATAGACCAGTTTCTCCGGCTTGCTCTGCGCCTGATCTGCGGCGCGGCGAGCGAACCCGCGGTGACCGATGGCGAGCAGAGTGCGGCGTTCAGTCCTGGCATGGTTTCGCCTGGTGTGGATCACCCCTTGACCGCGCCGGACGACAGGCCGGCGACCAGATGGCGTTGCGCAGCGAAGGCGAAAACGATGACCGGCAGGACCACCAGGACGCCGGACGCGGTCATGCCGCCCCAATCGACGCCGGTGTCGCCGCCGGAGAACGCGGCCATCAGCACCGGCAGGGTGCGCGTCGCGTTGCTGGTCAGCACGGCGGCGAACAGGAAATCGTTCCAGGCGAGCTGCAGGCACAGGATGCAGGCGGCGACGAGGCCCGGCTTGATCAGCGGCAGGACGACGTGGACGAAGGCCTGGAAGCGGCTGGCGCCGTCGACCCAGGCGGATTCTTCCAGTTCCTGTGGCAGGTCCTCGAAGAAGCCGCGCATGATCCAGACGACCAGGGGCAGGCTGAAGGTGGTATAGGCCAGAACGACGGATGTGCGGGTTGTGGTCAGTCCAAATGCACTGAACAGCACATACATCGGCACCAGCACGGCGATCGGCGGCAGCATCCGCATCGACAGCAGGGCGAAGAACAGGATGTTGCGGCCGGCGAAGCGGAACCGCGCCAGGGCGTAGGCGGCGGGCACCCCGACGAGCAGGGACAGAGAGACCGCGCCGGCGGACACCAGCAGGCTATTGACGAAGGCCTGGCCGAAATCCGCCCTGGACAGCGCGCGGCGTAGTTCTCCAGCGTTGGCCACCACACGAACAGCGGCGGCGAGGCGAAGACCTGCAACCGTGTCTTCAGCGACAGGCCGAGAACCACAGCAGCGGAAACAGGAAGACGGCGGTCAGCGCGATGAGCGATGGCGTAGACCAGCAGGGCGGCTTCGGAGCGCTCGCGCATCAGTTGGCATCCCTCCGGCGGACCATGACGATGAAGCAGCCGCACAGGATCAGGGAGATCAGCAGCATCATCCAGGAGGACGCCGCCGCCAGGCTGAGGTCGAACCGGACGAAGGACGCGAGGTACGTGTACATCGACAGCACCATGGTGGCGTTGGCCGGGCCGCCGCTGGTCATGACGTAGACGTTGTCGAACGACCGGAACTCAAAGATCAGCCGCAGCAGCAGGGCGACCAGCAAGTAGGGGCGCA